>CAWFUX010000037.1:0-328092 GCA_963819085.1 uncultured delta proteobacterium
GCCCCAACCTGACCTGGACCGGTGACCTCGGCCCCGGTGCGCACCGCGACCATCACCTTCTCGGTCACCGTCAACAACCCCGACACCGGCGACAAATCCCTCACCACGACCGTCACCTCGGCGGCCGCGGGGAACAACTGCCCGGCCGACGGCACCGACCCCCGCTGCACCACCACGGTGACCGTCCTGATCCCGGCCCTGGCCATCACCAAGACCGCGACGGTGAGCACCACCACGCCCGGCTCGACCGTAGGTTTCACGATCACCGTCGACGACACCGGCCAGACCCCCTACCCCGGCATCACCGTCACCGACCCGCTCGGCGGCGTCCTCACCGACGGGATCTACAACAACAACGCGATCGCCAGCAGCGGCACGGTCAGCTACATCAGCCCGACGCTGACCTGGACCGGTGACCTCACCCCCGGCGTGACCGCGACCATCACCTACTCGGTTACGGTGAACAACCCCGACACCGGCGACAAACTCCTCATCAACACCGTCACGACCGCCGCCACCGGGAGCAACTGCCCGGCCGGCAGCACCGACCCGGCGTGCACCGCCACGGTCATCGACCTGGTCCCCGCCCTCACCATCACCAAGACCGCCACCGTGAGCACCACCACGCCCGGCTCCACCGTCGGGTACACCATCACCGTCGCCGACACCGGCCAGACCCCCTATGCCCCGGCGCAGGTCACCGACACACTGTCCGGCGTCCTGGGCGACGCCGCCTACAACGGCGACGCCACCGCCACCGGCACCGCCAGCGCCGGCACCGTCAGCTATGCCAGTCCCCGGTGCTGACCTGGACCGGCGACCTCGACCCCGGCGACGTCGTCACCATCACCTACACGGTCACCGTGAATGACCCCGATACCGGCGGCAGGATCCTGGCCAACACCGTCGTCTCGCCGATCCGGGCAGCGACTGCCCGGCCGGGAGCACCGACCCACCCTGCGCTGTCAGCGTCCCGGTCATCGCCGGCGCGCTGACCATCACCGCGCCCATCAGCGCCGACCTGGGCGCCACGACCCCGGGCGGCAGCGCAAGCGCCAGCCTGGGCACCGTTCAGGTCCTCGACAACCGGGGCTTCGGCGCCGACTGGACCGCGACCGTCTCAGCCACCGAGTTCACCACGGGCAACGGGACGGGGCCGGAGACCATCCCGGCCAGCGATGCTTTCTACGACATCACTGGCTTCGGCTCGACCACCGGGTCGGCTACCTTCAGCACCGAGCCCGTGACGAATCTGTCCGGCGACCCGCAGCCCGTCGTCAGCGCCACCAACGTGGGCGGCGTGACGTCCGCCACCTGGGATCCGCTGATCGACGTGAACGTGCCGACGACCGCTATCGTCGGTCAGTACACGGCGACGATCGTCCACTCCGTGTCCTGACCAGATCCCGCGAGCCCGGACCCATGCCCCACTGCTGCGCGAGACTCACCCGGCGGCCCGCTCTGCTCGTGCCCCGGCCGGCGCGGTGTCCGGCAGATCCTCGGACGGGGCGAGGACGGCGGCGGCCAGGTGGGCCAGGTGCACGGGGGCGCCGCCGGTGGCCTGGCGGATCTGGGTGCGGCAGCTGTAGCCGTCGGCGACGACCGCCGCGCCGCGGTCGGCGCGGATGGCGGGGAACAGCACACGTTCACCGCAGGCCTGCGAGACCTCGTAGTGACCCCGCTCGAAGCCGAAGTTCCCCGCCAGCCCGCAGCAGCCCGAATCGAGCACCTCGGCCCGGACGCCCAGCGCGGCCAGCACCTCACGATCGGCGTCGAAGCCGAGGTCGGCGTGCTGATGGCAGTGCACCTGGACCAGCGCCTTGGGCGGCGCGGCAGCCTCCGGGCGGTTTTCCGGCGCCGTGGCCTGCTGGGTGGCGCGGCCTGGGGCTCCGGGCGACCGTCGCGCGCCGTGGCCTGCTGGGTGGCGCCGGCCTTGGGCTCCGGGCGACCGTCGCGCGCCGTGGCCTGCTGCGCGGCGCGGTCGCGCAGGGCACCGGCGTGCGGGCGGAGGATCTCGGCCAGCGAGCGGACGGCCGCGCTGGCCTGCTTCGCGGCGGGGCTGTCCGGCAGCAGCTCGGTCGCCTCGGACTTCAGGGCCGCCGTGCAGCTCGGCTCCAGCCCGACGATCGGCACCCCGGCGTCCAGCCACGGCTGCAGCGTGGCCAGGGTCCGGGCCATGACCTCTTTGGCGTGGTCGAGCTGGCCGGTGCTGATCCAGGTCAGGCCGCAGCAGACGGGCTGGGCCGGGACCTCGACCCGGTAGCCGAGCGCCTCCAGGGCGGCGACGGCGTCCCGGCCGATGCTCGGCTCCAGGTAGTTGGTGAACGTGTCGGGCCACAGCAGCAGCCGCGGCCGCGGAGTCTCCGGAGTCTCCGAGGACTCCGGGCGCGGTCCGCGGCGGGCGAACCACGCCTGGAACGATTCGCCGGCCAGCGCGGGAATGTCCCGTTCCGGGGCGATCCCGCCGAGGCGCTTGGCCACCGCGGCCAGGGCCTGGCGCCGCGCGGCCCAGTTCAGCAGCGCGGCGCTGCGGGTCCGGCTGACCAGGCGCAGCCACCGCGGCAGCCAGCCCAGCGAGTAGTGCGCGGCCGGCCGCCGCCGCCCGGCGTACCGCTGGGCCAGGAACTCAGCTTTGTACGCCGCCATGTCGACGCCGACGGGGCAGTCCCGCTTGCAGCCCTTGCAGGACAGGCACAGGTCCAGCGCGCCGGCCACGTCGTCGGCGTGCGCGGCGTCGACGCCCGCCCGGCCGCTGGCGAACTCGAACAGCAGCCGGGCCCGGCCGCGGGTGGAGTGCTGCTCCTCGCCGGTGGCCCGGTAGCTCGGGCACATCACGTTGCCGCTGCCGGACAGGCAGGCCCCGACGCCGACGCAGCGGCGGGTGGCCGCCTCCAGGCTGCCGTTGTCGTGGGCGAAGGCCAGGTGCGTGCGGACGGCGGGCCGCGGTCCCTCGACGTAGACCCGCACATCGGCGTCGAGCCGGCGGGGCCTGACCACGGCCCCGGGGTTCATCCGGTCCCGCGGATCCCAGATGCCCTTGAACTCCGCGAAGGCGGCGATCATCGCCGGGGAGTACATCCGCGGCAGCAGCTCGGAGCGGGCCTGGCCGTCGCCGTGCTCGCCGGACAGCGAACCGCCGTGCGCCGTGACCAGGTCGGCGGCCTCGGTGATGAAGCGGCGGAAGCCCGCGATACCGGCCGCGGTAATCAGGTCGAAGTCGATCCGGATGTGCACGCAGCCGTCGCCGAAGTGGCCGTAGTAGGCGCCCCGCCGGCCGTGGTCGTCCATCAGCTTGCGGAACTCCCGCAGATACGGCCCGAGCTGCTCGGGCGGCACCGCGGTGTCCTCCCAGCCGGGCCAGGCCTCCCGGCCGTCCGCGCCGCGGGTGAGGATCCCCGCCCCGGCCTCCCGGATGCCCCACAGGGTCCGCATCGCGGCCGGGTCGGTGACGATCCGGCTGGTCCCCCCGGTCTGCGCGGCGCGGGCCGCGACGGCCTGGGCCGCCGCTTCGGCTTCGGTCCCGGTGCCGCCGCCGGTCTCGATGAACAGCCACCCTTCGCCGTCCGGCAGCAGCTTGTACCGCTGATCGGCAGGCCGGGCCGCCCGCAGCGCGGCGATCAGCGCCACGTCCATGCCTTCGATGGTCAGCGGGGCCAGGTCCAGGAAACCGGGCGCGGCGTCCGCGGCCCCGAACGGGCCGGGGTAGCCGACGACGGTCAGCACCCGGGCGGCCGGCATGGGGACCAGATCCACCGTGGCTTCCAGCATCGTGACGCAGCTGCCCTCGGTACCGACCAGAGCCCGGGCCAGATTGAAGCCGTTCTCGGGCAGCAGCTGGTCCAGGTTGTAACCGGACACCCGCCGGGTCAGCCGGGGCGTCTGGGTGCGGACCAGTGCGGCGTGGCGCTCGCTGAGCTGGGCCAGGCCGCGATAGATGCCGCCCGTCTCACCGGGCTGCCGCGCGCGGGCGGTCAGCTCATCCGGGCCGGTAGGGCCGACGGTGAGCTGGGTGCCGCCGTAGCTGACGACCGTGAGGTCCCGGACGTTGTCCACGGTCTTGCCCCAGGCCACCGAGTGCGAGCCGCAGGCGTTGTTGCCGATCATCCCGCCCAGCGTGCAGCGGCTGTGCGTGGACGGGTCGGGCCCGAAGGTGAGACCGTGCGGGGCGGCCGCGGCGCGCAGGTCGTCGAGCACCACTCCCGGCTGCACCCGGGCGACGGCCTGCTCCGGGTCGATGCTCAGCACGGACCGCAGATGCCGGGAGAAGTCGATGACCACGGCCTCGTTGACGGCCTGCCCGCCGATGCTGGTGGCCGCTCCGCGCGGCAGCACGGGCACGTCGTGCTTCCGGCACACCTCGAGCGTGGCCAGCACGTCGTCGTTGTCCGCGGGCTGAACGACCCCGACCGGGACGTGCCGGTAGTTGGACGCGTCCGCGGCGAACACGGCCCGGCTGGTGGAGTCGAAGCGCACCTGGCCGCGGACCCGCGCGGCCAGGTCAGCGGCGAGCGCGCGGGACGACTCGGTCACGTTTTCCCATCCGGCACGGGATCACAGCGTAGTCGGCGGCTCCTTGGCGTGCACATGCGGGGAATCTCCGCGGCCGTGCGTATGCCCCGGGCCGGGCGGGACCGCCGGCGCCGGCTCGCCGGCGCGCAGCGGCGCGCCGTGGTAGCGGCCCTCGTGGGCCAGCACCGGCCGCCGGTCGCCGCGCAGCTCCTCGTACTTGTCCTCCAGCTTCTGCCGCGCCTCCCACTGGCGGCGCAGCTGGCCGACGTACTCGGGCGCGACGCCCGAACCGCCCGAAACTACCGGCTCTTTTGGGATGGCTGTGGACCCAGCTACTCCCACTGCTAAGGTATTGATGGTACGAGTCGGGAAAGGAAATACGCATATGCGCCGCAAAAGGTTAGCGATCACGGTCGGTCTCGCTTGTTCGTTGTGCGTCCTTGAAAGCGCGCAGGCAGGCCAGGAACAGGCCGGACCCTGGACCATCGTTACGGGAAGCGACGGACGGATCGTTTCGATGTCGTACGCTAATCCGCCGACTCGTACGGGTGTTGCTCAATTGCTTGAACTCAAAATTGGCGCAAATGCAATGGCGACGCAAGGACGCTTCGAGTTCAAAGACGGCGTCAAGCGCGACATGTCTAAAGAAGAGGTCGCTTACTTCTACACGCGGCTCGATGGGCCCAAGACTGCTTGGGACTATCTTGCATTGAAGGATCGGGTTACCAAGTATTCACCCGTCCGCGCCCACCTGCCAGAGAAGCTCGCGGGGAGTTTCATCCGCGTGATCACCATGAATGGCACTAACCTTTTTGGAAAACTCGCCTTTGATTCGTCTAGGCCCGAGGAATTCATGCTTGAAGTGGAACGAGCCAGTGGCGGCCCGATACGCTTCGAGAATAAAATTGTCAGCGAGGTCGAGGTCGTCAAATAGTTCGGCACCTCCCGTAGCAGCTGACGTTGTTTCGCGGACGTTGAATTAAGCATCGGCTGGGCCCGGGACTGGCGGGCCTCGACACTCGTGGAAGTGTGATGTCGTGACGGCACGCAGGACTCGCGTGCCGTCCGTACACAACGTGATCGGCTATTAAAGTTGGGCCGCGAACGCCATCACTTGATCCGGATTCAACAGCAGTGTCCACCAATCGCGCGGGAACGCGAAGGCCTTGCCGTTGATACTCGTCATCGCGACGGTGCCGATGCCTGTTGGCAGCGCGCCGAGCCAGTACGCGCCCCAACCGGAGTTGTCGGTACAGCTCCAGTTACTGCAAGTTACGCTAACGACACTGTTCGTATAGTTGGGAAAGTTGCCCCAGTCGCCACAGATTGAGTTCCACGCACGCGGATTGGCGTAGTCGTAGTCCATTTGGGCGTTGCTCGGAAAATGGGCGTTGCCGCAGTAGGGGTTCGGCAGGTCGGGCAGGATCTGACCGTAAGGTTGGTTGTAGCGCGACGTCACTGCAAAGCGCTCCCAATGCAGATTGGTATCCGCTGGCTGCCAGTTCGCGGTGAGGAACCCCATGGTGCGTTCGACACGATGACCGACGATATGTAGAAATGACCCAGGGGGAGCCTGATATGTCGGGTTGTGCACAACGTAGTGCTTCTTGCACGCCGGAATGACGTATGAGGGCCCGTTGACGTCGAAGCCTGGCGTCGGACCGACCATGAAGTTCTCCCAAGTCATGATAAATGGTGCGCTTTGAACCCAAATCTCGTTGACCCCCAATTGGTCCGCCTGCTCGCAGATCTTGTTCTCGGCAAACCAACGCGGATAATCGAACAAATACTTTCGTGGGTCGCAGTTCGGGTCGACTGGGTTGGCGAGACACCCACCGTAGCTATCCATCGTGTAACTCGAGCCGTCGGTATACGGATCGAACGTGCGATCGTGGATCTTGGCGGCGATCTGGTAACTGATGCGCCCGTTCGAGAGCTGCTTGAACGCGGCAATCTCGGCATTGGCAGTCGCATCTTCGACCTGATCGGCCGTCAACCCACTATACAGCCAGCCGAAGTACTTATCCGCCATCGTGGTCGTCCCATCACTCGGGTTGTACCCCACGTAAAGCACTTTGAGTGCGTGCGGGGTCGGCGCAGCCGCGATATTGAGCGTGCCCTGCTGCCAGTTGATCTTGGCGTGATACCGGCCCAAAGCAGGATACTTCACACCGAAATGCGCCGAACTCGGCGTGAAGTGTGTGGTACCGGGCACACTCAAGGTGCCACTGCTCGTATAACGAGTCTGGCTCGTGCCCCAGCCATCGAGTTGGTTCGTCATCACGAGACTGCAGTCATCGTTGCTGGTCAGCAGGAACGATTGGTGAACATCGATATCCAGTGAAAATACGTTTGGGTCCGAAGTGGTCTGCAGACGCGTCGCAGAGCCTGGCTGCCAACCCGTCGCATTGCAGGTTAAATAGAGAAAGGTGTTGACGCCAACGACGCGCTCTTGCGTTTCAGCCAGATCGCCGTCATTCCCTGGGGCGGATGAGCAGCCGAGAGCACTTAACAATAGTGCGAAGCTTGCCACCCGATTCGTGTTGAAAATGCGGTTCGATTTCATGGTGTCTCCTTTGGCCAACTGCCGGTTGCACCACTTAGAGTCCGACAAGGCGCACACCTTCATTCAAGCTGGGGAATTTCTCACAATGAAGGAACGTGCATGAAGGTGTCGTAACGGACCCACGGCTTTGCGCGAGCACACACCAACAAGCGCGTCAATCCCTCACAGCCGACTCCCTCTTCCGAGGTCCATTACCCGCAAGAGCCGTACTAAACACAATGCCAACCTCGGGTGCATCTGCGATGTGAGCTTCTTGTCTCGCGCTACGACAAATAAATCGTATATTTCAATGGCTCAGCCCCACAGCGGCAGCTCACTTGATCGCACTCGAGTTGTTCCCAGGCGAGCTGAGCCAAACCTACACGCTTAAAAACTACTTGATAAAGCAATGTTTTCGTCATTCGTTTCGAGTCGGAGGCAAAAAACGGGATGACGTGGCAAGCTGCTGGTCAATTCGAAGGTGAGGTATTGAATGCATCTGGTCCTGTTCCTGCTGGTTGGCTTGATCGCGGGTTGGCTCGCAGGGAAAATCATCCGGGGTTCTGGTTTCGGTGTCTTCGGTGACATCGTCATTGGTGTAATTGGTGCAGGCATCGGTGGATTCATCTTTAGATTGCTGGGCTTGTCACCCAGTGGGACTATCGGAAACATCGTTGTTGCCACCGTAGGTGCCGTCGCCTTGCTCTACGTCGTGAAACTGATCAAAAGGGCGTAGTGCAGCCGAGTGGGCTCGGAGGCGACTTTCAACGCGGACAAGTCGAAAACGAATTTCGTCGAATTGCCAGTGATGTATCCCAGGGACTAGCCGCGATCCATCGCGAGGGGCTCGTGCACGGCGATTTGAAACCCGGCAACGTCATGATCAACGACGAGCGCGCGGTCATCTTGGACTTCAGCCTGGCCCAGAAGCGCTCGCGAACCGTGCCTCACGTTTTCGACAGGCTGGTCAGCTTCAGCGCCAATACGCCGCAGCACCTCTACGCTCGCGCGTATCTCAAAAGACGTGACGGCCTGACCGGGCTGCTTCGACGCCCGTACCTCGAATCGATAGCAGACGATGAGGCACTGTTTGCGGAATGGGCCGCCTGCACCATGACAGTAGCAAGCTACGCCCTGCGCTGTCCGAATCCAGACTCACGCCAGTTCCCTACAATACTTGAACTCTTGACATTGCGAACCGCCGCACTGCGCGCCCAGGAGCAAACCGAGCACTACCTGATGTCGCTATTGCCAGTCGTGATTGGACTCACTGGCCCCCTCAGTTTCTCCATCGTAATGGTGGGACCGAGCCTCGGTGAAGCACAACAGATCGTCGAACTAGCCAAGGGCCAAGCCGATACCGCAATGCCTGACCTCATGAGTTTGGAAGTGGCGATCAGGCAAGTGAATTCAAGCCAACCCGGTCGAAGCGCACTCGCTAATCACTGACGACGCTCGGAGGCGCGGAACTTTGACCAGCTGATGACGGGCCGACCCGTCCCTATTCGGTACAGCCTAGCGTCAACACGCACCAGTTATGCACTGAAAACAGCCGTCTTTTTTCGAGTATTCTTGCGACCTTGACGCCGGACTCCCCGTAAGTAATCTTCCGGCCCCTGCCAACTTAGCTCAGCGGTAGAGCAGCGGTTTCGTAAACCGCAGGTCCGAGGTTCAAATCCACGAGTTGGCTCCAACGCAATCCCCGCGAATACACAACATTCACCAGCTGTTTTCGGTGTGTACCTGGTGCGAGAGGTTGCGAGTCGGTCCGCCAGCTTCTGGTCAGAACCGGACAGATTGCGACACCAGGGAACGTTGGGCGTGGCAATGGCGTGGAAATGGGAAATGAGAACTGAGGTCATCGAATCAACAGCAGACTGACGCTATGGAAAACGTTGTCTACATATTAGGTGCGGGCTTCTCGGCACCAGCCGGACTTCCGACCATCTCCAATTTCTTGCTCAAAGCAAAGGACTTGGTTTTTGGGGGAGACGATGCAATGGCGGTGGACATTCAGACCGCGTTCAAGAATGTCCTTCGACATATCGATGAACTTGCTCGGATCAAGAACTACGCTCGGTCAGACTTGTTCAATATCGAGGAAGCATTCTCTATTGCCGAGATGCAGGCGCAACTCGACGAACAAGGTCGCGGAAATCTGCGCGACAATTACGTCAGCGTGATCAAATATGTAATTGAGCAATATACTCCTGCAATAGTTGGTTCCGACTGGACCAACAGCATACTTCGCGGATACAAGGACTTCGCCGCAGCGCTGCTTGGATTGGGCAGAATCGACGGAGAGAACCGGAGCGCACGCTGCGAGAGCGATTTTAGCTACCAGGTCATTACGCTAAACTACGACACACTACTTGAGAACGCCATCGATGTCTTCCGTATGGAGCACCCGCCGTCAGCGGTGACCGAATTCGTCACGCCACATAAGTTTAGACATCAGTCTGGAGAGACGCTACTCGCGAAAATCCACGGCAGTGTTGACGGGATACAGATAGTCCCCCCAACTTGGAGCAAGGCCATTGGAGACGAACTCCGGCAGACCTGGCAGCAGGCATTTAGGGCCTTGTCAGAGGCACGTCATATTCGAATTCTCGGGTACTCGTTGCCAGTTACTGATTCGTACATCAGATACTTTCTAAAGGCCGCGTTGTCGCAGTGTCGTCATTTGAAATCAATCGATGTCTGCACGTTGGATTCAGATGGAACTGTGTCCGAGCGATTCAGGGATTTCTTCGACTTCAAATACTTTCGATTCTTCAACCGAAATGTTGAGGAATTCCTCTGGCACGTCAGACCGATACAGCTAGCTCCGGGGCTCGGAGAACGGACACCAATTGAATCCGCGCATGAAATGTTTTATCGATGAGACAGCGGCGGTTACGTTTGGTTAGATTGCGGCCTTCAACGACTGACTCTGTTTCTTCGATTCGCCAGCGCCGTGGTGGCAATGGTTTCAAATGTGGTAGCTTCGCGGGCTGGATATCCTGGTCAACAATTTCCATTGCACTACGCACCCACCCGCAGGCGATCAAGCTACGATTAGTCACTAGAAATAGGGTGCGCGAGTCAGCAGGATTTCA
This sequence comes from uncultured delta proteobacterium, assembly GCA_963819085.1. Lineage (GTDB taxonomy): Bacteria > Myxococcota_A > Polyangia > Polyangiales > Polyangiaceae > FEN-1139. The sequence goes on from CAWFUX010000037.1 coordinate 10,153, forward strand.
AGATTCCCAAGAAATGAGTCCTTCGGGTTATGAGGGCGAGTCAAACGAGCACGATCAGCAAGAAAAGGCCGCGATTCGCGATTGTGTTGTCGAGCCGAATGAAAACGACAGTGACGCAAGTACGCGAACCGTGGATGCCTCAGACGATTCAGGACGATTCGTTGGGTCGAAACCGCTTTGACCAGGGCGCTGACCTCGCGGCTGAAGCTGGAAGGTGGGAAGTCGTGTCGAGGTCGGCCAACGAGTTTGGAAGTGCACCGACTAGCCAGAGTAGGGCATTTTGACCCAGCGGCAACTCCCCCGTTTTGAGTCTGGCCCCTGGCCAGAAATAAGGGCACTTTGCCCTGGCGGGAGGAATCATGATTCGCACAGTTCTAGTTTCTTTTGATATCGACTCCAAGCGTGCCCCAACCAGTAGCTATCTTCGGGCTTATATGCTCCTCGAAACGTTTGGAATGAAAGATAGCGTTTCCAACCACACGAACGACGTTGCACTTCCAAGTACTACTGTGATTGGGGAAGTGGAAATGGAGCCGAGCACGACGCCGATGTCTATGCGCGACCGGCTTCGTGAGCTGTTCTCACAGGAAAGCATTCCAATCACTCATCTGGTGGTCGCTTTTATCGACTGCACCACAAGTGCCGGCTTTGCCGGCATCGGTCAAGTGATTGAAACATCGTGATCTCGGTGACAACTGAAGACAGAACATAACGGCGTAAGCAAGTCACCAGAAGGGACAGCTTCAAGTAATGAGCGACGGTTGGGGGTAGTGGTCGCGTTCGGCCTTATCTTCGTCTGTTTCATCTGGTGCGAGTGCTGACGGCGGTGATGCGTCGCCTGGAAATGACAGGGCCACCTCGAATGGGCCGCAAGTTTCGCCGCAGGTTTCAACACTTTCGCGCTCTCGACGCATTCGTCAGTCGGCAATATCTTGCACTACATTTCCTGCTGCGTAAGCATCAAGCACGCCATTGCGGTGAGCCTCTCCGAGATCACGCAAAATCTCGCCAAGAATGCCTCGCATCGTCTGCACCGTATTTGTATCAATGGTTGTGGCTCCCCGCACCTCTGCTCGTGGGTGAATGAGATCGCGATGATCAATGACAATGAAGCCCTTTTTACCGGTTAGCGGTGGCAGCAATGCAGGCGTCGTGCCGTCAGGCAGAGCGACCTGGATCGACGAAGCAACGTCAATAAGTTCCTTCGCGGATACATTATTGGGCCACCTCTTACGCATGCGAAGCCGAGCCTCATGTTCGTTACGGGCTAGCACGTCCAAAAGAACCGCCTCGACGATTGATCCGGCCAAAATAACAGCTGACTTGATATTTGCCGCTCCAATAGCCGAATCAAGTTCGCCAAGGTCGCGGGCAACCATGCGCGACAACTCCTTATCCACCATGAACGGAAGAACTACTTCCGCGATCGTCGAACCCGCGTCGATGGGATCAGCTTGAGCATTGACTGGCGGTCGCATGTATACACCATCGTGTTCGAGTCGCAAGCGCTCCGTGTTCTCGTCCCACAACAGTTCACAGACAATGTCATCGTCGTGCCGGAGTGTCATATTCAGCCGATGGAGCATCCCAACTATCGGAAATGTTACTTCTTGCGGCTGCCGAAAAGTCCTTGCCGTGATGCCGCCATCGTGGCGAACGACGGTCGCCAACTTCAGACTAGAATCGTCCGGTGGATCGACAACGAAGCATACGACGTCCTTCGTTCGCTTCCGGCGGAATACGCCTCGGTAGTCCCAAAGATAGATGCCGAAGCGGTTGCCACGCGAATCGCCCATGTCTCGAGCCCCCCAATATCCAAGTGAGGTGCGAAGGCAGTCTCGTATGCCATCGAGTGCTTCAACTGAACCTTCAGACTCAAACACATTGTGGAGGTACGGCCGCCCCACAAATGTCTTCATGGCAGCGAATTCTACGATCGGCCACCGCGTTCCGTATTCGAGCCAGTCGTCTGTACGGTGTGCTCCGATCCAAGCACCGTCCATCCCGTGGCCAGCAACGGACTCTCCGTCCACAACGAAGTCATTCCCCGCAAATGCTGTTGCTAGTCGCTCGGCGAATTCATCAAGTGGGATCGTCTCGATTAGTAGCCGCGCACCACCAATGGGTCGCGTCTTGACGACGGGCTGATCTTCGGGACGCGAGACGTCGATGCGCCCGCAAGTTGGGACCCATGCATCTTCATCGCGAATGAGAAGTACCCGGATGTGAGCCACGCATCCCTCGCCCTGCTTTTGGGAAATGCGACGGAGCAATTCGTCCTGTGATGGTTTCTCGCCGCTCGGTGTTCTGAGTGAGTGCACGTTTGCTCGACCTTCCTGTATTCAAATTCGATGTGGTGGTGAAATTGGCAATTCAACGCTCAAATCTTCACGGAAACGCGGAAGTTGTCACATTACGATACTCTAAGCAGGGCACGTTCCCGATCAATGCAACCGAAACGAGAGAGGTTCATGACGTTACGCGCTTGACCTTCCTTCGAGTATTTGTCGCGCCGACCTTCGGGTTATGAGCCCGAAACTGCACAAGATCGCGTGAATGCAAGATCGCAGAATTACTCCTAAATAATTGAAAGGATTGGATCTTGTGTCATTGCAACATCACGGGTCATCACGCGATATCACATCTTCTGAGATCTTTAAGTCAACGTGGTGTCAACGGAGGAGACAATGAATGCGGCTATATTCGATGTTGGCACTTTCACCGGTTACGCGGAACTGACCCCGCCCCGATGCACCCTGGCCGGTGGCTGCTCCGTGCGTGCGTGGCCATAAAGGTCCGAATGCTTTGTAAAAATACCACAACAATTACAGTAAGTTAGTGAGAAACACGCGCTGCCGGCTTACAAAATACTGGACAAAGGATCACGTATAGATTGGAGTGCAACCGTGGAAGCTCATGGCGTGAGTAATTCGAAGTATTCACGTGGGACCTATTCGTCGGAGCGATCGAAGTCGCAGGCCCGTTACGTTCCTCCTGTGTCCACTGAACGAGTTGAGTCTCGCAATTTTGGTATTCCAAATGCGTTCATTCTTCGCGTTCCGTACTTGTACCTTGCCGGTGATCGTTCACTACTCTCGCGAACGAGTGTTGCCATAGTCGGCTCAAGGAAGGTGAGTCCAGAAGGTGCGCGATTGGCGGCTGCGCTTGCGAAAGAGTTGGCGCGTTGCGGCATTGTGACAATGTCTGGACTAGCCGAGGGCGTTGACGAAGCTGCTCATGCGGCTGCCATTGCCGCCGGTGGCCGCACAATTGCGGTAATTGGTACACCATTGTCGCGAGTATACCCGGCGAAGCACGCCCTTCTTCAACAGCAAATCTACAGCGATCACCTACTGATTTCGCCGTTCCGCGACGGCGAGAAGACCTTTCCAAGTCACTTTCCAGAACGCAATCGAGTCATGGCAATGCTTTCAAGAGCTACTGTCATCATTGAAGCGAGCGACACAAGTGGTTCACTTCACCAAGCAGTTGAATGCGAAAAGAGCGGCAAGCGCTTGTTCATTGCCCGATCCGTTCTGGAGAATTCTAGGCTGACCTGGCCAGGAAGATTCAAATCTGCGATTGCTTTTGATAATCCCATAGACGTTATCGCAGATGTGTCTTCGACAGTTGATGATTAGACTAGGAGCTTACAGTGACAGGGCGGATACCGGTTCTTGCATTGGGTACGTACATTGCGACGCGATCACCGTGGGAAAACGAATGTACCAAAGTATGGGAGTTGAGATCTCTTGTCTGGTGGGCGAAGAATGATCCGAATAAGACCCCTAGACCTCAGCTAGTTACCTGGCCAGACGGAACGTCAGGTATGATCCAATCGAGCAACGACGCCTATGGTTGCGTTGCATCGCAATTCGCAGATTACGTGGACTACATGCGCAAAGAACTTGGAATTGCGCAACACCCGATTGCGTTCGTTCCAATCCCCTCTTCAGATGTGACGCTAACCCGCATTATGTCGGCGCGATGGTCTGGGCGTGAAATTGGATCTCGACTGCAACAGGCCGGGATTGGTCGGCTCAGCTTGTCCGTTGTGAATGTGAAACCCCTTCAAAAGAAGAGCCAAGGTGGCCACTACACGTGGCAAGAGTTGCACGAGAACCTCGTGCTTGTCCCAGGGGAACCAGTCCGCCGCCATGAAGCAGTTGTCTACCTAGATGACACCCTCACCTGGGGAAACCACATCTGGGCAACGCACTTGCGGATTGGCTGCCCACCAGTCGCTTGCGGTGCGGTAATTGGAGCGACGGATGGCGCGAAGGTAGACGCAATGGAACCTCGATGCCGTGCAATTTCGTTTGCGGACGACAAGCTTAGAATTTCGGATATGTAGTGGACTGCGATATGGGAAAGGAGTCAATTTCACAGTCACCGGTGATCTCTGAAAAGCGGTGCGCGGCTTGTGAAGAGTGCGACGATCGGCGGGGCGATGTCAGTCCGGGCGCTCCATCCTGGGAACATATACCTGAGCTTCTCGCACCACGCGAACTCATCGAGTACCCGGGCTTACAGTTGACCGAGGAAAGACATATCGCAGATCCAGATGGTATTCTCGCTTTTGTATGCATTTGACGAGAATGTTGAATGCAGCCTCAAAGGGCGACACAAACATCAGCAGGGCCTTGTTGTACGGACTCTTTGCGGTCTAGTCCTATGCATGGGACGGGATTGTGGGAAACAGTCAATCATTGGATTCGAGGGTATTATTCGAACCACAGCTGGGCGCCGCCGGTTCCAGGCCGATCTGAAGATTCTGGAGAATTGGTCAGGGAAGGCGAGGGTGCGTCTTGATGAAATAAGCCGTATCGTACAATCTCGCACCGATGTTGTCGAAACTATGCGCATGCAATTGTCAGCCCTCTACGCGGAGTTGTTCAGACGCTGGCGGCAAGGAGCTAAGGGTGACGAAGTGCACATTAAACCTCGGAATCGCCAAAGGCTTCCCGAGGAACTTCGAGACGGTCCAACTCCGACATTCCTACTTGTTGGTATGAATGTTTTTGAGTCCAAGCAGCCCGCCTTGGGAAAGCTAAGAGCCACATTGGCTCAATACGAGAAACTCGAAACGGAAGCCCCTCCGATTGATGGGCCTTCCGCGGATGCGCTCCGTAAGCTGTCACTTCTTTTCGACGACCGGGCTCAGCGCTTGGAGGAATGGCGCCGGGAAACCGTTGCGTTCCTAACTGAGAACAACCTTCGGTTAGCGCTCGTCGCGCTCAATAGGGACAACCCCCACCTAAACAGGGAAGGCAATGGTTGGCGCGTTGGCTATATGCCAGGTGAAAGTGCGATTCTTCCCCTTTGGGAACGATAGCTCCATTAGGCTTAGGCTTCATTTCTGCGCCGTCGATTTCGCGCAACCGGACGCAGCCCTCAGCCGAGATCAGAGCATGAACTGGGAACAATTCTCGACCGAGGATCAAACGACCGTGGGCATCTTGGACATTCTACGGGCCTTTAGGCCGACTGGGCTTGACCCGCGCGTCTGCCCAAATTGTGATTGACCTGACAACTTTATCCTGAGAGCGATAGGGCAGGGTATCCCAGTTTGCCCCGCACACAGCTCCCGTCATCGCGCATTCGCACTCGGAATAAGTTGCGTTTGTCCCCCATTATTTCCGTCTAAGCACCGCCATCCAGATAGAAACACGATTTGGTACTGGCTGCGGCGCGAGCGGTAAGTATGGTGGCGGCCATTGTGGTTCTTCCCTCAAGGACCGAAATGAGTTCTCGATGAGCAATTCCAATACAGTTGAGCCGAGATCCCATCGAGGCAACGGAATTGACGTTCTTTACATATCCAGACATCGATAGGAGCAATCCGAAAGTGCCTTCTGCCTTTCGGCGGACCTTCTCAGCGAATTCTCGCAAGATCGGTGCTCCCACTGGCTCGCGTTCCCACTTACATTCCGTCAAATAGTGTTGCCCATGAAGCACGAATGCTACGTCGATCTGTTCTCCCGGATTCACAATATTGTGAATTGCGCCAAGACCCTCTTTCCGCAGAACGTCAGTCAGGATTTTTTCAAGCGCTCGCCCGCGATGCTGAGGATAACCCTCATTTGTCGCGAGTTGGCTAATATATTGCAGGGCTTCGATATGGCGACAGCAATGGGGATTTGCCGGATTCGATCTGACAGCTGAAGGTGCTTCCGGTATTGACGAGATTAGGTTTGCTGACTTCAATCCAGAGCGCCAATGGGATTTTGCCAGCTCGCCTGTTGGCAATCCGAGAACCTTCATATCGGCAACGATTGAATCAACGTCTGATTCACTCATTTGTGCGGACCCCGATACCGTGCGGTGGTGGGCTTCCACGACGAATTGCGATATCACTTTCGCTGTGCCCGAACGAGTCCGTCCGTCACCAATCAGTACTTCAAGAAATTGTCTGATTTTGCTAACCTTATTCGATGCCTGCATGGGACGAAACCCCATGTCGGCGATTACGCCATCAATTATTGCATTTGTCACAGCTGGACCAAGCTGGGCGGCAATTCGATTTACGGCGGTCAATTCCTTGAGTGCAAGATCCGGCATCTCGATATCACTTCAACCAATTGGCGAAAATTGACGTTTGACGCTCCGGTGTGTTCGGCGCGCGCAAGGAGGTTGTCTCCCGGAGGATCGTGATATTCATCAGGAACTCCTTTTGCGAGGCGAAAGGCTTCTCTTGCGAGGCACCGCGCCACGCACGACGACGCCTCCAGTCCGCCGTGGCTGGTCCTCAGAGAACGCAGCCTCCAGAAGTTTATAGAGCCCAAACATCGCACCCCCGACCAGAAGTGCCTTGACAATCGCGTCGCCAATACCTTCGGATGCTTTAGATTGTGGTGAACCAGTTTGCTGCTTAAGAACAGCCATTATTTGTTGCTGAAACGGCTCAACTCTTATGGCCATCTCGCCAGCGGCCTCCCATCGGTAAAGTGTTGATGGGTGGACGCCGACCAACTGCGCAAAATGGGTGGGCTCCATTTTGAGCGATTGCCGCAACTCTCGCACCTGGGCGCCGTTCATCTGGATTCCGCGTAAGCAGTGCTTATGAACTGCATATGCGAAATCTGGCATGCACATGCGGCCGTGTCAATCGCAAAGTCCGTCACAACAGCCGAGCTAAGAACGGCTGAATGTATTCCGGCCTCAAAACCGTTCGAACTGCGATTTCTCGATGGGCCTGACCGATGGATGAATGTCTCGACTCACACAACTCGCAAGTCGTCCAACAGCCGTCCCGTCGGCGCCCATCCAGGCAATGGAAGAAGTACCGCTGAGTCACCGAAACCGAACCATGCCGCAAAATTTCAGAGATCGTTCCAATATCACTACCGAGTTCCAGTCGTCTCGACCTAATGTATCGGACAAACAACGACGCGGACTTTCACGCCGTTCTTGTCGCCTGAAAGATCATTCTCGAGGCCGCTCGAGTTCACGACATAGCCACTGGGGTCGTAAACTAAGCACACTAGAGATTCACAGTCAGGGTGTCCCTTGTAGCGTGCAATATCGACAAGCAGTTCTTCGCCAATTTGCTTGTCACGGAGTGTTGACCTCGTCATTTTTACTTCAAGGGCAATCTTCTCCTTCTTCAGTAGGAAATCAATGCGGCTATTCGCACCAGCGTGACTCGGTGCGGCTTCTTCGGGACGCACATCGTCAAATCGTGATCGGAGTAGCGCATGCAGGAGGTCCTGAACGTCATATTCATCGACAACATCCAAAGTAGTTCGATTATCGTGCCGTGATCGGATCTGTCGAGCCACGGAATGGAATCGACGGAGAATGAGGACAAGTTCGTTGAGTGCCGCCAACGGGATTGCAGGGGCCGGGCGCTTTTGAATCCAAGATAGGGTTCTAATTGCCGCCGCAATAGACGTATGCAGATCGCCGAGCCCTGTCGTACGAAATTTGTCGCCAGGATGAATCGGAAAGCGGACCGTGTCGTCTTCAAGAGATATTTCCACCGTCGCTTCGATCGTTTGGAAGTCCGCATGTAGCTTCGAAACTTCCACTGACGCGTAGCGATTCATCACTTCGTCGCGACTGACAACTTCGGCCTCCCAGCCTTTTGCCTGCGCAGTTGTCAGCACCACTTCAAGGACTTGCGCAAGCCGCGAAACCTGCTGCAACGCTTTGCCTTCTTTTCCCGCCGACTTGCCAGTGGAAGCCGTTTGTGTCCCAGGTCTCGGCTTCCGCGCAATCGTAGTTCTCTTCACTGCCATAATTGCCGCTAGTTTCTCACGTAACGGGTCTCTTGTGGCTTGCTTCCTTCGACTGGAGTGAAGATACCGACGATCGTCGATTCGGGTTCGTACGGTGTCGTCGAAACCATGAAGGGCACACACTAGAACCATGCGGCCATATCCAGGTCCAGGCAGAGCGTCCATTTGCCTCGATGAGTTGCAGTTCGATGCGCGGCTCTTCGACTCTGAAGGCTCTTGAGAATTCCTTTCGTCCAATTTATGCATGGCTGGCGCGATTGCAAAATTCGACGATGCAGAATACATAGGATATTCCACTGTTCACTTGCGCAGCACTACGTGACCTTCAATTTGTAAATCCGCGCGGTTCAGATGTGACAGAATCCGAGATCCTGGAAAAATCGCAAGGTCTTTCCTGGCAACATCTAACAGCGCAGAGAAGATTACATGACGGAGACGTCGAATATTAGTCGCATTGGCGAACTTGCGTTTGGAAGCATATTCAGTGTTTTTGGTTGGAAGAAGGTTGGACCTTACAACGAAAGTTGGAACTGCTTAACGAAGCACAAAGAGAGTTCACCAAAGCTTGGCAAGCACCCAACGGATGCCGTGTACACGTACACTGATCCCTATCGAACAGAAAATGTGTTCGTCAATATCGACTTCAAGAGCTACGGTAGATCAACATTGCAAAATGTTGACCTGGCGACATGCGCAAGAAGTCTGGCAAATACGATCGAATGTGCCAACAAATCCCAGAAATACAAGGAGCTCTTTCTGGGGGACGATGATGGTGAGATCATTGGCCTTCTATTCATTTACAATCACGATGGCGCGTATGATCCTAGTCGTTTCAGGAGTGCGATGGCACAGTTGCAAGATGCCGCTCCGCACCTTGCCAAGGACCGTAGGTTCGCAATCGTCGGGCCCGGCGACGTGACCTATCTTGCCACCGTAGCGAATAGCATTGAGCGGCTAAGCGGGAGCAAGACACTAAAGGGGTACCAGTGCACTTTCGACGTGCACAATTTGATTGATCGTCCCGCGTGCACACAGGAATGCCTGTCTATTGAACTTCTCCTTGGTCCTTGGCAACTAGTGAAGTTCGCCGGAGTCAAGGATGAGCGCGCACATTCGGTTGTGCATATGTACTACCGAGCGAACGGTACGATGGCACAGTTCGAGTATGTGCTTGACTTCTTGTTCCGATACCAGGTCTTGCGCGATAATGACGTAGTCCACTTGAATCTTCCCAATGCCGTGAGCGACGCGGCGGTTCAACTTGAGCACGCAAAAGCGAGTTTTCTTTCCCGGTATTACAACATGCCAGAGATCGCTGCAAAATTGGCTCAGGTGAAGTTTGCACCTATCGCGCAAATCCAGCAGAAATTCTCCACAATCGAGATAGGAATGCGAAATGAGTAAGCGCCCCCTCTCCCTGTTCTATGCAGACAACAAAGACATCCTCGATCACTTCTTGGCATATGAGGCCTTCAAGAGTGAAACGCTGAGACGGATCGCGTGGGAACGAGGGATTGTGCTGTCGCAGAAGAACTCAAAAGTTGAGCTGGCACAATACGTGTCTTTGTTCTCGTTTGACCGGGATCAACTTGATGCGCTCCTTGACGAGACTTCTATTGCCGAACGACAACTCCCTTCAACCATGCAATCAATTGGTTTGGCCGTCGGCTCAGAACTCATACAGTCTGCTGCGAGCAGCCTAAGGACTGGACATGAACTCAAGAACGAGGAATTTCAAATTGCCACTTCGAAGGAAGGTGTAATAACCGTCAAAGTAACCTATGCTGAGCTAAAGAATTCCCGCAATCGCCTTGACCAAAAAACCATCCGCACAGCGACAATTGACATTGAACCAGAGGGAGATTCTATTCGTGTGCGATCGACAGCTGGGAAGAAGACAGACGGGATCGTCAATGAGCTAGTGGATGCTATTTCGAAGATGCAGAATGAGGAAAACCCCGCGCCCAAACCGGTGAGGATCGATTTGAGCGGTATCCGCAATCCGAGCCACAGGACCAAGTTCTTCCTTCGTTTGTTCAACGATATGGTCGGCTTTGAGAATAGCGACGTTTCAGACATACGCGTAAGCCATTTGGACGACAAGCCGACGAATGAGGACGCTGACGATGAACCTTCAAATTCTGCGCCGAATCGAAACCAAAAGCAAAGTCACGAACTGAGGAACGCGATCAAGCAAGCTGTTCTGGAAGGTCAGAACATTCTTCAGACAAAAATCTACCAAGACCTCACCAAACAAGGCTACTACATTACGCGAGCTTGCTGGCGAGCCACGGACGTTCTTCATACCGAAGTAGACTTCGAAGCCTGGTTTCAAGACACACAAAACGCTGCGGACTTTCGATACCGAGTTAGAAGCGTCTCAACACAAGATGAAGGACACCAAGGCCATCACCAACGCCCGGATTCAACAACAGAACAGAAGTTGATTCGGGTACTGGAGGATGTCGTTCACAAGTCTTTTGAAGCAGCACGAGAGTCGTTAGAGGGCAGTCAAGATTCAGGGGTTGGGAAATGACGCGCATTCGGTGGTACCAGGTTGAACCCGGCTGGCAAACTGTTATCGGCGATTTCGAGGGCCAATTTCGTGGATGATTTCAAACCCACCGACGATCATTGGTTCAAAACCACCAGAGCTTCTCGAAATCGAATAGAAGCAAGTTACATTGAGAAAGTCACAATCAGCGATGCGATTGAGGATCCCTTCGGCAAGATACGAACATACGAGCGTGTAGAGTTCCGCAAAACAGAGTTCCTTCTTGTTCCGGATTTTCCGCAGCTGCAATTGCGAAATGCCCCTCGATCGAGGAGAGACTTTCTGGCGCGCCTTGGAAAACTGGCGGAGAATGAAATTGCAATCGAACCAGTTCAAATCGACGTCATGGCAACTGTCGCACGCCTCGAGAAATCAATCGGCATTCTTACTGTGTGTGAGATGACCATTAGCGACTATCCGTTGTCAGTAAGCGCTAGCGCCAACATTGTGATTTCAGGGGCCGGAGACGTGAGAGAGCAGGCGGCTCGCTTTACAAGAAACAGGTACTCACTTGTGACGTCTGTCAGTCTTATTTGGGACCTATCGCGAAGCTCTGGCGCGTGCAACATCTCCAGTGGAAGCGTATCGTTCGAGGACGATACAGACGCAAGAGTGGAACATCTGATTAGGGACGCTCTAGTACCGGTTCAATCTTAGGGTTTTTGAATGGCAGCAATTACGCGACAGCGCGTTCCTAGGCATTTTGTCGTGATTGATACCAATGACTTGTGACTTCAAGTGGAAGCGCTTGCACAAAACCGCGGCGTTTCGATCATTGCCAGATGCGAGCCAACGCCGCACTGCTTCGGCGCAAATCTGAAATTCGCGTTCGTCTCCTGGCGACACTCAATAGCCAAGAGCTTGTCATTAGACTTTAGCGGTGCGCGGCGAGACTTCGAAGCAAAGTACGTGGCCAATGATTTCACGGTGCTCTGCCTAGTGCCAAGCTGCGACACATCGCAATCTTACCTCAGGCAGCGTGATTCAGGTCGTCAAAGCTTTCTTGTACGTCAACCGAATTCGCAGGGGCACCTACTATTTTTGCGGCGCAGTCTGCCCATGGGATTTCCCATGGTGGGTCAACCGGTCAACTCGTTTGGTTCGTGATCGGAATCACCTGCGGGGGAATGGTGACCGCCAGCTTTTCGACCGCAGCGCGGCGGCGCTCGCCGACCAAGCCGATGTAGCGTCGGGTGATGTCGAGGCTGCTGTGTCGCAGCAAGTCGCCGACAGCGGAAATGTCAGTCCCAAGGGTAATAGATAGGGTGGCAGTGGTGTGCCTCAGCGAATGGGGCGAAATCCGTTTGGTGCTGCCGCACTTGCCCCAAAGTGTTGGTATGAGCCGCTGAACAGACCGAATCGACATTCGGCCGCCACTCTTATTAGTAATGAAGAGGGCTGGCTCCTCTAGGACTGCCCATGCCGCCCGCGCGGATATCCAACTGCGGACAATGCTCGCCACTTCCTCGCTCATCGGTAAATCGACGCGCGTATCGCCTTTGCCGCGGACGCCGAGAAGGGTACACGACGGAACATCGATTTGGGCGATATTCAAGGCGACCAACTCGTGAACTCGCAAACCCAGTTGGGACAGAAGCGCCACGATCGCCAAATTACGCGCCCGAAGATTCGTGCCTTCGTCATTCGCGGCTGCCTCGAATAGTTGCCCAAGTTCGCCCCTCATGAGAAACGTTGGGTCTTTGCGCGACTCTTTTGCAAATGGGATGTCCACTGTCGGGTCGTTTTTCCAGACACCCCGCTTCTTTAGAAACTTGCCCAGCGCACGTATGCTTGCCAGCTCGTGATTTCGTGTGGATGCCGCACGTGGTCAACCAGATTCGGTGAGTCTGGCGAGGAAATCGCTCGACATCATTTTCCGTAGGGCATTCTTGTGGCTTGCCAAGAACAGTAAGAAAAGCTCGCGCCGTTCGCTCGTACGCCGACGCCGTACGGGGAGCCCGGGTTCCACGGATAAATTCAACAAATGGTTGGATGTCGATAGGCATGCAAAGACGGGTGGCCCGCTCTTGCGCGACGGCAAGACATCGAACGGAAAAGGGTGAAATGGCTGGGAGTACCCTGCGATCTCGGTTCATCAAAGCAGACCGAGTCGGTGTAAGTCCTCATCCGACCAGCGGGTTCCATCGAAGATTGACGCGAGTGTTTTCGCTGGGAACGTGTCTCCCGGAGCGTGCATGGCCATGATAACGCGTCGTCCGTCCCGATGGCGATAGACACGATGACTGCCGGCAGTACGTCGCAAGATAAATCCGTCACGCTCCAAAGCGGCGATGAGTTCGCGGGCGGTAAGCCCGCGCAACTCTTTTGGAATCATACGGTGACGCTGACAGCGGGCTCGTTCAGAACTGTAATTCCCGCAGGTAGGGGATCACCTGCTGCAATGAGATCGTTCACGTAGGCTTCGGCCGCTTCCTGAATGAAGCGCAATGCTATTTCTTTCGTCGCGCCCCAAGTCGCGCATCCAGGCAGCGCCGGACACGTCGCTGACCATCGACCATCGGATTCTTGGTCAAGGCACACAGCAAATACGTGGGTCCTCATGCGAGGCCTCCGACGAATAAGACGAAGTGAATGAAGCATATGGGCATTGATAGACCCAGTGTGCCTGATGCGTTCAACTATTGTCAATAATATCCATTGGTTAGAGCAATGTCGTACAAGAAAGCTTGTGCGACAAAAGCTGCCAAAATCGGGGCTGTCCATCTCGTGACCGGCCCCCAGGGGTAGCCCAGATGTCCGAGACACAATTGAATCAACCAACGCGCGCCCAACAGGGCGCGTTTTCCGTTCTATTGCGCGCCTGCTCATCGATCACGTTTCCGCAGTGCAGGGACCGAGTCATCCACTTCATAGTGACACTCGTTGCCTTCATTGCCGCGACGGCATGTAACCGGGCGGCAGAAGCACCGCCCGTTACTCCATACACGCCGAAGTACGTGTACCAATCTGCCACGCCAGTGCAGCAGAAGCAGGATGTATCCATTGCTATCGTCAATCCCATTTTGAAGGGCATGGTAGCCGGTGCCGACGGGATCGATATGTTGAAAGCTCTGCCGTCGGCTTTGACCGACCTCATTACGGCCAAAGGCATGACGTATCGGGGGCCGTTCGAACAGCTCGATACCATGACGTTTCCCGACAAGAAAGGTTCGGACTTGGCTCTATACCCCGAGATCGAACTCGAGGCTTTGTGGGAAATTTCTAATTCTCGAGCTGAGAACCGTGGGTTCATCAACGGTTCAACGGTGACCGTCTGTGACGTCAAACTTTCGTCAAAAGGGAGGGTGAGCTTTATTGTGATCGAGCCACTCTCGAAGGAAACTCTCTGGCGCAAGACGGTGAACGTCAACGCGCAAGAAGTAATGGTGCCCAATCAGACCGGCCAGATTTGCAGCATGCAGATTCAAAAAGGTCAGACACCGCCTGCTGGCATTCCGCTCACGGCACAGGCGTTGTCGAACAGCTCCGGGCCAAAGCTCGACGGTGAACTTGGCAACGCGTATCGCAAAATGCTTGAGAACACGTTCAATGCGGTGATGAAAGGTATCGACACGTACGTCAATACCGAAGAGTTCGCGTCGCTCAAGCATCAATCCCAAGAACTTCGAGAAAAGAAAGTCTACTAACACCACCCGCGGCGTAACCAATCACGACGCACGCACGAGTGCATCAGTGGAATAGGTCGCGCCGACCAATGCTCCATCCGCGTTTCAAGATTGAACATCATTGCGTTCAAGGGACCAGGTCCATGCACATCATCAAACCTTGCATCAAAGTTTTTGCGCACCTTTCGACGATTGCGGTACTGCTTATGGGCTGTTCGGGAAGTGACACCAACGCATCTGGTGTTGGCGGATCACCCTCCGGCGGCAGCGATATTCAATTCAGTGGCGGCAGCAAGTCTACTGGCGGTACGAAAAGCATGGGCGGGTCTTCGAATGAAAGTGGCACAATCGCATCGGGCGGCAGCGCGGGAAGTTCCTCGACCGCGGGCACATCTGCAACGGGTGGCACATCAGCCAGTAGCGGCGCACCGGCTTCCGGCGGCTCCACGGCAAACGTTACAGGCGGAACAAGCGCTACCGGCGGCTCCATTGCGACGGGAGGGTCACAGTCCACTGGTGGATTGACTGCGATCGGTGGGACCACAAACCCTGGCGGAACTTACCCGACTGGTGGAATGGCAGGCATGGGAGGCGATTCCGGCACTGGAGGTACGACGACTGCCAAGTTCCTAGCGAAATCAATTGCCGCGGCCTACGACCACACGTGCGCGGGATTGAGCAGTGGTGCGATCACGTGCTGGGGCCACACTGCTCTCGGCAACGGCACCTGGACTGGCAATACCTCGCCCGTAATAGTCTCCGGCATCACCAATGCCGCTGCTGTTGCTGCGGGTTACGACCACACTTGCGCATTAGTGAATGGTGGCACAATTCAATGCTGGGGATTCAATGGCAACGGCGAGCTTGGCAACGGAAGCCCGTACGACAGCAATGTTCCCGTGATGGTGTCCGGCATCACCAGTGCCACCGCTGTTGCCACTGGCTACGAGCTCACGTGCGCGGTGAATGGCGGTGCGGTTCTGTGTTGGGGGTTGAACAACGACGGCCAGCTCGGCAATGGCACTACCGCAAACAGCACCGTGCCTGTCATGGTGGGCGGAATCACCAGTTCTGTCGCTATTGCCGCCGGATATTACCATTCATGCGCGGTACTCAGCGGCGGCACCGTTCAGTGCTGGGGTAACAATGCCAACGGCGAACTCGGTGACAGCACTACGACCAGCAAGTCCATACCCGTGACGGTATCCGGCATCACCGATGCCGCTGCCGTTGCTGCAGGCGACGGCCATACTTGCGCACTGCTCAATAATGGTACAGTTCAGTGTTGGGGGTCCAATGAGTACGGCGAACTCGGCAACGGCACCAGCGGTCTAGACGTACACAATTCTGTGCCCGTGCCGGTCTCTGGCCTCAGCAGTGCCACTGCCATATCCGCCGGCATAGCCCACACCTGCGCGTTGCTGAGCGGAGGTACGATTCAATGCTGGGGCTGGAACAACTATGGCCAGCTCGGCAACCAGACCACTGAAAGTTCCGTGCCCGTGACAATACCCAATATCACCAATGCCACTGCCGTTGCCGCTGGCGGTTTTCACAGTTGCGTGGTGTTGAGTGATGGCTCTGCTCGGTGTTGGGGAGACAATGCGCAAGGTGAGCTTGGCAATGGAAGTACATCTCAAAGCTACGCACCAGTCATCGTGAGCGGATTCTAGGAGCAAACTAATTTGGTAAAATTCATCATGAAACAATCAAGCGTCGTATTGATTTCTCTGGTTTATCTAGTTAGTGCTACAAACTGCAGCAGCAACTCGAACCCCACCGGAAACTCGAATATCGGCGGGACCTCATCCTCTGAAACTGCAGGCGGAACCTCATGTCCACCGGGAATTCCAACTATCAATCAATCGGTTGGCGGTAGCACAAGCGCAGGCACCGTTTGCGACAACGGCCATGGGACGGCGAAATTTGGCGAAAGGTGTCTCAAGAGCGCCGATTGCGAGCCAGGAACCTTTTGCTACAGCTCTCAATGCACCGCCATATGTGGTGGTGACGCCCGCCATACCGTGGGAGTGGTAACGTCAGGGGCATCGTGTTCAACACTATTCGGTTTTGCCGATTGCGGCACTAGGGTGCAACAGCAAAACGCTGACAATTCGGTTTTCTTTTGCGCGCCAACGTGCGCCAAGGACACGGATTGTTCCGTGGGCGAGAAGTGCAACGAAGTGACTGACTACACGAACATGCCGGACGGTTCGCAACAATGGTATACCGTTGGAACGGTGTGCACGGTGAATTAGAACCAAGGCGTCGATCAATCCTTAGGCGATTTATTCGCGCGAGTGGTCTTGAAAGGTCTTCGGACCCTGGACGCGCAGCTACCCCCCAAGCTTGTGTTCGGGGTCCGATTTTTTTCCGCGTGCATGCTACATAAATGCACCCGACCTACATCATTCAGGTTCTTCGGATCGATTCCCCTTGATTCCGAGCCTTGCAGCAGCTTATTTTGGCGTACCCGCTTAGGCCTCCAAGTGAGCGGACGATTTGACCCCCTGCGATCGTTCAGCTGGCAACACTTGGAGGCTACCTTTTTCCCTATCTGCGGACCCGCTCGTGGCCGCGACCAGTCGTCAGGTCTTGATTTGTCCCCGCAGGGGACGGCGAATTCGACGAGCTCGTTCGCAGTGAATGAAAAGTCATGCAGGAATTGCCGCCCCTGTTCCGTGACTCTGAGGTCAATCGGATTTGCCCCCGGCCGAGCTATTGAAACGTCCGAAACAATCCAGAGCATATCTAGAGCTGCCTTCCCGTTGACATCGTGCTCAGACAGCGATACGTCGCAAAATTCTATGAGTCCATTCGAAAGGCGTTGCTCAGCGTTCACGAGGATCTTCACGACTCGTTTGGCAACTGGGGACTCAGAAGACCAACACGCAGGCTGCAATGTGCGAGGAATCGGCGCCGGGGAATGAATCATCCCTTACCAGAATGCCAGCACTACTACGAGAAGCTCGCGTCGCTACGGAATGGTGAGTTGCGCACTAGTATCGAACACGTGGCTATGTGCCGAATGCTTCAGTCATTGAATACTCATTACCCGCTGCAGAAGATTCGGAGATTGCAAATCGTTGCCGTTATGCACAGGGCTGGTGGCAGCACAAAAGATTCCGATTGCTGCGGATTCAAGATTCAGTATCGTTGCCCCTATTTCAAGCAGCGGCCCTCTGGTGAGATCGACCCGACCTCGGCTTAGAGTAATTCTAATGGAACATTTCAGCGTGAAGTGGCGCGTGGTTGAGAAACCGTGACCCACATTTTTGAATCAAGTATTCGCCTCGCCAGCCGTGCTTTGTGCAAATGGCGTTACTCAAGTGCACGCACGTCGTCGTTGAATCGACATTGGCACGAATATGGCGGTATGCGGAAATGCTGCATCCGAAGGTCCTCCGCGCGTGACGCTGCGCCCCGCGTTGCGCGAATCCGAGGTAATCAACCGGCTCGAGTCAGGAGTTTGATCCGAGCGGGGCTTACGGAGTGCTTGTTCAGGCTACGAAAGCCAAGCCGTGACCGGAGCTGACGACGTACAACGTCGCCCCAAAACAGCACGTGTTTTCAGGACGTTTCAAAAAAACTGCGCAACTTTCTGATTCTATGTCACTCTCCTGACCTAAAGGTCCCTAATCGACGTGCAGAGACCGAAATGATTGACAGGCAGAACCACACTCGATGGGTACCGGAACCCATTGATGAAAAGACGCCAGTATCCGTGTACCCATCTGACAGCCGCATCAGACTGAAAGACACCGATCCGCCGCCGCCTGTTATCACAAAGTCTATTCACGAACCGATGCGTCCCCACAAAACATGCACCTCACCTACCGTTCTTCAGCCGGCACCGACTATCGTAATTCAACCCTCGCTACTAGAAACAATTTCAGATGCCTCGCAGGCTGACACACTGCTCGTTGCGCGACGAATTTACGCGCGCAAGATCGGTTATCTCTTGGTGGCCGTAGCGAGTGCGGTGCTCACTGGTGCGTTGGTAGTCCTATTGGTGAGTTTGGTGTGAAGCGCAATTCCCGAAGACTCAATTAGGGTAATCCTCGAAGGTCAGTACCTGTGCAAGCTCCTGAGCTGAGCTCCGATATCTTGGAACGGTGACAGATGAACCGTCGAAATCCTGTCCAAATGGGATTCCAGCAATGGTTCAATTGCAGATGACTACGTCAGGTAGGCACGCCCGGCACCGATCGGCGACAGTATTAGGCAACAGGCCGGGCGCAATTATGGCCGGCCCAAGAAGGTTTTCCGGCTCGTACTTTGAAAACGCGGATTGAGTGAGGTCTTCCCACGCTTATGACCTCGGTAACGCCTGACGTAAGCAATGCAGAGTCACCATGAATACGAAGCCTGCCAAAGATGACACCAAGGCATGCGTACTCGTTGTCGACGATGAAGCGATGATCAGATCAGCCTTGACTCGCATTCTGAACGATGCCGACTTCAACGTGACGACCGCTCAGAGTGGGCGCGAAGCCCTCGGCATGCTCGAAACGAAGCAATTTGACGCAATCGTCACCGATATCATGATGCCGGAAATGGACGGAATGGAGCTTCTGAGTCGGGTACGGCAACGCGATCGCGAATTGCCGGTCATTATTCTGACCGGGCACCCGACACTGGACAGCGCCATCATTGCCGTAAGAGAAGCCAGTTTCCGCTACTTGAAGAAGCCATTTGCGTCCGAGGAACTCTGTGACACGGTGCGCGAAGCAGCGGCCATGTATCGCCTTGCAGTATTGAAACGACTTGCTCTCGAGAATTTCGAGTCAAGTGCCCGACCGAAGAATGAGCCAACGAAACTCTCCGAGCAATTCGACGCAGCGCTCGCGGGGCTCTGGATGGCATACCAACCGATCATCGATTGGCCCGACAAGAGTCTGTTCGGCTATGAAGCTCTGGTTCGCACGACCGGGTCGGCATTGAGCAATCCCGGTTTGCTCTTCGACGCGGCCGAACAACTCGGACGTGTCCAAAAACTCGGGCGCCAAATCCGCCGCGCGGTAGCGGGAGCCGTTCACGAGGCTCCCCCGGAAATAGCTCTCTTCGTAAATCTTCACTCGGCAGATCTGAACGATGAGGAGCTGTTCAGCGCCGATGCACCACTATCCGAGCATGCCCATCGGGTCGTCTTGGAAGTCACCGAACGGGCATCACTTGAGCACGTCAAGGATGTTCAAGGGGCAATGGATAGACTTCGCAAGCTTGGATACCGAATAGCCGTCGATGATCTTGGCGCTGGTTATGCAGGCCTGTCGAGCTTCAGCCAGCTTGAGCCTGACATCGTCAAGCTCGATATGTCCCTCATTAGAGACATAAATGCATCCAATCGCAAGTCGAGCCTCGTACGCTCCATGATCGCGGTGTGCGCCAGAGACTTGGGCACTAAGGTTGTTTGCGAGGGCGTAGAAACCGAAGCCGAACGCGACACGCTTGACGGTCTTGGTGCGACGCTGCTTCAAGGGTACCTATTTGGACGACCTGAACCAGGGTTTCGGGCTCCTGAGTTCGCCCATCGGCTCTATGCAGACTAATGCGTCGGTAAGGTTCGGTGACATGCGACGGCAAAGCATCTAAGCAAGATCTGTCTTGACGTCCTCCTGGTTTCCGCACCTTGATCAAGCCGCAATCGAAACCCAATACCCACCACAGCCTCGGCGCGCACAGCATGACAAACGGGAGTGGGACAGCTTGAGTTCAAGCCTCACGAGTAGCAATTGTGCAGCGGCGCAGTAGCGGCGCCTCGCCAACAGCACGTCTCGTTGCGCAGTCCGATCGATTGACATCCCTGATCCCCTAGCAAAGCGGTCGTTATCAGGAATGGCAGCCTGGCCCTTGTCAGCAAAGGCGGCAAAGGACCTCCGAATACGTGCGCGGACAGGTGTCTCCTAAAGTGGCCATTATCTTGAAGAACGGATCAGCGCTTTCTGGGATAGACTGGCCAGGTGGATTCCGTAGGAAAATGCCTGATTCCATGGAAACAGCCTCGAAAGGTACTAGCAATATGGATAGGAACGACACCCGACTATGCCAGCTCCCAAAAAGACGTACGGCACTGCGCTTGGAATGGCTCGCGTCCTTGCCATTATGGGGGATTGGAGCCGTTGGGTTGCTGTTGTACGTGGTGCTAGTGGCCACTATTTCTGGGGCTGAATGGGCCTCGTTTCACTTCGGCATTTCTCGCCCTTGGGTTTGCACTTCTGGGGAGCACAGGTCCGTGGTTCAGTTGTCCGACATCGCCTACTTCAATTGTATCAGCGTGCTGACGATTGGCTATGGTGACTTCGTCCCGAGCGGCGGTTGGGCTCGCCTCGTCACCGTACTGGAAGCTATTCTGGGCAGTGGAATCTTGGGCATGACGATAGCTGCACTCACTGCCAAATTCTCATCCCCACCGCAAAATGCAATCGTCTTTTCGCGATTTGCTTATTACTGCACTGAAGATCGATTTATATTGATCATATTTGTCAACACCTGTCATTCGCGCTTAGTGAACGCGGAAATGTCTTCATACTTCAAATTGGGCGGGGATTGGGTGGTGCGCCCTTCAATAAGAAGCCCGCTTGTCACTGGCGCGGTGCAAACCTTCTTCACCGACAGATTGATTGAAGAAGAACTCGTTCAGCGCTTCAATGACAAGTCGGATGTATTTCGGTTTGGTATAAGTGGACTTGTAGGTGGCGCTTCAGTCTCTGTAGCAATTGAGTACGAGCCAGCTGACATCCTCGTAATAGCCAACCGGACGGAACTGATCAACTTTCAAGGCTTTTGGGCGGACAAGGTTGACTTTCAGTCTTCCGAGTTTAGGAAGATGTTTCACTATCAGCCACCGGACTCAAAGACCCTTCTTGAATACATCAAAGACAAACGCGCACCGCCAGGCATGCAAAACGGCGCCTAACTCGCACGCATGAACTGCCGGCCATATTTTCTGGTACGTGCTGCCTGCCGCGCGCCACGGCTGGTCGGACTTGCTTCAATTATACAGCGCGCGGCTGTCTTCCCACCCGACGCGTTGCATTGTTATTGTTGGGTCTGCAAGTTATGCGTTAGCCGGTTAGCATCCGATGCTGCACTTGAATAGGAAACCGATCATGACTGATCCCATGGATGCTTTGTTCGGTCTGCAGACCGCCCTTGACCGGGGACTGGTACGCATAAGTCCCTGCGATGTGCACCCCGAGCTGGGTTTCTTGTTTGATGAGCCAAATGGTGTACCGCGTTTTACATACGCATTGTTGCGATTGAAGAAGGTTCAGGCCGTCGCCCTTTTCGTCAGGGCGGAGCCTGTACGAGGGACTCCCTGCTTTACCATCGGGTACGCTGTCGTTGAGGCGGCCCGAAACAAGGGTCTGGGTTCCACGGTACTGGAACTCTCGATTGACGAACTCAAGCATGGCCTGGGGCGAGCCCAAATAAGTGAATTCTGATTTGGAAGCCATAGTCTCAACGGAGAACGTGCCGTCCAACAAGCTTGCGCGGAAGCTGATTTCCGACCTGCCTGAACGCGGCGTGGATTCCTTCTCTGGCGAACCGATCCTGCAATACCTGAAGAAGATCGAGTTGAGCGCATAGCGCTCTCCCAGGGGACCCGATCTCATGTACCCGGGCGCGAGTGAGTCGCAGTCAGGCGAACCGGCTCCCTAAGCCAGAGCCGAGGTGCGGTGCTTACGAGCGCCTCCGCCCGTGAAATTCTGGTGCGAGCGACACCGCCTTGACTTCCATACCGCGGAAGCTGCGTATTCTGTCCTAGTTCCACCGCGCAGGAAGCCAGGCAAGGCCTGCGCAAACGCTCGCCCGAGAAGCTCCTCAGTCCGATTTTTCGCTGGAATCGCCGCCGTTGACGTCCACAATTGAGAAGAAACCTGTCAGAGTAGGAGAGTGAATGGGCAGAATCCACTTCACCGCAACCAGCTACGTGACTACTCTAGCCGAGATTTGTGGCTTCAAGTCAGGGGTTGCACTTTCGTTGAAGCGCCTTCGTCAGATATTGCTTGCGGACCGACCCGATGCCCACGCATGGCCGACTTCGCTCCAGAGTGCCATTGGTGTGCGGTTTGAGGAGTTTGAAGCCACAGTTCACCACATTCTATATTCCCTCGGCTCGATTAGGCATCGAAACCCTTCACTCTTGCCGCACGAATTTCTTCGTGAGCTAGCGCGCGACCCCTCGAATCGCACGCTTACCGACGATTTAATGCGCGCTTTCTTCGAGGCAACGAGGCGCTCGACTACAACAGCGCCCGGGCAACCAATCGACCTTACGCCGGCCGTCGAGGAGATGGCCCGCCTGCACGGGCTGCCCGGCATCGACATAACGATGCGGTTAATCGATGCAACAGCGGAAGCGATCGAGGGAAGTCCTTGGGGGCGCAGCCGCGGAATTGAATGGGAAGACGTTGTCAATCTCGACGATCTCTTCCATCGCGAAAATCTCTCGACGGCGCACGGACGGTATTTCGATCTTCGGTTCATCAACTACCTCCACCGCAACTTCGGGGACATCGATCGCGTAAATTGGAGGATGTTCGAGAAACTAACCGCTGAATTTTTCGAACAAGCCGGCTTTGATGTTGCGCTCGGCCCAGGTCGCGGCGACGGTGGCATCGACGTCCGCGCGACTCTCACCACGAACGGAAGATCATTGACCGTCCTCGTCCAGTGCAAGCGATACCAGGAGAACATTGGACCTGGTGTCGTCAAGGAACTCTGGGCGGAGGTGGATTGGGAGCGCACGGTTGGCGATGAGCGGTCGGTTGGATTAGTTGTTACTACTTCGCGATTCACGCCCGGTGCACACGACATGATTGCAGTGCGCCGCTACCCGATCTTGGAGGCAGATCGTGAATGTCTGATGACGTGGATCGACGCGATGCAACAGACGCGCAATCCGATTCTCTGAATTGGCTTTGGCAGTGCAGCCGGCGTACGCACACTCAGTTCACGCTTACCATCTGCGAGGTGCCGCCCATAAATCGCTTGCAGCTGACTGACGGCCCCGTGTTCTGGATGGTTGTTGCTAGCGGCAGTCGTGACTCTCTAGCTCTCTCCCTTCGATTTCAATCCTGCCGCTTGCCTCGCGTCCCGTTGGACGCGTATTCTTGGTACTGATGCGGCCATGAATGGCCTCCGATTCGTGATTGGGGACGAATCTTCCGTACGCGGGACGGCCCCAATCGGATTTGTCTCGCGCCGATTTTCGGGTGACTTAGACAGATACGGACTCTGCTGTCGAGTTGAAGGCTGTTCACTTCACTCGACAAACTGGAATCCGACGTTAGTGCGGCGAGGAGCCCACAATCGTGTATTTCGGGTAGATCCGATTTCGGTACCCGTTCGGATCTTCCTCGCTGTTGGCCGGACGGGTGCTTTTCTTCCGTGTCGCAACGGCTGCCTAGTACTCGCCCGGCGGATGATGTCAGGGGGAGGTGGATCCGCGGCAATCGGGACGCAGGGTGAGATGTAAGAGATTTTTCAACGCGGTTACGACCGAATGACGGTACGCTGGAGCCCAATGCCGGAAGTCCAGACGCAGCGCACACTTTCGATCGGCGTGGATTTAGGCGGAACGAAGACCGAAGCCGTGGTCTTGTCCCGCATCCCCGACCGCGGTAAAGATGGCCAACAGCTTTTTGACGTACTAGCCCGGCGGCGCATCCCTACCGACCGTGAACGGGGATACGAGGCCATTCTGGCAGCTACTGCCGAGCTCATTGGCGAAGTCGCACGGGAGGCTGCGTGCAACGTGCGAGACCTGCCAATTGGAGTCGGCATGCCCGGTTCAATCACACGCCACAGCGGCCTCGTGAAGAATTCGAACACTCTATGCCTAAACGGGCGACCCTTTCGTGAGGACTTGAGTCGGATCGTGGGGCAGGGCATTGTTTTTGAGAATGACGCAAACTGTTTCGCCCTGGCCGAAGCCGAATTCGGAGCCGCCCAAGCTGCGCGCGATGGTGTGGTGTTCGGTGTGATCTTGGGCACCGGGGTCGGAGGCGGCGTGGTGGTCAATGGTCGAGTCTGGCCCGGGCCGCAAAACTTGGGCGGCGAGTGGGGACACCACGTGGTCGGGCCATGGCGACGTCAGGGCTCCGATCCGGAAGCCAGCGCAGGGCGAGATCTTGGGCTCGGTCTGAGCGAACGTGAACGCTGCTATTGCGGCAAGATGGGCTGTGTGGAGCTCTACGCAAGTGGACCGGCCGTCGAGCGAGACTACCGACGCCGCAGCGGCCGAGCGCTCACGATGCGAGAGATTGCCGCGCAACGCGCCAGCGACCCGCATGCGGAGCGCGCTCTGGACGAGATGCTAGAGGCATTCGGTTGCGGCATCGCCAATGTTATTAATATTCTAGATCCAAGCTGTATTGTGCTGGGAGGAGGGGTCTCTAACATGGATATCTTGTACACGGAGGGAGTCGAGCGCGTTCGCCGGTATGTGTTCAACGACGCGTTGACGACACCAATTGTGAAGAACGCGCTTGGCGACTCATCTGGTGTGTTCGGCGCTGCGCTACTCGGCGAATAAGCCGGAGGATGCTCGCGAGCGTCCCTAGACACTCCGCATCATCAGTACCCAAGCCAGCAAAAAAAGGATCGGGAGGAACAGGCTTGGTACAATACCCAGGGTTGACGCCAGCGTTCCCACATAGGGTTTCTCCGTTGGTTCGCGGAGTTTCCACATTGCAAGACAAGCGCCGACAACACCCGACAAGACGACCAAGCAGGTAGAAATACCCAGCCACGGAAGCCACCTTGTTGCAGTCCCAATGAAGCTCTTGACTCTCCCTGCCATATCCTCACAGTTTGGCACGTCAGCTTCGAGCTTGATGATCACTGCGTACCCCGCGAACATCAGACCCTGCGAAGCAAGCAGCCAATTCATCCTGTGGTTCAACAGGTCGTCCTCGTGGACCCACTTTTCCCGCCTATCCGTGTAGCTATTAGGATCATTGTTCATGGCACCCTCACATCCGAACATTACTTCAGAATTCGCCGAGACATTCTCTGCGCAACACGCACATCTAAAGACAGCGGCCAAAATTGACGAGTCACAAGAAAGTCACGAACGCGGCAAACAATAGATCAAACCCCCAACTATTGATATAACGTTCCAACATTTCGCGGTTTCGATTGGACGCCTCCGCTATTTCCGACGCCAATAACACACGGCGATTGTCGCACGAATCTCTCCTGCGGAAGGCAAATAATTGGGGTTTCATATTCGTCAGCGCAAAGAACGGTTTGAAGGCGTTTGCCTGCAATTAGGACAGTACAGAATGCGATCGGCGATTTTCAAAAAGCGGGTTAGCACCCCCGGAAAATTCGATGGTAAGTTTCAGTGCACGCCGACGCGGCTGCTTTTCGGTGCAATGTGGAGCAGCCTGGTCAGGCGTAACGAATTGCTCAGAACCGGGAGAAATACCGAGCCTCAAGTTCGGAGAAAGGCGAAAGAACAACAGCTGCACCAGGCGTCGCTGTCTGACGAGTGGATAAGGATGCACAGTCCTGGGCGTACTTGGCACGAAACTGTTCGAACGCATCCCCCGCCTCGACCTGTAGCTTTCCCTCGCCGTATATTGCGGCCCTCTGCGCGCGGACCGTGACGCCGGTTCTCCAGAATAGAGTAAGGCGATCTGCCCACATAAAGTAGCTAGCAAACCGTTGAGGAAACAGCATGCCTTTGACTAGGGCGTCCTCCGCGGTCACTTGGTAGTTAGCTTGCACAGTCGCGCGGTATTTTGCGGACTCCACTCGGACGGAATCTGGCGCGTAGCAAAGGAGCAAGTGGACTTCGCGTCCACTATTTTTGATCGCACCGAGTAAGGTATCCACGCTAGCACTCGTCATCGTCGTGCCGTGCGCGACACTATATCCGGCGTCGATCGCTTCGTTGAATATCTCGCTCGTGAGGACGTTCGACCAGGGCCGAGCAATGTCATAAGCCCGTCGCTGCGCTGACGCAAAGTCCGAAGCCTCCGCGATTAAGCGGGGCGATAGCAAAAAGTCGTGGTACGTATGCACCATTGAATTCATCGCGTATACGTCTGGGTCTGCGCGCACCAGGCCACGGTACCTGATAGGGTTCTCGGCGATTTCTTGCTCTAGTATTGTTGATTTGCCGGCTGCCGGAGCCCCTGCGGTGGCCAGATATAGGCGGCGTTCGCTTCGCGAAACTTGCGCCTGTCTGAAGCATACGTCCCGAACTATTGGTCGATCCCGAGTGCCAAGCTCGGCAACCATGGCTTGACGGCTGACGGTGAACTCTGGATATCGTTGCCAGAGAGGACTGTTCGGCTCGTACATTCTCGCGAAGGTCGCAATGGCGGTTTGAGAAATGATCGGCACGAGTTACCGCAAGTTCTGGGCCGAGTTCAAGATGGCGGACACCAACACGCCGACGGACTTCTCCTCCTTGCTTTTCGCAATCGCCGCGAAGTGAGCGACCCCGCAGAGCGCAAGCATGAGGGTGATAGGAATCGCGCCAGCGAGCGCCGCGGTCATCACGGCTGCTCCGCTGGCCGCCGCCGCGGCCGTTACCGCCACTCCCGAAGCAGCTCCGAGTGATACTCCGATACCGAGAGTCTTCGGGAGCATCTTAACTAGCTCTTTCACTGCCTCGTCCCCACCCACCTTGATAAAAAGCAACTCTCGCTTTGGAAATTTCGCGGCCGCAGCCTCTATCGCACCTCCCCATAATTTGACGTCCTCAATAAACGCCTCGGCGGTCGTGTTTGGGTTGAACTTGGCGATCGACAACCGGCGAATTGCTTGCTGGACACCGGAGTCACGACGGAGTTCCTGCACGTGACTCGGCATAAGTTGATCCAAGGCCAAAACCCATCGTTTTTCGTTGCCAGTCGAGGCCCAAAACCACTTTGCCAGCGCCGATGTATCGAGGTCGTGCTCGGAACGTGACGGCAGATGCGCTATTCGAACGGCGTCGAGAAAGTACGCTGATTCGCGCAACCTGACCAAGACCTCCCACAAGGCCTTGTCGGCGAAAATTTCAGGGACTTTTTTTAATGCACCTCTAGAAAACTCTTCGCCGGTGTTCTTGGCGCGTTCCCTCAGCATGCGAACGCTCATCGTGTCGAGCGACGCCGTTGTCCTAAGCCATTCCTTCGTACGCTGTCGAAACAGAGCGTGTCGGCTTGATGGCGTCTCAAACGACTTCGCCTGTCGAAATAGCTCTCGAATCTGTGACTCGCAAGTCTTCAACAGACTGAGCCCCAGCTGCGCTGCGTACTCCGGGAGTGAGATTACGCCGAACCCGTCCCTCAGAGTAGTTATGCGTGCTTCGGCATCGACGGCGTCGATATGCGACGTCCAGCGAACAGCCACCGCCGATGGTCTGGTTGTGCGTTCGGGAGACCGAATCCAGTTGGTTAGGAGGGCATCCGCGTTGGTAGAGGCCGCATCTCCGTTCTTGGACACAACGAGCGACCCACCGGTGTCGTCACTAGCAGTGTGAAAATCCTGGCTCAGCAGCAGTTTCTCAATGTCGCGTCCGGTCGAAAGAAGTTCCCAAAAAGCGGGACTGTCGAACAAATGGCCTCCTGGTACAAACAGATATTCGTTGAGGAGCAGCTGCAGTTTGATTTCCCGCTCTAGCTGTTGAGTCGTAGACTCGGAGCTCAGCGCGCACACCTCCGGACTCCCCGAATAAGCGAGACCTGGGCCAGTCGCGAGAGCCTGTTCGGCGAGTGACATATCGTTTCCTTGACGAGCAAGCTGGGAAGCCAACCGAAGCCATCGTACCAGTGCAAGGCGACCGGTGCGTCAACAATCGGACGAAGGTAACGCAAAGCATCCCATTTTACGCCATAACCCAGCGCGTTGCCATCGATTCAATCGTCCGCGCCCCGGCGGAACTCGAAGCTCACTAACTAAATTACCGCACTGAGTCCGTCCTTACTGCCAATCATCGTGCGCGCGCATTCAATTCCGCGAGGTCACGGAGCCCCAATTGTATGCGCGCCTCACAACTCATCACACAGCTTCATAATAGTCTCGTTGCTTGACACGCAATGCTGATTTACTACAGAGCTAGGAAGGGGGATGTATACGGGGTAGGAATTTGAGATGGATCAACTGAGGAAGCTTCTTATGTTCTCTCGCGTATGGGGCAGCTCAAGTTCGAGCCTCACTGGTGGCAATTGGGCAGCGGTACGCTAGCGGCGGCTTGCCAACGGCCTGACGCGCGCGATGTTGTCCGGAAGTCAGATTGCATCTAGCCTCAGAGACTTCGGGCCCCGGACGCACAGCTACCCCCCAAGCTTGTGTTCGGGGTCCGACTTTTTCCGCGTGCGGGATAAATAAATGTACTCGGCCTACATCATTCAGATTCCTCGGACCGATTCCCCTTGATTCCACGCCTCACGGCAGCCTACTTTGGGGTACCCGTTTTCGCGGGATAGTTTCCGACCTCATCGTCCTCTAGGCCAGGTAAATCATGACGGACCCTGTGAAGGTAAGCTTCCGCGGGCAGCTAAAAGGTGAGGTTGGGGAGTTCATCGAAAAGGTCGGAATGGCATGCGTGGAAACCACGAACGCCATCGTTGAACTAATCGTCGAACTTTCGCACTATGATGAGGAAGGCAAGCAGCTGTATCCAAAAGTCATGGTGTGCGACTCGCTGACCGATACCTTGGCGCTACTTCAAGGCGCAGCACCCCTTGAGATTGGTCGGGGACCTAAGTGCTCCAACACTGCGAAGCAAGCCCTAAAGAAGTGCGCACCGCTAGCGCAACGCGGGTGGTCGATCTATGTCGAGCGGTATCCAAACGAGTTCCGCTATGGAGTCTTC
This sequence comes from uncultured delta proteobacterium, assembly GCA_963819085.1. Lineage (GTDB taxonomy): Bacteria > Myxococcota_A > Polyangia > Polyangiales > Polyangiaceae > FEN-1139. The sequence continues at coordinate 39,397 of CAWFUX010000037.1, forward strand.
CGGGAGCCCGAATTGCCGACTGCCGTGGACATACGTCGAACGTTAGCAGACAGTCCAAAGGAAGCGACGCGAGCTATCCTGGCGTGGCAGCTCGCTGAACGCGCCGTGGAACTTGTAGGCGTCGGTAACCGACGACTACATCTCCACCTGTCAGCCGCGAGTATCGAGGAGGCGTCACCTAGCGCAGCAACGGAGGCATTCTTTCGCGCCGCAGTGCGCGATGCCCCCGAGGAAGTTCGTGAATCCCTCAGAAGTTATATCTCATCAGTGATTGGCCGTGCGCTTCTACAGGCCCATGGAACACTTCTCATTGTAGTGCACAAGGACAAAGGACTTCCGACGTCGCTGGCGGATGACGGCATTCTACTAGTTCAGCCGATCAATCTGGCTGACCTTGTCCGGACCTTTCTTGATCAACGTGACCAAGACGTTTCTTCAATGCTTGCGTTGACGGCCTATGGGTCGTTGCTCGAGGGAATGCTGGGTTGCGATGGCATCACCGTGCTCCGTTCAGATGGCGCTATCGTAGGCTACAACTTCTTTGTGAAACGTGCATCGTCCGAGAAAGCGCCTGAAAGTGAGCTACTTGGTGGTGCAAGAAGGCGCGCCTTCACGAGCCTTTGCAGTTCCGTAGATAGAGGTGAGATCCTCTGCGCATTCATTCGCTCAAGCAGTGGCTCATGCGACCATCGCGAAGGAGCATCCTTATGAGCAAGGACACGATTGCATTATGGCATCAAATTGATGTCGTACAGGTTCCGAAAGATGCCAAATCGATCAAACAGATGGTCGCCTACGCGAAGCAACTTGCTCCACGCGAACTAACCCAGGTCATCAAGGCATTCGAAGCCGGTAGTTATGAGATGGGCACTAGCTTCGTCTGGCAGAAGACCATGTCCGGCCTCAAGAGGAAGCTTGGCGCGCTAGGAATGGACTTCATTGGCGAGATGCTCGAGCGCCGCGACATCACGGACAGTAGCAATCCACAGCAAGTACTGACCGATCACGATGCGCTTCGATTAGCGGAGGAGCTTGGCTTCTTTCCCAGCTCGCACACTCTAAGACTTCGACACTCGATGGAGGTAATTACTCACTTTGCAGATCCGCCATCCGATGCCGATACGGATGGTATGATGCCCGAGGAGGCTACGGCTGCGCTTCGCACTTGTATTCAAACCGTGCTCGGGCATCCAGAGACTGAAGGCGCAATTCAATTCGCCGAGTTCAGGCGCAAGCTTGAGGTCAGAGATTTTCAACCGAGTGATCCAGAAGTTCAAACGCTTGCTGCGTCTCCCTATTTCTTTCGACGCACTACGCTTCGAGTGCTCTTAGCCGTCATCAAGACCGCGAATGGTGCGTCGTTGGAACACGTGTTGGCAAATCTCAATGCCTTTCTTCCCGCGATTTGGGACGACTTACTGCATCCTGATCGACAATCTGTGGGATGGTGTTACGCGGAAGTACTGGCTGAAGGCAAGCAAACCGCAGCTGCTGGTGTTCGAGCGTCCCTCCTGAAGGTGAAAGGTTTTGACTATGTGCCCGAGACTTTGCGCTCTCGAACATTTGTCGAAACAGCTTATAAGCTCACGGAGGCCCATCACGGCTGGGGTAATTTCGGCACGGAACCCGCACCCATGCGCCTTCTCGAGTCGCTCGGCACGAGCATCCCCACACCGGCGTTGGCGAAGTGTATGAGTGCGGTACTTTGTGTATGGCTTGGAAAACCTTGGGGGTTCTCTTGGAAAGCAGCAGAGATCGCCGAGCGCATTCTGTCCGGGGTTTCGCCGGATCGGTGGGAATACTACATAAACGAATGTCTTCCCGCTGATGATGCCATTCTCGGAAAGCTCGCGGAGCGCCCTCTTGCGAAGCGCTTCATCGAACTTGTTGGCAAGTATGAGCTTCACTCGATTGCGACCAGACGTCCGCAAGTTACGAATCTTATGGCACGTGCAGTCGAGCAAAACGAAGCAGGCGTTGCCACCACGGCCACCAATATGTTTAATGCGCTTCGGAAATAGAACGCGTCATGCCATAGCTTTGACTTTTCGACGGCGATGACGCCCGTAGCGTTACGACGGGGCCTAGCTACTCTCAGGAACTTTCGTAAGCTACTTTTGGGGATGCTGTCAGCAGTTGCGGTTAAGCGAACGTTGAGGGATCTCATCGAAGTCGAAATTTTTACGCGTTGCCGACTTGGAGCATTTTGCACGTTTCTCCCCGGTCGTCTTGCCACCAAGCAATGGATCCAAAACCATCATGTGGGAGAATGAGGTGCATTTCAAGTCCCCTGCCTGGTGATGTGAGGCGCTCGTGCAATTCCAGAACAACATGACTGGGTGAAAGGTCGGAAAATGGCGAGAAGTGTTTCCATGCCGGTTTCATCGGTCGCCGCTGATTGGGAGTTGCTCACAATTTGAATGCACGGAAAACTAGACATGCGGGTGATTGCACTAGCCCATTTCTGCCATTAGGCCAGTTGGTCGAACCCGTAATCAATACTCCCACGACTCATGACTCAGCGGAGACCGATTCAGCGTCTCCTTGTGAAGCTTCCATCGCGGCATGAAGCGATCCAGTAAGGCCGTGAACTGCTCATCGTGCTGCCGATGCTTCAAGTGCAGAAGTTCATGCACGACGATGTACTCTAGGCATTCAATGGGCTTCTTGACCAACTCAAGGTTTAGCCAGATGCGTCGTGCTTGGATGTTACACGTGCCCCATTTCGTTTTCATACGTCGCACCCGCCACTCAGAAGGACGCACGTGAATTCGTGCCGACCATTGCTCGATCAATGGCGGGATCATCTCCTTGAGCTGCCGTCGGTACCATTCTGAAACGACGAGGTCGCGGTGTGCGCGGTCAGTATCCTCGCGTACATACAGATTCATCGTTGTCCTACCGCGGAGAACAACTATGCCTGCCCCTTCATGATGAATCACATTCAAACGATACCGGCGTCCGAGGAAGTAGTGGCTCTCGCCAGATACGTACTCGCGCTCGGACTGTCTTTGCTGACCATCGAATCGCGCGCGCTGGCGTCGAATCCATCCGAGCTTCCCAATGACCGCGAGTCTTACGGCGTTGTTGCTCACTCGAAGCGGCGCCGCCACGCGCACTCGACCGTGGGGAGGATACACGCCGAGGTGCAGGTTCTTGATCCCTTTTCGGACGATCTCGACCGACACGCCGCTGACGTTGATATGGCTATGCTCAGTAGTCATATTGATTCTTCACAAGTTCCAAGACCAGTTCGACGAGCGTCGTGTCATCCTTTAATACGCGACTGATCGCTTGCCGCACCTTTTTGACCTTGAACGAGTTGCCGCGCCAGCCGTCCTGCAAACTGCCACGAACAGCACCGTCAACCGCGAGAGCGAGTGCCTCATCCTTGTCGAGGTTGTCGAACAGGGCACGCTTGGCGGATGTGTTTAGCATCTTCGGATACGCCTCCCCAAATGTCGGATTCTTCACGGCCTTCGTGAGTTCGACCAGTTCTGCCAAATACTTCTTATAGTCCAGTGCCCCCTGTTTTCGCTTTGCGATGAGGGCATCAAGCAGCTCGGACATTCGGTCGTAGTATTTCGGATTGATTGGTTGTTCATCAATGATCAGCTTGCGAACGTTATTCTCGATAGTTTCCGCGACCGCCTCCGGACTTTTCCGTATGCCCGTGGGGAGCGCATCGACGGCATTGACGCCCCGTTCGACGATAAGCTGGATCAACGAAAGATCGTCAAAGGCCGATACCTTCTCGCTATCTTCCGCGCGGATGTAGGTATCGATCAAGTGGCGCATGGCCGGTTCGTACATCTTGAGATCGATGTAGTCACCGCTGGCGAGCTTCACCTCGGTGCGGACTTTCTCGTAGTGATCCACTTCTTCTTTGAGGGTAGTGATTTCGGTGTCCGTGTATCCCGCTTCGCTGAGCTCGTTGGCAATGTTTGCGTATGCCCGAATGAACGCGGCCACGTATTTGTACAAGGCCAAGCGATTCCCTTCGCTTGCCTTCAGCTGTTCCGCATCACCGGAACTCGTTCCGCAGAAGTATTGCAGGTATGCGGGCGTATCCCGTTTCGGGTCCACTGGTTCGCAGAGTGCGAGCACCGCTTCGCGCGTTTCTTCCAATCGTTCGCGCGCCTTGCCAAGTCGGTCTTCGAGTAGTCCGGCCACGTCCTCTTTGTCGTACCCATCGAGGGCGCCCGACGTGTAGTCATCGACCGCGTCTTCGAGGCTATGGAATAAGTCCTTGTAATCAATGATGTAGCCGTACTCCTTGTCGTCACCATCGAGTCGGTTGACCCGGCAAATTGCTTGGAACAATCCGTGATCGCGCATCTGCTTGTCGATGTAGAGGTAAGTCGCCGGTGGCGCATCAAAACCGGTGAGCAACTTATCGACGACGATGAGCAATTTCATCTGCCCGGGTTCATCAATGAAATTCTTCTTGACGGCCTTCTCGAATTGCTCGCTCTTTTCCACCGCCTTCTCTGGCGGTTCATCGAACCAATCGGCCAACATCTGCTGATAGATTTCATATTGTCGGAGATGCTCGGTCAGACCTTCGCCGCTCTCCTCGCCCTTGATGTCCGCGACGGACGGTTTGTACGAGGTGACGATGGCGCACTTGCCTTTGAGGTCGGTCTTGGCAAACAGCTCATAGAACTTGCACGCTTGATAGATGCTTCCGGACACGAGCAAGGCATTGCCCCGACCGCTCACCAATCGGTCTCGCGTTTCCATGTCCATCAAAATGTCGGCAGCGATTTTCTCCAGGCGTGATTGACTGGAGAGAACCTTCTGCATCGTCCCCCAGCGCTGCTTAAGCTGCGCTTTCGCAAGATCGGTGAGGCCCTTCGTTTTTACATCGAACCACTGATCAATCTTCTTCTGCGAGGTGATGTTCTGGTCAACGTCTCGCGCCTCGTAGCGCAAATCGAGCACGACCCCGTCAGCCACGGCCTCGTCAAACTTGTATGTGTGAATGTATCGCCCAAAGACTTCAACGCTTTTTTGCTTGTCCGTCTTGAGTAGTGGCGTCCCTGTGAATCCGATGAACAGCGCATCGGGGAGCAGAGCTCGCATCGCCTTATTCAAGTCGCCCGACTGGGTGCGGTGGCATTCGTCCACGAAGACATAGATGTCACCCTTCGCCTTGAAGTCGGCCATGAGCGCTTTCTTGAACTCTGCAACGTACCCACTTTCATCTCCCGCCGCGTCACCCTGATCCTTACCGCCGAACTTGTGAACCAGCGAACACACCAACCATTTTTCATTCGCCTTCAGTGTTGCAATCAGACCGGCGCCGCTCTTGGTTCGATAGATTTTTCATTGACGCCTTTGAAGACTTTTTCGATTTGCTCATCGAGCTCGCTTCGATCCGTGATGATGAGCACGCGCGCATTCGGCACGTTTTCTCGAATCCACTTGGCGAGCCACACCATCGTCAGACTTTTGCCCGACCCTTGCGTATGCCAGATGATGCCACCTTCGCGCCGTCGCACGTGGTCTTGCGAGGCGCGCACGCCGAAGTACTGGTTATGACGGCACAGTTTTTTCGTACCGGCGTCAAACACGATGAAGTCGTGGATCAATTCGAGGAACCGAGCCTTGTCGCACATCTGGAGAAGATGACGATCCAGTGCGTTGTCACCGGGTCCATCTTCTTTCCATGTTAGGTAGTACTTCTCCGGTGTTTGTATCGTGCCGTATCGCAGACCCTCGGTATCGTTGCCCGCCATGACGAACTGCATCGTCGAAAAGAAGTGCTCGATGAAAATCTTCTTTTGGTTGTCGAGGTTTTGGCGGATGCCTTCGGAAACGGAAATCGTGGAGCGCTTGAGCTCAAGCACGCCGAGTGCAATGCCATTCACGTAGATCACAACATCGGGACGTTTGGAGTGGGACCTTGTGTCGTATGCCGGAACGGTGACTTCCTCGGCAATTGCGAAATCGTTCTTCTCTGGATGCTTCCAATCAATGAGCCAAACCGTTTCCGTGTTCTCCCCGACTTCAGTCTTTACGTTCACGCCATACCGCAGCATTTCGTACACGACGCGATTGCGATCGTAGATGCTCTTGCTCGCATCGCCAGCTGCCTTTTCAAAGATATGAAGAGCGCGATCAATCAACGCATCGTTGTAGCGTCGCTTCTTCAGCCAGGCGCGTAACACCTCCACCTCGATGTTGCGGTTGTTCTCGCGGTCGGTCCAATCGCCGAGGTATCGATATCCCAGCGTATCGCGAAAAAGCGCAATCACGCGCTGCTGGGTTCTCTTCTCGATATGGCCGACGGTGTTCATATAAGTCTAATTTTTCCGGTTAGGAGTTGTTGCATCATACCTTGCTTGACGGCGCGACTTTTATCGCGACGCCCCACGAGCGCCGCGATTTCGGCGTCAATATCAGCAAGAGTGGCGGCAATTGCATTCTGTTCCGATGCGGATGGGCTCACAAAGGTACGTTCTTTGAGGAATTTGAAGTGCCTATTGTATCCAGTAGTCGGGATGGGACTAAACTGTAGATCGAACGCTCGGAATCGGGTGCTCTGTCCAAGCTTGGTGACTAACACTTGCGTCCCGTCTGCTCCAACAACGAAATCAAAGTCGATGAATTTCACGATGCAGGTATGGTCGCCGAATACGATTACGCCGCTGTCTGGACACGCAAAACGCTTGTCACTTTTGTCGGTGAATCCGACAATAAGATTTTGACCTTGGTCCACTACCGGCAAGGCCCCCGTGGAAAAGTATTCCGACGTTTGGATTTGATGAGCTTTCGCATTAACTTTAGTAAATACGTCATCAAACCGTAATATTTTCCAATCTCCACCGAATCCGGGTAACCGCCTCTTTCCGGTAAGAAGATCGTGCGTTGCTGCCTGTTTGATATCGCGCTTTTTGGCGATAAGCCGGTCGAGTGAGGAAATCAGTACATCAACATCTGAGAGCATGGCGGCAATTGCACGTTGCTCTGCGATTGGAGGACACATCACCGGTAAGGCCCATTGTCCTACGATACCCAGATACGCTCTCGTTCCCCCACCAGCAAGACTTTCAAAGACTGATTGGAATGGCTTGCTGTCGAAATAGTGACGGAGAAAATAGTTGCTGAGTCGTGCAGGCTTCGCCACTCGGTAGTAGGTTACCTGCGGGGTGAGCATGATGTATTCAGTTTCGAGCGGCCCAACTATTGCCGTGTTTCCGATTGTAGCTTTGTGAGTCAGAAGTACGTCGCCTGTAAATGAAAACCCCTTCCGAAGTGACTCGGCCTGCGCTTTCGTAATGAAGTGGCAATTGACTAGATCAACAATCCCACCGGAGACATCATTAGCCATTACAAAGGGGATACCATCCTCGACAAAATCGGTTCCCTTGGGATGGATTGCTCCATGATTTCCATCTAAAGGTTTCTCGATGACGCCGTCTTGAACAAGATCACCAACGGAAACGACTGTCCAATCCTCCGGGATGATACCCACTTCCGTTTGCTTGTAGCTCGGTCGTAGGTTCATACGGCTCCCATCCTTTTCAGGTGTTCGGCTACACGCGCGGCGAGCATCTCAACTTCGGAGGTAAGTTGTGGTAGCGGCGTGGCATAGCGCTCAGCAAGTTCACGGACGCGCCCAGTGAGGGTATGGGAAACACGGCCAAGTTCGCCTTGAATTGTCGCCGCGATCGTGGTGAACCACTTGTCTTCGACGACGAGAGTCTTGATTTCATCCTCGCTCAGCTTGCCATACTTGGTGGCCAGTTGTTTCGTGAGCGCCTCCTGTGCAGATTTCGCATTGGCGCCAATTGCCGCTTCCTTTTCGATCAAAGCGAGATACTTGTCCAGCACCTTACGCTCATCTGCCGCATCGCGGTCGCCCTTGATATCTTTGAGTCGAGCAACCACAGCTACTTTGACAATCTTGCCCTTGTCATTTTTCACTTCTTCGAGTGACCCGTCCTCGCCGCTATGCTCCTCGGCAAGTTCCTCCATCGCTTGAGTGATTGACGCGGCCTCGGACTCAAGTGCGTCGATCGCTTTCTGCTCGGCTGCAAAATAGCGCGCCGCGATAAGTACGGGCGGAATCAATTCGGTCTTGAACTTCTGTTTGCCAACGGCGAAATCGGGCTTCTCTTTATTCTTCTTGTCCTTGTCTTCGACGATCAGCCGCGGCTTGGCCGCCTCGCGCCACCCATCGCTTACAATAAGGTAAAGGTCATCCTGCATCGACTCAGCCCAATAGTCCATGAGGTGCTGGTAAATATCATATGCGTCGAGAAGCAGTGCCTTCTCGAATGTGTCGAGCAGATCTTCTGATAACCCTTCAATGAGCACCTTGGGCTTGTCGCCTTTTGCGACCGTGTGAAGCTGGGCCGTGCTTTTCTTTCTCCATTTCGTGAAGAGCTTTTTTGTCCTGTCACTCCAAGCAGTGAACTCGGGGTGGCCGAATATTGTGGCTTTTACATCCGTGGCGTTGACTCGAAGCTGGCTGTAGCCAGGTCGATTGGCTTTCTTGAATAGAGAAGCACGGACGTCAGGCAACACTTGCCAATAGCGATCAAGGTCATCTAGGTCACGGTTAGGGATCCCTCCCCGTAGATGGGCATCAATGTCTTGAAGATCCTCTGGTTCACTCGAATCGATATAGCGAGGGAGGTTGAGGTTGTAGTCATTCTTCGGGTCGCTGATTTCTGCCATCGGGACCATGCGCGAGTAGCGAGCGATCTCAACCTGTCGGGTAAATGCGTCCACGATCTTATGGATGTCCTGTGCACGAAGGCGGTTCTTGTTCCCGTCTTTGATGAAGCCCTTGGAGGCGTCGATCATGAAGATGCCTTTGCGGAATCCCGCATTTTCTTTATCAAGCACGACAATGCAGGCAGGAATGCCTGTCCCATAAAAGAGGTTTGGTGGTAGGCCGATGATTCCTTTGATGTAGCCGCGGCGGACAATCTCGCGACGGATGTCACTTTCGGTGTTGCCTCGAAATAGTACGCCGTGGGGAAGAATGACAGCACCCTTGCCATTGGCTTTGAGCGAAGCGAGCATGTGAAGTAAGAATGCGTAGTCGCCATTCTTCGCTGGTGGGAGACCATATGGAAATCGTCGGTGTTCATCCTCAGCCGGATTGAATCCGCTGCTCCAAGCCTTCCAGGAAAATGGTGGATTGGCGACGACGAAGTCGAAAGTCTTGAGTGCTCCCTTTGGAGTTTTGAAATACGGTGTCGAGAGTGTATTGTCCTTCCAGATTTCCGCTGTGGGGCAGTCGTGGAGGATCATGTTCATTCGGGCCAAGGCGCTTGTAGCGTTGTCCATTTCTTGGCCGTATATTGCTAGGTCCAATCCAGTGGTGCCTTTAGCTTCGTCGTGGGCTTTCAATAGCAATGAGCCGGAGCCGCATGTTGGATCGTAGATGGTTTGGTCCGAGGATTTCGCCGCGCTTACACCGACAACCTTGGCCATGATGCGAGAGACTTCGCCGGGCGTGTAGAATTGTCCCTTGCTCTTACCGGACTCCGTGGCGAAGTGGCGCATCAGGTATTCGTAGGCGTCTCCCAGAAGATCATCGCCATCGGCACGGTTGCTCCGGAAGTCGAGCGCCGGTGTGTCGAAGATGCCAATCAAGTTGGAGACGCGCTCGACCTTTTCTTGGCCTTTGCCAAGCTTGTCACTGTCGTTGAAGTCAGCGACATCAATCACGCCTTTGAGGTCATTCGCTTCTGCGAGTTTGGAAATAATCTTGTTGACCTTGTCCCCGATTTCCTTGTCGCCCCTGAGCGCGACCATGTCCGCGAATCGTCCGCCCTTCGGCACATCAAGGATCGCATCCTTCTGTCCGGCGTACTTATCCGAAACATATTTCACGAACAACAAAACTAAGACGTAGTCTTTGTACTGCGATGCATCCATGCCGCCGCGCAGTTCGTCGCAGCTTTTCCAGAGGGAGCTATAGAGTTCGCTTTTTTTGATAGCCATGTGGTCGAAGATCTCTCATGTGAATTTCGTTCAGTGTTGCGCTCAAAAATTACAGGGCGACGCGATGATAACAGCATCAATCGTACATGACGAAGGGTGCGCAGGTCAATTAGTGCTTGGGCCATTCGGCATATGAGAACCGGCTGAATTGGCGCAGAATGTGTTGTCAAGAAAACCGAGGCGCCTTGTTGAGGTGCCTCGGTAAGGAGTGCCGCATTGCGCGGCGTCGTTTACTGTCTACCGTCTAACTGCGCCTTCGCGGTCTTCGTCGCTCCGAATCTGGAGTTCGACCGGAGACAGGGTTGCAGCAGGTGTCGCGCAATGACACCTTGTGCGACCTAGTAAAGTCTTCTTCTTCGATTTGCCGGTCATGACGCAAGAAACGGCCGACAGGTGAAAATGCTTAGTCGTTTCTCGGGAGTATTAACTGTGCATCTTCCGAACCCGCTTCTTTTCTTCCACACATAGTTAGAGCGTGTCTTGCAAGCCACGAATGGGCAGTGGTGGCACTCCGGGGTCGATGCGGATTGCGGCGTCGCTGCTCTTGTGCGGAAGTATGATCCCGGAGACACGGCGGCTTAGCGTGTAGCCTAGCCTTTCCGCCCCATCAGCCTCGAGTTTGGTATTTACGTTGAGCATCTGATCGATGATAAGCTCCTCTGCATCTGCCAAGGGGACGGTAAAGAACCCTTCGATCGTGACAACGGTAACTCCCCGCATGACAACCATACAGTCTAGCGCGAGGTGTGTTGGTGCATCTGGCATCGTTGGCGATTGCGTGGAGGGATCCTGTTCTACCTTCCAAAAGAAAACCTGTTCACGGTTGCAAACCGTAAGTGTTGTGCATGGTGGGGCTGGCGGAAAGCGAACGGCGGAGCCGAGAAGAACTCCGTTTCGTCTCGCAAGATGCAACTCTTCGTACACTGAAGTGATGAATTGCGCATCTCGAAGGTTTGGGCGACTCTTCGTGAGTCTAACTCTACTGACTATGATCGACAGGAGACTTGCATCGCCGACGCACGAAACGAATGTTTCGCCAAAGATTCGGTGCAGCTTGTCGTGTTGGGCGACGTCACCGTCAGGCCCGGTTGCTCCTGTGTCTGCAAGTAGCGCATTGTAGGTTCCTTGCTTGCCCCTGACGAGAGCTAGAATGGTCATTTTGGGGAATGCTATTACCTAATTCGCGACTTGCACAAGAGGTGACCAAGTGTTTAGAGATCCGTCTTTACCCCAGGGCGTGATACTTTGCGGACATGACTGTCTCTATTCTTGCAACCAAAGACTGGGCGCCAGAAGGTCCCAAAGAGGTTATCTGCGAACTTGAAGATGCCGACATCGACATTCGATATGGTCGCAATGAAGGTTTTCTCTCAAGCCAAGCATTTCACCGACTGCTCCCACATTTTCCAAAAAGCTATGGGAATGCTCAATTTGATATTGAGGTCAACGGCAGAGTCTTGCATGGCTGTTACATCGTCGAGAACTGCTCAAGCGGTTGGCATAAGTTCGTATTTTTGAACTAGCCACAGGGTCGCGACCTCACGTTTGCGCTCCGTATATTGGTTCCAAGTTCGGACGAACAGCGCTCGTTGCGGTCATTCACCACCTTCTTGCCGTTCCGGGTCCGCGGCTCTGATTAGATATGACTCGTGGAAGGTTCCCCCTCCACCAGCCCAAGTATCATGCGGCTGTCGTGGGCGCGCCAGTTTGCAAGCCACGTCGTAGCCCGTCCGCTCCTTATCGGGAAAGACGTCCTCGACCCGAAGCAGCGGTCCACCGCTCCTTGCTATTACGAAATCTCCTTTTGCGAATTGAGGATCCCGCATCGAGAGTTACCTCCACTAGCAACTGTTCCAGACGAAAAGGTGCTACGCAAATTGCGCGATTCATGCGGCGCCCGCTTTTTACTTCCCGAGCAGCTCGGATAGTATCGGAATCATTGAGCATTGCGGCGTTGGACGAACCAAACCATACGCCACGGACGCTCATCGACGGCGCGACTTGTCTGAATTGAGCGAACCTTCCCGCGGCTGATCACACGATTGCGGGACTCCCGCGGACTGTGTGAAAGTTTCCCGCGGGGCATCACTCGGTGCACCGATGGTGCACTCTGGTGCAGTCTACTCAATGTCGGAATCGGCAGAATTGTCACTCAATGCATCGTAACGACCACTCGATGCACTCAATTGCGTACTATTCCTAAACCGAAGGTCACAGGTTCGACTCCTGTCGGGGGCGCTAGCGGTTCGAAAGCAAAAACGCACACAATCGGCCGCGTTCGATGCGTACTTGGTGAAACGCGAATGCCCACGACTGCGACGAGAGACGACGGAACAGGACCCATTGGAACGCGGGCCTGGGCAATGGTGGGGCAACGGCGGGGCAACGAAGAAAGCCGTTTCCTTGGAGCAATGCGCTGGGATTATGCGACATAATCACGAGTTAGGCGGACCGGAACGTAACCTTACTGAGCACCATAAGCCGCGTTTGCACAGGAAAGAACTTCTGCGCATTGTTCACGCATAGAACAATCACGCAATTCCTTTGAAATCGAGTTCGAAGTACAGGCAGAAATTGGATATCTAACTGTTGTGGCACCGGTCGCGACTTCGCACGCTGATAGGCGAAAGCACTGTTCAAACGCGCTGCGCGGAACGAGGTTAGGTTCTGCCTGGTCGCCATCAGGAAGCTGTTTCAACGTTACCGGCTCATCACTGACTAGGGCCGCTGGGGCGCTTCCACAGTACAACTCCGGCAACATTCCGCCAGCCAACGCGTAATAGGCTGCGGCGAGGTCGACACACGTTTCGGGCTTCTTACAATTGGCGACGATCACAACATTTTGGCGATTACGACTACTTCGCCACGCTTCGAATGTTACCGCTGAGACGCCGCCCTTGGGTTGCCATCTTGAATCGGCACGATAGAGCTGACGCAGCTCTTGGAGCCGGTCAATTCTGTTCGTGAGACTTTCAGGAATATTCATCAATATTGCCCTGGTCTTTACGCAATTCCAAGGCAAAAATCCAACCCAATGCAACTTTGACGGATCATAGTGAACGCTGTCAGACCATCCACTAATCTTGCACCAGTCAAAGCGGACGATCGCAGGTGGCTCATCCTTTACTTCAACGGTAGCTGTGACCGTCGAAGTGCATGTGGGCACTTCGACGTGAAGCTCGAAATTTCGGTTGTTTTCGCCGTTGACTTCAACGGCCGGGAAAACGGAACCATCTGAGTGATACCTAACTGCCTTGATACGCGGTGCGAGACTCTCTGTCGGATCTACAGCGAACACAAAATTATACTTCCACCCCTTCCGGACATATGACACTCGCGGGTGCAGGGCCTCATTTACAACAGGAGACTGGCTCACGACGAGGCTGCTCGCTTGCCCCGTAAGATACTTTTGGGCGTACTCTAGTGTTCGCTTATTCGAACTAGCATCCCCTTGGACCTTCTTCAGTTGGATGATACGATCAACTGCTGTACGTTCGCTGCTTCTTGCCCACCAGATAGCAATTCCTATTGCGATAACCATGCTTCCTACGCCCCCCAATGTGAGGAACAGCGAGGTCCGAACGCTTCGGCGTAAAATCTGCCGTTCGCTAGGTTCTAAGTTATCCATTTACTTCCCCGCCTTCCGCTTGCGGGGGTTCTTAGTATTGGCTCCAGTCACATACGTCCATGCTTGGTTCCACATGGCCAGAACTCTCGCGATGAACACCGTGGCAGCCCCAGACGACCCAAACGCCGATATTACTGACGGATAGTGGGGCTTCTCGGCGAAGATCAATCGAACTACGGCCGCCATCAGGGCCACAAAGCTAACGCAAACGAGCACCCGGTATATGGCGCGTTCAGGCTGGAAATCCTTTAGCAGTTCCCTTGTAATGTGAAGGCGTTCATCGGCGTCTGTCACAATTGTGACCACTAGCTCGTCCAAGTCACAATAGCAAGGGGATCCGAAGAGCCGCCTAACTCTTGCTTGCACTTGCCGGCTTTCCTCGCTGAAAACTCGTGGTCAGTCAGGAGTGGCGCGCCTTGGCGCGCTTCAATTATGCTCCTGCCACTTGTTCTGGTAACCTGGCGCGTACTTGCCGAGGCTGTCTGGGCCGCAAGTGAAGCAAAGGCCGATAGGTAGGCAAGTGGGGATCGAGTACAATGAGCAGACAAAGCGAACAAATCAAAAGCCACGCTGAAAGGTTGCAGCAGGTGTCGCGCAATGACACCTTGTGCGACCGCGGTAACCGCGCGAATTAAAAGAGACGCCCCGAATTCGAGACGTCTCATAAGCTCCGCAATCTTCGCGGAAAGTAAGGAAGTTGTTCACCGCTTGAGCTCACCCATGTTCGGACTTCTCATCACTCCGAATCTGCAATTTCCCAGATACGGGAAATGCGTCCAACTGAGCCGTAATTGACTTGTCGCGATTTATGAATGCGACGCCAATCTTCGTCCAGTAGGATTTGTCCCCGCGCTCAGTGATCGCGAAGACGGCCATGGGGGTGTTGTTTTCTTTGCTGGCCATGATGGCCTCCTTTCTAGTAACTCGGCTTCAATTCGCCGAGATATTTTGCTGAAGGTACGAGCCAGCAGCACGATCGAGTTCGAAGCGCTCCTCTGGGGAAAGTTTCTGACTCGCACGAGTGATGGCTTGTGAGATCCCGAACATCGTCTGTTCGGGTTCAATTGCGTACGCAGTCTGCAGGTCGGGCAACAACCTGCGCGGCATGTGCGCAAGTTCGAGCACTCGAATGAACTCTTGTTCCGGTGCTTGTATGAGATGGCTTCTCGCCTGCGTGAGTATCCGGGCGCCCTCGGATATTTTGCCCGGTAGCTCTCGAAGGTTTTTCGTCAGCGCGTCGAGCAATCGCTCGTCGGTGATGCCGCGATGCGAACGACGCAACAGGACCGCGTCAGGAATCGGAGCACTCATGCCATTGAGGCAAATCAGCCGCACCAACGAAAGCGAGATCGCTAGGCTCGCAAACCCGACGCCCGAGTTGCGAATCAGCAGACCTCCCCACACATCGCCAACGACCTTGTCGTCGCCATGTTTGAAGGGCTTGCCGACCGCAACCATGTACGTCACCGAGCGGTCGGTGATGTTGATGCGCAGGATACGCAGCTCAGGTTCGGCGGGCGCAAGCAGGCCAACAAGTCGGCTTGAAAGAACCGCGTCGCCAACGGGTGAAAATGTCGGTGTGACGATCGCGCGGAGAACTCCCGCAGTGCCATTCGAGGCGACCGCCAAGCGACTCGTGCGAAGACGCATGCTGGCGGCTTTGCGCCAGAGCCTCCGATTGATTTCGTCAGCTTGCTCTTCATGGCTCGTGGTTTGAAACCACTTCTGCCACTGAATACCGAGGAGCGATGCGAGTTGTTTTCGCGCCCAATCAGTGAGCGCGAAGTTGCCGAGATTCGGGATAGCAATGGATCCCTCGGTCGTCATGCGGAGCTGCTTGAGCTCCACAATGGTGTCGGGGTATTCTTGAGCCTCGAGGCCCTCGAAAACCGAGACGAGGTCATGAAGCGTTCGAACGCCGCCGGTGGGCGCGCGCGGAACAACTTCGGTGAGTGATGTTGAAATGTGCGAAAGCATGGCTTTCTCTCCTTCATGGGGTGAACATCCGCAGCCGAGCACTGTGCTCAAATGCGGAAAGCACGCGACAAAGGGGTCGGAGGCGAACGCGCACGGATGCACGCCCGCCCCCGACTGGAGGAACACGAGACCAGATCGATCAATTCACGCAGGGTGAACGCTTATCGGCAAACTGCGTGGCGCGGCTCGTCGCACGAAGCTTTCGCGCTGATGTACGCGCTCGCCCCGTTCGGCAAGACAAGCTTTGCCGAACTCACATTCAATGCAGAGCGGCCCTGGCGACGGCGGGAAGTGTCCCGCTTGGATGGCGCTTTCGATTGACTTCGCAGCCCAGAAGAACCACGCATTATCCGATTCGCCCCGTTCGATAGGGTATTCTTCGACGCGAGGAACTCGTTGCTTGAGAATTGCATGAATGGCGACGCGAGCAGGGCCGCCGTGCAACGTATTTGCGGCGGCAACGTAGGAGCCGACTTGAAGATGTCGGAGAATGCTCTGCGGGTGCCAGGCTCTAGCGGTTGTCTTGATTTCGACAATCTCATCGCCCTTGCGCACCACGAGGTCGAAGTACCCGACCAATGGACGAGGCAAAGCTTCGCCAGTTTCGGGGTCTTCGATATCGACTTCGAATCGCTGCTCGACACCGACTACGGGAAGGTCCCCGTGTAGGTTGAGATATGCACGCACGAGCGCCTGACCTTTCGCCTCCAACTCGTCGGGCGTTTGGTTTTTCCATCGAATCGGCATTTGCACTGTTTCAGCGGCGATGTCTGCCGAGAATATTCTCTCGGCAAATTCGAGTGTTGGCTGGCGGCCCTGAAGTATCTCCTGGAACCACCAACCAATCGTCGAGTGCACAGCCGAGCCGAGCGCGAGGTTCAATGAACGAAACTCGGGCTCAACATGCAGGATGTACCGGTAATAGTACAAGCGTCCGCACATGGCATAGGTCACAAGTTGGCTTGCGGACGTGTTTGGCGGGATGTCAATCATGACTCGCCCCATTCGAGCGTCTCGGTGGTCTGTCGCGCTGTGCACCCAGCAAATCAATAGCTTTCGAAGCTTGTGCTTTTGTAGCCCATTCCAATCTCTGTACGCCTAGGGCTTCGAGAATTCGGCTTAGGGCTGATTCTCTGTCGCCCAGGTCGTACGCGATTCTGAACAGGGCCTTGCGTTGCATGTCGGTCATGGCGCGTTTTTCGCCCAGCATTGCATCGCGAGGACTGTCGCCGCGACCATAGGCGCGTTGGGGCGGACGGAACGATGATGTGCCCTGTTTCTGCGGCGCTGGTTCAGCAGGTTGCGTGGCGCTTTCGGTCTCATGACTTTCGGGCTCCACGGTGATGGTGGTGTTGTCCACGCTTTCGATGGACAAACCGATTCGGATAACAAGAACGTCTTTGCGTGTCATGGGAAACCTGACTTTCTCCGCACTAGGTGCGGCGGGGTGTGCAGGGCACGTACGGGATGGACAGGCAGCCACGCTCGGAGAGCGAGACTGCGCCACCGCGAGCGATGATGATGTGGTCCAGTAATTCGAGTCCGAGTAGATGGCCCGCGTGGGCAATCTTCTCTGTGAACTCGAGATCTTCGGGTGAAGGCTCCGGATCACCGGATGGATGATTGTGCGCGAGAATGAATGCGGACGCGCCAAGTCTCACCAATGGGACGAAGACATCGCGCGGCATGATGGCCGCACTGGCGATACCGCCTTTGGACAGCAGCAATGTTCCGCGAACATTTAGACGTGCCGTGAGCGCAATGCCGATGAGTACTTCGGTTTCGAGAAGCGCGAGTCCATACGGCAAGTGCACGATGGCATTTGCAACGCAGGACGCGACGGGTTCGATAGGCATGAATGATTCAGCAAGTTCGCGCGCTGCAATCACTTGGGACGTTTCTTCATTGCTGAGGTCGCAGCAATGTTGCAGTTCCGCTTTACTCATGCTTCGAAGCCCGATCGTTCCGATGGCTTCAACGATGTGCTGCGCAGTATCAGCATTGACGAATGCGCTCAACGATTGAACGAGGCGCGCGTCCCGCAAGTCGGCAAAGAGTCCGCCTGTCGGTAGTGATGTTATTTGGTCTCGGATGTGAAGGTTCAAATTGGTCTCCGTTTCTGGTCGAAGTGACCGGCCCGGTGCCTTCACCGGAGTGAAGGCGACGAACCGGCAACTTCAATCGCGGAGCGCTACGCGCGCTTGGAATCCATCGGGGTAACGCGCATGATGCGCGCTTGTTCATTTCCCGATCGGATGGCGCACTCGCCAATGTCCAAGTTCATAAGTGTCTGTGGACCAAAGCGACTGACGAATTCCTTTTGCAGAATGTCGGCGTCCTCACCGCCTGCACGGAATGAAACGAGCGTGCCGGTGTTGCCAAGTAGCGCGTGTCGCACCTGTTCATCCAGGGCGGCCAACGATTGCGTTGCGAGAACAAGTGACACTTTGTACTTTCGCGCTTCCGCTAGCATCTGGAGAAAGAAGTCCGATGTGAAACTTCCGATTTCATCGACGATTATCGTGAATGGGATTCGCGCGTCGGGTGAGATTTCAGCGCGTGCCATCGTTGCATGTTGAAATGCACCGATGATGAGGCCGCCAAGAAGCAGTGCCCCATCTTCGCCGATTTGACCTTTGGAAAGTGATGCGATGACAAGGCGATTGCGATCCATGCACGCACGGGCATCAAGCGCAGGTCGATTCTTTGTCACAATTTCACGAATCGCAGACACGGTCGCTAGGCTTCCAATTTTGTTGAGTAACGGCGCAGTTACCTCGGGGAGCAAATTCTTGCCGTACCCTGGAAATTCCTCGACCCAAAACGAGCGCACGATTTCGTCGGTCACTTGCTTCACGACCCATTGGCGATGCTTGTCATTGGTGAGCATCCTACTCACGTCAAGCAGTGTCGCACCGCGAACTTCCGTGAGAGCAAGCAGACTCATTCGGAGCACGTGAGCGGATCTAGGCCCCCACGAGGAAAGCCACACCTTGCTAATCGTCGACAAGATCGATGAGACCACCAGTGAACGATGCGCAGGATCAACGTTTCGAAGCGGATTCAATCCACGACACGTCGTCGGTCGAGCGGCGTCCATAACAACCAAATCGTTTCTGCGTTGACGCGGAATGTCCCCAACGACCGCAGATGCCAAGTCGCCGTGTGGATCGACAAGCAGCAATCCATGACCGGCGCGGACAACTTGATTCGCGATTGTACGCAGCAATGTCGACTTTCCGGCGCCCGTCTTGCCCCCTACGAGGCAGTGACGTTCGATGGAAAATGTCATCGGGCGATTATTGGTTGCAGGCATGTCGAGGTTGAAGTGAATAAGGATTAGACCGGGCTCCGCCTTCCCACGCGGCATCGATCTCCGCCCGGGGCCACGGAGAGCGCCGCCGCCAAACCACGGGCAAGAGAAGAGGTACGGCGTGACTCGGCGCGACCGGAGCATCTGGTGGTGCCGCGACGGCGGGAAGGCAGAACAAATTTAGTTGACTACTTGGGGAACCTTTATGCGTTGTCGGCCTTTGAAGATCACGATAGCCGATGGAAAAGGCGCGCTGTTCTTCGATGCTCCGAACTTGAGACGGCCCCGAATGAAGCGCACCTCGGCATTCGCGCAATACTCATGCCACCAACGGGTATCGGTTCGGGCAGGGAGGAGACATACGACGGTTCCGAATCCTTTCCATGCCGTATGTGCTGCCTTTGCCACCCATTTGTGAATTTCACGGCCATACGGTGGATTCATCCAGCACATCCCCCGCCATTGCTGCCCGAGTCCGTCATCTCTGCGAGAAAAATAGTAGCGGCATTTCGCGTTGTCCTTGGTGGCGCAAACATCAAGCGTGAAGTGAAACTCTTGATTGAGAGCATCGAACGTCGCTTGTGGTGTTGCCCATTCATCGGTTTTTGATGAAAAGTGAACGCTCATTAGTTGGGGTGTTTACGAACATGACTCTGCCGGTAAATGATTGCGCGACTTCGCAGCGACGACGGGCACGCGTTCGTTCTCATTCGCGCCAAGAGGGCGGGCAATTGGGCCTAGAACTCGTTCAGGATCGGACACTGAAATGTCGTCCTGGCGGGCGAACAACAACATCCCGTTGCGTTTGCCGCCGTTGGCATCGAGTGCTGTCGCGTACAGTGATTGTTCTCGTGCCGCGGATGATGCGACGGTGAGAACGCGGACGGCGCGAGTACCAAGACAGGAGCGCGGGCCCTCTTCGTTTCGCCATTCCAGATACGCTCTAAATCTGCGGCCCATCGTGTCCAATGACACAGATCCGCGATCGGTTTCGATGAGCAGTGCCGTTCGTCCGTGCGGGCCGTTCGTCATGACGAGTGCATCGGGTCGAAGCGAAACTCGCTCGGGCACTTTTCCTGATTCCGTGAGCAGAACACTGATGGCCAGTTTGCGATCGTCGGTTTCAATGCCAATGAGTTCGAGGTCACCCTTGTCGGCGAGTGCAATCATCGCGAGTGCGGTTTCTCCGACCCAAGTATCGTGTGAGCGCTTCTGGCTTCCGGCCCGGAGGCGTGCCGGTGACATGGACTCGACGTGAACACCGGTCGCGGACTCGAGTGCCCGAGCACCCATTCGGGTAAGTGCGACAACGCGCGTCTCATCGGGCTTGAGCGCGTCCATGCGCAGGAGCTGCTCATGCAGGACGCCAGCCTTCACCCATGCGTCGATGATATCGAGGCGCAGACCATACGGTCCGAACGCGGCGTGCAGCGAGTCCTTGGTGACGAAGCGGCAGGTTGCAACGGCACGTAGGGCGCGCTCAGCTATACCGCGATCAGCGGCCGGGACGAATAGGGGTTGGGTGGCGATGAGACGCATAGGTGCGGGAGCGAACCGTGCCGTTGAGCACGGCTGAAATTGCGACGGCGGCAATCGGGCCGAGGGAGCCTGGCGCGACCAGCGGCAGGTCGGGGTACAGGTCGCGGGCAATGTGGACCGGCAGGTGAGGGAGCGGCCCCGGAATCACCACGGCGCCAGTGACGCGGGCGATATCTTGGAGCGCATCCGAAAGTGAATCGTCGGGGGAAAACAGGGCTGTCGGTTTTTCTCTTCGGGCGACGCGGAGTAAGGCTGCGTTTCGTGAATGGGTGGTGCATCGAATCGGCCCGGCGCTTCGGAGGTTCCATGGGTCGGCGCAAGCGAAATGCAATCCCTTTTGTGTGACTGCCAGCACCAAAACTCTGGGTTCTCTGCGCGGCGGATGGGTTATGTTCATACATGATCGGCTGAGTTTGATGAATAATGATTCGAGTTGCGCAAGTACGGGCGAACGATGGCGGTGAAGACCGCTCCGCGTGAGCGACGGAGATCTCGAGCAGGAATGTCGAGGGCGCGCATCAACGCATCTTGGATGATGTTGCGATCAACGCGTTGTGCAACAAGTCGATACCAGGCCATGCTCTTGTCGTCTTTCAGTTTCGTCGCGAGATACGCAGCGAGTTGTTCGGGATTGTCCACAATGGATTCGCGCGCGCGGTATTCCTCTTGCATCGAATCACTAGACCTATTCAACGGTAACGGTTTTTCTAAATACATATGAACGGCGTTCTCGTTCGTTACAGGTTTATTGACATCCTCACCCTCTGTAGTCCCCCTCTCCTTGTGGACTGCATGTGGATCGACGAGTCGAAGCAACATGGACTCGAGACTCGGAATCCTGAGCATTCGTTCGAGCAGGTGTGCGGGAAGTGTGCAGGATGACTCGCCTTGCCGAATGGTTACGACCACCGGCAACATGTCACTGAGGTGCACGAAACCCGCCTCGCTATGACGAGGATGATTGGTCATCTTTTTTGGAGGGTGATGGACGGCCACTGAACAGTGACGTGATGGCGAGTTGACCGGTCGCAAATGCGAGCACATACGCGGCGACGAGCGGGCGGACATCGCGCCAACGTAACGGATCACGTATCAATTCCCCTTGCGGTCCAGTGATGCGACGACGCAAGTCGTCGTACCGCTGGCAAAGTGCCGCCGCCGCCTTTTCAAGTCGCGGTTCACCAATGAGGTGTTCGCTCGCGGATTCAGCCGAAGCACGGATGATTCGCGAATGACGTCGGGCTGCATCCAACACGGCGTGCATCAACGTGAGCGTGGCTGGCCCACAACGACCTGAGCGTCTAGCCTCGACCACCATCACGCCAGGTGCGTGACGCGCGACAAGCTGTTTGATTTCGTCCGTGCATGCGTGCACGCGGCTTGCGAGATCCGAACGATATCGGAGTGTTCGCAGCCGGGCACGAATCACGCACAGGCGACCGTCGAGCAGCACCCAAGCGATATGCCGCGAAGATACGGCCACCGCGAGGAGTGGAAAAGCAACGAGCGCCGAGGGATAAGGGGAAGCATTGACAAGGTGCTGCGCGAACTGTTGGATGGCCGACGCACCCCGTTTCTGAGGTTCGTCGTCTTGCAGATTGCGTTCTTCTCAAGAGGCGGGGTGCATTGTTCGCCGTTCGAAGCGGCGGGCAAAAAGGCCTCTCGGTGCCGATGGTACCGGGAGGCTCTTTTGATTGTCATGGGTCTGAATCTCAAAATTAGGCCCTCCCCGATTGGGGATAACCTCCGGCCCAAAGCAACAGAAAGTCTATCACACTGTGACAATTCGAGCCTAAACCGCAGTTCATCGGTAGTTATGCACAACCAATGAGGGACGGTTTTTCAGTATTGGACCCATTACGTGCGCATTGTCCATTGCGTACGCTGGCCATTGACGATTCCAAGTGTCTCGGGCGGGACTCTTCCGTGATCGTCAATCTAAATGCTATGGTGCGAGCGTGCTCTGCACGACCGGAATCGAGAGCATCATCTCGGGCGGTTGTGTCCACTCTCGCACCTTCGACAATATGACTGACACCATGAAACCTATGGCGACGGTGCAACCTGCTGATACCGCGCAACCGTCGCCATTGCTGACACCTGAAGAAATTACACTGCGACTGCGCGTCAGTCGCTCGACCCTGTATGACTGGCTCGCGAAGGGTGATCTCCCGAATTTTCAAATGGGCAGAATTATTCGTGTCCGTGAAATTGACCTCGCGGACTTTCTCGAGCGCAGGCGACGTGTTACGCCACCTGCTCGCCACTTGTATGGCTGTCACTAGACGAACTGATCACAAAGGAGAATGGTACGTAGATATTCAGTATCGCGGAAAGCGCGTGCGACGACGTTCACCCGTTCAGACCAAGCGAGGTACGGAGGCCTATGAGCGACAGCTCCTGAATGAATTTCAAGAAGACGAAGCACACGGGGTGAATCCATTTGCCGAAACTCCAAGGTTTGCTGACTTCTCTCAACGGTGGATGCGCGACTATGTCGAACCAAACAATCGTCCCAGCGTGCAACGCGACAAGCGAATCGTTCTTAGGCTGCACCTACTTCCAACCTTTGGCGCATTGCGCATCACCGAAATTACCACCGCGGCAGTTGACGCTCTTGCGGCTGACAAGATCAGGGCCGGGCTCAGACCCAAAACGGTGAACAATATATTGAGCGTATTGCGCACCTGTTTGGCTACGGCTGCTGACTGGGGAATCCTTCGCACAGTCCCGCGTATTCACTGGCGCAAGGTACCGGAGCCGCGATTCAGAGTGCTCACCGAAGTCGAAGAGCGAGCATTGCTCGATGTTATTAGCCAGGGCTTTTGGCGTGCGCTGGTAATATTCCTCTTACACACTGGCGTACGATTCAGCGAGGCTGCGTCGGTGAAGTGGGAGGACCTGGACCTGAATCGCGACGTACCAATCGTACACATATGCCGCGGCGGCGCGCGCGGAATACCAGGTGACACTAAAAGCGGTTCACACCGTGACCTTCCGCTGACGCAAGAAGTCCTTGCGGAACTAAGTCGGTTGCCCCGAGTTGAAGACCGCGTCTTCCCGAAACCCGATGGTGGGATGATGGACCCGGGTTCCAAAGCAACATACCTCTACCGATACTGCGATTGGGCTGGCGTCAACCGCTTCGGTTGGCATACGTTTCGACATACCTTTGCGACACGAATGGCGGCGGCGGGTATTCCAGTCCACGTTTTGCAGCGATTGCTGGGACACACAACAATCAAAATGACGAGTAGGTACGTTCACGTTGACCAATCAACATTGACATCTACCGTGGATACGATACGTCGCGCACTGCCAATTCCGGGAGCGTTTCGTCCCCATTTCGTCCACGACCCTTCCGATGAACCGAACGCAAATTGTTGAGTCGTTCCAAATTTGCTTGATGAAACACAAAACCGACCCTGTTGGGTCGGCTTTGATTGGAGCGGGTAGCGGGAATCGAACCGGCCCGAGTACACCGGACTTGTCGGACGTGGCTGTACGTAGCACCGTATTTCGGGGCAAATCGTAAATTGTGCACAAGCAACTCAGTCCGCTTAGTCCGATAAACATTAACGAAAATGCAGAGTCTGGTCACAAATGTGGTCACAAGAACTTCTCATTGCGAATCCCGCCGAGAGCACACCCGCGAGGGTGGCGGCGGAACTCGCGCACGAATTGTAACAATAACAATTTGCGCCTTCATATCATTTTATTCGTATCCACCGAATGAACGCCACCTTGTGCGACCAAGCGTCTACCAACGATTTCTAGAAAAAGTCGGACGTATCTGTTAATCCCTGAACATCTTCAAGCAACAGACGCGGATCGCGCGACACAACACTCCAAGAATTTCCATCGTATTCCAGGATGATCGCTGGATTATCTGCAATTTCTCCGAACGGAAATTCTTCGGTCGATGTAACCGCGATTTTGGTCCGCATGTCTGGACTACAAAGATAGACCTGCCCGTCAAATCGTCTCGGGTGCAGGACACGATGTGCAACTGGCATCGAAAGAGCAAACGCAGGAAGAAGCCTGCCGGTACGTCGATGATCATTTCTCGTTACTCTGAGCAGCTCCAACCAGCGCACGGTACGCTCGGTTGCGGACTTTCGCATAAACTCAAAGAACTCGTCGCATCTAAGTCGTTCCGCCAGTGCTCGAATGCTCTTTGGGAATTCGGTATCTCCATCGCCCAATGCAGCTATCTCAGTCGCTGCCTCTCTTGATCGAATGCCTGCAAGAAAGACTCGAGCCGCAACATCGATCGGCACTCCAATCTCCACCAGGAGCGCAATCTCGTCCAGGGCTTCTGCCCTTACGGATTCTTCTGCAGCTCGAAGTTGTTGCGAAATGGCGTGGATGATCCATGGCAATTCATAACCATAGAAATCAGCGCATACTTTTTGTGCTTTACCATCAAGCTCTCGGAGCCGGCGAAGGCCAATTCCACCAAGCCATGCGTTACGGAGACGATCGGCCGTTTCTTCGTCCGGGACATGATCAAAGAGTTTCTTGGCATGCAACCTAGTCCAATTTTCGATAGATCCGACTGCTGCAACAAGTTTCTCAAAGGGATTGCTGCCAAGTGTCAAATATGAATCGGCTATATCCCTAAACAAATCGAGGTCACGTCGAATCTGCATAGCGGCTCGAAGCGGCATGCCCGTACTTACTACGGCACGTTGATCCTCCGGTGCCACAATTTGATTCAAGGCGGCTACAGCTCGGGCCTTGAGAAAGGCTAATATGTCACCCTCTGTTGCCCCGGCGCCAGATTGGCGAGACTGAATCACAGCAAGTGATTTTCTGAAAAGGTCGTCTACCCATTGGGCTGGTTCGCGATTCTCTGGATTGATACTTGGATCCAGGTGTATCGCGAGCAGTTCGTCGTCCACGAGGTCGCAAAGACCTTCAACTTGGAAAGCATGCTCGCCGAAGTGAGAAAAATCATTTTCTGCGACAAGCTCAAGCAGATATTCAAACTCAACGCCCGTCCGTCGTGCGATGGAGTGAAGCAGGCCCATCAGGAATAGTATCCCGCTTTCGACTCGATCGCTTGCAACGCCGCGAAAATACGCGCTAGCCAACCTTTCGTTGTATCTAACGCTGTCCTTCTTAGTATCAT
Source organism: uncultured delta proteobacterium (assembly GCA_963819085.1). GTDB lineage: Bacteria > Myxococcota_A > Polyangia > Polyangiales > Polyangiaceae > FEN-1139. Next base: position 64,954 of record CAWFUX010000037.1, read on the forward strand.
CGATCGCGTAGAGTATTTTTCCCTCGCCATCCACGAACGCGCGACCGGCGCGACCGCAGATGTTCCAGAAAGTGCGCTTATCAATCGGATTCTTCTCACCCTGGTATGGATTGGCGACAATAACCGAGGAGATGCCAACATTTACTCCTTGGCCAAGTGTACTGGTTGCAACAATAATCCTTGGGGGCGCTGATCTCATTAGGCGTTCGATCGCCCATCGAACTTGTGGCGGTAGGCTCGCGCTGTGACAAATAACGCCGACCCTAGCGGCAACAAGTTCGATGGCATCAGATTCCAGCTCTTCCTCGCATATCGCTTCAAAGACTGACCATTCATGACTTGGCCAAGAATGGGTTGACTCGGTAGGTCCCAGAGCGGTAATGGCCGCTTTGGCCATGCTAGGCACGTCCTTTGCCTTTGCAGTGAAGATCATCACGGGGCCCGTGTTTGTCAATCGAGCTGCTGTCGCAGCGACTGCCTCTGTCTTGGTGTTTGGAAACTTTCGTTTGCGACCTTTGGCTGTAGCAATCTTGGCCGCGGTAACGAAATGCGGATTGAAAGATTCAAAATCACCCACCCATTCAAGCTTCACTCGTTCCCCATTCCAACGAAGGAATCCGAATCGTTCCGCCGAAGGCTTCCAATCCGACTTTGCGAGCGCATCCGCGCTATCTCCGATCCACCCAGCCAGCTCTGCAGCATTAGGAAGTACTGCCGAAAGCAGTAAAAGTCGGGCTCCTGTTTGTTCGCACAGCATGCGAAGATGCTCGACGAATATTTCGTTACGGACGAATCTTGTGTTTGGGCCAATCATGTGACCCTCATCAATGATGAACAACTTTAGCTCAGAAGCTAGCTCCGGTTTGGAACGAAGCAGCGCCTTCGCCTTTTCAGGTGTCGCGATGATGATCGAAGCCTCCGAGGCAAGCGTTGTATCGATCGAGCTCACGCGAGAACCCCCATACAAATGAGAAACACCGAAGCCGAGGGGGCCTAAGGTGCCTGACAGGGTTTGTTCAATCTCCACAGCCAACGATCGAAACGGGGCAAGGTAGAGAATCTTTGACCCAGGATTCGCCAGGAGCGTCTGCAGAATTGCTATCTCTGCAACCCGTGTTTTTCCAGCGCTTGTTCGCAGGTTTACTACGGCACCACTACTACCACGTGCAAGCACCGATGGAAAAGCAGCTCGCTGGGACTGCCAGAGTTCGATCACTGGCAGGCGACCAAACGCAAGAAGTCGGATATAGTTCGTCAGAGAATCGCTATGATCATTTGGAAAATAAGGGGGCAGTACTGTCCAGGGCGATCCTGATTGCAGGTCTCGAAGCATTAATCGAAGGAGTCGAGCTATCCACCACCACGACGGAGCGCGTCCCGCGGTCGCCACGCTAATAACATCATCTATCTCCCTCTCAGCTGCTTTGGCGAGCTCTGAATCGCCGGTATAGGCAAACTCAAGAATCAACCCCAGCGCCCGCGCAAGCGCTACCTGTGCGACACGTTCAACTGTTGACTGTTCTTCAGATGGGAGTTCCTCATCGCTCAATATGATGCTGCTTATCGTTGATAGTAATGCACTAACATCTTTGCGAATAAAGGCTACAATTGCCTTCGCTGCAGGCGTGTATGTGGCTACCTTCGCTGCAGCGACAAACGCTCGCGAGTATTGGCCCGCTGCATAAAAGGCCATGGCCGCGATAAGCACGTGAAAATTTGCGTAGGATGACTCTCGCACATTAGGTCGATGCACTTGCTCCAAGAGTGAAGCCGCTTGTTCAAAGGTGTCGCTTGCCTCAGTCCGTTGTTCCTGCTCGGCGAGGCTACATGCAGCTGCAAGCAGTGAATAGGCGCTCCAAGTTACGCCATCTTCCAGGTCCGAAGAAAATGGTGGAAAATTCTCTGGACTCTCGCCGACATCCTGAAGCACCTGTCTCGCCCGTGCTTGAGCGAATAGGTTGGTTGCGCGCCGAGAGCCATTCAAACGTCTAATTACCTCTCGCGATTTGTCGATCGGAATAGCCATACTATTCAAGGCCCCGGAAGCAATCGTCAACTAGTCCCGAGGGATTCGAGACGTTTGCCGAGATCATCACGAGACGACGTAGACCATTCGGTGTATATGTTCGAACTGCATTAGCCGTCGCTTCAGTACTAAGAAGGAACCCGGCGTAGTCCAATTGTAGGCGACCCTCAATGAAAAGCTCCGCGCATTCATTCACGCGAGCGCCAAGTTCCGTTTTCCCTTCGTCAAATAGCTGATCAGCGACGAATTGGAGAGAGGTTGGCAACCCGCCCTTATTGGAGCGCTCTAGCGCGTCAACGATCGACTCAACCGCATCTCTGTTTGGCGTTCCGCGAAATTTGGCTTCGCCAACAATTATGCGTACAGGATTGGCATCCAGATCGAATGCAAGGACATCATCGCCCTTCATGGATTGTTCGATGTTCGTGTTGTGTCGAAGCCGGTAGACGGGTAGTTCTGCAGGTGTCGCGGCAATGAGATACTCAGCAAGGACGATTTCAGCGAAGTTGCCTTTTCGGGTTTTGTCTGAGGTCGGAAATCGCCTTGGCATGCCAGCGAGCATGGGAAGTCCTTGACGCGCTGCGATTTCTCTAATCTTGCGCGTACGCTCTAACTGTTCGGAACTTGCATGATGCCTTTCGATAAGCTGGTGGAGACAGGACACTGCTTCGACTCTCGCACTTGATTGTTCAACAAGCGACCGGTGCGGAACGTCGGTCGAGGTAACGCCGTCGGCACTACGAAAATAACGCCCAAACGGATCAGTCGTGCTCGGATGTTTTCCGAGCAGAACGTTGAACTCTGGATTCTATTGTAGTTTGACGACGTGTGTTAGCTGGCATGAGTCTAGACTCTACGCCAATGTGACATATGTCACAATACTTTAGCGAAGTTCGGGTCACTGCTGCCAGTGACAATTTATGTGCAATGCGAAGTTCCTCCGCCGCTCTCAGCTAAACGAAAATTCCCGGCCTTTTGCAGGTCCGGGCTTTCTTTGGCAACGAGGCATTCCGGTGTTTACTTGTGTGCTCGGCGGTACTCCCGTAAGGTCCCGCCCATATGCCCACACATCAACGCGATGGCCGCCGTAGTCCGTGGTACATCGATCTCCGCGCAAATGGTCGGAGAATTCGCCGCAAGGCGCAAGTTCAATCACTCGAAGGTGCGCTCGAAGAAGAGCAGCAAATGCGATACGAGATCGCGAACGCTGAACTCACCGGCGACTTCTCTCCCTTGCATGGTTGCTCGACATTCGCTGACTTCGCAAAACGCTGGATGGCTGACTATGTCACCGTCGCGAATCGTCCGTCCACGCAGCGCGAAAAAGAATGTGCTCTGCGCACTCGCTTGATCCCCTCTTTTGGTCATATGCAACTGAGTCATATTTCGACGAACATGATCGATGCGGCCGTTGCGCAGTGGTTGAGAAATGGTATGAGCATCAAACGTGCGAACAACATTCTTACGATTCTTCGGAAAGCGTTTGTCTGCGCTGTAGAATGGGGGTTTCTCACACGGGCACCGATCATTCGCCATCATCGATACTTTCCGCCCATTCCACAATACCTCACTCGGGCTGAGTCAACGCGTCTTCTCGAATTCATGGAACCTGGATTCTGGAAAACCTTTGTTCGCTTCTTGCTTGGCACCGGCGTGCGCTTTGGTGAGGCCGCCGCACTACGATGGGACGATCTCGATCTTGATTCAAATCGACCAACGGTTGCCATTCGTCGTGGCGTAGTTCGTGAAATTGTGACGGAGCCGAAAACGCGCGCCTCACGGCGAACGATTCTACTCATTCCCGAACTCGTCATTGCGTTACGTGCCCTTCGATATCGACGCCCGGATTTCGAGTGGGTCTTCACTTCACCGTCCGGCCGATTCTATGAACCGACAAGGACCGGTCGCATTCTCAAAGCCGCGTGCATCAAGGCCGGTGTCCCGGTTGTAAGCTGGCACAAATTGAGACACTCATGTGCGACTCAGCTTCTTGCGTGCGGTGTCCCGCTACCTGCAATCAAAGAAGTTCTTGGTCATACCAGTCTCGAAGTCACATCCATATACGCCCACGTCACGCCCGGACTCATGTGGGAATACATGCAGATGCTTTCGAGTACGAATCAGTTGAATCCTCCTCCGTTGAACACCTCTCCCCTGGTGCCCACCGTTCCCGCTTACAAACTGAACCCGATCGCTCGCTCGACTTCGACGCTCAATTGAGCAAAGTTTTGGTCACAGAATATCTCAGTGTCCTAGGAAAAACCGTTCTCGCGGTCACTGAATTCCTGCTACCCAAAAAAACAGCGCTGTGTTGCGCTGTTTTTCTGTGGAGCGGGTAGCGGGAATCGAAAAAAAAAAACCGGCCCGAGTACACCGGACTTGTCGGACGTGGCTACACGTAGCACCGTATTTCGGAGCAAATCGCGAATTTCGCAATTCCACCAAGTCCGTTTAGTCCGATAAACATTAACGAAAATGCAGAGTCTGGTCACAAATGTGGTCACAAGAATTTCTCGTTGCAAGTCCCGTCGAGAGCACGCCTGCGAGGGTGGCGGCGGGCCGCTATTCAGAATTATAGAGGCATGCCGTGAGACATCGCTTCGGATCACGCAATGTACGTATCTCGCGCTCGTTGAGCTGCAGCCCAGTCTCGATTCAAATCATCGAGTGTGGGTCGAACAGAGAGTGTTTCCAGAGGCTGCGAATGCGCAGTCATAATGCGACAAGTTTTTTCGAAGAGTGGAAAAATGACGTCACGCGCGGCCGCAAATTTTTCAGGTTTGATTTGAGACAACTTCGTCATCGCGACATTCGGCTGATATCGTTGAGTGACACCGGCAAGAAGCTCTTGTTCTACGACAACCTCGCACCAGCTCCGTATTTCTCCATACGCGCTCTCGACCAGCGCAGTCTGCGACTCGCCCGATACTTTGCTTGCGCCTTGAATAAGCTGATTTATCCTTCCATGTAGGTGCTTGACTGTATCCCAACGCGGGTGCGAGCCACGGGTGACGATACCGGTCGAACCCTCAACTTCAGCCACACCATAGTAGTTGCAATCATTCGTCGTTTTCTCAAAGCGCGCAAGAAGTTCGGTGGCGAACCAGATATTGTGCGTGAAGACTATGACCTGCCTTGCTTTACTCAGTTCAACTATACGATCGACGACGTATTGGAGCCTTTTGTAGTCGAGGCTATTCACTGGATCGTCAAAGATGATTGGAGCAGTGGTTCGATGCAAACCAGCTTCAGCAAGGAAGTCGGCAAGCGCGATGACTTTCTGTTCTCCCTCGGAAAGAATCTCGCTCAAATGATGATCTGGCACCAACGTCTTTTTTCGGGCCGCTTGACCTCTGCGACCCGCGAAATCGAGCTGAACTTTCGGCGCGCGAAGCGCGGTGCACTCGGCTTCAAAGAGACGCTCGAAATCGTTGTCAAGAAGCTCTTTGCTAGCGAGCTTCGATTGCTCGGTTAGTAATCGTAAAATTGAAGTTGCGCGGGCAATGAGCGGTGTTGCCCGTGCGGCCCATTGTGCCCGTTCAACATAAGTGCGTATTTCCGGCAGGCCCGCTTTGAGGACCAGCCTACTTTCGAGCAGACTCAGCTTTGCTGATTCCGTCTCAAGTTCCTTCTTTCGATCCTCTGACTGCTTTCGAAGATCGACGATGGCTGCTTCCGCCTTCGTCATAGCATCGCTTGATTCTCTCACAAGTTCCTTGGAGGCGTCGACGAGCGAACTTCCATCGGAGACATGACGCCTCGCACTAACGTCAGTACATGTCCGTTCGAGTCGGCCAAGAAAGTCGATAAGCTTGGGAAGCAATGGCGGAACGGTCGAAGGGTCGTTGAATGAGCTCTTACGACGTTCGCAAGTCGCTTTGAGTTCCGCGAGCGGCAGGGTGGCGAGGGGCGCAGCTAACCGTTTTGCGGAGCCGATTTTTGAATCGAGCGTCTTCTTTGGTTCATTGTTAGAATAATCCCGATATTTGCTCAATAGAGCTACAGCCTTTGCTCCGAGTTCCTGTTGGCAATATGGGCAATGATCGTTCTCCCCCGGATGCTCGTGTGCGCCAATCTCGCGCAAATATTTCTCGCCAGCACCAATAAACTCATTCCATGCTTCTCCAAAAATAGCTGGAATGCGCTCACCTTCGAATGCAGTCCTCGACGCAGTATTATAGCGGTCCTGGGCTTCTACTATCTCAGCGATTGCCCCGTTATATGCGTCCCACGGAAAGGACGCGACGGTCTCTGCGGCATTGCGCACCGATGAATACAACTCCCGGTCGGAGTTCGCAACATGCAAACGGTCATCGACTGAACGCGGTCGAAGAGCTTCGACTCGATCGCGCAGCCCGACAAGAGAAGCTTCTTCTTGATCAGTGACCTCTGCGAGTGCATCGAGTTCAGCCAAAGACGTTGAGGGGCCGAGCGTCTCGATTTTTGGATAGACGACCTGATCACGCCGGAAACGGGCCAAGTATGGGTTTGTGCTCTTTGCTTGCGCGTCATTTTTTTCGTGCTCCAGGCGCGCCTTCGCCGCGTCAATGGCGCGATGAGCATAAAGGAACAGCGCGAGTTCGCTCGGAGTAAATATGTACGTGAGGTCCTCATCAACGTGAAGTGTGACCGCCCCCGAATCGAAGACACTCATCCGCGTGAAAGGCGGAACACCAGATTCATCGTTCCAATCGAGTTCACTTGTAGCACCGGATTGAATATACGTGATCTTCGCATGGGGCTTTTCCGCCGCCGATGCACGGATGTTGCCTAAGATTGGTTGGGCGGCTCGCACCGACGCCACACGCTTAAGCACACGGACATAACCAGTCTTCCCCGCAGCATTCTCACCAAAAAGAACCGTGAGCTTCGGATTGAAGTCGATCTCCTGACCCTTTGCAAGCGCGTTAACTCCAGAGAGGTTGCCAACGCGAACGAGGCTCAACTCGTCAGCGCTGTCTGCTGGGGCTTCGCCGACCGAGAGCTGAGGTATATTGGGTGGCGGTTCATGACTCAAACCTTTCTCAGCCAACAGGAGAGCGTATGCTCTATTTATGCTCTGTTCTGGAAGCTCTCGTCGTACGGCGATCACCTCCGCAACAATGGCCCGTACCCAATGGTCCTGCGTGTTTGCCCAGTCGATTAGGATATGGATACCCTTGCGCTGCACTTCAGTCTCTTGGTGCGACATATTTCGTAATAGCTGCATTACTCTCAATTTCCCAAGACTACTCCCATCCACCAACTGTGAATAGAGCCTGAAGCAACGGCAGTTCCCAATGTAAGTGTATGTAGAAAGGCCGACCGAAGGCTGGTCACAAAAGCGGTCACCAAAACTTCTCGCCTTATGCGCGGTCTGCGAGAGTCGATACTTTTTGGTGATTTGTAACTATTCAGGACGCGAGAGCAATAAGTCTAAACATTCGTTAGAACCTGAGATGGCTTCAACTGCCGACACTTCCCAGTAGTTGCATCCAAATTGCTTGGCTAGTCCAGAACTGTACGCTAATAGCTGAGCGAGGGCGTTCGCGCGCGCCAATCCTCTTGTTGAGAAAGACACCCTTTGCTCCGACCAAAAAGCTGGGAATCTTTTTCTGTAACGATCCAGGAGACCCAAGTCCTTGTAGTGCGACTTGACGAGCTCAAATACATCATTGCTAAGGCCAGTGGGTTTTGCTAACGAAAAACTTGCCATTGGAATGCCGTTGGCTACATTCACTGACGCACTGAGCCACTTCTCGGTGAGAGATATGTCGTCGTAATAGAAGTTGAACACGGTACGACGAGATTCGTTTCTCCATCGTACGCCTTTGTTGGAATTGCATTCGCTGCAACATGGAAGCAGGTTTCGATCACAGACCACGAATTCAGGAAAGAATTCTTGAGGAAGATAGTGATCAAATGTTGCGGGATAGTTTATTCCGCAGTAAGCGCATATCGCCTGCCCATACGCTTCCTGACTCGCACGAATTTGCGCTTGCATTTTATCGAGTGGCCGAGTCGGACCTTCGTAACAATGCTTCAACATTTCAGCGTCCGAATCGGCAAAGCCTGAATCAGTAATTGTCTCCAAAGCGCTTGCACATAATGCATAGTCTGTATAGCGGGCCAGAACTTGAGGACGCAACGTTACGAGCCGCGTTTTGCGTGGGTCCAATTTGGCCTCGGCGATGGCGTCATAGTTGTCGATCGCCACGTCGGTGGGCTGACGAAGATTCTTCATGAGTTTTCGTGCCCTTGAAGGCTGGCGAGATAGGCCCTGGCGTTTAGAGTGAGGCGCCCATCGAACAGCGCGTTAACTTCTTCCAGTGTTTTATTTCGGATCAATTCTTCAAGAATATTCCGGTAGTTCTTATCGTCGTCATTCATCATAAAGACATGATCAACGATCTCAGTTAGATTTGCGCCTAGCGATTCTATCGGGAGCGCTTCCTGAATAGGTATAGAACCCTGTCGTGCAAACACGCGCACTGAACGAGAAGGCACTTCTTGCACAACAATTGGAGAATGCGTTGCAATAATGGCGTATGAATCAAACTCATTGAGAAGCTTGCGAAGCAACTGGAGGAATGTCGAGGTTAGTGTGGGGTGAAGGTAAGTTTCAGGCTCGTCGAGCAGCACGAGTGATTGGTCACGGATGTGGGCTACAAGATTCGTGAAAAGCGATACGACCATCTGCTGACCGGAACTAAGTTTTCGCAACTCTGCAACAAATGAATCTATTCCGTCTCGGGCGGTGATATTAGCGACGTCGGAACCAAAGAGATCCTGTATGCCAAGCAAATTACGCCATACCTCAATTCGATCCTGCTCATGAATAGCTTTGATTGATTCTAGAACGATATCGTGTGCTTTGGCTACACTGAATATGTCGTCTTCGTTGGTCGAAGTCGTGTCAATTACCTCTTCAGTTTGAGCATCTACTGGAGCAGTGTCTATTTGGAATAAGCCGAAATATCGATAACTCGTCGAATTGACATAAGGAACTCTGAACGGTTGAAACGCGCTATATGAAAAGCAAAGGACGCGACTAAAAAGAGGTTGACCGGGAGTAAATCGTCCTGCAGCTTGACTCCATCCACTGAGTGACAATGCGAGCTTCGAAAGAACGCCACTCTTCCCCGTTCCATTCTTACCTACGAAGCAAATGAGTCGGTGGGGAAGGACCGAATCGTTCGAAAAATCGAGATCTACTAAATGATTCTCGTCGAATCCGTCTAACCGACATTCGAAGCTCATAGACATGCCTGAGTCGGTAATAGGCATATGGCCAAAGAGCGTGCCTGCTTCCTTATACGCTTTTTCAGCCTCTGAAAAACGAAGTAGTGAGTGCTTAAACCCATCACTTTCTGAAAAGCCTACTCTGAAGTTTGGGTCCACGACAACGTCGCGCACGGCTGTAAGCACGTTTCTAGCAGTATCGATTCCTGCCACGCGTATCCAGTTATTGTAGTATTCAATATCCTGTCCAAGAGAACAGTAGTGCCCATCAAGGATGTGAAAGCTATCGGGCAGCTCTGTTGTCGAGTCAGAATCATGCAATATTTTCGTATCACCGACATGACTAAGCAGACCCGAAGGATCAAAGTAAAAAACTGAGAAAGTCGTCTTGTAGGTATAGTCATCCCAATTGTCCTGCTGCAAGACGACGCATGGGAGATTTTGCGGCGCTTTTGGCGATACCCGTCGCTTCGACACTCGACTTACGATGAAATTCATCGTTTGATACTACAAGAAGCACCACACATATGACAAGAGCCAGGAACGTTTGATGTCCACGCCGGGATAGTTGCCGATGTCGCTGCGACTCTGTAATGTCGCGCCCATATGCCCACACATCAACGCGATGGCCGCCGTAGTCCGTGGTACATCGATCTCCGCGCAAATGGTCGGAGAATTCGCCGCAAGGCGCATGTTCAATCACTCGAAGGAGCGCTCGAAGAGGAGCAGCAGATGCGATACGAGATTGCGAACGCCGAACTAACCGGCGACTTCTCTCCGTTACATGGTTGCTCGACGTTCGCTGACTTCGCAAAACGCTGGATGGCTGACTATGTCACCGTCGCGAATCGTCCATCGACACAACGCGAAAAGGAATGCGCTCTCCGCACGCGATTAATCCCCTCATTCGGCCACATGCAACTGAGTCACATTTCGACGAACATGGTCGATGCGGCCGTTGCACAGTGGCTGAGAAATGGAATGAGCATCAAACGCGCGAACAACATTCTCACGATTCTTCGAAAAGCACTTGTCTGCGCCGTTGAATGGGGATTCCTCACACGGGCACCGATCATTCGACACCATCGGTACTTTCCACCCATTCCGCAATACCTCACTCGGGCTGAGTCAACACGTCTCCTTGATTTCATGGAGCCTGGATTCTGGAAAACTTTCGTTCGCTTCTTACTTGGCACCGGCGTGCGCTTTGGCGAAGCTGCAGCACTGAGGTGGGACGATCTCGATCTGGAATCGAATCGACCAACCGTTGCCATTCGTCGAGGAGTCGCGTGCGGAATTGTCACGGAGCCAAAAACACGCGCATCCCGGCGAACGATCATACTCATTCCCGAAATCGTCATCGCGTTACGCGCCCTTCGATATCAACGTCGGAATTCCGACTGGGTTTTCACCTCCCCATCCGGCCAATTCTATAAACCTACGAATACCAATCGCATTCTTAGAGCCGCTTGCATCAAGGCAGGAGTTCCGATCGTAAGCTGGCACAAATTGAGGCACTCATGTGCCACTCAGCTGCTTGCATGCGGCGTCCCGCTACCCGCAATCAAAGAGGTCCTCGGTCATACGAGTCTTGAAGTGACTTCAATCTACGCCCACGTCACGCCCGGACTCATGTGGGAATACATGCAGATGCTTTCGAGCACGAATCAATTGAATCCTCCTCCGTTGACTGCCTCTCCCCTGGTGCCCACCGTTCCCGCTTACAAGTTGAACTCGATCGCGCGCTCCAGTTCGATGCTCCATTGAGCAAAGTTTTGGTCACAGAATTTCTCAGTGTCCAAGGAAAACCCGTTCTCGCGGTCACCAGTTTCCTGCTACCCAAAAAAACAGCGCTGTGTTGCGCTGTTTTTCTGTGGAGCGGGTAGCGGGAATCGAAAAAAAAAAAACCGGCCGAAGCATACCGGACTTGTCGGACGTGGCTACACGTAGCACCGTATTTCGGAGCAAATCGCGAATTTCGCAATTCCACCAAGTCCGTTTAGTCCGATAAACATTAACGAAAATGCAGAGTCTGGTCACAAAAGTGGACACCAAGAATTTGTCACTGCGAGTCCCGCCGAGAGCACACCTGCGGGGGTGGCGGCGAGATTACCAACATTGGGACTGCGACAGGTCTTTAGTCGCGCTATTGCTTTGCTGTGAGATTTGTCAGATCGTCTGACACAAGCTCGCGCAGATTACCGAAAACCTGCTGAGCTATTTTTTCGGGGCTTGATTTGCGAATGTGGGCCAAAGCATCAATGAGCAATTGAACATCTTTTGGTTGCGCAACTTGTTCGCCGGTTTTTGTGAAAGGTCCATCCGTTTCAGTCAGGATACGATTTAGGGGCAATCCTGCGATCAAGTCTACACGTCGCGGATTGTTCGTCATTTCTGCATTGAGCGAGAAATAGCAACCTAAGTCAATCGCTCGCTTTGCTTCCGACTGTGTCCCGGTGAACCAATGTAGAACTACTCGGCTCTGTGATACAGGAAGATACATCTCAATCATATCAAGCACGAGTTTTGTGGCGCGAACACTATGCACTGTAAGAATCTTATTTCCGTGGCGAGCACATGCACGCAAGATGCGTTCGAATATCTTCTTTTGAAGTTCAATGGATGAAAAGAACTTAGGCCCAGCGTCGAGACCCACCTCGCCGACATATCGCGCCTGTGGAAGGTACTCTTCCCATAAGCGAAGTTCGTTAGCGCGTTCGGCAACAAGTTGAGGATGCAGGCCAAGCGCCGCTCGAATATGTTTGGTGCGTGAAACAAGTTGTTGATTGCGCGGCCATGCCTTAGGAGTAGTCGTCACCGCAAGCGTAAAGATTTCCCGCCGTTCACATTCGGCTATTGCAGCTTCGAAGTTCGGGTACAGATCTAGGTGACAATGAAAATCGATTAGTGGAAGTTTCATAACCCTACGCTCTATTCGGCACTGCTCTCGCGTTGGCAACTAAGGCGTCAACCTCAAGAAGTCCACGACGATACACTGCCGCCAACTCATTGACGTCGGCTGCTACGTCAGCAAGTGACCCTGGTTTGTGAATCAAAATGCGCTCGATCCCCGGATTGGCTCGCAGTCGCGAAACGGCATATTGAAAAGATCTGACCTGCTTGCCTTCTGCTCGATGTGTATCCAAAACTTGCGACCCTACGTCCACCGTATATGTGGTGGGATCGGCGCCGGTACCCCAGGCAGCCAAGAGCGCAGACCTTCGAATGAGGCAGGGCAGACAATAACCGCAATGTTCGATGCTTTGACCGTGCCAACGACCTTTTGTCGGAGCCGAACACGACATCGATCGAGATACGATCTGTTTCAGCAGCGGTTGATTCGCACATGCTCTGGCCATTTCGCCTTTAGTCATGTTCCAATACGGATTCTCAATACTCCCAACGATTCCTAGCATCGTTAGCAGCTCATTCCATCTGGCTATGTAAAATGGATGAGTAGTGCGTGTACTGAGAGATCCCAGTCTCAATTTGTCCATTGGTACGTTGATGGCAATAAGACCATTTTCCGGAACTTGCAGTGCAAATGGCGACGTGAGCCCCGAGCCAACAAACGCGCCAAGCGCGAAGAAGAGAAAGGAACGGCCGCGCGTTGTGTTCTCCGTGCGTGAACCAGCGACTAGATCTTTGGGAAAGTTGAGCCAATGGCGAACTCTCGCAAATGAATTCGAACTATAGTGTGTCTTCATGCCGTCGAAACAGGCATTTTGCGCATCACTTGTAGCTCCCTCTCCGGCGTGACTGACCAAGAGCGGGGTCCGTCCCGCTGCAAGCATGTTAGTTACGCCGATCAAACTATCGAGTCCGCCAGAAAACAAACTCAATCCATCAAATGCAACACCCGTTGATTCTAACGGACGCGCGGGAACCAAAGTTGATACGTTCTCCGGTCTCGCGCAAAATTCGATACTCCATCGGTCGCCCGTTAGAAAATTGAGCGTTCTTTGCACCAGTGATTGCGACCTGCTCCACAGTTCTACATCAAGAACCGGTACAACAATACGAATTTCCCTGGTCCATGTATCTTGCGAATCGACTACACGCGAAATTCGCGTGTCAGCAAGATGCACGAGTGTGGCCAGCACAAACAAGTCCAACCCCACTTCGGATGGATACACTTGAATCGCCTTGAGCTCGTCCAACGTCTGACTAATACCATGGTGCAAACGACCACTCGGAGTAAGTAAATCGACTAGCGTTACGAGTTCGCCCGAAACGGTTGATACGATTGGTTGGTTCTCAGACCCGAAGTGACCGACAATAAGATGTTTGTTCATATTGGTCTAGTCCTCACTCTCGCCTAACGCCTGTAGCAGCGCGAATGCAGACTCGTAGACTTTGTCTACAAATTCGAGTACGCGAGACTCGGTAAGAGTTTCGAGAGCGTGGCGGGCTCTAGTCAATGCATCAGACACCCCACGCTGAATAAAGTCATGGAGCTGATCCTCTATATATTGCGCCTCGGCGACATTTGCCGGAAGGCTAATAGCCTTCATGCCGATGTCATTACAAATACGAGCCTCAATAGCATTGGTTGCGAATATCTCAAAGACGGTATTCATCTGATCAACGGTAAGTGAATCCAAAGATTCAATTCCAACCTGACTCAATTCTACGATCATCTCGATAAATGCCGAACGCGCGATTCCGTCGTCAACAGTGCTACCTTCAGGACATACATAGTCAGCTAGTCCGAGAAAAACTTCTTCAATGGGGCGACCGGCGAGCGCGTCGAGATTTAGTGTACGAAGGGCATTTTGTACCCCGTGACTCCGCGCATCGTTTAGGAATCCAATTAAACCTGCACCTGCGGCGCGTGAGGCCCCCATTCGTCGAGCTGCCTGACGAGAACCACCTGCTGCGGTTGAAACATAATTCGAAATAGCGTGGCCGAGTCGCTTACGATCGCTACCTCCAGAGCGAACGAAGCGGGAGAAATTATTCCTGGCCGTGGCAAATCGAGCAGAAACTGCAACTGACGGAATAGCGGGCGGGACTTGCGTCTGACCTGTTTCTGGATTCAGTGAATTGGATGTCTCACCGTCACTTGGCAAGCCCGTCTCAACACCGTTATTCGCAGATGAATCACCCGGTAAGTCAAGCCAAGAAGGAACAAGTGGCGTTCCCCCTTTCGGACCTCCGTATGGATTTGATGTGCCCATAGCATCAGCGATTACTTCTTGGCGTCGTAGGTACGTGGAGTGTCGAGGATGCCGCCATACTTAGAACCCTATTTTCAGTATGAGCTTTCCATTTCTCGAGCAAGCGATCGAATCGCGCAATCCCTGATTGGCTCCTAATCGCATCCGACCATCCGCTCAACACCCATGTGCCAAGTCGTTCGCATGGTAGAGCGTCAAGGAAATCTAGAAGTTGGGACTCAAGAGCAGGATGTACTTTTACAAGAACTCCCAATCCATCAGCACCAGCGGGCGAATTCTTGAAGTCGCCAGAACTCATAATACGCACTCGAAGTCCCTCAAACACTTTTGCAGCTTCATCCGGCGCTAACTTCGCCAAGTTGGATTGGAGACCTTGCACCTGCAACTTCTTTCCTAGGAGTTGATCGACGACAGCGGCAAGATGACCAAGTACCGACGTTGCGCCAAAGTAATCCTTTCGGTCTTTGGCAACAAATAGGTATGGACGCAAATCAATATCAGCAAGTTGGGGGCTAACACGTGCCCATGCGAGCACCGATTCCGAAGAAAGCCAATTGGACAGAAGGCTACTTTCAGTTGTTTTGCTCTTGTCTGAACTTGATGTCGGTTTTGAACTCGGTGACGCGCCCTGTTTAGGTAAAGTCGATTTTGTTTCCGAAGTTGATCGTTCAATAGTAGAAATCGAGGCTTCCAAAGCTGCCAACTCGGGACACCGTCCGGTGGGATTTATAGCTGCGACAAAAGCGATTTGGTCGAATAGAGGGGCTTGAAATCGTTCTGCGAGCATCAGTTTTGCGAGCACTGGTAACTTCACATCATCGCCGAATCCACGCGCGTCAGCCGTTCCTTTTCTTAACAATAGCGCGTTCAAGAACCGCTTAATCTGTCGCGGGTTGCCTTGTGTCCCACCGGCTAGGACCGGCCCAATCTGATCGGAGAGAGCGAGATCGTCCGAGACTTGTGATATCTCCGTCCCAAGAGCATTACTGATCGCAGCTGCATCAAGGGAATCTTCTTGCCAGGGTCGCTTAAGTCGATCACGCGATACGTCAATCAACTTTCGAAAACCTACGCTATTCTCACCGAGCTTTCCGCCAACGAGAAGAAGAGTCACATAAATACGTGTCTCTGTTTCGCCAAGAGCAGGAATACGGAAAGGAATCTGAATCAATTTCTCGAGATAGTTACGTGCGTATTCACGCGGACCAGTCGTTTCAGGAAGATCTGGAAAATGTCTTCGTACCGCATACTCAATCATGGCCTCGTCGGTCGCGACAACAAATGCGGTTCGCGGCGTAAAAACGAAAAGCCGAATCGCTTCGAGAGTTTCAATTGCAGTGTCTGGTAGACAGCGATCAAGGTCATCGATAAGAACCACGAGTTGAGTTATTTTCGCTTCTTCCAATAGGTGCTCGAAGGCTTTGCGAAACTCAGCCACTTCTTCGGGCACATTCTTCGAATCACTGCCTGGACGTATCAGACCTTCCATATTTCTCGCGGCGGCTTCAACGTTCTGCGGTGTAAGTAGACTAGTTGGATTGGCCGCCAAATTCTTCAGTCCCTCAACCGCTGTGGAGAGTAAACTGAGATTGGGAATACCTGTAAACGCAGTTAGAGCCAATCCGCCAGCGCTTTTTGCCACCTTTAACCAATCAATTCGCTTGAAGACTTCCTTCACTGAATTCGCGGCTTTAGTAAGTGCAGGTCGCTTCTCAAGCAAGCCAGTAACGATGCCCTCGATGAGGGCAATTTTGGCGTCTTCAAAACCCTGAAACCGCCATCCGTTGAACTTGAGACATAGAACATCCTTCTGGCTGTTAAGCTGCGTTTCGAGCATTTCAAGAATACTCGATTTCCCGGCCCCCCAGTCTCCGTGAACTCCGATGGTGACGGGTTGATCTGGGTGTTCCCGGAGAAGAGTAACAATCGTGGTGGCGATTGCCTCGTTGTTTAGAAGATCAACTTTGGTTTCGTTGTCGGGTAGCAACATAGAAGTTTAATTCCGCGTTATTGTCGAATTCGATATAAACAGCAACGTCATCTCAAAAATGTGGTGCAAGAAATGGATCCATTCTCTTGTGCTAGTCGAGCCGTAAACAGAGCCCAGCATGATCTAAAAGCTTACCTGTAGAATGCACCGCTCTTGCATGTCTGTCCAGTGGTTGTGGCAAAATGGCGTGGTTGCGCAATTCTTCGTGAATTGAGTGGCGTAAGCAACGGATCATCGAGTCAATGACATGATGCCGAAGATGATGGTCAAAGCATTACCGATAATTGCAAGAGGGATCGACCACCGGTTATTCTTCTTCAACTTTTCGCAAACTTCTTTTTCGTGGAGCATCTGCGCCACCAGTTCATAAAGCTTCCGCCTAACGTCATCCGTCAGATGGGCTGACAGATGAGACTCCAAGTCAGTGAAAATCAGGCGCTCCTTCTTTGGCAGTCTGTAGTAAGGGGAGATCTTGTTGCACTCATCAATTAATTTGTTCAAAACGGCGATCTGCTCTTGCTTATCAGCAGAGCCTGTTTCGTAAATAGAAATGAGAACTTTTTTCATGAGGCGAGCCATATCGCTAGGGCTATCGTCCTCTTCTTCGTCGAGATCGTATACACCGCCGAAAATGTTCCTGACGTCAGAGATCGTAAGTTGGCTGTCTCTGGACAACGCATCGCCTACAGTCTTAATAAAACAACGTCTTCGCCACTGGCGGATGGCGAGCTTGATCAGTATTACAATGAGTGCGAGGCCGTAACCGGTAAATACTCCTAAGACTAGGTAGTTGGTGACGTGCATAATATTTTCTTGATATCAACCTCACTTAACGTCCGAACGCCCTTAGCTTTTCGTGGATGTAAGCTAAACAGTTTGCGCTCTTCCGCTTTGGATTAATTCACAATGACAGTGCCAGACACGTAGTTTCAATGCAATGCTCATCGCGTCAAGACGTCAAAACCCAAACAAGTCAACATAGAGAAACGTGATTCGTCCGACTTGCTTGTATTGACATGCTTGCGATAAGGTCCCGCCCATATGCCTACACATCAACGCGATGGCCGCCGTAGTCCGTGGTACATCGATCTCCGCGCAAATGGTCGGAGAATTCGCCGCAAGGCGCATGTTCAATCACTCGAAGGAGCGCTCGAAGAAGAGCAGCAAATGCGATACGAGATCGCGAATGCCGAACTAACCGGCGATTTCTCTCCCTTGCATAGTTGCTCGACATTCACTGACTTCGCAAAACGCTGGATGGCCGACTATGTGACCGTCGCGAATCGTCCGTCCACGCAGCGCGAAAAAGAATGCGCTCTGCGCACTCGCCTGATCCCCTCATTCGGTCATATGCAACTGAGTCACATTTCGACGAACATGGTCGATGCGGCCGTTGCCCAGTGGTTGAGAAAGGGCATGAGCATCAAACGTGCGAACAACATTCTCACGATTCTTCGGAAAGCATTTGTCTGCGCGGTTGAATGGGGGTTCCTCACACGCGCCCCGATCATTCGGCACCATCGATACTTTCCACCTAATTCCGCAATACCTCACTCGGGCTGAGTCACGGCGACTGTTTGGCGACGAGGAAGTTGGTCAGCATCCCCATAGCTATGCCCGTTTCGGTACCGGAGCATGATTGCCTTTGCAATA
The DNA here is from genome assembly GCA_963819085.1 of uncultured delta proteobacterium. Taxonomy (GTDB): domain Bacteria; phylum Myxococcota_A; class Polyangia; order Polyangiales; family Polyangiaceae; genus FEN-1139. The sequence goes on from CAWFUX010000037.1 coordinate 83,024, forward strand.
AACTTGTAGTTTCTCAGGTTCACGATGAGCTTTAGATAACGGTTCGGTAGGCGAGTTCTCCGCCTGAGTACACGCTGATTTCACCGTCGTCAGATACCGCAATGCAGATAGCGTTAGTGGCCGCCGACATCACGGCAGCGGTCCCGTGCCTGGTTCCTTTTCCTGTCTCCTCGACGGTCACGACATCCTCCGGGGGCTGAAGAGCGACGCGACCGCAACGCACGTCACCATCCGCCGCAATGATGGTTGCCTTGTCCTGACTCATAAGGCCCACAATGGCCGCGTCCGCTTTCTGGCGGAGGTTCATTGGGCGCCACGCGTAACCATCACTGTCTGATCTCCTGGCGAGGGTTAGTACTCTTTCGTCGTCACCAAGCGCTATGAGTGCGCCCTTCTCTTGGTCAGAGATAAGATATGCGAGTCTCAGCACCTCCAGAATTGTACTTTGTGGAACGCCATGCCTTTCAGAGAGCTCTCGGCTCGCGTTCCTCATTAGTTCGCGAGAATGTGAATACCAAGTCATTTTCCGGTGGGATGCAAGAAGGTGCCCGTGTCCGAATAGGTGAACCCGACCATTTCCCAGGAAGAGGAACAAAAGACCGTCTCTGGACATTGACATGGGCCCAGTGTAACGATCTGGGAAAGGGTCATATGTCGTCGGGGATGGTTCGTATGCGACGAGTACCGAGTATCTTGCCGCTAGTCGATACGACCGTGGCAGCTTCTAGCCCGTCGAACAACAGTAACAATAGTGATCGCCTTCTCAATCTGCCCTATACCCAGATCGCGATCTATGTCGAATCTAGAAGCTTCGGTATAGAATTTAGCACGTTCGGATCGCGTCACGAGGAACGCAGCCCTGACTTGCTTCTTTTCATGAGGATAGTTCTTGAGCTTCTTGACCAGATCCAACAATTCGAAGACAACAGTAGTCCCTAAATTTAGCTCTTCAAAGGCGGGTATTAGACCCATAGCGATACGATGTGAGCCAAATTCTCTGATCAACGCATTGCAGGCTTCGGGCGGCAATTCCGCAGCGGTGAATTTGTTGAATCCTCTAGCTAGGCCCCTTCTCGCTTCAATGAGCTTAGGCTGTTCGTCGTCGCGATGAGATAGGAGAGGTCTCCACCCATTAGCAGTCAACCAGAAGATTGGATATGTACTCACCGGAGTGTTATAGAAAATCCAACGAGGGTCCCTGCCTGGTGGCCACCGGCGTAGCAATGGTGTGCCGACAACAGTTTGGTGTATTTTTCCAGAATCGCTAGGACTACCTCTCGTTCATCACGCCGAAGCAATACTGATTCCTCACGTAGCGCGCGAGTTGGGTCAATTGTTTCGCCAATTGCTAGTGCGAATCCAGTGCTTTGCTCAAGATATTGCCCGCCTTGCTGCGTGCCAACAACCGCCGCAAATACCACCGTAACTCTGCGCTGCAACGGTCTAACATAGTCGTTCCAGACCTTCACGCCCTCGTATCCCGTTCCAACATAGTCGTCGAACAGTACGATGGGTGCCTCAGGCGCCTCCGATAACTTCTCGATATCAATCGTGCGCAGCTGACGCCTTCCGAGAGCCTGCCCATAGAAGTAGAGCGCGAGGGAACCACTGTCCTCTATTCGACCGATAGAAGCATATGTGAACTCGCATGGATCGCCCGAGACTAGTGCGGCAAGCTTGCTCGGCAATTCTCGGACGAGCAACGCGTACCTGCGGAGACTGTAGTACCTGAAGTGTTGTAAGAGTCGAACTAAATGAGGTCTTTCTTGTGACTCAAATTGCTCAAGCCACACGTCAATTTCATTTTCACTCACTTCCCCATCGAAGGGGTTTACGATAACTGTCATCCAAGCCTCCCAAGATTGTTGCTGGCTCTCGACACCCAATTACTGCCCGTGAGAGTCGGGTTCAACCAAGTGTCCCTCTAAAGCCTTCTTACGGTAATATTCCTGTAAGTCAACTTTGCTTGCCGATTGAACGACGAGTCTTTCTGTGGTGACTTTGAGACCAAAACTGCGCAGTGTCTCCGCCTTTTGAGGGTTATTCGTGAGTAGTCTAACAGACGACACTCCGAGTTTTCGCAATACTACACAAGCCCCATTATACGAGCGTGAATCAGTGGGGTAACCTAACGCATGATAAGCCTCTGATTGGGTTGACCCATGTGCCTTCGAGAATATAGCAGCCCGCATTAGAGCTGCGTGACCGTTCCCTCGGCCATCCTGGTCGAGCAACACAATTAGTCCGCACCCTTCGGCAGCAATGTCGAGAAAAGCCGATTCCAATTGCTCTCTGCAATCGCATTCAATACTGAACAAATAATGCGCGGCAAGACAGGTAGAATGTATGCGGACCTTGACGTCAACATTCTCCCTCCACTTACCAAAGCTCAGCACGACAATTTCCCAATTTGCATAACTAAATAGGTACTCGTTCCATGAACCATACATTGTTTCAAGAGACCGTTCAGCTAGCAGACATGCAGAGTCAAGGAGCAATTCAGTCATGTAGTCCTCTCACTGATCCAATTCCTTTTGATGCCTTCTCGCGTTGACAAGCACCGGGCGCCGCCAATCGTGCAGCACGAAGCGTTACTTGCTCTCACTCCCAGCTATTAATGGCGACCACGTGGACAGATCCATCAACGCAAGTGCGACCAGGTGGCTACAGATGTGTTTGTCTTGGTAGTATTGGCAATCACAGGACCATTGGCCATGGGTCCACCGCATCGTTCTTAGTTTACTATTTGAACGAAATTCTACCGCGATCGATTGAATTCGATCTGGCTGACGCGAGTAGCGGCTTGCCTTTTCTGCCTTGTCCGGGCTCAGATGCTCATTTACAGCTAGCGCGAGCAAACCGAGGTTCGCAGCCCGGGTCCCATCGGACACCGAACTTGAACTTCTCACGATCTGCTTTCTTACCCAGTCGCTTACGTCCTCCTGTACTTGCCTAAGCCGAAGAGTGTTGGAAGCGCGCAACACCGTACGGAACTTCTCGATCGCGGGAGCGTGCCCACCACACTCGAACTCAATCATTGCAAGGGCGAGCGTTGATAGCGTTTTCCAAAGCATATCGTCAGAACTGTCCACCACTTCGGACAGTTGTTTGTGGTAGCGCCTCGCCTCTTCTATCTCCCGTCGCTCCAGATGAAGTAGAGCGAGCTGATATAGCGGAGCGGGCAAAAGTCTAGGATCACCTTCCGCAATGAAGCCATCAAGAATCAATAGGTACTCTTTCTTAGCCTCATGAAATTGCCCTCTTGCTTGGGCGATTCTCGCTAACTCGTGCCGAGCTCTCAAAACTGCGACCCCTTGGCCACTCTCTATTCTGATTTCGATTTCTTCCTTTAGGCGTCTTTCTGCCTCATCGTAGCGACCAAGCCGAAATAGGGACTTGGCAATGTGATGATGCAGCGTTGCGACATATTCTTTCGGTGCGTCGTGCACGTGACCGCATGCATCGGAATATAATAGCAAGGCCTCGAGATATCGGCCGCGCCGATGTTCAATCTGTCCCAGCGCACGAAGTACTTGCAGCGCACGAGCAGCCGGCGGGGTTAGCGATTCGCATTTCCGAAAAACGCTCTCCGATTCGTCGAGATGCCCCAACCTGAACAGACTCTCGCCCCAAACGAGTCCGAAGTAGATCTTCCGGTCCTTGTCGGTGGCGGCGCTCACCGTGCTAAATGCAAGTCGTGCGAATAGGCCCAACTTTTCTGGTGGCGCATACCGACGAAAGGGGCCATTCCTATTCAGCAACACCTCGGCAAATTCAAGTATGATCGAGGGCTCGCTGATTTCTGAGCAGCCGTCAACGATTTTGCCAATCCAGGTCGGATCATATTCCGGGACGATGTGCGAGTTGGTCACCAGGTCGATGACACGACGCACGCAAATTCTAAGACACATCGTTCGGTCGAAGTTGGGTTGTGGTGAGAAGCTTTCCAGTTCCTGAGCGAGCACTTGAGGCGTACGTAGAAAGACGTCTGGTTGTTCACGGTGTGGCCGTCGTATCTCGTCACACCTGAGCTTACCGCGCTGTCGCAGTTCTAGCAAAGCGCTTTCGAATGCGGTCGTCGCACTAGTAGACTCGTCGAGCCCGAGTTGTTCGTACATCTCCACGTAGATTCCCCGCAGAACAATTAGAGGCACAAACGCGCCCACTTGATTTAGACAACTAAAAAGCAACAACATTGCCGGGGTGCTAGGCAACGACGGTATGATGGGTTGGCTCAACGACTCTTGACCGGCACACGCAGACCCAATCGAAGCGTTATCTTTGTTTGGCATAAGAGTTAGTTCCAATCATTGGCCAGCGTCGTTGTTAGAGGCGGGGAGATAAAAATGCTTCGCTAGAAACAGAGCTAGAGCGTCTACAAGGATGTCTCGATTGGATCTGCATATGGTGAACAGCGCTGTGCGTGTGTCGTTGCGAATACCAGATATCCAAGGATCATCCGAGTCGGAGATTGTTCCCAAAACAACGTACTGCCGTTGCAGAAGACTTTCGACGACCTCACGAAATCTGGTCGACGTCGCTTGCATTGGCCCGATCTCGTCGATCACGACTAATCTTGTTGACCCTGGCGGTTCCGCTATCGTCGGGCACGCGACATTCTCCAAGAACTCCAGCGTAACACCTAGCCTTCGTGTTCCGTCCGGAAGAATGGTTCCAAACCTTACAGGACTTGCGATACTGGGACTGGCCAACAGTCCAGCTTGCCCTGAGGGTATGATCTCGACGCTGAATCCCTGCCTACGTCCGTCGATACGCACCTCGTTTGTATAGAAGCCTGCTGTCGTATTCGAATCGAATCGATTAGCTAGAGACCTCACTAGAGTTGTCTTGCCAACGCCGGGCGGGCCAGTGAAGAGCAGAATGTGTTGTAGGTATTCCATATACTCATCCGTTCGACGGGTCGTGCTCTCCAACGCGAACGCAACGCGAAGAGCTCGTGTCGAACGAGGTTCCGACAAGGCGAAGTCACGCCCTCGGCACCGTATCTATTACAGTAGGGGACCGCTTCTGCAGTGTCAATACAATGCTTGCGGCACTCAAATAGCCTAAATTTCGACAGACCATCATCAGCTGGCCAGTCACGATGGGCGCAAACGTGCCGATTTCGGACGTATCGCGTGCAAAGTATAGCCGCCGCTTTCGCGAGTCGTGGCTCGCCGGCAATGGCCGCGCTCGCGGATTCCGCCGAGGCATGTACAACGCGCGAACGGCGTTGGGCCGTGTCGATTACGGCGTTGGTCAACGTCATCGTTGCCGGGCCACATTGGGCGGCACGCTCCGTCTCGACCACGACGGTGTGCGATTCAGCGAAGCTGCTGCCGTGAGATGGGATGACATCGATCTGAATCGTGATACTCCTATCGTGCACATCTGCCGACGTCCAAAGTTTCGCTCCACGTGGGCGGCGCAAAGACGACCCTTTGGCCCTTTGGGGTCGGCTTTGCTTGGAGCGGGTAGCGGGAATCGAAAAAACCCCGCCTAAGTACACCAGACTTGTCGTACTCATTCGCATGACTTAGTACGAAATCGCACAACCCAGCAAACGAGGTCGATGCAAGCTTGTCCAGTCAATCCGACACATGCTGACAGAAACGAAGGCAACGGTCACAAATGTGGTCACAACAAGGCAATACGCAAGGTCGTGCCGAGAGCACGCTCGCGAAGAGTGGCGGTGGGACTCGGCAAGCCAAAACGGACACCGTGTGAACCGACCACGTACCAAAATGACGAGGGCGAGCGGTGGTGTTGCCGCAGCATCATTCATCACAGCCCAGCATCCTCGCGGATATTCCTACTTCAATTCATGCGTCCACGTTGTTGTTGCATTCACGTAGCGCTTCTTGGAAACATTCGTCAAATATACAATCATCCATTCCGCTTGCGACGAGCTTCTCATGAAGATCGGCAAGAATAGTCTCTAGAGATTCATCATTCCATTGAGTCGAAATAAGGCTGGCCCGTAGCTGCGACAGATCATTTCGCTTGTCAGGGTGACGACGCCCGAATTTGATCGCAAGACTAGTCCATTCTCTAATTAGCATTTGGCGTGCTTCCCGTGGCATTGCGTCAGAACGCTCTAGTATCTTTCGGGCCTCAACGATCGCGTCCTCTCTCAACCCTCGCGCGTACAACGCAATTGACAGGTAAGTTCTAGTAACTACGTCAGTATGCGGCAAGTGTAACTCGCGGGCCATTTCCAACAACCGATTCGACTGCTCGATCGCAATGCGACAGCACCCTTCTTCGCTCAGGGGAACACTTTGAATTGCGCCACGAAGGAAGGTGACACTCGTCATCATGTCCCATGTCCCTTGCGTCAGCTCCAACGCAGACTGCAGTGCCGAAAGTGCATTCTCCCTGGCATTTAGGCCAAAGTAAACGTATATTCGGTGCAGTAGGAAATCAGAATCCGCGTCAAGGTGGCAATCACCATAGTCTGCCTCCAATGCCCCAATAATATCCTCCGCTTCCTTGAACTGGCCGAGTTCGATGAATACTTTGTATATTCGAAACCAAGCGAGCGAAAGCCCAATCTGTAGTTTGTTGTCAACGTTCTGAGTTATTACGCTGGCCTGCTTCACGATTTCGAGCGCTTCAGAGTCCTTGCCCATCTCAATTAGTAATTCGGCCAGGTCAAGCCTGTGTTCAACATTGGGAAGCAATAGTTCATCAAGAGGATTCTGCTTATCGGCGTCAGCTATGTCATGCTTCGTTATCTCATTGGCTTGTTCGAGCAATGGCATTGCTTCGGAATAGGGAAGCATGTTGGTCAGTAGTCGTACGTTCGGAATCCAGTTTCCCCTTTCCAATGCGATAAGGTCAATATTGACGATAGCCTCCAATAGAGTTCGAAGTTCCGAAAAGTCCTCACATGTCGCGACAATACCTGCCAGCTCTACTAGCAGAGAGCGATGCTCGGTCGATGCCTCCGTAGTGCCGATCCGTTCGGCTCCTAAAAGCACTTGTTGGTAGTGATGGCGCGCTTCAACGAGGGCGTGCGGATTCTTGCTGTACAGGCGAGCCAGTGTTTTGTGAATGTCGCTCGCTAATGTTTGCGCTACCGGATGGGGACTCTGACACAGTGATAACGCATCGGACAGGAACGGAACCGCATCCATTCGGTGTACGCGTGACAAAGCCTTTCCGTGTCGATACAGGTAGATTGCTTGATGCGGATCATTGGGTTCGAAAACCTGCTTTGCGACCTGCAATGTGCGCTCCGTCAGGTCGATTTTGCGACTGAAGCGCTCCTTAATAAACCACCCTTGAACTTCTGGGATACGTAGCCAGTCTGCCTCCGCATCAACTCGTTTTGCCATTTCAAGCAACAGCAGGATGTCCTGGCTCAGTTGCACTTGATGTGGCGTGAAGTGCGTGGCAAGATGCGATATCAATTTATGCTGTGCTTCTATCAACTGTTGTTTGAATTGATCCGCGACTCTCTCGCGGATTCTCTCGTGCACCAATGAATGTGTTTCCAGGTAGTACTCGTGTCGGGAGTACCCCTTTAGGTTTCCGCCATTCTGAGCCGAGTTGTGACGGCTTCTATCCTCAATGTCCTCAGGATGTGCTGCATACGTTTTTCGAAATGCGCGGGCAGCTAGCGCACCCATGAGGTTGAACGCGCTATCCCAGTCTTGCCAAGGTTGCTTCCCTCCTGCTGTATAAGCGATCCTAAGACAGCGAGGCGTGAGTAGTGAAAGCTTTCTATCAATTTCGTTAGTCAATCCGGCGGCCACGGCAATCCATTCGAAAGGGATGGGCGATTGCGCAAACGATGCCATGCCGATAAGCAACAAGCAGCCATACCTGTCCGTGAAACAACGATCCAAAGAAATATCAATCGCCGCGAATAGGCAATTCCTATAGTCGATTTGCGGCGCGAGCGCATCGATAAGATGGGGATTCTTTCGCAATTCTGACTCATACTCTTGCCACGTCAGTTCGAGACTATCACTCGATACGGCAGCCGCGGCAAGTGCCACTGCAAGGGGGTAGTGGCCAAGCAAATTGTCAATTACTCGATCGCGGCTTGCTTCTTCACTCTTGGATGTTTTCGGGACAACATGGTCGCATAACGTTTGCGATTCATCACTGGTGAATACGCCGAGGTGGATTGGATCCTTTACGAGAGAGTATCTCGTATCTATCGTAGTCTGCAGAATGCACACATTTCCGCGTGGGAGGTAATCTGTCCACTCAGAACAGTCAACACCGTCCAGGATGAGGAGGCTGGCGTGTTGTGCCTTTTCAAGCGAGATTCTTACTGCATCAGCAAGTCCTTGGTCGGAATGACTTTGTTGAACACGTTGAAGGCACTCGCGCACGTCCGGCGGTGCGTCCGCGAGTAGTACAGGTTGTAACTGGATCATCGCGTCAACGGGACCGCGTTTGGCGTTGACATTCCAGATGCCGCCCGGATATTTTCCCTTGGCCTCGCGTGCGTAATGGCGCGCGAGCCACGTTTTGCCAGTAGCTGGAAGGCCTGTAATGCACACTATTCGACTAGTGCTGAATTCCTTAGCAATTTCATCAAGCTTTTCACGGCGCTCGACAACATATCCTAAGGTCGTGGGCAGATTATTTGGGGGAAGTTTGGTGTCTGGCTTCTTCTCGCGACTTAATGGTTCTTTCGTCGGCCGCTGGCGCCCGAAACACCACCGATACATCTTTGCTGTCTCATCTGGGCTTATTATTCTGAGCGTACCGTTCTTAGTTGGAGTGTAGACCGTAATATCCACATTCGGCAGAAGCGTAATCAGTTTGGCACCCTTGCCACGCCCACCTACAATCGTGATGAGTTCGGAGACGATGCCGAACTTGATTTTGAGAACTTGATTGAGTGCTTTCTCATTCCAATAGCCATCGCGACGCTGAATTGCGTCTCTAATGAGAGCATGATTTTGACTAACTGCAAGAGAGAGCAGAAAGTGAAATGTATGACGAGATTGAGGTGGAACTGCCTCCTCATGATCGCTGCATGGCAATGACAGTTCTCCATTGTAGTGGCACTTGCTGCACGTCCTTTTGCTGGGAAACCCAAGTAACGGAAATCTCTGCGCCATGTCTCCATTGCAATCATATGTACGGGACTCCGTATTAAATTCGGGCCAAGTTGTGAAGTCATTGGGCAAATTGGCGCAGTCATCCAACACGATGCATCGATGTACACGGCGCTCGATCTCCGCCTGGTTGTCAGTATTGTCTGTGTCATCTAAGACGGATGTACACAAATGTATGTGCCGTTTCCTTGCCTCGACGCCCTCAGGAAGGCTGATCAAAAACGTGTCAGTGGCAAATTGGGCACGCGGCATTGCGCGTGGTCGCTTTCGAGTGGCCATGGCCTGTTACAGTAACACGTGCTCTGGCTCGCCAAAACAGCGCGATTTCAGCCCTCCCAGCGGAACGAAATTACTGGAATCCGCGCATCGAAACAGTAACGAGTAATTGTGCTGACGGTGCTTTTGAAAAAGAAAAGACTGGGTTTCGTGAACATGTTGTCTCACAAAACCCAGTCGAGCGAAGTAGTCGAGAGGCTAGATTGGGTTGTAAATGCAGCGTCGCAACCGCTGCTCTACCTCGACCCAAGTCAGTGCACGGAGACGACCCATGCAAAAGCCAGATATCGAGTCCCATATCGAGCCCCTCGCGGAGAGCTGTGACGACACGTCCAGCAACTCGCCGCGGAGGGCCCATGAATGTAGTACATTAGCACACATCGACCAATTGGTCAATACCCCCGTCCCACCCCCACAGGTGGACGAAAGCTCCCCTGATGCGACCTCGGCAAACAACGGCCAAGCAACTCCACTGGTGGCGGTGACACCTCAAGAACTAGACAAGGTGGTGGCCGATGTTACTGAACTCATGCAACGTCAGCTCGCTAAAGTTCTTGGCAACGCTGATGCGGCTTCGCGAGCAGTAAAGTGCGGGCTCGAACATTTTCTCTACAACATCGAAAATTCCCGCTTCTTTAGTGTTGAGAGTGTTTCCCATCGATTGCGGCATCTCATCCGGAAGGAGGCTGGATTAGAACCGAAAAAAGGGCCTCGTCGTAACAAGCGTCTTGCTGGAGACAAATCAAAGACAGGATCCCACGCCGTCGATGATGGCATCTTTACTTTTGAAGAGCTCACAGAACAAATCGCGGATCCACAGAATCTCGAGAGGTTCAATCGACGTGCCCGAAAATATCTTGACTCCGCTAACGATTCTGAAGCTAAGAACGTTGTACAAACCGCACGATTGATCGCGGTCGAGCGGGTCAAGAAACAAGAAGTAAGTTTTCGCAATTTGCCGCAGTACTGTACGTGGCTCTATGAGGCTATTCGACGCCTAGCGCTGGCGCGCCACAGAAGTCTGCGAGTCGAACTTGCGGAACTGATGGCGAATCGCGATGCCGAAGGAGTCGAAATCGACTTCGGTACGATCGTTGGTCAGGATTGCGAATCCGAGCATGTCTGGCGAAACGAATACATGGAGAAACGTGAACTTGTGCGCGAAGCATTCGGACAACTGCTTGAATCTCACCAGAAGACTCTGCAAGAAGAGGTTCGACGACTCGAGCTTGACGACAAGTCTCCACTATCGGACACGCAGCGAAGCGCACGCTTTCGTGCGCGAAAAGCGGCCAGAAAAATCTTTGCGACACATAATATAAGGGACACCGCATTCATCCCCGCGAACGATCACTGCTGGCCAATAGACGACGATGATGAGTAATAGCGAGGATTGCCTTTCGTAAGTCGCAGTTGAACTCTTGATTTACATAGGTGGTCTCATCACGATGGAACTGTGTGGTTCACGTGCATGAGCAATACTGAGGACTGATCGACTTGGTGAGTAGATGCAAAGGTCTACTCGAATACGGAAACTTCCGTTCGGCCGAAATCGCGTCGTCACCAATGGAACCTCGCTTCGTTGGATCGCCGAATCAAATATCGAGACACAAATGAAACGTTTGCGAGGTGGATTGCATGTTGGATCATGTCCACTTGGCACGAAAATGATCCGGAGCGCTGCGCTATCGAGGTTCAACTCATGGCGAAGCGCTCGAAAGCCCGCCTCTATGAAAATGGCGACCAGCTCTACTGGCTTGAGAGTCTTCGGTCACAAACCAACAGACTGTATCAGGTCAAGATAAGTTACCCGCTTCGCTTCCCCTACGAACGGCCACAAGGTTTCATTATTTCACCCGTTATCACCAGCGCCCCTCATCGCTTCAGCGACGGTTCGCTGTGTCTCTTCAGTACGTCCCACGACGGGGCCGCCAAGACAACGGCGTTAGTGGTGCGTAATCGCGTGGTCGTGTGGATTTTTGCCTACGAGCTCTGGGTCGCGACTGGAGAGTGGATGGCGCCACAACATTGAGACTTCTTTTCTTACCTTAGGAATACCCACAACAAAGGAATCAAAGACCATGTCAAACAATGCAGGAACAGGTTCGTCATCTGGCGGCGGACTCGGTACGCTCATCGGGGGCATCATATTTATTGGCCTCATGGGCGCTCTGCTCAGGGGAATAGCGTCGGGCCTTTCTTATCAGCCAAGCCCTACGCCCCGCAGGTTACCACCCAAAACAAACGACAACGAACATCGAAACAATCGCCGCCCATTACGCATGAACGAATATGGCGAGTGCGAGTAACGCTCAACCTCGCGATGAAAGGCAAAGTATCATGGCTAGAGATTTGAATCGAATCGTAGAAAGCCTCCGCAATTCGCGGGAGGTGTATGTAACCGATGACGGGCAAGTTGAAGACAACCGTGAGGCTCAGGAAAACGTCTCGCTCGAAAATAGTGGCGAACGAACCCCTCAAACTCACACACGCCTAAAGCCTGACGTCTTCGCGTCGGAACTGCGAGTGCATCAGAGCGTACTCGACGGCATGCACAGTGAAGCGCGTCGATTTGACGTTGAAACCGGCGGGGTTCTGGTAGGCCCCGACGCGAACACCATCTCGGAGCTCATCGCATCAGGCCCAGAAGCGAGACGGTCAGCAAGTGCCTATCAGTTCGACGTCACTCATCTGCAGCCCCAACTGGAGGCAGCAGAATTGCGCGGCCTTCGCTTCCTCGGTGCCTGGCACGTGCATCCGAAAGGATGCGCATCGCTGTCCTCCACCGACCAGCAGACAGCTCGCCGAATGATCAATGATCCGGACTACGGCATCTGCCGAGTCCTTCTGCCGCTCACCACTCGTACCAGCGGCCATTTAGAAACTCGATTCTTCATTGCCGAAGGCAGAGAGGCGAAGATACGCCGCATCGAAAACATTGTTGTCTATGCCGACGCAGCTATTGAGAAGACTGCTAACCAGCAAAGCCTTGAGGGGTTTGCGAAGGGAGCAAAGAATGCGCAGAATGGTGCACCTTCTGGACTCATTACCTCGCGAATCGTCGAAGATATTCGGCAGCTAAAGGAAGCTGGGTGGAAGGTATCGCATCGCCGAAGCGGCGATAACCAAGCATTGAGGACTGAGCATTCAGGAAAGATTCTCTGGGTTCTGTTGCCACCTGAGTATCCACTCAACGCACCAGATATTCTCATTGAACACGGCGAAGACTTACTTCCCGTCCCGTATCCGCAATTGCTCGAATCACAAACCTGGTCAAGTCGTCGCTCACTCAGCGATTTGCTTGGGCAGGCCAAGATATGGGCAGACACCTCAAACATGCCGAAACGCATCACCCGAATCAAGGCCAACAATCCCAGACAACGTTCCCTTTGGACAGCATGGAGAAAAGCATCATGACCGAACAATTTCACGACCGCCACTTGGGTCTGTTCGACCCGACTGTTTTGGAACAGAAGCGCGTTACGCTCATTGGTGCCGGTTCCGTCGGCAGCCTCATCGCTTGGCTTCTTATCCGATCTGGCGTGCGCCACTTGTCGGTCGCCGACATGGATACCGTTTCGGCAACGAATATCTGCCGGACCATCTATCGACAGAAAGACATCGGTCGCCCCAAGGTCGAGGCACTCAAAGAAATTCTCGGTGAAATACGTCCAGAAGCTCAGGTCTTTGGGCATCACATGGACTTGCGTCATCGTCACGACGAAGAGCTTTCGGATGGTCTATTGATGGCAGATCTCGTCATTGCGACGACCGACCATCCGCCAACGCAGGGGCGCATTGCGGCACTGACCTATTCAACGGTCCCGACGGTATTTGTCGGCGTCTATGCTCGCGGAACAGGTGGCGAAGTGTTATTCACGTTGCCTAATGAGACCCCTTGTTATCACTGCATTCTTGGCCAAGTACGTGGCGAAGGCGGGCCGGACCGTGGCCAAACCGATTATGGTGTGGCCACAGGTCAACTTGCGTCCGAACCAGCGCTCGGTGTGGACATTGCGCATGTCACCACATGCGCAGCCAAGATAGCGCTGGGCCTGCTCCTTCGCGGCACCGAAGCTGCCGCTGCGAAAGTCATCGACCCTTCACGCAATATTATTTTCGTTGGCAATAACGTGGACTGGATTTGGCGTGAACCGTTCGAATCGGTGTGGGGTCGGGCCAAGCGCCTAGATTCCTGTATCTGTCGCTTACAGCCTGGAAGTTCAACAGCCTCGCTCATTGATCTCACGGCTGCAGAGTAGTCCGTGCACCATGGAGCCTTTCATCTTTGCCCTCATCTACCTTGGCATTGGCTATCTTCTGTATCGACGGAAGTGGCCGGAGGGACTTTTCGCGCGGCGTACCGATGCTGATGCAGACAGGCTGCGCCGCGTTGGACGGCGGCGAGTGCTTCCCATACCGCGACAGAATCGAGGTCGCTAATGTCAGTTTTCGACTTCGCCTTATTCTGGCGAAGATTATGCGGGATAGATGACCAGGCCATTGCCCTGGAACGGGTGCGGCGCGCCGACGCGGAGCGTGAGCACGAAGAGCACGAGCAGCTCAATGCACCCGCAAGAACAATGCGTGAGCGGGCGGCGTCCCGAGAACCGACAGTTTCCCTCGGGACCGCGCTGCGCTCGGATGGTCGCATCTATAGAGTTCGATTACCGGTTAGCGCTGTACGCGGGGGCGGCCATTGGATGATCACGGGCTCTACAGGATCTGGAAAATCATTCTTCCTCATTACCATCCTAATGCAACTTTTCGGACTTTGGGCTTCCGGAATATCGTCCGGGGGCATCATCATCTTCGACCTCAAAGGCGAACTAGCCCAACTATTGCGGGACGTCATCATTCCGTCCCTCGTTGCATCGTGGAATGAACAACTTGCCGCCCGCTTGTTGCAGCGCTTAGCGGTCATTGCACCGTTCGACGAGCAGGCAACCCCGCCGTTTCAAATCCTCGCGCGCGAGCCGCGTCTTCCCATTGAAGTCCAAGCCCACGAAGTGGCAACCAGCTTCGGTCGCACCATCGGCAATGATCTCGGAATCATGCAGCAGTACGTGCTACGCATGCTGCTGATACTGGCCATCGACTTAGGTCTCACACTCCCCGATGTGGTCGAGATGCTTCGCAATCCGGCTTTTTTGCGCTGGGCTACGGAGCACACGTCGCTGCCACATATCAAAGCCTATTTCGAAGAGCGATTTGCACGAGAAAGGTCGGCCTCCGTGTCCGGACTTCTAAATCGCCTAGACTCGCTCGTGATGTTTCCGGCCTTGCGAAAAATGCTTAATGCGCCCGGGATGATTCGTTTCGATAGGCTCATCGAAAATTCAATCACGATCGTGGATTTGGGTGGGGCACCTGCTGGGATAGCCGAAGTTGCTCGTTTCTTTGGTCAATTGATGTTTAGCAAGGTAGCCCGCGCTATCTTCACTCGCCGAATTGGTCCTGGCACCCCGAATGTAACCGTCATTGCCGATGAGTTTCAGCAACTACTCACGCCTGACATGGCCAGGGATTTCGAACGGGTATTGACCTTGGTCCGCTCACAAAAAACCTATTTTTGGCTGCTTTTCAACAGGCCGCACAGGTCGAATCGGTTTCACCCTTATTGCTTCGCATTTTGCGCACGAACACCGAATACAAGGTCCTCTTTCGTACGGAACTGGACGACGCCAGGCACTTTGCACACATGCTGCCCGTCACGGGCTCGGCCCGTCGTGAGCAACCCGGTTTTGCTGACCCTCGCTCACCGGCCACTCCCCTTACCGCCGACGAAGAGCGCCGCCAATTGCTGGAACAGGTGCCGTCAATGCCGAACAGGTTGTGCTGGTTTTCGGAACGCCAAGCGCCCTATTCCGCAATTCTCACGCGCTCGTTGTCACTCAATATCGCCGGTGCACGCAGGGCGGCAGCCACACTTTCGCCCGAACTCCGGCAAGTGATTCGGAATGGTATTTTGGCGGTCCCGCCCGATGAGCTTGCGGCCACCGAAGCGCGTCGCCAGGCCGAGCGCGAAGCCTGGCTTCAAGTCCCGGCGCCGCCCCGTCGGGCAGCTCTGGATGAAACGCCCGGTACGGAAAGTGTCATGGAACATGTGAACGCGGCGCCCGATGAAACCGACGAGGCTTCCGAGCGCCCCACACCGCGCCGAAACCGACGACCTCGGCGCCCACCATTGGGGTAATTATGCGAGGGATGGGATTTGATATCGAATGGGCTGCAGGCGTCGTCAAACGTTATACCCCCAAACTCATCTGGACCTTGCTGGTCGCTCCCTGGATTTTGATTGCCGTTGGGATGGCGATCGCACGACTTGCCTTTGCGCTCAGGAATGGGCTTCGTCGACTGCGCTTCGCGGCAGCCGCGTGGATGCTTTGCCCCCGCGGGCACAAGACCGAGCTCTATGGGATTTTCGAGTGCCGTTGCGGGGCGCTCTTTGCTGGATGGGCCTTTGGCCGTTGCCCCATCTGCCGGGAGTCCTGCGGATACGTGCCCTGCGAGCATTGTTCTTTGGCGGTGAAGAATCCTCTCCTCTAGTCCACCTCGGACGCTGTTGCGGTGGTGGAGGTTTGAAAGAAACGAATACCGCCAAAGAAACATGATCCTAGTGGATGCGGAAAGTTCATCGACGTCCCAATGCCTTCGAGAGTTGTTCGTCGGCGGGTGCGCGGCCGGGCTCGACCAAACACTTATGCCCAAGAACAAACGTCGAAAGACGAGATCTCGACAGCAGTCGGAACGGCCCCAATGGCGTGAACGAGTGCGAGCGGCACTGCGGTCACTTGGTGGCAAGGCGCCCCTCCACGCCTTGTACCACAAAGTCGAACAGCAATTTCCGCAAGCTCATCGACGCACCCATTGGAAGGCCAAAATCCGGCAGGTTGTTCAACAAGATCCGAACATCGAAAACGTTGAATTTGGAGTCTGGCGTCTCAGTGACATCAAACGCCAAAGCGCTGCGAAGCAATCCAAACGGAGAGCGTAGCAGTCGTCGGCCGAACCTGAAGCATCCTGCAAAACCCCGCCGGGCACGCGAGCCTGGCAATGTGCACCCGAGGACGAATGCCGCAATCAAAGGTATTCAGCGTCTGACGTGGCTTCCGAAGTCCGCTCCATCGAGAAGTGACTTCGATAGCGCGAAGAAATCTTGCGCCCAGCGACAACGGACGTGGTGAGCAGTCTCGGCTGACGTCACCCGGCGGGGATTGCCTATGCGTAGAATAATGAAACGTATTCGCGATCTCTTCCATGACTTGATATGGCTAACAACGACATTCCGTCAGACACATCAAGGTTCACGAACTGTTCAAAATCAAAACCTGCGAGCGGTCATTCTGGCACTACCCGTTGCACCGTATTGTGGCCAGCGGTCATTGAATTTGTCCTCCGCCAACGCGGCGGCAGGGCAAGCTTCGGACAAATCTACCGAGACATCAACATCAAGGTAGACGTCCGTTGCCTTCAAAAGTCGTGGATGCCGATCGTGCTTGACGTGCTGCACGATCATCCGGCGTTTCGCCTAGAGTGTAACAACTCATGGTGCTTATTGGCTTCGCTAGCTCCTCGCGGATGACCGAGGTGGAGGTGGCCAAGTCACGAGCATCAAGAACGTCTCGAGCGACGGGCCGCATCTTACGCTTGCGAGGTCGAGATCTGGACATTCTACTGGCGCTCATAAAGATGTTGCTGCTTTCGACCTCAATGCTCACGAGGCTGTTCTTCGATTCCAAGGGCACGTGCCAAAAGCGCATGCGTAAATTGTTCGACGAAGGGCTGGTGCGCCCCGTGGTAATCGACCTTGCGGCTGAGAATCGTTACGCGATTACGCGACTAGGATACGCTCTTGTCGAAAAGGCCCTGCCCGCCGAGCCTCTGCCTCGATTTCGCAATCCGCCTCGAGTGGACCGGCGGGGGCTGACCCACTTTGACCTTCTGAACAACGTCCGCATCGCTATGGCTTTGGGCGCAGCTGCGAACGGTGCCGCTCTCATTCGATTCGTTTCAGACTGGGACCTGCGCGCTCTTGACCAACGTGCAGAAATTATTCCAGACGCACTCGCTCATGTTCGGCATCCGTCGCGTGAATGGTCGATTGCCGTCGAAATCGACTGTGGAACCGAATCGCGCGTCGTATTCGGTCGGAAGCTTTCAAAGTACAGGGAATGTGCTCGGAAGGGAGCGACAATCTTTGGCGTCCGCGATCCCCTCATTCTGGTAGTCACGTCGACGGAACGACGAGCGCGAACACTGGCTAAAGAGGCGCTTGAAGTTCAGATAGATCAGATCGTGTTTACTTGGGCCGAGGCTATTTATGTGAATGGGGGGCTTTTGTCGGGATTGGCCTATGCCGAAGATTTGGTTAGTGGAGGTCTTCTTCCAATTGAAGTGCAATTCACACGGGGTCTATTGCGAACCGCGGGAGCAACAGACTTACGTAAATAAAGTACGTCATTGTCAAAACAAGCACTTTCGCAATCGAGCATGTTTCATGCTGAATGTCCTCATACTGGGCCGCGTTACGGCAACGCGAGTTCGTAACGCGAGTTTGGGCTGATGGTGCAACTACCGGCCCATCAGTATTGGTCAGCCAAATGCCATTTCGTAAAACGCCGAGTGCACTTGGGACATGACAACGATAGACGGAACGATGACCTTCCGGTCGAATCAACCCGTTCCGTCCGAGGTAGCAAATGTCAAAGAATGTCATGTTGAAAGCATCCTATATAGTTGGCAAAGTCCTCGAACTTGTCGAAAGGCAATGCAGGAATGCTGGGCACTTCACCCAGGGTGTATTTGGCCGCAAATCACCAAGACTTCGTCTGGTCTCCGGCTCGGCGGCGCCTGCAGAACAACCCGCGGACACGATTGGTTCGACGAGGGTTAACTTTGCAATTCCCCTAACCGACAACGATGGGCAATACTTTGCTGTAGAAGAAATTGCCGCTGTTCTCGTGGCTATCGCCAAGGTTGCCGGTGGTTTCAGTTGTGCACTGGGGCTGGGGTTTTCATTCGGTGTAACGGTGTCCATTGATCTTGTGCTCTGGTCGTCGGCAGTCGTCGCCAACGATAAGGTTGCGGCACTTCGCGCTGAGTTGGAAACGCTACAGCCTGCGCTCAAACAGGACAGTATCTTCGCGTCCATGTCACCGACGACCGTCGAATTCCTCGTCGCCAACGATAACGTACCCGACGAAAACCTGGCAGGTTAGGAGCAATGTTATGAGTATTCTCTTGAATCTCACCGTACCGAGTGATGTGGAAAGGGCTGCCTTGGACCACGTGGTCCGTGCGGCGACCACCTATCTCGAAACCCATGGCGCCTTGACTTGCGAGCGCCTTGAGCCCTTCGTCCAACGCAACGCCGAGGACGTCCAACACGTTGTCGTGTGGCGTCCGGAAGTTGGTCAACTGGACGCAGATACGGTTGACCTGAAAGACCTCGAGTCAATCGTCAAGACGACCCTCAAGGCAGTACGCGTAGAGGGAGCCACGGTGCGTGTTGCGGCTTCGGCAAAGGAGCATTCGTAGCGGGACAACACCGCTTCATTCGTCGCGATCGTTACCAAAACAATACTGCGACGCCCTGTCAGGCACATGGCCAACTGACAGGGCGTTTTCAGTTTGTTACGGCTATTTGATTGCGAAGAACATGCCCGGACCGATTGAAACGTATTGAACCCAAATGACATGTGACATTGAGACTACGCTCAAGTTTGTCATCAACGCCGCCAATGCTGGCGGTGCCAGAGAGTGCCGGGTCCGACCTAACTCTCTAACGATGACTCAATATGGGCAGAACAATTCATTACGAAATCTTTGGCGACCTTGAAGAAGGTCCAGTACCCGAGGAGACACGCAAACGAATCATTGACGTCCAACGCGCTATGAACCGCTCATTCACTTGGACCGCCGAACAACTCGCTCTCGAACTCGACGAGCACTGCGCCCTTACGTATTCCCAGGAGGTACCACGCCCCTGGGCACCTCGCATTGGCTGGGGTTTCACCAAAGTTGGCGACGACGAATGGAATGCCGCTTTAGTTGTGCGGTTTCTCAACTGGGTGGCGACCCAGGTGCCATCCAAGGCATTCGTGCGCCTGTACGACGAAGGTGACTACGTTATTCCCGGTCGCATCCTGTTCCGCCATGGGCAAATCGCGCTCGACGAAACAGAGATTTCGCGACATCGCGAGTATCTCTCGAAGCACGCGCGCGAGTGGCTGCCGGAGTTTGAAAGGAACGTTGCGGAAGGTCGCGTTGAACGTTGGCTCCGACCCGTGTCTGCTCTCGACTACTTGGACCGACCTGAGATCGCAAAGGTGCGTGCTGGAATGAAGGCTGAAGCATTCCACGAGTTGATCCTCGAGGATGTCGCAGATCGCATCGCTTTCCCCTGGAAGCGTACTAACACAGAAGCCGCCTGACCGTAGAGCGAAGTCTCAAGCGACGGCACCCGCCGGGTCCACGGATCCGGGCTCTTCGGCAATCCCGGTGACGGAGGATCACCGGTGCTGGCATTCGGCGTTGGTCGATGACGCCCGGCGGGGAGCTTCGCCACGTTCAAACCAGCGAGCATAAAGAACCATGCAGCGAACTCAATATGCGGAAACATTCGGGCGCCAATGTGCATGAGATCCACTGAGACTTCGCTTACAAGTCGTGGACGCCGCCAATGCTGGCAGCGCCGGAGAGTGCCGGATCCGACCTTACTCTCTAACGATAAATCAATATGGGAAGAACCCTTTGCTACGATATCTTCGGTGACCTTCAGGAAGGCCCGGTACCCGAACCGACCCGCAAGCGCATCGTGGACGTTCAGCGTCAGATGAACCAGACATTCACGTGGACTTCTGAAAATCTCAAGCTCGAATTATTCGAGAACAGTGAGATCACCTATGTCGCGGACCCACCTCGACCGTGGGCGCCACGACACGGCTGGGGAATTACCAAGGTCTACGAGGACGATTGGAACGCTGCACTGATAGTCCGCTTTCTCAGCTGGGTGTCGATACAATTGCCGCCCAAGAGTTTCGTTCGCCTAGAAGATGAGGGTGACTACGTCATCCCCAAGCATGTTCTGTTCCGTCATGGTCAGATATACTTGGACGAGGCAGGAATCGAACGACACCGGCAGTACATTCGCAACCACGTGAATGACTACCTCGAGACGTTCGATGCGGACGTCGCGGCTGGTCGCCAAGGACATTGGTTTCGGCCAATATCCGCGCTCGACTATCAGGACCGTCCGGAGATCTCGAAGATACGCTTCAAGGTGAAGTACCGAAAATTCCACGAGCTAACTCTCGAGGATGCCGCGGACTACCTTGACTATCCGTGGGCTACGGAAGTGAAGAAAGCCGCCTGACCTAAGGGGCGAAAGTCTCACGCGACTGCACCCGCCGGGTTCACGGACCCGGGCTCTTCGATAAACGCGATGATCGGAGGATCACCGTTGCTGGCAAGCAGCGCGTGTCGATGACGCCCGGCGGGGAGCTTCGCCAATACCAGGAATCTGAAATTCGACTCGATGTTAATTGAATCTCGGAAACACTGTGTCGCAATTCAGCATGATTACCATCGAGACTTCGTTCCAACAGGTTATCGGCACCGCCAATGCTGGCGGCACCGGAGAGTGTCGGGTCCGACCTTACTCTCTAACCCATGAACAGATATGAGCAGAATACTTGCCTTCAACGTCTACGGCGACCTCGAGCGATGCCCACTGCGCAAAGCGAAGCGTCAGAAGATTCTGAATGTTCAGCAGGCGATGAACCAGATGTTCACATGGACCCATGGGAAGCTCGACCTTGAGCTCTATTCCCATCGCCATCTCACCCATGACCACGGCGGGGCAGGCGAATTTGGCCGAGGCTCCGCGGATGTCCATGATGACGACTGGAACGCCGCGATGACCATCCGATTCCTTCGGTGGCTATCTTCGCAATTGCCCGAGTGGAGCTTTGTGGGTCTCAGCCACGAAGGAGACTACATTCCTGTTCGCTACGTTGGCATCGACAATGGCACGCTGAGTGTAGATACCGCTGGCGTCGAGCGCGATCGTGAGTACTTGCGTGACTTCGCTCCGCAGCGGCTTACCACTCTCGAGCAACACGTGTTGGCCACAAGCCATAGCGAATGGTTCAAACATGTGCCAGCAGCGCTGTACCGCGATCGGCCGGAAGTTGCCGAAGTTGGCCGTTTAGTCACTGCGGAGCAGTTCGAGCAGTTCACATTGGAAGATGTGGCAGATCGAATTGCGTTCCCGTGGCAGATCGGCAAGCATAAATCAGTGAACTAGTTCAGAACGGAGCCTCATGCGATGCACCCGCCGGGTTCACGGACCCGAGCTCTTCGGCAACTACGATGGACGGAGGACCAACGTTGCCGGTATTTGACGCTGGTCGATGACGCCCGGCGGGTAGCTTCGCCACTCTCAAGTCAGTGAACAGAAGAAATAGCTCGCGAACTCAATACGGGGAAACGTTCGGGCGACACTGCGCATGAGATCCACTGAGACTTCGCTCGCAAGTCGTGGACGCCGCCAATGCTGGCAGTGTCCGAGAGTGCCGGGTCCGACCTTACTCTCTAACGATAAATCAATATGGGCAGAACAGTTGACTACCACATCTATAGCGATCTCGAAGGTGATCATATACCCGTACAAACACGTCGTCGAATCTTGAGAACGCAGAACCAGATGAACCAGCGGTTCTCGTGGCGTGGCGAACGAATCTGGCTCGAATTTCTCGAACATCCGAATTCGGCAACCACATCCGCACGTCCCCGTTTGGGAGGCGGATTCACCAAGGTGTACGAAGACGAGTGGAACGTCGTGCTGGTCGTACGGTTCCTACAGTGGGTCTCTGAACAGCTACCAAAGACTTGCTTCATTTGCCTTACAGACGAGGGAGACTACATCATTCCGGGATCCTTGCTGATTCGCGGAGGAAAACTCTCGCTCGACGAAACGGCGATAGACGAAGGACAGCAACGCCTGATCGCAACCGGCGACGAAAGGCTGGCCGAATTCGAGAAGCAAGTTGCGGCACTTCGACGAGGACCCTGGTTCAAACACGTACTCGCGCTTGACTATCAAGAGTACCCAGAGATCTCAAAGTTGCAGCAAGAAATGAAGACAGAACAGTTCGATGGGCTCACGTTAGAAGATGCTGCTGATCGCATCGTCTTCCCGTGGACAACGGCGCAGGCGAAAGCTGCGTGATTACAAGATGAAGTCTCAAGCGAACGCCCCCGCCGGGTTCACGGACCCGGGCTCTTCGATAAAGTCGGTGACCGGAGGATTACCGTTGCTGGCAAGTAGCGCGCGTCGATGACGCCCGGCGGGGAGCTTCGCAATTCTTTGGAAGGCATTCATCGGTGAAACGAAAAGACTCTGTGACACATGGATCTGAGTAAGGGGCAACGGCCCAAAGGAGACTGAAACCATGAGACAATTCCTAATCTTCCTCCCGGTTACCGAACAACACAGACAACTACACGAGCGAGCGCTCGCGACGGCAACGGCGTTCTTTGAAGCCGTGGCCCCAGTGGAGCGACAGAATCTTGGCGCCTTTCAGCGCAGCTCGCGTCCCAATCGGCCTACTGAAATTTTACCGCTCGTAGTGCTTTCGAGTCCTGCGGACAAGAGCTTCGAACGCGACGTCAACCGAGCTCGGGCTCTCGAGACGGTGCTGCGCTCGACGCTCAGTGCCGCTGGCGTGAATCCCGTTGATGTTCGGGTCTTCGTTGACGCACAAAATACGGGGGACACCACATAGTGCCGCTCAAGTTTTGAAGCGCGGGCGCGAATCAAGCGTTCTCCCCTCCTTTCTCGCTCTCGCCCCGCGCTTCGCTCTACTCTCTTACGCAGAAAGACAAGGTAACAAATCCTTCGGATGATCGCGCTCGAGGAATCTAATGGGCCCCCCGATTGCAATACGGCACGGCGGCGCATCGATTGGTCGCTCGGCGACGAATGACTGGCGTTTCCATTTATCTATTTCCGCGGATCCAACGATAGGATCACGCCGCGCTTTTCTATCCTTACAACCGATCTTTCAAATACAACAAGCAGAACCAACTCGGTTCACTGCAGCAAAGGAGAAATGCCACATGTGGGACTCGTGAGGAATTGAACTGAATGGCGACCGTTCGAATAGTCCGGAACGCACCATGTGGAAAGAACATGGATCACCATAAGGAGAACCGCCGTGCGCGATTTCTAAAAAACACGCGGACCGCATTGCCTCGTGTGAAATCCTGACAGAGCGATATGCGTAAGTGACGCAAGTCACAACAGGAAAGGAGGAATGCCATGAACGGCCTGTAACAATGGACAACCCGCATGGCGCGCAAAACATCCGGAGCGCGCCATGCGGGGCCATTTCTTCCGACCGATGTCGCAATTCCAACCAAGCAAAATGGATATTGTTCCGAGAATCGCGCTGCAAAACGAAATGCACGAACAATCTGTGTCTCGCCTGAATAGTTCGCCCGAAAATCAAATAAGGATTGATCAATGGACCAACCGCCAAAGAAGCAAGCCCCGCTCAAGTGGTACACGCTAAGCGACGCCGCCGAACGCCTTGCGTTGTCGGTCGATGCCTTGCGACGGCAAATTGAGAGGCGCGCCCAACGCGCTCCTGACGGCGGCACCGAGGCGACCATTGATTCCGTACGCGCTAGAAAGTTCGGGCGCCTTTGGCGCGTTTCCTTTGGACAGCGCTGGGTGGAGTGAGGACCAATGCGACAGGGCGCAATAGACATGGTATGGGGAGGCTTCCAGGTATGCACCGGAAATGGCTGGGGAGGTCCCCAACCATGACTGTTCGTAAGGAAGAACGAGGCGGAAAGCCTCGCTGGGTCATTGACATCCCGTATCAAACAGCAGATGGCAAGAGCCATCGTTTTCGCCGCGACGCGCAAGTTCAATCCAAGCAAGCAGCCGAAGCAGAACACCGTCGCTTGTTGGCCCAGTTGGTCCGTTCCGGCACGCTTGAAAACTTGCCCGAACAGATCCCAACCGTTGCCAACGCGGTGCGTCCGACGTTTACGGACGCCGTGCGGCACTTCAAGGCAACGAAACTGCCAACCCTCAAGCCTTCGACGCGCATCACCTATTCTGAACGCGTTGAAGGCGTGCTTGCCCCACGGTTTGGCGATATTCCGCTAGTCGACCTTACTGGTGCGTCATTGGCCAAACTTGATGCCGAGCTGGCCAACGATGACCTGGCAACATCGACGCGGCGTAATTTCCATATTGTGTTCAGATCCATTCTTCGTGCCGCCGTTGAGGGAGGGCTGCTTGCAGCAATGCCGGTCATGCCCCAACTGCCAAAAGTGGGCCGCAAGGTAACAAAGCCACTCCGAAGAAACGATCTTGAGGCCATTCTTGCCGTTGCCTCCCCGAATGCACGGCTGGCCTTTGCGCTAGCTGCCTTCGCCGGTCTCCGTGCCGGTGAAGTTCGGGGACTCCGTTGGCCAGATGTCGATTTGAAGGCGAAAACAATAACCATTCGTCAATCGGTCACGCGGGGAGAAGAGTTGACGCCTAAGTCCGGCCATCAGGACGTCATGCCCATTGTCCCATCGCTCCAGGCACTACTTGAAGTGGCACAAGCGACTCGCAAAAACCCTCGGGTGAATGTAGCCGTCACTGCCAAGGGTGAGCTTTGGGGTGAATGGGGACTGCGCCAAGCCTTTCGACGGGCTCGCGATCGTGCTGGCCGTGACATCTGGAGCTATCACGACCTGCGGCACTTTTTCATCGGCGAACTATTCCGAAATGGGGTATCGGCGCCAGCGGTGCGGTGTCTTGCCCGTCATTCGGACCTTGCGACAACACAACGCTACGCCGACCTTGATGCCAACGATCTGCGCGATGCCATCAATCGACTTGATGGCAATGACGTGGAAATGGCAGCTGAAGACCTGAACGCAAAGACATAGCAGGCGCCGATAAGTCAAAGCATTCCGCTGTGATACGGGAAACCACGCCCAACACCCTCTCGGTTTTCGTAAACCGCAGGTCCGAGGTTCAAATCCACGAGTTGGCTCAAATGCTGGCCCACCCTATGGCCCACCCTGCAAAGATGAAAGCCAGGGTGACGCGGTCGAGTCGGCCCTTGCTAATGCAATCACCGAAGCGGTAGCCGCCGGTAAATTCGACGTCGTCAGCCAGCTCTGTCGAGAGCTGGAAGCGCGCCGGCTAGCTCGCGCCGGCAATGTCGTGCCGCTCAATGCGAAACGCTCCCGTCGTTAGTCGGCTCCTTCTGCTCGGTCTTGATCGGGCAGTGGGAGCACGACAAGTGCTCGGGAAGTGATGCAAAATGTCAAACAGTAGAAGCGGACGACCGGCAGCCGGGTTCCATGCTCGCCCTTGCTGGCGACCTGCTCGCCGTATCGGTCAAGAAAATGTTGGACGAACTTGCCGGTGCTGCGAATTGGCCAGCAGCGCAAAAAGTTCGGTCAGCCCTCGAGACGTACGAGGCCGTGCGCGTTGGCGAAGTCCTGAAGGATGAAACCGACTCGCAATGCGCCCAAATCAACGAGCCCGCTCCGGTCACGCAATGCAGTCGCGAGGTGTATCGTGGCTAACCTCGGAGCTTTCAACCTTGTCGATCAATGTGCCGCCGTCGCAATGCTCGTCGAAAATGCAGCGACGCAAATCCGAAGGCTGGGCGAATCACCGACGAACGGCGGGCAGCTCAAAACCTGCCGCAACGCAATGGTGTTAGCGCGTGACTCGATCGACGGAATGCTTGAACGGTTGCCGGCGAAGGGGCGCAGGCCATGAAGGCGTACAGAGCAATCGTCTCGCTGGCATTGCTACCTCGAGCCGCCCATGTTGCCGGCTCAATGCTGCTGGTGTTGGGTGTCATCGTGTGGCTGGTGATTCCAACAATGTGCAGCGCCATGGTCAGCACATCGCCCGCCGCCATCGTTGACGCTGGTAACTTCGAGGCTGAGATAGTTACCAAGACCGCCGAGCTCGCGCCGGTGCCGACTGAATACGGGCCGCCGGCTCCGCTTTGTATCGAATCAAATGCAACTGAGGTTTGTTGCCCTGCCGGCTGTGCGGCGAAGCGGTCACCAACTACGACATTCAAGGCGGACGCAATCTTTCGAGCCTGTGCCAAGGCCTACGGCTGCGACCATGTCGAGGGCTGGACCGTGTTCATGCGGTGCCAGTGCCCAAAGGGTAAGTCATGAACGCGCTCGTGCTAGGATATAGAAGCGCCCAGACCGGTTGGAGCCGACTGGGCGCGATTGAAGCGGGAAACTTCATGGCAAAGGGTAGCGGAAAATCTGGCGGGAGCAAACGTGAGACCGACCCCGGCAACAAGCGCGACCACAAGTTGTGGAGTGACCCTGAACTCAAAGCTCGTCTGCACGATTCCCTAGAAGCAAATGCACCCTGGCGACGACTGCGTGATCTCGAGTTTGAATTAGTGAACAGGGCCTCTGAAGCGCCGTCGGAGCGCAACGTCGAAGTGGCGGATCTTGTGAGACGCGCCCGTGTTGCCGAAGAACTGAATCAGGGACTACCCGCGTTTTCGCAAGCAACTGTTACGACGCTGTTTAGGCGGAAGGGTCCCGAGCGCAAGAAGGCCATGCGCGAATTCATTCGTTGGTGCGGGCCGCGTCGCGAGATGTTGACGAACGCCATCAACGAACCTGAACATTTCAAGCGGGAGCTTGAAAAGGCAGCGCATGATCTTCTTTTCTGTGCGTTGGTTCGGGGCATCGTTTCAAAAGGCTCGACTGCCCTCCAACCCTGGCTTGCCAGTGCAGGGGCAAAGCTCGTTGAAAAATTGCGAGTGCAACTGCTCACTGGAGAGCCAACCAACAGACGGATCGCAACCTGGGTTCTGGAATCCGCTGGAATCGACCCGGTTGAAGCAAGGGACTGGACCCGGTAGGGGACCGACCAAGACGTCCGAAATGAGCACTCTAGTTCCAACTGCTCATTTTCAAACACCCCCCTAAAACTGTGTCTGACTTGGCTTGGGTACTTTATGAACTCACCCAAAGCGCAGCGAATAGATCCACAAACAATCCGCGAAATCTCCGTTCAGGCGTTTGCTGACCCCCGATCGGTCGTCAAGCGTATTGACGGGCACAGGCTCAAGCCTTGCGTCCAGGGGCGTATTGACGAGGCACTAAGGGCCCGCGGAATAGCGCCAGCCAGTGCGCCAATCGAACAATTCCGCGCCACGCGACGCGGTCGCAACATCGCAATTTCGAGCAGGTAACAAAACGCCGAAAGCCGCCCACCCGACGAAAAGTGGCGGCCTGCGGCAGGAACGAATCAAATGGATTCTGCATCACACACACCAAAAAGCAAGCGAGCCGAAGCGCTGCGACTAATTGGGCAGGCTTTGTTGCTGCTGGCTGACGATGAATCGAAGTCAGCCGAGTGGGCGGCATGGGTCTCGCAGGCCTGCAGCCCACTAGGTAAGAGGCGACATACGGCCGCCTGCCGCCGTCGTATCGAATTGGGGGAAGGGGGGGCGCGCATTGTTGGCAGGCGTCACGACCTCTCACCGGAAGCGTTACAGGACGAGCTCAACAAGATCTCGCAACGCGCGACGCCTCGAAAGGTGCAAACCGAAGAGCCTACTACGTCAATAGCTGACGAATTGGCAAGCGAGCTTCGATTAGCTGGGGCGCGACGTCGATGAAAACCAAGCCCCGCAAGCCCGCCTGCCCTAGACGTGCGACGGCACTGTCGGACGACTGCCATCGGCGTGCACGAATTCCGCCCGCTGCTGATTTCGTTCCGCTATCTGATGCTGCAGAGATCCGGATTGCAATTGGCGAAACCCTGGCCGCTTTCAAAGTCTGCAGTGCCGCTGAGCGCCGCGCTTTCGATGCATGGCACGCGTGGTTGGCTGCGCGTGCAGCCGGGAGAAATGCAGAGTGGCTGCGTGCCTTGTACATCCAAGCGGCAAATGACGCGGCTCGGGCGACGACGATCGGCCGGCGCTTGCGCATTGTTGCCGAACAGCGAGCAGCCGAGTTAGATGCACGCCGGCTCGGCTGCGAATTGACTGCAGTTGGGGGCCGCGCGTGACTCTGGTGCCCGTCATGTTTAGGCCCGACCTCAAAGCATGGCCCAAGCACGCCGACGGTGGTCACGTGCCGTATATGGAATTGAGTAAAGCGCTGTCGCGCGACTTCACGACTGACGCACACTTTGCTTGTTACTCGTGCCCCGCAGTCGAACGGCGGCTTGACTACGGCTCGTTCGAATCGCCACACATTGACCAGCTCGGTGGATGTATTCCCATGGTTGCCGCGGTGTTCGACGTTGATGCACAAGAGTCACATAAGGCCCTTGGCGGTGCTGGTGACGTGCCTGCCTCCGATGCGTGGTGGTTGGATGAATTGCTGAAGCTGCAAGCATTGCAAGCCGATCACTCTTTGCCGTTCATCTACCGAACCCGCGGTGGATACCGAATAGTTTTCGGACTTGAGCCGGCCTTCGAATTGCGAAGCGCACAAGAGGCGCGCGAATTGTGGACACCAATGTACTTGACTTGGGTGGCGCACCTCCACCGCAAATATTCGATAGTTGCCGACCCAGGTTGCAAGGACTTCGGGCGCATCTTTCGCTTGCCACACGCTACGCGCACCGAAGGCGGACGACCCGAGCAACGCGAGACAATTGGAGATCTGACATGATCGGCTTGTGGCTTCCGGAACTGACACAAGCGGACCGTGACGCGGCCGCGGAGCTATCGAAGAAACCAGAGTCTAAGCGCAAGAGTAACGGCAAGCGCGCGCCGGTTTCTGACTATGTCGGTAGCGGCATCTTGCACCGAGTACTTGCAAATCGCGGAATGCTGGGCGAACAAATCGAGCCGGGCAAGTGGCGGTGCAAGTGCCCTCGGGAATCGGAGCACAGCAAAGGTGAACCGTTCGACTCGTCAACGGTCTACTACGAGCCGAGCACCGGTGGCGAACTTGGTTACATTCATTGCAGTCACGCAAACAGCGGCCACGACCGTTACACGTTGAAAGAGTGGATTGCATGTTTCGAGCAAAGTGACTTTGACCGCGCACGCGAAGAACTTGGCATATCGATTCGAAGTCGAGCCAGGTCCAACGGTAAGCGGGCTTCGATGCCCAATGATGACTTGTGGGCGGGAACCAATCTCAACGAGCCTCCACATGATGCTGACGGCGTAGTGATTGAGCAGAAGTTCCATAAGACAGAGGCCGGCAACGCCTTGCGCTTCATTCGCGACCACGGCGAAAATGTCTTGTACTGCAACCCTCAAAAAGCTTGGTACTTATGGAACGGCAAGTATTGGCAACGCGACGACACAAACCGCGTTGTCGAGCTGATGAAGCAAACGATTGGCGGCATATTCACGGAGGCGATACGCGAGCAAGACCCGGACGAAAAAAAGGCCCTGTTCAAGTTTGCGTTCGAAAGCGAGAAGGCGAGAGCCATTCACAACGCGTTGACGCTCGCATCGACCGTGCAAAGTATTGTAGTGCTGCCCAATGACCTTGACGACGATCCGAACGTGTTCTGCTGCGCCAATGGCACGTTCGATTTTACTGCGCAAAAGCTCCGAAAGCATCAAAGAGAAGACCGGATCACGAAGATTTCTCCGGCTGTTTATGACCCGGAGGCAAAGTCAGAATTGTGGGACAAGTTTCTAGCCGACCTGTCCAACAATGACCCGGAATTGGCTGGACTAGTGCAACGCGCATTTGCGTCCACCTTGATCGGGCACCGGGAAAAGCGCAATTTCTTCTTTCTTTACGGTACCAACGACACATCGAAATCAACGCTGCTCAAGGTCATGGCTACGCTGTTTGGCACCTACCATGTGGACACGTTGTTCGACACTTGGCTGGTTCAATCAACCGTAGGGGGCAACCGTTCGGATCTGGTGTCGATAGTTGGCGCCCGATTCATCAAGAGTGTGGAAACCCGAAAGGGCGCCAAATTCGACGTTGCCGTCCTCAAGCGGGTTACTGGTGGTGACCCGATCACTGAAAGCGAAAAGTACGAGAGGAAATTCACGTTTCATCCGCTGGGCTCATTGTGGCTCGCCGCAAACGATGCGCCCGAAGTTCCCAGCGACGACAGCGGTTTTTGGTCGCGTCTGGTTCTTGTGCCGTGCCTCTACCAGGTACCCAAGGAAAATCGCGACCCGCACTTGGCCGAGAAGCTCACAGCACCCGAGCACTTGAGCGCCGTTTTCGCTTGGGTGGTCCGTGGACTTCGGACTTATCAAGCAAATGGCATAGGAACCTGCGCTGCAGTCCAGAAGAGCTCTAGCGAGTATCGCGCCAACATGGACCGCATCGCCGGTTTCTTTGAGGACTGCTGTGTGTTCGGCAAAGGGTTAGGCATTGGAGCCACCGAGCTGCGCAAGGCCTACGAAGCGTACTGTGAGCAAATCGGGAAGACACCATTGCGAGGGAATGACTTCGCAAAGGCTCTAAGAGAGCGCGACTGCACACCCAACCGAACCGGAAAATCACGGGGCTGGGAAGGGATTGGCCTGGTTGACATGTACACCCAGGCCCGCGCGTTAGTGACGGCAGTGACGGCTGATGACGGCTGTTATAGAAACCTCCCTCTACGCGCGCGCAGGGAGGAAGTTCTTGGAAGTGACGTCATAGGCGTCACTGCCGTCACTGGCTCATTGTCCGACCCCGACCCTGACGACGAGCCCAACGAGTTCAGCCCCGAGGCATTGGACCGCTTATGACCCACGCTCGCCTTGTATTAGGCTGTCAATCGCGCTGGCATCGCCCTCCACGCAAGCGGCCGAGGGGTGGCCGGCATGTGTGAGGCGAGCCCCTGCTTTGCCTCGCTGGGCTCGCCGAATGCGGGTGCCACCGCGCCGCGTTTGGGCTGCCTGTGTCGGTGGGCGCAAGGGTGCGTCAATCCTTCGATTAGACCCCCCAGCCGAACAGGCCCACGGGAAGGTCAAGGGTCGTATGGGCCCCTTTATGCGCGCCGAGAACCGCCAAAAATCGCATCGTATCCGGCATTCGGCCAGCCGAACACCTTATCCCGACGGTTGTCCGGATTCGGATATTTCCCGGACAGAATCTGAAAGTAGGTAATCGTGAGTGAAAATTCCGACTTCATTGTTCACGTAAATCACCTGGCCAGCAGGTCGAGCTATGCCGCGTTAGCTCGTCGGTGGGGTTTTGATGAGTCGCTCATTCGACGGGTAGCCAAGCGACGGCAGGAACCCTCGGCTCACTTCATCGAAGTTGCACTAGCGGCGGACCCATACCCCGCAAGCATGAAGGACCCCGCGGTAACGGCTGAGCCCGCAGGGTCGCGCGCCGCCGGCAAGGGCCAGGCCCGGTCGCTCGAGGTTCAGGCGTATCTAGTTTTTCTGCGTGAAGCAAAAGGCGTCAGAATTCTACGAACCGAGCAAGGCGTCGAATGCGCCCGTCGAATCGACCCTGTCGATCGCTACACAATCACCGAATCGTTCCAAGGGCTACGCGAGACAATTTTGAGGGCCTTAGAAGGGCACGAGATTCGAGCGGCCGTGGCCGAGGTTCTGTTACCGCCACCCACCGAAGGCCCCGGCGCTGAGGTATTCGAGTCGATCGGCGAACTCCAGTGCCTTCACGACTTCTGTTTATCAGAAGCGGATAACGTGGGCTCATTGGATGACGGCCGAGTCGCGCTGGATCTCCGAAATTTCGCACGCACCTGCACGACCAGCATCCGACAAATTCACCAAGCGATGGCGATGTAAGGAGCAACCTATGGCAACGGTTCAGGAACATCTAACGAGCGAAATCAATAAGTGGGAAGCTGAGCTTGCTGTTCGTCGGGAGCGCAGAAGTAGGTTTGACATACTTGATGATGCACTTCTTTCGGGTGCTCAGAGCGAAGTGAGAGCGGATTTGCTGTCTCGGTTGAGTAACGAGCAATGTGCGCAAATTGCTCCCGGCTTGGCCGAGATTGACGCGCAGAAGCCGGAGTCAATCAAGAACGAACCTTCGGTCTTGGCTTGGTACGACGCACACCTTGCCGCCGTTGAAGCTACGATTTCGAAGTTGCGCGCCACGCTCGAGGAGGCCACCGCGCTTGGGTACTTGGGGCTCGAATGGCCGGAGGTTGCCGCGTGATGCAGCTGCGCTCGATTCGCCGTGGCCTTGCCCGTCTGCTCGAGGCCAGCGACTGAAATGGCCCGCCACGGCTCCCCTCTGCGCAAACCCGATTCACGCGGGGTAATGCGCTTTGATACGGAGTCACGCCGGCTGCTGGTGTTGTTGAACCAAACGGTTACGCGTACCGATATCGGTCGCCCTTGCCACGTTAGCGACGCGGCCGTCGGGGCTTGGCTTTGCGGTGTTGCCCGTCCTGATTTCGAAGCAGCCTACGTGCTCGAGGTGCGCTTCGGAATTCCAATGAAGGGCTGGGCGCTGCCACCGAATGCAAATCCCATTTGCGTCGAAACTGCCATTCTGATCGAGTCGCCGCAGTCCGCGGCCTGAGTTTCACCCCAAGAGGTTTCAAAATGCACTCCCTGAACAACTATCGACTAGCAAATCGCGCCGGCACTCGCGCGGCCTCGACAACTAAGAAGACTTGCGAAAACTGTGACACTAAAAACGAATCCGACTCCAAATTCTGCAAGTCGTGCGGCGCGCGTTTGGATGGCGAAGATGCAACCGACGACAGCACGAAAGCACTTGCCACTTCCACCCGTCGCGTTGCACGTCGGGCCGCCGCCCTGGGTTTGGACCTCGGTGATTTGCGTCGCGAGGTTGGCGCGAATGGCAGACGGGCGTCAACGACGGACGTCGGTTCGCTGGCTTCGTTACCGCCCGAGTTTCGCCGAATCGTCCAATCCGCAACCGGGCAACGTGTAGACGGTAGCGGACTGATTCATCTAGATGCCGTCGGGGTTGCAGTTGATGTAGATGCGGACCCGAATGATGTAGCCCAGCTGCTCAGCGAGATGGAGCGGGGTCTGTAATGGACCGCGTACAAGTGTTGACCGCGAGTCTTGCTGATCGGACGTCGGAGCTTGAGCAAGCGCAATCGAAGTTAGCTGCTTGCGAAGTCGATCTAGTAACGGCGCAACGCAACTTCGATTCGACGAACGGCGACTTTGCGGCCTGGCAGCAGAACCGCGACAAGCTGGAATTTGCGAAGCGTCAAGTTGAGCGGGCTCGAACATCCGTGTCGATGGCAACCGAGAATCACGAAGCCTGCGCCAGTGCCCTTTCAACAGCGGAGAATGAACAGCTTATTGAGCGTCTGCAGGCTGCCTGCCGTGTTGAGGATTATCACTCCGACGTTCAAGAGGATGTCAGCAAATTGCTGACGGCAATTGCGGATAGCCCGCGCAGCACTGGTCAGTGCTAGGGCGACGGCCAACGCAATCGAATCTCGATTCGCGCAACTGGTTCTTGCTACTCGTGAGTACCAATCGGCGAAGGGCGAGCCAGTTACCAACCTGAATGCTGCTACGAAGGCGGCGCCGGTCCTGCTTCGAATGCTCGAAGCTGGTGGGCCAGACTGTGCACTGCCCCAGGGTTGGTGGCACAAGGCGGATGACCTGGTCGCGGTCGCTTGGCTCGACCGGTGTCCTGCTGCACTCCAGATCGAGGTTAGAGGATTTGGCGATTCTCTCACTCGACCCGAAGTACGAAGCCGAGTTAGCTCGACTGAATGCGGCGGAAGAATCGAAATTGAAAGCGGCCGTCGAAGCGCAAGCATTGGCTGACCGCCAAGCGTCGGAAGCCGAGGCCCAGCGCAACCATGCCGCGCTCGTCAAGCGACTTCGCGAAACTCCAGACCCCGACCCACGACACCCGGGCCGTATGATGTCCGACCTGTATATGACCGGTTCGAAGCAAGTCACGATTCCCACATACGGTACGATTGCCATTGAGTTCTTCAAAGACCCAACTATCCGCGATCCGAAGCATACGATCGTAAAAGCAATGCTCGAGCCATTCGACGAACGTCGGCACGGTGGGATCAAGTCAGTAGGCGACGCTGTCGAGCGTGAGGGTCTTCGATTCGAGGTTGTGACCTGCGCCGATGGCAGCCGTCACGTTCGACAAATCCAGGAATCGAAGCCGGGCCTTATTGCTCGCACTGTGGCCAAGGTTCTTGACGCCGTTTCGCCTGCACCGGCTACCACCGAACGCCCCGAGCAGAACCCGCTAGGCTGGCCCCTGCGTGCCAAGTCAGCATTAGGTCTCGACGAGTCACCGATCGAAACTGAATCGCCTATTCAATGACTACAGGCCCCCTGACGCTGGCGCGTGCTTATCTCCTGTCCGCGTTGGCGTCGGGGGGCGTTCTAACAGGTAACAATGACTCTCTCAATTGACCCTTCAATAGTCCTTCCCGGCCACACTGCGAATATTCTCGGATTCCATGGCACCCCGCAGTGCGTCGCATTTCCCGTGCTGCATTCTGCGACCGCGACCCTCGTTCAGGTCGTTGCCACCGCGGTGCCGGCTCACACAATCAAGGGCTACGGCCAGGTGCCCGCTGGGCGCTCCGTTTCGTTTTCCTTCACTCCCGACACGGGCGGCAATTACGTTTTGCGCGACTCGGCAGGCTCGTTGACTGTCGATGTGCCGAGCCAGGCCAGCTATCGGTTGCAAGCCGGCTTGACCGTTGGCTCGACTTTTATCGACGTAGTTGCCTATCTGCAGGGCGACGCAATCATTTCGACGAACGTTGCAACACACGGGGAGGAGAGCCCTCGCCTGCAGGCGCCCCAGAAACTCGCGCAAAATGTCATCAGCGGAATTCAACCGGTCGCGGGCGCGTACTACGCCAGCCTAGTCGGCGCGCTTGACTCGCGAGTGTTGTCGGCATTGCGTGCTCTCGTGGGAATGAGCTCGGCGCAAGTTGTGAGTACTGGCCTGCCGAATCTACAAGCGGCATTCAAGGCGGCTCTTGCCAGTCCCGTGCAGCCCAGTACCGAAAATCTTGGCGAGATTACTTTGGCTTCAAACGGGTGGCTGGTGTCATGAGCTGCCAAGAGGGTGGGCCCGACTTTGCCTGACCGTCTCGCGTGGCACCTAAGGGCCTTGCAGGTAATGATGCTTGACACTTGTTTAGTCATGCGGAGGAATCAATGAACGCAGCCGCCACACCCCTGACCAATCGTACTGGAATCAAAATTCCACTGCCCGACCCGCGCTGGGCATCCTTGCCCAAGCCCCGGTCGATGGTAGACAATATAGAACGGGTGCATGAAGACTGAATTGGCTACGCGAGGAAGTGGAGTTGCGGTGCGTAAACTGACGCCGCAGCCGGATGGCTCTACGCTCGCCCACATTTCCGTTGATTTGTCACAATTGCCAGTTCCTGACCGCAGTTATGTTGCTGATCTGTCGGGTGTTTACGGCAATTCTGAACAAGCTCACCTGCTATTTGGGCAGGAACGATTCGGAAAAAAAGGGCTCCGTTCGCTTATCGTAGTCAGCATGTTTCACGACGCCGTCCACACATTTCTGAAGACGATTACCGATGGAACCTTCGAACAATCATTGGGCGGATTTCGAAATAGTCACTCTGTCGTGCCACCGACCGGTCTTGTTCCTCCCGATGAAGACCCTCCTCACGTTGTCACGCTGCGTGCCAATTTAGTGGCGGCGAGCTTCTCTGGTCCGGCGGCCGAGCTGCAGTTTTTTCACTTAACGCCTATAAGCGTCCACAAGCTCGCCAGGGACAAGGCGGTGAGCAATATTGAGCCGGTAGTGCGGGTAGACTTGTCTGCTGGAATGTTATTCAGCATGATTAAGCAACTTCAAGAACTAGCCGTTGCATTTCCACAGGAGTCAAGGTGACCGACGAGTTTTCAGAATTCGAACCGTCCGCATGGACAGAAGGCGGCGTATTCGTAGTACCTCTGGCCCTGAGGCATGCGGCTAACAGAGTGCGGAGAATCGTGCGCGATTCGGTTCTGCAGGTTTCCGCGGTCGCCGTGGTGGGTATTTCTGTTGCGTCGGGAGGGACCGATCCCGTCATAGACTCGAAGAGTCCGCCGGGGGCATTTGCAATAGCAACACCAAGTACTGTTCGATCTGCAACTGTTACTCAACCGGATGACATCGACCCGCGAAGCTGGGCGAGGCTCCGAACACGACTAGATCGAATGAAGCCTGTTGTTGAAGAAGACTTCGATAACGAACCTGAGCCTTACATCTGAGCACTGACTGTGTGGTGGTCAGATCAGATTGACCCTGACGGACTCTCGCAGGGGGACATAGTTGACGAACTAGTGTTCGCTAACGTCTATCCCTTGACACCTGTTGAGCGGAAGTCGGTCCATGGACACTCGGGCTGGGTCGTTCTTCCCAACTGGCCAACAAAGGCTGATCATACCTGCCATGTTGCGGCCATTGCACGAAAAGGACTTGGCCTGATACTTAGTCACAGCTGTGACATTGACAAGAAGAATAAGAAATCACGCATCTTTACGGCTCCACTTGCCCCGCTTTCAGATCTCACCGGTGACCAGCAAATTGCCGTATTGGAGCAACTGCGCGTGTCGTTATTTCCGCTCTTGGGAACGCGAAGAGGTGACTTGTACGCAGATCTTCGTCTAGCAGTTGCCCTTGATCAACGTCTCTTCGAAGAACGCAATCGAATAGCATCAATGACAGAAGAAGGCAGGAAAAGACTTCAGGTGCAACTAGTTAAGCTCTTCACTCGCCTTGAAGACTGATCGAAATCGGTTACACCGACTGCTCGCGTCCAAATTGTGGGTGTTGAACAAATGCGGCATCTCAAAGAATCGTTACGGACACTCTTTGCGGATTCAAGCCCGCCGGGTCGCCTTCGAAGCATTCTTGCAATGCTTGGGCTCGGAGGATTATTGGTGGTGTTGCTCTCTCTCGCGTATCGATTGCAATGCCCCTGGCCTCGATCCGCGGGAACGGTCTGCAAAGCCATCGTTGATAGCCCGCCGTGGACCCTGCTCACAAGTCTCGCCGCAGCGCCCGCGCTCGTACTAACGTGGTGGTGGCGAACTGTGCACAAGGACAAGGATATTGGACAGAAGCAAATCGAACTAGACTTGGCCAAGCGCGAAGAACGTTCGAGGCGCTTCGTGGAATCCGTTCGGTTGTTGGCGGATAAGGAAAAGGAGGCTCGCCTAGGCGCAATTTATTCGCTCGAGTCGCTTGCATCGGACAGCTTAGAGGAGCGCCAGCGCGTCGTTGAAACATTATGCGCATTTCTGCGAGAGCACGGTCAGTCGGACCGTGACCGTAAGGACATCGATTGCGAATTCTTACAGCCTGTCGATGTGCAAGCTGCGTTTACGGTAATTATTAGAATTCCAAATGTTAGAGGTCTTGACCTGAGACGGGCCAAATTGACGCATATCGAGGGAATGAACGGATCTTTTCATCACGCCGCGCTTCAATTGGCAGACTTGCGCAATGCGATGTTGTTCGGTGCCGACCTCCAGGGTGCACGGCTTTGCTGGGTTGACATGCGGGGGGCGTTCCTTAGTAATGCGAACCTAAATGACGCCGATCTAAGCGAGGCGAACTTTGCTAGTGTCAACCTTGACGCAGCAAAATTGGTCAAGGCAAACTTGTACAAGGCTGACCTAACCGGTGTGCACGCAGGGGGGCTGATTTGCGCGGAGTGAAGGCTGTGGAAGCTAACTTGAGTGAAATTATTCTGGGCGCGGTAAACCTTGTGGGTGCAGTCCTCGAGGGGACGAACTTAAGCGGCGCGCTTCTAGGCGGGGCGGACCTCAGGGGGGCCGACCTTACAGGGGCGAATCTCAGTGGAACTTATCTCGAAGGTGCGAAGTATGACTCTGTGACCAAGTTTTCGGAGGGGTTCTCGCCGGAATCGGCGGGGATGATACTGACCAACAGCGAACGCTCCAGCGCTTAGCCCTAAGGCTTCACTCGACACCGCCCGCCCTCCGGCACGCCCCCAGCTCACCCCAAGGCAACGTCAAGCCTAGCTGCCCTTCAGAACGCCGTTCGACCAAAGGCGCACCAGTCCGCCACGCTCGGAGGTAGCACGCGTAGCAGGCGCCAAGCCGTGGCGCGGTTGTTGGTTTTTGGCAGCACCGACAGGTGACAGGTTCACCGCGGAGCTCTCGCGGTCGATGGTATCGAGCCATCCGCTTCGTTTCACACGGACGATGTTGCACGGGAAAATTTCAAGTGAAACATTCCACGCGGTCACCGGTAACGTCGCATCATTTCAGTAACACTTCCATTCCGGTCGACCGAATTAACACACATACGCTTACTTAATTTCAGGTATCGGTTTCGTTTTAGACGGTTGCTTGCGTTAGATGTGTTATAGATAAGTCGTCAGCAACCAATACAGCTGACTCGGTCTCCCCAACAGTGAGCCGCTTGGACGCGGGATAGAAGCCACCTAGCGCGAGTGAGCACGGCGAATCGGTGCAGAGTCGGCGACGGACACAGTCGATAGCGTAGACGGCGAATCGGTCGAACCCAAGACCCCGCACTGCCGAAAGGTGGCCGGGGTTGCGGCAGTAGAGAGTCTTCACACCAAAGGGTGAATTCAATGTCACGAAAAATTCCCGAAAGCAGAGTAGCCGGCGTTCGACTTCCCATTGATGTTGAGCAGCGAGTGTCACGCGTAGCCGAGGAGCTGTCGCGC
The DNA here is from genome assembly GCA_963819085.1 of uncultured delta proteobacterium. Taxonomy (GTDB): domain Bacteria; phylum Myxococcota_A; class Polyangia; order Polyangiales; family Polyangiaceae; genus FEN-1139. The sequence goes on from CAWFUX010000037.1 coordinate 122,033, forward strand.
CGAGCTGTGGGTGCTCCTGTGCCTGTTAGCACGGCGATGGCCATCCTCGTAAAGCGTGGGCTCACTCAACTTGAGCCAGAATTAGGTCTATCAGCGCCGGAACCCCCAAGCCCAAAAGCAGCGTAAAATAGTAATCGGCCTCGCGACGCTTCCAACGTCCGAGGCCATGGTCAACGTGAAAGGAGCACGTCAACGTGAGCAAACATAACGACGAAAGTGGCGCGGACAAGGCTGAACCACCACGGCAACATTTACAGAAGGCGCTAAGGACTTGCACAGCTTGTTTGTTGGTCTTGACGCTGGTTGATGCTTGCCATCGTAACGAACGACAGGACAAAGAGCACCCGATTGTGGCTGCAGCTGTATCGCAACCACCACCCCCCGTTGAAGTTCCTTCCGCTTCAGCTGTTTCGACGAATCTTTCAGCTGCCGTTGCAGTATTCAAAAGTGAGAAGCTGGTAGCGTGCGTTGACATTGCAGTCGCGACAGAGCTCATTAGCTGGCTCCTTCGGAACGCAACAACAAAGAATATTCTCGATGCGGGGATGACTGCCCAAGCGATAGTGGACGATGAAGTGAAGAGTGCATGCGAGGGTGGAATTTCGATGATTGCCGCTGCGTTGGAAAAGCGAAGCAAGGGCGCCGCTGTCGCACTTCTACCCAAAGGAAACGCCGAAGCGATACCGATGAACTGCAAGGCTCAATTTTCGGGTCGAACGGTTACTTCCAGGTGTAACGTGTCATTCGACATGTTCGGGACAGTCAGACAGAAGGTTGACGCTGGCTCCGGCTACACGTCCCTTACGATCCAGCACTATGACTTTGCCTCCGATGACGCATTTCTCCGTGGCTGCTTGGCTGCCAAAGGAACTTGGTGGGAGCTAGCCAAAGACTCTCACGAATACACTCATGCCCACGCGAGTGAACTGCTGAAGCGGGCGACGGAAGACCTGAATAAATAGGGGCAGAATTCAATTGGCCCGACGCTGCTTGGAACAGCCCGGGCCATGACCGAACCAATTGTGGTGATTCGATGGCAAACATTAGCAACGAACAGAAACTTGAACCAGTCCCGGGCGGCTACCGCGTTAGACTTCGCTACGGTGCCAACCAGCGCGGCCGCTTCACTATCAAGCTGACCGACGAGCAGCAAGCGCAAGTGCGAGCCCAAGCCCTGCAGACGCTGGCAAACGACCTTGCGAGGGCAGGGAAGCACAACGACGCACCGATCATCCTTCGCAAGGGTGGCCAGGTCGCAACCGATCGCGAATTCCGCGAGGTGGTCCGATTCGCTGAGGGGGTTTGCTCCGGCAAGATCAACCCCACACCGAGCTCACCCGGTGACATTACCGTCAAGGAACTTGGCATTGAGTGGACGTCCGGCAAATTGCACAAGCGGTACCCGGACCAGATCCCACTGAAGCGTTCCGTTGACGACAACGTCACCCGCCTTGTGAAATACGTCTATCCCGTGTTGCAGGACAAGCCAATCGGGGCGGTGACGCTGGACGACTGCGAACGTGTAATGCGCAAGCTACCCGCGGACCTATCGGCAATGACCCGGCGCAACATAGGGCAAGTTTTGGTGCGGCTGCTCAATATGGCGGTCTACCCATTGCGGCTAATTGAACGTAGCCCCGTGCCGCAAGGGTTCCTTCCAAAGACGCCCAAGCCAAAGGCCATGGGATGCCTTTACCCGAGCGAGGATGCCCGTCTAATGGCGTGCAAGGCCGTCCCGCTCGCCTACCGCCTGCTATGGGGTTTCTTCACGCGTGAAGGCATGCGGGAGTCCGAGGCACTGTCCCTGACGTGGAAGGACCTCGACTTGCAACGAGGTGCCGTCAGGCTCGACCGTAACAAGACCGACGACCCTCGCGCCTGGGCACTGTCCCCCGGTGTTGCCGAAGCGCTCAAACTCTACCGCGAGAAGTTCCGCGCCGCCGACACGGACGACGAGGGCGAAAAAACCGACGAGGCCAAAGGCAACGAGCTCGTATTCGTGGATCCGGACGGTAACGCCTTCGATGCTCTCGAATTGGCGGAAACCCTACGCGGCCACCTTGTAGCAATAGGGCTCAAAGCAGAACGGCCGGAGCTGTTTACGAGTACGGCCGAGCGGATGATGATTCGAGTCCACGACCTTCGCGGCACGTTCGTCACGATAGCGTTGGCCAATGGTCGATCCGAATCGTGGATAAGCGACCGCACTGGGCACCGGTCGAGCCAGATGATCGCGAAGTACAAGCGGCCGAGTCGCACCATTGACGAAATCAACGAGGGCGATCTATTACCTCTGAACGAAGCTATCCCCGAGCTTGCAAGCATGGGCCAAGCTGGCCCACCCCAACGTAAGTCCGCGAAAGGTGGTGGACCTTCGCGACCCCCAAAAGGCCAAATTCCTCGCATAAACGCACCGGGTGATACTTCACACCGTTTTCGTAAACCGCAGGTCCGAGGTTCAAATCCACGAGTTGGCTCCAGAAAACGCCGGAAGTTTTGAGTTTTACGATTTTGGTTTCGGATCACGAGTCCAAGCCGAGACCAAAAAAGCGGTTCGACGAACCGCTCTAAGCAGCGGTATGGGGCTCTGGTTTGGAAGAACTGGAGCCATCGTTTGGCTCCTTGGTCCCGAGTGAGGGCAACTTGCTGATTTCTCGGTGTAGGTACTGGATCTGAACGACCTGATACGCGAGAGCTTTCACATCCGACGGGCGGTGCCCCATCAATCTATTGCGGGCATCCGAGTCCACGCCTGATTCAAGCATTGGGGTGGCGAAGGTGTGCCGTAAGCTGTAGGTCGTAAGCGGGATGCCATTGAAGGTTGTCGGGCAACCCACTAACTCGAGTTCCTCCACGAACTCGGTCGAGCGAGGTTCTCTGAAGGGCTTGCCATTGTGGTCGGGGAAAATTGGATCCTCTGGAGTAGGATTGCGACCAACATACTCACGCCAGCCAATGCTCAGCCACGTTTCAAGCACAGGTTTTAGACTCGGTTGAATAGGTATTTGCCTTTCCGACCAGCGAGTTTTTAGGCGTGCTGACTTGGATGGAAAGGCCTTGGTTCGTGCGAGCGTCCACTGTTCGTGGACGTCGAGGTACATGAGGGTACCCTCACTTGAAGCTGCGCGGTCGCCCCCGCGGCCTAGCGTTATTTTGAATCATTTGGTTCAAAACTCATTGACAATGACCATCATCACGGAAGCTTGCTTGCGGGAATTTCAGGTTGCGGAGGCACCGTTGCCGCAGGGTCGATGACCTCGGCGGCCGCAACGGTATCGTGCGACGCGCCACACAAATCGTCGGCGATGTCGGCCACCCCGACGATGGACGCCGCCAACACGGCGACTCACGCCGAGACGTACGTCGATGCGCTCAAAGAACTGCACTTCACGGACTCGGATTGGACGAATGGACGCATCGACCTGCTCGGCTTCTCCTTCGGCGGGTTTGTCGCGCACCAGTTGGCGCTGGATCGTCCGGACCTAGTCGAGCGAGTCGTTCTAGCAGGCACGGCTCCGCAGGGCGGAGAGGGCGTTGGAACCCGGTCCCCCGAGGTCGCCAAGCGTGAGACGGCGAGTCCGCCGACCGCGGAGGATCTTCTTCGTCTCCTCTTCGCGCAAACTGAAACGAGCCAGGGGGCGGGGCGAGCATTCATCGCTCGGACTGACGGTCGCCAGGAGCATCGGGATGCGCCGGTCGCATCGAAGACCATCAAAGCTCAAGCCTCCGCGCTTAAGGCTTGGGGCGGGGCCCCAAGGGTGGGTACTCGTGTCTGGCCGGGCTCAAGCAACCTGTCCTGGTCGCCGATGGCGTAGCCGACGTTGTTTTTCCCGCGAGAAACTCGATCGTTCTGGCGCAGGCGCTTCCGAACGTACAGCTCATTGTGTATCGGGATTCTGGGGCAGGCTTTCTCTTTCAGTTTCCGGAGCAGTTCGCGAGCCACGTCACCGTCTTCCTTCAACGGCCGTGATGCCAAGATCTGGCGTGCCGAGCACTCCGCAGTGCCCCGGTTCCTGGGTGGTCAGCGCACGTAGCACACGCAGTGGAGAGCGTGATCAGCTGCCCCGAACCGTACGGACTTTCCGGGCGCTGCCGCTCGGCCGGTGGTTGGTCTCCCGCGGCAGGAGCACCAAGTCGGCCGCTTCGAGTGCCTCCCGGAGAAGCGTCTTGCGCGGCGTGCCTATCTGCGCACGCATGGTAAGACCACGAGCAAAATCCGTGACTTGCATCGCGCGGACGGACACCGGAAAGTCCGACGGGATTTCTCCCGCGCTGATCCCGTCCCGGAAACGACGTTCCACTAGCGCCACGGCGCCAGCCGTTGCGTTCTGTAGGAACTGCCGGACCTCAGCGTCGTTCACAAGCGGCGCGACGCACACGAGAAGACATCCCGGGGCGGATCCTTCCTCGGTCGCACTCTCGACGATATACCTCAGAAAGCCCGCGATCGAGTTGCGAAGACCCTGTGGCGAGAGGAGTGCCTTCGCGGCTGATGCGCCCTTCCGTTCTGCGTACGCCCTAAGGACGCGCAAGAATATCGCCCGCTTGTCCCCAAAGACTGCATACAGGCTCGGCCGACCGACACCCATCCCGTTCAACGAGATCGTCGATCGTCACTCCGTCGTAGCCTTTCGACCAGAACACCTGAGTCGCCTTTTCCAGCGCGTCCCTCTCGTCGAAGCTGCGCGGTCGCCCCCGCGGCCTAGTGGTATTGTGAATCATTTGGTTCAAAACTCATTGACAATGACCAACGCACCAATATATAACCAAACAGTTGGAAATTAGCAAGCCGGCCCTGTCCTCGCGGGGCCTCTCGACTCGAGATTTCCCCTTTGTCACGGAGATGCCCATGAAACATACAATCGCTCTCGTCACAGGCGCCACCTCTGGGCTCGGTTATGCGGCAGCCCGCCTACTCGCCGGAGAGAGCTGGTACGAGATCATCGTCACCGGGCGCAGCCTGGCCGGGGCCCAGCAAGCGGCCGCTCAACTCGCGGCTGAGAACAAAACAGTGGTCTTCACGCCGCTGGAGCTGGATTTGGACACGCCGTCCAGTGTTCAATCCGCCCTCGCCGAAATGGTTAATCGAGAACGGCCGATCGATTTCCTACTGCTCAATGCAGGGATGGTTCCAGGTAAGAAGCGCGTGCTCACTGCGGCGGGCATCGAGGCGGCTCAGGCCCCGCTCATCGGCCATCATCAACTGACTGTCGGGCTGCTCCGCGCCAACCTGCTGAGCCCCGATGCGCGGATTGTTATTGCCGGCGCGGAACCTGCCCGTGGGGGCGTGCCGATGTTCAGTTACACCGATGTTCCAGCCTTCGCCGCCAAATACTTCCGGGGAGACCGGACCGCCGCAATCGAAGCCCTGATTCGCAACGGGCCAAACGTGAAGTACGTGCCCAACAATACGTATGCCGACGCGAAGCTCATCATCGCTTGGTGGACCGCGGCGCTGGCGCGCCGGCTGCCCTCCGGCATTGCCGCGTACGCTGTCTCGCCCGGTGGGGCGACCGCCACCAAAGTGGTGCGAAATGCTGGCCCGGCGTTGAAGTATCTGTTTATCCCAATCGTGAACCTCATTCCCGGCATGAATCAGACGCCGGAGACCGCGGCCCGTCGGTACCTCCAGGCGTCGGAGTTCCGAACCGACGTCTCAGGGCAATTCTTCGCCTCGGCTCAAGGGAAGTTCTCAGGCCCAATTGAGGTGCAGCGCCAGCCACACCTCTACGATCGCGCCAGCCAGGAAGCCGCGTGGCAGGCGGTCGTCAAGGTCTCGGGGGTCGACCTCTCCTCCGCAGCAACCTTGAGCGCCGTGTCCTGAATGAGCGCCGGTCGCGGCTGAACGGATCCCGGTTACCCGGATCAGCAGGCGATTGCGCAGCCACACGGTCGTACACACGGTCTTACGGAATATTGAAGTGACTAGTTCACAACTTCCTGGACCACGACCATCGCGTCTATTATTGAACCAAACAGTTCACAATCAGCAAAGCAACCCTAATCTCGCGAGGAGAGTACACATGGAACGGTATCAGGATAAAAAGGTGGTGATTGTCGGCGGCACAAGCGGCATGGGGCTCGCGACGGCGAAGATGCTCCTTGAGGGGGGTGCACGTGTTCTGGTGACGGGTCGCTCGGCGGCCGGCCTGGAATCGGCGCAGAAAGAGATTGGCAAGCGCGCCATTGTGGTCTCGAGCGACGCGCGGTCGTTGACGGATATCGACGCCCTCACCTCTCGGGTGAAGGCCGAGTTCGACACCTTTGACCTGCTCTTCGTCAACGCCGGGTTCAGCATCCCAGCGCCTCTTGAGAGCATGACCGAGGCTATCTATGACGAGATGTTCAACTTGAACGCCAAGGGGGCCGCTTTTCGCGATGCAGAAGCTCACGCCGTTAATCAGCCGGGGAGGCTCTGCCGTCCTTACGACCTCAATCGCCAACGTCAAGGGAATGCCCGGCAACGCCGCATACGGAGCCGCCAAGGCCGCGCTGCGATCATTCGCTCGGACGCTCGCCGCTGAGCTGCTTCCTCGCGAGATTCGCGTCAACGCGGTGACGCCTGGTCCCATCGACACGCCGATCGTCGGCAAAGCGTATCCCGGTGAAGGCGCGGCCGCCAAGCTTAGGTAAAAGATGATCGGTATGAGCCCGATGAAGCGCTTCGGAACGTCGGAGGAAATCGCCAGGGCCGTCCTCTTCCTCGCGTTCGACGCGACCTACACGACCGGACACGAACTCCCCGTGGACGGGGGCATGGCCCAGCTCTGAGTCCAGCAAGGTGTGACTTGCTAAAGAACTTTTGAATATTTTCAAGGGCTAGCGAAGAAATTTGGTTGGGAGCCTGCGCCCCAAAATCCGTACGGGCGTCTGAGAGAGGGTACATGAACTCCGGGACTAAGGTGGCTGCGGTCGTTGGCGTTGGGCCCGGGCTGGGTCGTGCTCCAGCAGTCCGATTTGCGCAAGGAGGGTTTGCGCTCGCACTTGTGGCGCGACATGACGAATCGCTACGCCCCGTTCAGACCGAGGTCGAGGGTGTTGGGGCCTAGGGTGGGACGGCGCAGCTCAGTACGTGAGCCCGTACCCGTAGGGGTAGAGCGGGTTATAGTTCGCATCACCCTCGTTGATGGGGATCTGCGACTCGCTGACTGGCCAGCTTCGGGGGAGTGTGCCCGTGGGATGAACGTTCCCGAATAGTACGTCGGTGATGCCGGCCCCCTCCGTTCCCGGGAGCCACGCGACCACGATCGCGTCGGCGAGGGGGAGAATTTGATCGATGATCAACGGCCGCCCCGCAACCAACACGACCACGGTTTTGAGCCCGGCTGTCTTCATCTTCTGCACGACTGCGACGTCGGCCGCATCGACCGACAGCGAGGTCGTGCGGTTGAAACACAGATCGCCACCCACCGGCGTCGGGATGTCGCCGCAGCCTTCCGCGTACGGCGTCTCGCCGATGACGGCAATGCCGACGGTAGAGCCGCTGCCGGTGGCCGACCCGTCGAGCGCGTAGTTGACGTTGGAAACCACGGCTTGCAAGGCCTGCCGCACCGTTGTGCCGGTTGTGGTGTTGCCACTCCTCCCTTGCCAGGTGATGGTCGATCCGCCGCACTGGTTGCCGATGTCGTCGGCGGTCTTGCCGCCGAGCGCGATGCCAGCGATGCTCTTAGACAGCGGCAATACGCCGCCGTCGTTTTTGAGGACGACCACCGACTCTGCCACGGCCTGACGAGCCAACTTCCGATGCGCGGCCGAGCCAACCTGCGCCGTCAGATTCCGGTCGACGAGTTGCTGCGATCCGTCGAGCAGGCCCATCTCGCACTTGACGACGAGGATGCGCCGGGCTGCGTCATCGATGCGGCTTTGCGCCACCGTACTCGGTACCAGGCTGCGGACCGTTCACAGGAACGACGAGGTCGTCGTAGGGTAGGTCATGACCATGTTGACGCCGGCGTTGAGGCAGCTCCCCATGCTCACGCCATTTTGCGTGCAGCCGTTGTAGTCGGATCCGACGAACCCCTGGAAGCCCAGGTCGCCCTTCAACACGCCGTTGATCATCGCCCCGTTCTGGTGCATGCGCACCCCCTGCCAGCTGCTGTACGAAGCCATGATCGAACCCACGCCGGCGCTGACTGCGGCCTGGTAGGGCGTCAGGTGGATCGCGCGCAGCGCGGTCTCGTCGCCCGAGGTGTCGCCTGCGTTGACGCCGTTTGCGGTGCCGCCGTCGCCCAGGTAGTGCTTGGCGTTGGCCAGCACCGTGAACGAGCCGCTGCGTTTCTGGAAGCCGTTGATGTAAGCAACGCCCATGGCCGACACGAGCTGCACATCCTCGCCGAACGACTCGTACGTGCGGCCCCATCGCTCGTCGCGCGCCACCGCCACAACCGGCCCAAACGGAAAATTGGCTCCCACGCCCGCGGCTTCGTCGGCGACCGCGCTGCCCACCTGTTCGACCAGTGCTGTGTCGCGCGTGGCGCCCAGCCCGATGTTGTGCGGGAAGACCGTGGATCCGTAAACGGGCCCGACGCCGTGGACGACGTCCAGGCCGTAGATGATGGGGATCTTGAGACGGCTCGCGAACGAGGCCTGTCGGAACCCATCGATCATGTCGGCCCACCCCGTCGGTGAATTGGTGCTGGGGGCCGAGCCGCCCTGGCTATAGATGGAGCCGACGCCATACGTTGTAATGTCGGAGGCACTGGTGTTGGCGCGCTCGACCTGTTGAAGCTGCGCGATTTTCTCGTCCGACGTCATCGTGGCCAGCACCGAGCTGGCCTTGTCCAGGCACGCCTGCGTCGGGAACTTACGTATTTCCGTGCTGGTTGCCGTTTGACCACCGACGTTAGCGTTCCCGCCGGTTCCCAGCGCTCCGTTGCCGCTGGCGCCGCTAGTCCCTCCACCAACGGCACCGCCTGTCTCGCCGCCGCTGTTTGAAGCTCCGCCGCCTCCGTAACCGCCACAGCCGGTCGATGATCCGCCGCTACCGCTTTCTTGCTGCCCGCTTGACGAGCACGAAAGGAGGAAGGCCGCAGAAGCGGCCGCGCCGAGCACAACCAGGGTATCGATGCAACGCGACATTGGAGGACTTTACACCAAGTCTATCGGGTTGCAGGTCTTCTTCCGCGATGTGGTACTGCTTTGCCGATTGCGGTAACAAAACAGCTTCAGATCGGCCTTTGCGCACAAGTGAATCGAAGGAACCCCGAGTCTGAAAACCTTCCCTCACTAGAAGCGGTAAAGTCGTCCGCTGAAGACTCGGTACTGCGCGTTGTGCTGTCTGCTCGATTGGGTATCCGTGCTGGCTTCTCGGTGAGCGGTCTGCCATGCCGGCAAGCCCCATCCCACAAATCACTCTGCGGACGGACGACTAGCCCCCATCCCACGAGTTGCTTTACGCATGTGGAACTCGCAGTATCTCTGTCCATCGAGTCGCAATACGGATGGGCAACTCGCAGTATCTCCGTCCAGCGAGTTACTATACGGATGGGGCACTCGCAGTGCCTCGTCCCAGCGCTTTTGCGCTCCAATTCTGGCAGCGGCGCGGGGGTGAGGGGTCTTCCGAAGCGCCAGTTGAAGGCGCGCGCTATTCCCAAAGTCAACACGGTGCATGGATTGCCATCGCCTTCGTATGTCCGCCATGCCTGAGGGGGGCCGACCCAAATACCAGCGGGGAAATATCCAACTCGATGACCATCATCATCTATTGTTCCCGGCTTGGTCGGGCGGGAATATTGGCGTCGCGCGCGTTGTTGGTGGCTTGATCGTTCGTCTGTTGTTCGTGTTGACAGCTGAGAGGTGAAGGGACATGAGGCCTGCGCGCACCATGAATCTCCTGGGGGCATTGCTGATTGGGGGAGTTTTGTTACTGTCTCGCCGAGCGGTGGCTGCGGAAAAGGCAGCAGAGCTCAGCTCGGAATGCGTAAGTACTGAGGCCGAAAGCCAACTGTCTGTGTGTCCGAAGGGCCCAACGCACTTCGACATAAAGAAGAAGCGGGCGGTTGCATTCAAGAGCGCCCCCTCACCGCGAGAAATGAAACAACGCGAGGAGGTGTCGAAACCGCGCGACGCAACGATTTTACAGCAGTTTGCGGAACGTGACACGCGCAAGACGCGTCTGAAGGCCCGTGCGCGCGCCCTGCTCATGAGTGAGATAAAGGGTCTCGAACGACTCTTGCGTGAAACCAGGCGCAAATCGCCGGACCGACCTCAGTTGGTGCGTCGCCTGGCGGAGGACTACGTCGAGCTGGAATCGGCGGCGGTTCGCGATCAAAGTGCTGCCGAGGTCATAGTCGGCTCCAAGAAGGCGACGCCCATGCAGAGAGCCAGTGAACGACACACAGCCGCGCAATCCAAGCGGATCGCGGAAGCTGCCCGCCAAGATGCAATCAGGTACTACAAGATGATGGAGGATGAATACCCCGACTATTCGAAGTTGGACGAAGTACTTTATTACCTGGCTTATGAATACGAGCAGGCCAAAGACTTCCAGAATGCTCGGAAAGTGTACTATGATCTCATCGAAAAAGCCCCGCAGTCGCCGTATATTCCGCACGCGTACTTAGCTTTTGGTGAGTTGTTCTTCCAAGAAGCCCAAGGGGATCCTTCGAAGTTCGACCTTGCGGCGGCGGCATACAAAGAAGTACTCAAGTTTCCACCCCCCAAGAACAAATTGTACGGCTATGCCCGATACAAACTGGGTTACGTATATTGGAACAAGGGGCAATACCCGGAAGCATTGAACGAATTCAAGGCAGTCATCGAATACGGTGAGCAATATTCCGAACTACCGAGCGCAACGCAATTGGCCAAATCTGCGCGAAGGGACATGATTCCCGTCTATGCGGTCAGCGGCAATCCAACGCACGCGTACGGTTTCTTCAAACCACTAAGCGGCGACGTCGGGGACTCGGACGGGAAGACACTCGATATACTCGACGAACTTGGCTATGCGTACCTCGACACCGGCCACTATGCGGACGGCATTGCCCTTTACCGCGACTTGATGTCGCGCGATCGTGGGGACCGCTTTTGCCATTACCAAACACAGGTAACCACGGCCGTTTCAGCGTCGAAGTCGTCCGATAAGGAGGCAATCGTCAAGGAGCTAGACAAGCAACTGGACGTTCGCAAGGCATTTTTAGCGGACAATCATTCCGACAAGTCGAAACTCGAGTGCTCGAATCGTACGGCTGAGCTCGTTTCGGAGACTGCAATGAGTTGGCACCTGGAAGCGGTCGGTTCAGGAGGGGTTCGCGGAACCGGGGACAAGAAGACGATGGAGCTTGCCGCGTATCTTTATCGGAAGATTACGGAGAATTTCAAATCCGAGGACTTTGCTCAGTTTACGTTTCCACGCATCGTGAAAGACGACTGGCCGACGTTCTACAAGATCAAGTACGCAATGGCGGATCTGCTTTACTTCCAGCAGCGCTGGGAGGATTGCGGGCCGGCGTTCGACGCCGTCGTGGACGAGGATCCGACGAATAGCGACGCGGCCGAGGCGGCCTACGCCGCAGTCCTTTGTTACCAAAAGATGTACGATCAGAAATTCGCGAATCACGCTGACCGCAAAACGAAAGGCCTCGGGTCCCAAGGCGCGGGCGAAGAAGACACGAAAGCGCAAAAGGGTCAGTGGGAAAAGCTGAAGCCAAAGGAATTCACGCCATTGCAGAAGGGGATGCTGGAAGCGTTCAATCGGTACGCCTGTTACGTCAAACCCGACGCCAACGATAAGGAGGCAATGGACCAATACATCGACGTTAAGTTTGCGCGCGCTCGAACGTACTTCGAGTCGCAGCATTGGGAAGAGGCGGCCGTTGCGTTTCGCGATATTGCTCTGAACTACCCGAATTCGGATGCTGGTATCTACGCGGGCCAGCTTTATCTCGAGGCCGTCAATGTGCTCGGGTCCCGGGCAGAACCCCCGAGACCCGCCTGCTTCACCGATATGGCAAATGACGTTCCGCAGTTCTTGAAGCTCTATTGTGAAGCCAAGAAGTTGGACGACAATAAGGACCAATGCGAATTGCTCACGCGAATCGAATTCGACATCATGCGGCTGAAAGCGCAAAAGACGGTGGAGCTTGCCGACCAGATGGCAGCACAGGGCAAGGGCGGCGACGCGATCGACGACTACCGCAAGGCTGCCGATGCATACGGGGAGTTATGGTCGAAATACTGCGAAGAGGCGCTGTCGAAGGGCGAAAAAGTCAAGCAATGCGAGAAGGCCGACGAGATACTGTACAATCGAGCCAAGGCCTATCAAGCTGGGCGACTATTGGCCAAATCGATCGGGGTAAGAATGGTGCTGCTGGATCCGAAGTACGGCCTTTCGAAATCGCCGTTGGCCTACAAGGCAATGTATGAAATCGGCGCAAACTATCAGGCGATTGCCGTGTACGACAAGGCGTCTGATTGGTTCGAGAAATATGCGGAAGAAACGGGCTACAAGGGCGAGAAGGCGGACCAAGCCCTCAGTGATTCAGTCGCCCTGAGATTGGGCCTTGGGATGGAAGAAGAGGCGATCAAGGATGCCAAGAACTTCAACAGGTATTTTGGAGGCCGAAAACCAGCTGAAGCTGCGCAAATCGCTTTCTCCGTGGCAGCCCACTTCGGCGAGAAGCAGGACTGGGAGGACGTCGTTAAGCGCCTAGTGCAGAGCATGGGAATCATCGACCATCAGGCAACTCTGGACGTTCGCGTTCAAGCCCATAGTTTGCTGGGCCGCGCCTACGCCAACACCAAAAGGGAAGCTAATGCCGCTCGTGAGTACAGGGTAGTACTGGCAACGTGGCGTGACCCGCAAAAGGCCGTGCAAACCATTCAGTCGATACCAGGGGATTCGGACGATGTTCGCACGCGCCGAATCGGCAGATCGTTGGAATCGGTTGGCGAGGCCACTTTCTACTTTGCCGAGCGAATGAGGGACAAGGCCGATGCCGTCAAATTCCCCGAATACAGAGGCAAGGGCGACTTGGCGGCGGTCAAGCAGCACATCGACACCAAGGTGAAAGCCTGGATTGACAAGAAGCGCCCGCTCATAGAGGCGGCCACGACCGAGTACAAGAAGATCGTAGACTTGCAGCCGGTGCCGCCGCCTCGTTGGGTCATCGCCGCTGGTTCGCGCGTGGGCCAAATGTGGGGCGAGTTCGTCAAGGAGTTTCGAGCCGCACCGATTCCCGATTCAATCAGGAAGGACTATGAATTGCGTACAGCCTACTATGGCGCGCTCGACGACGCCTCGGAGCCACAAAAGCAAATGGCACGCGGCGCATTCGAGACTTGCCTAAAGTACTCTGTGAAATATCAGTACTCTGACCAATTCAGCCGAACGTGCGAGGAGTGGTTGGCCAACAATTTCAAGAATGAATATCACTTAATCGACGAATTCCGAGACGCCCCCAACCGCGTCAATAGCGCATTACGCGACAAACCGCGCCCCGTTCGAATTGGCGGCTCACCCTACGTGCCACCTAACCTGCAACCAGACGTTGTCAAGCAGGCGGTCCAGGACGCAAAAGCGCAATCCGCGGTATCCAGCAAGGCCGAGGAATTCCACAAGGCAACCCACTCTGCCCCGTGATCAGTCAAAGATCTGTAAATTCGAGTCGGGGTAGAAGTTCATTTGAGCGCTATGTCAAATTCGTCCACTTGTCGATTGTCCCCGGAAGGGCATAGGTTTGCTCGAAGCCAAAGGAGTCATTTTATGAATCGCACAACATCCAGTGCCTTCTGCGTAACCTCTCTGGTAATGCTGCTTTCATCCCTTTCGGCATTCGCGCAAGTAGTCAGTGCCCAAGCTGCGGCACCGCCCGCGCAGGCTGCGGCGCCTTCGGAATTGGACAACTATCTGAAAACAAGGCTGCCCAATTCTTCAGGGAGATTGGGTCTTGGGCTCAACGTGGGAAACCTACTGACAGGCGTGACGGCGAAGTTCTGGGCAGCCCCGAATGTTGCATTTCAAGCCGCCGTCGGTGAAGGAGCCGAGGGCAACGACCTGCGGACGCACTTGGACCTGTTGTTCTGCCCCGGCACGTGGACGTCTCCGGATGGTAAGTACGTTTTGCCATTTTATGTTGGTATTGGCGGCGCGTTGGGGCACGCTTTCGCGTCGGGCCAGAGCCTGAGTTATACCGAAGGCGGGTTTCGAGTCCCCTTTGGCACGTCGGTTATGGTTCGTGGCAATCCGGTTGAGCTTTTCTTCGAGGTCGCTCCTGAGTTCACGGTTCGCAGCAATGCTACACTTGCCGGGAAATATGGCGTCTACACTGACGGCGCGGTTGGAGCTCGGTACTACTTCTAATTCCAGCTGATTCTGGTGCACCCCTTAGAAAGGCTCCACTCATCAACCTTGCCCGGTTTCGCTTTCTTCGGAGACCTCTGGTTTTTTGCGGCACGCAACCACCGAGTCGCGACGAGTGAATCGGCATTGGCTCGCGGCGCGGCGCAGCGCAACGAGTTGCCATGATTCACGCGCCCAGTAACCACTCGCTATCCACCCTCGCTTTCCGACCCGCGTCGGGATAAAACCAGGCAGGCGGCAACTGGGGATATTAATCCGTGCGCGATACGTAAGGAATGCGCGTGTGAGATATTTGTTAATTAAGCGACATTCTGACAACCGGACTCCGAAAGGAGCTGCCCCATGTTCCATCTCAATTGGAAATACGGTGTTTTACTAACGTCCACCATCGCTCTGAGCAGTTGCATAGGTGCGCCGCAGACCCATGCCTCCGCAACCCGGACTGGAATGGGTCCACAATCGCGGCGCACGGCGGCACACAGGGGCGTCTCGAATAGCTCGCCCTTTTGCGAACCACCGGAATTGACCACCGGTGACCTGACACCGGTGGATTCGGCACCTTGCGGAACAACGTTCATGCAATCCCAGCAGGTTACCGCGGGCCCGCCTCAAATTCGTCGCTATTGAGTCCGTCGTTTGCCCGGAGATTATTTCGTCGATTTCACGAAAAGGTGTCTGGCTCTACGCGCCGGATGCTCTGCTGACACAGTGAGAAGCGTGGGCTTTGGGCACCCGAGTGCGTAATCCTGACGGCGGGACTGCGACGCGGTTTTTCAATTGTTCGCTTTTTTGGTTGCTGAATGGGCCACCCCGGTCAACTCAAGCCGATGCTGTTCATTCTCCGCCATTCGAAGCTCCGTTTCGACATCGGGTTTGAGTCGTTTCAGATAATTACTTAGGACTGGACCTCTTGCGTTTGGCAGTAGCTCCGCATTGAGTATTGCGAGGACTTCGCGGTGCTCCTTAACCTGGGCTTCGATGAAAGTGCGGTCAAAGTTCCGATCCGAAACGTTCTTCAATTTAGCCAATGTTGAGGCAGCTTCAATGTCCAAGCGCGTCGCTATCGGCCCAATTTCTATTGGAATGCGGAGTTTGGCTTGAGACGCCTCAGCGGCTTTGTGATGCAAGTACATCAGGTTCGCGTAGCGTTTGACCTCCTGTCTCGTGGTCTTCGCGCGCGCCATCTTCGCCTGATCAATTTCCATGGCGTCAGCCGCCTGAGTAACTCCCGCAATTTGGGCGTTGGTGAGCGGTGTCGTGTTTGTTGAGGAGTGCCCAGCCTCTCGACTCGCGTCGGACGGAACGGACGGCGTCGTCACCTTGTTGCTTGAGAGCGCAGGCAATGGCGCTGACTGCAATGGAGCTGGTGCCCATCCAGATGATATGGGTGCACCTGACATTGCGACGGAATGCACCTTAGCCGGCATAGCTCCTTTGCCACACGCTGTTACCAGAATTGTCGCACAGCATGCTACACATATTGCCGACAGTGGTTGTCTCATTACTGTGCTCCTCCTTTCGAGTATTGGAGTAACAACGAATCACCCGTGGATATGCCCACGACGAGTGACCAAGCCCCCACAGCATCGGATTTCGCTACATGCGAAAACGTACGCAGGCCATCTGGGGTGGTCAATCATCGTTTGCACAATCAGCAAATGGAGTTGCGTCATCGCATTCCCAGCAGCGGGTCGTTCCCGGCTTGCGCCACGCTTTGCATCTTTGACAGATTCTGGAACCCGGCGGTCGAGTCTTTGCAACTTGCGGCTTCTTTCCGACTTTGACCTTAACAAAGTCGGGACTCTCACCGAAGCGGTTAGCCCCCGGGGTACCCGAAGCCAATGCAGAAACCAGGCCATATATGGGGAGGAAGAAGATCCATGCATCTTTGTTGAGGTCGTGCATTCGCTTTGCACCCTGGATGACCACGAATGCAAGGCAAGTAGCCTGAATCAGTACCGTGACCATGATCGTTATGAATGACACATTAACTTGAGCATTTTGTTTGCACACAACTATCGCAATGACCCAAGCCAGCGCCGCAACCATGAAACGCAGCCAAAATTTGCCGCGGGCAATTCGACCTTTGGTCAACCACAAATCCTTTTCCATGTTGAGCCTTTTTCAACCAACGGATGCGCGACGTGGATGATTCCCGCGTACGAACGCGGGCGTTCCGTGCCGTCGGTCGAACGATGTCAAGCCGTGCGGCCCTAGGGCAACAGAGGTTCAGCACAATTTGTCGCCTGAAACAGCCCTATGCGGGAAGGGTTGTCCCAGGTTGTATGTTTACTGGGGCTTGAGAGGAGAAGGACACCCAACTGGATCGCTCGATGCAAGCGGGTCAGAATTTCGCAACATGTAACTGGCAGTCGGTCGGAGAACGCCTTGTCGCTCGACTCACTTCTAAAAAAATACTCAGTGTACGTTCTGCTCGCTTTGATAGGAGCAACCGCTTACTTTCAGGCAGCCGGGGCGATGCAGCTTATTGGCTCGGCACTCCTAGTGCCTCGAAGGCGAAAGGTTGCACTGTTACCCAACGCGACGGTCGCTGGCGCAGTACCAAGCGCCAGCCCAAAAGATGCGGAACCGATCCTTGCGCGCAATGCGTTCGACTCGGCGACGGGCCCGCTGAACGAGAAGCCCGACGCTGGTACCTCAGAAAAAAACCCTATGTTGGATCTCTCTGACCCATTGGTCGCCCAAGACTGCGAAGGGATTCATGCAGACATTATCACGGAATCTACCGATCCCAGTTGGTCTGTAGCTGCGCTGACAGGGAAAGGGGAAAGTGCCCCCAAGCTGCGACGCGTGGGCGACGAGGTAAGTGGATTGAAGGTCGCGTACATAGGTTACAATCTTAGTGAAGAAAGCCCAGCGGTATGGCTAACTTCAGATGCCGAGCTATGTGAGGTGCTCTTGTTTCAGAGAGCTGATGCTGGAACCCCGCCGCCTGCGCAAAAACTGGTCGCGGCTCGCTCGCCGCCGGGACGTGGCGCCCCCAAATTGCCGGATGATATCAAGAATAAGATCAAGAAAATCAGTGATACGGAATTCGAGGTGGATCGCTCTGTAGTGGACGCGGTGCTTTCAAATCAAGCGCAATTGATGCGGTCGGCTCGGATCATACCAGAAACGAAAAATGGTCAAGTCGTAGGCGTTCGGCTTTTCGGCATTCGCCCCGACACCTTGCTTGGAACACTTGGAATTCAAAACGGAGATCGATTAGAAACAATCAATGGTTTTAGCATGTCTAGCCCAGAAAAGGCGCTTGAGGCGTACACGAGACTGCGCGCGGCAGAGGGGCTGACATTGCAAGTCGATCGACGTGGTCAGCCGACGACCATCGAGATCAAATTCAAGTGACGTGTAGCTCTACGTTACCTACGGCAAGCGCCCAAGGCCCGAACATAATTCGAGTTTCCTGCAGCTTGTCCTGAAAAATTCCTGATTGTTCGGCATCACTTGACGATTCATGACGTTCGGTCCATACCGAACGTCATGAATCCTGCGGCTTCATTTGCGTCGGCGGCGACAGAGATGGCGGATGGAATGGCGAGGACCTGTAGGCTATACGGCG
This sequence comes from uncultured delta proteobacterium, assembly GCA_963819085.1. Taxonomy (GTDB): domain Bacteria; phylum Myxococcota_A; class Polyangia; order Polyangiales; family Polyangiaceae; genus FEN-1139. The sequence goes on from CAWFUX010000037.1 coordinate 139,915, forward strand.
TCTCGCCGCTCCTAGGACGACTGTACGCAGCCCTGTTTCTCGCGACGCAGCCTCAGTCACTCGAACAACTGTGTGTGGCAGTTAGCGCGGCGAAGAGTTCGGTCAGCGTCGCTTTGCGTAAACTTGAGAGTGCCCGGGTCGCTCGGCGTTTACCACCGCGCAACGACCGACGTGATTTCTATGAAGCCATTACGGATCCGTGGGTGATGCTGGGTGATTGGACGACTCTTTACTTCACGCCGGAGCTGGAGATGTTTCGTGAAACAGGGTCAACTATCGAGCTTGCCCTCAACGAAGCTGGCGACGCTCCGGGGGAAGCGGAAGCGGCCGAATTGCGTCAGCGTGTGACCAAATTCCGCGAATTCGCCGAGACCTTCGAAGCCTTCCTGCGAAGTGTAAATCATCGGTCGCGACCGAAGAATGTCGTGCGCCGTATTCCCATCACCATCGAAAGGCCGAAGTCATGACGCGGCTGATCCTGGTTTCAGGAAAGGGTGGCGTTGGCAAAACGACGGTGGCGGCCGCAACGGCGGTGAAAGCCGCACAACACGGCCATCGAACCATTGTCATCAGTCTTGACCGCGCGCACAACTTGGGAGAGGTTCTGGGTGTACAGCTTGGAGCAAGTCCAATCGGCGTTGAAGATTGTTCGAATCTATCGGCCATGGAAGTCGATCCACAAACTGAGCTGCGTGAGCATGAGGCCCTGCTCGAAGGATATTTTGCACGGTTTCTCGAATGGGCCGGCATTGCGAACGGCGTTCATGCCGACGAAGTGTCAGTGATACCGGGTCTCGAGGAACTCCTAATGCTCTCGCGGCTTGCTGGGGTGATCGACGGAAACTCGGCGGAGTTGGTCGTAGTCGATTTAGCGCCGACAGCATCGAGTCTTAAACTCCTGAGCTTTCCTGAATTGATGGCTGGACCACTCGGCAAACTCACAGAATGGGAGCGGCGCTTCTTCAGAATCGCGCGCCCTCTCGCGAGGCGCCTCACTTCCGCGCCCATTCCCGAAGAAGCAACCTACGAAGCGATCGAAGTTCTCGCAACTCGACTTGGCCGACTCCGCGAGCTTCTTGTCAATCCGGCCCGGGCCGTCGTGCGTCTCGTGTCCATACTAGAACGAGTGGTCGTCGAACGAGACGCGTAGCGCGTATACGGCATTGTCATTGTTCGGTCTCACCGTGGACAGCGTCGTACTCAACCGCGTGCTACCGGACGAGCTTGTTGGGGGATATCTCGACCAGTGGACACGAATCCAGGCGCGAGAGCTAGAGCGGGCCCGGACGTCGTTTCCTGGACTCGAGCTTCGACAACTGCGGTTTCAGCGAAACGAGGTTCTAGGCGTTGCTGCGCTCACTCAAGTGGCTCAGGAGCTTTACGGCTCTTCCGATCCAGCCCAATTCGGTTTGGTTTCGCCGCCTCTGCGATTTCACACTGAGAACGGCAAGCCTACCGTCTCGCTCAGATTACCGCACGGCATTGACCAGACGCTCGATCTGCAGCAACGCGACGGTGATTTGATCGTGACTGTAGGTGCCTGGCGACGCCAACTTCTGCTTCCCGATTCATTTTGCTCACGTGCAGTGACAAAGGCGTGTTTCGTCGATGAAACGTTGCGCGTTGAATTCGAAGCCCGCAATGAGGCTCTATGATTCGAGCACGTCTGATCCAAGCTGGTAAGGTCTACGGCAACGGAGTAAAAACCCGCGCTCTCGCTCCGACAACGCTTTCGCTCTTTGGCGCGGAGGTTACGTTGTTGCTGGGACCCAGCGGCTCCGGAAAGACCACCCTCCTGAACCTGCTTGGCGCACTGGATTACCCGAGCGAGGGTAGGGTAGAAGTGGAGGGTCATAATTTGTCAAAGCTGGGTCGCCGAGCGCTGACCCTATTTCGGCGCCAGTACGTCGGGTTCGTGTTCCAATTCTTCAATCTCGTGCCAACACTTACGGCACGCGAAAACGTCGCGCTGGCGTCTGAACTCGTGAAAGGTTCCCGGGGTGAGGTCGATGGCTGGCTCGATCGCGTGGGGATTGGTAGCCTCGGCGATCGCTTCCCTTCAGAACTTTCCGGCGGGCAGCAGCAAAGGGTTGCCATTGCACGAGCATTGGCGAAAAAACCAAGACTCCTGCTCGCCGACGAGCCCACGGGTGCTCTCGACCAAGAGACGGGGCAGCAGGTGCTTGCGTTGCTCAAGGACACGGCAACCGCGGCGGACTGCACCGTAGTCGTGGTGACGCATGACGAGGGAATGATCTCACTGGCGCATCGAATCGTTCGCCTTCGAGATGGTGTCGTGATGAGTGACTCACATTCCACCGCCGACCCAAAAGGGGCATAGCAATGCTGTACGTCAAGAAGCTTCTGCGCGATTTGCGCGCTCAAAAGGGGCAGGCGGTCGCGGTGATGGCAGTGACAGCTCTAGGGGTGATGCTGTTCGTCGCGTCGGCTGGCGCATATCGGAGCTTAAGAGACAGCTATGCAGTCACGCGAACGCGATTGGCACTAGCTCGGGTCCACATTGATATGACTGCCGTGACGGCCGCGGACGTCGCAAAGATTCGTGGCATCGCTGGAGTAGGGACTGCCGATGCGCGGATCGTGATAGAGGTTCCAGTGTCACGTGACAACGAGTCCGAGACTCGCGCCACACTGCGAATTCTTTCGATTCCGCAGAGCGGCCAACCAGCACTCGATCGTCTATTCATGATATCCGGAACCCTACCGGCTGACGGCGAGGTCATGCTCGAAAAACACTTCGCGCAGCACCACCAGCTCCACGCGGGCGCCGAGCTCAGCGTCGGAAGCGGACAACGCAAGCTGCGAGTTTCCGGAGTCGCCGTGAGTCCGGAATACCTGTGGGTCGCGCGCGACGCTAACGATTTCATGCCGAGTCCTGATCAGTTCGGCGTCGGATGGATGGGGCGAGAGTCACTTCGAACCCTTGCCGCCGACTTGTTCGAGCACGCGCAAGGTCTCGCAACACCGGCGTTGCGCGTTGCGGCGAGCAGCGATGTCGGTACGCAGCTTTTGATCCAGCCTATTCCAACCGCGGACATTGGCAGCGTAATCGAGCACGTTCGTTCAGCTCTGGGCGACTCGCGCGTGCTTGCCGTAACCAAGAGCGAGGACCTGGTAGGTGTGAAGTTGATGCAGATGGATGTCGACGGCTATCGCGAAATGGCAGCATTCTTCCCAGTTTTCTTTCTGGGAGTGGGGGCATTCATCGTGGGTTCCGTGCTAGCTCGCCTGGTCGACGCACAACGTTCCATCATCGGCACCCTGATGGCGCTTGGCGTAGGACGAGCAACAGTGCTTGGCCACTATCTGTCGTTTGCATTGGTACTCGGCGGTGTGTCCTCGATCATAGGAGGGCTTCTCGGGCTAGTCCTTGCACCCTGGATGACCCATGCCTACGCGGCCGAGCTCAACATCCCTTTCGTCGAGTCGCGGCTTTACTTGGATCTGTTGGCTTGGGGCTTTACGATGGGCCTTGTCGTTGCGTTCGCTGCCGGCCTAATCCCGGCGCTCAGAGCCACTCGCCTGTCACCCGCTGCAGCCATGCGTCTGGCGCGACCAACCGTCGGATGGCTGGTGCGCGCGGTCCGATCATTGCGGCTGCCGATTCCGATCTCGATGGCGTTGCGCGACGTCTTAGCGCGTCCGATGCGCAGTCTGGGAACTGCCCTGGGCGTCACTGCAGCGGTTGTGTTGGTACTGAGTACAGGGGCAATGCTTGATTCGATGAAGATGACGTTCTCTTCCCTCTTCGACTCAGCGCGGAACTACGATGTCCGCGTCAACTTTGCAGCGCCCATTGTCCAGGACGCAGCGCTTGCCAAGGCTCGTGCTTTGCCCGGCGTTCTGAACGCGGAGGCGGCGCTCGTCATACCGGCGATCATCAAAGCCGAGGGTAACCACATCGACGTAATGCTCCAAGCACTTCCGGCGGATGCCCAACTGCTTCGTTCGGTAGATGCCAACGGCGCAGCGCGACCACCGGGACCGCGTGGAATCACGTTGACTCGCTCGGAGGCAAGGAAACTTCAGGTGGTGGCGGGTAGCAATGTCGTTGTAAAACTATCTCCCGAAGGCACAGAAGTCGTATTGCACGTTACCGGATTCGCCGACGCTGCGATGGGTAATACCGCGAACGTGAGAGATCTCGATGTCGCAACAGTGTGGCATCTCACGGACCAAGCCACATCACTGCTGGTCAAAACAGATGCTTCGGCTACACCGAAGGTCCGTAACGAACTTGCGAAAGCATTTCCGAGCGCGATCCGCGTCGAAAACGCTAGCCAAACGCGAACCCAATTCGTCAAGCTTATGGGTCTCGGCTGGGTGATGCTGGGAGCGATGCTGGTTTTCGGGTGTGTATTGGCGGCAGCGATACTCTTTAACATGGCGACGCTGACAATCCTTGAACGACAACGTGAACTCGCGACGTTGCGCGCCCTCGGACTCACGATGCGAGAGGTCACTGCGGCACTAACGCTGCAGCATGCTCTGATCGCGCTAGTCGGACTTGGGCTGGGATTGCCGCTCGCGGTGGGCACGGCCAAACTCACGCTGAGGGGCTTCTCGAATGACCTGTTTGCCTTGCCGTTCGTACTCTCACCTGTGACCGTCGCTGTCACACTTATCGGTGTGGCTTCGGTCGTACTTCTGGCGCAATGGCCTGCGTTACGTCGTGTTTCGCGCGCGAGTCTCGCTGAAGCAGTGGGGGTTCGTGACGGATGATGACTTAGCCGTGGTTCACGGAATTGCCTTCTAATATTGTTGGGTGGCCAATGCGAACGATTGCCCTGTGATGCTCGAAAGCACCCGCGCGCACGTCTGCGGTCATCCGATGGTGCTCCAAGATGCGTTCACGTGCTGGGCCGATTGGATTTTCAGTCAGATATCCCGACAGCAAAAAGAGGCAGAGACCCAGAGGAATTGACACCATGGCGGTTCGAAAATGGTTCATCGTGCACCTCGCAATTCGTGAACAACTCCGGGCCAAATTTCTCCGGATCGTTCACAACTGCCGTTCGACCAGCTGTGCAACCTACCGCGAGAGGCCGTTCAGACGCTTTTCTGTTTGGATCTGCTCTATCAACACGTTGGAGCTAGCGGGCATTCCCCAGCTACTGTTGGGGCCCGGCCCTAACCACCGCATACCATTGGCATCGTTGGAGGCTTCCGAGTAGGCGTCAATAAGTCATTCAAGCCACGGGGCCCATCGCATATACCACCTCGGTCGGGGATAGGTATTCGGGGTCGCTGTGTGTTAGGCCGAGTTGTCTTGAACACGCGACTCTTGCCGAAGCCGTCTATGTTCTCGAGGAATAATGTGGTGGCTCATCGGAAAGTTCGGATGTTACGCTGAACACTTTTCCGTGCCGCTGTGCCAAATAGGCTATGGATCCCGAAACAATGCTTTTCGCAGTTACTCATGGCGTCACATTTGATAAATTCTCCGCTTCGGTCACTTCCTCGTGGTCAGTTGTCTTGAGTCGGTGGAGCTTGGCGATACCTCTTACACAACGCGCCGGCTTTGTTCTTTGATGAATATGAGGTATTGACGTCGCGAGATGCGGCGGCTCGAGTACTTAGCAACTGGGTTAAGACCTCGATTGGCACACCGCCTGGCCTTCGCTCTCGCTCTATGTCTGGCAATGGCTGCGTGCTCTCGCGGCAGTAAAAGGACAACGCCCGCCATTGTTGCGTCGATCTCGGCGCCTTCGGTGACGGTTCCATTCGTGTCGAGCCCTATCGCTGTCGAGAATCAGAAGCCGGGGACCGATGATTGGTTCATACAAAAGCCGGCGACCAACCACGAAGTGGAAGGCTATGCGAGCCGAGTTTCGGTCAAAGCAGGCGATACAATCGTGCTTAATGTGAGTACGAATCGGCGGCGTGACGTTACTTGGGTACTATACCGTCTCGGCCACTACCAAGGCTACGGCGCGAGACGTGTGGACGCGGGTACAACCAAGTCCACCAAGCCTCAGCTACCCTGCACAGTGAGTGCGAATACGGGGCTGATTGAATGTGCGTGGACGCCAACCTTTCGCGTTCGCGTAAGCCCAGATGCCGTAAGTGGCGAGTACTTCTTCAAGCTAAGCACATCGGACGGATTCGAGAGTTACATTCCCGTGATTGTGCGCGAACGAGCTGCCCGTGCCAAGGCTCTCTTTCAAGCCAGCGTCACGACTTGGCAGGCTTACAACGCTTGGGGCGGCGTGAGCTTGTACCAAAACCAAAAGTGCCTCTAGTAACCACTTTGGCTGGAACGGGCGAGTACGGCTCCACGCTGGGCACGGGCTCGCGTAGTCGACTCGTGCTTCCACGAGGATTGGCAGTATCGGATCGCGGTTATGTTGTTGCCGATTCGGGTAATCATCGAATTGTGCTGGTGAGTCGCGACGTTAATGAATAATTTGTCATATTTTAACGTCCTTGCGCAACACGATTGAGTCACGTCTACTCCAGTCTAATGGACTCCAATTTCTCGGACAAACCATGACTTTGCGCAAAATTGCCACAGACTTGACCAGAGAAACCGCGTATGTCAGTCGAAATTGCACGAGCCTCAATTTTCACCGATAGCGGGAATGGACGCTAGTGACAACTGTTGAGTTGAACATCGAGGCAAACGATGGGACTGCCCAGATACTCCGGTCGGCATGATACGTGAAGGGCGTTTACATGAATTCTACTGAAGTTCCCGTTCATGCGATCACCGCAACAGGGTCGAGTGTGGCTCTTGATCCTTTCGCGCTGCTGCTGCGCTCGTCGGGAATCGTCCTCGTTGTACTTCTGATACTGATCGCTGCGGGCGCTTCTGTCTGGCTTATCTGGCTTCTCAAATTGTCACAGCTTCGACGGCTATCAGCCGCGCAACATAGGTTCGAAACGCAGGCTGAGCGTGCCGTATCGGCTTCTGATTTGGTACAGTTGTCTGAATATCACCCAAGGGCTCCCGGAGCTCGAGTCGTGCGTGAGCTTGCAAAGCATCAGCATCAAGTGGGGCTCGGCGTTGATTTCATGATGGCGATCGGCAAACGGGCAATCGTAGTGGAACAGCAAAGGGTTTCTGCACTGATGCCAACGCTACAGAGCATCGCCTCGGCGTCGCCGTTCATCGGGCTCTTTGGGACCGTGTGGGGTATTATGGATGCCTTTCTTCGCATCGGTGTGGAGAAAAGCGCGAGTCTACCCGTTGTGGCGCCCGCAATTGGTGAGGCGCTGATAGCGACGGCATTCGGCTTGGTTGCCGCCATTCCTGCGACGATTGCCTATAATTACGTTGATAAGCGCATTGCGGATTTGCTCGAAGAGTTGGAAGCATCGACGGGTACGTGGGCTCGCTGGTTTACTCCCGACAGTTCCAGTACAACTAGCGTCCGTCCCGCGCCAGCCGTCGAGGTCTATCCGTACTACGGAAGGGGATGAGCGGTGGCTATTGCGCTCGGACATCATTCCAGAGGATTTCGGGACATTAATGTCACTCCTTTGGTTGACGTCATGCTCGTGCTGTTGGTGGTTTTTATGGTCACAGCCCCACTTTTGACAACAGGTTTGCGAATCGATCTGCCTGAAGTGAAAGCGGCTAATACTCCCGTCAAAGATGCTCGCTTGTTGGTAACGGTGACTAAGGAAGAAAGAGTCCTTTTCGGCGAACAAGATATAACCGGAGCCGTAGATAAGGCATTCAAAGAAAATGCCCGCGTACAAAAGGAGCGAGAGCTTTTCATTCGCGCCGACAAGAATGCTCATTACGGCACTGTCGCAATGGTAGTGGCGGCAGCGCGTAGCAGCGGAGTGGACTCTCTAAATTTGCTAGTAGAGCCGGACCTGGAGGAAATCCCGGCAGGCGAGGCTGAACCCGACTCAACTCTGCCCAAGGGCGCCAATTCTATGCGAGCCGCATCTCACAAAAGTGAAGCGGCAGGCAATCGATGAATCACGAGGACTCGATTCGTGGCTTCCCACGCCGTTTCCAACTTCACTCAGCAAGAGCTCTGGTTAGCAGCTCTTTTTGCAGCGATCATCGAGTGCGGATTCTTCACATTGCTCGTCGTAGCTGGTGCAAATGGGGCAACGTGCATGCCGTGGTGTCTCCGGTGCCCAGTGAAACTCCGATTGCGGTAACACCCGTCCTTGACGATGTTCCGCTACTGAAACTCGGCGGCAAGCGAATGCGTCCAAAGCTGCCTGACCTTTGGAAGAAGAATCCGCCCATTCAACGCTACGAGGCCACGAGCGCGCCGAGCCCCATGGCGCCAAAGACTCCGGACGCCATTCCCTCGAGTCCCTTGGCGCCCAAAGACGCGGGCCCGCCGCCGCCTCCAGATGCCGCCGTTGCCAAGCATGTGGATCAAGTCTTGCCGGATGCCGGGCCCCCTCCAAAGGAGATCCCGCAAGTCATGGGCGAAGGCGTCGCGGACGGCGTCAAGGGCGGTACAGAAACGGACCCGCTCAAGGGCCGCGCAATCGGTCAGTATAAACAGCTACTATTGGCTTGGTTCAACGCTCGTTGGCACCCGCCAGACTTGCCCTGCGATCAGATGAAAGGCCTTAGTGTGTCCGCTACCCCGAGCTGGGGCGCAGATCGTACGGTTGCCGGATATAACATCATACGTCTCAGTGGGAACGCCACTTTCGACGAAAAGGCGAAGAGCGCCTGGGCCAGTATTGTCGGGCAGCAAGTTCCCCCGCCACCGCCGCTATACGCCGATATCGATGCGCATAGTGTTGGAACTATAACCTTTACGAGTCAATGCAAGTGAAACGCTCAATCATTTCATTAGTCATGGGTGCCTTGTTGGGCATGGCGTCGTTGCCCGCAAAAGCTCAATCAACTCCACCGCCCGCACCGGATGAGCACTTGCTTGGCGACTTGGTCATATCCGGCACAAACGTCGAGCACTTTACGAAACTTGCTGTACTGAAGTCGTATTCGCCTGACTACGAAGACGTCGTCGTGCGCAGTGTGGTGCGCCACGACTTGGAGCTATCGGGCATGTTCGACGTAATTGCCGACAACAAGGCACCCCCGGGCAACTACGAATTCGACGACCCGGTCGATCTGCCAGCCTGGCAGAAGATCGGGGCTGAAGTCATCGTCAAGGTGGCCGCTCGCAAAACCAATGAGGGCAAAGTCGAAATCTTCAGTTTGGCCTACTTTCTCGACGTTGGAAAAGATCCGGTATACGAGCGACGCATAGTTGTCGGCACTGACAACGTACGCATTGCTGCTCATCGCGTTACGGATGCTCTCTTGGCGGCAATTACGGGGCGCCCTGGAAGTTTCGCTAGCCACTTCGTATTGAGCGCACCCTGGGGGCGAGCGCGTCGCGTGCTCGTCATGGATGCTGACGGTGAAGGGCTCACGCCCATAACGGGTGCACAAGACACATCCATTGCACCGTTTTGGGGCCCAAACCAGACACCCTACTTCACGCAAAGTGTCAATTACTCGCCTTTTCATTTGATGGCCTTCAAGGGCAATCGAATCGAAAAAGTCAACGTGCCCTTCTCCACTAGCGTTTACGCGGCTTCATTTAGCCCTGACGGACAAAAGCTGGCCGTGGCGGTCGCTGAAGACGGCCGCAGCAGCATTTACGTGGGCAATGCAGATGGCACCGGCTTCAACAAGGTCTCTTCGAGCGAAATTGCTACCAGCCCCGTATTTAGCCCAAGCGGGAAGCTGGCCTGGATTGCTGGGGGTGCCCAGCAAGGCAGTCAACGCGTGTACGTAGACGGAAAGCCCGTCTCTCCGAATGGCTTCACTGCAGCCTCGCCTACATTCTGCGATACGGAGCTTGGCGTCCGTCTGGTGTACGCCGTTTCCGTGGGTAACGGACGCATGGACTTGGTGATAAGCGACGAACACGGGCGCGACATCGCGCGCCTGACCCAGGGGCAAGGCTCAAACTTGGCCCCCGCTTGCAGCCCCGATGGTCGCTTGTTGGCATTCTTTTCAACTCGCAAATCGGGCTCCGGACTCTACCTGTTGAACCTTAAGCGATTTACGACCATCCGCGTGACTTCCGAAGTCGGCGAGTCGCTGAACTGGGCTCGATTGTCGCGCAACAGCGTCGCGCAGGCTCTGGAAGTTCGAGCGAAGCCCAAGGCCGCGCCTTCAGCGAAGCCGACGCCCCCAGCTTCGGCGCAACCGCAGCCACAACCACAGCCGCAAAATCCCGCTTCCGTGCCGCCGAAACAATAATGATAAGACATTGTTAGTTTACGTTAGGTTCGTCAACGCACGTTTCAGAAATACAGGCAGAAGCCCAAAAGGCGCCGCGAGAACTCGATGTAGCAACCAATTCCTTAGGTCGCGCAAACAGGCTGGATGGGGCCGGGCGAGCTTAGCTATTACTCAGAATATAACGATTCACGCATCTCTTCACCGAACAACGTTGTCAGTCGCCCAAGCACAGCCATCGTTGTCGCAATGTCTTGGTTACTCACGGTCTCGAGCAATTGTTCAACCGCTACTTCCACCGTACGTTTCGCTGAACGGTCAAGTCGGCGTCCCCGAGCAGTCAGGCCCAGTGAAATGCGCCGCCCATCGCGCGGATCTGCTCGACGCTCAAGGAGCCCCCTATCTTCCATACGCCTTAGCGCGGCGGAGACGGTGCCTGGATCGACGTGCAACAACGTCGCCAGCAGACCTGCCGTCATTCCAGGATACTTTCCCACACAGCGAACGATCAGTCGTTGTTGCGCGGTCACTCCAAGCCGTCTTCCCATCTGGCTCGAGAGTTTCTCCAACGCATGATTGAATTGCCACAATCGCTGCAGAAATTCGAGGGCAGGGCCAAGCGGATAGTCTCCTGAGATATTGGTGGGTACCATTATCGCTTAAGCCGCCTTTCACCAAGGGCAACGAGCCTACTGAGCAATTCGTCAATCTCATTTTGGTCGTGTAAGAAATACGCTGCGCCTGAAGTATTTGATTCACCGACTCGCACGGCTAGCAAACGCCCCGGTTGGTCGAGATCGAACACATCTTCGTCAGTTACATCGTCACCGACGTACAGCGCGGTGTCAGCTTCTTCAATCCTTCTCAACTGGAGCAGTGCATCACCCTTATTGGGCGCTCGTTCCGAAATCAGCATTTACGACGAGCTTACCGGGGACCACGCGCATTCGCATCGGCAGCGCGGAAACAGCACGGTAGATTACTTCTCGTGTCAGCCGTTTCCCCCGAGATCTGCGGTAGTGAAGCGCGAGGGAGTAGCGCTTATCTTCGATGTCCACTCCAGTCCACTTAGCCAGTGCTTTTTCAAGGAGTTCCCGTGCCTGGGCGATTTCCCGTTCGAATTCTGCAAGACCCTCGCCAGGCTCGAGTCCGTGGTTACCCACGACATACTTGACGGACACCCCATTAAGTCGAGCAGTCACATCATCCTGACTGCGCCCCGAGATGATCGCACAGGGATATAGAGTGCACAACCGCGCCAAGAGTTGGGCAGTTCTCCGACGCATTTCCGCCCTATCTCGTTCACTAACGATGGGGGCCAGCGTGCCGTCGAAATCAAAGGCCAAAAGAACGTTGGACCAGGCAAGTTGGGCCAACACTTCGGTATTTTCGCGCGACAAGAAATGTTTCATGCCGTCCCAGAGTGTGTAAGTATGCCAGGGTTCCTCAGTCGCCCCGATATCCGTTCCTTGCGGCGCAGCACCGCAGCATCAACCAGCATTCGACCAGCCCAGCGGTAAATATTGAATTCCGAAACAATTCGTCGCATCGAATGCATGCGCTCTCGTTGTTCGGAACTGGGCATTTGTAGGGCCGCGGCAAACGCGTCGCTAGCCTGACGGAGATCATACGGATTCACGATCAAAGCCTCTGTCAGCTCGCGCGCCGCACCCGTGAATTGACTCAACAGAAGTACACCGCGTTCGTCGTCGCGAGCAGCCACGAATTCCTTTGCAACGAGATTCATTCCATCGTGCAGGCTGCTTACGTAACAGAGGTCCGCCGCTCGATAGTATCGATACACGTCTGCCGGCTCATGATGTGAACGCAGCAGTACTACGGGGCGATACGTGCCGGCACACCACTTGGAATTAATTCTTGCCGACAGAGCCTCCACACGTTCGTTCAGCTCGCGATAACGGGGGATCTTCGTTCGGCTAGGCGCGGCAAGTTGCACAAAAGTGAACTTGCCGCGATACTCGGCGTAACGACTGAGCAATTGATCAACCGTCTCGAGGCGCTCCTCGATGCCCTTGGTGTAGTCCAAACGGTCAATTCCGACGCCTACCAGAGCATTTTCGGCAAGCCCCAAGTCCCTGCGTACGGTCGCGCGTGCTTCAGCAGCAGGTGACACCTGCTCAAGCCAATGCACGGGCCATTCCACGGAGATCGGGTAGGGACGAACCAGTGTTCGACGCTCGCCTTGAACAACCGCATTGACCTCGCGATCAATACGGCTCTCCATGAAAGCATCAACGGAGTCAATGAAGTTATTGCAGTGTTGTTGCGTCTGGAAGCCAACAACGCTCGAACCGAGAAGGCCAGAGATAAGCTCTTCGCGCCAGGGGCAGATCCCCACGCGCTCGGAATTAGGCCAGGGAATGTGCCAAAACGAGATGATGGTTGCCCTGGGCAGTCGCTCGCGGATCATTTTTGGAGCAAGCGCAAAATGGTAGTCTTGCACGAGCACGATCGGGTCGTCGGAATCGACCTCTTCACAGACCGCTTCTGCAAACTTACGGTTCACTTGAACGTATTGCTCGTAGTCCTCCGCCCGGAATACCGGACGCGTGTGCGCGACGTGGCAAAATGGCCAAAGACCCTCGTTCGAGAAACCGTAGTAGTAGCCGTTTTCCTGCTCCTCATTTAGCCACACCCGCCGGACGAGGTAGCTCTCTTCGCCCGGCGGAACTCGCACTCTGCTGTTCTGGTCCGCGGTCTCCCTATCCGCAGTACCGCTGCCATGCGCCACCCAGACTCCAGAACAGGCCTTCATGACGGGTTCGAGTGCTGTCACGAGACCACTAGCTGGATGAAGGATTTGAACGCCGTCCGTGCCCTTCTCGTGAATGTAGGGTTCCCGATTAGCCAGGATGACGACCCGTTCGCCTTGCAGATACTGAGTCAATGTCGAACGCAACCGGGCTGCACTCCAGGCGCCCGCGTACGCTTCCTGGTCGCGTTCCTGTGCAAGCCGCTCGGCCAAGGCCCGGACGTCGCGTAGGAGCGGTTGGAACTCCTGCGTGGCCTTGCCGGTCAGTGCGTTCCGCAGCTCGCGAGTCCAACTTTTCCACGCAACGCGGGCGGCCAGAAGCGTAACAATGGAAGCACCGAGGGAGAGGACAAAGAATGCTACCAGTAGTATATTCCTTGTCGTCGCTTCGCGTCGCCCAAGGTAGCTGAGGTCGTGCACCAATACCACGGCTCCCAGCGGCCCCGAGTCACCTTCCACAATTGTGACACTTAGATTGACTCGACCCGAAGGAAGTTCCGACCTCATTGACCACGAAGTTGCGTTCTTTGCAGCATCCTGTCGCATTCGCCCGAGCACGGTCCGACACGAAAATTCGATTGGGTAAGATTGCGTTGACGCCAATAACTCGCCGTTTAGTGAGCATGCGGCGGCACCCATAATCCGTTCGTCACGAGTGATGTCGGCGAGCGTCTCGGCAAGGTGTAGACGGTCACCAGTCCAGTGACTTGCAAGACTCTGGCGCGCAGATGCGACCGCAAGTTGCGTTCGCAATGCCAGATCCTTCTCGAACCAGTCGCGCGTTTTGCTTGTGAGCGCGTAGTATCCAGCCACTGTCAATAGAGCGAGGCCGGCAAGCAGCATGACAAGAAATCTGGCCGCGCGACGCATTATTCCCTCTGTCTATCACCAACTGGTTGGATGTCCAATTATTATATGCTAGTGATGTGACTGTATGTCGCTTGCTGACCTCGGTCTGATCGGAAATTGCCAACTTTCGGCACTGGTACGTCGGGACGGGACCATTGTTTGGTCCTGCATTCCACGGTTTGACTCACCGCCGATATTCGGAGCGTTGCTTGACGATTGCGACGGAGGCCAATTCGCCATAAGTCCGGCAACTCCTCTCGAGGGAACGCAGCGTTACCTCCCAAACACAAACGTGCTTGAGACTAGATTCGAATCGACGGATGGCGCATTTCGCATTCTCGACTTCGCGCCGCGCTTCATGCAGTATGAACGGAGCTTTCGACCGACTAAACTGCTACGAATCGTCGATCCGCTCTCCGGAACGCCGCGAATCCGGGCTGCTTGTGACCCCATCCTCGGCTGGAGCCGCAAGCGACCACGCCGTGAGATTGGCTCTCACCATATCGGGTTCCACGGTTATGAAGCGGAGCTTCGACTCACGACCAATGTCTCGTTATCGTACCTGAATGGTGAGCCATTTGCCCTGACTGAACGGAAGCATTTCGTCCTGTCCTGGGGTGCTCCCGTCGAGGAGCCACTCGAGTCCCTATGCGAGCGTTTCCTGCGCGAAACTGTGCGCTATTGGGAGATATGGGTGAAGCACACGGCCATTCCACCCATGTATCAGGAGCAGGTCATTCGATCTGCCCTAGCCCTCAAATTGCATTGTTTCGAAGACACCGGGGCCATCGTCGCTGCGTTGACGACGTCAATCCCAGAGGCTCCCGGCTCAGGTCGTACCTGGGATTATCGTTACTGCTGGCTCCGAGATGCGTATTACACGCTGGGTGCGTTCCAACTACTTGGACATTTCGAGGAACGCGAACAGTTCTTGCAGTTTATCCTAAACGTCGTGTCGTCGGCACCCGATCTGGATCTTGCGCCACTCTATCGCATCGACGGAAGAAGGGACCTAGACGAGCATATCCTTGAGGACTGGCCCGGCTACGCTGGCGAACGACCGGTTCGGGTAGGCAATGCCGCTGCAACGCACCAACAGCACGATGTGTTTGGGGAGCTGGTCCTCGCGATGACTCCGCTTTTTCTCGATGCTCGTTTCCGCCAGCAGGTAACAGATCCTGTACTCGACCTTGTGACGCGATTGGCGCGAAGGGCCATTGCGCTCGCAGGTTTGCCGGACGCCGGCATTTGGGAATATCGCACTGAATGGCGGGCGCAAACGTTTAGCTCACTGATGTGCTGGGCAGCTGCGGATCGAATGAGTCGCATCGCCGCGTTGCACCGTCCCTCGAATGTCGAAATATTTGCTAGTGCGGCAACGAAGATTCGCAACGATATTCTGGCAAACGCTCTGGAATCAGTGCGCGGATGCCTGGTAGCAGATTATGGAGGTTGCGAGGTCGATGCGACGTTGCTCCAGGCCGTTACACTAGGCTTGCTACCAGCCGACGATCCAAGAATGCATCGCACTGTTGAAGCCATCCAGACTGACTTAGCTCACCAAGGTTGGCTCAGGCGCTATCGAACTAACGATGGATTTGGCACACCAACTGTCGCCTTTACGCTCTGTACATTCTGGCTCGTCGAGGCGCTAGCAAGGCTCGGTCGCGCCGACGATGCACGTGCCCTGATGGACAAAGTCCGCGACTTGAAGTCTCCCCTGGGGTTGCTTTCCGAAGACATCGACCCCACCACAGGCGTCATGTGGGGCAACTTTCCCCAGGCTTATTCTCATGTAGGACTCATTCAAGCTGCATTCGCTGCCTCACCCCGCTGGTCGGAGCTTGGCTCGTGAGTCCATCCCAAGGCGAACCGCCGTCCCCTGCACCACCTGAGGCGTGGGAACCACTGCTCCGTTTGGCTCGCCTGGCGGGGCGGCCACTCGAGCGTTTTCTGCGAATTGAAGCGGCAAGCGGCATTCTTCTGCTCGTCGCCGCCGCAGTAGCTTTGGTATGGGCGAACTCTCCCTGGGCAAGAGGCTATGTTCACCTCTGGCACACGCCACTCGGAATTCGCGTTGGCACGTTCACTTTCGCCCGAACACTCGAATGGTTCGTCAATGACGGGCTCATGGTTATCTTCTTCTTTGTCGTGGGGCTCGAGATCCGCCGCGAGCTCCACCACGGGGAGCTGTCCGAGTGGCGCCGGGCAGCATTGCCTGCCGCCACTGCGTTAGGCGGAATGGTTGCCCCGGCTGCGCTCTATCTCCTACTCGCGGGCGCCCCTGAAACTAGGTCGGGTTGGGGCGTTCCGATGGCAACCGACATCGCCTTCGCAGTTGGAATCCTCACACTACTTGGAAAGCGCGTTCCAGCATCGCTACGTGTACTGCTTCTCGCGCTTGCCGTCATTGATGACCTCGGTGCCATTCTCGTTATTGCGACTTTCTATTCATCGGGAGTCGTGATGTCGGGTTTGCTCATCGCCTTGGCAGGAATCGGAGGGATATTAGCGATGCAGCGGTTCGGCGTTCGTTCAAAACTTGCCTACATACCACCAGCGGTTGTCGCCTGGGCGGGTATATACGCAGCTGGCATTCACCCGACAATTGCAGGCGTTATCATTGGTCTTATCACGCCAATTCGCGCGTGGCTCGGGCCCGAAGGTTTTGTGCACAACGTGCGAATCGAACTGAAGCATCTCGGACTGGTTGCACCGAACACACTTTCTTCTCACGAGCTTGCGGAAACTCTACACAACGTGGACGCCGCGCGCCGAGAAGCGTTGTCCCCCGCTGAGAGCCTGATTGAAACCCTGCATCCCTGGGTAGCGTTTGGCATTATGCCCGTGTTCGCATTAGCAAACGCTGGGGTCGTCCTCTCGGGAGCAGCGTTTCATGCAAATTCGTGGCGTGTTGCGGCCGCCGTTGCCGTTGGTTTGATCGTTGGTAAGCCGATCGGAGTGCTCGTCGCAAGCTGGGTTACGCTGCGGCTCAGGATTGCGTCACTACCCGCGGGCATAGGGTTGCGCCATCTTGTGGTACTCGGTGTCGTCGCTGGAGTCGGGTTTACAATGGCGCTCTTCATTGCGCAGTTGGCGTTTTCGGACGCGAGACTACTCTCCGCCGCGAAACTGGGCATATTGGCAGCAAGTGGCATAGCCGCAATTCTCGGTGTCCTCCTGGGTCGAATCCTCCTCGCTCCCGTCGGTCTTTCGGGTGCCGCAGAGACCGCTGACGAAGCCGAAAGCTAGAGCGAGGCTTGAATGCAAGTGGCCGACCTTCAACCGCTAATTAGCTCTCGGCTATAAGTGGGTTGGCCGCCAATGTGTAGGCCTTTGGTCCGTTTTTCTTGTTCTATTTCTCACGGTACCGTCTAAGTAGTCGCTAGCGGAAACGCGCGAGTCTCCTTGCCATTCCGAAAACGTTTTATGGTCTCGGTGCGATGGAGCCTGCGTCAGACACTCCCGCATCCGTGGGCGTGGGCAACTCGCAAGAGCCGTGCACAAAACGAACACTCCACGCACTGGCGGTCGTTGTGGTGACCCCAGGATGAATTGCCAACGCCTGATCCAAAGCATGGGCGAGTCTGACGTCGGCCGAAGTGAGTCTTCGTCCGCGACCAGCACCTGCAGGCCGAACCACGCAGACGCTCACGCCCGGAATCCCGGCCGTTGCGCGAACACCGGATACTACCCTTGCGACCAACTCGAGGTCTCCCTCTTGACGCGTCAGCTCGCCTACCGGCACCGCGACATCGACGATCTGAGCATTGCGTCCCAGCCCGGACTCGACCGCACGTCGGAGCGTCTCGGCGCCATCAGGACTCAATGGGGGCCCCAAGTGCACGACCCGGATACGCAACGGGCCTGGCACGGCAGTGCCCATGTCGATGGCGAGGGGTTCTCCCGCGGCGGCCGCTGCCCAAAATCCCTCGACGGTTTTTCGAATCCTGGCACGCGCCGCATTCAGCTGCTCGTTCGGAGTTGGAAGAGGCGTGACGGGCAGCCCTTCCGCCAGATGGGGCTTGAGCAGCGTCGACTCTAGTCCCGCAAAGGCGTTGGCATCGGGAACCGCGAGGATCTCAATGCGCGGCACGACCCCCGAGGCGTGGCTGATCTCGGTGTTCAGGCGCGCGCGCGTCGCGTCCGCATCCTCGGTCTTGCCGAGGAGTACCAGGACTACTTCGATTTCATGGCGCTCGACGTGGACTCGACTTTGGACAACCTGAGACCGCACGTGTGCGATCGACGCACGAACGGCAGCGCGTGCGCGAACCTCCCAGGCAACCTCATTGAGCGCGCGCCGCAGCGGCAGATAAACAGCCGCCAGCAGCACAAACGGCATCAGGAACCGGAGCGACGGGCCCCAGCGGGACTCGAAAACGCGCGAAAGACGTAGCGCCAAGGCGCGCGCGATTGGAGCACCTTTGCCTTCTCCCTCGAGCTCTTCGTGCTCAATCGTGGCAAGCTCGACGCGGTTGAAGCCCGCGGCAACGAACGCCACTGTTCCGACGACGATGATGGCCACCAAGTTAGTCAAAAACAAGAGTGCTGCGCCGCCGGCTACCGGCCAAGCAGTAGTTCCTAAGCCGTAGCCGCTTGCGCATAGCGGCGGCATCAATGAGATCCCGATCGATGTGCCCGCAGCAGTGGCGGCCGTATCAGAGCCAGGGCGCAACGAGGCATACACGCCAGCCAAAGCACAGAAGCCGGCCGTGATCAAATCGAGGACCGTGGGTGTGGTGCGCGCTGAGATCTCGGCGTTCAGCTCGTGGAATGGTAACATCAGTGTGATTGCTGCGGCCCCGCCGACCGCAACGATCACGCTGAGCCCAATGCGCCCCGCGGAGCGTAGGACGAGGAATGGCGAACCCGTAGCGAGTCCCATCGCAAGGCCGACGATGGGTCCCATCAGTGGAGCGACAAGCATCGCGCCGATTATGACGGCGCTGCTACCCAAGACGAGACCGAGTGTTGCGATGCCGATAGACACGATAAGCTGAAGCCAATAAGATGTGGCTTCGCTCGCGTTTCGACGCAGCATCCCTGCGACGAGTGGAGACCGTCCCTCAACGCTGTTGCCGAAAAGCCGGACGAGGCGGTCCTGCATGCGAACGAGGGATTGCCTCAAGACAGGTGCCCTAATGCGTGCTTTTAGTGTCGCGCTTACTTGGAGTCGGGCGAGGCAGTCCATGACAGCCACAAGAAATCGGCGCAAAAGTGGCGTCATAATCGACACGTTTTGAGCGCCACTCGGACAGACATCAAACCCACGCTTACCACGGCCTGGGAGGTTTGCGCATTGCTGGGAGCGACATAAGTCATCGAAGTGCGGTTCCCAGACGTGGGCAGTGGCGATTTCGATGTGAATCCGCGCAATTGAGGTCAGGCGTGCGTCAACCAGCAGGAAGAAGTCTGTCCGATTGTTCGATTTTGACCATGCTTCCTCTCTGTCGCTAGGGCAGAGTAAGCGGGACTAGCGAATTCCGCCGGCAGGCGGTGAGCTCATTGCTGATGATATTCCGATGCCATTCGCGCCGGCGTTGATGGTGGTCATTCTGGCGGCTTGGTACGGTGGTTTTGCCGCGGGTTGCACGACGAGATTAGCGGCAGCAATTGCAGTTGGCAATCGAAGAATTTCCTGTTCCCATGGCATTGGTAGTGGAGGAAGACGGCACACCGGTATTTCGCACAGCCAGTGCGGCCTTCTTCGAATTCATGGGAGTGCAACCTCGAAACGCGCCCGCTGTATTGCAAGCCCTTGACTGCATCGTCAACAAAGACGCACTACCATACGGCGAAGCGGAACATCCGCTGCTTCGCGCGCTAGATGGTGAACCAATTGATGGTGAAGCCGTGGGTTGGTTGTGTGCCGATCGAATTCGACAGGCTCGCCTGTTCGCAAAGCCAGTCGCTCGCCAACGTATCTTGGGGCTCGCCCTAATTCCGTTGCCGGAGGCCCCAACCCGGGAGTTCAATTGACGTCGCTTGCCGCGAAAGCAGCAAGCCCGCTTCCGGCGCCCTTTTCAGGAGTGCGGTTTCGTTCCAATCGTCGCCGCAGTCCGCAGAGGCCGCTCTACACGAAGCCCACTTGCTCCCAGACGAGGCGGACGAGACTCACTTTGTGTAAAGACCATTGCTTAGCGCTATCTCCTCAGATTCCACCCGAATCTCTCAAGATTTTCGACACACGAATCAAATTGTGACCCGGTCATTCAAGATGCTTTTGCACGCAGCATTCGGGCATCGCGATGATGTTCATAATGCGAAATAACACGCCTAAAACAATTCCCGTGCGATTCCGCCCGGTCGTTTCGAAGTCGGGCTTCAAGGATGTCCAAGTGAGCGTGCCAACTTGCGGCGCAGGTAACGGCACGGTCAATCGGCAAGTCAGCATGAGTGAGCAGAAATAGTACTTCCGAATGTTGCCTTTCGATCTCGAAAGCTACGTGTGAAATCGTGTTGGTATCGGTCCAAGTAAAGGCGAGCGATTCGGGCGGATGACATCGAGTTACGACGCCGCTAATCGGCAGACCGGCCACGGCCCGATCCGCCCCCTCAATCACATCAAATGACAGATCGACGTAACCGCCCACTCGCAGCTGAATTTCGCCCCCAGCGAGCCAACTAGACAATAGCTCTGGCTTCGTTAGATAGTCCCACAATTGATCGACGCGAACCGAAAACAAGCGCCCAAAACGGATCGTACCAATATCGGCAATCAGCCCAAAGTCGCTTAACATTGCTGTTCCTTCCCGATTCGAGACGATGTCAGTTGTAATGTAATTGGTGCCAGTTCAACCGGCAATAAGCGTAAATATTCCTAAAAAGTGCATGTCGCTGCATGTGCTTCTTGTTCAACGTGGCGAATCGACGATATTCATAGCAACTCAGAAACGATAGATTGCCGCCGGCTGACCCACGAATGCCCGGAGAAGTAAGTCGATCGACCCGGCCGGAGGATCTCCTGAGGGCCGGGTCGATCACCACTGCCATTGACCATTCCTGCTTGCAACACGTCGGAGATTGACAGTATTCCGAAAATGCTAAGACCGAAGAATCACGTTCACTATTGTGGGGCCAGGGGGCATCACCACTTGAGATTCGAACGCGTGCTTCAAGTCGAGAGTAATCGTTTCGCATTCACGAGAATGAACGGTTCCACTTCGCGACGAATGCCAGCATTGTGTAGGGCACGCGGCGATAATAATTTGCTTGAAATCCGAAGTCACCGTGCGCCAGAAGCGCAACCGCGCTCAGGACTACCCCTTGTGCGGCTGAACCGTTGATGATGGACCTCATGTGGCTTTGAAGACACCCATGGCCACCGCAAATGCGGTCATTGCCGGGTACTGCATCCGCGCGCAAAATAGTAGTTGGCCATTCGTTCGGTTGATGCCCTCGGGTTCACTTGGTCACAACCAATGTTTTGAGAAACTGACGCCTTTGCATATGTCAGCACGACTCTTACTGGTACCCGAAGCTGGCTGGTCTCTCCCATCCTGCGGCGATCGACTCTGCACATCGCATTGCCGTGTCGTCCCAGGAGCACCCGGATTGATTCTGACAGTCGGCTGACGTCATGAACGTTGAACCGTCTTGGGCCGCTCTTCCGAAGTGCTCCTCGTTGGCGAGGTCGAGAACAAGGTTCCGAAAAACACTGCGCGTCACTATCAACACCCGTTCGCGTCTCCAGCGACAGCACATTGTCTTGGCGCTCGCACTCCGCTACGCGTTCAGTATTGCACCCACTAAACGCCTCCATGAGTGCCAAGTAAGCCGCATTAGCAGTGCACGAATTTGCTGGTTTTGTTGGCCGATTAGCTAGCCTGTTCGGCGTCGAGCCACTTGTTTGGTAGACGAGCAAACGCAATTAGCGGACAACGTGATTCTAGGTATGGTGTCCGGCACGCAATCACGTTGGTGTTATGCTGGGGTCCGGGACCGACAAATCGACATCCGCACCTATTCACAATGGACTCAATCGCAGGACTGCTAGCGAAACGATTGCGACGCAACTTTGCACGCCGTGCCCAACGACTATTAAAGCTGCGTCGCCTATATCTAATTCGGGCAGAGCTCCGATGGGTACCCAACGAGTCCCAAAGACTTTTTGCACTGACTGTCGGAATTGGGGTTGTTTGCGGGTTTGCGGCCGTCGCATTTCATCTGGCGATTCAAATTTTTGGACGTTTCCTGATCGATCCAGCAATGGCTGCGCACGGCCGAAGCTGGATCGGGTGGACGATTGCGACTCCAACGTTGGGAGCGGCGGTCTGTGGACTGCTCCTTCAATACGTGGTTCCGAACGCTCGAGGTAGCGGAATTCCCCAAGTAAAGGTTGCATTTGCAGGCAAAAGCGAACGGCTGCGAATGCGCGATTCGGTGGGCAAATTTCTTATTGGGGCACTTCAAATAGGCTCAGGTTCATCACTAGGTCGTGAAGGGCCCACCGTGCAAGTGTGTGCCGGATTGGCCAGTACCTTGGGCAGAATGATCGGAGTGTCCCCAAAGAGCTTGAGGCGTTTGATCCCCGTGGGAGCAGCGGCTGGAATTGCTGCTGCGTTCAATGCACCCATTGCGGCGGTGACATTTACCATCGAGGAGGTGATAGGCAATCTCGATCAGGCAATGCTCTCTGGTGTAATCGTCGCGGCCGCAATGGCGGCCGTCATCGAGCGCAATTTCCTGGGTGAAGCAACCTCCGTTCACCAAACGTACAGTTTCTCGCAATTACAATCACTGTTGGTATGTCTCGCCATAGGGATTGCTGCAGCATTCGTATCTGTTACATTCACAGGGTCATTGCTAAAGCTCCGCGCGCGTTTCCGTCGTCTGCGCCTCATGCCCGAGTGGAGTCGTCCCGCCGTGGGTGGGCTAGTTACCGGTCTATTAGCGGTGACTGCACTTTTCACAATGCACGCGCATGGCATTACTGGTGGCGGCTACGCAACCTTAGGCGAAGCACTAAACGGTGCTCTGCCATTTCGCGTTATGCTCGTGCTCTGCGCCATGAAGCTGGCAGCGACGGTCTTTTCCTACTCCAGCGGTGGAGCGGGAGGCATCTTTGCACCGTCGCTTTTCATTGGTGCCATGTTGGGTGGTTCAATAGGCGATCTAGCCCACAAGTTCATTCACACCTCCAGTGATCCGATAGGTGGTTTCGCTCTCGTGGGAATGGGGGCTGTTTTCGCTGGAATAATTCGGGCCCCAATGACATCCGTCCTCATCGTGGTGGAGATGACGGGCAGCTATTCGCTAATTCTTCCACTCATGATAGCCAACATGACGTCTTACGTGATTGCTCGCCGCGTCAGTCGCATGCCAATTTACGAAGCGCTTCTGGATCAAGATGGCATTCACCTCCCAGCGCATGTCCCAACCGATTCGGTTGAAAACATGCCTATCTCCACGTGGCTGAATGAAAAGCTAGAGGTTGTAAGCTTTCCAGAGTCAATGTGTGCCGAAGAGTTGCTTCGCACGTGGCACGAACACAGGCCTCAGGATGTGTATCCCGTGCTCAACGACAATCGGTGTTTTCTTGGGGTCATTACCGTGGACGATTTGAGCCTCTTGTCGTCGGAACCCAAACTAATTCTGCTGACAAATGCCGTGGACTTGATGCGCCCGCCCTTTTCAATTCATCCGCAGGACAGTCTACGAACGGCCCTGGAAGTAATGGTAACTCATGGCGTGCGTGAAGTTCCCGTTACGGATGAAGGTGGGCACCTGCTTGGGTTGATAGATGAAGCGGCCTTCGCAATTGCCTACATGCATATTCGGTTCAACTCCCGAACGCGTCGATCACATTTCGGCTGACGCTGTCGGTGATTGATAATTCACCTAGTATCTCAGCAACAAGAAAGCTTGATCAAAGGATGGGTTGTCTTCTTATTGGGATCGGGCAAGGCATTGGGGCAGCCGTACTCGCTTACTCAATTGCGTTTCCAAACTACGAGTTGGTGAAGATCTCCAGGGATGTATCAGTTCTTCCGGTACCGTTGGCTACCGGTGGCCTGGGAGTGGTGGGTCGATTCTAGCAAAATGCCTTGAGATAGCCGCCGTCGCAGCTGGGTTGAATGGGGCAGAGTCTTGTCAAATAGTTCGAAGCCCCATCGAGGAGACCGGGAGAGCGGTCACGTGCTCGTGGGGCTACGAAGGGAGGCCAGGTGTTGGGAGGGAGTAGCTTCGGGATGGCCTCCTATGTTCGGTATCGGTTGGCTTGCTTAGATCCTTTGAGGCATTTCCTGCTATTGGGGTGATCTCCTATTGGCTTCAATTAGTTTCGAGTTCGAGGGTTTGGCCGTCCTTGACTTGGTTGGCCGTCATTCAATGGTTCAAACGACGGGCGTCAGAAGTTATTCCGTCGCGTGTTCGCTTTTCCTCGTTCGCGGGCCGTCTCTCGTTTGAGCTGCGGGCAGACGGGACGGGCGCCTACAACCCCATTGCCCTCGGGCAATATTCGGGCAAAGTTGACATCGATACTTACCCGCGCCGCTGTGACATAACAGAAATCGGCAGAAATGATCGTGTCTTGTGTAGCCGAACCCATCCCAGCCCCTTGCGCGTGAAAGGGCCGGTTCTGAGACTCTGCGAGGGGTAGAATTTGCGTCGCGCAGCTTACATCGAGCGGGATCGGCACGTGGAAGCCTACGACCAAGCTTCCGACCGTAGTCTTTGCGGAATATGTCACCGCGGGCTCGCACATTTACTATCTTCCAGTCGGTCTTCCGCCCGAGGCTTCGACGCAAGTCTCAGTGAAGGAAATGGAGTCGTCGCGCGAATACGAGCGAGATGACTCGAATTTGCCTCCAGAAAGGGGCGGAGCCAACTTGGCTCATTTCACTACGCTTGGCGGTAGTCGTACTTGCCGCGTTGGTAACTTGGACTTCCCCTGCGTTCGCTCAAGGTACACCAAACGTGAGCGCGCCCGCTGTGCAGAGCAACACCGACGTGCCTTACCCCTCGGACGCGCAGGGCGACTCGGTCGTGGTGCTCGAGTTGGTGGTGGATAAGGAGGGATCCGTGACAAGTGCGGTCGTGCTCGAGGGTGCCGAACCCTTTGCCGCGCAAGCGGTACGCGGCGCGCTTCGATGGCAATTTATTCCAGCGCGCAAAGGCGGCTCCGCGGTCGCCGCTCGAATCCGCGCGCGCATCGAATTCCACCAACCGAGCCAGGCCCCTTCAGTCACGGGCTCATTGAATGCAGCCGAATCCACCAGCACGCCGCCGGCGGATTCCGCAAAGATTCCCGAGTTGGTGCCCGAAACCGTGGAAGTGACTGTGAGTGGCAATCGGCGCGATATCGGCCAGACAACGCTTTCCGCGAGCGACGTGCGCGAAATGCCTGGCGCTTTCGGCGATTCGTTTCGCGCGATTGAGGCTTTGCCTGGCGTAATACCGGTCGTCAGTGGCCTACCGTACTTCTTCATCCGCGGCGCGCCGCCGAACGACAATGGCTTCTATGTTGACGGCATTCGCGTGCCGCTCCTGTTTCATGTGGGGATCGGGCAGGGTGTCATTCATCCGGGCCTCATCGATCATGTTGATTTTTATCCCGGCGCGCCTCCGGCGCGTTACGGGGGATACGCGGGCGCGATCATCGCCGGGCAGACGCGCGATCCAGCCACTACGATGCACGGCGAGGCAAACTTGCGCCTGTTCGACGCGGGAGCCCTGCTAGAATCGTCGATCGACGCGGGGCGCGGCAGTGCGCTCATCGCCGGGCGCTATGGTTACCCAGGTCCAATTCTCGGCGCTATCACGCCCAACGTCAAGCTCGGGTACTGGGACTACCAGGCGCGCGTCACACACTCGATCGGCAAGCGTGACACAATTGGGATCTTCGCGTTCGGCAGTCACGATTACCTCGGTACCGCCTCAACCTTCAACGGCACGGTCGGTCCCATCGTCGAGCAGTTCGCTTCCGACTTCCATCGGGTCGACCTGCGATACGATCATCTGCTGGTTGACGGACGGCTGCGAATAGCCGCAACCCTCGGCTACGACACTCAGGGAGGCGCGGGAGGGAGCGACGACGCGGCCGTCACGACGATCAAGAATCGGTCCGCCGCCGTGCGTCTGGAGGTCGAGCGAAAGTTGTCGGCGACAGTGCGCGTTCGAAGTGGTGCCGATGCGCGCATTGATGACTATGGTTTCGCTCAGGATCTCCCACCCACCGACCAGGGCGGGTCGCTCACACCGCAGGTTCCATCGAGCGCGAACCCCCCTCCCACCAACATGACTTGGGGCGCGCATGGTGACTTGGTTTGGCGCGTGGCTCCGCGCGTGGAACTCGTGCCCGGTGCTCGTCTTGATGTCTTTCAGTCGTCACGGCCCAACCAGCCTGGTGGCGCTTCGCAAGTGCACACGACGCTTCCCGCGTTCGATCCGCGCCTTTCCGCGCGCGTGACGCTCGCACACGATGTGACTTGGCTTTCCACCTTCGGGCTGTCGCATCAGTATCCGGTGCTGCGGGTCGGAGGCATCCCCGCAATGCTCGTTTCGGTGCCTGGGTTTGCATTCGGCGACGCGCATCTACAGACCGTTGCTCAAGCGAGCCAAGGCATCGAGGTGGCTCTACCTGCCGAGTTCGTCCTGACCGCCACCGGGTTTCTCTCGGGCTGGTCGGGTCTTACCGATCTGACCGTCAATTGCGTGCAGACAATTCCTCCCACCGAACCTCCGCAAAGCAACTCCGGTCCCCCGCCGAACGACGGTCCCTACTCGTGCCCTAATAACAAGCCGGTTCACGGACGCTCATACGGTGTCGAGTTGTTATTGCGAAGGTCGCTATCCAAGCGACTGAGCGGTTGGCTTTCGTACACACTCTCGCGATCCACGCGCGAGGCGCATTTCATCACATTTGCAGGAAGCGACGCTGTTGCCAGCGTGCCGAGCGAGTTCGACCGCACGCATATCCTAAACGCTATTCTGGCATACGATATCGGTCGCAGCTGCAAATGGTTGCGTCGTGGCGGAGAATTGTTGCGTCGCTAACCCGCAGATGAGTAGTGAAGGAATCGGCTTTCTCGAGCGAATACGTATGAGAGGTATGCGTTGAAGTGTCACCCTGCAGCGAGCCTTCCGATTGTGCCGGGAATTCTCGGCGTCGCGGGCACTCGGCCGGCGCTCGCTGCTGCTCGCCAGTGCTTACGGTTGGCCGTCGAGGCTGACACCGATGTTCGCAGCCGTTGGCCTGAATTACCGGAGCGCGTTCGCCAAGCGTTCGACGCGCGTGACGACATTGACCCGTGCGCGCACGTCAAGCTCGCCCTCGACGCCGCGATTGTGATCGAAGTCGATCTGCCTGACGGGCGGATAGCTTCGCGTACCGTGCTGCGACCCGAGGATGTCGTGCCCACGCTGCAGGCGTTGCTTTTAGTGCCGCAACAACAAAAAACATCCCACAATCCGGAGCCGTCGTCCCCATCCTCGCTCGATACCACCGCTAAGCCAAAGCCCAACGCACCTGCTACACCGGCGCACGTCGCTGCAGCGTCGGCAGGCTCGACTTCTTCGGACCAAATTGCGTCCACCCGACCGCCCGCGGCGCAATCGAGTCGACTTCAAGTCGAGCTTTCTGGATTCGCGGGCGTGCGTGTGGGCAGTGACCGGGCGGGCCTTGGTCTGGGCGCGCTGTCGTTGCTCGATATCACAGGTTGGCTGGTGGGGTTCGAGGGTCGGGCGGATCGCTATCGGCGCATTTCTGGAAGCCCGTTTGGCGCGGCCGTGGAGCTCGCAGCCTTGGGGGGCCGGCGCTTCCGATTCGGGACGCTGGCGCTCGACTTTTTTGCCGGTCCTGCCGTGGCCATGCAAGGGACTTCGACATACGTCACGGTGAGCGGACCGTCTGCTACGCCTGTTTCGCAGAGCAGCACTAGCACGGTGCCGCGCCTGTTGTTGAACACTCGTTTGAACTTCGGTGTGCGCTCGACCGTACGGACCTTCATCGGGCTCGACGTAGACTTCGGCCCGTCGCGAGCAGACGGCGCCGAGCTGCCGAACGATGCGCCTCGGCTCCCCGTTTATCTCGTGCTACTATTCGCCAGCGTCCCATCTCGACCACGAACTCCACAATTAGATATCCGTTATGTTTGGCCAACCCAGCAGCAATTTGACAAACTTGAAGCGGACGGCGTCTCGGTGTGCCCTCAGGACTTGGTTGTTTCTTTCGATTTCGATAGGGTCGCTGGCGTGCGCGAGGGCGCAACCACCTTGCCCCGCCACTACAACTACGGAGCAAGCAGCGCCACCCGATGCTGGTGCACTATTCGATGTGGATGGTGGAAGCCCCAGTGCCGAATGCGTCTCTTTATGCGGTATCTACGTCCAAAGATGTTCAGATAGCTACCCGTGTAGTTGGCGGGGTGGAGACTGTGTGACCTGCACCTACGCAAGCAGGTGCGAATTGCCCTGAATGCGATCAGTAACTGAGCGACGTTCGAAAGCAGCCCGTCAGATCATCTTTTTCGGATCGACAATGCGATCAAACTCGTCCTCCGTCACCAGTCCGAGTTTGAGTGCGGCGGCCTTGAGCGTGAGGTCATTGTCCATCGCGTGGTGTGCGATTTTCGATGCGTTATCGTAGCCGATGACTGGCGCGAGCGCTGTCACCAGCATCAGCGAACGCCCGACGTCTTCGTTGATCTTCTTCAAATTGGCCCGCGTGCCCTCAACCAAGTACTTGCGAAAGTTCGTGCATCCGTCGGTTACAATGGACATGGAGTGAATCACGTTGAATATGATAAGGGGCTTGTAGACGTTCATCTCGAGGTAACCGCCGGCACCACCGAAACCCACTGCCACGTCGTTGGCCATCACTTGGACGGCGATCATCGTTAGCGCTTCGGCCTGGGTCGGGTTCACCTTGCCCGGCATGATCGACGAGCCAGGCTCATTTTCCGGGATTATCAGCTCGGCGAAGCCCGCTCGCGGACCGCAGGACATTAGCCGGATGTCATTACCGACCTTGTAGAGCGACACGGCAAGTGTGCGCAGTGTTCCCGAAAACTGTACGAGTGCGTCGTGAGCTCCCTGCACGGCGAACTTATTCGGCGCGCTGACGAACGGCAGTCCCGTAAGCCTAGCGACCTCGGAGGCAGCTGCTTCGGCGAAGTCAGGCGGCGAGTTGACGCCGGTGCCTACCGCCGTGCCGCCCAGCGCGAGACGGTAGACCCCCTTGAGCGCATCTTCGATCCGCTCGAGATTGTCTGCCAGCATGCCCGCATACCCCGACCATTCCTGCCCGAGAGTAAGAGGCGTCGCATCTTGCATATGCGTGCGGCCGATCTTGACCACATCCTTCCATTCTTCGACTTTCGCGGCGATTGCATCGTGCAGCGCCTTCACCGCCGGGATCAGTCGCTGCTTTGCGCTCATCGCCGCGGCTATGTTCATTGCCGAGGGGAACGTGTCGTTCGACGACTGCGACATGTTGACGTGGTCATTGGGGTGAACCGGTGTTTTGCTCCCCATCGCGGTACCCGCTAGCTGGCAGCAGCGGTTGGAGATCACCTCATTCATATTCATGTTGAATTGCGTGCCACTGCCGGTCATCCAGACGTGCAGCGGGAACATGTCCTGATGCTGCCCTGCGAGTATCTCATCGCAAACCTGAACAATTAGCCTATAGCGGGGGTCATCAAGACGATCGCCAGTATGGTTGGCATTGGCAGCAGCTTTCTTGAGAATGGCGTATGCCCCAATCATCTCGTGCGGCATCAAATCTTTGCCGATGCTGAAGTGATCGAGCGAGCGCTGGGTCTGGGCGCCCCAAAGCTTGTCAGCAGGAACATCCACTTCGCCGAGGCTATCGGTCTCTTTGCGAATGTCGGTCATTTAGTTCGTACTGCCAATTCGAACTCCACAATTCTTGCAGTGACAGCTGCTGCGAGATGTCTTGGTTCCCATGGTCGAAGCTTAACGGCGCTCGGTCAAGATGGTAGTGGGCTGCGCTGGAATTGCGGCTCTCCGACAACGTTACTATGAACACCGCAGCCGATGAGTGACAAATGTGTACTCAATCGGGGGGTTGCGTCGGCAACCGGAAATGTAACGCTGATTTGTGAATTTTCTTTTGTTGACAGTGTTCGCATCTCCGTGCGAAAGGCGGATCGGGGCACAGCGCAATTCCATGTGCTGCGCATTACAGAGGAAGGATCTTGCTAATGTCAATTTACTTTCGTTTCGTTAATTTAAAGAGGCGCAAAGCAGACGATCGCTCGGTTGGTTCCGCTATTTATGCTGCTTGCATGCAGTGCGAACGGGCCCGGTGCCGAACAGACCTCATCGAGTCGTGAGGCCCTTAGCCCCGCTGATGCAGGGACCGGGAACGTTACCATTTCGGGTACCGTAACCGACCCCGAGACTGGACCGCAGGCGGGTATCACCATCACGCTCAGTGGCAGCTCTCAGGCTCAGATAGTTACCAACTTTTCGGGCAGTTTTTCGTTTAGCGTGAAGTCTGGTGGCTCGTATTCGATTACGGCTGCCGGAAGCGATAACTTCTTCCAGCCGCCTTTCCACAGCTGCCTCACGGTGACTCCGAGCATCGTCAACCTCAACAACTTGACCACGAGTACGAACATCAACTTCGTCGGGTCGGGAACGGATGCCATCTTGAACTGCTCGCCATCCGCGGCAAATGGCGCAACCTCAGGATCGCTCACGATTCAGGGGAAGGTAACCTCGGGCGGGCTGCCCGTGGCAGGCGCACGCGTGTTGCTCAACGGCAATACGCAGGGCTACCGCACTACCGACGAAACGGGCGCCTACAGTTTCGCGGTGAATCCGGGCTCCTACTCAGTTAACCCATCAGGCACCTGCGGCGGTTTCTCTCCGAGCGTTTCTAACCTCAATAACCTCAGAGCCAACACGACAGTGAATTTCCAGGGCACCACTTGCCCACCGGCTCCGCTCACGTTCTGTCCAACCTTCGATGCGGCCACCGGGCTATCTGAGCCCGCAAGTTGCAACACTTCGTCATCGGTGGCCTGCGCTGGTGACCGGCTTTTCCTGTGGGCTGGCCAAATTGCGTTCGAGTTCCAGTCGTCGCAGAGCAACGTGCTTGGCCTCAACGACTGCCGCTTTGGCAAGTGGCAATCACCGCCAATCGTAAATGATTTCACGTTCGTAGGTGTTTTCGAGCAACAGGGGAACGACTTGGGTCTGTTCACACTGCAGCTGTTTGGCTGCGCTTTAGCGAACAATCTGGCTGGTCCTTTGAGTTTACAAGGGTCACTTATTCCACCTGATCTGATCCGCGCCGGTTTAACCTTCACGACCGCAGATCTTTCGGCGTTAGAAGATGAGTACATGGCGTCGATTAACCTCGGTCTCACGGATCTGGGCGCCGCGCCACTGACCGCGGCACAATCGACGGCGATCCGCGCTCAGCTCGATTTTGCGGCGAGCAAGACCCCGGGCGTCATCGCGTCCTCGAAGCTAACTTACAGTACCTGCCCGTAACGGCCGGCAACGCGGTTAGGCCCCTTCGTCGCTTCAACGATGAGGGGGCCTTTCCCGTCGCCCTTGTAATGGACCTCGCGGCGCCGCTACTGAACAGCGGGTGCCGCGCTTCCGCTGAGATGACCCGCGCCGGCACCTGCCGGCGGGTTAACGGCCATGACTTTTCCCGGTGCGACCGGCGACTTGCAACTTTGCACTTTGGGGGTTCGAAGGAATTGGCGTATCGTTGCGTCTAATTGATAAAGTGGCGTCGTGTGAACCGCAAATTCGTAACAACATTCGTTACTTGTTGCGCATTGGGTTGCCATCGGTCGGGTAGTCCTACAAATTCATTGGTGGCGCCCGATTCCAAGAATATCATCCCGATGAACAACGTTGCGCAGATGGGGGCTCGCCAGATCGATGGGCAGTCATTTCCGGACGGCGTACTGGCCCTAACTTGGGATGATGGTCCGGATCTGTGGACACTAGAACTGGCGCGGTATCTCAAGAGCGAACGTGTCGTTGGAACATTCTTCGTGGTTCAGCGCTGGCTGCCGGAGATCTCGGCCGACCCCGGTACAGGTGATGTAAAATTCAACACGGGCTATGGTCCAATTCCCATCTTGACGGATCTCGTTCACCTTGGTCATCGTCTTGGTAACCACACGCTCAATCATCCAATCCTGACCAGGGTTGCGCCCCAGATCGCACAATCCCAGATTGCTGAAAACCAGCATGAAATAGATCGAGTCACCACCAACGAGCTGCGGTTGTTCCGGGCGCCAGGTGGGGCATGGAGCGAGTCAGTTGCAGCTGCGGTAAGCTCTGATCCGAATTTGAACAACCTTATCGGCCCGATTCGTTGGGATATCGACCAAAAGGATTGGCAGGACTCCGTTGAGTGTACCTCGCCGCGCCCCAATTGGGATTGTGAACGGCCAGCGCGTCACGGTGATCGGCGATTGAAAGCCGCAGTGACAGCACGCCGTTACCTACATTCCATTGAACAGTCGAGGCACGGAATCGTGTTGCTTCACGATCGAGTGGGTGACGTTGGTTCCCGCTATGCGCTCGATGTGGCACGCGAGTTGATCCCCGCACTCAAGGAGCGGGGTTACGTCTTTGCAGCGCCGGTTCTAGCATTCTCCCCGCTCAGGGAACGCCCTTTGTCATCCCTACAGAGCCTCCTAAGCGATCATCCCTTTGAAATCTCTCGGTCCGACGCTAACACGCAAGCTCGCTTCGGTGACGTGAATGGAGATGGTTTGCTCGACCGCTGCGTCGAAGACGAGTCCGGCATATCCTGTTCGCTCGCCAAAAGCGGCGGGCAATTCCAAGCCCCAATATTGTGGGCTGCAAATTATTGTAGTAGCGGCACGATACCGGCGGTGGTCCCGCTTTGGCGCCGTACAGTGAGTTACTCAACCTTTCGACTCGCCGACGTGGACGGCGATGGGCTAGCGGATTGCTGCGCGCAAACGAGCGACGGAATCCAGTGCGCGCGTTCCGATGGCAGCGCATTCACTCGAGTGCAGCGTTGGTCGTTCGGTGCGGACTTCAGCCAGTCCGATCCCCTCGCGTGGTTCAAAAATCCCGCGTATGCTGCTTCCATCCAATTCGCTGACGTCAACGGTGATGGTCGGGCTGACGTCTGCGGTCGATCCGCGGGCGGCGTTGTTTGTGCGCTTTCGACGGGTCACGCACTTACGGCCGCCACTCACTGGCTCATTGCGGGCATGACAGATGCGGATGGTTGGTTGAAGCGAGACCCTTCCGCACTGCGGCTCACCGATATCAACAATGATGGCCGAGCGGATTGGTGCAGTGTATCTGCAGAAAGGGTCGCTTGCGGTCTAGCACCGTAGCGCAGCGTGAAAATATGACGGTAGCAATTCTGATGCCGGTCTACAATGAAGGCGTTCGCACCATCGAAACGCTGACATCGATTCGTTCGCGAGCAGCCGACTTCGGTCAGGTAGTGGTTTATCTCGTTGATGACGGCAGCCAACCGATATTGTCACAGTCGGAGTTGCCGTCGGCAGACGACAAATATCGAGTGGTGTTTGCACGCCACGCCGTAAACTTGGGCCAGGGAGCAGCGCTCGAAACTGCGCGCCAATTGGCGATCGCGGGCGGCCATTTTACCGCATATATTACCATGGACTCCGATGGCCAACACGAGGTCGAGGGAGCGCTCGCTATGGTGCGTGCAATCGAGAACGGGGCAGACGTTGCATTCGGTGACCGATTCCGCGGGAAATCGAATGTACCGGTGACCCGCAAATTGCTGTTGCGGGTTGCGCGGCTATTCGAGTGGGTAATTACGGGGGTACGCCTAGCCGATGTTCACAATGGCTTACGTGGTTTTAGTGCGCGCGCAATTGCTGGTGTAGTGCTGAGACAGAATCGAATGGCACACGCGACCGAAATCACGCTGCGTGTGTCGCATTTCTCCATAGTTGAAGTTCCAGTTGCGGTTGTCTATACGCCGGATTCACGGGCAAAAGGCCAGAGTGCGACCGGCGCATTGGCTATCATCCAGGACCTTTGGACCCAATATCTATTCGGAGAATTACTATGAATGCGGCAACCGTACTCTTACTAGGCCTTGTCTGTGGACTAGTGCTTTTCGACTTCATGACTCAAGTGCGCTCCAATCGTCGTGCGCTTTACGTTGAAGTCGCTGTATTTCTCGTTGTCTCATTTTTCATAGTGGTACCAGAGGGCGCGACCGAGCTTGCGCATCTGGTTGGCATTGGACGTGGGGTCAACTTCCTGCTCTATCCGATGGTCATCTGGTTGACTCGCGAGTCGCTGCTCAACCGTCGGCGTCATGTCGAGTATTCCGTGCGACTAACTGAGCTGACGCGCGCCTTGGCAATAGCAACAGCCAGTTCCCAGGGCGCGGGAACGACCCGTGAGTCTGCGGGCCCTATTGCGTTCGACCCGGGCTGCATCCCTGCAAATGG
Organism: uncultured delta proteobacterium; assembly: GCA_963819085.1. GTDB lineage: Bacteria > Myxococcota_A > Polyangia > Polyangiales > Polyangiaceae > FEN-1139. The sequence goes on from CAWFUX010000037.1 coordinate 174,158, forward strand.
TCAGCTTCCCTGACCACGTAGTGCCGCGGCGGATGAAAAACGGCTGCCCATAACAGATTGTATGGAGCTTGGTCCATGCACACGGTTGCGTTCTCATGCAGTCCCGCAATCCGCCGCTCGTCGGTCCTTTCTCGGACTAGCCCGGTGAAAGTCAGCCCGGAGGGGTACGCGTAGCTTGCTTGAGTCACGAGCAATACGATCGCGAGTGCCACACTGGATATGCAGCCCAAAGCCAAAAGTTCCTTTGAATTGCGACGGGTAGCATTCCAAAGGTTGATCGATACAAGCGTGATCATCCAGACCATGTAGTATCGAAGCTCATGCGATTGCGGCATAAAGCTTACTAGGACCGTAAGCGCCGCGAACCCGATAATCGCCACATTCGACTCGCGCGATCGATCGCGTACCCACGCCGCAACTAACCAAATCAAATGAACGACGACATACGCACCGAAATAGCCGCCCATACGATAGCCTGAGGCGTCTTCCGGGGTCCATTGATCAATGGTCCAGCGGCGATGGTCCGTCAGGGGGCGTACGCCGATCTCGAGCACGGAAGCTGCAAACCGCACTGGGCGGGGGGTGTCCTTCAACCATACCGGTGTCGATGCATAAGGCTCCTCGGTGCCAGGAAGTACATGGCCGGCAACTGCGATGCGCAGGGGATAATACGGATTGTGATGCAAAAGCACGTTCTTTAGAGGATTCGCCAACACGACGGGTAACCAAACTAGCATCAATAGTAAAGTGCGATTCAAGCGAGAGTGTCGCTCGAGTACCAGTAGCCGTATTCCGAACGCCACGAGCGTAATGAAGACTATTGGGTGCAGCAGGGTCTTCATGTTGGCTGCCGCGGCCGCTACACCGAAGGCTAGGCACAGGGTTCGCGTCGAAATCCTTGTCTGCTTTGTGTAGGCTTCCAAAGTTACGAGAACGAGCACTGCTGCCGCACAGTTCGCCGGCAGATCGACATAACTAGACGTGGCATGGATTTGGACGAGGGGAATAGCGAGTAAAGTCACAATCGCCACCGAAAGTGGCACAGCGAAACGAATGCGCAGCAAGGCCGCGACGGCTGGTACCGAACAGAATGCGACGAGGTTGGTCGCGGTTGGAAGGCGTGTCAGGCGCCAGAGCAACCCCTGCAGCCACTCACCGAATAGCGGGAACCCAGCGTAACGGGCTTCGTTTTCAGTACCAAAGATAAAGCCAGATTGCGGCACGAGGTGCCACAGGCGCGCCGCGAACGGTAAGTGGTAATACCAAACATCCCAGGCTTGTGAAGCATCATGCAACGCGGCTGCAAGCATTGAAAGAAGCAAGCAGATAGCCGCCAAACTCAATATCCTGTCGAGGCCCCTTTCCAAATGCCCCGCCTGAACAGTCGATTGGTGGTTCACTCCTGTTCGCTATCAGGGCAAGGACTCGTTTGTCAATCACTCCCGTCGTTTGGCAGGAACGATAGTATCATCCTGACAAATCGCGTCGCCGTCTGAACTACGCTAACCCGTGCGCTTGCGGATTCTTACCTGGACATCAATGCTGTGCCCGGTCCGGCAAGGGACCGCGGCAGATCAGAAGCTCTCCGGTTGAAATGGTGTCACCCGGAAGTCAAGAGTGTTTGTAAATTCACGAAACTTGATGCACTGGTGCTTCGAGCGACTTGGTGCAATAGTTCCCGCCAACATGCCCACGTGCAGCAGCGCAATGAATTTTGCCAGGCAATGAGTCCAAGGTGGCAAATGCGGCTGAAACTGGGATGCCCTCGAGGTTTATTCGCGGCCCGACCGTTGCTTCATACGTGAAGCGCCAGTTTAGAATTGCAGGTGCGATTTCTAAAGGGTTCTTCGCGGTCTGCCTGTTGCAGGGGTTGACGCCGGTTACGGCACGGGCCCACGAAGCCTCGACGGTGGGCGCAGAAACACATGATAGCGAAAGTGCGTCCTCAAGGTTGGCCAAATCGGGGGAAGCCTCCAACGAACGGGACTACACGACTCGCCGATACGAACCCGCAGGCTTTCCGCTGCTCGGAGGCGATAGTGATATCGGGTTCGAATTTGGTATTGTGGGAACGTTGAGTCGTTTTGGCGACGGTGTTATTCCCTATGAGTGGAACATGGATCTCGTGCTTGCTGCGAGTGTGAAAAATAGCCCAACCGGCAACGAAGTTACTCAGCAAAGCTATCAATGGAACGTGGATATACCCCATCTTGATGGGGGCCGTGTGCGGCTCAACCCTCAGCTCATGTACTATCGCACGGTCAATCAACTCTACTTCGGCATCGGCAATGCCACCAACGCACGCCTGCCGAGCGGTGCCACGCTGCGGCACTTCGAATTCGACGATCGTCAGGCCCGCTTGCGAGAACTCACGCGTTACCGGCTCAATGGGCCTTGGAATCTCGTGGTTGGCAATAGTTACCGCTTGGAGGATCCACACGTATACCCGGGAAGTCAGTTGCAAGGCGACGCGACCGCAGGAGTCGTCAAGGGCGTGCAGCGGCTGAGCCTTTTCACGCTTGCGCTCGGTGTCGTCTACGATTCGCGAGACAACGAAATATTTCCTCGCTCCGGCAGCTACGGCGATGTGGGGTTTCGCGCTACGGTTGGTGCGCCCGTTGATGCTAATGTGCACTACGCGGGTGCTGGGCTCCGGTTTGCCGAGTACGTGCCTCTCGGGGGTCCCGCAATTCTGGCTTTACGTGGGGTGGCAGACTTCGAGTTCGGTAATGTTCCAGTGTACGATCTCTATACGGGCGGTGTTTTTTTCACGGACGAAATGATCGGAGGCTCTTCATCCGTACGTGGGGTACCGGATGGAACGCTACTCCGGCCTAATCAAGGCCTTTGCTAACGTGGAACTTAGGGCGATGCTCGTGCACCTCAGATGGCTAGGGGAGAGATTCGCGTTCGGTGCAAACTTGCTGTTCGACACGGGTCGCTTGTGGAGCGACTACACTTTTCGGTCGCCCCTGGACGGCACTGGCATCGGCTTAAAGTGGGGAGCCGGCGCAGGTGCCTATTTGCAGTGGGGACAAGCCGCGATATTTCGGATGGAAGTTGCGTACTCGCCGGATGCTGTATCCGAGAACCCCGGGTTTCCAGTTGGAATCTACGTGGAAGATGGGGTGATGTTCTAATCAATCGTGATACCCATTGCCGGCGTCGCCATGCCTGGGTGCTAAAGTCGCGAACGTGGGCGGTTCATCAGTTGCTTGGCGGGTGAAAGGCTCCGAGTTCTTGCTTGGTGACGACGCCATCGTTGTTGGAGTCGGCCTTGGACAAGTCCTTCCACGCATCCCCGGCTTCATCTGCAGTCAATTGGCCATCTTTGTTTTTATCCAATTCGACGAACGACAGCGTTTTGTGACTTTCGCTGCGCGGGTGGCCAACTGTCGCGGCCTGGTCAGTTTGAGCGCCCGACGAATCATCGCTGGGGGCCGACTTCTTGCAGCCCATGACCGGGAACAGACAAAGCAGTGATGTTACGAGACCGAAACGAATTGCCGAGTGTGTCATGGATTCAAACCTTCAATCTTATCTAGAGACTGTCCGCGCTTATTATAGCCAGAGGCGCGCGAGTCGTGTAAGCTCAGCCCCCATCTTCCCGCTCCGGTTCTGCTCCCATAGAGTTGCTGTTTGTGGTTCAGCGTCAGCCGAACCCACAGTTCGCTGCTCTGCCCGGGGCCCGGGGGGGTCTGGACCAGCGCCGGAGCTGTGGGCTCACGCTGCATGAGCACAGTTGTTGACGTTGGCGACGTGTGCTTTGGCGAAATGTGCCCAGAAGGCATCGAAGCGATTGCTGGCGTTTAGTGCCCGCAAATGGAGTGTGCCGCGTAAGCCCGGGACGCTCCAGCGTTGCCCCGCGCCTTTGGCACGCATATTCACAACCGTCTTGCAGGCACTTTCGGTGATGCCACTTCCGATAGGCATCCCTTGCTCACGCAGGGTTCGATAGCGCATCCGGTCGTTGTTGTTTTCGATATAGGTGATGTGTTCTTTGAGTTTCTTCCGCTTTTCTGGGCTCTTGGCATCCTTGCGATGAAATCGCAGATAGCTGGCGATGGCATCAATGGCGGTGTCGTTTTCGACAAGGCTTCGGCGCCATGTTTGCAATTGCCATTGACGGCTTTGGCAGTCGATGAGTTCGAGGGCTTCTCCGAGTCGTTCGATCAGGTGACAGAAGTCGATAGCCTCGTACCACGCGACGACGATTCCCTGGTCCTTGAGCGCATTGAGTTCAGGGCGCACGAGGTTCCACATTTCGTGCGCCCCGTCCTGTATCACGGCCACTCGCAGGTCACTGCGACGATGAAGGGCGTGACGCACATCAGCCATCGCTCGTGACAACATGTCCTGCTCCGAATCACTGGCTTCTATCGCGTAACGCCGGGTAACCAGGGCATCTCCATATTCGTCCACCAGCGTAACCGTTGCCACGTAAGCCATGCGGTAGATTACTTCGACCGGTTCCGGCACACGTCGTTGATAGGGCTTTTTTCGAGGCTCCTTGCGCTTGTCGCTCGGTTCGGCCATGGGCGCCGAAGTGCGGTCAATTCCCAACACAATACCCCGAGCTGTATCCGGTACTACTTCAAGACACCGAATCTTCGGCTCGATTCGGGGCAACTCGGTTATGACTTCTTGCGCTAGCGCCTTAGCCATTCGCTCCAGAGTGGCTCGCGGCGGTGGTATTCGATGCGCCTTTTCCAGCGACTCACCGTGCTGGCGCATGTCATGCTGCCCATAGCCATGAGCGACGTTCCTGGCGAGTTCCGGGGTAGCACTTCCCAAAAGGCCGGCTTCGAGTTCGAACGGGATGATCGTTGGCCCGTTGTGCACCCCAATCAATCGGTACGAATCGCGAGTCACCACCAAATCGCCACACAAGGAAAAGTAGCGGCCCGTCCCCGGCTGATGCCGCTGATACTGCTGTCCTCGGTATTCCACGAAATCACCGAAACTGTCGGCGATATCCTGCAACTCGTTGTGAATCACGCGCCGGACCGCCTCATTGCTCAATTCCAAGACGGCCTTTTCGCGCTCGCCAAATGAGCCCGCGGGTAAAACACTGCGCAACAGTTTCACCACCTCCTTCAACGCATCGTCGATTTCAGGCTTGGCATTTCGCAAATCCGTCGTCATCATCGTCATGGGTCGGCTCTCCGTGGGTGGATCTTCAACAACCAGCTAACGTAGAGACGGCCCGGTTAATTCCCCACTCGTTGCCCGATCACACGCTCAGCAAGTCAGCTCCGGCAGAGATCCCGACCCGCCCGGGGTGTTGCCGCCCACTGAGTCTCGGTGCCGTCAAAACCAAAAAGCGCCCGAAAGAGGTCGTCGAGTTTGTTATGCACATATGTTTGGGCGACTGAATCGGCAAAAATGGTACCATACAGAACGGTGAAAATCTGAGGGAACACAGTGGACTGGCTCGGAAAAATTTCGCCGTTCTTGCCACACCTGGTGACGGGATTCGGGCTAATGGCTTCGCTGCTGGCCTCAGGCCACGCCCTACTGCACAAACGTGACGTGCGGGCGGCGACGCTCTGGATTGGCCTGACTTGGTTGATGCCGGTGCTAGGCCCGCTGCTCTACCTGATACTCGGAGTCAATCGCATCCGGCGCCGAGCGCTGAGCTTGGGCGTGGAAAAAGTCGCCAAGAGCTTAGAGGATTTCGATGGCCCCGCTTTCGAAGGCACGCAAGATGTAATCGCACTAGCGCGCGTCGTCGGTCGCGTTGTGGTCAAACCATTAGCGTTGTCCAACAGCGTGCAACCGCTCATCAATGGCGACGAGGCTTTCCCGGCGATGCTTGCGGCGATTGACTCTGCCGAGCAATCGATTGGGCTCGTTAGCTACATTTTTGACAATGACGCAAGCGGCGTAAAATTCGCAACCGCGCTCGGCGCTGCGGTGAAACGCGGGGTCGCGGTGCGTGTTCTGGTTGACGCCGCGGGCACGCGTTACTCATGGCCGCCGATCACGCGGCGACTAAACGGTTTAGGCATCCGATTTGCCAAATTTCTCCCAGCGTCTTTACTGACGCCGTGGCGTGTTGCGACGATTAATCTGCGCAATCACCGAAAGGTCCTGGTTGTTGATGGCACTATAGGCTTTGCGGGCGGGATGAATATCCGGCACGGAAACGTACTGTCCGACCATCCACGGAGTCCCGTTCAAGACTTGCATTTTCGTGTTCAAGGCCCGGTCGTATCGCAATTGCAGGATGCTTTTGTCAGCGATTGGGCGTTCACGACCGGGGAAATTCTCGACGGAGACGCTTGGTTTCCTGAGTTGACAGGGCAAGGCAACGTCGTTGCGCGGGTCATTCCCGACGGGCCCGATGCCGATTTCGAGAAGGCGCGCTGGACGCTCCTAGCAGCGCTCGCCGAGGCGCAATCGTCGGTGCAAATTCTTACGCCCTACTTTCTGCCCGATCTGGCGCTGGTGACTGCGCTGAACCTCGCCGCGCTACGAGGGGTGCGCGTGGACATAGTTTTGCCAAGCAAGTCCAATCTGCCATTCGTCCACTCGGCGTCGCGTGCGACTTGGTGGCAAATCCTCGAGTTTGGCTGCCATATCTGGCTCACTGCGCCGCCATTTGACCACTCGAAGCTGATGGTGGTGGACAGCGAGTGGGTGTTGTTTGGTTCGGCAAACTGGGACGCGCGCAGCCTGCGCTTGAACTTCGAACTGAACGTCGAATGTTACTGTCGCGACCTTGCCCGTGAACTTACCACCATCGTAAATCGGAAACTGCGCGATGCCCATGAGGTGACGATCGCGGACGCGGATGCTCGGACAACCGCCGGGAAACTGCGCGACGGAGCGGCGCGATTGTTCTCACCATTTTTGTGAATGGCTTGGCGCGGGCTCACGCACTGTCCCATTTTGCAACATCCGAATGCCGACATTTTTCGATGTTCCACGGGTCGATAGCGGGTGCTGGTCAATAAGCCCCTGCAACTGTTCGGTAAACGGCACCTTTGCTTCGATTGCCGATCACGATCAGAAGGTCAATCAGGCTTGACGGCGTTGTCGCTACTTCCTAAGGATAAGCCTAGAGACGTTGGACGTTAGCCATCCATTGGGAGTGCTGCAGTCACTTCTTGTGTCGAACGGTAGGCCATTAGCAACCGAAAGACAATGGAATCGAATCTCGTTCGTAGCATCGCCACCCACAATCCTAGGAGTCACCATGGCCGAAATGCAAAAAACTGAAGCATATTCATCGCAATCTCGGGATCCGCAACACCAGCAATCCCATTCTCAAAATCTTGAGGTTCAGCGTTCCAGTTCTCCGGCAATGCAACCACGGGATGCGCGCTCGCTCTATAACATGTCGATTTCTAATCCATTTGCAGTTATGCGACGCCTGATGGAAGATATCGAACAGAGACTTTTTGAAGGGTTCAGCGGGTCACAGTCTCGCGATCCCATCCAAGGCCTATTCGAGCGGACCACGTGGTCACCCGACCTCGAAGTCTTCACCCGTGGGGACAATCTCATTGTGCGAGCCGATCTCCCCGGCTTGCAGCCGAACGACTTGAAGGTGCACCTTGAAGACGGGGTATTGTGCATCGAGGGGGAACGCCGCACGGAGCAAACCAATGAAAAAGAGGGGCTCTGGCATAGTGAGCGCAGCTACGGCAAATTCGTGCGCAAATTGACCGTCCCGCCTGAGGTCCGTGATTCGGATATAAATGCCTCGTTCAACAACGGGGTGCTCGAGATTTCAATGCCATTGCCGAAGCGCCGAGGACGCTCGATCCCGATCAATCAAAAGGCTTCGCATCCGTCCGGCGGAGCATCCAGTTCTACGTCAGCCGGGAATGACTCAAATAAACAAAGTGCACCAGCAACGTAAGAGTTAAGCTGAGTCCATCGGACACGCTACCGGAGGGCAGAGGCTCAAGTGGCACACCACTTGAGCCTGTAGCCGCATGTGGAGCGCTGCGCAGCTCAATTCGCCGATGAATCATGCTCGCAGCTTCTTTGCTCATCGGCTTAGACCGATTGGTAGCTACGCTGCCGATTCAAGCGATTCGCGAAGCAGCTCTTCGGTATCCTTGGTCAGTGACGTTTTTAGTACGTGGCCTTTGCCCTTAAACTGTGACAGTCCTGAAAGAACTTTGTCCGCAGTCATCTTGCGGATCAGCACGAAGAGTGCTGCCGTGTCGGGCCTGAAACCTTCCGCTAGGCCGGTCATGAAGTCATCGTTGATACCAGTATCCGTTAATGCTCCGGAAAGCGCACCAGCTCCAGCACCGATCGCCGCTCCAACGAGCGGCATAAAGAATATCATGCCGAAAAGCGTGCCCCAAAATCCCCCGCCGATCGCACCCACTGCAGTCAGGTTCACCGCCTGATGTAGCTTCACTTTGCCCTTCGCATCCTTACTGACAACAACGGCATCCTCGAGTTCTATTAGGTACTCACTTTGCATCTTCACCAACGCCGCGCGCATCTCGAACGCAGTGCTTTGATCGTCGAACAGGACAGCAACCAGGTCGCTCATAGGATTTCCTTTCTTGAGGTGTAGTAGGGCCGTCCCATAAGGCACGTTCCCTCGATACAAGGAGTGCAGTTCCCTGCATGAGTGCACGCAATGCGACGTCACCCCCTTTCTTACATGGCGGCACGAGTGTCGCGCGTCAATCCTCGGCGTGGGTCTATCCAACTAACTGATCCGCAAGCCCGATTGACAATAGCCGCCAATAGCCCGGTGGCCAGACCCAGCTTCCGTGTCGTAAGGACCAAGTAACGCGAAATTCGCTGGGGTAGTTTACCCCACACTCCTGGTTTCCGATAGTCAGACATAATATTTGCGCCGTTTCACCTTAGGCTGAACTGTCCCTCTGAATTTGGAAATACAAGGGCAACGCTCCCCGCAAGATGCGCCTCTTAAACGAATTCGGTCGGTACTATTTCGACTATGTTTGGTACGGCCAATCGTTGTCGTAGTCTATGCTTGCGCCGCAGCTAAAGCACCGACGAAGCGAGACCGTGAATTAAGTCAAGATCGATCCCAACTTCTTGCAGCCACTGCTGCAAAGGTCGCTGGGGCTGCCATTTTGTGTACCGTCGTCGCACTCTTCGTACTGCGACTGTACGACGCCGTCCCCGCAGTGGGGCCCATAGACGCAGCCCGGAGCACACTGGCCGTAGCCTCCGCCATTGGTACCATCGTCGCATTGCTCTTGGGGTTTCTGTACGACCGCGTCACCGCAACGCGGGCCATACACGCAACCGGGAGCGCATTTGCCGTAGCCTCCGAGGTTCGCGCCATCGTCGCATTGCTCGCCGTTGCTCTTTTGGACAATCGCGTCGCCACAACCACTTTCGAGCTTGCAGTTCGGGCTGCAGCCGCTCCCAGCGACGTTTTTGCCCTCGCCGAGGTCGCATTGCTCACCCCAATCCGATTGTACGACGCCATCACCGCAGCGCTGCCCTAAGAGACAGCCCGGGGCGCAGGTGCCGTAGGTGCCGTCGTTCTTGCCGTCGTCACATTGCTCGCCGTCGCTCGTCTGGACGATTGCATCGCCGCACCAGGGTGCACGCTGACAAGTTGCGGTACAGGTGCCATAAGCGCCGCTATTGGTGCCGTCGTCACAGGTCTCGCCGAAGCTTGACTGTACGATGACGTCTCCACAATAGGGAGGCTGCTTACAACCGGGAGCGCAACCGCTGGTCTTGGTCAGGCTGTAGGCGCTGTTGTTCACGCCGTTGTCGCACGCTTCGCTTCCATTGACGACCGCGTCTCCGCAGTAAATGTCGCGCGTGCAGTCGGGCTTGCACTTGCCATAGCCGCCGGTGTTGTTTGCGGTTCCGTTGTCGCACTGCTCGCCCGGGGTTACGATTCCGTCGCCGCAGATCGGAGTGCAGGTGCTCTTGGCGTTGTTAAAGCCGGTCAGCGTGAGCATGTAGCTCGAGCCCGTCTTTTTTCGCTCAGCTTGGAAGACTTGAATGTCGTAAACGTGGCCCGACGTGAGATTATAGGTTGTCGCATTAGTCGGGCTCAGCGTGACCGTGCCTGAGGCGGGGACATGGGGCCCTCCGAGATCAAGTGCCAGGATCCCATTGACGAAGACCCAGACGTCGTCATCACCAGTGAATGTCAACGTGTAACTCTTGGTCGAGTCATACGTGAACCAGTACTTGACCCTGCTGGTAAAGCCGAAATTGTGAGTCGTGCCGTGCTCGTAATAGGCTGGGTCGGTGACCCATCCGCCGTTATAGATTTCTTGGGGAACCGTTGCATAGCTGTACTGGGCAACGGGGGTGATGGCACCGGGGGCGTTGTCGATCGGGAAGAAGAGCGGATTTCCGTCATGAACTGCAGTCTCGTTGTACGCGAGGTAGCAACTCGTGGTGGTGCTGTTCTGGGGCGTGCACGGGGCAAAACAGAAGCCATCTGCGGGAACGGTGCATGCAGCGCAGCTGGTGGCATTATTCGAGCACGCATTGTACGAAAACTCCTTCCACGGCGTTCCGTCGGCGCCGTAGCGGTTTACGTAATTACCGGTAGTCCCACTCTGCCAAAGGATCATCTCCCCGGGGATGGGGTTACTAAAGAGATTCGCGACTCCGGCGAGCGTGAAATCGTACCACTGGTTGAAGCTGGCCTTGCTGGTAATACAGGCCGAGGATGCGCCGTCGGTCGCGAGCACGGGGACGCCTTTGGAATTGAGCTGAGTCAACAGCAGCCCCGTGGTCATGTTGCCGCAACCGATTTGGAAATCCTGGCTCCCCCCATAGTTGTAATCGATGAAGTCCCGGTAAACGACGGGCACCCGCATAATGCAGCTACCATTGAGTTTCTCGCAGGTTTGGACATTAGAGCAAGTGTAGCCACCTTCCACTTTGCAGGAAGCGCTGCAACCGTCACCGCTCACCGTGTTACCGTCGTCGCATTCTTCGGGAGTGATGACTAGCCCGTCTCCACACTGGGACGTGCAGCCCGCGCCGGGTGTGCACGCGGGTTCAAGATGGCAAGTCGCATTGCAGCCATCACCGGGGACTACGTTCCCGTCGTCGCAGCCCTCTGTTCCTTCCTTGACGTTGTCTCCGCAGGTGGTCTTGTGGCATGTGTAGCTTGGAGCCGTGCCAGTACAAGCCCAGCCATCCTCCCATTGGCAAGTCGGGCCGCAGCCATCGCCAGGGGCGGTTGCGCCGTCATCGCATTGCTCGGTACCAGCCACTATCCCGTCGCCGCACTTGATGACGCACGGTGCCCCCGGGTAGGGACAGGCAAAGCCAACCTCAACCTTCGAGCAATCAGCGGAACAACCGTCACTACTCGTGGTGTTGCCGTCGTCACACATTTCTGAGCCGCCGATAACTCCGTCACCGCACTTGACCAAGTACACGCAGGCAGAGCCCGGGGTGGGGCAAGACCAGCCGGATTCGATCAATTGGCAGTCCGCCGAGCAACCATCGCCGTCCACGGTGTTGCCGTCGTCGCAAGCCTCTCCTTTCGAGACGTCCACGTTGCCGTCTCCGCAGCGCGGAGCGCGCGCGCAGGGTTTACTCGGGATCAAACAAACCCAGCCCGATTCGGTTTGACACGTGCTCGAACAGCCGTCCCCCGACGTCGTGTTGCCGTCGTCGCAAGCCTCCCCGCTGGTGACACGGCCGTCGCCGCAGACGTAGAGTTTAGTGCACGGTTTCCCAGCCGTAGTGCAAGCATAACCCGCGTCTTGACTCAGGCAGTCCGAGCCGCATCCGTCGCCCGGGATGATATTGCCATCGTCACACACTTCGCCCGGATCGAGCACCCCATTGCCGCAAACATAAAGGGACACGCACGGCTGACCCACGTTTGGGCAATTGTAGCCGGTTTCGACTTGGCACAGGCCGTTGCAGCCGTCCCCGGGAAGGGTGTTGCCGTCGTCGCAAGCCTCCGAGGCTTGATTGATTGATCCATCGCCACAGGCCGGTCCCGCTGCTACCGCTGCTCTTAGTCGTACCGCTGGTACCCCCCGAGCCCCCGGTCGAATTGACATGGTAGCCATTGTTGGCCCCTGCAGTCGAACTCGATGTCGCTCCGCCGGTGCCGTTGCTGGTGCCAGCCGTAGCCGTTGTGGGGGGACCGGAATTAAGTCCGTTGCTCGAGCTGCAAGCGGCCGCAGCAACCACGATGCCAAGAGTAAGGACTGCTCGGAAAGATCTATGAAGGGTGCCCATGGAAGTCTCGGGAAAGCTTACCAGACGCCTGTCACATAGGGTACCGTAAACCCGTGAAATTTGCGCAAGAATCCTTTGCCTACCCCAGCACACATCTCACACTGACGCCGCACTTGCATTGCGGGAGCGAACGCATCGGTAGTGTCATCGAACCACGCACGCCCGGACCAGCGAGCATCTTGGCTCCTCGAAGGTTCCGTGGTTGTAAGCCAAAAATAAATGGCTTTGCCTCCGCGTAGGTGCTGCGCCCCACTAGATCCTCAACTGGCGCAGCGGTGGCTATGCCGTTGGTGGCGGTCGAGTTGGGCGTCGATGAAATGGCGCAGTAAAGCGCGAGCGTCCGGCGTTTCACGAATATTTGCAATCAATTGATCAACGTCGTCGCCTTGTGACTGCAATTGTTGACGATAGTGCTCAAGGTAGCAGCTAAGCACCCGCGGGCTAAATTCAGGGTGAAATTGCGTCGAAAAGCTGCCGCCGCCGTAATGAATCGCGGCGTGTTCGTCGCGAGCCGTTTCAGCGAGCACGCGGGCGTTCATCGGCAACATCGAAACCGTGTCGCGGTGGCTCATGAGAACTTCAATAGAGCCGCCCGGCAATCGCAGCTGATTGTTCGCGGAGAGACATCTAGCAACACTGAGCCCCATCTCGCGTCCTTGGGAGTTTATCGAAACTTGCCCGCCAAAGGCACTGGCCATCAATTGATGCCCAAAGCAAATGCCAAAAAGCCCGATGCCGGCGGCGTGAGTGCGACGTACATAGGCTTCGGCCTGGCGAATCCATGGCGTTTGCTCGGTTACACTGTGGGGGGAGCCAGTGATGATGCACGCAGCAAATTCGTGCGGGTCGGGCAACGTCTCGGATGTACGCAGATCGATTTCAAACCAATCTACGTTGATGTCACAGGCGATATCGCGAATTAATATGCCAAAACTCGGGATGAGTTCGCGCACCGTGGGAATCGGATCGCCAGTGATGAGAATTGCGAGGGACGCCATGCACAATCATCGGAAATGAACGTCGATTGCGCAACATTTTGAAGGGCTAGTTGCACGATTTCTCAGTCAGTTCCGCAGAAACTTTTGCGAAACACCCCCACCTGTAAACATGAATTCCGCCATCAGTGCACGAACTCAGGGCTTGCCTCGTGGTCATGCGTCCGCCACGCCACCTTGGCTCAAGCTCGATGAGATTTTCGCCTTAGGAAAACCAGCGGGCGCTCGCCTTTTGCTTGGCGCTCGGCCTCGCACGAAGTCGAGCCTCGCTCGAGTTCACGACAAACTTCAGGCCGATGCTCATACACTTGGCAGGTGAATTGTAGAGATACTGAATCGAACTTGAGTGCGGCACAGTGCCCATTGGTCAAACGCATGAACGCGCGGTTCTCGATGAAGTGTACGTAAACTACCGCGTCGGCGCCGAGTCGCGCGTAATCGTTGCCAGTTACCCGAACGTAGCGATCGAGTTCGGAGAAACAACAGGCAGCGCAATGTTGACAATCGGCAGGCTCAACGCGAAGCGCGCTCGAACTCCGAAGCGCGCTCGACTCTGCAACTAATCCCATTAGGCTCTATTGCGCCTTTACCCCTTTGGGGTTCATTTCCCATCAGTTTGTGAACGCACGGAAAGCCGACTGGCGCATGAAGAAAAAGACACAGCAGCAAGAGAAGCTCAGCCAATGGCACCCTCCTTTCCTTTTTTGTGATCGTTTCCACGGCGCCGTGCATCATCATGTGGAGCAATACCTTGGCTTTTGGGCCAGTCTTGGTGGAAAGTTACATTCCGCTGAGAATGACTCGCGAATCGGCGAAGATTGGGTCGCCTGGTTGGGATGTCGGCAGGAGAGTTTATGCGAAGGATTACACAGGTTCGATTGGGCGCTGGCTTCTTGTCATTTATGGCATCGGTACCAGCTTTTGCTGCAACCTACTACGTGGCCCCGACCGGCAGTGACACAGCTGCCGGCACTGAAGCTGCCCCGTTCGCCACACTTACGAAGGCCAACGGCTCGGCGGCCGCGGGTGACACAATCTATGTGCGGGGCGGGACTTACTACATTACCAGCCAACTGGTGCTCTCCAAGAGTGGCACCTCGGACACCAACCGCACTAATATTTGGGCCTACCCGGGTGAAACGCCCGTCCTCGACGCATCGAGGTACGTGACTAGCAATGCCGCAGTTGATGTCCCCGTGGTGCTGGTGACCGGGAGCTGGATGCACCTCAAGGGCCTTGAGATTGGCAACGCCAAGGTGGGGGCTAGCGGCGACCATTCGTACTCCCTTTTGCGCACTAAGAACGCCAGTAACAACACATTCGAGCTTCTGAACATACATAACGGGTTCGGCCCCGGTCTGTTCGTCGATACGGGCACCGGAGGAAATCTAATCCTCAATTGTGATTCTCACGATAACTACAACGTGAACGGCAGCCAGGGTGACGGGCAGAACGGCGACGGCTTCGGCGTGCACTATCAAACTACCGGACCTAGCACGACCATCCGCGGGTGCCGCGCGTGGAACGATTCCGACGACGGCTATGATCTCATCTCGCAAGAGGTACCCGTCACTGTCGAGAATAGCTGGGCTTTCACGAACGGGCACGGCGCGGATGGCAACGGCAATGGTTTCAAGATGGGAAGTAGCCTGACCGGCATTCGGCACATTGTGCAACAAAATGTTGCGTGGGCTAACAAGGCGGCGGGCTTTTACGCCAACCACTCGACGGGCGGCAACACTTGGTATAACAACACGTCGTATAACAACGGCACGCAGTACAACATGTTGGCGAGCAGTTTTGATTCGTCAGGCGCTGTGACGGGGACCATCACTTTGAGTGGCGCAAAAGCCCATATAATGCGAAATAACATCGGTTATCCCGATAAGAACTCCAACATGGGAGGAGTCAACACTACGTTCAACACGTGGGACTTGGGGATTACCCCGGCATCGTCCGATTTCGTCAGTATATCGGACACGGGCTGCACAGGCCCCCGCGAGTCGGATGGCAGCCTGCCGACGGCGTGCACGTTCATGCATCTTTCCGCCGCAAGTCACATGATCGACAAGGGAACGAACGTCGGTCTGCCATACGTCGGTTCGGCTCCCGATCTCGGCGCTTACGAATACGGCGCCGCCACCGGTGGGAGTCCCGGAACCGGAGGTGCTCCGAGCACAGGTGGAAGCCCGAGTACCGGTGGCACCAAAGCCGCGACGGGCGGCACGATGAGCACTGGCGGTAGCAAAGCCACCGGTGGGACGACGAGCGTTGCAACCTCGGCCGTGACTACGGGCGGTACCGTAAATACGACGGGTACTGGTGGTAGTAAGGCTACCGGTGGAGTCGCAGCAAGCACAGGTGGATCAAAATCGGCGGGTGGAGCGGCTGCCACGGGCGGCGCCGGTGTAAATACAGGCGGCACTGCTGCGACGACAGGCGGCGCCAACGGTACCACTGGCGGCGCCAACGGGGCTGGCGGTTTGAATCCCGGAGGCGGCACGCCGAGCACCGGCGGGCTCGCCGGTGGCATTGGAGGCGCGTCGGCGGCTACGGGTGGCGTTGCAACAGCCGGTGGTGTTGGTGCTTTGGGCGGCTCGACTTCCGGGACGGGAACCGACATCGCTGGCACCGGTGGGGCAGGAAGCAGCTCGGACAATGCTGGTAGCTGCAGTTGCCGTGTCGCGGGGCAGAGTTCTCAAGCCGGAGCCTGGAGTGCGCTCGGCGCGCTGGGTCTCGCATTCATGCGGCGGATACGCCGTCGCCGATCGCGCTAGCAGATTCGTCTGGCAGCGTAGCCTCGTGCCGATGATCTTCGACGATTATCTCGGCACGATCTCGGTGGACAAGTGCCGCGACAACCAGCCCGGAGTCTGCCAAATTCTGCCTCTCACCTGCAGTCAGTCATTGGAGTGAGTCTGGGTATGCGCGTCATGTCAGTAACTGGTTCCCTCAAAATCTCAATTTGTTGCATCGCAATCCTCACGCTGCCACTTGCTTGCCTAACGCCGCCACCGCTCAAACCAGCAACCGCGGGGACCACGGTTGCCGCCGCGTCGAACGCACCCGCCGAAACGATGACTGAGATGAATGCCTGGGCAGCGAGCCCTGTCATGAGTCCGGGCATCAATATCGGTAACACTTTGGAGAACACGACTCAGTGGGAAACTGGCTGGGGCAATCCACGGATCACCAAAGAGTTCGTCAAAGGTCTAGCGGGTCTTGGTTTCAAGACCGTACGTTTACCGGTAGCTTGGGACACGTACGCGGTCGCTGGGCAAATCCAGCCCGACAAATTCCGCAGGGTCAGTGAAGTCGTCGATTGGATTACTGCGGCCGGAATGTTCTGCGTGCTCAACATTCATTGGGACGGCGGCTGGATCGATTCTGGGTCTAAGGAACACTTCCCGCAGACGTTTGCTACGTTTAGCCCCGAGGCAGAAAAGAAATACCGCTCCTATTGGGAGCAAATTTCAAGTTACTTTTCAGGCAAGGGTGAGAAGCTCATTTTCGAGGGGCTGAACGAGGAAACGAATTTCACCAACGAGGGCTCGACCGAGAAGGCGTACGCGACGTTGACACGCGTCAATCAGCTCTTCATCGACACGGTGCGACATACCGGCGGGAACAATTCGAAGCGCCTGCTGATTATTGCCGGTTACGCCACCGACATCACCAAGACCTGTGCCAAGGAATACAGGTTGCCAACGGACACCATTCAGGGCCGCCTTTTTATCTCGGTTCACTACTATACTCCGTGGCAGTTCTGCGGCATGACCGAAGACGCCGACTGGGGAAAAATGATGCCAACCTGGGGGACCGAACGCGACGTCGGCGAACTCGATAGGCTCTTTGATATGATGGGTGAATTTTGCACTCGCAACAACATTCCTGCTTTTATTGGGGAATTCGGCGTCACGGACAAGAAAGATCCGGCATCCCGGGTTCGATGGATGTCTGCAGTCAACCAGGCATCAACCTCGAGGAAAATGGTTCCCGTGCTCTGGGACACCGGCAACGAAGTCTCCCGACGTCAACCTTACGCTCCCAGTGCAGTGCTGCTCCAGGTCTTGAGGAGCGTGCCAAAGTGATCACGAGCCCCTAGACACATAACGCGGGGCATGCCCATCCCGTTTGCCCGCCGAAATTTCTGCAGCCCTCAGAACGAACCCACTGCACCGAGCAGCACTTCGTTGGAACTCGTAACTATCATTGGTCGAAGCGAAGCGACCTCTGACTTATTCAGGGTCCCCGTTTCGCGAGGATTGTGGAACAAGTGAGGAACGAAGTAACCAAACAAGGCTCCCATGGCCGCGCCACTGACTACGTCGGTGAAATAATGCTTGTCTGCCGCGATGCGCAGATAGCCAGTGACCAGAGAGAGCGCGGGGAGAGTCGCCCAAGCTACGGGTGCCCAGTCATATCGTCGCAGTGAAGCCACTTCTGCCATTGATACGGCTAGCGCCATCGAAGTGCTGGCATGGCCTGAATAAAATGACGTGTTGTTGTCGGCGGGCGACGATGTGGCACCTTTGTCCGCCGGGGCCAAAGCGTGCACGAAGGGTCGCTCTCGGGCGACCAAGAACTTGACCCCCTGATTGAAATCGGCGGCCAGAATGGTCGCCTCGGCAACCGCCGCGGAGTCCATGTAGAAATCGCGCCACGCTTGGAATCCGCCGTCTGGCTGTGCTTGTGCCGCCGCCAATGCATTGAAACCTATGACACCGATTCCCAGTTGCACGAAGGTGACGTTGCTGATGGCACTTGCTGCACTCGTGTCAGACCACCGAAGCGCGCTGCGAATGGACGTGTCGATTCCAGGTGGGTTACACCAACGGCACGAGCTTCGTGAGAAAGTCGATTCTGACGACGATGTCCCATACCACGCAACGAACCCAACCCCGGTGACGAGCCCGTCTATCCACGGACTATCGAAGCGCAATTCGGGATGCGTCACCGTAGTTTGGGCATGTGCTGAGCGTGTCCAGGTATTCGCAGCGAGACAAAGTAGACCTGCCAACCACACGAGTAAGCTCGGTTTGGTGAGAAAACAAGGAGTGATGTTTCTATTCGCCATGCTAGAATTCTTCATCTTATAGGCTCACTACGGGGAGGTTATGAGCCTGAGCGAACGACGATTCCACGAACACCGTTGCCACGGCGTCGGCGTATACGCAGCGCCAGCGCGAATCATGGTTTAGCACGCTGGCGGCGCGGCCTAGAGGGCCGCGCTCTATAAGCAGCGCCGGGATTTCCGCCGCCCGCGTGTACTCGATCTCGAGTGGAATTTCCCAATCTGCCTGGCCCGCCCACAAAGCGCGGAACCCCGCCAGGTAATGCTCGAAGGTTTCCTGCGAGTTCACCTCGAGACGAGGATCCATGAACAACTTGTGCATTGGCGCGACGTGGGCGATGCACACGGCAGCCTGGCTGATATTGAAGGCGATTATCCGCTCCGGCATGTCCGGCCGTGCCAGAAACTGGCACGCGTCGTGCGCGTACCATTGCTGGCGCTCTCCGAAGCCGAGTGATCGACCTTCGCCAGCCCACGCATAGATGCTGCCCGAAACGGTAACGATACCTAACATTGCAACCACGAAGATTAAAATTGGGTTCCAATTCCTCATTGTCCTCGGATCGGCTTTAGTGGGTGCCGGCGCGCCGGGCATTTGCTCGCGTACTGTCTTGGGCTTTTGCCGAGATTTGCCAGCCGTCGACTGGCGGCGGTTCTTGGCTTTGTTTGCCGCATGGCGGGGTCTAACGGGCGTCTGCTGCCTCACCGTGAGAGGTTTGCCAGTGGACCCTGGAGACTTGGTCAGCATGGGATTGCCTTGCAGCGAATCATCGAGATTCCACGTGGTTACGAATGCGGCGACCAACGCAAATAGGGCGCTATTTCGCTTAGCCTGCCAAGCAAGATAGGCTGCGGCCAAAAAGAGCAGGATGCGGTACAGGCTGATACGCCCGCGCCGGGCGAGCAGCACAAAGCTTAGTGCCCCCAACAAGAAAACGACGAAATATGCTAATAGATAAGGATTATTGACGCCGGCTTGCGTGATAAAGTCGCCGACTGTCATGAGTTCGCCAATGCTTGCGCGATAAATCCCAATACTACCCAGTTTGTCGAATTGCTCGATTGGGAGCGTTACCACCCGTAGTCCGTAGGGGTTGATCAGGCATGCAAATAGGCTTAGCCCGGCTGCCACGGCAAAGTTGCGAAGCGGCGGTCGCTCTTGCGGCAGCTTCGCCCCTCTTACTTGGTCCAAAATCCATTCGGCTGAATAGGCCATCAAAACGAGTGGCCCGAGTACGAAGAAGCCGTGGCAATTGACCCAGAGGGCTTGCAGGACCGGCAATATCCACAACAGACGAGGCTTCTGCGGCGCTCTGGCAAGCACGCATAGATATCCTGCCAAGAACAATAGGGAGAACAGCTCGGGTCGTTCGCATAGGCGCCCGGACAACATGATCAGCGCCGGCAGCCAAACGAGCGCCGCTGGCCATGCCCGGTTGCCTTTTCGTCGCGCAACTAGTGCTAGCCCAACAACGGTGATTGCCGCGACGGGCTTCAGCAATACGAGCGCCGACGAGCCACCCAGGCGATAGAGCCCAGCAATCGCGACCTGGAAGAGCCAGTAAAGATCGATCCAGACGCGCCCCGCGTTGGTGTAGGTCAAATAGTCAACGTATGGAACCGCCCCTCTTTGGACAATGAGTTGACCCGTGCGAAGGTGCCACCAGACGTCGAAGTCGCTCATCGGAAAGCAACCGAGTAAGAAGGCCAACGCCAGAAGAGAAACTAAGAGCGTGCGCCGCCAGGGCTCGGGCTGATTCTTTCCACTGGCGGTTAGGGTGACACCTCCCGTAATCATGCTGCGCGGGCGAAGGTACCATGCGGGCGGGTGGCGGCTAGCGCCGCGGAGTCGCTGGCCGCAGCGTCCTCATCGCAGTCCGAAGCATCGGGCTTTGAGGAAGCATTGCCGCCATAACGATGGGGGTCACCGTCGGTATCCGCGAACAGGTGCCGCCACGCGATAAGGCGTGGGACGGGCTGACACCCGGGCTGCATACATGGGCGTACGGTAAACGGGCCGGGGAGCGATATACACCGGCCGGGGAGCAACATACGCGTGCGCACGCTCATAGCCGTAACCATAAGGTTGCACGTATCCGACCGTTGGCACCACGGTCACCGGCGCAGGCGTTGCATAGACGGGTTCCGCGTAATAGCCGGTGTGCGCGTAGCAACCCGTGGCCGCGAACGTTGTCAGAGTCAGAAAAAAGGCTGTCAGTTTCGTCATGGTTGTAGTCCTTGCTCTGGTCGACTGCATCGGTCGTGCCGGACGAAGTGATACACGCCCTGCGTCAAGCACCGCACTCGGGCCTGCTTCCCCCGGCCACAGAGTAGATGTTGGCCAAATTGACTTGCCTCCGTTCGAGATTCTCGCTCGTGGTATTGCCAGCGCGAGGTTCGAGCTTACGAATTGGACCGCGGGATCTGCACGGGGTCCAGCATCCTCCGCGGGGCATTCCCCAGCCGGAGGACTGTCGTGTCGTCGTCATGCCTGTGAACAACCATGTCCAACGCAAATAATCATAGAAATTCGAGTAAGGCCCAGATCTGGGTCGGGTACGTGTTTTCTGCTCTACCCGTTTTATTCATGCTGATGAGCAGCGCCATGAAGCTCAGTCAACAAAAGATGGTAGTCGAAGGTTTTGCAAAAGGCGGAATGTCAGCCTCGCTGGTCTTGATCATCGGAGTCGTCGAATTATTGTGTGTCATCATTTACCTGGTGCCAGGGACATCTGTGCTTGGGGCGGTCCTGATAACTGGCTATCTGGGCGGGGCGATCATGGTTCATGTTCGGGCGGGCGAGGTGACCTTTCTAGCGCCCCTTATCCTCGGCATGATGGCCTGGGGAGGCCTGTACATGCGCGACGGCCGTATTCGAGCACTCTTGCCCGTCCGCCAGCGAAATGCATAGCGCGGTGCCAGTTCGAACCGGGCAGCCCCCTCGATGGCGCGGGCAGGAAAGTTGGCGCCGTGGTAGGCTCTGAGCGTATTCAAAGCGCGAGGTGGCCAATGCGACCGGTTTGGTTCCTGCTGATTGGTTTGACTGCGGGTAGGTTTGCGGGAGGCTGTGCAAGTTCCAAGGACTCGACAGACTACTCGACTGACGGCCTCGCTACAGGTGGAGTAGCGGAGCAGTCTTCCGCGGGCGGCGCGACAGCATCAGGTGGAACCCTCGCTTCAACAACGGGTTCAACTGTAACCGGTGGCGCTCACTCAACCGGTGGCAGTCGTGCCGCATCTCACACAGGTGGAACATCGGCGGTACCGGGTTACCCGTTTAGCCGATGTATCTACACTTGCTACTGTAGCAGCGGCAGTACCGTCGTCGATTTGCAGTGCCTAGCCTCAACCGACCCCGTCTACAACTTGTGCGTAAGAGACTTGAACGCGGCCGATTCAGGTTTCGCCTGCTCCGATGATTGTACGAGTTACTGCAAATCGCTCGGGACCACTTGCACATCTATAAGCTCACTGTCCTGTACGAAATAGCCTGCAGCTGACGCAGGTGCGTAACCCGTGTCCAAGTGGGTGTAAGACAAAAATATCAAATAACGCGCCATAGGCTGTCGAACTCGACACGCTAGGAGCGGACGTCGGAGAATTTTAAAGTAATGGGAAGGGTTTGCAGCTTGCAGGTAAATACAGCGGATGTGCCGGGCTTTGGTCTTTGTTGAGGCGCAGCGCGTGTGGAATGCGACCTTGCCTTCGAATGATTTTCATGACTTTGGCCCCGCGCTGGCCGCCGAGGTTCCCCCAACCACACACGACAATTTCCGCGAGCTGTGCCGACTGTTTGATCCACTTGTCGTTCTGCCTAGCAATTGCAAGAGTGTCGTCGGGCACGTCGGACGGATCCGTTGCTCGCCAGGAACGAACGTTGACGGTCCACGACCAACCGTAGCCCCAGTCTTGGCAGTACCGAAGCCACCGCTTTAACGTCGGATCCAATTGCAGCGGCGTGGCGGTGCTTGGATTGGCAAAGCACCCGAGAGCGATTCTGTCGTTATCGAGACCCGTGGGCCACCGGAGCAGGTACCGATGTTTTCGCCCTTCACAATAGGGCTCTGCGCAGGGCGAGTGAAGCTCGCAACGTGAGAAGACTGCGGACGAGATGCGCGCGCGGTTCTGTCTTTGACGGCGGTTAGCCACCGGCGATTAATGTCATCGCTGGCTGTCCGGCGCAATCCGATCCGCAAGCTGCTGGAGTCCGGAGTCGCGGTGGCCGGATCACGGGGCAGGGGTGAAGGCGGCGGTCTAGCCAGAAGCAATTCCGAGCGTGCCGGGACGCTCGAGCGAATAAGGAAAGTCAACCGTTGCAGGCGTTGACTCGACGTCGTGAAAGAGTTTCAGATCGAGCACGAGTGCACCATCGTCGGCTTCGGAGAGTACATCGACCAGGCGCGCGCCCCACGCGATCCGATCTACGGAGTATTGATGCCTTGCATGCACGGGTTGCATCGATGTGTCATCGAGCCCGACTACCAGGACTTGAAGTTCCGCTTCGTCGCGTATCAGCGATTCCGGCGTTGCGTCGCGCAACGGGCTCGTTGCGTCTATTGTATGGATTACACTCCACGAGCGCGATAGCGACAGTGCTCGGTCTCGGGTTAGCTTGAGATCTTGCATTCGGTAAAAGACTTTTCCCTCGTGTGTCAGCTCCGTGAGCACCACGCTCACCCTGATTTTGGCGTCAACGATCGGATTGCGGCGCTCGTTGCCGATCCGAAACATCAAGGTAGGCACGCCGTTCATGGGCGAAATCGCCACCTCGCGACTGAACACGATTCGGGCTGTGGGTCGCGAAAATTTGGCGAAGACTAGACCCGTTGCCAACGCCGTGAGCGTCAAGCCGACGATTGCTTCGGCTACGACGAGCCAATTAGCGGCTCGCGACGCGGGGTACATTGCGCCATAGCCTATGGTGCCCATCGTTTGCACGCTGAAGAAGAAGGCGTCCGCGAAGGAGTGCGGATTGGCGTTAGCAATGCCCCCTGCCGCCCAGTAGCCGAGCGCGAATAACGCGTTTACCGCCAGGAATACAGAAGCTATCATCAATAATGTCAACGACCATGGCTGACTCAGCGTTGCGTAGTAAAAGTCGCGCAATGGCGTTGGGCGCACGCCATGGACGCGGACCTCGTAGTTTGCACCGGCGGGCTTCACACTAATGGGTTTTCTTTTCACAGGCGCAATCTTGGGCGCGGCCGGAGAATCGCAATAACCTGATGTTGCTGCGACTAGATTCGCCCGGAGAGCCGCAGCGCCGCGCAGGTTCTGTCGTTGAAATATTGAATTATTCTAAGCATTTACAGTGCCAGTGGCTGGGGTGCGAGCCGGTCGGAGGTACGGTGAGAATCTGCCAAGATGGAGGTGAAAAAACCTCATTCCCAATATTGGATTGTGGCTGCAATATCAGAGCATGATCAGCAAAAATCTCAAGTGCATCATGATCGCCGCGATGGCGGTGGCTTGCACCAAGGTCCCTGCGGCAAGCACAACGCCGAAGCCGGCTACTACGTCTGGAGAGGCTCAAGCCGCCGCAGCGGAGCCCGAAGAAACGAATGATGCACAATGGTGGCTCGGCAAGACACCTTGTCCCGAGGGCGCGACGCTCAAGGGAACGCCACCACCTGCCGGCAAATCAATGACGTGCGAACTGGACGGAATTCCCCATGGCCGTCAGGCCACGTTTCACGAAAATGGCAAGCAGGCAAGCTTGGATGTGTACTACAAAGGCAAACGGCAAGGTCGCCACATGCAATGGTTTCCAACCGGAAAAGTCGAAGAGGAGTCAGACTATCGCGATGGCCTCCTCGACGGAAAATTCACTCACTACTACCCGAATGGCAACAAGCGAGTCGAGGGCGACTATCATAAAGGGAAAGAGCGCGGACTTTTTGTAAATTTTGCCGAGAACGGCGCGCGAAAAGACGAGATTGAATATGTTGAAGGGATGAAGCACGGCAAAGCCCGGACCTTCTACGAAACTGGAAAGCTTCGCGAGGAGATCGAATACGCGAGCAATTTCAAGCACGGGGTTGTGCGCACCTTCTACGCGAATGGCACCAAGCACGAGGAGGGCATGTATGCCAACGACCAGCAAGTAGGAACTTGGCGTTCGTTTCGAGAAGACGGCACCCCGATTGACGAGGTCCAGTACGTAGCGGGCAAAAAAAATGGCCCCACCACCCGTTGGCAGCAGTCAGGGGCAAAGGAGCTCGAGGGTGCTTACAAAGCCGATCTCAAAAACGGCACCTTCAGCTACTACGATGAAGATGGCGAACTCGCCAAGACCGAGGAATACAAGGCAGGTATGCGGGTGGGTGTCAAAATCATTAAACAAACCAGCCCCAAAAAACCTGGGGCTGCTGCAAAGAAATAGCGTTCTCCATGAGTAACCGGGCTCGGTTGAAGTTGGCAAACGAAACGGAATCGAGTGCACCTGGCCCTCGTAACGCCGGCAACAAGTAGGGAGCCCGTGTAAGAGTGTCTGGGGTCGTGGGGCTGCTGGCGATCCCCGAATCGATGGTTAAGCTCTCGTGATGACCACAACGACCGTAACCGGTGAGCGCTCCCAAGTGAGTCAAACTCAGGACCGCGCGAGGACTGTTGAAGCAATTCATCGCAGCACGGAGTTTCACTGGGTTGGCGACGGATTTCACGTTTGTACCTATTTTCCGAGTTCGAACCTACCTTCGGAACGGCTCAGTCCTTTTGTGTTGATGGACTACGGCCCACCGAAGGCATTCGAACCACTTGCACGAGGCAAACGAGGCGTAGGCTGGCACCCGCACCGCGGGTTCGAAACGGTAACGCTGGCCTGGGAAGGCTCGGTTGCCCATCGAGACAACGCAGGGCACCGGGGAGTCATCGGGCCCGGTGACGTACAATGGATGACCGCAGCCTCGGGTATTTTCCACGAAGAGTATCACGAGGAGCAGTTCACGCGCCAAGGCGGGCGCATGCATATGATGCAGCTTTGGGTCAACCTCCCGAAGAAGGACAAGACGGCGCCGCCCGGCTACCAACCGATAGTTTCAGCTGAGATACCGCAAGTTAACGTCGAAAGTGGCGGAATCGTGCGTGTGATTGCCGGCGAATATGCTGGTGCAAAGGGTCCCGCGCATACATTTACACCGATCACAATGCTGGACGTGAACCTAAACGCGGGTTCTCAATTGCCGGTCGAGCTACCGCGTAGTTACAACGTGGTTGCTGTGGTTGCTGAAGGCCGCATCCGAACCGGCTCGACCGTTGCGCGCGCCGGAGAGCTAATCCTCTTCAACAACGACGGCACGCGCATCGAACTCAACGCCGATGAACAAGCGCACGTCATCGTGCTTTCGGGTGAACCGATTGACGAACCCATCGTGCAATACGGCCCGTTCGTAATGAATACCGTCGAGGAGATTCGGCAGGCGATGTTCGATGTCAATCGCGGCAAATTTGGTCCAGTGCCAGATTGACACTATGTGTTTTGGGTCCCCCTAAGACTTCATCAAGAAATCCTGCTACTTACTGCAGCGTGAATTCGCGATTGTGTGTATCCTCTGATTTTTACGAAGAGCGCGCTCGGCAGCACCAGCGCTTGAGTGACCGGCTGGCTCGTCGTTCGCTGTACATCTCGAACTTCAGGGGACTTACTTTTGTCATATTTGCTGGGGCGGCTGGCTTCACCCTATTTGGGCATGCCGGGAGGTTCGGCCTGTTTTTGAGCCTGATCGGAATCATTTCATTTATTATTTTGGTGTTGCGGCACGCTCAGGTCATTGATGCGCAGGAGCGCGAGGATCGTTGGGTGCGCGTCAATCTGGATGCCGCTAAGCGCGTCAAAGCGGGTGCCTGGTATGAATTGCCGCAAACCGGAGAGCAGTTTCGCGACGCGAAACATTCCTATTCCGATGATCTCGATGTTTTCGGCGTCGGATCACTGTTTCAGAGGCTCTGCGTCGCGCAAACACAAATTGGCTATACGCGACTCTTCGAATGGTTCAGTGGTGACACACAGGCGTCGGATTTCGAACACCGGCAGCGGGCGATCAGAGCATTGGCGCCGCAGCTCGAGTTCAGACAAGAGCTCGAGGTGCTGGGCTTAGCAACTCGCGACTCATCGGCAAAAGGCAAGGCCCTGGGTGAGCCGAGCGATCTGGCACCCTTTTTGGCCTGGGCTGCCGGTTACTCGGCGCAGGGGCCACAGCTCAAGTTCGCTGTCGTTGCTTGGGCCCTGCCCGCCGCCACCCTAGTATGCGCCCTTTTGAGCTATCGGGGATTGGTCCCAATATCGCTGGCAATACTCCCGCTGGCCTTTCACCTGATCGCGCTGGTGCGAGCGCGAACCCACATGGGGTCACTCCTTCAAATGTTGTCAACAGCGGAGCGAATGGTCAATAACGCAAGCCCCCTGCTCGAATTGCTAGAACGCAACGGCGATTTGCCCGCGCCGCAGCAATTGCTCAGAGCGGAAAAGACTCCACCCAGCGTGGCTCTTTCGGCGCTTAGCCGAATCGGTAGTTGGTTCGAACTGCGACACAATGGGCTTGTCTACCCCTTTGCTAACGTGCTTTTACTTTGGGACATTCACTGTTGGCTCGGGTTCGAGCGCTGGCGCCAAAGTTACGGCCAAAAACTGCGCGATTGGTTGGCTGCGATCGGCGAAGCGGAAGCCCTCAGCAGTCTGGCAGGTTTCTTGTACGATGAGCCCGACTGCTGCTTTGCGGAAATCGTTGACGACGAATGTGGATTCGAGGCAACCGATCTGGGGCATGCACTGATTCACCCGCTCAGTCGGGTTACGAATGACGTTGTCGGGTTGCATCGTGGTCACGGGCTGCTCGTAACTGGTTCGAATATGTCCGGAAAGAGCACGTATTTGCGAGCCATCGGGCTAGGGGCGGTGCTTGGGCTTGCGGGGGGGCCCGTCTGCGCGACGCGAATGCGCATCAGTCGCCTTCGCATTGCCACCAGTATGCGTATCAGCGACAATCTCGCGGCGGGGGTCAGCCATTTTTACGCTGAATTGCAGAAGCTCAAACGCGTGCTCGATGCAACGGCGGGGGAGCGTCCGGTATTATTTCTATTGGATGAAATACTGCACGGCACCAATTCCCGTGAACGTCAAATTGGCGCGCGTTTCATACTCTCAGAGCTTTTGCGCGCCGGCGCGTTTGGTGCTGTGTCCACCCACGATAGCGCCTTGTGCGAACTCGGCGGCGAGCTCGCAACGCGGCTCAGACTCGTGCACTTCCGTGAAAGTGTTACCGGCGACGAGATGTCCTTTGATTATCGCCTTTACCCGGGACCTGTCACTGCGGGCAATGCTTTGCGGCTCATGCAAAAGCTGGGCATCCCAGTACCACTCGAGAATGATTAGGCTCAACGCGTAACTCGAATCGGCGCTTCGAGATTACAATTCGGTGAATCAAATTGGGGTCACGCCCCGAGGCTACACAGGGCCGCGGCTCGTGTCCATGTGCCGTTGCGACCCCAAAAAAACCTCCGAACTCAGGCAATTGGCGATTCTGCCCGTAATTTGTGCGCCTTGCGTCGGAAAGTATTGCGTACGGCACCGACTGGCATAACGTTGTCGAGCATCGCACGTCGCGATGCGACTGCAGAGGAGCGAGCATGCCCAAGATGAAGGCCATTCAAGTGTCGAAAGCCCGGGGCGCATTCGAGTTGGTTGAGAGGGATATCCCCGAACCCGGTGCACGGCAGGTTCGGATTAAGGTCGAAGCTTGCGGGATCTGCCACAGCGACGCGTTCGTCAAGTCGGGCGCATTTCCGGGGCTCGTATTGCCTCGAATCCCGGGTCATGAAATTGCGGGGCGAATTGACGCGGTCGGTGCAAACGTAACGGCATGGCGAGTCGGGGAACGCGTTGGAGTAGGCTGGCATGGAGGTCACTGCTTTGAGTGCAACGCGTGTCGGCGTGGGCGATTTATCGATTGTGAAAACGCACTAATTACAGGCATAAGCTTCGACGGGGGCTACGCTGAATATGCGGTGGCACCCATGGAGGCTGTCGCGAGGATCCCCGAGTCACTCAGTGCAACGGATGCCGGGCCCTTGCTTTGCGCCGGCATTACGACGTTCAATGCTCTTCGCAATAGCGGGGCACGCGCTGGTGATACGGTGGCCGTTCAGGGCATTGGTGGGCTTGGTCACCTAGCGATCCAATTTGCGGCGCGAATGGGTTTCCGCACCGTTGCTATTTCGAGCGGCCCGGATAAAGAGGAGCTCGCGCGCCAACTAGGAGCGCACGAATACGTTGACACGAAGTCCCTCACCGCCGCGGAAGGTTTGAGTAAGCTCGGGGGTGCAGATCTGGTGCTAGCGACAGCACCGAATAGCGAAGCCATGGCGAGCACGGTCAACGGCCTAAAAGCCCGTGGAAAGTTGCTGATTGTGGCCGCCCCGTTCGACCCGCTCAAGGTTTCCGCATTCGGGCTGCTGAGCGGTAAGACGATTGCCGGTTGGCCTAGCGGCAGCGCACTCGATTCCGAGGAAACGATGGCCTTTAGCGCTCTAACCAACGTGCGCCCGCGCATCGAGGTATTCAAGCTCGAACAGGCCGAAGAGGCGCTCTCGAAGGTCATGGAAAATCGCATCCGTTTTCGCGCGGTGCTGACTCCCTAGTTGTCGCCCGCGCTCTGCTTCGGCGCAGCGGGAGCAATTTCGCAGTGCAAATAGGCACTCGGTCAAGTCGTGGCAATTGAGCACGGGTCTTCGTGGACGGGGCGCTTCGGGACCAGCCCGCTCCTGCCGCGTCGGGCTCTGCGCTCGGGACGGGCATCCCGCATTAAGCGAAACTTGCTCGTAAGGCGTGGAAATTTGCGTTGCCGCGAGCTTTGATACCTGCATGGCAACACTTGGTACGATTACCTCCGATGGGAGCGCTATTATTTTCTGCCGCAGCGGAACGGAACCGTCGAGTTTGCGCTTGTTGCAGGACTAATCGAGGCATTTTTGGGCAATTTTGCGACAAATCCGCGCCCCTAGTAGGCGCGCCTCGGCTGCGCCCCGGGCAATTCGAGGGCTGTGAGGCGCCCCCAGCAGACACAAATGTAGGGAAAAGGCCGAGATTGTTGATCAATTTCTCGGCTTCTTTGCGTCTTGCGGGTCGCAAAAGAATCTTTCACCCTAGTTTGGGTGACCCGGTTTTATTCCAATGGATACTGGAATTACTTGGTTGTTGGTTTTTGGTCTGCTGGTTTACGGGAGAGTGTGAAATGCGAATACTTAAGTCTGTCTGTATTTTGGGTTTAGGAGGCTGCTTCGGAGTCGTCGCCTGTTCGAGCAGTAAGGGCGCGGATAGCAACGCGGGGCAAAATTCACTTTACAATCCGAACGCGGGCGGAAGCAGCGCTACGGGTGGCCTCGTGGCGCAGACTGACGACGACGGGCTCAGTCCACCGATTACCGCGGCTGCGGCAGCGTCATTGACG
The DNA here is from genome assembly GCA_963819085.1 of uncultured delta proteobacterium. GTDB lineage: Bacteria > Myxococcota_A > Polyangia > Polyangiales > Polyangiaceae > FEN-1139. Next base: position 203,860 of record CAWFUX010000037.1, read on the forward strand.
GATCCAAATAATCCGTCGACTTGTACGGGCGGCGGTGCCGAACCGGAAGGCGGCTCGCCGCCGGTAATGGAGTTCGTCATCGATGCATCGGGCTCAATGCACGACGACCCGGCGAACCCGGCCGATCCCAATGGTCCCAGCAAGTGGACTGTGTTCTCTCAAACGATGCCCGGCGTGTTCGCGTCGTTGCCTGCGAACTTTGCCATCGGTATTACCTACTTCAACAAGCCCAGCGGTACTGCGCGTTACGTGGGAACTCAAGCTGTGCCGATTGCTCCTCACACTGCGGCTCAGCAGACACTCATTGCTAATTCCATTGCAAACACTACGCCGCAGAATTACACGCCCACATACAGTGCGTGGGAATTTGGTTTGCAGCAACTTACCCAATGGCAACCGCCCGCTGCGTACGCAACGAGCCCGAAGTACATCGTGCTGATCACCGATGGAGTACCGACGGTTTTGCACGACGGTCGCACGATCGAGAACCCAATCAGCCAGGCGGAATATGATGCGATCATTAATGGCGGCACGGGCTCTGCAGGTGGTGCTTTGATCACAGGCATTAAGGCGGACGGCCTAGCGGCAAATGTCAAGACGTTCGTTGTAGGTGTAGTAGGCAGCGAAAACCCGCAAAACGCAACGTATGATCCGCTGTACATGCTATCTCAAATAGCCGTCGCGGGTGGAACGGCTCCCGCTGGTTGCGTTCCTAAATCCGGAACGCCCGCGGGAAATACGGTGAATCCGCGCGGCACCTATTGTCACTTCGATCTGTCGCAAGCCGCCGACTTTGGCACAGCCCTATCGAGCACACTCGGCAGCATCGCGCAGTCCGTCATCTCTTGTGACTACACGATACCCGCGCCTAGCAGCGGCACAATTGATCCGACCAAAGCAGTCCTAGTCTACAACGATGGAAGCGGAGTCTTCTCGCTCGTGTTGCCGAACACGACGCCTGGCATCACAGCAGCCACTTGCGATAAGGGCTACATCTTCACGAATGCCACGTACACTCAGCTACACATCTGCAGCAGCACTTGTACCTTGCTCCAGAAGAACCCCGCGGCGAGCCTGGAGCTCCGGTTTGGGTGTGCTAGCGGGACGATCCTATACTAAGAAATAGACTTGGGCGGAATGAGAACAAATAGGCCAGCTCGCGACGCTCAAACTTTGTTTGGAGCTGGCCTGCAGCTCCGAGAAAGTCTGGAGAACCGGCGCATTTTTAGGTCGAGTTTCCCACATCGCTTCGGATCAACCGTGAATTGGGTGTGACTCCACAAATTGGGAACCCTGCTCGCCGTTTCGTCAATTTGTGGTCGCGTTTGCACTGTCACCCTACCGTTTCAGCCTAGGTTGATTGAATAGACCTAGGTATGAACGTGCCAAAGAGAAAACAGCAGTGCGTTCACCAGCTGCGATTTAACCAGCTGCGATTTAGCCTGCCGGGAAACGCGAGGATCAGTGTTGTCTAACATTCTGATATAACTCAGATATTGATTACCTTTGGATTGGTTTGAATGCCTCCAAAGGTTCGGACTCGATTCAACTTTCGCTTCTCCCGTCAGCCGTCGTCAAGTCTCCTGTTGACCGAAATAGGGGTCTTTGGGCTAGGGTCTGTTGCCTACTCTAATCAAACAGTCGGAGTAAACATGCGTCGTCCATCGCTACATTTTGCACTTGGTCCCACGCTCGTTTATGGAATGCTCATTGCGGGCACAGCGATTTCCTGCGGAAGCTCAAAGGAATCAGAAGAGCTTTCATCAGTGAAGCAGGCTCTAACCACCACCGGCGGTGCAAAGGCAACTGGTGGTTCCAAAGCGACAACGGGAGGCACGAAGGCGACTGGCGGTGCCGCGAGTACCGGTGGATCCAGGGCTACCACCGGAGGCACGAAGGCGACTGGCGGTGCCGTGAGTTCCGGTGGAACCAAGTCTACCACTGGGGGCACGAAGGCGACCGGCGGCGCGATCACCGGCGGAACCAGAGCCACTGGCGGAATGAGAGCCACTGGCGGCGCGCCGGCATGTTCACCAATCGATTGCAATGATAACAACGCTTGCACAACCGATGTCTGTTCCTCCGGCACGTGCACGCACTCGGCTGTCGCTAACGGTACCAGCTGCGCGGACGGTGATTCATGCACTCGGACCGACACCTGCCAAAATGGGGTGTGCACTGGAAGCAACCCGGTCGCATGCAGCGCGTCGGATGCATGCCACGACGTTGGAACCTGCGACAAGGCCACCGGTGTGTGCTCCAATCCGGCAAAGGCAAACGGATCGACCTGTTCGGATGGTAATGCTTGCACTCAGGCTGACACCTGTCAGAATGGCGCGTGCGCTAGCGGGAGCCCCATCGCCTGTGTCGCGTCGGACGCATGTCACGATGTTGGGAATTGCGACCCTGCCAACGGAGCATGCTCATATCCAGCAAAGTCCGCCGGCGCGAGCTGCAGTGACGGTAACGCTTGCAACGGTATTGAAACCTGTGACGGGTCTGGCAACTGCAAGCCCGGCAGTCCACCCCAATTAGATGACGGTAACCCCCTTACGGCCGACAGCTGCGATCCGGTCAACGGCGTTCAACACGTTCCAGGATCAATAGCTTGCAAGAACGCTGATTTATCCTTGGTAGACGTCGGCGACGATCTGCGAGAGCTCTGGAACGGGCACGAGGCGCCGGCAACAGGAAAGCGAGTGGCCTTGGAGCCCAGCGTTACACTTACATTTAATCAGCCTGTTGACCCGGACCTCGTTCGCAAATCGTTGATACTCGTTGGCCAAGCGCGCGGATATGCACATCCAAATTCGGGGTTGCCACCGGACCTAATTGACTGCTCACCGCCCATTGCGGGAGTCCCGGATGTCTTCCAATATTACACTGTCCCTCAGCCTACCGTCTTGGATGCCTGGACGAGTTCCCGAATCCCCGGCTCCGTGCAGACATTTCCTCGCGACTTCAATGCGTTTATTCTTGGTGATGCTTCGGGGATTCCCGACGCCGAAGGCCCCATCGCAATTGCCGGAAATCTTACGCTACAGAACTTCAACATCAATGTGGTAGCCAAAAAGCAAATTGGCCTAATCACGGGTGGCGTTGCGAATCTGTCTAACGGTACAGTCGCCGGTGACGCTTCGTACGGAGCAGGCTCAGCGCTTAATGTAGTTGCCGTACAGGGTAATACCCAGGCTTACCCGTTAGACTTTGCGGCAGCGAGCGAACAATTGCGCAACATGTCACTGTCATTTGCCACACGACCCGCTACTGCGACGACTCGCATCGAGCCTTGGGGTGGCGTCTACTTAGCCGGGCAGGATACGAAGCTGAACATTTTCGACGTTACTGCCTCATCGCTTGCTCAGGCGCCATACATTGAAGTGAACGTCCCCACCAATGCAGTCGCACTGATCAATGTCAGCGGCTCGACCGGCATCGTCGGCAATTGCGGCATAAGCGTCCTAGGCACCAACAAGCAGCATGTTCTATGGAACTTCGTAGACGCTACCGATATTACTATTCAAAGCGTTAGCTTTCCCGGCTCGTTGCTCGCCCCACTAGCTAGTGTCCATCTCAATAGTGGAAATCTTGAGGGCAACTTGGTCGCGGCGTCACTGAGTAGCAACGGGAGTGGTGAACTCCACTACTACCCATTTGTGGGCTTTGGTGGGTCCTCTCAGCCACAAACAACGGTAACAATTTCGTATCCGCGCCTTTACGCAGGCTGCCAATACGCACTCTCGTTGCCGGTAGTCCCACTCACTGGTTCGGGGGCCTGCTTGAACAAAGCGCAGAACATTGGTTTCCGAGTTGCCGACGGAACGCAAGACTACTTCACCAGTGAAACGTCCAATGTCGAGATGGATGGAACGACTCCGGGGCTTTTCGATATTCGAGATGGTGTAAGCCTGTCAACGCAGCAAATGTTTTCCCGCTACGCCTCAACATTTCGGTCTTGGCCCTGCGGACGTGATGACGGACGTAGGCGTTAAGGAGTCGAGCAAGTATGTGATGGGTGGGCAACGGAAGTACTACAAACAGTACCACGGCGGTAAGCCTGTTTATGGTTATGGCGTCTACATCGATGAGAAAGACGGAATAGCCTATCACGTATTGGGTCGATTTGCGCCGCACTTGACGGTGAGCACGACGGGATTTGTATCTAAGGAGGCCGCGATTGCAACCGCAGTCGCTCTTCTGGACGGTGTCAATCCCTGGGTCGGTTCGGCCACATTGCATGCACCTACTGCAGATCAGATGATAGCGACGACGCGTGACAATCCGAACCCGGGCGATTTTCACCTGATTTGGCGTGTGAATTTCTTGGGCACCGGAGCCCCCCGTCTCGCTGCGGTGGATGTGGAAGCCAATACCGGGGCCGTTCTTATGCAGCACTCGAAAGGTCATAGCGCGATATGCAACGGGGTAGTGACGACGTCGCAGTCGAGTTGTACCGGTAACCCGAGTGGTTGCATGGTCAAGACTACGATGGCGGGTTCGATTTATCCGGATAACCCTCAAATTTATGTGACGCCTCAAGTTGACCCGGCGAACGGCCCTCCTATCGGATACACGTTGGAGGATGTTAGTCAGAATTTCTCAGTAGTGGCGACGGAGAAATCAACGGACCAAATAGACGCCCAAAGCCCGGTTTGCAGCGCCGATTTCACGACGGATGAGACGGCTACTTCTGCTGCGCAATTGTACTACTCGCTGTCCAAGTTCTACGACGCTATTTTTGCGCTCACAATGCCATTTACGGACATTGCTAACTTCCAATTCCCTCGCTGGGTTGGACTAGACGGGGGCAACGTAGCAAAGGTGCGTGTAGTCGTTACTTCGGAAGCCAGTTGGGTTCCCAAAGATGCTCCATACGAAGCCTTTTTTGCAAGTCCGATCAAGGACCCCTACATCGTGATCCCGGCGGACAATCAGTATTGGAAGAAAAACGGTGAAGTTCAGCTCGATCCATTTGTGGACCCTTTCACACTTGGACACGAGGCGGGACACGCGGTCGTGGATGCCGAGCTTGCCAGAAGAAGTGTGCCGCCAGCAACAACCTCAACATTGACACTTGAAGGTAAAGCCATCCACGAAGGGTTCGGAGACGTATTTGGCACATTTTTGAATCGGGCCATTTGGAAAAAGGATTTATCGCGATTCAACAATCTCCCTAGCAACGAATGGTGCTATGGGTATGTTCCCGGACAGGGGTGTATGCGCGATCCCTCGAACCCGGCAAACAGTAAGGATCCTTCGGCATCAGTCTATCAGCAGGCTCCGTACTGCACCAATGACCCTTGTGATGAGCACACAGATTCAACGATCCTGAGCCTCTGGGCATACTTAGTCACAATGGGGGGATCGAACCCTTCGAACCCGTGCATCTCCGTCACGCCGTTTTCAACTGACTTTGACACGAGTCTCACGAAGACTGTTCGGGTTTTGATGGGCGCCCTGCAGTACGTGAGCGAATATCCGAGCTTCAATAACCTGGCGAACGCCACAAAAGAAGCTATTCCAGCGCTGTACCCCGCTGACGTCGCATCAATGCAGAAAACTATCTATGATGCCTGGGTCGCCGTTGGGGTGAAGTCGGGAGTGAAGCTGGCAGGCGGATACACTCCTGCCGACACGGCGACTGACGTGACGCCTTGGTCTCACAATGAACTCCTTGGGTTTCCAGGGGTCACCAACATACCAACATTTACTTTCGACACGATGACCGGTGACTCCGATCTGCAGATATCAACGGATAAGAGCTTCAATTCTGCGGACAACGTAAACGCGATTGAAACTCCTTGCTGGACCGCCTACTCTGAAATTCGCAATATGGGCGCCACTCTCCAGCCCGGCAGAACATTTTATTGGCGTATGCGACCGTCAACAACTGTATTTCAATATCGTGACGGCGGCCCTTCCAATGGTGAGGGCCCCATCGTGGGCGTTGACCAATCCAACTGCACCAAAAACTGGAATTGTGAGTCAGTCCAGAGTTTCACCACGAGTCTCAATGAAGTCCAGGTCACGGGTTCTGACGCTAACAAGGATTCTGACGGTTCCTATATTATTCCCAATGACACTGGGGTCTTGAAATTTACCTGGAAGAGCATACCGGAAGGAACTCTCTACCTCGGCCCCAATTTGTCGGGATGTAGTGACCCGCAAATGTTGAGTCTTGGACAGATAAACGAAAGAGGAGCACTTGCGCCTTGGCCGTCCCCTGTCGTCGGCGACCCAGTCGATCAGTACATGAGCATGCGGCCTATTAAGATCAACGTGTTGGCTCTGATGGACCAATTGCCCGATCCCAAAAAGCCATTCACTATCTACGCGCAAGTCCGGTCGGGCGCGTTCTCGGGCAAATGTTCGCCTATCCCGGTTGTACTAAACGACTTGCCGCCGCAGCCCCTGGAGAACTTGATGCCGACGGGCTCTCCGGTTCTAGTTTATCCTGGCGAGGAGAACAAGTTCAGCACGTTTGCGGATACGTCAATTCTTGGTTCTGACACGACCAGCATCACCTTTCAGTGGCAAAGTGTGCCTGGCGCAGCAAGCTACGACGTTTACATTATGCAAGATGCCAAATACGAGACGTGGTCCACACCGAGTGGCAGCACTGTCGGTTTCTTCGTCGGTTCAAGTTTCTACAGAGCACCGGGAATTGCTGGAAATACCGATAGTTCCGGATACGTGGAAACAACTATTACAGCCGACGCCACCAACGGCCCCTCGTTCAGTCCAAACCAGTACGGGTGGTATGTGGTTGCCTACTCACAGGACAGTGCAGAAATCGGATGGTCGGAATGGTTCAAATTTGGGATTAGATCCGCGGCTCCGCAAATCAGCTTTCCAGAAACGGAAAATACAATCACCTCAGATAAGCTAACGTTCGCCAACTTCAGCAACGCGGACAAGATGAAATACATTGGCCAACAGCTCTGGTACAATTCGGGAAGTAGCCCAGACGAGCAGTGCGATGGCGTCAACAATCCACGAACCAATCTGATTGCCGGGTCTGAAATGATTCGAGCTGTGGACCCGACATTCGGCTCGCAAAGGTCGGTTACATTCCCAGCCCCAACGGGGCACGATGGAGTGGAATTAAATGGATATTGTCTAATCCTGACCAGCTACTCCGTTCAAGGAATTCCCGGCGTTCCAACCAAGAAAGTATTCTACCTGTCACCGAAACCGCCCCAACTAACGTGGCCTCCCGATCAAGCGGTCCTCGGGGCTGCGGAACGCCGTGGTCAATCTTGCGAAAATAAGCCTGTCAACGACGGCTATCCGAACGCGTACGGCTGTGCATATACCGACGATTGGCACGAGGTTGAAAATACTCAGATAACGTTCGACTGGAATTGCGCAAAAGATTACGGCGAAAGCCTGATCATCTGGAATAAGGACGATTACGGAACGAACAATCGACCAACCGCAGAATTTGACGACGGACCGCGAAATGACGCGCCCATGAAATGCGAATCCCCACCGCAGCCCTTGGCGTTCGAAACAATTTGTCCGACACAGCCGAATTCCAACGGGACGCCCCGATGGTTTTCCGGCGTTGGACCGAACTACGTTTGGAAAGCTTGTGCACATCTCCACAATTGGGACAAGACGAACCCGAGTGCCAATGTGGTTTGTTCGGACCCGCGGTACTTCTCTATGAACGTAAGAGACTGTCCGATTAAACCATCAAAATCGAAAGAAGATCCTGGCGCCTCCGTTGGCTCGGGCGGGACCGGTGGCACGACCACGGCCAAGCTGAATTTGGTGAGCGCTGACGAATGTGTAGAGTGGTCAGATTTGAACTCACACCGGTACCTTTTCATTGCGTTGGCTCATTTTGCCAATCAATCGTACACAGTGACCACTCAATTACCAAACTACTGGGGCTCGTTGACTACGCCTTGTACCGCCGCCCAAATGGCGGGTCTGAGTTATACTTATCAAAACCAAAGCGGCTACGATTACATCCCGGTCGATTTGATCTTCAGCCAGAATGCAAGTCCTCTTGTGGATGTTAACACGTCAAACTATGAACCAACAGGTGCATTCGCCCCAACGCAAAACGGCAAGGGAGATTGGCTAACAACAGTTACCTATCACGTTTCCGCTGATGATGGGGTAAATGCTCAAGCATCCGCAGACGGTAAGTGGGTCATCAACTGGAACCTGAATGGGAACTACAATACAGGTAGGAACTGCTACGCCGTCGGTTATCAGGGGACAGGCCTATCTTGGCCCAACCACCCGATACCGCCTTTGCCATAGCGCGAAGTCGGCATGTCGTTAGATGGATAGACTGCAGGTATTGGGCCCTATCGCTAAGTCCAGCCAGGCGGCCTTTCGCGACCGCCTCGGGAACAATTTTGGTGCGGAAGTGTCGCAGCATCAGCGATGCGGACATTTGAAGCGACGTTTGTTAATCCCTAATTGAGGTCTGTGCAAAAACTAATAGAGGTACCTAGGAAGGTCTGGCGCTGCATCGCCGAGGACCTCGCACGCGTCGCTGCAATTGGGGGTTTCATTGTTTTTGCTGCTCCCCTGTTGGCGCGCGGCTCATGGCTGCTGCGGCAGTATGCCCTTCATTCTAGTCTGGCCTGGTGCCTAACTGTCACACGAACATTGTTACCAGGACCTGTACCCCTGTGCTGCGTTGGTTTGGGTATCGTGACGGTAATTGTAGGGCGCCGATTGGGCGCTTACAGCTCAAGCCGCGGAACTGCAGCTCTGATCATTGCTGGGGCAATTCCTTCATTTGGTGCAATACTCGAGGCCTTGAAACAGGCTCGGCTATTCGACTCGGCGTTGGTTGTTGGCAGTACCTCTCCAAGTGAATTTGCCGCGCGGATAGTACAGTCCATTTCTGCCCAACTCGACATAGTCTCACTCGGATGTTTGCGATCGGCAATGCTGCTGCTCGCGGTGGGAGCAATGCCTCCTCCAAAAACATTACGGCGCCTTGATTGGCCGCAATGGCATCAAATCTTGCCTGGGATGATGATCATTGCCAGCCTCGCCCTTCGATTCAAGATTTGCCACAACCTCGATCAAATGGACGTGGCTGCAGTGGTCGCACTTGCTTTGGCCATCGTTCTGGTCAAATTGACTGAGCCAGAAAGTCCGTCGTTGCCGTTTGCGTTGCTTGTGCTTACTTTGGTTCTAAGCTTCATTGAGCTTAGTGCGAGAAGTGACGTATTCGCGCAATTGCTCAACCCTATTCGTCCAACACGGTGGCCCCCAATCTGGCAAATTCGTGCAACTCGGGAGTCAATGTCCTGGGACCAAAACACGACCAGCATGTTCGTGGCGAAATACACTTATCGCGGGTATTCTGCGTTTTGTTCACCTGGATTAATTATGATCGCATGGGCTCTCACTCACCGGAGGGGAATCGGCAAAATTCGCTGGTCGGCCCAATCGGCGTGGTTACTGGGCGCTATTGCGTTAGTGATTACTTCACTAATCTTTAGCGCCAATCCACTCAAGTGGACGGGAGCTATGAGGTGTCCGGTGGCGGTCAAAACGAGATTGGATCAGCTTTCATTAGACACATCAAGCGCTAGGAATGCGCCAGCGACTGAAGCAAACGTTCCCGATATATTGTCTGGCAGTGCAATCAAGGTCAACAATTCAGCTGCGAGCCTCTGGCTTCCTTGGGGCGGCCCTAAATCTGACGTATATTCGCCGCTACTCGCAGTTTCGCCGAATTTGAATTTACGGCAACTTCTTAAGGCCCTCGCCTCTGGTTTCCACGAAGGACATCGTTCCTATCGATGGATCACAACAGAACCCAACGAACTCGGGGCGAAAAGTGGCGAGTTTCTAACCGACCTCTTAAGGCAATTGCGAGCCTTCACAACCATCGAAATTGAAATAGACCCTAATTTGCGAATGGACACCAGGTCTGGAATTTACGCTGGCAATCAAACTTGGTCAGCCGCATTGATTGACGAAGCTGCGGCACTATTAATTCCCGTAGTTCGAACCGATTCAGGCTACACTATTATACAACCACATGTCACATGGGATGACCTATCGTCGCTGCCTGCCCGGTCTAAAGCGGTTCCCGGTGATTCATTGCTCCTCGTATGGGATCCCGATGCGAGATTGACTAATGTCGTCCGAGCAGCCAAGAGCCTCACGCAGCATGGTTTTCGAAGACTAGTCGTAGCTACGGGTCGCGACTTAGCTCTGGGAGTCCTAACGAAGGCTTTTCATGAGCTTTCCAGAAAGACCCGTAGTAAGTCGGTTGAAGCTGAACTGGTGTTTAATGTCGTTAGAAAGAGAAACGTCGGAATTGCAATCGAAGACGTGGAGCTAGTTGAAGGAACGCTAATCGCGGACCACATCGAGTGCTTCGACGGCGGATTCCTGACCAGTCAGAATTGTGGCCTAGATTTGGACTTGACCATTCACGGTTCAGAGATTGAACTAATTGCGCACCCAACCACCAAAGATCGCGGGGCGTTTGGGTTCACGATCGAGCGGAATACTGGTCTTGTTCGCTCTAGCAGCGGTCTCGCAAACAATCCGCATATTCGCGACGCCGCTCCCCAGGGACTTTAACTCAGATCGTAAGCTTTAAGGCTCCGAGTGCGCAACACGGAGAGTCACCAAAGCAACGTTGTTGGCTGTTGGGGACTAAATTTAGGTGAAACTAGGAAACTAGAATAGAATCCAAGTCGCGACCTATTATACCACGGCGCGGGAGCTGACCAGCCGTCTACGCTTCTGAGTGGGCTGGCTCTCGCGTTGACTGGGCCTTCACGGTACCGAGGCGTCGAGCAGGGCATCTATCCCGGTGACAGCCGTCGGGTCCACCTGCAGGGTTAAGGGCGGGACGCCCGCAGGCGTCGTAATCGTTGAGTTGACGAAGTGAATGCCTTCGGCAAAACGAATCGTCATGCCCTTGTTCGCTGAGATATTCACGTTTTCCAGGGTGACGTCCGAGATTGGACTTTCGATGCGCCCTCGAATTGTGCCGGCCGTGCCGCAGTTCGTAGCCGTTACGTTGCTGATGTGAATATTGCGGAACTCGGGTTCGTTGGTCGTGGGCGTTACCGTTGTCGAACCGGCGTCATCCGTTCCCGCGTCTAGTGGCGGAATCTGGGTCTTGTCGCTGTAGTAGCCATCTAGGACAATCACGTTGCTAACGTTTGTCATTTGAATATTGCTGTAAGTTATGCCATCCACGATTCCGCCAGAGCTCGCGTTGCTCTTGATACGGATGCCATTTTGAGTCCCGTTGAAGGTACAGTCATGCACATTCATGCCTCCGACGTCACCGTACGTTGGGCTACCGATCGATACGCCGTGCCCGGCTCCAAAACGGCAATTGTACACTTCCGTAAAGTCCGACGTGGGTGGGGCAAAGCCAGTCCGCGAATTGGACGATATCGCGACGTTGTCGTCGCCGGTGCTGATGTCGCAGTCGCTAATGCTTACGTGCGTGCATGACTTTGGATCGATGCCATCCGTATTCGGAGAATTGGACGGCGCACGAATGGTAATACCGTGCACGTCGATATTCGTACAATTCTGAAAGAATACGTGAAACTTGGGCGAATTTAGCAGGGTTACGCCGCTAATCGTGATGTTGGATGAATTGTTTACGATCGAAATCAGGTAGGGTCTAGGGTCGATACCCGCCGGTTCCCAAGTGTTGCTATACAGGGACCACCACGCTGCACCGGCGCCGTCTATGATGCCCTGGCCGCTAATCGCAACATTGGTAACAGACGTACCGTTGATTAGCCCCGGAACGATCGGCACTCCCCCGGATGATTGGTACTTGCTGGGGTCCGGCGAGAATTGAAGAATCGCGGTTCCGTCGGCGCCTGCGTCCGAAGCGGTGCCGCCGTTAACGGGTGCTCCGTCGAATTGCAGCGTTACGTTGCTGCGCAGTATGAGCGGTAGCACCAGGTATTTCCCCGGGGGAATATGCACTGTAGCAACCTTTGCGTGACATTGGGCGACCTGCCCGCAGTAGTCTAGGGCATCCTGGATTGCGCAGGTGTCATCGCTCGTGCCATCACCTAGCGCGCCGAAATCCGTGACGTCGCAATTCAGAATTGGGTTGGCAATTGACGCATCGCATTGGTAAAAAGGGCCGCTCGAGCAGGGATTGGTCGGAGCCGCGTCGGCTAATCTTGCCGCGTCCGAGGCATCAATTGGAGTTGTAGCATCTCCAGCGTCGACGAATCGTGCGCCGGAATCGTGCATGCCCGCATCGGTGAGCACGCCAGCGTTACCGCCATTAGCTGCGACATGGCCGTTTGGGTTCGAGGTGCTCGAGCTGCATCGAATGGCCCAGATAGCAAGGAGTTGACACGTGATAACCCAAAGTAATTTCTTTTTAGCAATCATCGCGCAGGCGCTTTCGTTACGGGCTTTACGCTAAACGCAGACGTATCTTGCCGCGCAAAAAGCTCAGAATTCGACGCAAATTCCGCTAACAAAGCAGGATGAGCCCAGTTTTGTCGCCAAAGAAGGCATCGAAAGTCAGAATGCAGCCGCAACAGATCAACACGGCTGAACGAAGCGAAGGAGGCTGCGACCGGACGATAGTTCTATGCGGGGAATCGCCGCCACTCGGGGCGAAAAACTTACCGATTGCTGGCGTAACCCATATGTACATCGATGCTCGAACGTTCGACGCGCTCCGCAATCAACTTGTACGTGCCGTCACGAACAAAGGAAACATCCACAACGAGCACAGCCACCTTTAGAGATTGGTGTTCGAAGCTAGCGATCGATCCACTTTTCTACTTCGGGCAACTCGCATTGGCTCAGACGTGACAAGAGCTCACTTGGACTAGATTCGACCACAAGCAAGCTTCGGTGCGCCGCCTTGATGAAACGTTGCTCGACTAGCTGATCGATGAATGTCAGCAATGGTTCGAAGAACCCCTCGGTGTTGAGTATGCCGATCGGCTTTTTCAGTAAACCTAGCTGGATCCAGGTCCAAACCTCGAAGAACTCTTCCATTGTCCCAATCCCGCCGGGCATTGCAACGAATGCGTCCGAGAGCGACATCATGAGGGCCTTTCGCTCATGCATGGTCTCGACCACATGCAGTGTCGTTAGCCCGGTGTGTGCCACTTCTTTTTTTGCCAGAAACTTCGGAATGACTCCGATGACGGTACCGCCAGCGCGGAGCACCGTGTCTGCCAATAAGCCCATCAAACCGACGTTGCCGGCGCCGTAAACCAGTTGTTGCTTGCAGCTCACGAGTGTTTCCCCGAGCTGTCGGGCTGCTTCGGAATAGATAGGCTTGGTTCCAATGCTGGAACCGCAAAAGACGCAGATAGCGGAAGTGTGGGGCACGATTTGGTTCTGCTCATAGCACAACGCAGAACGACGCAGTTAGTGGCACACTATTGGTTCAGGACTTTTTTGGCGAGCCTCGTCTGGGGCCCATCCGGGTAACGCACCAGATAGTCCCTGGCGGCAACTTGGGCACCTGTGTGATCACCCCCGCGCTCGAGAGACTCAAGCAGACGTCCCGCTGCTTCACGTGCCAAAGAACCCCCGGGTTGCTCGGCTAAGTATGCGCGAAACCACTTGGCCGCGCCGAGATAATCCCGCGAGCTGTCGAAGGCCATTCTTCCGAGTGTGAATGTTGCGACCGACGCGGCTGCTTCCCCGCGAAAGCGGTCGCGCAGTGATGTCAATGCCAGGCGGGCTCGATCGACGCGCCCCGCAAACCTTGCCGCTTCCGAGAGCGCCAACAAATCCGAAAGCTTGCACCGCTGACACAAACCCTCGAAGCCATCATTTTCCAGCCTGATCGAGCGCCGCTCGATATTGACCCGCCGCAGCGAGTTCGCGCCATGTTGGGGCCACAGGCGCGAGTGCATTGCGCTTCGCGCTCGATGCCGGGAGCACGATACTCGACTCGACCGGCGCTGCGTGCTCGGTTGCGGGCGGCGTAACGGAACTTGCAGCGAGCGCCGCGGGCTGATTAGCGGGCACATCGGTTTCCGTAAATCTCCAATGCCCGTCCAAGCGCTCGGCGCGCAACGTTTCACCCGCAGAGACTGCACGGGTGCCAAATTGTTCGCCCGTGACTTCGACTCTTCCTTCGAGTGTGTGAACGAAAAATTGCTCGCGCTCGGGGCTCCAACCGACATCGAAACGAGTACCCGTCACGGCCACGTCGAACGGGCCGGCCTTCAGATGCCAGTTTCGATTTTTGTTATGCATTACCGTCACGGAAACGCGGCCATTCTCCAGTAACAATTTGACTTCGCGCGCCCGCAGATCGACCACGCGCGCATGGCTGGCTCGGCCGAGGACTGCCGACGATCGATCGGAGAAATGCAAGGGCAACTCGCCGTCGGCGGGTGCGGCTAGCCACGAGCCGACGCTTGCGTTACTCCGCGACGTGCCCGCCGTATACGTGAGCATCGATGAGTGCAGGTGCCACGCAAAGGCCAGCGCAGCCGCGGCGGATACTGCGACTGCAACCCAACGCGACACGTGTCGCGGTCTTTCGCGCAAGGCCCCTAGCAACGCTTGGCGAACCTCCGGGGCCAGATTCAATGCGCGGAGCATTTCATCTTGCTCTGGCGACGACCTTATCGGCGATTGGATCGAGTCGAGTCATTTTGTCCCCACCTGTCGCCTTCCTCAAGCCAAAGCGAGAGGACCGGGTGACTGCGCGCCGCAGTTTCGAACCGAAGCTCCGCGCGCGATAGGCGTCGCTTGATGGTTGCTAGTGAACACTTCGACGCGGACGCAACTTCTGTCAATTCTAGGCCAGCAAAGGTACGCAATGTGAAGACAAGTCGCTCTTCGGGGGGAAACTCGTCCAATATTCGATATACGTGCCCGATTGCCTCACGCGCGTCGGAATTTGAAGCTGGAGCTGCGGGCTGCTCCAGATCGTCGGGCGCCACGAGTTTGAGCCAACGCCGCCGTCGCCGCCGCCGAAGGCAATCCATGGCTGTGCACACGGCAATTTCGACGCAGCCATTGCTGCAGAACGCGCCCATCGCGGACCGTGTGCACGCCGCGTAATGCCCTGAGGAAGACTTCCTGCAACAAATCGCGCAGCTCGGAGTCAACACCGAGCACGCGCGCCAAAACGGCGAGCACCATGCCCTGTTGTGCGTCGAATAGCGCCGCTATGGCGGCTGGGTCTCGCGCTCGCAGCGCCTGCAAGAAAGCCTGCTCGTCACCGAGGAACGCCACCTTGGCCACGCCCGCACCGCGCGATTGACCGTCGCGGACGACCTTCAAGTGATTGGCAACCTTGGTTGGCGATTCCATGACGCATTCAGGAGCGCGACCGAACCCGCGGCCGCCAGGAGCACAACATGCGCACATATATTAGCCGCTCCGAGTGTGTCCCCGCGGGTCATGCGGCATAAAAAAAACCGAAAACCTCGACAAACGCAAGATTAGTCGAGTGGCAATTGCTCCGGCGCAGCGTGGCCGTCGGGACTGTTTTTGGTGGCATGAGCCGGCTGAGGCGATTGGTGGCTCATAATACTGGGTCGCCTTCCGCTCTGAGTCGCGCTGGGCAGTGGAGCCAACTATGACGTCGCGTAGCATTCGATTACTCTGGATTATTTGCCTAGGTTTGCCGCTCTCGGGGTGCAGTGGTTCACCGAGCTTATCAACCGGTAACAGCGGGGGAACAGCCGGCAATGCCGGCACTGGCGGCACTGGCGGCACTGGCGGCGCAACGGGGGGTACTTCGAACCCAGGCGGGGCCGGTACCGGCGGCAACATTGCCGTGGGTGGATCAACCACACCAACGGGTGGCGCTGCAAATACTGGCGGAAGCAAAGCCACGGGCGGTACTAGTTCGACCGGTGGCGTTAGCACGACGGGCGGCTCGAGCGCGAGCTGCGCGAGTGGCTCGAACAACTACGATCAGACGGTGCTTTGCGATCATCCGGTAGCTTACCTGGGTATGAATAAAGCCACTGGTAGTGAGCCCGATCTCACCAACAACGGCCACACCGGAACGCACCAGGGAGGCACTGTGCCCCTCGTTGCGCTGCCCAACGCTGACCAGGCCTCCGACTTCAATGGTTCGAGTCAATACGTGACGATCCCGTCGAGCGCCGTCTTTTCGATTCCAACGACGCACAACCTCAGCTGGGAGGCTTGGATCAGGCCCGACGTGCTCCAGTTCCCCCACGACGATGGCTCGAGCGGTTACATCGATTGGATGGGTAAATGCCAGGATTATGGCCCAACTTGCGAATGGGAAGCGCGGATGTACAGTACGACCACCAACGAGAATCCGAATCGACCGAATCGGATCTCTGCCTACGTTTTCAATCCGAGTGCGGGGCTAGGATCGGCAGCTGATTGGCAACCCGTGGCAGGTTTGATTCAAGCCGGACAATGGTATCACGTGGTTGGTGAATACACGACGCTCAGTCAGCCATCGGACTGCACGAACGTCGCCTCCTACCCTGGGTCGATCAACGTCTGGGTCAATGGCGTACAGTGGAACCATTCATCACACGGCCAAACCGGTTGCATGAGTCAATACAACGTAGTGCCGGTGGCCAACAACAGTCCGGTGAACGTGGGCACCATGGCCATGGACTCGTGGTTTCAAGGCGCGGTGGGCAAGGTCGCAATCTACAACTTCCTACTGACCCAATCGCAGATCACCAACCACTATCAAGTGATGACTGGCAAGGCCCCAACCGGCACCTGCGCCGCGACTTGTAATTTTTGAATTGCATGCACGTGGCTACGAGTGACGTAATAACGCGTGCGCATCGTGCACGGCACGCTTGTCGCGATTCAACGGTCTTACGGCGATGCTGGTTGCAGGGCTTTTGCGTGCAGATTCATTGCCCATAGTGCGTTATCGGGGTCGCACAGCGCCACGGTCCACCTGTAATTAGGCCAAATAGTCGGGCTTGCGAGGATTTTTCCAATCTCGGATACGTCGCGATGCTACATTGTCAGCTTGAGGAGCTTACGTTTGAAGTTTGTCTCAAAGGTTGCATGGCGGGCGGCAATCGCCCCAATAGCGGTCACGTTCGTGTCGGCAATGACTGGATGCAGCTTTCCGGATCATCGATTCAGTGATGAAAATTGTTTTAACGGAATCGATGATGATGCGAATGGGTTGGCCGACTGTGATGACCCGGCCTGCAACGCGCTCGTTGCCTGCGTGCCTGCCGTACCCAATGGCTGGCAGGGGCCAGTGGCGATTTGGGAGGGAGGGGGCAGCGAGTCCCCGCCAAGCTGCGCAGATTCTCAATATCCCGTGGTCCAGTTCCAACAATTGTTCGCCGGCCCCACGACGCCCCCAGCGACTTGCCCAACGTGCGATTGCACGGGCACTCCAACGGCGGATGCAAGCAGCTGTACCACCCGCGTGCAGCTGTCCGACGCGGCAGATTGCAGCGGCTCTCAGCAGATGCTCGGCCCCGATGGCTTGCCTGGGTTCGTCGTGACCACCGATTGCACGGTGGTGCCTGTCAGCAGTCAATTCAGTCCCCAAACTGCATTCTTCACGACGCCCACCGCGCAAAGCGATGTCTGCGTGCCTCAATCGAAAAATCAGGCGGTTTTTCCGCCTACGACTTACGACAAAGCCTTGCGAGCATGCGGTGCGCCCGAGTTGACGCCGGCCGGATGTAGCGCGGGTCAACAAACCTGCCTGCCTCGACCGCAGGGTGGTTACAGCCCCGCGATTTGCGTTTTTCAGGCAGGCGACTCGGTAGACTGCCCAGGCCCATTCGACGTGAAGTTCACATACTATCGCTACCAGGACAATCGTCAATGTTCGGCCTGCAGCTGCATACCAGCGGGCATTAGCTGCGATTCCGTGTCGAGCACCGAACAATCATACGTTGGTTCCTATGATGCGGATTCGAGCTGCCTATCGACCCCGTTTCAAATCGTTTCGCAGAGTACGGGCTGCGTTAACCACGCATTTGCCCCCGGAGTCAGTGTCTATATGAAACTCGTCAACACGCTGCCCAAAGCCTCGGGCACTCCTACTTGCCAGCCCAAACCGAGCACTACGATCGGCGACGTGTCGGCAGTACAGTCGTTTACGTTCTGTTGCTTGAACCCATGATCAGTGAGGCAAACGTACGCGCATTTACCTCACATTCCTTGCGGACCGACCGAAGAGAATCTTTTTGGCCTCATCGGTAATTCCTGGCTTAGGGTTGAGGCGCTTCCCTTTTTCGTAGGCGCGCTGCGTTGCTGGGCGCTCTTGAATGCGTTCGAACCATTGCTTCAACCGAGGGAATTCTCGCAAATCTTGCCCATGCGACTTATAGGGCACAATCCAAGGATAACAGGCCATATCAGCAATTGAATAGTCACCGGCGAGGTAATCCCGATCCGCCAATCGCTTGTTCATTACCGCATAGAGCCGATTGGTTTCATTTCACATAGCGATTAATTGCATAGGGTATCTTTTCAGGCGCGTAGGCGGCAAAGTGGCCATTTTGTCCCGCCATCGGCCCCAGATTCGCCATTTGCCAAAATAGCCATTGAATGGTGTCAAAACGACCGTGGAGATCCTGCGGAATGAATCGATGAGATTTGTCAGCGAGATAAAGCAATATCGCTCCGGACTCGAATATCGACAATGGCGCGGAACCCTCGAGCGGCTCATAATCGACGATGGCGGGGATCTTGTTGTTGGGTGAGATCTTTAAGAAATCCGCCGAGAACTGCTCGCCTTTGCCGATATTGATGGCAACGATTTGGTAGGGCATCTCCGTTTCTTCGAGAAACAGCAGGATTTTGTAACCGTTAGGAGTATTCCACAGGTGCACATCGAGCATGGCTATTTCCCTTCTTTTCAAGCCGTCGCTTAGAACACTATGGGGCTCCTGCGCGCCCCTCGCAATGGGCCCCCGCTTGTGTCTTGGTCTGGCAAAAGTGGCTACGCGACCATTGGTAGTAGCACCCGCTGCGACTGCGGCGCGTTGCTCGAATGCAGCGGGCCCGAGCAAGATCGCCACACTGCGATTGTGTTCAACCGCCCGGGTTATTGATTCGCGATGGTAATGTTCGTTAATGTCGAGCGACGACTAAGGTCCCCGGTGCCAAGCTGGCCATCACTATTTTCGCCCGTACAGCGCAGGTCACCGCTTTCTGTGATTGCGCATGTCGTGAAGCGTCCGACGCTTACGATTGAAATGCCATCGGCGATGGGCGCGGGCTCCGTTCTGAAGTTCAAATCACCGGTACCAAGCTGTCCTTCGATGTTGCGCCCCCAGCACCACATTTCCGCGCCGCGATTCAGGGCGCAGGTATGAAATGTATTGCTGCGAACCGACGTCCAATCCGTCGAAGTGCCTACCTGGGTCGGACTGTCTAGCTGAGTTGCGCCAACAATACCCAGTGGAAAACCGTCGTTGGTTCCGCTGCCCGTATTTTGCCCCCAGCACCAGAGGGTGAAATCTTGCATGACTCCGCAAGTGTGATTCTGGCCTGCAGCAACACCCAGCCATGGCCCAGCTGAGGTCACTTGAATCGGTTCGCGAACTTGGATGCGCGAGTCGCTGCCGAGCTCGTGTTCACTATTGCGCCCCCAGCACCACAGGCCTCCGTCGAGCTGAATTGCACAGGTGTGCCCCTGACCCGCATCTAAGGCGCGCCAGTTGGCGCTTCCAATTCGAACAGGAGTCAACCCGTCCGCCTGTGTTTCGTCACCCGTCGGAGGCTGATCCGCTTGGCCCAGCTGACCTTCGAAGTTTTGTCCCCAACAGTAGAGTTCTGCATCAATTAGAAGTGCACAAGTGTGCTCGAACTTAGCCGAAATTTGCGTTGCCGGTTGCGGCAAAGAAACCAACGCCGGGGAAGTTCGCGAAGTTCGGTCGCCTTGACCCAGCTGTCCGCGGCTATTGTCGCCCCAGCAATAGACATTCCCCAGTGAATCGAGGGCACAGCTGTGCCCGGCACCTGCCGCCAATTGACGAAAGGCCGCATCAATCGGGACGGCCGTTGGCGTTGTCTGATTGAGATTGTTGCCGAGCCCCAGTTGTCCTAGAATATTCGATCCCCAGAAATACCCGACCCCGCTAGAGATTGCACCACTGTGAAGGTCACCCAGGCTGACGTCGGTGGTTCTAATGTCGCTAGAAGCGTCGCGATTGTTGCTGTCCGGTTTAAGTACATCGCCGCGCTCTACGCAATTGCAGGTGCAACTGCAGATCAAAGCACAGAGTATTGTTCGCGCCCGCATCTAGATCTCCACCAACAAGGCAAACGAGCCATATTGTTCGAGGCCCGCCACGCCAGTAACGTCGCGACCCGCATCCGTCGCTTCGAGTCCCCGCAGTGGCAGCCCTACGCCGACGCCCAATTCGAACCACCAGGGCCCAATTGGGTGAATTGCTGCATTGAGCCCCGTCCGTGCAAATCGAGCAAGCCCACTAAGATCGCTACTGAGCGCCATGCGCGCCGAAACTCCTTGCAGGCGAGCCCAAGCGAGATGGGCGCCGACGGTCCAACCCAGTTCGAATCGAGAACTTCGCAATAACAGGGGCCCTCCTTCAAATGTCATGCCGGCAGCCGTTGATCTAATATTCCCATCCGGTGCAGATACGGTCAGCCCTTGCCGAATCCCGAGCGCAAGGCGCAACCGGAATCGCTGCGTTGGCGCAATTACGACAAGGGCGTCGGCGCCGAATTGAGAGACTCCCCCGCCGAAATGCTCGGCCGCTATTTCAAGGCCGAGACGTGGTGAATCACGTTCAGGTTGCCGAATATTTTGCTCTACCGCTGCCACCAATTGGGGCGGCGCTGCGGTCCGTCGCTTGGTGCTCTTGAGGGCGATTTCGGCCCAGCTCGCCCAGACCAATTCATCCGCGGCCAGGGCAATCGCCAGCGCGCGCCCATCGATGGGCATGCTCGATAGATCGACGTCGCGACTCACGCGCTTCTCGGTGACGGAGTCTCGAATCTCGACGGTGACCTGCACGCTCTCGACTCCGCTCGAACTGATCCGGATTGCGGCTACGGGAGGTTTTGAGGGCCCTTCGGTCTCTTGACAGGTCTCGATATTGCGGCTGGCAAGGCCTGCCTTGAGATCTTGCAGTGCGGCTTCTCTGAGACCCTCACGCCAGGGTCCTTCGGCAAAGCTTACGCTTACCCAGGGTTGATCGCTCGCCCCACAGGTGGATTGCGAATTCGCGCTATTGGCGAACGTAATTGTGAAAGCTACGAACAGTGCCGTACGCGCGACGAACCAAACAAAACCTTTGAACCTAAGTTGACCATTCACCCTGAGAAAATTTACAGGAAGATCAGAAGATCGGAAGGGCAGATATTTTGAAATGGAATCCTTCCATCCTTCCGACCTTCCTGTGAGTTATAAAGTGCTGACGAGTTTCTTTCTTGGGCGGAAGAGCCGAAGAGCTCATTTCCCACCGCATTGACGGCCCACGAGTGCCGCATGCACGCCTTTCGGATAGTTCTTCAGGTAAGCATCTCGCGCAGACTGGCATTGCGCAGACTGGCCGGATATCGCGTAGGCTTCCACCAGGTGAGCCATCGCGTCCTCTCGAATGGCCGAACCTGGCGATAGCGCTGCCGCACTTTGGAACGCACGCACGGCTCCCGGAATGTCGGAGAGTGACCCCATTCGCAATCGTCCCAATTCGAATGCGGCTAGACCCGCCCGCGGGTCACTCGGAAACTTCGAGAGCAAATTCTGGTATGCACGAGCCGCGCCTCGCGCGTCACCGGCGCGGCGCGCCGCATTACCTTGATCCAGCAACGCGCGTGCGGATGGCGCTTCTACTGCAGCGGGCGAGGGGACCTCGTTTGGGTTTCGCTCTTCAGTGGCTTCACGGGTGTTGGATGCGGCTGTTTCAGGGCTCGCATCCACACTGGGTGCCGCTGGAGCCGGGGCGCGTTCTGCAGCAGAAGCGGCCGATACACTCTGCAACTGACGCCTTTCAATCGACCAATGTTCGCCTGCAGTCAGGCGACGATTCGACGTCGAGCCTTCAGGCCAGACAACCATTACTGACCCCCTTTGCACGGATACTTCGATCTGCTTGGTTTCCGTATTCAAGTTGACGGTGAACCGGGTGCCCGTTACGCGGACCTCGACGCCCTCCGCAAATACGGAGAATTGTCGACCCTGCAAAGACGCAAGGTCACACACGACTGAACCTCGCTTGAGCCTTACTGCTGCCGAATGACTATCGCCCGCGAGCACTTCGAGGCGAGTCCTTGCTGCAAGTTCTAGCCGCGAGCCATCGCTATAATCGACGGTTAAACTATCACCTGCAGTTTCCAGCGTTGCATTGCGGAATGCAAAGGAGGGTGGAGCGCGCATCGAGAGCCGCCACGCGACCGTTGCCATGCCAATTACCAAGAGCACTCCCGCGGCAAAACCGTACCTCGACCATCGCGGAACTCGAGGTCTAGACTCTCAGCCGAGATGACACGGATGCCCAAAGCCGGCTAAGACGCGCCGAGGAAACGTCTACCAGAACGTATTTTGAGAGGGCATTCGGTTTGGTCACGATATTTTACCGTTCAGAATGATTCACCATGATCTGCAAGTGCTTCTCGGCTGATACCAATCGGCGTTTTACTGTCGCGAGGCTGAGCTGCATGCTTTGCGCAATTTCGGCCAAGTCCAACCCTTCGACTCGACGCAGCAACAGGGCAATTCGTTCCTCCGCGCTGAGACGAACGACTGCTGCATAGACTGCGCGCAATTCGGCAATGACCTCCGCAGGAGCCGTGGGCGAAATCGTTACGTCCGGATCGAGTGGCTCCGCTGTGCGCAGACCCAGGCGAATCAGCAACCGGCGGCGGCGCAAGCGCTTCTGTGCCCCGTGTACGGTAATCGAAGTTAGCCAAGCCGAAAATGCCTGCGGGTTGTCCAAACTGCTCAGGCGGCTCAACGCTCGAACGAATGAGTCCTGCACCAAGTCGTCGGCTTCGTCGTTCACTCCTAACATTCGTTGCGCAAGACCCAAAAGGCGCCCCGCGTGGCGAACGAACAAGGCCTCCTGCGCCCATGTTTCCCCCGCGCGCGCAGCAACGACAAGTGCCGCATCGGTCGGGCCTGCGCCTGACTTGGTGGAAGGGTGAGATTCCGTTACCACGTCGCATAGTACCTTATCCGGTCGCAAGGGGCCGCTGCCAGCCTGAAATCGCGTTCTACATTACTCGTATGCATTGCCGTTTATCAGGGTTGTAATGCTGTCCGTTTTTAGCACGATTGCCCCATTCGATACGCTCCTGACCGAGTCACAGTCCTCGGCTTGCCCAGGTATTGAGTGCCGCCCATCAGCGTGTATTGCCCAGGCGCTCCGCCCGATTCACTACCTTGCCACCAGAGCCAGGCGGAAACCTGGCCGTAATTGAGCGCCGAGTAAATGGCAAAACCGAGGGCGCGTGCACCGTTAGTGTCGGACCAGTTATCCGTGTATCCCGAGGTTTCTGTCATCCAGCTGGACTTATTGTGTGGGACGGCCCAGTTGGTTCGCACGTAGTTCCAATACGTAGCGAGCTGCGAACCTGAAGTGGGGGCGACTCCGTCTTGGTAGCCATGGTAGGCGAGTACATCGACCCGCCCGGGCTCGATTGGCCACCCACTGAATTGTTTCCTCCGATCGAATTGTCTACATGAGCGTAACTCGTGCCAGAACAGCCGGCCATCAATAATCCGGCCGCCGTAAGCCTCAAAATCTGTTCGACGGACCTTACGGAATGCACCATTGCTTTCAATGACCCCTGAGCAGGCTGATTGAGCTCACGTAAAGCGACATCGAGGCGAAGTGAATGGGGCGCGAACCATTGAGCTTACCCGGAGATTCCGTGCCGCAGTGCCATGAATATTCTGAGTTCACACCCACATAAACGTGGAAGTTTCGGCATCACTTTAGTTAGTAGGGAGGCTGCAGCACCCCATTGATGGTCACATTGCCGGCGGGCGCATAGTCACAAACCCATATCTGAGCCCATGCCCCACTGCAATCTGCCCTCATTCCGCAGCCAACGCTCGCTGTGTTGCGCCATACGAGTTGTGTGTAGTGGCCACAGTCAAGATTCGTGGCGCAAGTGTTCGTGCCAATGTCGTAGTTCTGACCCTCCGAGGCCCAGACTGCGACCACACTTGAGGGGTCCATGGGCGTTGAGCTCGAACTAAAGAAGATGTTCTCGCCCACGCTTTGCCCATTGACAGTCCGATTGGGGTTGTGGTTGCCCGGGCAAGTGTCTGCCCAGGCTTGCGCGTGACCCGCCAAGGTTTCATCCCAGGTGAGATTGGTCAGGGGGGGATTTGCGCTCGGCGCTGCAGCGCGGACTGCGTTATGTGCATCCAATATTCCACAAAGAGCCCCTGGGCATTCCGGCACTGGATGTTCGGCGACCCCACTGTTACTCGAAGACGAGCAAGCGGCGGCCAATGTTGCTAGGGTTACAATCATTACTCGACACAAGGGACGTATTAGGTTCATCGAGAATTCGCCTCCGTTAGCTCACTGACGTTTCAGTCTGCCACCGCAGGCTTCGCTTTGCGACGTAGATCCGGAATGGATGCAGCCCCATTTTTAATTAATTGCCAATCGGAGGAGAGCCGAATCGTTGGCTAAATCGCTCCAAGAGGCGGTCGAGCTCGCGGGTGGGCTCAGCGACCTCGGCGTAGCGAATGTAACAAGCTCCAACCGATTCAGCGCGCTGGATCTGGCTATTTCCACGGCCATTCACGAACTCCCGCAACGTTTCACCCGGCTGCGTGCATGCGTAAAAGACCATGGCGCTGATCCCGGATTTGTAATCGATCACTTTCTCGGCGCGCGCCTGCAGAACACCTGAGGTCTCGGGTGCCGAAGGGCTGGCCTCTGAGATTGGATGCCAAGGTCCAAAATGCATTGATTAAGCGTAGCAAATGCGTCGCTTTGTACTCAAACAATCTTCGCCCGTTGAATTATTACGTGTTTATCCGCGATTCTGGGCTGACGACTCGAACTCCCGAATCAAGAGGTGTTTAGCCTTGTGTCATTCAGCAACAAAGCCCGGGTCGGCGTTCGGACCACCATCTTGTGAGAGCAGCATTGTCTGTGCCAATGCATCTTCGCGCAGCTCTCCCGTGTATTGATGCCAAATTGAAAAGTCAACGTCGGGAGTATTGCGATTTGCATTAGTTGGGTTTATGCGGAGCAGCCATGGCGGGTGAGTCGTCTCTCTGTGTCGATCCGGTTCTATTGAGCGAGTCCAATATTCGAATCTCGGTAGAACCGCGAATTGGTGTTTTCGTTTTGGGGCCACTAATTGGGGATGTGATTCGTGTGAAGCATGTCGGCTGCGCCAGACAGGATCTCCGCGAAACATTGCTGGCGCTCGTTCCACCCGCGCCGTCGGAACTATACGTCGTCTGGTCTTATTGCGATACCGTGGAAGTTGCTGAGACACTGCAGGAATTGCTCCAGTCGAAGTACCTCAAGCCCTCGCCGGCTTCTCGAGACAGAAAGACGGATGAGGTCGGTCCCCCGTCGTCCCAGTAATCGGGCGGCCGCGCCCAGTGCGTAAGCTGGCGGTTACACTCCGGCAATCGACCTACCGCTTTTTTTTGCTGGGAATCGGGAGAAAATTGGGGGAAAATGCCTGAGCGCCTGGATGATAGAGTATCTGGAATGCGAAGCGCTTCACCCGGGCGCGCTGAGTAAGTCGCAATTTTAACAAAACGAGTTGTAATCAGGGCGGGTAAAGCGATGAAAATCCAACTTCTTATGACCTGTGCGGCGGGTGTCCTCGTTTCATGCGTCGGTGATGCGCAGTTTGTCCTGCAGCAGCCCGTGGCAGCGCGGTGCTCGACGGCGGGGCTGCTCGACTGCGAAACTATAACCAAGGGCACTCTACTTTACGCCGACGGCAAACCCAGTGCAGGGCGACAAGTGCTCTTGGAGGGACTTCGAACCAATGTAGGGAAGACCACTGAACTCGAGCGATTCGCCCACGGGCTCGAGTTGATCGGGGACATGTCGAGTGATGGCGCATACCAGACTCCGTTGCAGCCCGCGGTCTGGCTCGTACGATACGCGGCCCAGCAAGAGGCCAAGCGAGGCCACCTTACGGCGGCCGACGCGCGCGCAAGTTCCGGAGCGGCACAGTCCGCGGGAATTCACAAGCCGACTCTAATTGCAACGTCGGTAGTCCAGCCTCCGCGTTCGCCACTTTCAGCAGACGTGACGAGCACGAATGCTCCGGCGAGCGTTTTCTTTATGCTCGCCGGCAACGCGCTGGCGGCGGATTGTCGATTTCCCGGGGCTCCCATGATGTTATGCGTCCACGAGTCCGTCGAGGTCGCGCGAATTGTCTCCGACATCATCGTCTCGCCCGCCTGCCCCTATGATGTACTCTTTGCGAGCCGCCACGGCATTGACCTCGATTGGGTAACCTATGCGCCCGCTGGAAAGGGTGCCGAGGTTCACGGCGCGGCGCTGCCCCTGGTGCCAGGCAGGATACTAACGGCTGGGGTAAGCTACGTTTCGGAAAGTGTTACCCCCGACGTGCGCTGCGGCATCACCGTTGTGTGGCGCGATGTCGAGATGGGTCAACTGCCTCCGCTGCCTCCGCGCCAGACGCAGCTCGAATTGCCACAAAAGAAATAGTGGGCATCGGCTGAGTCGAGCGCCACTCAGAGCTCGGACCTGCCGAGCTCTGAGTCACGATTCTTGACCTTGAATCGCCTACTTGACGTTGATGTCGGGCTTGGGCGGAATCCGCCATGTTGGGGCTGATGCGGAACCCCGGGTGAGGAGGCTGGTTGTAGCTCGACTGCTCAAACGATACTTGGGCTCGGTACGTCGGGTCGTGCATGAGCGTAAAGATACGTCGCGTGGTCACATCGGTCGTGGTGTACACCCGCAGTGCCGAATTGTCGGAGGTGCGATAGATAATCTCTTCGCGCCAATCACCCAATAAATCTGCGGTAAGTGTCGGGGTAGACTTCGTGCCATTGTTCGAGGCGCAGCCGCTCGCGCTCAACAAAGTCGTGCCGGCGGCGTTGGTGATTGACGTTGCGTTCTCAAGGTCGCGCCAACCGGAGGCATCCCAATAGATGACGAAGTTGCTTCCCGCCGATGGGATCGTGCCCGTTGTGGCTCCAGTGGCGCACAAGGCCAGATGTTCGGTGCACGATGCGCAGTAACACGACGCGCCATTCTCGTTGCCTGCGCCGACATATTCGGCCCGGCCACGATTGGAGTTGAACGCCGGATTCCGTTGTCTGGAAGTAAAATGAGCAGGTGGCGCCATCGTGAGCATCCATGCCGCCAAGGCCCTCGTGAATCGAAAACACCGAGATGCCCTTGCCAGGGACGAGCTCGCCAATATCCATGGCATCGCCATGACCCATTCCCGACGAACATTGGAAAGTGCCGTTGCTGGCAATCGTGGTTGCCCCTGTGATGATTTCTTGCCCAAGGTCGCCATTCGTGTCTGCCGCCATCGCCGAGTGGTCACCGCCACCCGCCGCTGCGCTATTGCCCGAACCGTTGCTGTCGAAGATCCAGTTGGTGGCGAGCGTGCCACTTCGCCAGGTCAACGCGGACATTGTCAATCGCGTATAGTATCCGCGTTGCGCGATGATGCTTGGCCGACCCGTCGCGGTGCCGCCGTCCTTTACGAAAGCCACGCCAGCATTGAATCGGTCCACGCGGTTGCCGTAGCTATCGCCCCAACTGGACACCGTGCCGCGCGGCACCGGATAATTTACAGTCGCCATTTCCTTGCCGGTGGCTCCATTGAATACCGTCAAGTACTCGGGCCCGGTGAGGATGTAACCATCGGTGTTGCGGTAGACCGCACTATCATCATCGCTGGCGGCTGGGCCCATGCTCAGGTAGGCGCCGGTGCCATCCTTGGTTCCTGGTGCGGTTTTGCAGGCAATTTCTGCCTGGCCGTCGCCGTCGAAATCATACACGGAAAACTGCGTGTAGTGGGCTCCAGCGCGAATATTCGGGCCTAGGTCGATGCGCCACAGGCGCTTACCCGCGAGTGTATAACCATCCAAAAATACATCATCGGTAATACCCGCGTTGGAATTATCCTGCGCGTTTGACGGGTCCCACTTGAGGACAATGTCATACTTGCCGTCGCCGTCGAGATCGCCAGGGCTTGCATCGTTCGCTGAATAGGTGCCCCCATTTGGCCCGGTCGCGGGCGGGGTGAGCGGAATACTCAGGTAATTCTGTGCCCAGGTCGTTGCGGAGGGTGACTGCGCGCACTCGGCGCCGTTGATTACGGCGGACACGGTGTACGTCGAGCTTGTGGTGCCGGCTGCATCCAAGTAATTGGTGCTATTGGTTACCGTTGCCAGCTTGGTGCCCGATCGGTAGACGTTGTACGCGATACTGCTCGGGCTCGTGGGATTATATTCATAACCAAACATGCGCCAGCCGACGTAGACGCCGCCCGTGACTTTCACTGCCACGACCCCACGATCGATGTCCTCCATCTGATAGTGGCCATTGGCCGTAATGCCAGCACAAGTCGCAGTCGAACCGCCCGCAGCCGGAGTGCCTCCCGTTGCCGGCGCGCCACCTGTTGTCTTGCTGCCGCCCGTGGCTGGCGTTCCGCCAGCGGCTGACGTGCCACCCCCTGCTTTGCTGCCACCAGTCGCAGGGGATCCACCCGTCGAAGTGACACCGCCACCCGCCTTGCTGCCGCCGGTCGACGTTGCGCCGCCGC
This sequence comes from uncultured delta proteobacterium, assembly GCA_963819085.1. Taxonomy (GTDB): domain Bacteria; phylum Myxococcota_A; class Polyangia; order Polyangiales; family Polyangiaceae; genus FEN-1139. The sequence goes on from CAWFUX010000037.1 coordinate 232,534, forward strand.
CTGAACTGCTGCCGCCCGTTGCGGTTGCCAACGTGCCGCCGGTGGAATTAGTGCCGCCCGTTTGAGACGCGCCGCCGTTGGTTTTACTTCCGCCCGCCGTTGCGACACCACCCGTTTCAGTTGCCAACGTGCCACCCGTTGCCGATGAACCTCCCACCGACGGTGATCCTGCCGTTGACTTTGAGCTAGAGGTGGAACTAGTTCCGCCGGCATTCGGTGTCCCACCCGTTACCGGCGCAACACCGCCCGTTGCCGACGAGCCACCGGCCGTGCCGCCACCCAATGTGTTCGCACCGCCAGTGTCGGTGGTCGTGCTGCTCCCGCTCGAGCCAGAACAGCCCAACAAAAGGGCAAGCGGGACCGCTGCGGTCCAAATTCTAGTGTTATTAGAAAAACCCTTGGAATAGAGAAATCTCATAATTCGCTCCAAATTGCAGAAACCCGACGGCCACGCTGGGGAGAACAGCCACTGGGTTAATGCACCCAAAAGCCGAATCGATCGAACGATTATGTAGTCAATCAACCTATGGCTAACACCCCCGACCAGAAAGTCGTCAGTTCGGCGTCCGGTCGAATCGAGCCGTTCGCTGAACGTCCAGATGACCACAACTCTTCGACATCGGTAGTTTCGGCCTCTCACGAACTGCGCGCGCAGCCTCTCTGGGTGCAAGGGAGGTTGGAGTTCGCGGGCTTACTCAATTCATCGAACCATGATTGTTAGTCGGAGCATGTCGATGCACGCAAACGTTGGTGCAGGCTCTCTGCAATGGGGCGGGAATGCCCCTCGTGAGACCTTCTGCGTTTGAATGCAGCGCATGGTCAGCAACATTGCGCGCAACGTTGCGCCAACACATCTCGACTTTTCGAATTGGATGGTCCGAGCATTCAGTGTAATTTGTGGTCCATGCCGGCATATCGTTATACGCGCGTCGATGTGTTTACTGAAAACCCACTATCGGGTAATCCACTCATCGTTTTCACTAACGGCGGCGGGCTCGATACCAAAACGATGCAAGCAATCGCTCGGGAAATGAATCTGAGTGAAGCCGTCTTCGTGCTGCCCGCAGAGAACGGCGGCACCGCGAAGATTCGAATTTTTACGCCGAAGCTCGAGCTGCCTTTTGCGGGCCACCCCGTTCTGGGCGCCGCATTTGTACTTGGCGCGCCGCTTCAAAGCGACAAAATCATCCTCGAAACTGGCCAGGGCAATGTCCCTGTCACACTCGAGCGAGAAGGCCCTCGCCCCGTTACTGGCTGGATGCAGCCGCCCCTGCCGACTTGGCAGGATTATGCCGAATCCGATGCAATGCTTTTGGGTCTGGGCGTCGCGCAAAGCCGATTGCCGATTACGATTTACGATATTGGCGTCCGCCACACGTTCGTAGCTCTGGATACGCCTGAACAGGTGCACGCGCTCAAGCCTGATTTGCGCGCCTAGCACCCTTGGGCCACGTGGGTTTCGGTGCCTTTGCCTGGGACGAACACAAGGTAACGCTTCGAGTATTCATTCCCGGTGCGGGTGTCAATGAGGATCCGGCAACCGGATCGGCTGCGGCATGTCTCGGTGTTCACTTGGTGCGAAATGGTTGCTACGCGACGGATACCTTGGTTACGATTCACCAAGGTGAGCGCATGGGGCGCCCCTCGATACTTTATGCCCGGGCCATGATGACTGGAAAGAAGCTCACGAACGTTACCGTTGGTGGCTCAGCCGTGACCGTTGGGCGAGGTGAACTACAAATCAGGCCTGAATGACACCGGCCGACTGCAGCGGCACCGTTCGGGCGATATCGTAGCAAAATCCCGGTGATCTCGCGACGAAGGGCTCATTTGGTCGCCACGGCAGGCCAGAGTGAGCTACGAATCGATTTTGAACGTGCCTAGGCAATCTACACTTTCCTTCGCGCTTTTCTTGGCGGGACTCGGCATGCCCGGGTTGGCCAATGCCACCGAGAATGCTCCAGCTACACTAGTGTTGGTCACCAATCATCGCGATGCGGAAATCATTCCCTTGCTTCGCTCCGAGCTTGAATCGCTTGGCCTTACCGTCGAGACGGTCGATAAGGGAGAAGCCGAAGTCATTCCCCGCGATCTAAAACGCGCCGCCCATGATCGTAACGCGGTTGCCGCCGTGCGGGTGCTCGTGTCTACTGGCGTTGTCGAAGTTTGGATTGCCGATCGCGTTACCGGTAAAGTCGTGCTGCGCGAAGTGCTGCCGCAGGCCGCAGATTCAAAGGTTTCCGAGTCAACCGTGGTGCTGCGCGTCGTCGAATTACTTCGGGCAAGCCTGATGGAAGTGGATGCGCCCCATGCGCCTCGCGGAGAGGTTGCGCCGCCGCCAACGTTGTACAAAGTCGTGGGGTATCCAGAGGCAACTGGCCAATTGCGACTTGAAATGGGCCCGGCTGTCATTATGAGTGCGGGCGGAGTTGGCCCATCGCTCGCGGCTGAGTTCGAACTTGGATACCGGGTATCGAATCATTTTACGCTCGATGGCTTTGGCGCAACGTCAATATTTCCCGGCGAAATCAGCCATGCCGAGGGCACGGCCCAGGTGCTTTCACGTATCTTTGCGCTTGGAATAGAAGCTCACACGTCTGCTCGCGCGTCCCGCTGGCAGCCATTCGCGCGGGTTGGCATCGGGTTGCTCTCGCTCAGCTCAAAGGGTGACGCCCGATCGCCCTATGTAGGCTACCAACGCGACGATGCTGGGCTGGCTGTGCTCGCCGGCTTTGGCTCGCGCTTGCGCCTGACGCGGAACGTCGCGATTAGTGCCACGATTCAAGGGCTGCGAGCGTTTCAGCCCGTGTCCATGCAATTCAACAACACGACCGTCGCACGCTTTGGAACGATTGCGGCCGTAGCAAGCCTGGGCGTCGTGCTCGCCGTGCCTTAGAATCCCTATCATCCGACGCAACACCATCATGTCCCCACCTAGAACCTTGCCGCTTATCGCATTCGTTGTTTCGATGGTAGCCTGTTCGGAGCGCCGAGAACTGCTCATCGGGCTGCCGGCAAGCAATTCGGGGGACGCGAATGGTGCGATCAATTATCTCATTGATTGCGGCGTGGGCCCGCAAGCGCCTCCCAGTACACCGCAGGGTGCAGCCGCCAGCGGACACATTCCGACGGGCTTATCGCCGCACTTGGGTATTGGATTTCAGGAGGATAATGGTGGCACTTGGCTGCAGAACAGCGGCGTCAAATGGGACTACCGCTGGGCCTACTTTAGCCCAACCAGTCCCGGGGTCGATTGGTACAACGATTGGGGATACGGCGCCGCTGACGGCTCGTTCGCAACGACCTATTTCGAAGAATGCGATGCGCAGGGTTTTATCCCAGTCGTCCAATATTTTAACCTCAACGGCGACTACGCACCCGCTGGCGATACGACGCAGACGTTGACCAAGCTGCAAAGTGCGTCGAACATGAATGACTATTTCAGCCGGTTCAAAGTGCTCATGGAAAAGGCCAAGGCATTTGCAAAGCCCGTAGTGATCATTCTGGAGGGCAATCTTGCCGGTTTAATTCAACAACAGAGCCACAGCAATTCTGCGACGTACGCCGCGATAGCTGCCAGCGGGTTGCCTGATCTTGCCGGGCTGCCCGATACGGTAGCTGGGTTTGGTCTTGGATTTCTACAAATGCGCAAAGCGGTGGGCGCTACCAACGTTGTTCTCTCGCTCGACATTCCGTACTGGGCCACAGGCGATTTCATTTCGGCCAATGTAACAGACGATATCGAACCTCACGTCGATGGGCAGTACGCATTTCTATCTACGATGGGGCTCGGAGCCAATTCGACCGGCGAGGCCTTCGATTTCATTGCGACTAACCCCCTTGCCGCGGATTTCGATTGGTTTCTGTACGACAAGGCTGACAACGGCAATCAGTCCCAAGATCTATGGTGGGATCCGAGTGACGCAGCACCGATTGCTTCAAGAAGTTTCAATCGATATGCACAGTGGCTGAAGCTTTTCAATCAGGTCTCTAATTTGCGATGGATGCTTTGGCAGATACCAATGGGCAACTCGAATAGCCCGAATATCGATGACCCGAGCACAAGCGGCGGTTCGGCGCCGACCACGGCGGCCGGGTGGAAAGACAACCGCCCCGAGTATTTCTTTTGCTCGGAAAGCAATCAACACCTGGGTCAGTTTGCCGACGCTGGCGTGATTGCACTGTTGTTTGGCGCCGGAGGGACGGGCTGCACTGACCAAACTTCAGACTACTACCCGGACGGAAGGCTCTTTCTGAAGTCACGAGCGGGTGCGGTTGTCAGTGCCGGTGGTTTTCCGCTCACGCCTTAAGGCGCATCGGAATGCGGCCGTTTCGACCCATGAAATAGGCCGAAACACGGTAAATTTGTTCGACGTGAGCCGTGCCGAGCTCTCGCGGCGGCTTTACTACCAACGTTTGACGAAATCCTCAGACAATCAGGGTCAGGAGCCAAACATGCAGAATCGATGTCGGGTGTGTCTAGTGCAAATTGTATGTGCATCAGCGCTAGCCGCCTGCAGCGGCACACCTGGCTCGAGTTCAGGCGATTCCGGAGGCATGATCGCGATCGGCGGTAATTCTGATGCTGGGGGCAGCCAGGGCATCGGTGGCGTAACTGCTACCGGCGGTGGCAACACCGGTGGAGCGAATGCGACCGGCGGTACCCCGACAATTGGCGGAGCCAAAAGTACGGGCGGCGCACTGGCAACCGGTGGCACGCTGGCGACCGGCGGAACCAAGACCACAGGCGGCGCACCAGCAACTGGCGGCACACTGGCTACCGGCGGAACCAAGAGCACGGGTGGCACTCCCGCGACAGGGGGTTCGAAATCTACGGGCGGTACGGCTAGCGCCGGAGGCGCGACGGCGACCGGAGCGATGCCCAAAGGCTGGCTGTACACGAGCGGCAGCAAGATCTACGTCGCGGACGGCGCTGGTTCGGGCACGCAGTGGATGGGTCGCGGCGTCAACGTTAACGATATCTACCTGTGTGGCTACAACAACACGTTGTGGATGACAGCGTCCGAACAGTCATTTCAGACGATGATGTCGGGGCTCATAACTAATTGGAAACCGACGTTCGTCCGTGTGTCCCTTGGAATGAACAGCTACCCCACGGTGACCAGTTGGTTGAGCAATCCAGCCCAATTCAAGACCCCGATGACGAACATCATCAATTCACTCGGTGCGCACCCGAATGTGTACGTGCTCGTGACACTGCGCACGGACGCGTCGATGGTTGGTCCCGATGGTGCGACTCAATTACCCACGGATAGCACGACAACACCGAATGCGACCACCTTCCCGAATGGCACCGACCCGGTCTACGTGGCATTGGTCGATAGCTTCGCGAACTCCAACTTCGTAATGTTCGGGATCAGCAACGAACCCGGGGGCAATACGTTCACCAACGCTAAAATCAGCGCCGCAATGAAGCATGCGGTGGGTGTCATCCGCGCCGAGGAAGATCGCCTGAGCGTACCGCACCATGTCGTGTCAGTGCAGGGCAATGGCTGGACAAGCGATATAAGCTTTTATTCGACTACGCCCCTGACATACGACAACGTCGTGTACGAAGTGCACGGCTACCCTCCCGCCACGAGCTCGTACACCTATTCGAACATCCCAGTCATTCTCGGCGAATACGGAAGCCTGACTTCCTCGACAAGCTTTTACGCTGACATCGAGTCCAAGCAAATCCCCAATTTGGCCTGGGATTTCGAATCTTACAGCGATTGCTCGCCCGATCTGCTCACGGTCAATCAAAGCGCATCGAATCTCGTGCCGACAGCTTGGGGCACGACCGTACAGAACTACTTATTGGCGCATGCGCCGTAAAGATCATCGGCTGTTCTGACACAACAAACCAAACATTCGGGAGTCTAAAGTGATGTCCTATCGACACTTGTGTGCCACGCAAGCCCTCTGCACATTCTTATATTTTGGTTGCAGCGGCACGCCGCAGTCGATTGACGACTCATCCGGCGGCTCGACTGGAACCGGCGGCGCCGTTGGTTCAGGTGGCGCGGTGAACACGGGCGGTCGGCAATCGAGCTCGACCGGCGGCGCGAATGCGATCGCCGGCAACGCCAGCACGGGAGGCAAGCAATCGACTTCGACGGGCGGTGCGATCTCGACAGGTGGTGCGAATGCGATCGCCGGCAACGCCAGCACGGGAGGCAAGCAATCGACATCGACCGGTGGTGCGATCTCCACAGGCGGAGCGCTCTCGACAGGTGGCGCGAATGCGATCGGTGGCAGTGCTAACACAGGGGGCAGCAAAACGACGGGCGGCAGTTCGAGTCCAGGTGGCACTGCAGCAACCGGAGGCAAGGCCACTGGAGGCGTGGCGCCAACGGGCGGCAGCAACGCGGCGGGTGGTGCCACCGGCGGTACCACAAGCTCTAACACGGGTGGCGGCAATGCCATTATCGCGGCGCTTCCAAAGCGCGTACTCGTTGGCTGGGGTGCCGGGAATTTCGACGACACTTGGGCCAAGAACAGCGGCACCAAGTACGATGTCCAGTGGACTTATCTGTCCGGTCAAGGTGGTAACAATTGGTACAACAGTTGGGGGTACGGTACGGCGGACGGCTCGTGGCTCGACGGAATGTTGACTACAATTGATGGATACGGCTTCATTCCCGGTATACACCTTTACAACATGGGTTACGGCCACGACCAGGGTGACGCGGGCCTGGTCACTGAGATCCAGAATCCGACCTGGACCAAGCAGTACTTTACCGAGTTCAAAGTCATGATGCAGAAGATCAAGAGCTTCGGTAAACCGGTAATTATCGTTCTCGAGGGTGACAGTTTCGGAATGGTGGAGATGCTCACGAGCAACAAACCGAACACGGCTGCCGCAGTAGCCTCGACCGGGCTACCCGAGTTGGCGGGTCTTCCGAACACGGTTGCCGGTTTCGGCATGGCATTTTTGGCAATGCGAAAGAGCGTGGGCGTGCCCAATGTGGCAATGGGTCCGGATACCCCGTACTACGCAGCAAACGGCGATATTATGAATTATCCGCCTTCAGACACGGACCCACTGCAATCTCATGTGGATTTTCAGTTCTCGTTCTTTGGCGCCCTCGGCGTTGGAACCAATCAAACTGGGGATCGCTTCGACTTTTCGGCAAGCTGTCCGCGCGCCTCGGATCAGGATGCCTACAGCGATGGTCGTGACAAGTGGAGCAACAGCGACACGGCTTCGGTCAACTCCCCCAGCATTAACCGATATGTCGAATGGCTCCGCCTCTACAATCAGACATCGGGCGTCCCGTGGGTTCTGCACCAGGTACCGATTGGTAACAGTCAACACCTGAACACGGCTTATAGCGCAAATACCGCGCGTTCCGGCTATCGGGATATCGTGGTAGAATACCTCTTTCAGTACGAAAGCCCGGCATCCACTGCGCTCCGCACGACGCACGTCGGCAACTTCGCCCACGCTGGCGTGGCGGCTCTCCTCTTTGGCTTCAGCGACGACGGCGACATGCCGACCAATGACCTCTGGAAAGACAACCAACCATTTTTCAACACGCATGTGGCGTCGTTCATCCAGGCAGGTGGATATCCGCTTTAGCGGTCGGAGCAGTTGTAGGCGCGTCAGTGGGCTGTTGCCGAGTTGGACGTCGGGCACGTGCGTTTGGCGCTCATGTCCCCGCCTCCCACACACGAGTCTACACGGGTAAAGCCGATCGTCCGAATCGCGAGCCCGTCTTGAAGGCGAATTACAGCCCCGCCAAGAATTGCCGGCGCCAACGTGAATTTTTGGCAAGAATCTGCGAACCGACCAATCTCACTATGGTCCGCTTCCCTCGGCTTCTGCTACGCTGTTTGAACTCACAACATGTTCAAATCACCGTCCTTATTCGGCTCTCTGCTTACGCTAGTTGTTTACGGCTGTTCCGCCGGTTCTACATCGACCAGCGGCAATGGCGGTGCCAACACTGCCGCGAACGGCGGCAGTGACCATGCCGGAACTTCAAATGCATCGGGTGGCGCTTCGACTTCCAGTGGCGGCAACGCATCTGGTTCAGGTGGGCTAGGCGGCAGCGCAGCCTCCACCGCAGTCGGAGGATCGACGACAACGGGTGGAACATTGTCGTCGATGGGAGGCATACCTCTAGCCAGCGGTGGCGCCCCATTTGCCGGCGGAACGACTGCCGCATCTGCCGGTGGCAATGTAGCCAGCGGTGGAGCAAAGAGCAGTGGCGGCACCTCGGCAATTGGTGGTGCGAGCGCTATCGGCGGCGCCAAAGCGACGGGAGGGAACACGAATACCGGGGGCTCGAATGCATCGCCGACTGGAGGTAAATCGGCTGGTGATAGCTCCGGAACCGGAGGAAATGTCTCGAGCACGGGAGGTGTCACGAGCACTGGGGGGGCCATTAGCACGGGTGGTTCGACCTGCACGCCACCCCCTAAGCAATGCGGCAACCAGGACTATGTGCAGGGGTGTATCAATGGCGATACCACCACTCCGTGCGGCGGAAAATGCGTGGGCTTCGCCAATGCGTGTCAAGAAAACGCCGCCACGAAGGGCGCGACAGCCACGGCATTCGCTTGCCCTTCGTGGATGTTGTTTAGCGATGCCATGAATCAAGCCGCCATTCTCGACGGCAATGGGGCATTCAATTATGCGGTCGTTGGGCATGACATTGATACGGGTGGAATTGACGGTACTGCCCAGAGCACTTGCTGTCAGTGCTATCAACTCGTATACGACTACCCGTCTCCGAGCCTGGATAGGCAAGCATTAATTAATCCCGATGATCCGAGCAACACTCAATCTGGGATTACTCCACTGCCGCCCCCATTGATCGTACAAAGCTTCAATACGGCCACCAACGGTCCGGATGATTTCGACGTGTTTATGGCAGCTGGAGGCTTTGGTGGGAACAACGCCTGCGATCCCAACGCGTCCATGAAAGACCAGTCCGGCCTCTATTTTTATACGAAATTCCCGCCGGATACTACCAATCAGGGCACCGTAAAGGCTGCCACGAACTACTCCGAGTGTAAGACGAACCTGAACTGGGTTACGACTGCCAGTCTTTCAACCACGGCTTGTCAGACCACGGTCCAGAATGCTTGCAACCAATTCGCAGCTCCTTCGTCCGCTATTACGGCCGAATCCGTTCGCTCGTGCGTCCAGTCGAATAGTCCCCAAACTTATTACCACCTCAATTGGTACGTTCACGCCATGAAAGTGGAGTGCCCGTCGCACCTCACCGACGTGACCGGGTGTAAGCTTGCGCCGCAGGGCCTTCCTGCGGTCAATCCCAATGTGACAACGTCGGCCCAGGCTGCCGCCAATTCATCGTTTAGGGCAACAGCGGGCAACGGTAATCATTTCTACACGACGACGATGCAGGACTGCTGCAAACCCAGCTGCGCCAGCCAGAATTGGGTTTCTGGCAAGGGACTCAAGCCCGTTGGGTTGTACAATTCGTTTTATTCGTGCGACCAGACAGGCAACCCAATTACTGAAGCCACCTGCAACTGACGACGGTCGGTCTTGCGCAGGTCACCGACGCGGGAACCTCTGCAGTATCAACTCAATCTGCGCTTCAAGGCGGCGCCGTCCCACTGGGCTCGCACTATGCGCTGTCATTGCTGGCATTCGGACTCTGCCCTGTGCGATGGCCGACTCCAGCCAATCGAGCACTTGGAGGCCCGTGCCGTAGACCGGATCACCCAGGTCGTAGTCGAGGCTCAACTCGACGACACTGCCCGTGCGCAGAATGTCGATGGCTTCGTCGGCCGTCTTGGCTAGCTGCCAACCCGCCGGAGCCGGCCGCTGGTCATCAAGATAGAGCTTCAAGTTGCAACCGGAGCTACCTACCTACGAACCAATCGCGGCACAAGGGGGCGACGTGTTCGACCCTGGCAAGGGTGTCACAGGAGCGTGACCAGGCGTCACAAATTCGCAGAATCGTCTCAGCGCCAAAGCCAACGAATTGGCCTTGCCTCCGCGAAAAGCCTGAAACCACAAGTGTCTGGTAGGTCTAGTCGCTGTTCGAGCCATTGGCACAGCCCTTGCTGTTACTGCCGGCTGCGATGAAACCTTGGTTTCTCATTCTGCTGATCGGGACCTTGTCGGGAATTGTGGTGTTGCGCACGGCGCTCGCGGATTCCAACGATTCGGGTTCGCGTTACGGGCGTTCGGTGCCCAACGCTGACAGTGCCAACGACTGATTACCGACCCCAACGCGCTAATCTCGTGAGGTTGAGCCGAACTTTGCCCGATGTGTCGGTTCACTCCGCTGCGGTCAGGCCCGGGCCACGCCTCGCGTTTCCGTGCCGTCACGCCATAATTGCATAAGGTTTACCCGGCTCGTTTCTGGGAAAAATGCAGGGGATTATGTGTTGCCAAAGGGAAAATAGTCGGCAAGGTTGGGACTTGCCGCGCGCAGCTGGTAGGACTCGGTGCGATGCCCCCAGCCCAATCCACGAAACCGAGTAAGGTTCCGCTTTCCGAACGCCTCAAGGCGCTCATGCTTGAATACGGAAGCTTAGCTGTCTGGGTTTACTTTGGAATATTCGCGATTGTGCTGGTGGGATTCGTGGTGGCGATTTCCTTTGGCTTTCACGCAAAAGGTCACGCAGGAACGGCCGGGACGTGGGGCGCCGCCTATTTGGCGACGAAGCTTACGCAGCCGCTGCGGATCGCGGCAACCCTCGTGCTTACGCCATTCGTGATGAAGGTTTTGCGCATCAAGAAGCGCGTGCCTGCAACGGAATCATCCGATGCGAGTGACCTTCCCAAGACCTAAACGGAAAAAGTCGTTCAAGTGTGGGGGCGTGAACGCTCAGAATTTGGTGGTGTCATATGGCTGAAACTTCAGGATTCGAATTGGTTTGTTGTTACGGCACGGGTCAGGTCATATCCCGCCGCTATCGCGCTGCACTCGTTGCGTTGCTGTTATGTTCATGTGCGGCACAGCAGGGTGCATTGCCAAGTGCACCTTCGCCAGCCATTGCGACAGTAGCACCGGGTGGCGGTGCGCCGGTCGCTGGCGCTCCCGCGACGCCCGCCGCACCAGGAACCACCATCGATAAATTGGAGGCGACGCATTGCTCTCGCCGCGGATTCGGATGTGGTTCATGCGTCGCTGATGGAATCTGGGGCACGCTATGGGTGGAGGAGGATTGCACGCGCCATTGCGACAAGATCTGCGGCAGCCTTTCGGCAAACTCTCCGAACGTGAGCGCATTGGCTTCGCAATTCGCGGGCCCCAATCTTTTGGAGATGAAGGTCACATTGCCTACGGAGGTCGTTGCGCCGCGCAAATCCGATCCGAAGAAGAAAGCGGGCACGGCAGCTGCCGCGGAATCCATCAGTATCGTCGAAAAATCGTCGGCATTTACGTACTTCGCGAACCGCGACAGTATCAATTGCGGAGTACTGGGTCCGGCCTATGCCGCCATTACATGCAATCCGCCGCTGGTTGCCCATTGCGGATGTGAGGCCTCCGGCTCCTGGGGTAAAGCCAATTGTGACTGCCGGCAACCTCCGGCGTCAGCGACGCGCTCGACAGCCGTCAATAATTGTCACATCGACGCTCATCCGCACGCCAGTTGTCCAGCTGCGGGGTTGCCGGACGTCAACGACCCGGGCTGCGCAACGAGTTGCGTGCCAGGATATACGGGCGTTTGCAAGGAATCGATCTGCGCCGCAAGTGCTTGGACTCAAAGCATCTGCGCCTGTTTCCCGCAATAGCGAACAACCGAAAGTCAGGCGGTTTCATGGGGCTACGACTGTCCCAGGCGGAGTTCCGCATCGATGAAATCGGCTCAACTCCGTGTATGTCTCGTTGTGCGAATGTGCGACTTGGACTTCCGATTCGTTAGCTGTGAATTCTGTTTTTCAGAATGACGTTGTCGTCTGGATTGCGCGGCAGACATCGTGTTAGCCTAATAGGATGCGCCTCGAATGCCTACTGTACGGTTTGCTCGGCGTAGTCCTCGGGTGCTCTTCGAAGGACGCGGCGAGCAGCCATGGCACAACTACGACCATTTCACTCGGTGAACAGCGCACCGGCGAGGCCACCTACTACGATTCTGCCAACGGTGACGGCGCGTGTATGTTTGGTCCGAGTCCGAATGATATGAATGTCGCCGCGCTGAACGCGCCGGATTACTCGACGGCTGCCTACTGTGGGGCTTGCGCCGATGTCACGGGGCCGAGCGGCAAAGTCAGGGTTCGCATCGTCGATGAATGTCCTGAATGCCCATCGGGCAATCTCGATCTTAGCCCGCAGGCATTTTCGCAAATTGCCGCTCTCGAATTGGGTCGCGTCGCGATCACTTGGAATCTCGTTGCATGCGATGTCACCGGGCCGGTCCAGTATCGCTTCAAGGATGGTTCCAGCCAGTGGTGGACGGCCGTTCAAGTCTTGAATCACCGCTTGCCGATTTCGAAGTTCGAATGGTCTTCCGACGGGGCTAAATTTACCGAGATCCCTCGCCAGGATTACAACTATTTCTTGGCAGATGCGGGCTTTGGGGCAAATTCCGTGACTGTGAGAATTACGGCAATTGACCAACAGACATTGACCGACACGCTGCCGCCTGCACAATCATCGCTGGTGGTGGATGGGCACGGGCAGTTCCAGTAAGTTTCACGGTGACGTGCCGTCCCTTCTCGGGCAACTTCACTAACCAGAGTCCAGCTCGGGAGTAATTGACATCCGTTCAATCGATGTGCCACGGACGACGGCAATTTCCGACGTCTTTTGCGCGGCTTTTTCGATCAGCGCCCGATGAAGATCATCAACGCCGCCAATGACTGTTTCATCGAATTGAATAATCAAATCGCCCTCACGGAGCCCCGCGCGACTCGCGGGTGACTGGGCGACTACCTCGACGATGAAAGCAGCTGTCGCTTGCTCGAGACGATGGTGACGACGCAGCCGCGTCACGATTGGGACAGTTTGCGCTCCCAGGCCCAGATAGGCGCGGCGAATCGTTCCTTCGCGCATGAGCTTTAGGGCTATCAACTTTGCAGTGTCGATTGCAATTGCAAAGCAAATGCCCTGCGCTGGCCTGAACATGGCCGTGTTCACGCCAATGACCCTGCCATTCGAGCCAACGAGCGGCCCGCCTGAATTCCCGGGATTTAGAGCGGCGTCCGTCTGGATGATGTCATCGACGAGACGACCGGTTTGCGTGCGCAGCGAACGGCCGAGCGCGCTCACGACACCCGCCGTCACAGTGAATGACAAACCAAAAGGATTCCCGATCGCGACCGCGATGCTACCCACTTTGAGTGAACGCGAATCGCCGAAGAGGACCGCGGGTAAATCGTGCCCCGGTATGTTTATTACGGCAATATCAGTGTGCGGATCCTCGCCGACGAGCCGTGCTTGTTGTGGCTCGGCACCCGGAAGCGTAACTTCGATTCGACTCGCCCCAGAAACAACATGGCTATTGGTGATTAGGTAGCCGTCTGGCGTAAAGACGAAGCCCGAGCCCGACCCGGCGTTGGCGTTTTCACCTGGTTTGTTTGCCGATCGTTTCTGGATTTCAATCTTTGCGGTTGCCGGTCCGACTCGCTCGGCCAACTGAGTGACGGTACGTGAGTAGGCGTCGAGCAAGCCCGAGTCATCCTCGGCCAAGGTTGACGCCTCAAAGTTAGTGGCTAGATATTCCATGCGCTTCTCGCCATCGACTGCCTGAATGTTGTGCTCTACTTGGCCTTGCCGGAAGGCCGCTTGTGCTTCGCACGCGCTGCTATTGCGAGCGCGAATCCTCACGCAAATGCTCAACTTAAGACGGCGAATAAGGCTGTCAACTGCGGTAATCTGGCGGGATTTTCGCTTTGATGGGGTAACGGCACCCGCGTCGCATTGGCGCCCGGTGTGCGCATTCATTAGGAAGGTCCCTCACCGGAGTTTGAATCAGCGTGAGCACCAGTGTGGGAATTCGCCGATTCGCCGTCGGAATTTCCGTTGTGGGCTCTGCCCTTCATCGCAAGTTTCGAACTGAACGCAGTGAAGGTCCCGCACAGTAAATGCGAGACCTGCCACTTTGCCCGGGATAACGAACGATCCGCGGTCTATTTCGACATGTAATTCTTGTGCACTGACTTTCCCCGAATGCGCGGGTCATCCGTCGTAAAAACGACGCTCTTCGGTGTTTCCTTTCTTGATACGCTCGTGGTTAGCGTCTGCTTCTCGGTGCGAGCGGCGCCGGATTCCGCGTCGGAAAACAGCGCGCGAACCGCCGTCGTACTCGGGGTTGGCACTGGGTCAGGCCCTTTTTCGGCAACGGCCTCGGCGGCGCTCGCGCGGAGCATCTTAGCCTTCATTTTCCCGAATAGCTGGGGCGATGCAAATACGTCCGCGGATTCTACGTTGCCGTTGACAGCAAATGCATAGCCGACTACGTCACTAGCTTCAGGCAATTGGGCTTCGATTTTGCTAACGTAGTTCGAGATGCTTTCATTCAATTTCTTGTCTTCTAGACTCAGCTGCAGACTCGACTGGGAAGTGGGCGACTGAACCGAATGTCCGAGCTTGCTGCTTACCGCAGTCTGAGCTTCCGCGACGGACTTCCAGACTTCGCTCTGATTGGCGGATACTTTTACGGCCATCCTTTGCCGCTTGGTCATTAGACTGCCCGTCGAAGACCCAAAATGCTGCACGGATTCCGCGCCGCGGCCATGCCAACGACCTGCTTCCACGCAGAACACGTTGAGTGCAACATTCTTGCTCTTCGGCGGCAGAAGGCTGTCGTGCTGCAGCACTCGATCTTGTTGCCCGCCTTTGACGATGTCTCCCGATTGTAGGTATACCCCCTTTTTGCTGTTGTTACTCGCGAGCAATCGATTGACATCCCCGGTTTCTGAGATTGTAATGGCCTTCTGCGCCAACGCCTCCTGCAAGGTAAGAATGTCTTCGTGTTTGGCGGCTTTCGTGTCGTGGATCAGAAACACGGCCAAGTTCTCGTACGCATACGGTCCGCTGATATTCAAATTCTCTGGGCTTGCAGGGGTTTCGGCCATTGCGGGTCGCTCCGGGATAAATAAGCCGACTACGGCAAACAGTAGGCACAAGAGACACAATGATACATACGTCGATTTCATTTCTTAACCTCCGGTGCCCTCTTTCGCAAGACCCAGGCCAACATTGGATTGCCCAGATTAGCGCGATTTTGCGGGCCTTTTGCGTCCGTCACTTTGCCGGCAGGATCAAGGACTTTGCCAACTTGTAAAGTATCTTTACGTGCGCAGCCTTCGTTACCAAGAGCTTAGCAACCCCAGCTGCTAGCCCGCCGCTCGAGGTAAGGGCCTCGGGTTGGCACCCGCACTATTTCGAATACGACTTGCCCTTGGTTGGCAGCGTGAACGACTGACTGGGTGCATTCACACTTTGCGAGGGCGAACCCTTAACTGACGGTTGCTGGCTGATCTTCATCGAGTGTAGCGGCCTCGGATTTTGACTTCTTCGAGCCCACATCGAAGACACTCCTGCTCGCAGCCTCTTGGGAGCCAATATCATTGCGCGGTGGATTTGCAGATTTAGTGGTACTAAGTGTTCGATTGACTGCGGGTTTTGAAACCTTGGGGACCGGCACTCGGGCACTTGCGGCTCGTGTAGTTGCATCGCTCGGCGTTGCTAAGGTCGATGCCGGTAACGCCGCGCTGGGCGCAACCGGAGTTTGAGTAATCGGTGTTGACGCGCTCGCCGCGACTGCCGCTTGAGCACTTTGCGGTGCAGCGACTGGGATTGGCGTAACTGCGACTTTGCGCGAGCCCACTGAAATTGCACCATACGCAGCGAGCGCGGCAACTGCGACGGAAGTTGCCGCCAGCAGCCGTTTCTGAGATTTGTTTGTCGTGGCGGCACGCAAGAGCAACTGCGCCTCGCGCGCCGAGCCCAGCCTTGCCGCGGGATCCGGCTGCAACAATTGCCGTATCAGTCGATCGATGCGGCTCGAGACTTCCGCGCGCCGGTGATGCAAAGGAGAAAATGCCCCCTCGGGTCGCTCGCCGCACAGGGCTTCGTACAGTATGACTCCCATCGAATAGAGATCACTGCGGGCGTCCACGGGGCGACCCGCACGCTGCTCGGGAGACATATACGGAAGCGTACCGAGAATTGCATGCGTGTGCGTCAACTGAGTCTTGCGCGAAGCGAGCTCAATATCGAGGCGAGCGATGCCAAAGTCGGCCAATTTTGGGCCGTCGTGAGCCAGAAGGACGTTCGCCGGCTTGAGATCGCGGTGGATGACGCCGCGCCCATGCGCATGTGCAAGTGCGTCGAACAGGTGCAGGAATACGTGGGTCGCTTCGGATACACCGAGTACGCCTTTGGTCAAACGCGCAGCAAGAGTGGGCCCCTCGACGAGCTGCATCGAGAACCAGGGAAGACCTTCCAATTCGCCCCGCGCTATCACCCTCACAATCCCTTCATGATCGAGCCTTTCCAGCAGCGTGACTTCGCGCCAGAATCGAGCAATGAATTCGGTGTCGGCGGCCAAACTGGGTGCCAAGAACTTGATTGCATAGTCATGACCCGCGACATCGCGGGCGCGGTACACGGTGCCCATTCCCCCTGCGCCGATGACCTCGCCGATGACGAGCCCGCTTACTTCGGTTCCCGACCAGTTGCGCTCGGCGACGAACAGTGGCTTTCCAACCACGGTGTCCAACCGGGCGCGATCCACCTCCACTGCACAGACAGGGCAGACGAGAGAAGTACCTGCGGCATCAATTGTCGGGAGTGAGGCTTGACAGACCGGGCAGAGAAACCGAGGCGCTAGCATGGAGATATCGTAATACGGATAAAGGATTCGAAGTCTTCCACGAGCCAGCTAGTCGCGCAGCCGTTTGTTGGGAGAGGCTGGCCGTAGACCTTTACTCAGCTCGAGCAAAGAGCGCGGGGATTGGGCGTGCGCACACTTTTGGGGTGCGGCCCGATGTTTTTCGAGATCGATTAGGACCAAATGTCGATTCCGAGCTCGGAGATTTTCTTGTCAAGTGTAGGGCGGCTGATGCCCAAGAGACGGGCCGCCTGAGACTTGACCCCGCGTGCCCGGCGCAGTGCAGATTCTATGCTGGCTCGTTCCACGCGCATCACCGACTCAACCAGAGTCTCATCGCCGCTCGGCTCCGGGTGACTCGTTGCGGGTCGAATCTCGCTTCCAACGCTGGCGCGGACGTCGTCTCGATCGATGGGGCCCGGGTCCAGCGGATCGCGAAGGACCAACAGTCGCTCGACCACGTTGGCTAGCTCGCGCACGTTCCCCGGGTAATCCCAATTACTGAGCGCCGCCAGCGCGTCTTCGGTAAACCCGGGCACTCAAGGCCCAACCGATGCGCTATTCGCTCGAGTAGGGCGTGCGCCAGCAGTGGAATGTCCGTTCGACGCTCGCGCAAGCTCGGCAAGCGCAACTCCAGAATACTGAGGCGAAAGAACAAGTCCTCGCGAAACCGACCGGCCGTGACCTCAGCTGTGAGGTCACGATGGGTGGCGGCGATGATACGAACGTCGATCGCACGCGAGAGGGTGGAGCCCACTCGCACAACGGCGCGTTCCTGCAATACACGCAACAGCTTCACTTGCAAACTCAGAGGCAAATCGCCAATTTCATCCAGAAAGAGTGTTCCACCCTCTGCGCTTTCGAAGGCACCGAGCCGCGTCGCACTCGCGCCTGTAAACGCCCCCTTCTCATGTCCAAAGAGCTCACTTTCGGCCAGCCCTTCCGCAATCGCTCCACAATTGACGGCCAGAAATCGACACTGACTGCGTCTGCTGAGGCGATGGATGTGTCGCGCCAGCTCCTCCTTACCCGTGCCGGTTTCCCCCAACAATAAAACCGTAGAATCTACGCGAGCCGCCGCCTCAGCGACGCGAAGAGCCAACAAGTACTCGGCGCTTTCGCCGAGCGGCCCCGAATCGGTTGGAATCACTTGCGGCTCGCGACGGCCCAATCGCAATGTGGCAAAGCAGGCGACCGTCTCGAGCCATGCCAGATTAGCGGCAGTAAATGGACGTGTTGAATCCCGTTCGACTTGAATAAATCCCTGTGCAATGCCCCGGGTCGTTCCCCAAGGTGCTACCATGACCGAACGAAGGCTATGCAGCACCACGCTGCGTGCGCCCTGCAGCGCTCGGTGGTCATGAGCATCTTCAATCAGGATGCCTCGGCCTTGATTGCTGGCCAGGGTGAGTAAAGTCTGCGAAATCGAAGCAACGCCCTTTTGTCCCCGCGTTGCAATCGGAACAATGCGCGAAAGTCTGCGCTGCTCGTCATGGGACCCGGTGCTCGTCAACAGTGTCGCACTGCGCGGGCCAAGTTCGCTCTCGATGGCGTCGAGCAGCTTCATTGCTGCCGATTCTTCGTCCTTTGCCTCAGACAAGCATTGCGCAAGCTCAGCGATTGCAGATGCCTGCGTGGCTGCTGGTGTTTGGTCGATGGTCGTTGCTATCGAAGCGACGTTTCCTTGCTGCGTGAGCATTAGTGTGCTTGCGCCATATCGCGTATTGACGATGTCAACTCCGGCGCCCGCCACGAGAAATAGGGTATCTCCAATGACAACTTCATCCCCGGGGGACACGGTCTCGACTGTCGCAATCGGGGTACCGTTGAGATACGTGCCATTCTGGCTGCCGAGGTCTTCAATTTGCGCTCGATCCGTGGCTCCTTCGACCAGTTCTATTCGGCAATGTTCACGCGAGACCTTGGCGTCCACCAACTGGATGTCGGCTGTATCCCCACGGCCAACGACCAACGGCCCCACCAGCGGAATACGCAGGCCTTGTTTGGGCCCAAATAGAGCAAGTAGGGCGAGCACGGCGCCTATGTTAGTGTGGTTTGTATAAAAATGCAGCCTAAACCGCTAAATGCGCTGCAAAGTGCCTTCGCCGCTCCAGGGCGCGTCCTCGGGGCGAAACGTTAGCATGTTGTTTTGGATCGAGACCCAGACCCGTATCATTTCACCGGTTGGCTCGGACAGAACAAGTGTTGCCGACTGATCAACCACATCCTGAATCTGATACGTGCGAGTGATCTGTAACCCAGGCCCCTGCGCGGTCAGCCTGATGCCGTCGAATGTCACACGCATTTGTCCGAATTGGACGTTGATCAGGGCCAATAGTGGAGCATCGAGCGTAATATTGGGACGATAGCTTTGAAGTAACCAACTGCCTTGCAAGCGCAGGTTCAATTGTTGAACGTTGTTGACGTGGGGCGAACTACTCGCGCAGGAACCAACGGTAAGTGGTGCCAGCCACAACACCACGAAGAAGAGTAGTAACTTGAATTTGGATATCACACGCTAAGCATGCCCCGGCAATGGTGGGCTCGCAATGTGCTGTTTTGTCCCCTCGCGCGA
The DNA here is from genome assembly GCA_963819085.1 of uncultured delta proteobacterium. Lineage (GTDB taxonomy): Bacteria > Myxococcota_A > Polyangia > Polyangiales > Polyangiaceae > FEN-1139. The sequence continues at coordinate 251,882 of CAWFUX010000037.1, forward strand.
TGCCCCCGCGAATCACGTGCGCCTTTGCCGAAGCAAGTCGGTGCCCCAGGCACGGCCCTTGTGCTAAATCACCTGCCATGGGCTTTCGAATCTTCGCAGATATTGCCGCACCACCTGCCACATTGAAACTACTGCGTGAAATTACCGAGGGCCACCAATTGCTCTTGCCGTCAACGCCAACTGTTTCAGTACTGCACAAGGCTGACCCTGATCCACTCATTTACACAGCCGACATCGCATTGGGTCAACCCGATCCGGAAGCGATTGTCAAAGCTTTGCACCTCAAGTGGATTCAAGTTAGTTCTTCGTCGATTACGCGGTACGATAACCCTACAATTCGTACGCTCATGGCTGAGCGCAATGTGATGGTTTCAAACAGCGCAAGCGTCTATGCGGAGGCTTGTGCCGAGCACGCCTTGGCTTTCATGCTGGCCCAATCGCGGCAATTGCCCGTGGCATTGCGGACGCGAGTGGCGGGAGGTGAACCTGAGTGGCACGCCCTGCGCGGCAGTTTGGTTCCACTTCGGGGCCAAACCGTTTTGATTATCGGCTACGGCGCCATTGGCAAACGGCTAACGGAGCTTCTCGGACCATTCGACATGAAGATAATTGCCTATCGTCGCAAAGCGCGCGGGGATGAGACCGTACCGGTCATTGGCGAAGGCCAGCTGAGGCGGACACTGGCACAAGGGGTCGATCATATCGTCAATATCCTTCCGGATTCGAGCGCAACGCATGGGTTTTTCGGCGTGGCTCGTTTCGCCGAGATAAGGCCGGGCGCTGCCTTTTACAACATCGGACGCGGCAGTACCGTCAACCAAGACGCCCTCTATGAAGCATTGTGCTCGGGCGTTCTTAAAGCCGCCTGGCTCGACGTCACGGAGCCCGAGCCGCTGCCGGACAGCCACGCGCTGTACACGCTCCCAAACTGCTACATTACGCCGCACGTAGCGGGTGGTCACCTAGCGGAATCGGAAACGCTGCTCCGCCATTTCCAGGAAAACTTGAATCGATTCGTCCGTGGGCAGCCGTTGCTGGACCGCGTGATGTGACAGCGCCGCAGACCGATTGCGACGACTGGGGTTTCAATGCGGCGAGCTACCTGACCAACTCTCGGAACGAGGACGCGGGTTGGGGGCCTGTGGCGGTCGCAGATCAACTCACGCGCCAAGAGCTACACGACGGAGGTTTTGCCTATTTTGCCTATTGGGCTGATAAGACCGTCCAGGTCCCCTGGGGCTACCCCTGTTCCCGTCTCGAGGGTGGCATGGAAACTAATCCTAGTGGCAGCGCGAGTGTGACCTGCGATGTGGGCATCCCGAGCCAAAGCTTTGCCCCGACGCCCAACGATTACCTCGTCGACGTGGACTACGGAATGATCGTTAACTTCGTGAATCTGCCGGGACCAGATTCTCATTGGTTCAGAGTCAATAAGACGGGGATCCGTTACATTCACACGCTCACCGTCTGCTACGTCAACGGAGTCTGGCAATGCCCTGGTAGCGCACACACTTGCAGTTGACGATTCAGAAAACCGCTCTTGGATTGATCTCGGTTCTAGCTGCCCGGTGAACAGCGTGTGACCGGTGTTCCGCCGGATCGCGCGCCGGCCCATTTACGACCTCAACGATAATCCGCCGAATGCTTCGGCGATTGACTACAAGCTTATCCGCGCTCGTCGAGTGCTCATTGACTCGCCTCAATGCTCGCAATCGCAATCGCATGGACTCGCGAGTTGGGCTTCGTCTTGTGCGACGCTGCCCGGCGTGCTCGTGCCGGTCACGACAGGATCTGCGGCGATTGGCGGAGTGCTCGCCTTTGTTAGCACCTTGTCTGAGTTCACTCGGGGAGGGCTAGCGGGGGCGCCTCAAAGGCTTGAGGCGACTCGTCGCGCGCTCGGCGAGCCTGCGAGGGAGGGTTAGCTGGCAAAACACGTGCATTTTCAGTCCCAAAGTCATTTGTCGGCGGCTACTACATCATGCTAGCGCCGCTCACGGCCGGTTCGCACACGATTCACTTCGCTGCAATGTCGTCCATATCGGGCAGCATTCCCCCCTCCGACGTCACATACAACTTCACCGTGGAGTGAAGTTGCGGAATACTAGCTCACCAAATCACGAGAGCTGGTGCGTACTTGCCAATTGTAGTGTCAGGAGTGACGAGTAACATATTCTCGCTCACAGCGGTGGCCACGAGAACTCTGTCCGCGGGATCACGGTGCTCCCAATTCAGTGATGCCGCCTGAATCGCAATCGTTGACAGCAATGGAACCTCGCGAAGTCCCAATTGGGCAACTGTTTGCGGAAACCAGGTTTCGACCGGTTCGGGTAGTGTCAGTTTCTGATTGCGGCACTTGATGCCGATCTCGAGGGCGGAAATCGGCGAGAAGAAGAGTTCTGCATCGAGTCTCGACATCGCGGCTTGGGCGGCTGCGCTCAACGAAGTGGGACTCGAACTCAACCATAGCAATGCGCAAGTATCGAGCAATAGTCGCATTAGGTCAGTCTATCTCCCCAGTCGTGCACATCGAGCGGCGCTGTTGGGTCCTCATGGAACACAATAGGTCCCAGCTTGCCTGCATGCGGGTGACGCCTCACAAACTCGGTAGAAATCTCAGTCTTTGGGAGAGGGGCGCTCGCTGACTTCTCTTCTGACGCCGCAAGCACAATGACGTCAACGACACCCGGGGGAAAGTCGCTTGGAAGATGCAACTTCACCTCGCGATTCTCAGAAACGGCCATTCTTACCTTGTGAGCGTGCATGGAGTGACCTCGTAACTTGATGAATTGTGCCTGAAATCGAGCAACGTTGCAGCCGAACATTTTGATTCCGGGCTGATGGGCCAAGACGATTCTGCGGCTACTGCGCTTCAACTGGCCTTTTTCATCGTTGGCACCTAGACGGCAGCTCGCCGCCCCACTGCGCAGGATAGATCCAAGAACCACTGGCGCACATCTGCTTCGTGCGACCGGGTGCGGCATTGGGAGCAGTTTGGCGCTGAGACATCGGTAAGAAAGAATCGCGCCACGATTGATGACTTCATGCGAGTGACGGGTTATCATATTTGCTTAGTGTCAATGGGCGGAAAAACGGTTGGGGTTCGTCGTTCACAGGGGCCGTCCCCGATTCATTTGTCGGCGTCTATTACATCATGCTGGCGCCGCTCACCGCCGGTTCGCATATGCTCCACTTCGCCGCAACGCCCCCCGCCTGGGGACCCAATAGGTGGTTCACCTCCGACGTCACGTACAACCTCACCGTGGAGTGAAGTTGCGGTGGGGCAATCGGGAAGGCTGAGCCGGGTCGAGCCTTCCCGTGTGTCACCGCCCAGCCGGGCTACTTTGCGCTGGTAGTTTCGGATGATGGCCGCAGCCAGATCTGGAGCCCTGCGACTCGGTGCGGCAGCTGCTCGACGGCTCTGACGTCACCGGGCACGGGCACGCTTCGCGTAAACCTTGTCCGTTCTTGACCAATGCCAGCGGCGCAGTCATTATTTGAGCGATGTTCAGGCGCAAGTTTCTTGCTGAGGCAGAAAGAGGGCGACGTGACGCGTAGTCTGCGCGCCCGAGTGGCTGGTGGTTTGCTCGTGCCACTCGAACCAATCGGGGTACCGGACGGCAGCGAAATCGAATTGACGATGGAGATGCCGGAAAGGGCGAAGACCATTGCCGCTATGGCCTTTGGAGAATGGGATCTCGGTGTGTGTCGGCCACTGACGTGCGAAGACATTTATGACAACGTCTGATGGCGAGCGGGCAATCCTGGATACGAACGTACTGGTGTACGCGAGCGACGTCCGTTGATTTGTCTATTGCCGTAACCGCGCTTCGCGCAAGCGTGTCAATCATCTATACCTATGATGACGCCATCTTCTCGCGAGTCGCCGGTCTGACGATTCGAAGACCTTGAAGAGGGTTCGCTCTCGATTTTCGTGTCTCTTGGATGACGAGAACACCAGCGAAAGGTGGTCAACCTTGGTGTCCCAATGCGCGGTACGCGGAAAACGGGCACACAACGTACGCATTGCTGCCTTGATGGAGTCTCACTGTATCTCGCGAATCATCACACCGAATGAGCAAGATTTCGCCGGTCTTCTGGGAATCATTGCGGTTCACCCTCGAACGGTGGCTGGCTAGGGCAGGTTTGACTCGTCCTTTGCTGCCAATCGACGATTAGAGGCTCAGCATAACTCGATGGCGTAATCGAAAGGGCGCACGCGGTACCCATGCGCCCGGGCTAGCGCCCCAAAAGTGCGGTTTGCGACGCTTTCAGGGCAGCCCAAAAACACGTCCGCGCCGCTTTTTAAGACACCCCAGCGGCTGCGGTAGCACCAGTGTACTTACAGCGTGCTTTCGGCCCACGCGAAGCCTTCTGGCAACTTTGGCTGTTTTCGGGGTAAAGTTCGAGAACGGCACGGTGATGACACAACAATCCAAACCCGCAGCCCCAGCAGCTGAGCAACCGGCATTGTCTAGCGAATCGTCGAAGCCGAATTCGCCACTCTCGACAAAGACTCAGGCGGCACCCCTGAGCAAATCGCAGGCACTAGGCGCGGCATCGGCGCCCAGCACGGACGATGTAGATTCTGATTGGGGATCCGAGCCTGCAGAAGTGCCAGTATCCACCGCAGCACCGGCGACTTTGGCAACACCGAGCTGTGCTTCCAAGGCGTCTCCAAAAACCTCGAGTGAGCCGACCGCTTCCATCCAGACGCCCCCGCCCAATCGGGCGGGTTTGCAACGTCCCTCGGTGCCGCCGGCATCGCAGCGGCCGCCCGGAGCGAGCCCCTCGACGCTAACGCGGCCCGGCGCAACTCGAAGCAGCCTCTTGCCACCGCGGTCGGCGTCTGCGAGAGAAACGCCGAGTCCTCGTGTCGCAGCGACCCAAACAAAAGCTTCAGGCGCAACGAGTGCATCCGACGCGCAGCCGTTGAGCGCAAATCCCAAAAGCGTGCCGACCGCAACGCCCATTGTCGCGGCGTCGGTGCGTCCCTCTCAAGTGCCGCCGGCGTCTGCAACGACTGGCAGCGTGGCTCCGCAGCGGACATCGATTGCGTCAACTGCGACGCCCATCCCCACGACTTCGGCGCGACCCTCTCAGCTGCCTCCGACCTCCGCTGTGTCGCGAGGCAGCGACGCACCACAAAGGGTGTCGACGGCGCCTGCCGCGCGAAGCAGTGTGGCACCACAGCGCACCTCGACGGCGCATGCCGCGCGAAGCAGTGAAGCGCCGCAAAGAGCATCGGTTGCACCCTCTGCGCGCACGAGCCCATCGCAGCATAAGCCGTTGGCGAGCGCAGCAACATCGGGAGCGCGCCTGAGTAGGCCGCCGTCCAGTTCACCATCGGCAGCAGAGCGCCCGAGTCAGGTGCCAGCTCGGCCATCGACCGCGCCCACTGCACCTACGGCGCGCGTCAGCAGGCCGCCTCGCGCTAGCGTTGCGCCCGCGACTCCCGCTGCGCCCGCGACTGATGTTGGTGCGGCACTCACAAGGGCAGCAGATTCGAGTGCAACGTCTGAGGTGACAATCGATGTCGCGCTACCAGCCGAAGCGGCACAGCCAAGCAGTGTCGAAGTGGATCTCGATTTCGATGCGGCCAAGAGCGAAGCCAAAGCGGACATTCCGAAGCCCGAATTGAGTGACGTCGTTGCGAGTCAGTCCCCTGACTCGCAAGTAGCGCTGCCGTTCGGCAGTTTCGCGCCCAAGCGGCCCACCGTCAATCGACGTGTGTTGGTTGTGGGCGCAATTGGGGCGGCCGCCGTCATAGTAACATTGGTGTTAGCGTTCGGCAGGCACACGCCCACCTCGGCGCGCATTGCAGCGGCTACTCGCGCAAGCGCGTCGAGCGCCGAGGCACCGGCACGAGCGGCGCTCAATTCGGGTAATGCCCCGTCCGCAAGTGCGTCAATTGCCGCGCCTCAACCCGCTACTGAAGCAAGTACCGCGGCGCCTGCACAGTCTGAACCGAGCGCATTCGCAGCTGCCGAAGAAGAAGACGTCAAGATCCCGATCAACATCAAGCCTGATGGTGCGGTGTTGCTGTATAAGGGTAGGATCGTAGGGCGAACGCCGTTCATTCTCAAACAGCCGCGCGGCGAGAAGCGCTCGTACGAAGTTGGCAAGGCGGGTTACGCGACGCGTCGCGTGTATGTGACGGGCAACGAGCGGTCAATCAGTTTCGAATTGGGGCTGGATGTGCCTCACCCAGACAGCCTGTGACGGTCCGAAAGGCATCACTGCCGATGCTGCTAGCCACAAATTGCGCTTATTTTGTTGGCGTGACGGCACGGGAACGTCTAGATATCCCCGATGCAGCAAGAAACGAGCCTGCGCACGCTGGGGCATTATGAATCCAACGCTGCGGTCTTTCGTGACCAGACCCTCGACCATGATGTCTCGCAGAACGTTCGGGCGCTGCTCGGGTCGATTGAGGGAACCGCTCCATTCAAGATCCTAGATTTTGGTTGTGGCCCCGGGCGCGACTTGAGCACGTTTCGAGATTTGGGACACGAACCAACGGGGCTCGATGGCTGCGCGAGTTTCGTCGAAATGTCGCGGGCGTTTAGCGGCGCCGATGTTTGGCATCAAGACTTCCTGTCTTTGGCGCTGCCGAATAACTATTTCGACGGCATTTTTGCCAACGCATCGCTATTTCACATCCCGAGTCTCGCTTTGCCGCGCGTGCTCGGTGAGTTACGCAATGCCCTCAAGCCTCGAGGGGTTCTTTTCTGTTCCAACCCGCGCGGCAACGCCGAGGGTTGGCAAGGTGAGCGTTATGGGTGTCACTTCGAGTTGGATCGTTGGCATTCGCTGTTCAGAATGGCCGGCTTCGAATTGGTACATCATTTCTATCGACCCGAGGGGCTGCCGCGTCAGCAGCAGCCGTGGCTGGCCATGGTCTATCGAAGAATGCCCGCGTAACTGCGTTTGCTGGGCCGCCCTGGGCTTTGCACAAGGGCCAAGCGACACTATGAACTGCCGTAATGTCAATTGTCGCTCAAGCGTTGGTAATGATATTGGCTGCAATATTCGAGGTGGGTGGTGATGCCCTAATCCGGCGTGGGCTCACCGGAGGAGGGATCTCCCTCATTGTTCTCGGGTTTATCGTTCTTGGAACTTACGGCGTCGTTGTCAATTTGATTGGGCTAGACTTTTCTCAATTGCTTGGTGCTTACGTGGGTTGGTTCGCGTTGGTTAGTATGCTCCTCGGTCGATTCGTGTTTGGAGATAGGTTCACGGCACCCATGTGGCTCGGCCTCGCGTTGGTTCTGACTGGGAGCCTCGTAATACAAATGAGCCCGCGCAGGGTTCCGGTTAGCCTAAACGGATCGGTTGCCAAAAACGAACGTTGAGCAGACCGATGCGGCCAGGCGTCGAGTCTAATTCCTGTTCAGCCGCGGCAGCGCGTGCAATTGCAGCAACTGTGACCAGTGCCGCGATTTCCGCCTTGCGAGTCGAGCCTATGGCCATTGGCGGCACTGGTGGGGTCGTGAGGCATCGAGGGCAACTCCTTCACGCCTACACCGCCTTTGACAATCGGCTACACTCTGGCCTGCGACTTGCACACGCATCGCTCGCGCTAGGCGGTCACCATCGACATCGAGATTTTGAGCAGCATTACGCTAGTGCCGGCACAGGAGTGGGACACTCTCGTCGGGGACGACGATCCATTTCTCGAGCATGCGTTTCTCTCGGCGCTCGAAGTTTCCGAAAGCGTGGGTGCCGCCGCTGGTTGCGTGCCGCGGCTCGTGTTGGTGCGTGACGCAGGTCGACTCGTGGGTGCGGTGCCGCTTTACCTCAAGGTTCACAGCTACGGCGAATTCATCTTCGATTGGGCTTGGGCCAACGCGGCTGAGCGCGCCGGGATCAGGTATTACCCGAAATTGGTGGCTGCGGTGCCGTTTACGCCCGCGACCGGTCGCCGCCTGATGGTGGCGCCAGACGCTGACGGGCCGTTGATCACTACCGCCCTGTTACGCGGTGTTCGAGCAATTGCCGACTCCGAGCGTGTATCGTCGGTTCATTTTTTGTTTTGCACGGAACGAGAAAGTCAGGTGTTGGCCAGCGATCGAAGCACTGGCTACGCACCACGGCTCAGTATGCAATTTCATTGGGAGAACCGCCGGGAAAGGCCGTACGAGAGCTTCGATGACTACCTGTCGACGTTCCGATCGCGTAATCGTAAGCAGGTCCGTAAGGAGCGCGTCGCGGCGGCGGGTCACGGCCTGACCTTCAGAACTGCGACCGGTGCTGAACTCGATGCCGATGATTGGGCGGCGCTGCAGAGATTTTACGCTACCAACGTCGCGCGGCATGGTGGGATCGAATACTTGCAGCCGGCGTTCTTCGAAATCATTCGCGAGACTTTGGGGCATCGCTTGGTCGCGACGTTGGCCTACCGGGGCGCCCGGGCCGTGGCCGGCACAATCAACTTCGAGAAGGGCGCGCACCTCTACGGACGCTACTGGGGCTGCCTCGAGGAGTACGAAATGCTCCACTTCGAGCTTTGTTACTACCGGCTCATCGAGCGTGCGATTGAACGGCGTTACACGCGCTTCGAGGCCGGCGCACAAGGCGAGCACAAGCTCAAGCGCGGCCTGCTTCCGACTCTCACGCATAGCGCGCATTGGATCCGGCACCCAAGGCTTAGCGAGGCCATCGGTAATTTCATCGCGGCAGAGGCCGACGAAATTAAGCAGCGCACCGCACTGTATGCAACCCACTCGCCGTTTAGAACCGAGGCTGAATCGGAGCTAGCCGAAGAATCGGAGTCAGCCAAAGTGGCCAGTCCCCGTGCTGGTACCGCGCCGTAGAGATTCGCGCTCAATCTTTTGGATAGGAGTCGCGACCGAACCGTCAGTGTTATCAATTGGTGACAGTGCGCAAACAAACCCCCGAGCTAACCCGACGTTACAGTGTCCGGCTGCTTCGCTCTACCCCAGCTTTCCCCATCTCAGACCATCGGCATCTTGCGGGCTAATACACCTTAACGATGAACACGGGGCCGCCGTAGCCCATCGCTAGGGCGTGAGCGCCGAATGGCGCACCCATCTGCGGAGGTGCAAGTTGGTAGATTCTGTTAAGACCCAGGTCGTCAAATGTCCAGAGCCATTCGCTCCGCTGTTTGCAGCAGCCGAAGGGCTCATGGGTGACTTCTTCAACAACTTGGAACGCGTGCCCGAACAGGGACAAATCCGCATTTCCGGCGTCCTTTACATGCTCATGCGGACTGACTCGATGAGTATCGAATTGCACGAGGAACTCCGCAGAACCTTCGGCGACGCGGGCGCTCGGCAAATCCGCTATAAACTAGCACGAGCCTGCGGTATGCGCGATGCAAAGCTCTTCCACGAGCGACTCAAGATTGACGACCCCAATATGAAGCTCGCTCTCGGACCTGTTCATTTTGCTCATGTTGGGTGGGCTAACGTCAACATCTTCCCCGAGAGTAGCCCGCAGCCCAACGAGGACTACTTCCTAGTCTACGACCATCCCTATTCTTTCGAAGCTGCCTCGTATCTGGACAATGCCAAGCGCTCACAGCAGCCCGTGTGCGACATGAACGCCGGCTACAGCGCTGGTTGGTGCCAGGTGAGCTACGGCATTGAGTTACAGGCTGAAGAGGTCACTTGCCGAGCCAAGGGTGATGAGCGCTGCATCTTCGTGATGGCGCACCCCAAGCATATTGGCCAACGATCATCCGAGTGGAAAAAGAAGATCGGCGACGAAAAGAAAACATAATGAAACCGGCCGGCTCAAACAACGGTTCTCTGAAAAACCTGACCCACGATCAATGAGTTTTGCGTCACAAGAAGGCTAACCTGCATGTCGGAAAACGAAGACATTCTTATTGAGCAAGAGGTGCGACGCTGGAGTGAAGGCTATGAGTTTTTGCTCTTGGTCGCTCGTACCTTCAGCGCCCTGAACCTTTGGCAGCGCGAAAGCATTTGCGACACCCTGCTTTCGCTAGTTTGCACTTTTTTGAATGTGCGGCACGGTGGAGTCCTGCTGGCGCGCGATGCAGAACTCTCGGCAGCCGCGCTACGCGACTTGACCGACGCCGATATCCTGCAAGACCCGAGAGCCCTGGCGTTTTTCCGCCGTCAACTCGAGGAAAAGGCCGCATGCGTCATTACACCCGCGCAGTTAGTTGCGGCCTGGCCGGGCGCACCCGAAAGCCTCCGTCATGGTGAGCTCGTGATCGTTGCTATCGACATTCAGGACGTTGCCGTGGGTGTGTTGTTTGTCGCGAATAAGGTCACCGACGAACCCTTTGGCTTCCAGGATATTGCATTCTTGAGGGGAGCCGCAGGCATTGCAGCCATGGCTTTGACCACAGCGGACGCCATGACGGCGCAACGACACCTCTCCAACGAACTCGAACGAAAGGCGGAAGAGGCGCGCCGCGAGGCGACCGAAAGAGCTCAGGCCGTGTCGCAGCTGGCCGATAAGCTCCGTATCATCGAGGAACAACGATTTGCTATTCTCGAGCTTTCCACCCCCGTGCTCCAAGTTTGGGACGACATCATTGCACTTCCGATTATCGGAATAGTCGACACGCGCCGAGCCGCCGACATCATGGAACGTCTCTTGACCGAAATTCAAACGCGTCAATCGCGCTACGTTATCCTGGATATCACCGGCGTCGAAGTGGTTGACACGAAGACGGCCGACCACTTCATCAAAGTGGTAAAGGCTGCCGAGCTTCTCGGGGCGCGGTGCTTGCTCACCGGCATACGGCCCGCGGTTGCACAGACCCTGGTCGAGATCGGCGTCGATTTATCTTCGGTTACGACCGAGCGGAACCTCAAAGAAGCTTTGCGTGGGTGTCTGCGTATTCGTCGCCAGGAGCAAGAACAACAAAAGCGTGTCGGTTAGGGGATGCCATGCTGAATGCTCCTGCGGCCGAGGTAGCCCGCATCCCCATCATCAAACTCTATGACGTCCTGATTGTCTCGGTGCAAGTGGCGCTGAGTGACCCCATCATCATCCGTCTGAAGGATGACGTAGCGAGCCGCATCGAAAACACGAATGCCCGAGCGCTTGCGCTTGATGTATCCGGCATCGATTTGATGGACAGCTATATATCGCGCGTTATTCGAGACATCGGACTGACGGCAAAGCTGATGGGCGTTCGAACGGTCGTGTGCGGAATAGACCCGATGATTGCGATGGCGCTAGTTGACATGGGAATGGGCCTGGAGGGGGTTACGACCGCGCTCAACCTGGAAAGTGCACTCAGGGCGCTCGGGTTGGTCGTAGTGCAGGAAGTGGATGATTCTTGGGATGACGAGGACGATGCGTCATGATCGACTTGGAGTGCGAGGTCCGCGAAGTTCTGATGCGATACCTCGGAGAGATCACGGCTGGCACCGTCGTGAAGTACCTGTCAACACGTAGCGGCACGGGCCTTCGCGTGCGCTCGGTCGGAGACAGGGAGCGCTTGGCGGCGAATCTCCGCGCGGCGGCGAGGCTGTTCGTGCTCGGAAGCGCCGAGACGAGTGCATGTTTGAAGGAAGTAGACGCCCTGCTCGAGCGATCTCAGCCGGTCTATCGGTCCTCGGGGAAAATCCCAGTCTTCCGTTTCCCAGAATTCGACTCGAGTGCCATTCCATCATCGATTCCTAGCGCCGGTTCTACTTCAACGGTCGTGACCGTCGAGTCCGAGGATGACGTGGTCGTGGCGCGAGGTTTTGCTCGCGAACTTGCACGACGACTTGGCTTCTCGCCTTCCGATCAGGTCAAGATTGCAACGGCCACATCCGAGCTGGCGCGGAATATCGTCCAATACGCGGGGCACGGGCGCATCACCATCCGTCCGACATCCTCAAGCGAACCAGGAATCGAAATAATTGCCGAGGACGAAGGCAGCGGCATCGTTGACCTCGATACGATTCTCAGCGGCAATTACCGGTCAAAACGCGGCATGGGTCGCGGATTGATCGGCACTCGCGCCATCATGGACGACTTCGACGTCAGGACCGCGCCCAATGCGGGGACGCGCGTAACCATTCGTAAATGCCGAAAGGTCAGCTAAGGCAATGTTTCGGGAGGGGCCATGATCTGCATCGCCCAGGTGACGAGGCCCTGCGCGGGGCAGACTGTATGCGGAGACCAGATTGAAGTCGTCGAAGCGAGCGCAAGCACCGTCGTCGCACTTGCGGACGGGCTTGGACATGGTGAAGCTGCGGCAGTTGCCGCGGACGCATTCTGCCAATACGTTCGAAACGCCAGCGAGCTGCCCCTCAATCAAATACTGATGGGCGCGCACAAGCAGATCGCTGGCACCCGCGGCGTCGTGGCAGCGATCTTGCGTGTTGGTAACAATGGTAGGCTCGCATTTTCTGGGGTTGGCAATGCCGAACTCCACGCGCGCAGTCAATATCCGATTCGTCCGCTGCTCGCGCGCGGCGTAGTGGGCGTGCGTCTGACGAAGGCGACTCAATTCGAATACGAGCTTTGCCCTGGTGATGTACTCGTGATGCACTCCGATGGCCTCTCCAGTCGGTTTAGCCTGGATAATTACGCTCATTTGACACCGGCCCTGATCGTCGAAACCTTACTTGCGGAACACGGCAAGATGCATGATGACGCGTCGTGCGTGGCCATTCGCTATGACTAACAGCAACCCCAGTGGCCCTTTCATATTCACCGTTTCACACGAACTGGATACGTTCCGCTGCAGCACGAAAGCGAGAAGTTTTGCAGCTCAGCTAGGGTTCTCTACCGCAGCCCAATGGCAAATCGCAATTGCGCTGAGCGAACTCGTGAGCAATGCGGTGCGCTACGCGGGCCGCGGGCGAGTTACCGTGTGCGCTTTGTCGAATCGCGGCTTCGGAATCGAACTACGGGTGGAAGACTGTGGCCCCGGTATGGCAGGGTCAAACGGGCAGGGCCCAACCCGCAAGGGACTGGGCGCGGGCCTTTCTGCCGTGTCCCGGTTGATGGACGAGGTACGCGTCGAAAGCGCGACAGGAGTAGGTACTGTCGTCGTTGCGAGAAAATGGTGCGCGAAGACCGGTTCGTGAAATGACGCTAATTGTAGTCAGTGCCCAGCGCTTGCTTCAGCTGCTGATTATCTCGAATATTGGCTTTGCTTGCTTGGGTGCGTAGCGCAACAATCGTATTGTATGGCCAAGACTTTTGGAACAAATTGACAATCCACTTGGCAATCGACCCCCTGGGGTCGCACATGAGCTCTACGAGGATACGCGTTTTGGTACCGTGCTCGATGGACGTCATTTTAAAGGTACCGTACTTGAATTCACCGCGCACATAGTCAGTCTTGGGAGCCAAGTTGTCGTTGATTGAGTGGTAGTTTAGGGAAATCTGTTTATGTCGCGCGTCGAGCTCGAGCTTGGAGACGAAAACAAACTCCCGATCCTTCAAGATGAATGGGGTCTCGACATGGTCCCATTCCGTATACTCGACATCACTGATCTTCCTCAGCGTACGTGCTTCGGCCAGGCTGTCGATCCACTCGGTGGCGCGACTCGTATCAATGATGACAGACGTAACGCGCAAAATCGGTCGATTGACGATACCCTCGCCGCGCAGAGCGACGATAGGCGAGCCGGGAACCTCGCGGCGGTAAACGGTTATACCGTCTTGTTCGTCGAACTTCTCCCAAGGCGGCAGCCGTTGTGTGTCGCCATGGACTGAGATGACCCAGAAAACCAACGCCGACAACAGTGATACGCGCAACAAGTTTTGCATAACAGTGCGATTTAGTCCAAACCGTCACAATGCCGCAAGCGGATACGAGGACATTGGTAAAACCATCCTATCGCATTACGGCGCGCGACACTTTTAATCTGAACGAGGCGAAGTCCGCGAGGGCCACTCTACTTGAGCCTGGGGTCGTGACGACACGCGGAGGCAATTCGCATTGCATAAAATCGGCGATTGGCGGAAAACCTGCTCGTGCCCGGCGGCCAACGGCTCCAAAACAAAGAGAACCAGGGGAAATCTCGTTCATAAATGAACCCTGTGTGGGTTCCATCAATTGCTCACTGGTGTCCCCGTGCCGTCACTACAAAGTCATAACCAATAGCACGGTTGACGTTCGGCCGGATTGAGGCGAAAATGCAGGACATGCCGCTGCCGCTCGTTATCGTCATTGTCATAGCAGTGATTGCAATGCTGATCTGGCAGCGCATGCGCCTCAAGACGAGCCTTGCCGAGAACCAGGACAAGAATTTCGGATCGGTTGCCGAGCGGCTCGGAATGCGTGTTGTAGAAGGTGACCCTAATATCAATTTACTCTACTTCATGCAGAAGCGCGGTGACTACAAACGTCAACTGCGCGCAGCCGGGCAGCCCTATGCGCACCCTGCGTCTTTTATCGTGATCGATGGGGTCGAGACCAGTGAGTATATTGTGTATCGCCGCATCACGCATTCCTTTGGCTGCTTTCTCGATGTGTCGCTCGAAAAATCCCTGGCTTCTTTCGAGGTCGTCCTGCGAAGTCCCAATCAATATCTCATCCCACTGCAAGGGATGGCAGAGCGTGGTGAGCTTCGCGAAACTCCGAGTGGCGACGCCACGGTTGACGCCCAGTTCGTGATTCGTACGGCCGATCCGCAGACCGCCGCGGCGTTGGTGCCGGCGCTGCAAATCCTCTCGCCGCAGCTGTTCGTGCACCTTTCCGGCGAGGGCAACCGCCTCTGGATGTCACTTACACGTATGGCCTTGCCTTATTTTGCGTCCGCCGCCGAGGAATACATGCTCGCGATCGAAACGGCAGCTTCTGCACTCGATGGGCGCCCGCTGCCGGCACGCATATCACAAGCAGCAGCCTTGGCTCCGGCAGCGGTGCAATGACGCAGCTCGGCGGTCCTTCTATGCAAAATAGCACGTCAGGTGTCGAGGCCGAGTCGGCGCGTGAAGGTCTGCCCGCTCCCTGCCTGGGTTGCGGCGCGCCGATGACGGCAACGCAGACGGCCGGGCTGCATGCCGACCCGACGTTGAGCTGCCGCTTTTGCGGCCGAAGCGAGACACTGCCAGCCGACGCTGCAGCTCAAGATCGTTTCTTGCGTCTTCGACTTTTGCAGGTTCGTCGCGCCCGCGAGGCCAATGAAGCACCGCTAAAGACCTTTGCGATGGTGCGCCAATCTTGGTCTATGGCACTAGTGGTGTTCGTCTTGATTGGTGGCTGGCAGGTTTGGCAGGCCGTGAGCGCGGCGGGCAAAGCACCCCTTGAGAGTACCGTCTTTGCACTGCTGGGAGCATCGGGAATCATCGGCGTTTTGTTCGGTTATGCGGGCATGGTTCGCGCGTTTCGCCGACTGGTAAAGCCGCTCCTTTTGGCCCGACCGCCGCTGAGCGGGGGACTAAAGGCACGTTGCCGTGGTTGCGGAGCCGAGCTCCCGCCTGTTCGTGCCGCGCAAGTGCAGTGCAAATTCTGTGGCGCCGACAACTTCCTCGGCGCGGCGCTCGCGCGCGACGTCGGTGACTTATTGGCTGCCGAGCAAACGGAGTACCAGCGGCGCGCTCAAGGCGGGCAGCCGAGCGACGGCTCAGCCTTCCAGCAGCCCGCGCGCGCCTTTTACCGGTGGATGGGCGCCGGAGCCGGCGCGACGTTCGTAGTGGGATTGGTAGTGGTGTTGGTGCTCTTGTACTGAGCCACACGAATTCACGGCGTGCCTGGCGTGATGCCGCAGTTGCCCCCGTCGCAGTTGCCGATCGAGCAGGATGCCCCCGCCTGGCAGGCAATCGAGCAATTGCCGCCTTCGCAGTTGCCGATCGAGCAGGACGCCCCCGCCGAACACTCGATTGTGCAATAACCTGGCTCGCAGTGCGGGATTTGGCAATCGGAACCAGCGTTGCACGTTATTGTACAGCCGCCACCCGCGCAACTTTCGATGGTGCACTGGCCATCGCTACACTCTTCGCTGCAACCACCCTGATCGCAATTGTTCGCAGTACAGCTGGCGCCGGAGGTGCATTCGAGGTGGCAACCCGCCGCACAATCCGTTGTACAGGAGGCTTGATCCGAGCACCTCATCGAGCAACCCCCACCCGTGCATCGGTTGGTACACGTGGAGTCCGAGCAAATCTGGCTACAACCACCGATACATTGAAAGTCACATGCGGAGCCCGCGAGGCAACGCTGCGTGCAACCGCCATCACACTCGGAAGAGCAACTGGAGCCGACGCAAGTCGTGTCGCAGCCGCCACCACAGTGACCCGTGCAGTTGGCCCCGTTGTCGCAAAGTTCCCGGCAAGCTCCGCTGCATTCGTCAAAACACGTCGCAGCATAGCAGGCGAACGGACACCCCGGATAAGAACACGCGAGCGAACAAGTGCTGTTAGCGTCGCATTCGGCGGCGCAGGCGTTGTATGGGTCCGGGCAAGTGAAGTTGCACGTGCCGTCTGCGGCGCAAGCGCAGGGCCAGGTATCACATGATGTCGTAGAGCCGCCTCCCGCGTTCCAGGGTTGCCGCCCGCCGGTGCCCGTCGAGCCTCCGAAGCCAGCAATTCCCGCACTCCCACCTTGATTTGGACTAACACCACCAGTCCCGCCGCCGCCTGACGGAGCCGTGCCGCAGCGGCCCAAATCCCCCCCACAGACCCAATTACGCGAAAGGATGATATTGCAAACTCCACTGGCACAATCCGAGCCCCATTGGCAAAGGCTGCCCTCGGGACACGGCGAACATTCGAGGCCACCGCAATCGACATCCGACTCGCCACGATTTTGAACGGCGTCCGAGCAGCTACTCATGCAGGTCGTATCCGAAACACAGAAGCCGTCGCGACCGCAGTCCGCATTGCGTGAGCAAGTGCAATCAACGCTGTTACTGCATCGGCCGCCCGTGTCCACACCCGTTTCGTCGCCGTTGCGAATGCCGTCCGAGCAAGTACCAACGCTTGCGTCCACGCAGTGACTGCAGCCGTCGCAAGCACCGCTCGCGCAGTCGGAGTTATCGTGGCAATGCATTCCGGATGCGCAAGGGGCACAACCGGAGCCGCAGTCGATGTCGGATTCGAGCCCATTGAGGCGACCGTCATTGCAAGACGACCGAGCGCAATGACCCGCTTGGCATACACCACTTTCGCAGTCGTGAGCGACCAGACAAGGGCAACCGTCGGAGTGCTCGACGAATGCTCCGCCGAGCCCCGATGAGCCGGAGACTCCCATGCTCGTTCCTCCAGTACTCGTCGGCAAACCTCCGGTCCCCGCAGTGAAATCGCCACCGGTGCCAACGGGTAAGCCTGTAGTGCCCGCGAAGAACGTGCCACCGGCGCCCACTCGGTAGCCACCAGTGCCCACGACGAAACCACCACCGCCGACAGCTACAACGTAACCCCCGCTGGCACCCGCGACGAAGCTGCCGCCGATCCCTGAACGTCCGCCGCTTACTGAACCTCCAGTCATGAGACTGGACCGGGTACTTTCGTTTGCCCGAACGCCTCCACTTGCGTCTTCGCCACCGGCTCCGCCTGCGCTCGCGCCTCCTTGATTTGTATTGCTCGGCACGTAGAGCTCCTCTTTGCCCCCGCACGCCGAGTGAACGCCGAGCGCCGCCAGCACCGTCGCGATAAGCGTATTGCAGCGAACGGGCAAGCGCTCAGAGCGTAGAGCCTTACGCGTGTGACAACTGGAATTATGTTTAGTCCGCGTAAGCATGGAGATTTAGACGTGCATGCCCGAGCGTAGGCACCGATAATGAAAATGGCGATAACCCGATCCCGGTACTTTACGACTTCTTCTTGCCCTTCTTCGGCTCGGGCTTGCAGTCGTCACTCGGGCAAGTCACATCGCAAGTGGCGCCCTTGGCGCATTCGGTTTCGCATTGGCCATTTTTGCCTGTGCAGTCGATGTTGCAATTGGAACCCGCCGCGCAGACGCTCTTACACCAGCCGCCTGTGCACTTCATGTTGCAGATGGCGCCGGGCTGGCAGGTGATTTTGCAGCTGCCCGCCTCACAACCCATCAGCGTGCACTTGCTGTCCTTCTCACACTTCATGTCGCAGGCGCCACCTTTGCAGTCCTCCTCGCAGGTCTGACCCGAGGTGCACTTGTACCTGCAACCGCCCTGTGGGCAGTTCTTCGCCGAGTCTGCAGACTTTTCAGAGTCACCCTCGGCCTTGGCGGGGGAATCCGCTGCGGCCTTGGAAGATGTCTCGGTTGATGTCGCCGCTGCAGTTTCAGTGCTCGTTGCGCTCGCCTTGGACGCGGTGTCACCCGCAGCGGGAGTCGATTCTGCCGGCGGCGAGCCGTGACAGCCAAAAATGCACAAAGATGATACGGCAACTAAACTCGCGATCGAAATTGAACGGAACATCGAATCCTCCTAATCTGCGACGCCCGGCAATCTAGCCTAGACTTGGGCGGCCGGTAAAGGGGGGATGCAAACGCGCCGTAATAACCCAAATTACAGCGATTTTGAGCTCGCCGCGGTTTGGGCCGCCGGTCACGACCTTTCATTCCGTCCACAGTCGGCTTTGAACTACCTACCGCGAGCCGTACTTTTGAATTCTTTGTTTTTGCTCGGCACTTGGACACGGTGCCCGTTGCCTTGCGCGGATAACGACTCTACGCGGCCTTTTTGGAGCGGCCCTTCAAAAGCTCGAGGCGCACCGGGCTCGGCGGTGGCCCCAATCGCCTCTTCGTTCGAACGAGGTGCCCAGCCGAGCAGGAGCCGAGCAGGCACTTGGCTCAATTGTGTGGGGCAATTCTGGGTGCGCCCCTCGAACGCGATGAGGCCTCTAGCCGCCGCAGTCCTCATCGCGTTCGTGATGTTCTAGCAGTCGTCACATTTGTGATCTTCTAGCAATCGTCTCGCTGTGGCTACCACGATGTCAGATGCAAACTCGCTAAGTGCCGCGTACTGCTTTTGGATGAATTCTTCCAGTAACTTTTCGGAATCCTTCGAGATCTGCGCAAGTAGTTGATCCTCGGGAGACTGGGCCCGCGCGGACGACTTTTTTGCGCCTCTGGGCTTGGACTTAGCCTTCTTGGCTTTGGGTGTGCTCTTGGTCTTCGATGCCTTCTTTGCGGCCATTCTTCAGTTGCCTTTCATGCTTTGGCTTCAGAGGCCCGGCCCCTGAAAACTTCTTTTTGATAAGTTGAGTCAAGACAGATGAACTCTTAGCCGCTAGAGTAGTAGCTTTCAATGCTACTTCAAGCTCCGTCGTTCCAAATCCCACCGAACCAGTTCGGCCGTGGATTCGTCGCGATGAAGTCGCCTACGATGCTTGCACCGATGCACGGTGTAGGGTCCGCAGCAGTGCGCGACCTGATTGCAAAGGCGGGGTGTCCAGGAATGACGTGTGCCCCGTTTTTGCGAATTACCGAACAGAGCCCCAATATCCCGTGGATTCTTGGACAATTACACCGCACACAGGGCATTCCGCTGTCCGTGCAGTTACTCGGGCGCCATCCGCAGAATCTGGCGCTGGCAACCCAGGCGTTGGTCGATGCCGGAGTTGACGTCGTTGATTTGAACTTAGGGTGCCCCACCCGCCAGGCTGTAAAGAAGGGAGTGGGAGCGGGCCTGCTCGCCGATATCAGCTCGGTCTCGAGGATTGTCGCTGCAATGCGTGACGCGTGCGCGGCTCGATTGAGCGTCAAAATCCGAGCTGTCGATAGTGTTTCGGGGGAACTTGTTCGTGTTGCGAGAGCAATTCAACAAGAAGGGGCGGATTTTCTGACGATACATCCGCGAACGCGCCATCAGGGGTATTGGGGAGTCGCCGATTGGGACCTCGTAAAACGTGTCAAGGCCGAAGTGGATATTCCGATCGTTGGCAACGGTGACCTTTGGTACGCGACGGATGCTCTCAGATTGATGCGGTCATCGGGGGTGGACGCGGTGATGATTGGTCGTCCGATCCTCAGAAATCCCTTCCTCTTTCGTCAGATCGAGGAGCTAAGGTCGGGGCGACCCGCGTTCGTTCCGACTGCGAGTGACGTGTTGCAGCATATTCGATGCTTGGCTGAGCTTGCGAGAATTGCCCTGAAGCAAAGACCGAACGGTCCCGAAGGGGCGCTCAAGGAGCAAATCCAATTTTTGCTTCGTTCTGTGCCGGAGCCGCTGCGCACGTCGCTGCGCCAGAGCACGATGCGCGCAACTAACGTAAGCGAAGTCCTGACCGCGATCGAACCATTGGGGGATGTAGAACAGCTGGATCTAGCGCCAGACGGTCCACTGCGGCTCGAGGAGTCGCCGCTTAGTCCTGCGATGCCGGACTCGCCGCTGGCTTGTTGATTCAGTGCCGCAGCGACATGAATCAGAATCGGAAATTGGACTTGAGGGGCTCAGCGTGTATGTTCGTTAGCGTGTTCGCGTCGGCAAGAACCATTCTCAAGCGGCTAATTGGTCCCCGCACGCGCAGCGACGAAGTGAGCGATGTGCGGCGGCGGCTCGCGGCGCAACCAGAGCCAAGTGTCACGAGTGCGGCCGAGGTGCGACTCGCCTTACGGCTGCGCGTGTTGCGTGAGGAGATCTCGGCCCAGGTTGGCGAGGTCAAAGCGTGCGCGCAGTGCGTTCGGCCGCGCTCGGCGAACTGGCCCGGCGGGCATTGTTGTTCGGGCGACACGCGAAGTCTATTCACGAACACAGAACTTGCCGCGCTCAGGCTTTCCGGAACGACCTCTGCGCAACTGAAACCGCCACGCGCTGAGCACTCGGGTTGCGCATTTCGTGGACCTCGGGGCTGTTCGCTCGAGACGGCGCACCGACCCAGTTTATGTGTGAGATACATGTGTCGTGAGCTAGAGAGCGAGGTCGCAAAGCGCAGCGACGCCCGAGTGATTGCAGAGTCGCGGGAGCAACTTCGGGTCGAGTTCGAGCGCTTTTCGGAGATGACGCAGGAGCGGGCACTGGTGCGCGACGATGAGCAATTTTTCCGTGAAGCACAAGCCAGTAAAGACTAAGCAGCGAGACGTCGAACGAATCTAGAATAGTGACATCTGTCCCTTGAGGTCCAGACTCATACCGTACTCGTCGCGAAACTCGCTCTCAATCTCGGCGATTTCTTCGGGTGTAAGCCCTGCAATGTTTGCCACAATCGTTTCGCCGGTGGCATTGGCGTCGAGCTCCGCGATGCGACACCTGTCCGGCAACATCGACTTGAGCAGCGCGCGCGGGCTCGCCACCTTTCGCTTACCCTTTGGACTTGCATACACAACGTTGCGTCCGGTGATCCGCGAGAGATGCCACTTGAGATACGCGTAGCGCTCGTTATCGGTGTCCGGGACTCGAAACGTAATTTGAACGCAAGCATCGTCAATTGCGAGCTTTGCACCGCGAACACGAGCTTGACGCAGCAGTTGCTTGACCTCTTGTTCCGCTGTTTCCGCGGAACCGACGGCCTCCGTTGGTGCGTAGCGAAGCACCGGTTCACCATCTAAGCCCGCTACGACGATGTTCGGGGGCAAACTCATCAGGATCGACTGGACCTCGTCGAGCGACGATGCGTCTCGGATGCGGAGGAACGCCTCGGGACTCGTCACCTTGATACCTCTGAGCGACTGGGCCTGGCGAAACGGGTCGCCCCCGTGACAGCGCCACTTGGGCGGCAGATCCGCCATTTGGACGGCACCGTATTGCAACTCATGCGTACTGCGGTCCACGATGTCGATGACCGTGCAGGCGGTTTTGCCAGATGCACAGCGAAGGCCCCTACCGACGCACTGAGTGTAGACGAGGGCGGATGTCGTGGGTCGCGCCATGAGTATGCAAGATACCCCAGGGTCGTCGAATCCCTCGGTCAACACACCGTAATTGGTCAATACCTGGACGTCTCCATTGCGGAACCGTTCGAGCAGCTGTTCGCGATCCTTGGTTTTTCCGTCAATCGTTTCGGCGCGTATGCCCAATGATTGAAAATCTTCAGCCATGTGATGCGCGTGATCCACGCCGGCGCAAAAAGCGATGGTGCGGTTCCCGGCGCCTTGCTCGAGCCACGCCTTCACAGCTAAGGCTCGGTGCTCAGGTCGGTCCATGACAGCGGACAGGGCCCCCACTTGAAAATCTCCACCCGACAGTTTTACCTGGTTGAGCTTCAATTCGCTGCGAACGGTGAAGTACTGCATCGGAACCAAAAAGCCCAGATCTTCCAAATCCGTGCGCGAAATCTCGAACGCGGTCTCCCCGAACACATCCAGCGCGGATCTTCCGTCGGAGCGTCGGGGCGTGGCGGTCATACCCAATAGCAGGGTCTCGTTTCCCGCGTGGGTAGAGAAGTAACTGATGACTTCCTCCCAGCTGGGCGCTAGGGCCCTGTGACACTCGTCGCAAATGACGAGGTCGAAAGCCTTCGGATTGTAGCCGTCCTTTCGTCGCACCAGCGACTGCACTGAAGCCACGGTTATATCGGCATTGCCGCTCGCGCTGCGCTCACCTTGCTCGATTTCAACGCTCAATTTGGGCAAATGCTGGCTCAGGGTTCGCGCTGTCTGGTCCAGGATTTCGCGACGATGCGCGACGAAAAGGACCCTGCCAAACCCTGGAATTGAGCGAAGCGCCTGGATGATGAACGTCGCGATTACCGTCTTGCCCGCACCCGTTGGCAAGTACAGCAGCATGCGCCGCTCTTTCTGCTTGCGATAGCGCGCCACTACCGCATACACGGCGGCCTTCTGGTAAGGTCTGAGTTTGAACGCGGCCATCGGCGCCCTCGGTAGCTGAAAATGCAACGAGAGTCCACAAGCTGAACGGCACTCGGATCACTGGACGGTTAGCCAGGCGTCAGACCTTGACGGCTGCGTCGAATCATGCAGGAGTGCGGTCGTGGCAATCCGCCGAAACAAGAACTTCTTAGGACTACTCGTTAGCGGTGTCTTCGTCGTGGCGGCGCCGCTGGTCGGTTTGGCACTTACGAACTTCAAATTGCAAAGTGCCTTTCGCGAGGTGGCAAGTGTGGATCCGTCTCGCAAGGCGGCGTTGCTCGCCGACCGCATCTCCCAATCGATGGCTGGGGCCGCTTGGGGCCTTGTCGTTTCGATATTTGCACTGGTACCGGCTGTCGTCTTCGCGGTCCGTTTTTATCTCGACTGCAAGCGAAGCCGATGACGCAGCCGTTGTAGTTTTCCGCTGCTGGTTACTTGTCAGTGCCGGACAAGGACCGCGGCCTCAGCCTCCCGCAAGGGTCGCGGTTTGCCCGCAGGCCCAGTCAGGGGCGCGGCTTCTTGCTACCCGTGTGTACCTTTGTCCCACTTCCCTGGCAACGTTATCACGCCATCTGAAGGATTTGGCTACATTTAGAGGGATTTCGCGACGGAGGCTTCTGGGGCCCAGGACAAGCGAGGCGCGTTACATCAAAGGTTTGAGCTGCGCGCCCCGAAGGCATTGCTGACCCGAGTCACGAAGAAGTTCCACCTTACATACAATGCCATGGCACTCGGATAGCCGCGAGGTATTCTAGGCCATGGCCAGATCGGCGTTAACGTGCAGTCTCCTTGGGCTTTTTTTGGTTCAACTCTCCATTGGGTGTTCCCCCGCTACACAGTCGGGCTTTCCAAGCGGGCCCGTGACCACGGGCGGTACGCATAGCGCTGGTGGTGGTGCAAGCACCGGGGGCGCTCCTAATTTCCAAGTGACGGTTACGCCCGACGTATTGAAGCAATTGAAAGTGACGTGTGGCAACGGGAAGGCCGACCCTAACGAGCAATGCGATGACAGCAATCAAGTTGGCGGTGACGGCTGTTCGAGTACATGCCAGCTCGAGAACCCGAACGAGTGGAAATGCCCGGCCCCCACGGGTCCCTGCGTTTCATTGGCCGTGTGTGGAGATGGCAAGCTTTCAAGCAGAGAAACCTGCGATGACAGCAACGCGGTAAGTGGCGATGGTTGTTCAGCGGACTGCACGACCGTCGAACCCGGTTGGCAATGCCGAATGCCGGGCAGGGCTTGCGTGCCAATATGTGGCGACGGTATCATGACCTCGAGCGCAGATGGGACGGTGGCCGAAGGTTGCGATGATGGCAATATTACGAACGGTGATGGTTGTTCCAGTACGTGCCAAGTAGAGCCAGGTTCGACTTGCACCAAGGCGCCTCCCGCTTCCGTTTGCACCAAGAGCGTATGCGGCAACGGAGTTGTAGAGACGGGCGAGAGTTGCGACAAAGGCAAAGACAACGGCCTCTTTTATGGCGATGGAACGGGCTGCTCGAAGACCTGCACCACCGAGCCCAAATGTCGCGATTCGAATGGAGTTACCGGCGCATGCTCGCATGCCTGCGGTGACGGCAACGTTGACCCCGATGAGCAATGTGATGACGGCAACCAAGTCAGTGGAGACGGTTGCTCGGCGAGTTGCCAGTCCGAGGGTGGTTTCACTTGCACACCCGTCGTAAAGAGCGACGCGGAGCCGTGTCCAAGCGCACCGAGCTTACAGTGCCTGGTATTGCCAGTCACTTATCGAGACTTCGATGGGCAAAACTTGTCTACGGGGCATCCCGATATGTTTTTCTACGGCGCGGCCGTAACCGGAGGGCGCACGACGGGCGTCGCGCCGGGAGCCGCCACGACAACTTGCGTACCGAACGCGGGCGGGACCCGTGCCGCATACACGGCCGGTCAAGCTTGTCCCAACTCGGACCAGGTGGGTCCTTGCCTGGGCCTCGTAGCAAATGCACTTGGGCCCGATGGCAAGCCTGTGTACGCAAAGGGCACCTGCCCCTGCATATTCACCGATTGGGACAATACTGGGATACTCGGCACGTGCCCGGGCGGCACTAGCACCGCAAACTGCACGCCGAATGCTTCAGTTCCGAGCATCGGCGACTGTTGGGTGACCAATGTTGGCAATCATCATTTACGCATCGACACCACGGTGACGGTGATTCAGAGCGCCGCAAGCTTTAAGCAATGGTACACGGACTCCACGTTTAGCACGATGGTTCGCGGCACCCTCGAGCTTGCCGCCACCGGCTCGGGGCAATACCAATTCAGCAGCAGCACTCCAGGCGCACCGGCAGGTGCGGCGGGTCGCAACGTTTCGGACGATATCCATGCTATATTCATGGGCACGCAGACAACGCTGACGAGCGGATTCTTTCCGCTCGAGAGTCAGCCTCGGCCCAAGGTTTGCAACATTTGGCCTTATTGGTTGCCCGCGCTTGCAACTTCGTGCCAGGCCGCCACGGGAACAGCCGTGCCTAGCCAGTGGGATCCACTGGGCTCCTACACAGCTAAAACGGCAGGCACGGGTGGACCGGTGGCGCCCGTTATCGGCATGCTTCGGAACTTTTACACGACAACCGAAGCGCGCTACCTCTTCCATTACAACGGAACACCTGGGACACTTCAATTCTACGGCGATGACGACGTCTGGGTGTTCGTCAATGGCCAACTGGCTCTCGACCTTGGCGCTCCCCACGAAGAACTGCGAGGCACTGCGTCAGTCGGCGCGGGTCTAACTGCGGGAAACACGTACGAGATTGCCGTCTTCCACGCTGACCGGCACCCGCGTGAGTCCAACTACCAGCTCACGCTCTCGGGCTTTAGTACTACCCTCTCGCAATGCCAGCCCTTCTGCGGCGATGGCAAGGTTACCTCGGGTGAGGAGTGCGATCTAGGTACGGCCGGCAACACCGGTGCTTACAACGGCTGCAACGCGGACTGCACTTACGGCCCGTTCTGCGGAGATGGCGTGACTACTAGCCCCGAGGAAGACTGCGACCAGGGTCGCGCCAACGGCGCTACATACGGCAAAGATGGCTGCACCGGCGATTGCCATACTCCGCATTTCTGCGGTGATGGCTACATCGATGGCCTCAACGGTGAAGAGTGCGACCCAGGTCCAGCTGGCGCCAATGCAACTTGCGATGCAACGTGCAAGGTGATTTACGGGAGCGTAGGGTAGCGAAGGTTCCAGATGGCGAGGCTCTCACTTGGGCCTCGCCTGAACCCGCCTATCGGCTTTTGTTTTTGTAGCGGCGGCACGGAAAGCCCCACTCCGCCCGTAGGTTCAACGCACGTCTCGCAACGCCCGACGTGAGTGCCTATCTCGCAAGTTTTTTGTTCCGCGGGGCGTCCGCCTAGGGGGCACGGGCCGCGCATTGGCGTTTACCCGTTCATCAATGCTCTCGCACTCGCACAAAAGTCGCATTTGGAGCTGAACAGGTCCATATTCCTGCCGTGCGCGTTCACACGGGAACCAGTGGTTTTAGCTACGATGAATGGCATGGCCGATTCTATCCAGTCGGGATGCCTGCCGAGGAGCGACTCCGGCATTACTCCTCGCGCCTGCGAAGCGTCGAGATAAACAACACCTTTTATCAAATGCCAAAAGTCGCGCTCCTCGAGGGTTGGCGCGACGCGGTGACCGAAGATTTCCACTTCGCGTTGAAAGTGCCCCGTCGCATTACCCATAGTCAGCGACTCAAGGGGTCGCAGGAATCGCTCGGCTATTTCGTGAACGCTGCGTCGGCACTCGGGGCGAAACTCGGCCCAGTGTTGTTTCAGCTACCACCGTTCTTGCGTAAAGACGCTCCGCTACTCGCGGATTTTCTCGCACTCCTCCCGCCCACGCTGCTCGCTGCCTTCGAGTTCCGTCACCCTACCTGGTTCGACGACGAAATCTTCGCTTTGCTCGCCGGGCGCAACGCCGCGCTCTGTGGCGGCGACGCGGAAAATGGTGAACGTTCGCCGCCGCACGTTGCCACGGCAAACTTCGGCTACTTGCGGCTGCGCGCTCCGACTTATGAAGCCGAAGGTCTTCGCAGCTGGTCGAACCGGATCCTCGCCGAGCCCTGGACGGACGCCTACGTTTACCTCAAACACGAAGTACTCGGACCCGACTACGCAGCGTTCCTCGACGCTGTCGCGTTGGGAACGCCCGTGCCTCCATGGGTGAGTCTCGCGGCGCCTGAGCCCGCCGCCCAAGCAGCAAAACCAGCGCGGACGATAAAGGGCCTGGTGCGCACCGCGGCCTCGAAAACGGCGCCTGAGCCCGCCGCATCTGCCAAGGAGCAAGTGCGACCGAGGAAAGGCCTGGCGCGCACCAAGCCATCGGACGCAGCAGCAGCCGAAGGATCGAAGCCTCGCACTCCCGCCCGCCGCAGAAGCGCCAAATAGTCCGCCCGTCAAGAGCGCTGCGGCGCGAAGATTAGCGTGAACGGTATTTCCTCGAGGCTGCGGCAGCTCGATCGAATACGTGCCGTAACTAAAGTAGTCACCGACTCACCGCTATCAACAAGTTCACTCGAGCGTGGAATCCCTCGTTTACAGTTCAGCCTGCATCGAGCAAAAATGCCATGAATCGGGCTAGATTGTGAGCTGACATCAAGCTTGCTGATAAGCCGGCAATGTCCCGGGACTTCTTAGCTTGCCTTTTCGCATTATTAGCTTCGAACGCTTGCATGACGACAACCTCTAGATACGTAACCCGAGACGTCGGGCAAGAGGAGACTATCCTCGAATCGGGGCAGAATTTGCCCGCGGTCATGGGTGATTTCACATTCGAACAGGGAGTCGTTCGCGGCCACGTGGGCTGGACTTACGATTGCCGCAATGTCGTCGTCAGAAAGCAAATAACGGAAGAAATCCAAACGAAACAACCCAATCACGGTGCCGGAGCTCTCGCGACGGTGGCTGGAGTGGGGCTCGGTGCGCTTTCCGTAGGCTTGCTATCGTCAGCCGACACCCTCTCGGACGTTCAAACGTGTTCCACGGATTCGGACGGTCACTATTCGTGTTCGAGCCCGCGGCAGGACGCTACGGTTTTGGGTGTTGTGGGCGTGCTTTCATCCGCTGCACTGATCGGCACGGGCCTCGCTACGTTCGGTTCGAAAACCACATCTTCGGTCGTTGCGTCCGCTC
Organism: uncultured delta proteobacterium; assembly: GCA_963819085.1. Taxonomy (GTDB): domain Bacteria; phylum Myxococcota_A; class Polyangia; order Polyangiales; family Polyangiaceae; genus FEN-1139. Next base: position 279,658 of record CAWFUX010000037.1, read on the forward strand.
CCGCCGAGCCCGTAGTATCCCGGGTGGTAGAGGGAAAAATGGCTTGCGGCAACCGGCCAATCTCGGGCCTCGGGCTTTCGTTGTTTCGAGCGGGCGAGCGCGTCGCTTCCTCGACGACGAATGCCGAGGGCGAAGTGGCGTTCGCCATACCAGCCGATCTGACGGGAGGTCTCGTAGTTACGGTGGACGCGGTTCCCGCGCCCATATCGGTTATTCGAGTCGGAGATATCGTCGGATCCGTTCAAGTAGAGCCGACAAAGCAGCCCCCGACTCCGTAACAACTCTTCCCAGTGCCTGAATTCACCAAGTTGCGCAACCCCTAGCCGAACATCATGCCCGGCCTCCCCATCGAGTTCGGTGACACTAGCCCTGTTGTTGGGCTCATCGAATGCGGCAATCAAGATTCCGCTCGCAGCGCGCGCTTCGCCACCGACAGCGAGGCTTGCACGGCGTGCTCGTGCCGCAGCGACAAATAAATTGCCAGTGCGAGCATCAATAGCCCCGCAATGATGATCAGCCGAATGCGTGACACCCAGCGCGCGCTTGAATGTGCAACTGTTTGGTTGCGTTTTCCCGTGACGCTAGCTTCGATGTGGCGCGCGAGCGCAGGGTTCATCTTTGGGTTGACCAATGATGTAGTCATCGGCGGTCAATCCCGAGCCTCTGCAATATTGCGCTCGATGAGTGTCATCAGCTGTTCACCGGTCACGCCGAGTCGCGCTGCCGCCTGACCGGCAAGAGACGTTTGCGCGACGCCCGGGATAAACGTGTACGTGGGCTGCTGATCGGGCCCAAACTGCACTTGCAAGAACCGCAATTCAGCGATCGGTAGCTCATGTTGGAGACGCGCCGCAAAGGCAAGAAAATGCGTTGTAATGAAGGTCTGCGGTCGCAGTCTCGTCAGCATACGAAGCACGAGTTCGAAGATTTCCTCGCCCTCGGAGGGGTTGGTTCCCGAACAGAGCTCGTCTAAAATAACCATCGCACCTGGAGGCAGCCGTTCGAATAGCGCTCGAATGCGCATCAGTTCCATGCCCAGGCGTCCCTCGGATTGATCGAACCTCGTTTCTTGAATCAGCGAAACTACCAGCGACGGCACCAAGGCGACAGAACCGGAGCGTGCCGGAATGAACAGGCCCGACTGCGCCAACAATTGAGCCAATCCGAGCGCCTGAAGTAACCGTGTCTTGCCGCCGGAGTTCGGCCCGGTAACGAGCACGGTGGCATTGTGACGGTCGATGTCGAGCTGGCAGGGCACGATATTGCCGTTTAGCGCAAACAAGAGTGGGTTGAAGAAATCCCGCAAACGGCGCGGCGCGTCGGGTCCGACAATCTCCGGCAAACATACTTCGAGCCCAGCTCCGTGAGCGATATCCCTGAAACCGAGTGCCCCAAGGTAAAACTCGATGTCGCCGAGCAACTGCACCAACGGCACCACATCATCGCCACAGCATGCAGCAAATCCGAAAACTCACCCGACCTTGAGGTGGCGGGCTGTTCACGGCTCACCAGGTGAAGAGGTTGTGATTCCGCGGTTCCAAGCCTGATGGCGGTAGTCATCAATCGTCATTTGACAGCCAGAGGTTCAGAAAAGTTCCGATGAAGTGCAAGAATGCCGTAGCAACCGTGCCACACCGGGTACTGTGGCAGTCACGGTACCCATTGCCGCTCCTGCAGCAGTTCTTGGTACCGCCTCTGCGACAGTATCCTGCATCGGGAATCGGTTGCCACCCAAGGCCGCGCCAGCTGGCACATTCGATGCTCCGAAAGCCAAGTAGGAGATTTCACATGGCCTACCTTCAAACGCACCCCAGTTACGACTTCTCTGTTGATGAGGCCGTACGAAGAATCAATGCGGCGAGAAAACGCGAATCGATTACGGCGTTAGCGGTCGGTATACTCGCCGTCATCGTATTCGGATCGGTGATCTATCTCTCGTTCCACAACGTCCCGGCACCGGAAACTCCCGGCAATGCAGCTTCCGGGATCGGTCAGCCCTATCACTGATTTGGGAACCCAAGGGCGTGACAAATTGCGACACGTTGCAGATTCGCCCTCTCGAAGGGTTAGATAGGGCACGGATTCCCCAACATGTTTAGTTGTGGTCCGCCATTTGCTTACTCCACTCACTGAGGAGGAATGACAATGCAACGAATGATCACATCATGGGTCGCAGTTTGTCTAATCTTCACATTCACCCCCAGTTGCAACAAGGACGCAACGCCCGAGGCGGTGACCCCACCAAGCGCACCGGTGGCAACCAAAAAGCCATTGCCGGGCTCGAGTAGCGTCGAGCTTCCGACGAGTGCAACTTCAACTCCAGGACCCGGCGAAGCACTCGAGACCCCGCCGCCAACGGCCCCGGCGGAACCAGCGGCTGCACTTGATCCCCTGAGTGATGCGCAAATCGTAGGCGTCACCGAAGTGGCAAGCTCCAGTGAGGTCGATCAGGCAAGGATCGCTCGCGCTAGGGCCACACAATCGGACACGAAGCAATTCGCCGCCATGTTGATTATTCACGACGAAGAAGCTCAACGAGAGCAGGCTAAACTGGGCATCCCCAGTGGCGACAGCCCGGTTGGTGAGCAGCTAAGGGCCGACGGCTTGACGACCATTCAGAAATTGAGAAGTGCGGTTGGCGACGAATTCGACAGAGTGTACATTAACTCGCAGGTGGATGAGCAGAGAAAGATGCTCACGTTGATCGATTCGCAACTGCTGCTCGACGCCAAAGACGGCAAGGTGAAGGCGTATCTCGAGAAGATCAAGTCGAAGATACAGCTTCACCTTCAGAGGGCTGAAATGCAACAACAGGCTTTGACCACCAACGTCAAGCCAGGGTTCGTCGAAGCCGAAGCTAAGCCAACTTTGACGCGAAACTCCGCATCACGGTAGGGTTGGCTCCTGACTCCGCTTTGAGATCTGGATGTCGTTGCGGCGCGGGAAAGTTTGGTGCAGCCGCGCTGCCGCGAACGCAGCTTTTAGTGACTTGACAAGTGTGGGACGAAAATGATGAGTCCGACCACGACAGCCCCAATTGCCGCAACCAGGACAGCGCCAGCAGCGACATCCTTCCCCTTTCCGGCAAGACTATTGAATTGAGGAGACACCAAATCAGTTATGAGTTCTATTGCGGTATTTAGGGCCTCGGCTATCCATACTCCTACGATTGCAAGTAATAGGCAGCACCACTCCAGACGCGTAAGATTTGCCCATAGTCCGCACGAGCACACAATGATGGTGGCCGCCGCGTGAACCCATGCATTGTGTTGTGACCGCACGACCAGAGAAATTCCATTGGCAGCGTACCTGAAACTTCGGAGGCGTTCGGAAACGTTGAAGCTGTGTTCTTCATGCATTGCCACTAGTCCGCTTGGAACTATACCCCAGGCACTGTCCACTGCAATCAGGAGTCAGTTCGAGATCCGAAATCCCGAATCTAACCGCCTGAGCGTCACTTTCCAAGTTTCCAAAATTGATCAAGATCCAGGTACATAAGGTTAGCGTCTTTTTGCACTCAAGAGCTCCGGGGGTGTTGCACTATCGCTCCTCGTTGGATCGTCTTTATGCCAATATCGAGTTTGGTCCCGTCGAGCTGCTTGCTGGTCGTAACATTCTTTCGATCGGTCCCGGTCGCCATACACAACTGATCTGGGGCGATCAACCACCCCCTTTGGACCAAATTGGTCTTAGCGTTCATACCTTGAAGATCCCGCGGATCCCGGTCGAGATCGGCGGCAAGTACGTTGTGGGTTGGTTGGATTCTCGATAGGTCGCGGCCTTTGGGTGCAGGCCAATAGCTTCTTGGAACGCGTGGACAATGAAGCTTTCCAAGTTGCGACCCGAAGTAACACTGGTGTATCCATCGCCGTCGGTTGGCAAGGCGCGGCGGGATCTGTGGTTCGCTGAGGCCGCATTAACGGACGTTCGTTCTCCTTCAACAAGCTCCACGACCGAACAACGCTGCCGGAATCGTCCGCACCAGGATGCAGACGTCCAACCAAAGGGACCAGTTGAGGACATAGTAGGAGTCTAGCTGAACGCGTTCATCGTACGTCGTGTTGCTGCGTCCTGACACCTGCCACAATCCGCTCAGACCCGGTAAGACGCCCTCGTACAGCGCTATTTGTTCACGGTAATATTGACGTTCGTCGTCGATGATCGGGCGCGGCCCTACAAGACTCATCTCCCCAATCAGCACGTTCCATAGTTGGGGCAGTTCATCGAGACTGGTTCTGCGCAACAGCCGACCGAGCTGGGTTACTCGTGGGTCATTGCGCAGCTTTTGCTTCGCCTTCCACTCGGCTCTTGCCATCGGGTTGCGCTGCAGGTGCTGGAGCAACACCGCGTCGGAGTTAGCTACCATCGAGCGGAATTTCCACGCTCGAAAGGGTCGCCCGCCGCGCCCGATGCGTTCATGTCCAAATGCGACTGGCCCCTTAGAATCTAGCTTCACCGCCACAGCGATCAGCATCAGCAATGGAAACGCGAGCGCCCCAATCAATAAGACCCCTACGAGATCGATTGCTCGTTTGAGCAATTGTGCTGATGAGCCAAACAAGGCCGGTGGTAGCTCGACGACGATCGAAGTACCGACAGCTCGCGGCGTTAGCTGGATGACGGAACTCGTCAACGGAACAGCCAGCGCTTCAATCAATGAAACGGCGGATGTTGCACCCACCGTTGTGTTAATTTCTTGCGCAGCGTTGCCTACAAAACGACTAGCGGTACTCATGACACCTGATCTGCAATATGTTAAGGACTGCTAACGCGATAACTTTGGCCCAATTATCACAAGTTGCCAAGCGCGAAACTCAAATGCCAAATTCTTGGATTTGAGCGGCGACCAGCTTTGCTCCAAGTACCTCGGGAAGCCCCGGTCGCAAAGCGAATTCGCCACTCTGGGCTTCGCAGCTCGAAAGGGCCAGCTCGGACGTGTCTTGACGGTTACGGACGGTGGAGCTTCCGAAAATGGTTTGAAATCCACTGTTACAGTAACTGATTAGTGTAACTGATTGTGTGGTGTGGAGCTAAACTGGGTCCCTTTCCCGCCTACCTCTATCGAGTCTGTCGGCAGGACGTCGTAGCCGATGCGACAGCTCACGGCGGCGCCAACGATGAGTGCCAAAAGCGGCAAGTTCCGACCACGATGAGCTACGAACGATGAGTCTAGCCCCAATTTCATATCGCAACAACCAAACCGGAGAGAAGCCCAGTCCGATAGGTGCAGTTGGTGCCGTTGCGTCCGCATTGGCTTGCGGTTGAGGCAAAAAATGCTTCGATTGAGTAACGCGCAGGCGTAACCGGGGCTGATTCAAATTGAACGGAACACAAGCCTTCGGCTTCAAGGGACGCCTTCGAAGTGTTAAGTGCGCAGTGCGTGGAATAGCAGTCGTTATCCGGTCCCAACACAACGCGTGGATTCATGCAGCCGCAACCATCGCAGTGTGCGTGTCAGGGTTCTTGGCAAAGCTCTCTCGTCTCGAGTGGTGCTGCATCGTGCTTGCGATTTTTGGTGTTTGGACGGCCGAAGCACTAAACACCGCCATAGAATTCGTAACGGATCTGGCGTCGCCCGAATTCAGTAATCTTGCGGGCAAGGCAAAGGATGTGGCTGCGGGCGCCGTCTTGGTTACCGCCCTAGGTCCTATAGCGATTGGCGTCCTCGTCTTCGGGCCTCACTTGTTGTCGTGGCGTTAGCCGGGTGTTGGAGCCCGCGCAAAACATTCCGAACGAGATCCTGGCGCCGCGATGCCGACGGCACTCTTGCGCTCGACCGCTTGCGCGCCCATCAATGCGCGATGATTCCGTGCCGTATCGCCATCAAAATAATCCCGAATTCCCGAACGATCCTGATGATGGCATGACGGCACACGGACACGCGGCATCCCCTCCAGCGCTGCAAAAATTGCAGAAACCTCGCGATCTCTGAGCGGCAGGCCTTGGATCTCGGTTGACTCTGGCGCGTGAACACCTATTGTTCGGGCTCGTATGACCACTAAATGCCAACTTCGGCTGGCGCTTATGAACGCAGTTCTCCTCGCTGTCCGACCAGTGCTTGGGGCGGGGTATGCCGATTATGCACCCGTCGGTACGATTTCCGTGCCCGGCGAAGAGGACCTCAATCGCAAAAATACGGATACAGCAATCCAGACGGCGGTTCCCGCTGGTTCTGCAACGCCGAGTGAAACAGATGCATCGAAGGCCGCTGCCGCAACGGACACCTTGCCGTTGGAAGAACCCATCGATCCGGCGCGATACATCTGCGGACCTGGAGACGTGTTCCAGCTCAATTTCTGGGGTCGGCAGAACCTCTCCGTTCGCTTCGTTATCGACCCGACGGGAAGGGCCTTCGTGCCAAAGGTCGGCTACACATCAATGGCCGGCCAATCTCTCAAAGACGCTTCGGAGGCGCTTAGAAAAGCCGTCGCACGGTATTACCCGAAGCTGAATTTCGATTTCAGCCTGGTCAAGCCACGGACATTCCTGGTCCATGTGGTCGGCTCGGTTAGAAGACCGGGGATTTACAGTGCCCACGCAACTGACAGGCTAACCAAGGTTCTCACCGAGGCGGGCGGTCGCAATATGGCCGACGACAAAGGCAATGCCTCCGGGTCGCTTCGCAAGATTGAAATTACTCGACGCACTGGCGAAAAACTACCTGCGGATTTGCTGCTCTATGATCTTCAAGGGGACACGAAGAATAACCCTTACCTCAATGACGGTGACGTTGTCGTGGTGCCCTACGAGGGGTTCGTCGCAACCATCGACGGTGCGGTGCAGCGCCCCGGGCGATATGAACTGGTCGAAACGAAGGACATCGCCGAGCTAGTGAAGGCCGCCGGTGGATTACGAAGCACCGCGACCCGGCAACTTCCAATCGACGTGTCGCGGCGCGCTGCTGGCGGCGACCAACTCAGTCAAATTCACTTTTCGTTGCTGCCATCTGGTGAGGCGCCGCCCGTCGCTTTGGCTAGGGATGATCGCGTCCACATCCCGTCGGCGGACGAGATGCAGCGTAGTGTGATGCTCGTCGGCGCGATAGCAGGAGCATCGCAAGCCGATGAGGCAACGGGAATCAAGCGAATGCCTTTCGTTCAGGGCGACACCGTTAGGACGTTAGTGGAGCGCGCCGGCGGCGTCGGAGTGGGGGCGGACTACAGAGGGTCGTATATCGTCAGAGTTCACGGCACAGAGAAGTCCATTATTCCCCTCGATCTAGAGGCGTTGCTTATTTATCGCGACCTAAAAGCCGATCGTAAGGTGGAAATCGGCGACGTCGTCAACGTCCCCTATCAACGTCACGCCATCATGGTAGAAGGCGCCGTATTGCGGCCAGGCATTTACCAGTTCAATCCGCGGCTCGGCGTCCACGACTATATCGCTATCGCGGGCGGACCGAGCAAGATGGCACAGGACACAGATAGCTATCGCCTCGTTTCTCCACAAGGCAAGGCCGCCCCCATCAGCGATAAAACCAGCGTGCAGCCCGGCGACACACTCGTCGTGCCGGAACGGCATTTCTCCCGAGCCGAAGTAACGCAAATCATCATCACTTCGGTGACTCTGGCGGTCCTTGCCGCTTCTGTTGGAATCGCGGCATATACGGCAACTAAATGAATGACAACTCCTCCTTGAGCCTCGACATCTTACAGTACGTTCTTACAGGCTGGAAACGGATTGCCATAACGAGCATTGTCGGCCTCGTAGCAGGGCTCGCCTATGGCTTTCTTGCCCCGAAGTGGTACACGTCCGAATTGTCCGTGGTCCCTACCGTGTTGCCGAAAGGCGGGAACGGCGTGTTGTCCGGGGCCGTTGCCGCTCTCGGCGTGTCGGACATTCCGATAGATATTGGTAGTTCCGACGTGGATCGGATTGTCGCGATTTTTCACAGTACATCGGTGACGGACGTTGTTGTCGCCAAATTCAATCTGGTCGCGCGGTATCGACGGCGGTATCTGGAAGATGCTCGTGAGGAGCTTTGGGACCATTGTTCGACAAAAGTTGACAAGAAAGCGGGGGTGGTAACGCTGTCGTGCGAGGATAAGTCTCCCGAAATCGCAAGGACGCTCGTTGCCTACTTTGCCGACCACGCGAATCTAGTGGCGCGCCGGATCTCAACGTCATCTGCGGGAGATGAGCGCCGGTTTCTCGAAACGCGCGTTTCTCAGGCGCGGGGTGATCTGGATAAAGCTTCTCGCAGTTTGCGCGAATTTCAGGAACAGAACAGAATTATCAGCCTCCCCGAGCAGGCAAAAGCGGTTGTCACATCAATGGCTACGCTTCGCGCAGAGATGCTCGAGAAGCAAATTCAGTTGGGTTTCGTCAATAGCTTCTCGTCGAACGATGAGTCCACCAGCGGCCAGCTCCGCCAACAGGTCGGCGTCCTACAAGCTAAGCTAAAATCGCTGGAAGAAACTAACGTACCCGCCAGCTTGCCGGCGCCCGCTCCTAGCCAAGGGAAGCGAACGACGGCCGACTCGCGCAATACGGGCCTCTTTCCGCCAGCGATGAACATCCCCATTCTTCAATATCAGCTTGAGCAGCTGATTCGCGAGCAGAAGATGCAGGAGACGTTGATGGCACTGCTAACTCAACGATATGAAATCGCTCGCGTGAACGAAGCCCGAGATACATCCTCTTTTCAGATACTTGATCAACCGGTATTACCCACGAAGAAGTCTCGTCCACATGGCCTTCGAAGTGCGCTAATTGGTTTCGTGACTGGGCTTGGTCTCGCGGTCGCCATTCTTTATGCTAGACGGCGGCTCAGTAACTCCTCGTGATCGGCGGCAACACGGTACTGGCGGAGCAGGGCGAAGTTCCAAACGCAGCAGCTGCATGAGAACGCGATCAGACCTCCGGCTACACCCTCGAGGCCAAAGCGCCAGGCGCCGAACGCGACAAAGAGAATACCTAGTAAGGAGGTGACCACCTTTGGCGCGATCAATTGCCTTGTTTTCGCACTACTGAGCAATCCAATCGTTGCGAGTTGGCTAGCAGCGAAAATGCCGCCTGCTAGGACCATCCAGGGGAGAAGGTAGGAGGCATTCCGGTACGCACTCCCGAGGAAAAGGGAACCGACCAGCTGGTGTAGCAAGAACATCAAACCGGAAAGTACGACTGTTCCAAGCAGGAATAGTAGAGGGAGCCGCTCGTTGAGTCGGCATGCCGCAGCGACGCGCGAGCGATCCGAGCCGTCGCCGGCTCTGGCAAAAATAATGGGCGTCACGAACTGGCCTGCGACGGTCGAGAGCAGCGTCATTGGCAGGTACCCAAGCTGGAAGACCGCAGTGTACAGGCCAACGTCGGAGCGGGAGCGGAATGTTTCCAGCGCCCAACGATTCGACGCGAGTTGCGCCCAAGTAAACAGTCCCCAGGACATGAACGGCAGTGAATAGGAGAGCACCGTGGAAGTCCAGCGTCTCATGTCTTCACGGCGCGGTCGAACGTTGAAGGTCTGCTCGCGCCGCAGTAAAGGACGCAAGAAGAGGACTTGCGACACGAGCACCACGACAGATGCTGCCGACCATCCCAGGAGAATCACGGTCCCTGAATTTCCCATGAGAGGAATCAGCGCAATCGCGAGTAATGGCCGCAGCCACTGCGCAGCTCCCTGGTGCAGAGCGACTATGACGCGCTGCTGGGCCGCATTCTGGATACCATCGAGCGCGACGCTCCAGCCAAAGACCAGCGCATAAGCTAGCAGCACGCCGAGCCCAGCTAACCTGTGAGTCCAGTTTAAACCCCAGAAAACCACTGCGACCGCCAGCGCAAGCACGAGCACACCGGCACTCGCCAAACTAAAGATGCGGAGCACGGCACGAACGAATGCGCCGACCTGCCTCTCCTGCTGCGCGGGCGCAAAGAACCGCAGCACGCCGCCGCCGAGTGGAAGCAGAATCAATTGCAGGATTAGCGTGGCCCCTGTCATGAGCAGCGCCGACTCGCCGTAGCTCGATGGTGGAAAGACACGGGTGAGCATCCGCACGCCGACGACCGCGCCCAAGGCGGCCGCCCCCTGTCCCGATGCGACCCACATTAACTCTCTCGCGCGCTTTGCTCGACGTGAAGTTTGTTGTCCCGGCACGGATAAGCCGAATGAAAGCTCTTCCTCCGCGACCTGCAATGACTCTTGAGTCGTCATCGAACCGGCAACACGCTCTGGTTGGGCCCACTGCTTAGCCACTCGGCCAAGTTCAGCGGGCGCCTGAGCCCCTGGCATTTACCGCAGCCAACGTTGACGAGACTTGGTCCGACAGCCGCCCCCTGATACTCGCCCCGCCCGTACGGTCCGCCTGCACCAAAATTGCGGATTTCGCAATCCGCGATGAGGCGTTGAATCCAATCCATACTGTCAAAACTACACGCAAGATCTTGCATGTGCAACTGATCACCAATATGGCGGCCGCGACTCCGCCTCCACTTTGCCATACAATGCAAGCGTACTCTCCAACATCCGTGAGGCGTGAAAATGTGCCACATAGCGCGCTCGCCCCGCACCGCCTAGCGCACCACGGTGCTCGTTGCTCTGTACCAGGGTCTCCAAATGCTCGCGTAGACTGCGCTGATCGCCCGCACAGCAAAGATACCCCGTCTTGCCATGCAATACTAGCTCGTTGGTACCACCCACGTCCGTTGCAACCACCGGAAGACCGGCGCGCATTGCCTCCACCACTGTAAGCGGCAAGTTCTCGCTCCGCGATGACAGCGCGCAGATGTGGCATTGCGCTAGGAGTTCGGGTACGTTTGCGCTATTGCCAACGAACCTACAGCAACTCGCGATTCCAGCAGCGTGAGCCTGAGCTCGACACGCATCCAGCTGCGGACCGTCGCCGACCAGCCACAACTCTACACGAGGATTCATTCCAGAGACCGCCCGGATCAAGCTCGCGTGATCCTTGGGTGGTGCAAACCGCGCCACCATGATGACCCGCACTACTCCTGAAGTCTCCGGCTTCGCCCGGAACTCTGTGTCCGCAACGCCGAGCGGAATTGTAACGATTCGGGCGGCCGAAATAATCCTCGCTTTCAGAGCGCGAGCTCGGATGGCCGCCGATACCGTAATTACTTGCGGAGTCAAAACGCGCAACAGCCGTTCGCCGCCGGCACTCGAAAGTCGCTGCACGAGAGGGTACCCAGGGTCCGCGACCCAATTATGCAGCGTATACACGGCTCGTACGCCGCACAACGCTGCGGCGAGGCGACCGAGCAGGCCCGCTTTGGATGTGTGAGCATGAAGAATGGTGGGAGTAAGCCGTCGTATGAGTTGCACGAGTTCGCGAAGGGCGCGAGCGTCGTGTAACGGTCTCACTGCGTGTTCGAGAGACGGAACGACGTGAACCGAAACGCCGAGATCACGTGCTCGCTCGGTGAGCAACCCCTCCTGACCCACTATCAGGTAGAGTGGAAAAAGACCGCGATATCCGGTCATGAGCTCGAGAACGTGGCTCTGGGCGCCCCCGGCTTCAGCCTTCGTGATCAAATAAGCTACGCCGCGCTCTAGCCCCATAGCCACTGTTTCCATTTCAGCGCCAGGCTCTGCGGGCACAGCGAGAGCGCGAACGTGGTAGCGATTCCTAGGTAGCTGCTGAACGACCGTAGGCGGAAGTGCTCCATCTGGATGCGCAAACGGCTCCGCAAATGACGTCCCCTTGCGCTTACCGAAACGCTCGCTGCAGCGACCTCCTTGATCAACAGTACATCCGGAAGATTTGCCGTGTGGTGCATGTCCACGATGCGGCAAAAGTATTCGTAGTCTTCAGCAAAATGGGCTTCGGAATAATAACCAACTTGACGAATCATGGCGACTCGCATCATTACCGATGGGTGGCAGAATGCCGTATTCCGGTGCATCGCTCGAACGATGGCGCTGTGCGACTGAGGTAGTCGGTGTACGAAAAGCGAAGCCCCATCCTCTCCTACATACTGCACCGCGGTCCCGACCAAAGCAATCTCCGGATGCGTATCGAGAAACTCTACCTGTTCAGAAAATCTTCCTCCGACGACCAGGTCCCCTGCGTCGAGGCGAGCGACATACTCGTAGTTGCGCTTGAACACGAGCCGAAGGCCCGCGTTGAGTGCGGCGGCGATGCCCATGTTCTTCGGTTGCCGCAGAAGTACGATGGAATGGGCAGGATGGGCCCGTGGCACTTCGAGAGGCGGACTGCTACCGTCGTCAATCAGCACGATGTCGAGCGGGACGTCAGGGGATAGAGAGGTAAGAGATTTCTCGGCCCCGAGTTGGTTCTGGAAGACTGGGATTAGTAATGCAATGCGGTTCATCCGTTGTCCTTTGGAAACATGCGGCCCGGCCAGCCGCGGCTCGAGAAGGTGTGTGTACCCGCCAGTCTCCACGAGAGTTCGAAAACGAGCCGGCGCGCGGCTCGAGGACCGCGGCGCGCGCCAAAAATGAGCCGGCCAAACGCGACGAGTGTCTGGCGCAGCGTCTTCAAAGCCAATCCTTCGCGATGCTCGGCGGCAAGCAGCTCAATCGGGCGAGACTGCTGCGTCGAAGGCGTCTTGCGCGATTGAGCTTGTGAATCAAGCGCGAAGCGCAGGACTTCTTCCATGCGCTGCTCGTACGTGTGCTCATTCCGCGTGCGCTCGTGAGCAGCGCGCGCCATGGAGTCGCGCTCTTCCGGATGATCCAAGTAGTACCGCACTTTCTCGCCAAGCTCCCGTTCATCGCGAAAGATAGCAATCTCGTGACCCTCCCGGTACGCCCGCTCGACACCGGGAGCGTACTCGGAAAGTAGGAAGCCACCACTTCCGGGGACTTCGAATGTGCGGGCCTTGACTTGCTTGGGCCCAGATTTGAAGGCCGGCACATTCGAAAAACCCAAGCTTATTACCGACTCGCGCATAATGCGGGGCAATTCTGACACTGGGGCCGCGCCTGACGCCCAGCCGTGTCCAAAGCAAGCGACATCAATGCCAACCTGCTGAAGTCTTTTGATTTGCCGCACGCGGTCGCCACGAGCTTCGCCGACGAAACTAACCTGATAGCGACAACACGCCGCCGGCAGCGGAGCGTTCAGCCAATCGCTACTCACTGCCCATTGTGTGAGCAAGACATTCGGTGCGCCGTCGCGCTTGTATCGTGCCACAATGTCAGCATAGGTTGTGGTCATTCCATGGTAGTACGCCGCCAAAAATCGCGAGCACTCTCTGTACTTCCACGAGTCGTCCGTTGTCCAGCACACTGTGGCGACGTCGCCGCGTGCTCTGAGTACCGCAAGTGTTTCCGTCCAGATCTCGTAGTTCATCTGTACAGCCAGCAGCACGTGGGGCCGTAGCCGGTCCACCTCTGCTAGGAGCGCGAGATTAAGGTGCGAGAACGATGGATACTTCGCTCGATCGTGCGACTCGAAGTGGCTGACCTCGTGTCCAAGTCTCTTCAAAGCCGGAATGAACGCGGCGTACTCTACCCCCTGACCGCGTTGCCTGTCTCCATATAGGTACTCGCCTAATGCGCATAGGACTCTCATGGTGTTCGGGTTTCCGCGATTTTGCCACCTAAGTCGGCAAGGGATTTGGCGCGCGTGGATGCTTGATTTGCACGGTATTGCGGACGGTAGCAGGGGCGGAGTTGGTGGACAACCGGGTTTGGGGTAGAGGGCAAGGTGACTGAACTCTCCCGGGGCGATTGATAGCGAGTGGCCTTCAGAGCCCGGTCTCCGAGAAATTGAAACTTGCAATCGCCAACATCATGCTTCATAAGCCCATCTGACTCTCGCAAATGGCTCAACTTGTATGTCTCTGATAAAAAAGATTACGCGGCGATTGAGGCAGACATACTTGCCGACGGATCAAGATCGCGCCGTAAGAAGATGGTGGAAAGACGGGGGTGACGAGGTATTTCGATTTGACTACCCGCTGGATAGAGATTCACTGGTCATAGATTGCGGGGGCTATCGGGGCCAATGGGCCAGCGATCTATTTGCGCGCTTTTGCTGCAACATCGTCATTTTTGAACCTGTAGACGCATTCGCACGAATCATAAAGAACAGATTCGAGAAGAATGACAAAATTGAGGTTTTCCAGTACGGCCTGGGCGCTCAGTCGCGATCGGAGATGCTGAATCTCTCTAACGATGGTAGTTCCATATTTGGTGCGTCCGTCAGTCGAGAAGAGATAAGGATTGTCGATGTGAAAGAGTGGTTCGCAAACGCGGACATGGCTGGACGTAGAATCCACCTAATGAAGATCAACATTGAAGGAGGCGAATTCGAGTTGCTCGAGAGGTTGATCGAACTGGAGCTTATCGAGAATATCGAGAATATCCAGGTACAATTCCATGATTTGTTCGATGACGCTGCATTGAGGATGGAACGTATCCAACAGCAATTGGAAAGGACGCACCATCTAACCTTTCAATACAGATTTGTTTGGGAGAATTGGGAGAAGAACAGGCCACCGGAGCATCAGATTCCCTGACGAGTTCCCTTCGTTACATACGGAATTGCGGTAGGCGGAAAGCCTTGGCACGCTTAGCCAATCAGCGATTGTCCAGCATTCCGCTCCTCCGGCACGCGAAACCGCGAGCACCAGGCGCGCACGGTTCCCGACTATGCTATGGTCGGTGCCCTTTGAGGGTCACTATCCGATGGATTCGGCGACGCCAGTACCCATTAGCCCTCGGCCGGCGAGCAACGTTTCTCGCTACCTGGTGAACGCCGTTCCCTTGTGGCTTTTGCTTTTTCTTTGCATGCTCACTTACGTCCTGTTGCTCATCGAGCCGAGCATTACCGGGGTTAATTGGTGGTCAAACTGCGTTCACGGCGATGGACCGTGTACGCGGTTCCTGCCCGATAGCCCTCTTTACTTACACCAGGCGGATAACTTTACTCTCTCGGATATCGATGGAGCGGCAATGAGTATCTTACCCTACAAGGGTGCGCTGCTCTACTGGCAAGCGCAGCTTGCAGCAACGATTTTGCCGCATTGGCAATACAGTCTGATCTTCGTTATGAATTTCGCACTGTTCCTCGCCGTGGTGGCGCTGCTCATGGACACGGCGGACGCGCTCAAGGTTGACCTGCCACCGGTAGCGCTTGCACTGACCCTATTCAATCCCTACGTGTTGTTGCTTGTGCTCACACTCAATAAAGACATTTGGGCGTTCCTCGTGGTCGCGGGCGGGGCATGGGCTGCTGCCCGGCGATCCACAGCCTGGCTACTCTGCTTCATGGTACTTGGGCTATTCGCCCGGGACATTCTGACGGTCATGATTGTGTGCTCGTTTTTCGCGAGTCGAAGCGACAAGCGGATGGTACTTTTGTTCGTCGGTTGCGCATTGGCAGTCAACGCCTTGCCTTTCGTGCCGCAGGCGGCGGAACTTCTGGAGCTACGGAGCCAACTCCCAGATTTACTTGGCCTCAACACAGCGTGGTTGTGGTCCATGTTGTGCACGATTCAGACTAAAGTGCCGCTCGGTCAGCTTCTAACGTTTCCGATAACACTTGGCGTCAATGTCGTCGCCGATGGCGTCTCCCCTTCGACATGGGGAGAGATCGTGAAGGAAGCTCCAGTGATGTACGTTGTCACGGCTTTTTCGTCACTGATGTTTACATTCGTTGCGTTGAGACTATATTTCCTGGAGCGACCGTGGACCGAAGCACAGCGCTTCTTTCTTAGACACGGGCTTGTTCTATCATTCTTAGTGTCGCTCTACCCAATCCTGCATCATCGCTATTACCTCATAGCTTATCTGTTCTTTGCTCTCGCTGCGTTCGGTCGTCGCAAAGGAGCATCTTGCTAGTTGCCGGACTCACGCCGCGCCAAGCCGTGCAAGGGTGCGCTCCCACTGTCCTTGTGGCCTTCGGCGTATCCTACTGTTGCAAATATAGCAACCACCCCTTTCTTGGCTCCACAATAATATTTTCGGATGGCAGAAACTCCTTTTCTCTCTGATAACCATCGATCGGGGGTGCAATAATTCTTGCGGTCGTGGGGTCAAGGCCGAGCCGCTTCCAGTCAACTTCCAACTGTACAGCGGTAACTTTGTCCGTCCAACTCGCGATGGCAACGAGCGCCCTCCGATCCTTCAAGTAAGCAGTTGCTAAGATATCCGGGTGGGATGTTCGCACGACAGGATTGCCATCCCAGTATCCCACCATCCTCGCATCGGCAATTCCGAAAGAGTCCCAAATTTTCCATACAGGTCTCGGGTCGCACCCCGCACCACAGGGAAGACGCGAGGTCATCCCGTAGACCATTCCGCGCCAGCGGTTCCCTCCTTCTTGCAGCATGTCGCCCATCAACCCAAATGGAATTCCGCTCACCTCTACTAGCCAGTTTGCTGGCGACATCGTATCGTATTGGAAATATTCCCCGAACCATAACTTGTCGATGTACGGATAGAATTCTGCGTATTGAGTTGCCGGGCCTTGGGAAAATCCAGTGTTTGAATGCAGATCAATGAGGCTTGAGTGATTTTCGCGTTCAAGCACTTTGCGCACGCGCTTTAGTATCCGCCGGTCGTACGCGACATCATCAAGATATAGACCATCAATGCCGATGTATTTTGCCAGCCAGTCTAGCCCCTCTGCATAATAGTTGAGCCATCGCGAATCGCCGGTTGCTGTCAAGATTGAAGCATCCACACCAAACGCTTCTCCGTCAAAATGTTGATACCATTGCGGGGTGTAGTCATTCACGAAATGCTCCCTCAACCACGGATATCCTCCTCCAGTGCCGCCAGCAAGAATCTCATTGCCTAGACTTCGGAGCGCCCAGATCTCGGTTGCGTGATTTGTCAGTTCCCTGACTGTATAGTATATCTTTCCCTTCATACCCTTACGATGCAATCGATCGATTAGCGCCTTCATCTCTTTGGTCGCAATGAACGGGTAGTTGATGTAGGGATTGTAGATATTGGCGTGATGGATGTTTACTATCTTGATACCAGCTGCAGTTTCTGCAGGCGTAGGCTCAATTGAACCTCCATGATAATATCGGTTGGCGAATTGACTGTGGACGTCGAGTTGTTTAACGGGCGTGATAAGTAGAGAGAATTCGAATTCAATCGATTGTGCCTTGGCAAATTGTCTAGCCCCCGTATAGACATTCACGGTCGTTGCATTCACGCCCTTATCGAGAGCGAATCCACCTTTGCCACTGTTGTTCCAGCTGGTCGGGGGAGCGGGTTTGTAGAGATTCAACAGTGGACCGTTATACGTAGATCCACGCAATTCGCAGTGGATGCCTCCGTACGTGTTTCCGATCCAGAAGCTATCCTGGGGCCCCTTCCACGGTGCATTGTGTGTGCGAGGCACGGTTGTCCCCGGCAAACCCATTCCCATCATGTATTGTGCGACCTCTGTCTTGAACGGCATCGACAAGCGAACATCTTTGACGCCGATCGCGGACTTTGCCTGCAAGATGCAATGATAGTTCAGATACCCATCAAATTCCATTATCAGTATCGTGTGAAGTGTGAAGTGTTCCGTCTCGCCGAACCATTCGCGTTTCAGGATGCCGTCGCTTTTTTTTAGATCGACTGACTTTCTTGCGATTGGTGTCTCAACGCCCTCCGGCGTTTCAATCAGAAATTGCATTGGAGCGGAAAGAATGGTTGTCCCGAAAGAGGTAATTTGAGCAGGCAATCCGGAGTCCGCCAACTGAACTGACCTACCCAGACACTCGACACGATTCTTCCCAATCGACTTTAGCGGGGAATATGCGGCGGTTGGATGATCGTCAGTGCCGAGCGTGGAGTTGAGCCAGCGTAACCGCGAATGCCGCCACGGTTCGCTGTCGCCTCGGTCTGCCAGGACTGCGTTCGTTACGGTCAATTCTATCGCAATATTCCTTGCTACAGAATTCGCAGGCTCGATGGTTATCGTGCCCCGATACTTTCCCGGTTTTGTATCCGCTTTCACGTCAACGCCAAGCCACAATGCTTGAACGGAACCCTTGTCTACGTGAATATTCTTCGAAAATCTGCTCCCGTCAGGATCGACGCCATCCGTGTTGAAGCACGTCACAGAAGAGGAAGGGATAATTCCACCCTTGTCTTCTTTCAGATCGGAAGGGATTACTTTTACACGATCGAGTGCATGTCGTGCCGCAACAACGCCAACTTGAAATGCGTAGTACTCATTGCGCAACGCACTTCCTTTGAATGACCGACGCTCCTGGTCTAGCCATTTTAGAGGAATCTCATCTCTCATCCGGATAGGAAATTCACGACTTTCGGGGAATAGCAAATAGGGGTCATCAGTAGAAGACAGTAACTTCGACTTCTCATTTTCCGTGGAGATCACCTCCATTGGGAAAAAACTATCGAAGGGTGTACGGGATTGAATTGTAGTTACTTTGGCCCTCGTTATGGAATCCAGATCGGACTGGACACTACTCGCCCAGGAAGGTGCCGGGGGTGATTCCGGTTTGAAATAGTCCTTGTTATAGGAGCCCCAGCCCCCGACTACTTCATACGGCAAATGGTCTGAGAAATACCGTCCCGGTTTTGTGATTGGACCTGCAACTATGTCACACAATTCCGGGCTGACCTGCACGCGCAAGATGTTGCCAACCTCTTCCCCGGTTTCGGCATCTACGACAATAAGCCGCCTCTTTTGCACACCCGGATCATGGCGGCGCCACAGAAACTGGACTCGAACGGCATCGGCAGGCTCTTCGATTTCGATGATCGCCCGATGATTGCCAAAATGTTCGGGCCAGGGGGAGGCCGCGATAGTATACGGAGTTGCGGGCTGCGCGACGGAAGACGTCGGCAGGAGAACAATCAGAATACCGATAATTGCCGCGCAAGTGAGGGTTCTAGACGATTCACTCTTTACCATACTGGAATGCTCGGTACCTCTTGAGCTGTATTCTCGATGAAGTCAATTCTCCCGCCAGTTTAGACGAAGAACGCCGCCTCTGAAAACTGCATGGATTCGACCTGGAATCGTCATGTTTGAATTCTGGCATCAAGAGGCGGCCGTGCAAATCGAGGCAAGCTACGGACGGCAAATGTCGTCACTATTTAATACTTGCCTGGGGGCAACTCTTCCGTCAGGGTCACTGCCCGGCTTCCGAGAGGTGGCATTCGACTGTATTGAATGTCCCCCTCGAATCTAGGCTTCCCGAGGTCGAGGTGCTGTCTCGTGCTCAATGAAACACCTGGATTAGCAGCCGCTCGTGACGCTATTTCAAGAGTCTCGAAAGGCTAATCGATATTTCACCGTCAAAGAGCCGCATGACGCTATCGAGCTCAACACTGTCGATATCTAATTGCCCTTTGAGCTGAGAGCGAGTTTGGTCGAGCAGCTTTTGTCTCGCACTGGCGACGTGGCGTGCGGCAGTTGCTTTGTGGGTGCCGAAAGATTTTGCCAGTTGATCGGTAGACATGCCCAGAATGTAGTGGCACTTGAGTAAATTGCGCTCTTCGGGTTCTAAAATTCGCGCGGCCTTCTCAAATGCAGATCGAAAAGCCTCTCTATAGTATCCGCGAATACTTGCTAATTCCGGGTCAGTGTCGAGAGCCGCTTCCCGAAGCGGTGGCTCGCCATCCGTGAATTGACGATTCTCAAGTCGTCGAGATTTTCGCAGATCATATAGGATGCTGCGTGTTGCGAGCACTCGGAACCAATGACGCAATGGCCCTCTTCCGCGATATTCCAGAATCTTCGGAGGCTGGTCGCCGGACACAAGGAATAATCTGTCCCAGAGTTCCTGTCGAACATCATCGAATTCGTCGTCCGAGATATGCAGTCTCCTGGCTATGATCCGCAACTCACGATCATATTCCTCGGCAAATGCACTAAGCGCTTTGTTGTCGTTCAGGCTGCACGCATATGCCAAGAAAAGATCCTCGATGGCCAGGCGCCCGAGTGCCTCTTCCGCAGGCAGAGTTGTATCAACCAATGAAATAACGCGCCCTATGAATGGCTCCGTATCGATCGACAGGGCTGGCCAAGCTACGCGGGCCCGCTCAGCAATCAGCTTTGCAAGGATTTGTTCATTGGATAACCTCAGCTCTGCGCTCGATTCGAAATCGCCGGCGTCGCCAGATCTTCGCTGTGACTGTGTTTCGTTCATAGCTTGTCGGAGAGGCCGCCCCCAGAGGCTGCAAGGTGATTAAGTCGCGTAGGCGATAACCAACGTATACGAGAACGGCCGACCCGACAAGCCAGCAGCCTAGCCGGAGGATTCCTTCGGGGATTAACCAGCGATTTGCCGAGGTCGGGTCGCAAACAACAGGCAAATAGCTGGCGGGGCAAGGAACAAAGTTGGCAGGGACGCAACGGCGTAAAGCCGTGCAGCGGGGCGTACCCAGCGGCGAGACGCGAGCATTCCTAGTAGAATCAAGCATGCAAACAATGGTCCCGCGGATCCCCAAATAAGAACATACGGCAGCCACACTCTATGTATTGACCAAATTCCGAGCTGTCCATTAGTGGGGGACACGTCGGCACGGAAAGCCAACCAGAGAATTGGCAGCACGATGAAGCTCGAATACACATGTGACAGCAGCATGGCGCCGTGAGATACAAGTAGGATCCGTCGCCCATCGAGGGCAGGCGGCAATCGCGGTGGTACTGGTCGAGGTATTGGTACGCTAGGCGTGGGCCTGCCCTTCAAATACTTCGACAGGTTGGGGTGGTAACCGCCATGTTGACACGATGCGCTTAGTCCGCCCCATCGGCGTTGAACACCGCCATTTTTCAACGGCTCGTGAACAAGGTGGGGACTGCAGGCTTCGCGTTGAGATTTCAGGAAATCCCATTTACGATAGCGGAAACTTAATTTGCGTGACGTTATTCAGCCCACAAAATGGCTCGCTCGGAAGCGGGGTGGCGTTGCTGTCCATGAACTGAATTGACGGCGATGCCCTGCCGGTGACACTGCAGGAACCATCCACCAACTTGAAGTTGTTCGTTTCGCCGGTTGTCCTGCCCGTCTGGCAAGTAGGGGAGGCTATGATCGCACGTGTCACGCTAGTCCCGACGACAATCTTTGAACCAGGGTTGAATTCGGCCATTGTACCATTAGCCCACCCCAAAGATGGTGACCTCGGTATTCAGGTGCTGCGCCCACTTAAGGACACTATCCGTGTTCATTGCCGAAACGCTGCCGCCCAGACAAGCCGTAGCGTCGGCTGCACACCTTAGTCGGTTGTCCACTGCCTTATAGATGCTGCAAGGTTCGGGTCGTCGCATTCAAATCGTCATTCGGACTTCGGAAATGTTTTTGGCGAGCCTGCCGCATCCAATCTGTTCACAGCCAACCTGGTCGGCTGCACACCAAGCGCTCCCGGAGTTCAGGAGTGTTTCCGCACCGCTGTGTCCCCAAGTCTTTTTTTTCGGCGGTTCGGGGCTAACCGCTAGTTATGACAGCCAAATACCAGAGCCTGAATTCCAGGAGCGGTGATGGCAACGAGGGCCAGTTGAAGCCGCTTCGGAGTGTCGGTCCAAGTGGAGTTCAGTCGTGACCGTCACCCTTTGGCCCCCATCGGCTATTCCGGAAACAACAAGGCCGCCGGGTGAGTCTTCATGGCCTCAGCCAAACGCTTCGCACGTACAACGCCAAGAGCAGTCTTGCCGGTTTCAATTGCCGAAACCGTTGCTTGCGTTAGTCCGGCACGGGCTGCCAATTCGATTTGTGATAGATTAGCAAACTCTCGGGTGATGCGTACCATTTGCCCTGGTGTCAGGTGTACAAGAGTTTCGGCAGGGGTTGCTTTCAATAATCGTGCGGCGAAATCTGGACGACTGTCACCGTAACTTGTTTGCTTTGCACTTGATACGCGACGCGCCACTGAAGGGTGAGTCTTGCCCGACTCCCTTTCAAGTCAAGGCTCGCTCGATTTTGGCCCATCGGCCCCCATATTCATTTCGAGTTTTGACATTTGATATGTAGTATTGAAAACTACCCAAATGAGCTGGATTGCTGCTGAAATTGGCGACTTTCTCAGAAGTCTGGCCGCACAAAGGGCGGCGATTCTGCTCAATGGCTACCGGCAGTCGGGCTAGACTCGCCTGTTGACGGAGACTTTCAAAGGCCACGATCACATCAGTCTCGACTTGCCCTCGATTGCGGAACTGGCCGATGACGCGGGTGAGGAATTCTTGAGGCAGTACCCACCTCCGCTACTTGTGGATGAGGCGCAGTAGGAACGCGGCCCCGAGCCGGGTTCCTTTCCTGACGAGGTCAGTTGAGGTTGTGTCGCCTCTCGAACAACTGCACGAGAGTTTAGGTGGACCCGACAACGCGAAGTGCTCAGGGGTGCACCAGCGGATCACGTTTTGCTAGGCGGCCAATGGCGGGGCAAATCCATGGCTTCGTGCAGGAAACGGAGCACCTCGACCGTATTGTCCTGCGAAATCTGGTACAGAAAGAAGTGGCTCGCGGGCTTACCCGTTTGGCTGATGTGAAAAACCCGGCCTTCCGGGGGTAATTCCTCGCGGTGATGGCCAAGGGCAGGGTCTTCCGAAAGCCGGTTACGCGCTGCCAAGATCAGCGCGCGGTAGGCCAGGACTTGCTGCTGTCCCCATCGTTGGCGAGTAAAGCGGATGACCTGCCTAATATCGGCCTTGGCTGCCTCGGTGAAAACAACTTTCACCATCAGCCGCGGCTGGACTCGGTCACACACTCATCAAGAAACGCCGTAAATTCAGCTTCCGCGGCAAGCTGCTGGCCGTGGCGTTGCAAGGATTCCTGGCCTTCGTCCCACGCGGCGCGCAATAGGCGAGCGCGCTCGGCATCCGTTGCATCGCGCTGCTCCAGCGCCTCGACACCGGCACGCAATACATCTTCGACACTCGAAAATCGCCCAGCCGAAATTTGAGCCTGCGCGAAGCGGGCAATATCTTCGGGAAGATCAGAGGCGTTGCGGTGGGGCATGAGCTTTCGCTAATTATCGCAGCAAATTTACGTATTGTCAAACCAGCCTGGAGAGACAACTCTTGCCTGGTTTTCCGATATGATATGTCCACGCGTCGATGTGAATTTCCGGACGGAGTTTGCTACTCCGGAAACAACAAAGCCGCCGGGTGAATCTTCATGGCCTCGGCCAAACGCTTCGCACGTACAACGCCAAGAGCAGTCTTGCCGGTTTCGATTGCCGAACCGTTGCTTGCGTTAGCCCGGCACGGGCTGCCAATTCGATTTGTGATAGATTGGCAAACTCTCGGGTGATGCGTACCATTTGCCCGGGTGTCAGGTGTACAAGAGTTTCGGCAGGGTTGCTTTCAATAATCGTGCGGCGAAATCTGGACGACTGTCACCGTAACTTGTTTGCTTTGCACTGATACACGACGCGCCAGCTCGATTTTGGCCCATTGGCCCCCATCGTCACTTCGAGTTTTGATATTTCATCAGTAGCTAGCGCATAGGATTCCCAGGTTTCGCCAAACACATTTCGACGGGAGTCGGAATGCCCCCAAAACCGCCCGTTACTGCTGTTCTCGCGGGATCGCCGGCTGGTCCAGCGCGAATCTCTTGGACCACGGCGTCGGGAATCACGAGGGTTCGTGCCGAACTCAGGAGAAGGTCTAACCGGTCAACCTTCGCCAAGGCGATGATCGGGGAGGCGTTTACGACCCAGTAACTTTCAGCCATCGGCAGGCACCTGGACTGCCTGCATGAGGTCTTCCAGAGAATCTTGGAATGGCGTGATTCCGTAGCGCCCCAGCGCTTCAACGAATTTCGCCCTGGACACACCGGCAATTTCCGCGGCTCGCCCTTGGCTCACGAGTTCGCGTTCGTACCACTTCACTGCTGCAGCGATTCGAAGCTCACGGGTGAATTCCCCGGGGTCACGGTGTAACCGCGCCAAAATTCCGTCGTCGATGTCGAAAGCGATATGGGTCATGAGTTTCACTCGCGATTGTGCTGCCACCTGCGCAACACTTGAGAAGTCTAGCCGTTATGCCCCCCGGGCGTGAGCCCCGGAGCACGTCACAATGGCGCGCGGTGCCGACCAATGTAAGCGTGGAAAATTCCTAGCCATATGTATGGTTGTGTGATATGGTTTAGCCATATCATGAAGACTACGCTGAATTTGGACGAGAATCTGCTGGGTCGCGCCAAGAAACTTGCGGCTTCCCAGGGCGTCACGTTGACGGCATTCATAGAGGACGCGTTGCGCAGCCGCATGGCCCCGCGTCCCAAGTCCGTTCGGCGCTTCGAGCTTCAGCTTCCTACGGTTCGGGGTGAGCGGCCACCTGCCGTGGATGTTGCCGATCGTTCGACATTACTAGATTTGCTCGAACGGCAGTCATGATTGCAGTCGATACCAACATTCTCATTTACGCGCACCGTGAAGAGACGCCGCAGCATGCGCTGGCAAAAAGCCATATCGAGCGCCTAGCCGTCGGCTTTGCTCCGTGGAGCGTGCCGGTATTTTGCTTGAGCGAATTCGTGAGGGTCGTGACGCATCCTCGGGTGTTCGCGCCACCGTCACCTCTGGCCACTGCATTGGCGTTCGTTAACGCCTTGCTCGAGTCGCCAACCGTCATTGTACTCGTGCCAGACGCCGATTACTGGACCACATTTCGCGACCTCTCCATTTCGGCTGATTCCAAGGGCAACCTCGCATTCGATGCAGCCATCGCCGCGTTGTGTCTAGCACATGGAGCTCGGTTGTTGACGGCAGATCGAGACTTTGCACGGTTCTCGTCACTGGAGACGATGGCCTTGAATTCGTAGTCAGCGTCATTCGGAGCACGCGCCGGCAGTTCATGCGCACGCCGGTGGAATGTGGCAATATTATTGGGGCTTTAAGAGAAGGTGGGTAGTTGCGGTAGCGCTGCCCTGCGTTGTCGCGATGGCGCGCCCCCCGAATTCGGGCGTGTTTCCGTGCCGCTGTGCCCCCAAGTCCGGTTCTTGTATGCGGATCGGCGAATGAACGGCGTCACTCGAGCAGGCTTTTGAACGGCTTTCTGGACTTCCAGCGATAGGCTCCGAAGTCGCGTCGATCGGTGGACAGTATCCGTCCCGAACCGAGTTCTTCCGCGGCGATGACGAGCGAGGCATCTGCCAGGTCCATCGGAAGATTACGATACTTCACCATCAGTACCTCGACCCTTGGGAGATGATCGGGTTCGAGTCGAAAGATCTCGAAGGCCCCCGCGACGGCGCTGCGCACGAACGCCAACTCGGCATCGCAACCGAGGCGCGCGGCAAGCAGATGACACGTCTCCGTCATGACTGGCCAGGTCGTGATGAATGGGCCGCGGTGGCGAGCCAACGCAAGACGAGCCCTCTCGTGCGCCGCGTCGGAGCGATTGGCCAACGCGAGCCAGAAACCGGTGTTGACCAAGATCATGTCTTCTTTGCCAGGGACGCGACGAGTTCTTCCTTGTACCTGACAGATAGTTCACTCGGGCCGTCGAAGCCTCCGAGAAAGCCGGACCGCTGTAGGATTTCCGAGGGAGTCCCACCTGACTTGGAGATTGCCGCGTGATAACGTTCGATCGCCTCACGCACGACGGCGGTCGTGTTCTGCTGCGTTCGCCCGCGGAGATAACCCAATTTGCGCTCGAGTTCGCTATCGATGCGTGCGTTGACGCGCCTTTCTCGCGAATCCGTCATACGAAATGTATGACACATGCGTAGCTCTGGGTCCAGCATCATGGGACTGGTTTACCAGTGCAAGGAAAGGCATTCCGGTGCGATTGGGCTACCGGCCAATGAGTCGCCGCCTTGTGCCCGTGAGCACCGAAAATCGCGACACGGGTGGGTAACGCGCGATATCAATGCCTGCCCAATGGTTTCAGGTCGGTCTCTACGTGTCGCCCTTCTATTCGCTGCCGTTATGGTGCTGGTCAATGCCCGCAGTGCCATGGCCACTCCGGAGGTGCCGTTAGATGATTTGACGTACTTGCAGCTCTATCGCTTGCAAGATCTTGGGCTCATTCCTGTTTGGCCACTTTCTGGAACTCGGCCTCTCACTGAGGCTCAGGTTCAATCGTTGTTGGTGCAAGCTGGGCAGCCTCCAGATGCGTTCCTGCTTGCCCCTGCTATCCACGGCTTCTGGGTAAGACCCATCGCTCGGTTGACCAACAGGCTAACGTTGGCGAGCGACCTGGCTCGTCCTTACTCAGTGCCCGCGCGCACCCGCGACATCAATGGTTCGGTGGACACGGTCTGCGAGCATCAGGAGGGGCGACCGTGCGGGGACGGTCTGCATGAAGTCCTGGAGATGGATTCTTCGGCGGGTATCGGGACTTGGTTGTCTGCGTTCTCACGGATTCAGTCGCGGACCGGGACTTCTGGAAGCGGAGCAACTGGGCTCGCAATGGATCGTCTATACGCCAGCCTAGAGCTCGGTAGCACCGAGTTAACAGTCGGTCGGAACATCGTAGCGATCGGTCCCGGCCGCCGCACACAGCTTATTTGGGGCGATCAACCGCCACCACTCGACCATGTCGCTTTCAGCGTTCACGCGCTCAAAATCCCCAATGTACCCATCGTATTGGGCGGAACTTACTTGGTCGGGATGCTCGACGCACCCCAGCGGTTTGCGCATAGTCTCGTCACCATTGCCCGTGGTTACGTCGAGATCTCCGATCGCCTGTGCCTTGGCCTCACGAACCTGCTGCTGCTCGGCGGCGAAGGCGCCCCGCACGTATCGTTTGGCCAGTTTTTTGAGGAGCACGTAACCCGAACCGGGCCATGGCCGGGCGCTGGCGTTTCCGATCGGCGTGTCGCGTTGGACCTGACACTTCAGGTCCGCCCGCTAAAAAGTACCTTCTATACCGAGGTTGCGTTCGAAGACACACGCAGTCAGTTCATAAGCGCACTTACCTACGATACCGACTATCTCGTGGGGTGGGCGGCGTCGGCGCTGGGTCGCAAGGGCCGCCACGGCTTCCTTGTGGAGCTGCATCACACTGGAGTTCGCTCTCAAGAGCACGGGCTGTTTACGTCCGGAATGACGAGTGCAAGTCGTACTGCCGGTTCACCGCTGGGTCCCGACGCAACTTCCCTTTACGTCAGCCCGCGCTGGGATTTCGAGAACAGCACTGTGTCGCTCTCACCATGGGCTGAGTTCATTCGCATCGGCAGCGACGTATACGATTTTCCGGAGCACGCGGCGATTTCACGACGCTCATCCGGTCTAGCTGAGATTCGTTCGCGGGCTGGGCTACGTGTCCTCGGAGTGCTGCGGCCAGGGCTCTGGATGCAAGTTGACAACTTCGTTGAGCACGTTGGAAACGAGGCGTTCCAGGTTTCGACGCGCAACAACGCCGCGCTGTCCGTGTCGGTCATCTGGCGAGGCGCCGGAGGATGGGGCAGCGTAGCTGGCCAGTGAACCACACTTTTTGGCAAATGCAACAAGTGACGCAACGCGTTCCCGAAGACGTAATCGCGAGCATTTCTGTCGACGGATTTCGAAGAGGGGAAATTCCGAGCCTGGTCGCCGCATTGGTTACTGTACCAGTGTATTGGTTCTTCTCTGATCAGCCGATTTCAAACCGATGACGCTGAAAGAGCGAACGAAACACTTAATACATATCGGGTCTCGCCGTCCTCTGCTGCCCGTGTGATGGCGGACGCACCCAGCTAGGAGTTCTTCGCCACTGCAGGCTGAGGAAAAGCACGAGTTTGGCGCGGTAAATCAGCAAACCATCGCATTTGACTTTCGCACGAAGAAAAACTTTGTGATATAGGAACCAAGGCTTCCATTTTGGTGGCCCTTACTTTTTTGCTTCTACCAGGTGTCATGAATTCTGTCGGTCATTTTGCTCGCAGCGACGCGCAGAATGTGCGTTCTGGGGTTGAGCTATCTTCATCCGTTACGCGGCTTCGGGTGCCTCAAGTCTCGGCAACGTATGAGATCCCATTTCGGTCCAGATTCCAGCGTCTGCGCAATTCAGTAGCATCACCCATTCCGTCCAAATCGAGCCTGGCTTGCTTGGCCGCCACCGATCTGATCGGTGTACTTTTGGCGGCAGCCGTGGCTCGGTGGTCATTCGGGATCCCAACAGGCGGCTCCGAGCTGGCCGCTTATTGGGCAATGTGGCCGGCGTTCGGGTGTGTATTAGTCACTAATCTACTATTCGGGATGTACAGTACAAGTATTGTTGACTCCGTCCGGGAGTTTAGGCGGTACGCCCTTGCGAGTTGTTCACTATTTCTGGTGCTCATCTGCATGGTGTCGCTCCTTCCCCATGCGTTGTCCTATTCGCGTCAGTTGTTGGCGAGCGGCTGGCTGATCTCGCTGGCGCTGGTTCCGGCGACTCGCGCCCTAGCGAGAGCGTGTCTTGGTCGGTTTTCATGGTGGAGGGAGTCAGCGTTAGTGCTCGTGACTGGGAGTACGGGGCATAGGCTCGTTAGCCACGCGCCGAATCAACAGGCCGCGGCTATCAGGGCAGTGGTCATGGTCAATGATTCTCCAATTGGGCGTGGGGTTCCCGTCGTTACTCGTCTCGATTTCGGCCCCGGTGGTCGTTGATCAATTTGGAGCGCCTTGCGCAATCGTGGCCATTGCGGGGATGCCGCAAAAGCAATTGATTTGCAACTCGCGAATCAGGCACACACGCTGATGAGCCTGAAAGCTGTCCCCGATCCGTTTGATTTCTCAACGACTTGGGTGTCAGCGCGTGGCTCCGGGGATATCCTGGCGGTCGAGGTGCGTCCAGCGTTATTCGGCTCTGCCGCGCAAATGCTCAAGCGTGCATTGGATATCGTCGGGGTGCTTATGCTCGGCACTCTCGCGCTGCCATTGGTTGCCTTGATTGCCCTCGCCACTAAGTTGGATTCGAAAGGTCCCGTAATATACGGACACAGGCGAATCGGCAGAGGCGGGCGTACATTCTTCGCCTGGAAATTCCGCTCAATGGTGGTCAATGCCGACACTGTTTTGACCGACTACCTTCAGCGAGATCCCAAAGCGCGAGACGAGTGGGAATCCAAACAAAAGCTTCGGAACGACCCACGAGTGACCCGGGTTGGGCGGTTACTTCGTAAATCGAGCCTGGATGAACTGCCGCAGCTCTGGAACGTACTGGTCGGTGAAATGAGCCTTGTTGGGCCACGTCCCATCATCAACTCCGAAATTCACCGCTACCGTGAGCGGATCTCGCTATATGAACGTGTGCTTCCGGGTCTCAGTGGTCTGTGGCAAGTGTCCGGTCGAAACGACACAACTTACGAAGAGAGAGTTGAGCTGGATTCCTACTACGTCCGTAACTGGTCGTTTTGGTTGGATGTCTGCATCCTGGCGCGAACGATTCCCACGCTCCTTTTTGGCCGCGGAGCGTGCTGAAATTGGGCCATTGTTCAGCCAAACCCGAAGCTTGGCGTGGTGGTTAATCCTCCTGCAGACGAGTCGAGTCAGTATTTCGAACCTTCTCGCTCGTTTGAATCGTAGCCATGTGCCGGTAATCGCCATGCCTGCTTCTACCGTCCGTTTGCCGCAAGATTGACGTGGTTCTGAAGATGCGAGACGAGTTGCCGTCGATTGAATGAACCGCGCCGCGTACCGCACAGGTGACGATTGCCGTCCTGAGCGGCCACATTCCTGAGCTTGCGATCGTTTATGTTTGGGCCATGTGTTTGCCCGCTAGAATACGAACCCTGAAGCGAAAATTCGGTAAGCGGCACACTCAGGCGGTTTCATGCGAATGATGGGTTCGCTTTGATCGAGCCCGCCGCGGGCTGAGGCCCGAGTGTTGGAGGAACAATCGACGTGCGAGTGCCGCAACAACAAAAGAATCTTCAATTGCACGCGCCGGGACGCGGGTGTTAGCCACTCAGTACCGAGGCGTATAGCAGCGCTGCGCGGACTTCACGCTCCGTTAGCTTAGTGGCCTGCGCGAGAGTTTTTACGTCGGGATTCGAATGATGGAGCTCGCGCAGGCGCCGCGCTTCGCGCAGAACGAGTACCAGGTGCAGCCGAACATTGGGAGCGGTCGCATCGACCGCGCGCCCCGCGGCTTCGAGTGAATGAAACAGCTCTTCGATTTCCGCCTGAGATATCTGCTCGGCACCGATGGCATCGCCGATTGTATCCAAGGATAAACTAGCGTCCTTACACTTGAGCAGACGATCCAGGATTGCGGCGATAGCGGGACGCATTGCGGGGGTTGTAGCACTTGGGGAGACGCGTGCCGCGGCATCCGCAGAAGAGCTCCGGTGCCCGGGAACAGTTAGCTAACAAGGACTGTGACTGGAATTGTTGTGGTCACTTGTGCTGCGTGGTTGCAGTTTTTGCCTTTGATATTAGCGGCCGTCGTTGCGTACAAGGTGGTTGGAGGGCGCCGTTGCTGCGCAAACATTGGGCGTGATAGTGTGAAAGAATGGTCTCAAAGTCTTCTGCCGTTGTGGGTGTTGCGCTATTCACGATCGCTACGGTCGCCGCGTGCAGCGGTAAGCCACCCTCGCTCGATGCGTCGAACGACGGCGGTAGCACCACGACACCACCGACGAATCCGCAGGACGGGCCGCCCGCGGGCTACGCCGACGGGCATGCGATTGTGCCTGCCGCAGGCCAAGCCGAGGACGTTTCGTCTCCGACTACCGTGATTGGAACGGGAACCCCCGCGAGCTGCACTGGCGACGCGTTCGTGGCAGCGGTTGCGAAGGGGGGCATCATCACATTCAACTGCGGGCCCGATCCGGTGACCATCGTTCTTACTTCAACCGCGAAGGTCTTCAACGACAAGGGCACCCAGCTCGTCATAGACGGCGGTAACAAAGTGACGTTGAGCGGCGGTGGGACGACGCGAATCCTTTACATGGCCACCTGCGACAAGGCGCAGGTGTATCCGCCGGGCCCTGGCGACTGCAACACGAACCCTGGTGTGCAGCTCGTCGTGCAGAACCTCACGTTCATCGACGGCAGCGCCAAGGGCATTCCGGAAGGCACGAACAACGATGGCGGCGGTGGCGCAATCCACGCGCAGGGCGGAAGCCTTAAGGTCGTCAATTGTCGCTTCTTCAACAACGTGTGCGATGACCTCGGCTCCGACGTTGGAGGCGGCGCGATTCGTAAACTCGACTACCTGGTTGCAGCCGGCGCCGGGCCCGCGAGGCCAGTCTGGGTCGTCAACAGCACGTTCGGTGGCAAGGATGGTTTTGGGAATTCTTGTGCCAACGGCGGCGCGCTCAGCAGCATCGGCGTTTCGTGGAACATCCTCAATACCTTGCTCTCGTACAACACTGCTGTCGGTCACGGCGCGAATAGCGGCCAAGGCGGCAACGGTGGAGCCATTTACAACGACGGCAACGAGATCGTGCTCAACATTACCAGCAGCTTGCTCGAGAACAACATGGCCAACGAGGGCGGCAGTGCGGTCTTCTTCGTCAGCAACGACAGCAGCGGGTCTATCACGATAACGGACTCGATTACACAGAACAACCCACGTGGCACATTCGAGACCCCGAACTTGTACGGCTTTTACGTGCTCGCCAAGGCTCCGGCGACGGTCATAAACTCGCAGATATTGCGGTAACCGCGGTTCAGTTCAACCCACACCCGCCGCCGCCGCAACAACTGCCGGGATCGAAACCCGCACCCATGGGGCAGCTGCCGCCGGCGCAATTGCTCGAGCTCTCCGAGCGGGAACCGTGAGCAAAAGTCGCGGAGAGAATTCGACGCAGGGGTTGACCCGTTTGGGGATGCTGCGTGAGTGTGGCATCGCTCATCTTTTGTTCAGCTTCATAAATGCCTACGACAGCTCCATCCGTATCCAGCACTTCGTACTCGTAAATAGCCATTCTAATTGCACTCCATTCAAATCCGTATTGGTCTCGCCGGTGCAACTCTGATCAGCCGGTGTCAAAGAGACCAAACATTCGAGCCACATATAGCGCATTTGGATTCGCGAGAAACGGTCCCACTGACCTTTCGGCTCGAGATCCAGGCTGTGGAGACAGAATTTGCAAGGCCCAGCTGCGGCAGTTAAGCTCCGCGAATGACCGAGCGTATCGAGGTCGTATCGTGAGTTCAAAGGCGAAGCTCGCGCAGCTTGCATTTTTGTTTGCACCCGGTGCCGGTGCGGCCTCGTCTTCGGATTGGATGCAGGCTTTTGCAAGACGACTGCGGGAGATTGGTCGCGTCGAATGCTTCGATTACGCGTATCAACGCGAAGGGCGGCGCTCGCCCGACAGGCTTCCGGTCTTATTGTCGGCTCACAAAGAGGCTTATGACGGCCTGCGCGCCGAGCACACAGGGCCCATCGCCTTCATCGGCAAAAGCATGGGCGGACGCATTGGTTGCCACTTAGCGAATGAGCTCGGCAAGAACGGCCCAACGGCACTCGTCTGCTTGGGCTATCCGCTCGTGGCCCCGAAGGGAGCCGTGCGAGACGCCGTCCTGCTTGAGCTCCGTACCCCCATACTTTTCATTCAAGGAACTCGGGACGCGCTCTGCCCGCTCGATCGCCTAGCTGAAGTGCGAAAACGCATGACTGCGCCGAACGAACTGCTCATTGTTGACGGTGGCGATCACTCGCTGCGCGTCGGCGCCCGTGCACTGGCAACTCAAGGGCGCACGGAAGCAGACGTAGATGAGGAGATCGTGCGGGTGGTGCGGGAGTTTGTGGGTAGGACTTTTTAGGGAATGCCGTCAGAGGTCCAATTGGCGAATGGAACGATGCCTTGGTCGCGGGCACGACCGGCTACGATAACGGAGTCAATGACGGCCCGTATGCCTCGATAATGGAGTCAGAACAACGCCCGACCCGCTGATACGTATGGAGACCCGGCCCGGCGCTGATAATGGTTCGCGGGTCGGTGGCAGAACTACAATGTGCGCCTGGCGCTCAAGTTGATGGCGGAATTGGCCGTTGTAGATGCAGCCGAGCAAATGCTCGCTGCTTGAACACGGATCATGTCGGCCGAAGCACTAGGTTACTCCAATTTGAAGCAGACCGCCGATGAGTTGTGGGCGGACAATGGCGACCGGGTGACACCACCCGAGGTGGCAACGCTTGCCCAATCAGAGGCTCGCATCGAGAGCCATCGAGCGAACCGTTACGATGCTGGGGCGATCGTTGCTGGCAAGTACCAGCTGATAGAGGAACTGGGCCAAGGCGGGATGGGCTCGGTGTGGTTGGCCAAGAATCGGACGCTCGACGTCGATGTGGCGATCAAGTTGGTGCGCGCGGAATTGGCCCATGACGTCGATGGCATCGCCGAGCGCATGCTGCAGGAGGCACGGGCTGCAGCCCGAATCGGGCACCCGGCGATTATCCAAGTCTTCGATTTCGGGTTTGCCGAATTTGGCGATCCGTTCATCGTCATGGAGTTGCTGCGTGGTGAGAGTCTGGATCAAGCGCTGCAACGGCGTCGCTGCGTATCACCCAACCGCGCAGCGCAGACACTTTTGCCCATTATTGATGCGCTGTCTGCCACGCATGCCCACGGCATCGTGCATCGCGATCTGAAGCCTGCAAATATCTTCCTCGCGCGTCCTGCGGGCCAAAGACTTCAACCCAAAGTATTGGATTTTGGCGTTGCCAAGCTCGAACGGCGTGCCTCGGTGGGGCTGACGCAAGCGGGTGCACTGGTTGGTAGCCCCGCGTACATGTCGCCCGAGCAGTTTGTTGGCAACGCTGTCGTGGACGGACGCGCAGATATTTGGTCTCTCTGCGTTGTGCTGTACGAAATGATTACCGCCCACCGGCCTTTCGAAGGTGACGGCGGTAGCGCTGCGGTCTTGTGGAGGGTAATGAACGGCGAACCACGACCGATCGCAGAGCACGGTCTCGATGAGCCAGCACTCTGGCAAATCCTTTCGAAGGGTTTCGCAAAAGACCCTGCCGGTCGCTACGAAAGCATGCACGCATTCGGCAGGACGCTGGCCGAATGGTTGCTGGAACATGGCGTCAACGAAGATATTTGCGATGCCTCGCTGCGCACTTGGATTGACCCAGCCGACAGCACAGGCGTAAAGCCCATTCACTCGTTCTTCCCGTCGCAATTGCCCAACGCCCCGACTGAGCCTCGAAGGCTGGTCGTTGACCCACTGATTCGGGAGATCCGCCAAGCAATGGACAGCGGCGACGCGCGACCGATGGTTCCCCTTCATCAATCGCTACGCGCGCACTTCGGCGGCTTGAAATACAAGTTCGTCTGGTTGGCGGCACTGTGTGCGCTCGTTGGGTTCCTGGGCGCAGCGATCATAGCTGGAAGACCTTCTTCTGCACCGGCGACGGTTGTAAATCGGCGACCGGCGGAAAGCCACGTTGACCTCGCACCACCGCCCGCAAACTCGATTCCGCAAGTGAATGAGCCGACCCCGATCTCCAACCCGACTTCAGACGTTGTCGCATCGCGTCGGCCAAGTTCGCCAAAGACTCCACCCGCTTCGGCACCGCGTGCCAAAAGGCCTCAGACTTCCACCAACCCAAGCAAAGCGACGCGAGATCTCAAGAACCCATTCAAGTGATCCGGCCTTCCAAATTCTTGCTGGGCGGGATGACGGCACGTGGCTACTATTTCGATGAGTGCGGCACGGCGTGGGTGCGCCATCGGATCAGGCTAAGGGGGGTCGTTCTGTGTGAAAACAAAGGTTCGGGGCCGGTAGTTCTTGACAGTCGGCGGGCCCAAGCGAAAGATTGATGTTCTTGCTACCTCCGACTGTCTAATGCGGGGGGGGTAGGTACCCGGGCCTCATGATAACAGACACCCAACCCACCAGCGGTGTGCGCGAAGGCGATGTTCTAGCCGGCAAGTACCGCATCGAGAAGATCCTCGGAGTTGGTGGGATGGGCGTAGTGGTAGCGGCTCATCACTTGCACCTCGATGAACGCGTCGCAATCAAGTTTCTGTTACCCGAAGTTCTCGGCAACCCTGAGGTAATGGGGCGTTTCGCGCGCGAAGCACGTGCAGCAGTCAAGATTAAGAGCGAACACGTGGCTCGCGTAATCGACGTAGGTTCGCTCGAAAATGGCGCTCCCTACATGGTAATGGAATACTTGGAGGGCCGCGACCTGAGCGCATGGTTGGAGAAGAACGGGGCGCTTCCAATCGAGCAGGCCGTCGAGTTCGTGTTGCAGGCTTGCGAAGCCATTGCGGACGCGCATGGGCTCGGTATCGTGCATCGTGATCTCAAACCCGCCAATCTGTATTGCATTCGACGATCAGACGGCGTGCTCTCGATCAAGGTTCTCGATTTTGGCATCTCCAAGACGACGGGGTCACAAATATCTGGCCCCGATATGGCGATGACCAAAACCACTTCGGTGATGGGTTCACCATTTTACATGTCTCCCGAGCAGTTGAAGTCCTCACGCGACGTCGATCTGCGAACGGACATCTGGTCGCTCGGCGTAATCCTTTATGAACTTTTGACGAAGCAGTATCCGCATAACGGTGATTCCCTTCCCGCGTTGTGCATGGCAATAGTTGGCTCGCCCACACCCTCGATTCGAAGTGTTAGGCCAGATGTCGCCGTTGCGCTCGAGCAGGTCATCAATAGATGCCTTGAGAAAGACCGCAATGATCGCTTTGCCAACGTTGCCGAGCTGGCAATTGCGTTGGCTCCATTCGGACCAAACCGAGCGCGGTCATCGGTGGAACGCATTACAGGAATCATTCGGAGTGCCGGTCTTTCGGCGCGCTCATTGTCGATTCCGGCGCCCGATGCGCCCAGTTTGCCCGCCCCGGTAGTATCAACGGAGGTGTCGTGGGGACAGACCGCGGGGCCCAAGCGTGAAAAGAAAGCGTGGGCCGTATTTGGAGTCGTGGGTGCGCTCTTATGCGTCGGCTTTGCCGTATTCATGTTGGCTCGACACGCTTCCAGCCCGCGGCCAGCAGTCGAAGCTTCGGCCGTCGCGCAAGCGGCATCCGCTCACCAGTCTTTGTCGAATGCCGCTGCGCCACCTGTGGTCGCCGAAAAGCCATTGGCAGCGGCACCTACCACATCACCGATTACTGAGCCTGCCGCTACTGCTTCGATTGCAGTCCAAGCGAGTTCAGCGACGGTTACACCGGTT
Source organism: uncultured delta proteobacterium (assembly GCA_963819085.1). Lineage (GTDB taxonomy): Bacteria > Myxococcota_A > Polyangia > Polyangiales > Polyangiaceae > FEN-1139. The sequence goes on from CAWFUX010000037.1 coordinate 315,558, forward strand.
GCCCCTGTGCCAGCGAAGGCGGTCGCGACCAAATCGAATGGCAAGCCGTCGGATTCCAAGACCGCCACTGCGAAGCCGTCGGCGAGCAGTCCCTCGACGGGAGCGAAAGAGACCACAGTTGCAACACCTTCAAAGTCACCAACCCGAGCCGCCGTCAAGAGCGGCGTGTATGACGACATGCAATGAGTGAAAGCCATGCCGACACCCAGTAAATTGACGTGCCTTTACAGCGCTTTGCTTATTTGCGCTGCGATCTCAACCTCCTCGGCAACCGCAGCAGCAGAACCGTCGAGCGTTGACAGTGCTGCCGCTCAGGCGATCTTCGATCAGGGTCGGCAGCTCATGTCCCAGGGCAATTTCGCCGAAGCGTGTCCCAAGTTCGAGGAGAGCGCTCGGATTGTGGGCCATAGCGGCACATTGTTGAATCTAGCCAATTGCTACGAAAAACAAGGTCGTGTTACTTCCGCGTGGAGCACGTTTCTCAGCGCGGCGGCTGCGGCAAACCGGATCGGCAACGCGGATAGAGAAGCTGAAGCCCGGGCGCGCGCTAGTGCGCTAGCGCCCTCCCTTCCGAAGATCGTTATCAATGTTGCAGCGGCGGATAAGAGTAGCGGCATTACCATAACTCGCGACGGTATCAGCGTTGGCCAAGTGCAGTTCGGTGTGCCGATTCCCGCTGACCCAGGCCTACACAAAGTGACGGCCAGCATGCCCGGGCACAAGACTTGGGAAACGACGCTCGAGATCAAGAGCAAGGGCGAAACCGTGCAAGTCGATGTGCCGACGCTCGAGGCCTTGCCAGCGGTAGCAATGGCTACACCAGCGAAAGGTGCAACGCAACTTCCACGTGAAGAGCCAGCCAACAAATCAAAATCGAATTCGCAACGTACGGTGGCGCTGGTTGTCGGCGGCGTTGGCGTGGTGGGCGTCGCTGTCGGCAGCGTCGCAGGTTTGGTGTCGAAGTCGAAGCACGACAACGCGGACGACCACTGTAGTGGCTCGAATTGCAATGACTCGCAGGGCGTGAGCCTGCGCTCCGACGCACGCCTTTGGGGCAACGTATCGACAGTCGCGTTCATCGTGGGCGCAGCGGGGTTGGCAACCGGTGCAACGCTCTGGATTAGCACGCCCAAGGCTGAGTCACAGCCGGGCGCCCAGGTTGCCGTCGGACCTGGAAGTATACTCGTGAAGGGGTCCTGGTGAGCCGCGGCTGGCGGGCAACGGATTTGGATGGGAGCTACGCGATGCAAACAAAGTTTCTAAGTCTTCAAGTGAAGTTTGTGTTGGCAGCCGCGGCTGGGCTCGTCGCGTGCAATGCGATCCTCGACAATCAAGAGGGTCACTTGGTCACGAGTGAAGCGGGCGGAACCGCCGGTAGTTCGTCGGTCGCCGGCCACAGCGGCACGCCTGGCGGCAGTGCAACCGTCGGTGGAGCAACCAACGGAGGCAACAAGTCCTCGATTGGCGGCAACACGTCGGCGGGCGGCAACGCAACGACACCCGGAGGCACACAAGCGGCGGGTGGCGTCACCAACGCGGGCGGTGCCCAAGGGACAGGCGGCGCAGCCCCGCAAGGCGGTTCCACGAGTACTAGTAACACCAACGCGGGCGGTGTCACCAACGCAGGCGGCAGCACCGCCTCCGGTGGCGTCAAAGCAACCGGCGGAGTCAGTTCGAGTACGACGCTGACGGGTGGCGCCACGACAATCGGAACCACTGCGGTCGGCGCTGCGCCTGCAACTGGGGGTAGAAGCGGCACCGGTGGAACCTCAGCTAACGGTGGTGCCCCGCCAACCGGTGGAACCAAGAGCGCTGGCGGAACGGCGGCGGGTACCGGCGGAGCCGCACCAGCCACAGGCGGAGCTGTGCCAACTGGTGGAACGAAGAGTACCGGCGGAGCTCCGGCTACGGGAGGCGCCGCGACCGGTGGAGCTAGTTCGGTAGTGGGCCCGAGTGTCGTTTTCAGTTTTGCCTCGGTCAATGATGGCGCGACGACCAATCTCACCACCGCTACCTTTGCTTTCAGCTCGACACCAGCCGGGGCCGCTTCTAGTTACCTGTGCAAGTTTAACGGGGCAACTGCGTTCACGGATTGTACCAGCAGCCTGTCGCTCAGTCAGCTTTCTGCTGGCGGCCAGGTGCTAACGGTGCATGCTCTGAACAGTCAGGGGATCGCGGGCCCGGATGCAACTCGCAGTTGGACCATCGCAGCGCTGTCCACAACAATTAAGAACATAAGAACGCTTGGGACGCCCACCGACACTCTTGTCTCCGTCACCACCAACGTTAGAGTGACTGGCTTTGGCACGCAGGGTGGGCAGCAGGTAATCTTCGTTCAGGAAGCGGGCCCGGCGGCAAATCTGGTCGTTGACGCTCAAACCGATATCGCCGGTAGCCCGGTCTTGAACGCGGGTATCTTGACGCGGGCGGCAACGACTCAGACTACGAGGGCCGAAGGCACACCCGTGACAGTTATCGGAACCGTCTCGATGAACGGACTGAGCCTCGAGCTTGCGCGGTTGACCTACATATGGGGAACCGGTACGGTTATCCCCTATAATATTCCCGAAGTTCGCACCAGCACCGTGTACGCTTCCACGCTCGAAGGCGTGCGGATCGGCCTTGCCGGGCAAATTCCCAGCTTCAACTGCAGCTCCAGTTGCTTCAACCCGCAGATCGGCAACAGTAGTAACCTCTGCATCGAGACGTCCTGTATGGATTCGGGCTGCATAACGAACCAGATCCTGGCGTGGCTCGATATTACTGGAAATGCATCGCCCCCAGTAACCTCCGGCTACGGTATCTGGAACGGCTGGCTCGTGAAGCGGTCTTCTTACTACGAGCTTTGGACCGATAGTTCGAGTAGCTACGGCAATGACCTCTGTTTGTGATTGCTAATCTGCACGCGTGATTGCCGGCCTTGGTGGCGCCCGCCACTCGGACGGTCGATGTCAGGTGTCGGGGCGCTCTCAGAAGCGACCCCTGACACCTGCGACAAAGGCATGCCGCTTCTGTGTCGGCGTGGCGTCGGGCTCGTAGAGATCCAAATACAAAAGCACGCCGCCGAACACCGATGCCGTGATGCCAACGCCGCCAAAAAATGCGCCCGTGCGCGTCAGGCCGTTGGTGTTTTTTGCTGCCATTTCCGCCACCAAAGTGCCCCCAAGTGCGGCGGTTGCGGTGCCGAGAACAATCCAGGTGAGCGTGCTCACTTGACCGGAAGACTTGGACGCGGCAGGCGTGCCCACCCTATCTATACTAGATGGAATCGGTTCAAGATCGAAAGAAAAGTCCTCGGCTCGCAACGCGTCAACCGTGATGAGCTTAGTCAGGGCCTTGTGCCCGTCGAGCGTGATCGTGAGACGATGCTCACCCGGCCAAATCTCGCCCGTAAAGGGAGTGACCCCAACCGCCGTGTCGTCCACCGCAACCAGCGCTCGAGGCGGATTCGTCAAGACACTCAGTTGCTGCACGCCCCGTTGGGCGAGCGCAGCCTCGAGATCGTGCACGCGGCTGCCAACCTCGGCTGCGTCCGGCGCGTCTGGGAGCTTTCGCAAATATTCGCGATAAAACGCGAGCGCGCTCGATGCCACCGAAAGCTTGTCGTGGGCCTTTGCCACGTTGAAGAGAAGCTGCGGCGCCGGGTACACGCGGTATGCGTCTAGGAAGTATGCAGCTGCTTGATAGTAACGGCTTTCATTGTACGCCTGGGCCCCTTGGTCATACAGGGCTCGTGCTCGCGTCCGAGCCTTTTCATCGAGCCCCGTGGCGCCCGAGCTGTCGAACGGTGGCGTCGTCGTTTGTGGTGCGGCGGGGGCGGCTGGGTTGTTGCTGGTCACGGGCGCAGGTGCGGGTGCAGAATGACGTGAGGTCTGTGCCTGTGCGCTCAGCGACAGCACAAAGGACAGCAGCAAAACGACTAGAGGAATCGCCGGCTTAGCCAACCGAATAATTTGTCCCGTCCAGAACCTGCATACGCCCACTCGGACGGCCAAAGAAGGCCAGTCGTTAATGCGTTCGAATGGCATTGCGCTGGCCCAACGTCAGCACAGGGGCACACTTATCGACGTACTTTCAATGGGTTATCCCCAGAGCCGCCGTCCGGCCCCACGCCGAATAGTGCAGCTGCCGCAAGCGTCGCGTGCCTTTTTGGGGGTCATCGGCACGTGGCCACGGTTTGCGATCAGCAACACGCCGTGACGGCAGCGCACTGCCTTTTCCGGGCCGTCATGACCCAAGGCAATTTGGCGGGGTTGGCGGGTTTCCGATCAGCCGGGCTCGATCCTCGAGCCCCTCTTCACCGATGATGGAAACAAGCTTTGCCTCAAGTTCAATGGATCTTGTCGGCAACGTCGCCGTTGGTTGCTGCAAGCTGTGAAGCCTCGGAGGTTGTCGCTCTGCGTCGAAACCCGGAGCACGGTAATATCGAGTATTTTACGGGCCCGCAGGCATTCACCCATTGAGACCGATTGCGCCTTTTGAGCGCCCACTGCGCCAGCCCAGGAGCCTCGGCCAAAGTGCCCTCTCAGAGCGATCGAATGACCTGAAACTCGAAACCGAGGAGCATTAATATGTTTGATTTCGATGGGTTAGCATGTTGAGCGGTTAGCGGCACTGAAGATTTGCCCCGCGCTCGTCGCTTTGTAATTAAGCATGTCCGAACGCGCAGGGCCACCGAGCCAGCCCAACTTACACCAGCAGCTATCGGCGTTCGTGGACGATACGAGGACTGTGGATGTCTCCATCGGATTCGGAGAGTCCTCCTTTTCGGCAGCTTCCAAACAGCCAGCCCGCGCACTGTTGATGCGCATGGACGGCGTTCACGCTGGCGCTGTGTTCACCGTGGATCAATTACCCTGCACAATTGGGCGCCACGCCTCCAATACGCTGCGAATCGATGAAGACAAGATCAGCCGCTTCCACGCGCGGATATCCCGTGATGAACAGGGCTATCTCCTCGAGGACCTACAGTCGCGAAACGGCACGTTCGTCGGCGGCCAGCGCATCACACGGCATCGCCTGAAAGATGGCGAAGGTCTCACCTTTGGATCCGAAGCTGCATTTCACTTCGATGTCTCCGATACACTCGAAGAGCGCCTGCTGCGCCGCCTCTATGAATCGAGCACTAGGGATGCCCTGACCGGCGCGTACAATCGCGCCCACTTCGACGAACGATTGCGCGCGGAAATCGCCTACGCGTTGCGGCATAAGACGGAAACGGCACTCGTCATTGTCTGACATCGATCACTTCAAGCGCGTCAACGACACCTACGGGCACCAGGCGGGTGACGTTGTGCTGAAGGAATTAGTCACAACCGCGCAGCGCTTGCTGCGCACCGAAGATGTATTTGCTCGCTTTGGCGGCGAGGAATTCGCTATCATCATGCGCGGTGTGAGCCTCGCTGGCGCCTACAAATTCGCTGAGCGGCTGCGCCTTGCGCTCGCGGGAACCTCCATCACGGTAGATGGCAAAGCTATTCACATCACACTCAGCGCGGGCTGCGCCTCAATGACATGCGGCTCAGTACCGGTCACCAATGCGGACCTTATCCGCGTTGCTGATCGCCGCTTGTACCTAGCTAAGACCGGCGGTAGAAATCAGGTGGTTGCGGAAGGTTGATACGCACCGCGAGTGGAGTCACTCAGCCCGCGCGGCAGCCGCAATACTCTTGACGTCGTCATCCGTCAGCGCGATCGTGCGCGCTGCCCAATTCTCCTCGAGGTGCTCTTTGCGGCTGGTGCCCGGGATCGGCAACATAATTGGGGAGCGCGCGAGAAGCCAGGCCAAAGCGATCTGCGCTGGTGTCGCGTTGTGACGCTCAGCTACAGCGGCCATTGCGCTACCGGGCTTGGTGAGCGCCCCGACACCGAGCGGAAAGAACGGAAGGAACGCGATTCCGTGAGCCGTGCACGTGTCGAGCACGAGCTCGGGTGATTCGACCTCGGCGTGGGTTGCCTTGGCTAAGGCACTGCTGCCACCGGCGACGCTGTACATGTTCTGCACGGTAACGATGGGTGTACGGAGCCGAGCAATCTCGATCTCCTTCACGCCGACGTTGCTGAGCCCCAAGTGACGGATCTTCCCCTCGTTCTTCAGCGCGATCAGTGCGTCGAGTGACTCGGTGAATGACACTGGCGCGTACGCTCCCATGTAGCGGAAGTGCACGACATCGAGCACCTCGCGCCGGAGCAACCGTAGGTCGGTTTCGCAACCTTCCCGCAGCTCCTCAGGCCGACCAAAAAATCCCCAGCCCTTATCCGGGAGTCGCTTGCCACCGAGCTTCGTCGCGATAACCAGGTCCTTCGGATAGGGGTAGAGTGTTTCCGCGATAAGCCGGTTAGAAACATCTGGCCCGTAGAACCAGGCCGTATCGATTAGATTGATGCCGAGCGACACTACGCGACGTAGGACATCTTTGACGTGTGCCGGGTTCTCTGGCTCACCCCAAACATCAGGCCCTGGCAAGCGCATGGCGCCAAAGCCAATGCGCGCAACTTCGAGGTCGCCGAGGTGAAGGGTAGCGGGGCCGTGGGCAAAGCTCGACTGAGTCATGGGGACAACTTCTGGGGGTATCGGATGATTTAGTCAAGTTGAGTTTGGTCGAGTCTTTACCCGGCGACCATCGAGCCATGAAAGATCTCCGCTAAATCGGCTAAGTCTCGAACAAAGGTCCAGGCAGCAGTGTCAAGAGGGCGCGGGCTGTTCCCTGTGTGGGAAGCTAAGTGGGGGAAGGTCATGCGGTTTGGCGGAAAAGCCTTCAAATCCGCGCAGTAGTACGCAATGTGTTGCCAATTAGCGCCGATCTTCGCTTGGCGTGCTAGCATTGGCGCCCACATGAGCACAATCGAAGAACCGGAGCCTCTTGAGCTGAAACGGGTGCGCAGAGTATCTAACGCCGCTCACCTCGGGTGCTGCGCATTATTTCGAGCATTCGAGGACAAGGATGTACCTGGCTCCACTACCGGTTGGACTTGCCTGGCAGTTCCGAAGACTCCCTATGGGCAAACACTCAGCCAAGTTCTGCTGGATGAGGTTGGTAGGACGCGGGTTACGCACGCCACTCACTTTCTGGCCTTCCCCTGCTCATCGGAGATTGAACTGGCCGCGGTTCATCGTGGGCTCTGCGAAAAGTACCAACCCCTGCACCGAGCGTGGCCGCCCGTAAGTCCAACCTAGTGCCCACGGCCAACCATGAAATTCACACTGTCGATCACTAAGCCAGAAATCACGGAACTATCGAAGCGCTCGGGGATTCCGATTCGCAAAGAGATGCTCATGCAATTCGAAACTCGTGAGACTGTAGTATTCGTTTCCGAGTTACAGCTCTCAGACATGACGCAGTTTCAGCTCGCTAAGGCAGTTCTTTCGGCCTTACCCGGGCTTGGTTCGGCTCTGAGTTATGGAGACGAGACCTAGGTCAAGCGGCGCTTGAGCCTACGTCGCAACGCAGTCCACGCTCACGCTGCACGTTGACCTCGGAGATCACCAAACGTGCGAGTGCCGAAAAAACCAAATTACGGTTCTGCGCGGACGATGTCCAGTATCTCTTTACGCCGTTCGGGTGAGAGCCTGAGAAAGCTCTCCGAGTCTAAGAGCTGATTGAGCTCGTCGTCGCGACCGAGGCCGTGAAAGCATTCGATGCGAGCCTCGATGACTTCAGGCGTTTCGGGTTGGGCGCGCAGGAAGGTCAACGCGTCTGCATGCTCTCCGATGCGCGCACAACTTAGACCGAGGACCAGCAGTCCCTCGCGTGCAACGCTATCAGCGACATTCTGTTCGCGGCGCAAAAGGTGGCCGAGGCGCGCGGCTTCCGTGAAATCTTGCTGCGAATAAGCTCGTTTGGCTTCCACGAGCAGTTGCTTCGCGCTCTTATTTACGGTGCGTTTGGGTCCAGACGCTCCATCGCCTCGCAGTGCCCTGACATTGGACCACGCCGTCCAAAGCACGAGCATCAATAGCAGCGACGTGCTTCTGACGCCGCCGTACACCAGGGCCAGGGCGAGCAGCGCGAGTGCCGTATAGTGGGTGACTTTCTCGGCGCGCGCCGGCTTGACGAGCCTGAGCATCAACAATCGATACAACTGTCCGCCATCGAGTGGCCAGATCGGCAAGAGGTTGACAAGCGACCACCCGATATTCACGTAAAGCGACATCGAAACGACAGCACCAAACCACGGGTTCAACATCCACTCGACAGGCGCTTTCAGTGAGACGACCCAAGTGACGAGCCCTAACAACAAGCCCGCGCCGGGACCGGCGGCTATGATAAACACGTCATCCCGATCACGCGCGGCACGGTCGTGGTTGCACAGCCCACCGAGCCCGTGAAGCAGGATACTAGGCCTTAGCCCATAGTAGCGCGCCACGAGCGCGTGCCCGAGCTCATGCACCAAAATGCTGAGCGTGACGACAATGACCCACAATAGAGTGCTGCGTCCGTCACCGCCCCCTTTGAACCAGTAGAGAAGTAGCAGGCCGTACCAAAGGCTCACCCGCACGGGAATGTCGGCAATATCGAACAGACGCAGTTCCATTGCCGGCAAGCATAGCAGGTCGCGCCCCGGCGTCGCGGCCGCGCGGTTTTGCCGTTACGTGCGCTCGATTCGCTTGGTAAAGTGCGCGTTTCCGTGCCGCTGTGCCCCAAAAAGCCGCTGGCGCACTGGAACCTTCGTGCCTGCAAGCGAGCGCGATTCGGGACTGATATTTTGTCTTACACCCGCGAGCCCGTAGGTTTGCCCTTGCTACAATAGCGGCTGCAGCACCGAGTACCACTGCGTCGCGAGCACGACATAGCCCGCGAGGTTCGGGTGCCATTGGTCTTCGATTAGCGCGGCTTTGTTCGGGTTGAAGGGGGTGAACATGTCCACGACTAGAATGTGTTTGCCGGCAGCCGCGCGCGCGCTTACGACGGCGGGAATTGCGTCCCCGTATGCCTTGAGGCGGTCGCTGAGCGCCGTGTCATCGCCGAGGGACGCATTACCACGGGAGGGAATTGGCTGAGCTACCACGATGAGCACATTCGGCAATTGTGTGTAGATGGTATCGATGAGCGTGCCGAGGCGAGTCGGTGCGTTTGCCAAGTCGTAATTGTCGATGGCGTCATTCGTGCCGATCATCAAAAGCACGATGTGCGGCGTGAACGTCGTCATTACGGACACTGTCGTGTTGCACATTGTGGAAGCAACGAGGCACGACGAGATGCCATAGCGACTGCCGTACGGATCGATTGTCCAGCCGCTGTGCCCTTCGTGATTGTGCGGGAAAGCCACGCCGTCAACGGTATCGGGACCGTTCCAACCCGAGCCCACGAAGGTAATGTTTTTGCCCGCAGAATGTGCGAGACGAAACAGCTCTACGCGATAGCCGCCTGGCGTATCTGCATTGTAACCATCCGTAATCGAATCACCGAACGGCATGATTTTGCAGGCGCTGCCATCCGTGGGGCAGGGGTGATAGCTGCTGGAACCCGCGGTTCCCGAAGTGCCCCCAGTGCTCGATTTGCCGCCAGTGGCCGCGGAACCGCCCGTGCTCGATTTGCCGCCAGTGGCCGCGGAACCGCCCGTGCTCGATTTACCGCCCGCAGCCGCAGAGCCCCCAGTGGCCGCGGAACCGCCCGTGCTCGATTTGCCACCCGTTGTCACGACACCGCCACTGCCCGCCGCGCCGCCGACCGCCGTCGCGCCGCCAACGCCAGTGCTGCCACTCGTTGACGAGCTACCGCCCGCGCTTGCCTTGCCACCGGTTGCTAGCGTTCCACCAGTTGCGGGCGCGCCGCCCGTGAGTGCTCCGCCATTCGACGACGCGCCTCCGCTATTCGCTATACCGCCGCTTGCAGCCCCGCCTTGTGCCACGCCACCCGTTGACAGGCTTTGGGCGCCGCCGGTACTCGGCGCGCCGCCATTCGCCTTGGCTCCGCCCGTCGATGGACTGGTCGAACTCGCGGCCCCCGTGCTTGCGCCATTTGACGACGTTGAATCACCGCTGCAGCCGCAAAGGGCTGCCGTTGAAACGAGAAGCAGAGCGCAGGTGCGTGAGAAGTGCATGACGAAATCCCTTCAAGAGCTATGCGAATGTCCGCCAAAGCGGTAACGCTTGCATAGCATTTCAATCGGCTAATCGCCGCTGCTAAGTTATCCGGCCGGTTCCGTTTCCAGGTTACAAGGACGAGCCCGCTGCCCGAAAACTGTGGCAGTTGAAAGCCTCCCGCTCTTCGTTCATTATTGCTTCCATTGTCTCGATTGTCAGCGGCAAACCGGCAGCGCCTTCGTGCTCAACGCATTCGTCGAAACCGATCGCATTGAAGTCGCAAGCGGGCAATTGCAGCGCTTCGAGATGCCTACCGAAAGCGGGCGACCACACGGGATCTACCGCTGCACGAACTGCGGCACCGCAGGATGGAGCGAGTATCGAGGCCTTTCCACGTTGCGGTTCGTGCGCGTGGGCACGCTCGACGGTTGGGAGGTTGGGTTGAGGCGGCGGGCGCGGGCACGGGCCGCTCCCGAGCCCGTTGCCTGTCGAGGAAGATGTCAGATGGCCGCGGCGCGGGCGGAATCTAGCCCTACAGACCGGGCCGCCATTTTGACCCTGGACGCAGCGATGCGGTGGGCGAAGTGTTGACTCATGACCGAAGAGGAACTGAGCACGAACGCCGATCGAAACCCTACCGAGGTCGCGACGGCGCTCGGGGAACTCCGCAGCAAGGGCGATTCACTCCCGCCGGAAATGCGCAAGGATTTCGACGAGATTATCAGTGAGGTCGAGAGACATCTCCACCAACCGACGCACAATGAGCCGGTACTAAGGCTACTGATGGGTGGCATCGCAGAGATGTTCGGCAGTCACGTTCCCGAAATCACGACGTTGCTGAGTCTGATCGGACGTTAGCTTGACGGCCTAGCCCGAAAGAGCGAGCCTTGCAAAGATGATCGACGAGCCCATGCAAAGTTTGGTCGCAGCGGTAACTCAGGCTCTCGCCGAGGCTGGCTACGTAGCTGAACCCGATACGGCAAACAACGCCACGAATGCTCCAGCCTACCTGAAGGTCTTCTGCAAAGGCATTCCAAAGAACAAGCGAGTGGACTACTTGAATTTGGTGTTCGGCGGAACCGGCGGTGAACAAGTGAAAATCGAAGGTGAGGAAGGTGTGTATACTCTGCCGGCTAAGTTGAAGTCCCTCGTTGATCGCGTTCGGTACAACCTCCCTTGCGCTTGAGAATTCGGGGACATCTTGAGCCTAGGGCGTGGCCTGCAGGGTGCAGGGTCAAAGTAACGAAACGTCTTCGAATGCGTCGCACCCCGCGGGCCGGCGGGTAAAATCCCGCGGCTTGGCTTGGCCGCGCAGGTGCGAGACAATTGCCCAAAGTGGCCTTAGAAATAGGAAAGTCTTCCCGCGGTGAGCCGGCTGCCTGCTACCATTGGCTCATGATCAAGAAGCAGCGCCTGGTGATCGCAGCCACCCTAGCACTGGTCGGATTGCTCGTTGGCTGTTCGTCGGACAAGGGCAATGGGAGCACGCTCGCGGCGGCCACGGGAGGCGTCGTAAACGGTGCTGGAGGTGCAACTTCGGCGAGCAGTGGTGGTGCGACGGGTGGCTCGGGCGGGACCCTGCCCGCAAGCGGAGGCATGATTGGTATTGGCGGCACGCTTGCAACGGGTGGCGGCGTGGCGGGCGGCTCGAGCGGCATTCCCTCGGCGAGCGGAGGAATAACCGCAAGCGGCGGCGCGATCGCGGCGACGGGCGGTGTGCAGCGCAACACGGGTGGCGCTCAGAATGGCACTGGTGGAGGAACGACGGCGAATCCTACTGGTGGTGGCCCAGCAAGCGGTGGCGCTCAGAATGGTACTGGCGGCGCGCTTGCGGCAGCGGGCGGTACCGGCGGCATCCTCTCGGGGAGCGGCGGAGTAAACGCTACCGGCGGCGCGATCGCTACAACGGGCGGCAAATCCGCTACCGGTGGCGCGGGTACTGGTGGAGCAACCTCTATCGATCCAGCTGTGATCGCCGCAATCAGCGCCTGCATCACAAGCTGCCCTACGGCGGCAGCACCTTGAGCGCGGCTCAACGGGCGCCAATTATTACGGCCATCATCAACACGTGCTCGGTGTTCGCGCCGCCCGGCGCACAATGGCAGACGTGGTGTCAGATGTTCCTCGCTTGCCGCGATCAACGCAGAGAGCTCGTACAACACCCAAGCCGGCGCTACCGGCGCAGCCGGTGATCCCTCGGTGGGGTTGCTCCAGATTCGATTCAGCTCGGTAGTTCTCGACTTCGCGAACTCCGGCCCCGTGACGCTCTCACGCGCGCTGGGTGCAACTTCGGCACGGTGACGAGCAGTGACTCGTATGCGACGAAGGGCAGCATGATGCTCGACGTCAATTGCAACGTCGCGATCGGGGCTTGGTACTACTTCATCTTCGGCAGCGGCAATGGTGGCCCCACCGTCGTGTGGGTCGACCAGTACTGCGCAGGGAGGCGGAGTCGCCGGTAATCTGCATATCGGCATAGCAAGCTTCCTCATGGGCGGGGACGCCGCT
>CAWFUX010000038.1:0-174050 GCA_963819085.1 uncultured delta proteobacterium
GCCCGGACATGGTGCATAGGTAATACGGGCCGTGATGCGCCTCGACGATCTCACGGCAGATCGACAAGCCGAGGCCCATGCCGGTCTTCTTCGTCGTGACGAAAGGCTGAAACAGCCGCTCGACCAGCTCAGGAGAGATGCCGGGCCCGGTATCAGTGACCCTGACCTCCACCGTATCGGGAAGGGAATCCGTGCTCACCGTCAGCACGCGCGGGGTCGGATTCCCGCCATGGCTTCGATCGCGTTTCGCACGAGATTGAGGACGACTTGCTGTATTTGAACGCGATCAACCAGGACGGGTGGCAGCAAACGGTCGAGCTGTGAAGCGACGCGGGCGCCGGATTGCCGCCCCCCGACCAGTGCCAAAGCGAGCGCCTCCTCGACCAGCTCGTTGAGATTCTCGGCGTGGTGCTCGGTTTCTCCCTTCGTGACGAATTGGCGCAACTGGCGAATGACGCCGCCGGCGCGCTCGGCCTGCGTTACGCCCGCCCCATCAGGTCGTCGAGGCGCTCCGTCGCGGCGTTGCCGCCCTGGATGAGGTGCCGCGCAGCCTCAAGGTAATTGACCACAGCCGTCAGCGGCTGGTTCAGCTCATGCGCCATGGTCGAGGCCATCTGCCCCATGACGCAGGCGTGAGGCGTGCAGCAATTCGGACTGCAGTTCCTGCAACTTGGTTGCAACTCACGAAGGGCGGTTTCCGTCCTTTTTGGGACGGTGATGTCGCGGGCCACCTTAGAAGCGCCGAACAGCCGGCCGTCGGAAATCGTAGATCGGCGAGACGCTCAGCGAAACGTCGAGAATGGCTCCGTCCTTGTGCCGACGCATAGTCTCGTAATGACTGACCCGCTCGCCTCGCCTTATCCGGTTAAGGATCTCCGTCATATCGTCGACACGGTCCGGAACGGCCAGACTCAGGATCGACTGGCCGATCATCTCCTCGGCGGTGTATCCGAACGTGCGCTCGGCGGCCTTGTTCCAGCCCGTCACGAGCCCGTCGAGGGTCTTGCTGATGATCGCGTCATCCGAGGATTCGACGATCGCAGCCAATGAGCGCAGCGCCTGCTCGGCGGTCTTGCGTTCGGTGATGTCGACGATGGCCGACAGCACCATGGTCCCTTCGTCGGTCTCGATCGGGTTCAGGCCGATCTCGACCGGGAACTCGCTGCCATCGCTTTTCAGCCCGTAGAGGTCGCGCCCGGCTCCCATCGCTCGCGGCCGTGGATCGGCGAAAAACGCCGTTCTCATCCCCGGATGGTGGTCGCGGAACCGCTCGGGCACCAGCATTTCGACCGGCTGCCCCAGAAGCTCGGCCCGCGGGTACCCGAATACCCGCTCGGCCTCGGCATTGACCATGACGATTTCGCCGGCCCGATTGACCATCACCATCGCATTGGGCGCAGCCTCGACGACCAGCCGAAAGCGCCGCTCGGCAGCCATGTCCTGCTCGGTTTGGGAGCCACTCATTTCCGTCACAGATGACGGCGGGTCGGTTATCATCGGACGCCCGATTGCCCGCTGCAGTTGGGCCTCCGCCGTCCAGCCCAGGTGGCCCGGCAGCGCTGAGCCAGGATACCACCATTTGGGCGCCGGTTGATCGAGATCAAAGCCCGCGCCCGGCGCGGCGATATCCTGCGGCAAACAGCGGGAGATTGGGAAATGAACGCGGCCGATATCATGACCCAGCCGGTGGTCAGTGTCGCCCCTGAGGATACATCGCCCACGCAGCGCGGCTAATGCTGCAACATCGCGTCAGCGGGCTCCCGGTCACCGACAAGAGCGGGACGATTGTGGGGATCATCACCGAGGGCGACCTCCTGCGCCGGGCGGAGCTCGGCACTGAGCGGCGCCGCCGGCGCTGGATCGAGTTGCTGATAGGCCCGGGCCGTCTCGCCGGCGATTATGCCGACACGCACGGTCGCAAGGTCGGTGAGGTCATGACCAGCACCGTCGTGTCGGTCAGGCCGCCGGACGCGTTGTCAGATGTCGTGGAACTGATGGAAAAGCGCCACATCAAGCGCGTGCCGGTGGTCGACAACGAGCGGCTCGTCGGTATCGTCAGCCGCGCCAATCTCGTTCGCGCTCTGGTTCATAGTCTGACGCAAAAAGCCGCGGCGAGCGCGAAAGGCGTTTTCAGCGACGCAGAAATCCATGACGCGATCCGTGCGGTCATCGACAAGGAACCATGGGGGCCGCGGTTCAGCGTCGATGTTACGGTCACGAACGGCGTCGCCGAGCTGCATGGTACCGTCACCGACGAGCGCGAGCGGATCGCGTTGCGCGTCGCCGCCGAGAACGTCGCCGGCGTCAAAGGGGTGCGCGACCATATCGTCTGGGTCGAGCCGACCTCCGGGCTGGTCATTCCGGCGTCAGACGCCGACGCCGCCTGAGCGCGCGCAGCAGACGCTATTTCTGCCAGAGGATCAACCCAGCTCCGCTGGAACGCCCACTCCGGCGTGCGCGGGGACAACGCGGACCGTGTAATCCTCGATCGGACGGGAAGCGGTGGCGGCTGCCGTATAGACGTGGCCATTGATGCTGCCGGAAATCGGTGCACCGCGTGCCATCGCGATGGCACATGCCGCGCCGTCGCACTGCGGTTCGGCATATAGCTCGGCGCGCACCTCATCGGCGCCGAGGTCGCCGAGATAGATCGGCGCGGAAAATTCCCATAGATCGTCGCTCTTAGTGATCGCGGGCTCGCCGATGTGCAGTTGCGGCCAGGCACGGCGCAATCGCGTCTCCCAGTCGCGCATTTCCACTGCCGGGGCGCCATTGTTGCCGGTGCGGCGGCGGAATTCGTCCGCGGCCGGCAGGTAGAGCCGGTCGATATATTCCTGCACCATGCGGCTGCTGCTGTAGGTTGGGGTCAGCCGCGACAGGCTGCTGCGGATGCGCGCGAGCCAGCTCGCGCGGCAAGCCAGCCTCATCCCGCGCGTAGAATTTCGGCAGAATCTCGCTTTCGAGAATGTCGTAGAGCGTCGTCGCGTCGCGCCCGTCGCGCGCGGCGGTCGTCGAGCGCATCATCGTCGCCCACCGCCCAGCCTACATCTCTCTCAAAGGCCTCCTCCCACCACCCGTCGAGCACCGACAGGTTGAGGCCGCCATTGACCAGCACCTTCATCCCGCTGGTGCCGCATGCCTCCCACGGCCGGCGCGGCGTGTTGATCCAGACATCGACCCCCTGCACCAATTCCTGGGCCAGGTAAATGTCGTAATCCTCGAGAAACACGACCCGCGTGCGAAGCTCGGGCTGCTGCGCCAGTTCGATCCATTCCTGGATCATGCGCTTGCCCTCGTCATCCGCCGGGTGGGCCTTTCCGGCCAGGACCAGCTGCGCCGGGCAATGCGGATCAGTGAGCAATCCGCGCAGCCGGGCGGGATCGTGGAGCAGCAGGTTCGGGCGCTTGTAGCCGGTGAACCGGCGGGCAAATCCAAGGGTGAGGATATTGGGATCGAGCACCTGCTCGGACTCCGCGACGGTCTCTGGCGGGTGGCCGCGCGCCGCGAGTTGGCGTGCCAGACGGCGGCGCGCGCTGCGGACAAGAGCATGGCGGCTGGTGCCGCGCATCGCCCAAAGTTCCTCGTCGCTAAGACCAGCGATCTGATCGGCTAACGCATCCGGCGCGCAGCGCCAGCGCTCCTTGCCGCAGGAAGCGGTCCAGAGCCGGTCGGCATCGGGCGAATCCCAGGTCGGGACATGGACGCCATTGGTCACGTGCCCGACCGGCACTTCTCGCGTTGGCCAACGCGGAAACAGCGGCTGAAAGATGCGGCGGCTTACCTCGCCGTGCTGGCGGCTGACGCCGATGCTCCGGCCGGCGCCGCGCATCGCGAGATAGGCCATGTTGAACGGCTCGGAATGATCGTTCGGATCGGCACGACCAAGGCCAAGAAATTCGTTGAATGGGACGTTGGTTTCGCTGAGCGCATCTTCGAGATGTCGCGCATAGGTCGCCGCCAGCGCAGGGGCGAAACGATCGAAGCCCGACTCGACCGGGAGTGTGGGTCGTGAAGATATTGTCCGCGCGGGTAGCCCACAACGCCGCCCAAAACGACAGGCCGAACCGCCGTTGAAAAGAGCGTGCCCGCTCGATCACGACAAAGGCGGCATGCCCTTCGTTCAAGTGGCAGATTTCGGTATCGGGGGCGACGGCTTCGACGACGCGCCAGCCGGCGATCCCGAGAACCAGTTCCTGCAACAGCCGGGTTCGCCGCCAGCCTCGTAGAGCCGCCCGGTAATGCCGCGGTCGGCGGGGCTGTTGAGCCCATGGTTAGCGTCAAGCAGATACAGCGGAACGCGCCCGACTTGAGCCCGCCACACGCGTAACGTCAGAGTGCGCCCCGGCAGGCCGAGCCGAACGTGGAGCCACGTGCCGTCGGCCGCGCGCGCCGGGCTGATCGGCAACGCGCCGGGCTCGTTTGACGGGTAGGTCTCTTGTTGCCAGCCGCCCGCATCGATGACCTGCCGGAAATAGCCCTGGCTGTATAGCAATCCGACGCCGATCGCCGGCAAGCCAAGATCGCTCGCGGTCTTCAGATAATCACCCGCCAAGATGCCGAGCCCCCCGGCATAGAGCGGCAAAGCCTCGTCGAGGCCGAATTCCATGCAAAAATACGCGATGCCCTTGAGGGCGGCGAGGCCGTATGTCGATGCGAACCAGCCCGAGGCGCCTAGATAGGCGTCGCGCGCCTCGGCCAGGCGCGCGAGCTCGGCGCAAAAGACCGGATCCGCTGCGAGGCTTCCCAGTCGCTCGGAGGAGAATCGGCGTTCGACGCTGCCACGATCCTGCGGTCGGGCCGGCGCGGACCGCAGGCCGACGAAGGAGTTATGTCATGAGTGCAGGATTTACCCGATCATTGGAAGCAGTCCTTGCCCGCACCGATGCGGACAGCCCGCCAGCGAAGGCCACGGTGCGGCCGCAAGACGCCGCCGAGCGCAGCCGGAAGTGGTTCGCTAAATTCGCTGAGAAACGGGTAATGCCGCTGTTGGCGGAAGCCGCGCAGGCCGCCGAGAAATACGGCGTCACTGCGACCTTCCGGCTACACGAAACCGAGGGCCGTCTGACCGCGGAGCTGGTGGTGATTCCGCGCCATCTGCCTCAGGGTATCCGGCCTCCGCGGCTGACGGTCTATGCCCCGGGTGACGAGCGGCCGCTGGAGATAGAATACACTGGAACCTTCCCGGGCATTGGGGTCGACGGCGGCTTCGGGTCCGAAGTCGACTACGATGCGATTTATCCCGCTCAACTCGAGGAAAAAATCCTCGAGTTTGTGGCGCTTGCCACCGGCGCGTGAGCTTGGGGCGCGGCCCGAGGTCGAATGACGCGGTGCCGGCGGAACTGGACGAGTGCTGGAGGGCCAGCGGCGAGCGGCTCCTGATCGGCCCGATCCGCCCCGCCGCGGGGCTGAGCATATTGACTTCTTCCATCGCTTCCCCCCCCCCCCGAGGCCGATGTGCTTCATCGCTGTCAGGCGCGAACTCGCACCCCTTAGTTCGATATGTTTACCGGCTCGACTACGACCGCGACATGACCCTCCTCGCCTGCGGGAGGGAAACCGGCGAGACCGTGGGACTGGCGCGGCTCGCCCGCGAAGACGATCCGCTCGTGGCCGAGTGGCCGCCCTCAGGAAACACCGGGGAGCAGCTCCCAGGTATGGCGGGCGATCTGCTCGTCTTCCTGCGAGGTGAAGACACGCACCGAGCCAACGGCGAACCAGGACAATCCATCGCAGAATCTCGGCGCGGACCTTCTCGTCATGTTCGCCGATGCCGCCGGTAAAGACGATCAGGTCGACCCCCTCAAGTGCGCCGACCATCGCGGCTATCTGTTTGCGCACCGAATAGCAGAACATCTGGATGGCCAGCCGCGCATCGGCGTTTGATGCGGCCGCCTCGTGCAGCCGGCGCATGTCGCTGCCGATCCCCGCAATCCCCATGAGACCGAAACGGTGATCGATCAACTCTTCGAGGGCAGCCGCATCGAACCTTTTTTCCCGCATCAAGTAGAGCAGAACACCGGGATCGAGATCGCCGGTACGCGTGCCCATAATGACTCCGCCGGTCGGGGTTAGGCCCATGCTGGTGTCGATCGATTTGCCCGCTTTGACCGCGGTGACGCTGGCCCATTGCCGAGACGGGCGATGACAACGCGATCGGGCAGATCGTCGCCCAGTTGGCGCACGATCGACTCGCAGGAGAGGCCGTGAAATCCGTAGCGCTGGACGCCTTCGGATCGAAATTCCTTGGGGATCGGGAGAACCCGCGCGACCTCCGGCAATCCGGCGTGAAAGGCGGTGTCGAAGCACGCCGCCTGTGGCCGGCCGGGAAAATGCTCCTGGGCGAAACGGATGACCGAGAGCGCCGCCGGCATATGCAGCGGGGCGAAGACGCTTGCAGCTTCGAGCCGCCGCAATACGCCATCGCCGGTCAGGCTATGCTGGCGGAGCCCCGGTCCGCCGTGAACGACGCGATGTCCGATCGCGGAGGGTACGGGCAGTTGGGTTCGGCAAGCAGTCTGCCGATGCGGATGATCGCTTCTCGTGCGTCGGGAAGAGATGCCGCTTCGGAGAGCACTAAATATCCGTTAGAATCGTGGGCTGGAAGCGGCCGTCCTTGCCGCCGATCGCTTCGGCCTCGCCGGAGAGCAGCATTTCTGTCGTCGAGGCGCCCACCCCGTACAACCCGAATTTGACGCCTTGCGCGACATGGCCGGGGAAGATGGGCAGAAGACGAAGGCCCTGGAGGAATCGTATCAGGGCCAGTTGCGTGATTTCGGGCATCAACCCATTGGTCGATGAACCGCTGCCGCACGCCAGCCCGCAAGACGTGAAGACGCTTTTCCCCAAGGCCCCGCAATGGTTGGCGGATGCCCGTCGGTGGCGCCAGCGCGGGGGGCGTGGGGATGTTGGAGACGTTGCGCACGCCTGAGGGCGCGGCCATGCTGGCGGGCGGCCCGTTGGCCAAAGTCATCGGGGCGTCCTTCCTGGGGCAGATGGCGGCTGGCTATCCTGTGCAAGTGGCGGCCTTCAGCCTGGGGCGCCGGCGGCAGAACTCGCTTTTTTCCGGCGCTGCGGCGCAAGATGAACACTCCAGGATGCGGTTTGACTTCGACCCGAGCCAGAACCTTCTCTCCCATTGCTTGAAATCGAGCGCGTTTGTGTTGATTTTCCCCGGCATCATCAAAGAAGACCAATTCCGACAAGAAGGCGTTACGAAAACGGACGGGGTTCATTTCTAGCCATGCTTCATAATCAGGGGCATGCATGTATGGAATTCGATCTGACGTAATTGGAACACCCTCGTTCATCGCTAGGGGATACGCGGCACAATCTTCTGTCAGCCATCGACCAAAGAACTCAAGTCCATCGCCAGAACTATATGCCGCCCCCCGATCAATCTCGTTTTCGACACGAAACTGCGGCCATCGGCCAGTTCGAGGGTATAAGAACCTCTTTTCGTTGTGCCTGTAGATCGAACCATCGACCAGCCAAGCATTCTTCACCAGGAATCCCCGGGTGGGCTGTTGGAATATCGCATAGCCGCCTACCATTTCCCGCTCAGGATTTGGCGTGTAAGCCGAACCGGTAATGCGCTCTAATTGATTGGGAAGGAAATAGGCCGGCCGCGAAGTGGTCGTGATCCCGGGTGCGATCTGCCAGACCCTATCAGCAATAGTTTCTAGGTCTTTGTATGGCAGACGAAACAGCTTTCGCCGCAAAGCGTTCTTTATGGGCGCCAAGGTGAACTTGGAGCATATCCTTGGCAATGGACTCGTAGTCTTGCGGGGTTGCTCAAGTGGGAGGTCTGTCATGATTCCTTTCAGTTGGTTCCATTCAACATCTTCGTTGGAATGCCAACTTCTCGGTATACACTTTCGCTGGAGTATTTGTCTTCAGCGTAACACAGCCATGACTACGCCCGCAACGCAAGCCTGGGTCTGCCCCGCGTGGACCCCCAAAGGAACCCCGTCGCGCCAGGCAGGGCCGGCGCGTGCCGGGTCAGGGTGAAATCGAGACGAGAAACCGATGAAGTCATTTTCCGTAAATGGCATTTCGTATCTTCACAACTGCGTGCTGACTGATCCTAGTGCTCGTCGCCCACCTTCCGATTTCGGAGTGCGTGGTGTACGCGTTAGCTTTGCTTGGTCGGCCCGCGATGGGCGCGACCGCATTGTGGGTTCCTTCTCAGAACTGTCTCATGGACAGCGCTTTGCAAAAACGACGGGAAGAACCTAGCGAGAAGGCTATGCGACAACGTCGCTAAGCGGCCCGAGGGACCCTTGGAGCTTGGTTCTTGGGTTGCGCCAGGCCACAGAGTGAATCTTGCCACTAAACCGGGTTTGATGGACCCAAAAAGTCAGGGCGGTGCACATCACGACCGCCATAACCAAGGCAGAATGGGGTAAACTTCCTTCCACCATGAGACCCTTTTTCTTTGGTCGTTCTGACCGAGCGCTCTTCGGCGCTTACCACGCCCCGGCTGTCCGGTCCTCGCGTCCGAGCGCGGTGTTGCTTTGCAACCCTTTCGGACAGGAGTCGATACAAGCGCACCGGATCTATGCCACTCTAGCGTCGAAATTGAGCAAGGTTGGCCAACACGTCCTGCGATTCGACTACTACGGAACCGGTGATTCGGCAGGGGAAGTTGAAGAAGGCTCGCAAGCGACGTGGATCGAGGACGTCTTGGAGGCTCACGAGGAGTTGCAGGCGTCAAGCGGTGTTTCGCGTGTGATTTGGGTGGGACTGCGGTACGGCGCCACGCTGGCCGCTTTGGCCGGACAATCCCTGCATCGTTCGATCGCGAGTCTGATTCTTTGGGATCCTGTCGTGGATGGCGGTGCCTACGTGCAAGAGCTCACGGAGACGCACGTTACCTTTATGCGTCAAGACATGCGACGTTGGCAACCGTCGCGACCAGTGGGCTCTGAATGCTCGGGTTTTCCGCTCGGTTCAAACATGAAGCGCGCAATTGGGTCTATCGATCTCACCGGGGTCAAGCCTCCTAATGCACGCCAGGTGACCGTCCTAACCACGAACCAGAACGCATGCCACGAACGTTTTCGAAGTGCAGTCGCTGGTTGGACCGATTCCACCCAGTGGATGGAATTGACGTCCAGCTCGCCATGGAATTCGGATCGTGCCATGAATGCCATACTGGTACCTATGGATGTGCTGGACGCCATCGTGGCGCGAGTCGAGGAGAGCCCATGAAGGAACGAGTCGTGCAGTTTGGGCCAGGACAGGCCTTGCTCGGGATCGAATCGCCCAGCGCGCGGGGCGAGACCGATCTGGATCGACCGACCTGGGTATTTCTGAACGCGGGCATTGTCCACCGGGTTGGGCCGCACCGGTTGACCGTGAACATGGCGCGTCGCATAGCAAGGGCCGGCTTTCCGGCACTCCGGTTCGATCTTTCGGGTTTAGGGGACAGTCCTCCGCGAAGCGCGAGTACATTCCAGCAGGCGGCAATAGATGACATTCGCGAGGCCATGGATCATCTACAGCACACAACGCAGGCAAGCAGGTTCGTGCTGTGCGGGCTCTGTTCGGGCGCCGACAACAGTGTACGTGCGGCGCTGGTTGACCCGCGCATTGTGGGTATCGCTTTGCTCGATCCATATGCTTATCGCACGACCGGATTTTATCTGCGCTGGCGTTTGCGCCAGATAAGTCACACCTCGTCGTGGAAAACCCTGGCCAAGCAGATTGGCGGTGTTGTGCGCAGATCCTGGCAACAACGACGGACTGGTGTGGCCAGCGAGACCGAATACCAACAATCCCCGCCGCAACCCATGTACGTTCGCCCCACGCCCGAACTAAGCGCCTTCGCTGCCGACTTGCTGACCATCCTCGATCGAGGTGCCCACATCTTCGCTATCTACTCCGGCGGCATGGAAGAAGACTACAACTACGCTGGGCAGTTCGACGCCGCTTTTCGGCGCTACGGTCTCAACGGACGGGTCTCCACGGAATTCCTGCCCGCCTCCAATCACACCTATACGGAAATAGCACAGCAGCTCCGACTGGGTGACTTGCTGGTCTCTTGGGCTGAAAAGCTGTTTCCGGCCGTTCCTACGAACCTCTGAAAGTTTAGCCGGGTCCGCGGGGCAAGCCCGCCCGCAGTTGGCCGCGAGCTGTTCCAACGTCTCGAAGATTACGGATCTCAAGCTTAGCCGATGGCCCGTGCGCTTGAGGAGTCGTTCCACCATCTGCGCGGAGAGCAGCGAGTATCCCCCTAGGGCAAAGAAGTTGGCGCGCACCGAGACCCGTTCGACCTTGAGCAGCTCGCACCATAGTGCCGCGATCGCGAGTTCCGTCTCCGTTCGCGGTTCGACATGGGTTTCGCTGGCAATAGCCGCTTCAGCGTAGGGACGTGGAAGAGCCGATCGGTCCACACTGGCGTCGGCGGTCAAGGCCATGTTCTCAAGTTCTATAAAAACATTTGGCAACATATAGGCAGGAAGTCTGTTTGTAATGCACCGCCGCAGCTCACTTCCAGTGAGGGTTTGCCCCGGCTGGCAGACGACGTATGCAACGATGCGTGGATCACCGAGAGTGTCGGTCTGCAAAGTGACCGCCGCTTGACGGACGCGGGCTTCGTCCATCAGCACCGTTTCGATCTCGCCCAGTTCCATGGAGAGACCCCGCACTTTGACATGGAGGTCCGTTCGACCCAAGCACTCGAGGACTCCGTCCGCCCGCCAGCGACCCACGGCACCGGTTTTATAGAGTCGAGCCCCTGGAGTCGAACCGAACGCGTCGGCGATGAATCGTTCCCCAGAAAGCTTCGGACGATTTAGATAGCCAAGAGCCACGCCGTCACCTCCGATGTAGATCTCTCCGCGTATTCCTATTGGGCAGACGTTCCGCTGCGGGTCGAGGATTCGGATCCAAGTGTTGGCGATGGGGCGGCCGATGAAGGTACCTTGGTCTGGCTCAGCTACGCACCAACAAGTGGACCAGACCGTGGCCTCGGCGGCTCCGTACAAGACCCACAATTCGCCGACCCGTGTGAGCAGCGACTCGGCCGCGTTTTGGCAGAGCCCGTCACCATCGCAGATCGCTTTCATGGTTTGCTGTCCCTGCCATCCGCTTTCCACCAGCAGTCGCCAATCATCGGGGCAAGCCAGCACCACGGTGACCTGACTGCTCTCGAGCAATTGGCGTAAGGCCATCCCGTCCAAAGCTTCGTCGCGACTAACCAAAACCGCCTGCGCCCCGATGCTCAGTGGCAGCATCACATCCAGAAGAGCGTTATCAAATGAAGTCGCGGTCACAGCTAGGAAGGAGTCTTCTGGGACAAAGCCCAGCTCTCGCTGCACACCGACGAGGGAGTTGGTGAGCGCCCGATGATGGACGTAGACGCCCTTGGGGTTGCCACTCGAGTCAGAGGTGTACAAGACGTACGCGACATCCTCGCCGCTTGCTTCTCGCTCGTCGCTGGCGACTCGCGCTCTGCCCTCCTCAATCTCGTCATCGAGATTGATGGTCCGCTCCGATGGACACCCGTGACGCTGAGCAAACTCGGACCGTGAAACGACCAAGGCTAAGCCGGAATCCGCAAGCATGAATGCCAGCCGTCCTCCTGGGAAAGCCGGGTCGAGTGGGACATAGCCTCCACCCGCCTTCATCACGGCGAAAACGGCCACCACCATGTCGACGGAGGGCTCGAGGCACAAACCGACCAGTATTCCGCGGCCGATGCCGCGCCGTCGTAACACGTTTGACAGTTGATCGGAACGAGCCTCAAGTTCCGAGTAGCTCAGCTGCTGCTTTCCGAAGCGAATCGCGATTCGTTCGGGAGTCCGCTCGGTTTGAGCTCGCAACACCTCGTCGAAACGGACGACAGACGAGCGGTCATCGGCAGCATGATCCAACCCGCCCATGACGATACTTATTTCTTGGGTAGGCACGTACTCCAAAGCATCAATGGTTGTGTCAGGCGATGTGCAGCCGTTTCGCAATAGGCATTCGAGCTCGCGAAGTCGCCAATCGAGCCAGGCTTGTCCGCATAAGTCTGAGTTAGCATGCGCCTTAAACTGCAGGGTGTTGTGGGACTCAATCGCATTGATGTTGAGCTCAAATGTCTCGGAGCTTCGAGTGTTCAAGTGGTACTGGACCGAACAATCCGCAAACACCAGCCTGCCTGGTGCGTACCGTTGGGCGTGCGTGAAAATCGCGGCTAAGAAGGGCACCCGCCCAGGCACCAGAGGGATTCCTATCTCGGAAACAATCTCACCGAAGCTGATCGACGCGTTCTCACGGGCGTCCAAGATTGCAGTCTGAGTTGCGCGACACAACTCCAGAAATGTAAGGTCGGGTCGAAAGCGACTGCGAATGGGGGTCAGATTGACGAGGCGTCCGACGCAATCCTCCATGCCGACGTCAGGGTGTCCAGCAACGGGAATGCCAATGACGAGGTCGTTCGATCCCGAGATACGGTGAAGCACCGTGGCGAACGACGCCAACAACACCGAGACGAAGTTGAGACCTTGCGCTCGCGAAAAGACCTTTACTACTTCTGGAAGATCTTCGGAAACGGCGTGCAGCGAGTGGCGGGCGCCGTAGGAGCGAGTAGCGGGACGGTGACCGTCGTAAGGCAAAGCCAGGGGAGGAGGAGGCTCTGCAAAGGCACCCCGCCAGAACGTTCGGCTAGATTCGGCGCGCGCTTCGAATTCGGTGGTCTGACAGTACTTCACATAATCCGAGAAACTGTGGCGACGCGGCGACGGGAGCGGCGTGCTGCCGACAAAGGTCGAGTAGAGTCTCCCGAAATCGGCCAGCAGTACGTCTAAAGACCATCCATCGCAGGCAGCCCCGTGCGCACTGAGCATGACGACCCACTCGTACATGTCCATCCGGACGATTGCCGCGCGAAAGAGCGGTCCTTTATCCAAGTCGTGCGGTGTTGCAGCATCTAGTGACTGGAGTCGGTTAAGCGCTGCATCGCGATCAGGCGGCGCCAGGCTGGTAAAGTCGTGTTGACCGATCGACACGGTCACAGCGGGCTCAATGACGAAGCGTTCGCCGTCCTGGCTGAAGTGGCCACGTAAC
Source organism: uncultured delta proteobacterium (assembly GCA_963819085.1). Lineage (GTDB taxonomy): Bacteria > Myxococcota_A > Polyangia > Polyangiales > Polyangiaceae > FEN-1139. The sequence goes on from CAWFUX010000038.1 coordinate 13,054, forward strand.
GCCTCGTGCATGTCCGTCAGCGTTTGTAACGCACGGAGTAACGCTTGGTCGTCCACAGGTCCACTCAGTTCCACCCAGAATGACTCGTTGTATGCGCAGGCTGCATTTGGGCCAGACTGCGCAGACAGCCACATCTCGCGTTGCGCGCGCGTGGACGAGAACTCGAAGATTGCAGGGGAAGCAAATGGATCGTGGTCAATTCCCGATTGTGATGTTGAGGAATCGGCGCAGTTCGCGACCTTGAGATATTTGTCTGGACGACTTGGGTCGGGCAGAAACCACGCAGTCCGGCCATCCTCGTCTCGTCCCAACCGCACGCCAGGAGTGCGACCCGTTAGGGCCGCTTGACCTGGTACCGTGGCTGCTAGGTGTGGCTCAGATGGCGCGTTACTGGTAGACGGGGATGGCGTTCGCGCGTCGGAGTCCTGCGAAACTGCGGCAGTAGCAGAAACAGCCGTCGAACCCGCCGCGCGAATCGCGTCTGCTAACAACTTGGGCGTCAGGTAGCGTTCAGCGAGTTGTCGGAAGGTCACCTGAAACCCGAGCCGCACGCGCACCATGCGGGCGAGTTGCGTGACCAGAAGCGAATCGAGCCCCAGTGCGATGAACGGCGCGTTCTCGTCGAATGACTCGAACTTCGCACCCATCGCTTCTTCCAGCAGCCCCACTAGCGCATTCATTACGTCGTCGTTGCTCGAGGAACTCTCTTGGTCATTGATCGTCAACTCCGATGAAGCAGCTGACCTGGCCGGCTGTGGTTTCTGCGCAGTGTCCAGACTGAACGAAGCGATATTGCCGGGCTCAAGCCAGAAGCGCTTCCGCTGGAACGCATAGCCCGGGAGCGCCACACGTCTACGCAGCTCATGGTTATGAAAGGCGTGCCAGTTGACCGTGCACCCGTTTAGCCAGAGAGCCCCCAGTCCCATCAACGCGCTTGCATACTCGTCATCGGGTTCGGCACTGTCCGGCATGGACGAGATCACGCGACTTGGATTCTTAGGGCGGTGCTGGTGTGCGAGCGCCACACAAGTTCGGCGTGGGCCGCATTCGACCAGGACCTGCTGGCTGTCCTGGAGCAGTACTTGCACGGCCTTGGAAAACTGTACGGGTGACCGCAGGTGTCTCGCCCAGTAGGACGGGTCTGTGACCTCGGAGGGCTTGATCCAGTCCCCAGTGACGGTGGACACGAAAGGGATCCGAGGAGACGACAGACGCACGCTCTCGGCGATTCGCAGGAAAGGTTCGACCACCGGATCCATCATCGACGAGTGAAAGGCATGCGATGTGTGGAGCATCCGACACATGATGCCCTCGCCCGAGAGCTGGTCGCTCAGCCTCTGCAGGGTGTCGGTTGGGCCCGCCACTACGCAGAGCTGTGGTCCGTTAACCGCAGCAAGGTCGGCACCTTCGGGCAGGCGCCCGACGACTTTCTCAAGAGGCAGCCGCACCGAGAGCATTGCGCCCGGTGGAAGCCCTTGCATCAGTCGACCACGAGTGGCCACCAGCCGCAACGCCTCGTCCAGCTCCATGACGCCGGAGAGAGTGGCGGCGACGAATTCGCCGATGCTGTGACCGATGAACGCAGTGGGTTCGATACCCCAATTGATAAAGAGCAACGCAAGTGAATAGGAAATGGTGAAGATCGCCGGCTGCGTATAAAAGGTGTTGTTGAGTGACTGGGTAGCGGTTTCCGCGTCCGCTGGATCGGGGAACAGGAAATCGCGCAAGTCACAGCCGAGATGAGGCGCGAGCGCCGTCGCGCAACGGTTCACCGCCTCACGAAACACTTCCTCTCCCTGGTACAGCCGAAGCCCCATGTTGATGTACTGAGAACCCTGTCCGGGGAACATGAAGGCCACCGGCGGGTTCTGAGCGTCGGATTTCACGGACAGAGAGAGTGGGCTCGAAGCTTGAGTCAGAACGCCGCGCGCATCCTGCGCCGAGCTTACCACCGCGCACCGACGGTACTCGAAGCGCTTGCGTCCGACTTGAGTCGTGTAGGCCGCGTCCGCCAGATCTGCTGGGCTCATTCCTTCGAGCATATCGGACAGGCGTTCTGCCGCCTGGTCGAGAGCCTTCGGGCTACGTGCGGAAAGCAGTACAAGCTGTGCTGGCCGCGCTGGGGGCGTTGACGGCTTCGCCGGTGGCGCCTCTTCAAGCACAACGTAGGCATTAGTCCCGCAGAAACCAAAGCTGCTCACGCTCGCGCGTCGCGGAATACCGCGAGGCTCCCAGTCAATGAGTCTGGTGTTGACGAAAAACGGACTCCGGGCAAAGTCGATGTGCGGGTTGGGCGTTTTGAAGTGCAGGGTTGGTGGGATTTTGCGATGGCGGAGCGCCAGCACGACTTTGAGAATGCCCGCAATGCCTGCGGCCGTAGTGGCGTGGCCGAAATTGCCCTTGATCGAGCCAAGCACGCAGAAATTCCTCCGCTGAGTAAATGTGCGGAACACGCGAGTCAGCGCCTCGACTTCGATAGGATCGCCGATGGGTGTTCCAGTGCCGTGCGCCTCGACGTAGGTGACGGTATCAGGATTGACGTCGCCCAAGGCCAGGGCCGACGCGATCACTCTCGCCTGGCCCTCAACTGAAGGCGCAAGATAGGTGACTTTGTGTCCTCCATCGTGGTTGACCGCCCCGCCCTTGATGATCGCGTAGACGGTATCGTTGTCACGCAATGCATCGTCAAGCCGCTTAAGCACAATGGCGCCTGCTCCCTCGCCGAACATCGTACCGTTCGCAGCGGCGTCGAAAGGCCGGCAGTGGCCGTCGTTGCTAAAGACGCCACCCTCCTCGTATCTTTGTCCACTCTTCTGCGGGGTGCGGATATCCACTCCACCTGCTAGAGCCACGTCCACCTGGTGGGTTACCAGCGCCTGATACGCGTTCTCCACAACCACCAAAGTTGTTGAGCAGGCCGTGTGCACGCTGAGGCTAGGACCGGTCAGGTTCAACTTGTGTGAGACGCGCGGTGCGATGTGATCCTTCTCGTTGGCGATCTCGGCCGTGATCTCACCCAAGACCGCCAACTTGTCAGGACGGGTGAGCACGTTGTGGTGGTAGTAGAAGTTGTTGCCCATGCCAGCCCAAACGCCTACCAATCCGTCGATGTGCTCGCCCACGTACCCGGAGTTCTCGAAGGCCTCCCACGCGACCTCCAAGAAAACGCGCAACTGGGGATCCATGAGCTCAGCCTCATTCGGATTAATGCCGAAGAAGGCCGCATCGAAAAGGTCGGTATCCTCCAGCACGCCTCGCGCCGGAATGTAGTTTGGATCATTGCGATCGCTGGCGGGGACTAAGGGATCGAGCTCGTCGCGGCTAAAGACGGTGACCGTCTCGCGACCCTCGCACAGGTTCTTCCACAGCTGATCCAAGTCCCTGGCCCCAGGGAAACGGCCGGCTGCTCCAACGATGGCCACGTCGAAGGCGGTCTCGGAGGGTGCAGCGCGCCGTCGGGTCTGCGCGCGTTGGTGTGCCGCACGGACACATTCGCCATCGGCCTGGCTGCCTCTCAGAAACTGGGCAAGTGCTGCGACCGTTGGGTGTTCGAAGATCTTGAGTACTGGAACGTCCACGCCCAGTCCGCGCGTGATCTCCTGCGCCACTGAGAACGCAGCCAGTGACGTTCCTCCGAGTTCGAAGAAGTTGTCGTTAACGCTCGCCGTATTGATAGAAAGAACCCGGCACCAGATGTCCAGCAGCGTGCGCTCCACGCGACTGCGTGGCATCGAAGGCCGCAGCTGAGGTTCGACAGCGGGCGGCTCGCCGTTCAGCTGGGGTAACGCCTTACGGTCCACCTTGCCGTTCGGCGTGAGAGGAAGCGCGTCGAGCCGCATGAAGCGTGACGGAACCATATATGAAGGCAAAGTCGTGCCGCAGTGCTGACGCAAATCAGTCACGTTCGGCTCCGGCACAGAGGAGTTGAGCACGTAGTAGGCGACGAGCTCGGGGTTTTCGGGATCATCGCGACGGATGATGCACACGACCTGTTCGATGCCTGCAAAGGCAGCCAGTTGTGTTTCGATTTCGCCCAACTCGATGCGGAAGCCGCGAAGCTTCACCTGGGAATCGCTGCGCCCGACGATGTAAAGCAGACCCTGCTGGTCGAAGCGAGCCCGATCGCCGGTATCGTACATGCGTCCGTGGCCCACGAACGGGTCGGGGTGGAAGCGCGTTCTGGTTAGTTCCTCGTCGTGCAAGTACCCGAGAGCAACTCCCTCCCCACCGATGAACAGTTGTCCCTCCACCCCACGGGGAACCGGACGTCGGTGTTCATCGAGAACGTAGATAAACGTGTTGTGGATGGGCGTTCCGACGGAGATTGGGGCGGTGGCATCGCCGATGTTATGGCAAGTCGACCACACCGTGGTCTCAGTCGGACCATACATATTCCACAGTGCGCGCACGCGCGACGTTAGGGCCTGGGCGAGCGTGGGTGCCAAGGCTTCACCGCCGCAAAGGGCAGTTAGCGCGGTATCCCCTGACCAACCGGCAGCGCAGAGCATCTGCCAGGTAACTGGCGTGGCCTGCAACATGTTGATCCTATGCGACTGCAGCAGGGCGGCCAACAGACGCGGGTCGCGCGCTTCTTCCTCAGTGGCAATCACCACTGTGGCGCCGGCACACAAAGGCGCCAGGAGTTCCAGCACCGCGATGTCAAAAGACAGCGTGGTGACCGAGCACAGTATGTCTTCGTGACAAATGCCGGGCCGTTCTAACATGCTCAGGAGAAAGTTGGCTACAGCGCTCCTGGGAACAGCAACACCCTTTGGTCTACCGGTGGAGCCGGAGGTGTAGATGACGTAGGCCTTCGCCGTGCCGAGCACCCCCGTGGGCTCAGGTGCGCTGCCGGCCGCCTGCCGACCATCATCAAGCTCGATGAGCCTGTCTTGACCGTCGAAGAGCGGACGCAGCGTCTTCGTCGTGATGACATGGGCCAAACGAGAGTGTTCAACCATGTAGCTGAGCCGCTCGCGAGGGAACGCAGGGTCCAGTGGAACGTAGGCATTGCCACAGCGAAGAACGGCCAGCATTGCCGCGACCATGTCGGGTGACCGAGGAAGGCAGATGCCTACGAGGTCCTGCTCGGCAACGCCCGCCTCGCACAGGCGGGCGGCGACAGACTCGACTGCGCCCAAGAGATCGGCGTAGCTCAGCGCCGCGCCGTTGCACACGAGGGCGTCCTTGTGGTTCCCCGGGGTGCAGTGGCGCGTTGCGATCGCGTAGAGATCCTGATTTAGGAAAGAGGGCTGGGCCGTACGATTGACGTCGATCACCAGAGTAGCTCGGTCCGATTCGGCGATCAGCGGTAGACCGCTCAACTCGCGTTGCGGCTCGCGAACAGCCGCTGCAAGAAACGCAGAAATGGACCGTCCCAGTGAAGCGACGATTTCGTCCTGGATGATCTCGCTCGCGTAGGCCACTCGAAGTGTGGTCGGCGTGAATTGTAGGAATAGGTGAACGTGCTGAGGGGGCACCGGTACAGGGCGGGAACGACAATCGCATCCGTCTAGCTGCAAGGCCAAGTGCCCATCTTGTGCGAAGGCGATCTGGAACAGAGGGTTAGCCGATGAATCGATTCGGGCGGCGCACTCCTTGACCAGCGCGTGGAAGGGTGTTGCCGCGAAGGCCCGCGTCGCGGAGTAGCTTGCAGCGAAGGCAGCCACGAGCGACGCAAACGTGGATGCATCGGCAGAAAATCCAAGCGGAAGGATCGCGGTGTGACTTCCTAAGAGCGCATTCTCCAATTTGACCGGCCGCAAGGGAAAAGGCATCCCAATGGCAAGTTTTCGCTGTCCGCAGTAGTGGGCCAAGACATAGGCTGCTGCGGTCGTCTGTATAATGAACGGATCGAGTCTCAATGACTCGACCACCTCGGAAAGCCCCCGCATCGTCGCATCGTCGAACACAATTTCGACGGACGAAGCGGCAACCGACGGGGTTCGTGGCCTAGACGTTTTTAGCGGGAACCAGTGCAGCGCCGGCACGTCGGCCAGCCCTGCGGCAAGGTGGCGGGCACCCTCGACGATAAGTGTTTCGCCTGGTTCGTCAGTGGGCACTTCGTCGGCGCTGGAACAAGCCGACCCGGAACGCGAAGGGTCAGGATGGTATAGAGCCGAAATTTCGACTGCGAAGGTCTCCATGGACCGCTCATCCCAGATGCACCGGTGAGCCGAGAAGAGGAACGTGTGGTCGTCAGGACCGTGTCGCAGCAACGTGGCTTTCCAAGCCCGCGACTCCGGCGACACTGCCCGTCGCGCTGCTTCCGCCGCGTCCGCCAAGGCTTCATCAGTTCCGGCCGCCTCGCGAATGTCGAGCGGTTCGTCCTCGACATTCTCGTCGACGATCCGCACGATCGTGCCACCGACAGCCTGGAAGCGGGTTCGGAGGGCCACATGCCGAACCGAGAGGTGCCGGAGTGCTTGGGTCAACCGGTCCAACGCCAAAGGACCCCTGATACCAACGGCCTCTGTCATGGTGTTCAGAGCCGGGGTGGGATGCAGCTGCCCCGATAGGAAGAACTGGGCTTCAACCGACAACGCACGGAGGTGCTTCATTTGGACGCCTTTTTCAACAAACCGACCAACCTAATGCCCGCTGACACACCACGGTCATCAGACGGATGGCTGACTTCACCAAACATATCGGGGTAGGGTATGCTACCCCCAATAGGCCGGTCAAGGCTGCAACTCTCTCGCGCAAAACTATCCGGTAGATCAGCATCAGATCGGACGCTGCTATGGTGCCTGTTGATTTGGCTGATTGCTCCCCACGGGTCACCGCTCAAGCTCGTTCATTGGCCGAGTCCAGCTCTTCGTTAGGTCTGAAATCGGAGCGACTTGAAACCACGATCTTACCGTCGCCTTGTCAACTGTGAGTGTGCTGTTACAACACTACGATGGCAGGGACCAGAACTGGCATAGCTTGCTACTGGAGGTACGTAACCCACTTGCCAGAAGCGTAGCCAGATCTGCTTGCGTTTAGGGCAGACTCGTTGGGGGGTGGGGTGACGGGCAAGGGCGGATGTGCTTGAAAGTCCGCCAATGGCAACGTGGGTTACCGACGTACAGCATCTGGTTGCGGAATTCGTCAAGGACGCTCCAGCGCCGGCAAAACGCCGAGCTGCGTTCACCGGTGAGGTCGTGGAGGCAGCGACCTGCCGCGACTGCAACGAGCCGTGGATCTCTGCGGTCCCATGCGTAGCCCGAGTGGGTCGGCGACTGTGCCGAGGTCGCATTCGTATCATCAACTCGACGCTGGAATCCATCGAGTGGTGTTGCACGGAGTGCCCGGACAATGGCCTCATTACTGGGCACGTTGGAACACCCTCAGACTTATCCGAATATGCGCCAATAGGGAAGCTGGTGTTCTGGGGGATCGATGACGCGGAACGCGATTTTCTCCGGGAGCACACCGCGGAGATGTTGGAGCTGCGCTCGATCATTTCTCGTGCACACCCGCATGTAGACGTGCCAGGACTGCTGCTCATCGACGCGACAGTCGAAGAACTGGACGAGATGTACACTCTCGTCGAGGAACTGACCGACGTTATGCCGCGTGGGCGTAGGCGCGAGTTGCTCGACGGGCTACGTGCCAGTCTATGCAATTCGATGGACGGGTTCTAATCTTCCCCAATGAGTTAGTTCGGCATTGCCGCTAGCATCGCTCGGTTCAATTCTGGCAGCGACGGGTTCTTTTGGACGGGCGGAGCCAAACGCAACTCAGGGTGCAACAAAGCAATTCGGTCGGGAAGCAATTCAGCAAGTCGCTTCTGCGGCCAGCCCTCGATGAGCAATTTCGTAACGACATGCAGATAAGCACGAGGGTTGATGTCGTGGGCCACGCAAGTGGCAATGATGGTTAGGATGTTAGCAGTCCGCTCACCGCCGAGATCTTCCCACGCAAAGAGCCAATTCTTCTTTCCGAGGACTAACTTTCGTAGCTCGCGTTCTCGACGATTGTTCGTCAATTCAATATTGCCGTCCTTTAGAAACAATATCAAACGGTGCCATTGACGATGGATGTAGCCGAGGGCTCGACCGTACTCGGACTTTGGCGCAATGATCTCGCGCTGCTTGTCTACCCAGTCGCGCAACGCTTCGACGACGGGTGTCGAGTATTGACGGCGTCGGTCCAATCTCTGTTCGGCAGTGTCGCCACACTGGGTCGCCCAGCGCTCAACCGCGAAGAGTCGTCGAATCAGATGCAGCGCTTCGAGTGCGATGGTTTCGCCCGAGCGAGCCACTTCAACTAGGCCACGCCGTGCGTGACTCCAACAGCCTGGACGGCGTCCGCCAGCGCGTTCGATGAATGCCAGGATGTTAGTCCCATCGCATTGCACGGTGCGCGCGAAGTCGTCGCCGAGAAACCGACGCACACTGTCTGAATCGCCTTGGGGCGAATAGAAGAAAGTCACCCAGTGGTCATTCGTCCAACACCAGACAGTGCCGATGCGAATGCCTTCGGGCGAATCGCGATCCAAGATTGGAATTCCTGTCGCGTCCGTTCCAAGCAGGCCCGGTCCCCGAGTGCGCTCAGCAATGGCTTTAGCGATGGGCTCGAGCCAATCGATATGTACCGCGACGCTATGACCAAGAGTTTGCGGAGCGACCTCGACTCCGGCACGCCGAAAGCGACTGCATTGTCGCTCGATAGGTTGGTGTTCCAGGTACTTGTCGGCAGTGGCTTCAACGATGAGCGTTGTGCCCAATACGCCGCGCTCGACGAGTTGATTGGGAGTCGGAGCCGAAACGATCGCGTTGTCGTGCGGGCAGGCCACACGCTCGTCACGGCGCTGGATGACGACGACGCGAGCCGGAATCACGTCCAGTATCTCGCACACCGAATGCCCGACGGTCGTCATCTCGGCGCCGCATCGAGGGCACACGCGCATCGGGGCCGGCACCGGATTGTCAACCGTGATGCGCTCAAGATGTACCGGCAGTGCACGGCGTCCAGGATGCTGACCTTTGCGACTAACTTTGGGCTTGTCCGTCGCGCTATCCGGCGACCTCTTCTCGGGTGCTTGCACCGGTTGCGTAAATGGCAGCGACAACTGTCGCTCGACTCGCTTGAGCGTCTCGGAGCGTGGACGCTTTCGGGTCAGATGCGCTAGGCGCTTATTGAGCTCGGTGTTGATGTCGCGCATCCGCACGATAAGCCCGATGATGGCTGCGATCAACTCGACAAACCTCATTGATGTGATCATCTTTTGCAGCCAAGCACGCACCTGTTCCAGGTCAGGAACATGGGCTGAGGTGATCGGTTGCAACGTGGCCATTCAAATTGTAGACGTGCCACTTCTCCGATTAATTCCGGGCCGCCTGACGATTTTTCAAAAAAACGACACGACTCGGACTATTCCGCGCGATGCGGCTCCCAGCGTGGACGCCGTCGAGCACCTCGCAGATCGATCCCTTCGAGGATGAGGCTCAATTCGGCCGCTTCAATCGCCTGCGCTTGCAGCGAGGCATCTTCGGAAAACCGTGCATGAAAATCTTCCGCATTCCAAACGTTTTGACCACATCGCAAAACCACTGCGATCCCAGTAAACGATGCGTACCCGGTCGCGCCGTCTCGAGAAAAACACGTACAGGTACCCCAGATATGGATCTTGGCAAAACGCGTTGCGCACCAGCGCGATCAGACTATCGGCGCCTTTGCGCCCGTCCACGGGTTGCGTGCCCACAAACACGCGCACGCTCGGGGGAAGGCCCAGCACTACCGGCCCCTACTCGAGCAACTGCAATAGCCGACCTAATACCGACGGGTTGACCGAATCGGCGAAGAACAATCGATGTCCCGAACGAAGCGTGATCTCAATTGAGCGATCATGCCTAGCAATATCGGCGGTCCGAACTTCTACAAATGCCGGCGTTGTCTCCGCCCTCGCGGTCAAAATGCGTTTCCACCTATACAGGCGCTCCACTTCAAGACCCTCGCGCTCTGCGAACTTGCTTACTGACAAGCCCGACGACACTTGCTCACCAATTACGCGTCGTGCTTCCTCTGCTGACCAACGAGCACGGTGTTTCTTGGGCACTATCGGTGCAACATGCACCAGCGACTTTGGCAAAGTGAGCCTCCACCGCACGGTTTGCCACGAACGCCCCACGCCTTCTATACGCTGCTCGTAGACGGGTTACGGAGGTACGGGCGCAACTCAGCATGCTGGCTCACTAGCCAATGGGCGCATGCGCACTCAGGCGGGCGCGTAGGTTCATGCACCTATAGCGGCATTTCCGTTGTGTTGATCCCTTGTACCACCGCTTTTTGCGAATAGGCAAGCAGAGCTGATCGTTTCCGGGAGTCCCACCATCGAAGTTCAATGACTAGGAGTAAAAGTGCAGTCACCACAACAGACGCGTAAGCATTCCGAGAGAGTGCTCGCAGATGCAATAGGGGCCAGCAGAGTAGATAGATACAGGCGACATGCATGGCAAACGCACCAAGGCTTCGTTTACCCAATGACGCCAACGCTAGAACCTTTGATTCTTGAAAACGAGGTCGGGCCAGCCTGGCGACGCCGGCTACCGCAATGAAATTGACCAATCGCAGCCAAGCGAGACGACCCTTTTCGGAATTGGATTCGCAAAAATCCACAAGCCGTCCGGACCACGTACCTGGGAGAAAAGCCAATTTTGGGTGTAACGCAATAAAGCAAAGCAGAGCCACCCCAATCGCGATTATGGATTGATGCGCAATGGGGAGGCGTTTGTGGAATCGCTCAATCCACTTAGCTTCCGGCTTCCAAAAACCAATCACAAATACGAACTGATATGCAACAACATTGAATGTTCCAGCGGATAGTCCAACACCAAAAGCCGTTGTTTGGAACTGCTGCGTGAGCCAAAGAAGAAAGGAAATACACAAGAGCCACGGACTGCGATCCCACTTTTGCCAAATTAGCACCCAAGCAATTGGGAGGTATGTGATGTATAGAGGAAGGATATCACAAAACTTTGGTTGGTATTGGAGGATTAGAGCCCGGAGAATCGCAGTCCAGGGTCGAGATTGGGCAAGCAGGCTCGTTGGCGTCATATCCAGCACTTCGCGCGGAAAGAAAGCCGCGGCGACAATCAAGCATAATATTGTACCGATATGAAACGCGTACAATACGCCGAGACGACGCACCATTGTCAGTAGTGCCGAACGAGCACCGCGTGTGACTATGCGTCGTCGGTAAACGACGCCAAATACCATGCCAGAAAGGAAGAGAAAGCCCTCCGCGCCGGAGAAATAGCCAACCGTCCCACCCAATGAAAGACGAGATGCCCACGTGTGATTACCGAAATGGTTAACGACCATGCTCACGATACAAATTCCGCGAAGCATGTCGATGTATTCATCGCGGCGACCGTGCGACATCGGTTCCGCTGATAATACCGGAGTAATGTTGGCGTCAGACAATTCTTGCTCCAGCGCCCCGATTCGTCTAAAGCGGACTCAATGCGCGCCGCGGATTCTACATCCCAGATGCGGCATTCGGTGTCAAATTAGTCTACAAATCCCGCGACACCCGCAACAGTCTCGTTGGCATCAGTGTAAGGACACTCCATTAGCCGATAGAATAATGATGCGGACAGAGTTTTCGACAATCAGGTACCAGCAACTTCGCTCACCGCGGGCTGTGTCATTAGCTGCCTGGCCAGCGGGTTCAAATGGCAGATTGGAGGGCGAATCTGCGACCTACTTGTGGTGAAGTTCGTTTACAAGGCGAACACTCGGAAACAGTCAGGCTAGGCGGTGCTTCAACGCGCCACAAAGTAGCGCTTCAGATTCAGCACCGGCCGCTCGATAACCCGATGGAACACGAACGCAAGACCGAGAAGGAGGGCACCACCTATCGCGAAGTACGCTGTCTGGACACATAGATAGCGCACCGGGCTCATTTGCCTGACTTTGGTGGCGAACAGCAGTCGATACGCAGCAGTATGGAGCGGAAGGTGAAATAGGTATATGGCATAGCTATGCTTGCCGAATAGGCGAAATGTTGGCCATGAGAGTATGGCGCTGGCGCGTCCTGAGCCCCGTGCGGCATCCCTAACCGCGACCAGAATCAGGCAAGCAGACCCGAGGGCCAGAACAGAATGCCCCAAGGTCAATGTGACGCCATTTATGCGCGAGAAGCCTCCACTAATGAGAGCAACTGCCGTCAACACGACCAGCACGAGCCATGTCAAACGTGGTAGTCGCCGCAAGATTAGAGTCAATAGGTCGTGTTGCCGGACGACGATTGCAGTCAGCGCCCCGATGGTGAGCGCGTCCATTCTGGCAATAGTGAACTCGTACGCAAACGCCGGATTGGCGGCAGCGAGTACTAGGCCCGTCCGCACAGCTAAGGCTGCGACTGCTGCAATGAGACACACCCAAATAAGGCTACGCTGCGTGACCATGAAGACTACGGGCGGCCAGATCAGATAGAATTGCTCCTCGACCGACAGCGACCAACAATGGCCAAGTACACCAATTCCCCCGCTGCCAAGTGGGGTCCAGTTGGCCAAGTAGAGCCAATACCAAGATTGTTGAGGGAGTTCAGACAACACGTCCGACGGCAGCCGCAGAACAGTCGGAGCAACCCAGAACATCATCGCAAGAACGAAGTAGTACGGCGGAAATATTCGCAGACTACGGCGCACGAAAAAGCTCGACCAACGGTTGTGGGCATCGCGCGTGTCCAGTAGAATTCCAGTGATTAGAAATCCGGACAGGACGAAGAACAGCTGAACGCCAACCCACCCTGCTTGAAGAGGCCCTAGCAGGAGCAAAAGTCCGTGACTACTCTCGGCGCGGTCGAGAATTAGCTGGTGGGCAAGCACCGCTAGGATGGCCAACCCTCGGATCCCGTCGAGTGCCGCAATGGGCCGGGCCAATACTGTCCGCCATTGTTCGACAATTGGCGCCGACTCCACCTTTGGGCTGTTCGTCATCAGGATGGAAACAGAGCGTAGTGGGAACGGTTCTGCGCCGCCAGCCCAGACCGCAACTGAAGCGCATGTTGCTCCGGACAAGACTGTTCACGGAACCGACCTAAAAACCTAGCGAGCATCACTGAGCACCGCCCCCCGGAAGTCGGAATTGCAGCATGGACTCCAAACCAAAACAGCCGCATTTAGCGTCGCGTTCTGGCGGAGCCACCGTTGGTTTGTCTGCTGGATGTCACCGCCGCGCGCTTCTGTTTGCGCAAATCAGACACGAGCCCATTGGTCCGAATCCAGGCGCTCCGAAGTCGGTCTTCGACCAAGAACTTCAACCGGGAGCGTTGAGCCACCAGCCAGAACATGTCACTGTAGCCGACGCCGAGGTCCTGCTTGTATCGAGTGTCCCCAGCCATGAACTCGTAGCGAGTCTGGCCTTGTGCGCAGTTGAACTCCACCGCGTAGGCGTGCGCAATCAAGCCAGGACGACCTTGCGTACCTGGGCACAATGAGTAGTCGTACCCCGACTGATAGTTGTATACACGACCTCTGTCGACGAAATTGTAAAGATAGCCAATTGTATCATCTCCCGCTCGCAGTTGGATGAGCTGAATCAAGCCCTCGTCAAAGAGCGTTCTCACGAGGCTCGTGTGAAAGTCATCGAAGAATGAATAGGCAAATGAGCCGGGTAGTCCTTTAGCTTGCCAATATTCCTGGTGAAGTGGCTTGAGCCCGCCGAGAAATGTGGTCGCCTGCTCTTGGGTAGATGCGGATTCGAGTACGAGCGGCCCAATCTTCTCATATTCGCGAATGCTGCGGCGAATGTTGTGTCGGGTGTTTGCGCCGAGCAGGTCTAAGTAGTGACCTCCTGATCGCCGTAGTGATTCGAGGTCTACGTAGTGGCATTTGGTCTGGCGGCGCGTCACCCAGCGCACACCGGGCACGGTCGCATTTTGCGTCAGGTCAACACCGTGCAATCCGTCAACAAACCACTCGTCCCAATCACCCTGCGACGTCAAATACTCGACGCAACGTTGCACAGCTTCCAACTCTAATCCGCTCTCGCACAATAGGCCATTGTACTCCATGGTAATCTCGTCGAGATTGGGGTTTCCCGTGGAATTCAAGAACAGTGCGCGCGAGGATAGCACAAGGCTTCGTTTCACGGACTTACGCACCAGTATCCCCAATGCAGCGGTGCGACCCTCTAACTCGACCCGCAGAAGTTCCGGATGGATATTCGACGGCAACGCCCTCAACCAAGCACCAATCCAAGCCCATGACACGAAGAAGGAGCGGTTACTTCGACTCTCGAGGTCGCTCCAATCTCGCTCGAGTTCAGTTAAATTTGGAAGCTTCAGAAGAGTCACTCTAAGCGGTCGGTTACTAGTCGTCATCGTTCTCGAGCTTTGCGTCAAGCCAAAAGATTTTCCGGCTGACATTGCCTAGGCCAAACCGAAGGCTGAAAGCATGTCATTCGTTCGTCAAGGGCGAAGATCTCAAAAAGAGCCTGGGCAACAACTCGCCGACAAGTGATTCTGCATGCCTGGGTCGCGGCTCTGCGTGGCGGGCAACCGGAGCTTAGTCTCGCGGTGCGATGCCATCGAACAGTGGGCGGACACTTCGACGCATTCTTCCGATCGTGATAGGCTGTCGGTGCAATGGCGGAAGAAGGTCTGGTCTCGATTATCATACCCACGTACAACCGGGCTTACTGCGTCGAAAGGGCAATCGATAGCGCACTTGGCCAAAGTTATGGAAATGTCGAAGTCATTGTGATCGACGATGGCTCGACCGATGAAACAACGGGTCTCATTGAGCGACGTTACGGGAGCGACCCACGCGTGCGATACTTCCGCCAGAAGAACGCCGGTATCGCGGGCGCACGCAACGCTGGTCTGGCAAGGGTCGCGGGGGCTTTCGTTGCGCTGCTCGACTCGGACGACTCCTGGGCTCCATGGAAGCTTGAGTTACAGATCGCCTGTATGCTCGCGCACCCGGAATTAGGAATGACGTGGACAGACATGATCGCCGTCGATCCATCAGGCAAGATCATCAGTGAGGCGTATTTGCGGCGCATGTACAGTGCCTACCGCTGGTTTCCAACCTCGGAGGCTTTGTTTGGAAGAAGCGAAAGGCTGGACGCTCTGGCGCCGCGTGCCGCGGACGTGGCTCCAGAACGAAGGTTCTATTTCGGCGAAATCGGCAACGAGATGATCATGGGCAACCTGGTCCATACCTCGACCGTGGTTCTCACTCGGGCTCAAGCCGAGACAATTGGTGCTTTCCGTGAGGATCTGCGCTATGCGGGCGAAGACTATGAATTTCACTTGCGCACGTGTCGAGCAGGACCAGTTGGGTACCTCGACGTTGCGTCGATCCGATACCAACGAGGGCGGATCGATCAGGCTACCATTTCGTCGAATTCGATCCATATGGCGGAGAATTTCCGGCGAGTTATCGAACCGATTTTGAAGTCTGAGGGCAACCGAATCCAACTTCCCCGGCGCATGCAAAATGCAGTGCTCGCCGAAGCGCACGCTTGGGTGGGTGAAACTCGACTCGACATGGGCGAAGCCGCAGTGGCGAGGCGCGAGTTCGTACGATCCCTCATGGTTCAACCCATGCAAGTGCGGACAGCCCGCCTGCTGTTTGCTGCGTGCCTCCCCTACAGCTTGCGGCAAGCCGTGCGACGAATCTACAGGGTGGCTCATCGCGCCCATTCTGGTCCGGTGGCGTAGAATGCATCTCGGTTGTTGCCGCTCTCTCGGTCCGACGCAGCCCAAGTCGCTTCTCCGTCGCTAAATACGAGTTGGTATACGAGTCATGCCGGCCGCACACCCTAAGCGCGGAGCGCAAATGCTGCGGCGTAGGTCATAGTGGCTAGCCACTGCGCAAGTGGAATTCCAGCAAAATCGAAACCGCTGGAATGCCGGGTGGTCCGTCAGAGATCGTAAGGTGAGTGTCGAGGCCTAGGGCGATGTGACTTGCTTTCTGCTAACTGTAAAAACGCTATGCGCTGTATATTCTCTGAGAATTTGCCGGATCTAGGCAGAGTTTTCGGGCGCGATTTGAGTCAACCGTTGCTTTATCGGAGCATTTTCCGGTACTACTAATTCGCGGACGTCGCCATGGTCCGTGCGATTGAAAATGACGGAATCCAAGGCTATTGTCCCCATCGAGCCGCATATCAGCCGCTATGCACAAGATCCAACGTGGCAGCGAACTTGGGTGGAAATAGAGGCTATGGACTGGCACTCGGTTGCCCTCATCCCAACAGATGAAGGTTCCTCGCTCGACGCCGTTCATGGTCTTGCAGAGGTTGCTTGGCAGCAGCGGGGTCATTCGGTAGTCGTGGCCGATATCCAGACCATCGCTTTACCGGTACTGTCCGCCATCCGGGATGAACTCCGCCGAAGGATCTCCAGCGGTGACCGCGTACTCATTGCGTCACGGAGTCTGCGCGAGCGACCAGTTGCGGCAACCATTGCTAGAGAAGCCGACGGAGTCATACTTTGCGTTGCGTTGGGGAGAACCACGCGCAAGAGCGTCGCTTATGCCATTGGAGAAATCGGCAAGAATCGGATTCTTGGAACAATTTCGCTGAAGTTGAGCAAGACTTGAGATGATCGTCGGACGCCATGACCACCGCAGCTAATTTAGATCCCCCGGATGACAAAGCGGCTGCACCGAAGGCACTCGCTCCGCTCGATATGTTGGGCTTTGCGGTACGGGCGTCGCGTCAACATTTCCGGCTTGGCCTGTTGGTCGCAGTCGGGACCATCGCTCTTGGATTGGCCGTTTCCAAAATGTACCTCAGAAGTACGAGGCGACTTCTCAGATCCTAGCTGATGAGACATTCAACAAGACGGACGCATTGAGCACGCCGGACCGTGCACTGCCCAATCTTGATCCATTTAGCGGTTCTTTTGAGCTTCTGACGCAGAAGAGTGTTCTCATCTCGATCGTCAACGAGGCTGGTTTGATTGCGAACCCTGAGGCACGGCAACCTCCGTTGATGAGTTTAATCAACGGGTTTATTAATCGGGTGATGGGACGTGAACCACCCACGCTGGACGAAAAGCGTGATGCGCTGGCCAAGGAGCTTGCAACTCACATTAATCTCAAGAAGAACAAAAACGTCGTCAGTATTCAGGTAACTTGGCCGGACCGGCGCATGGTATTCCGAATTGCGCAGCTGACATACGGTAAGTTCATCGAGCTTGTCCGAAATCGCGATGCCGCTACATTCACTTCGGCAATATCAATTCTCGAGGATGAAGCGAAGCGCGCAAGCGAAGCCATCGAGCCCGCACTGACTGAAGTCGTGCGAGAGCGCGATCAGGGCAAGCAGGCAGCCCCCGCTTCACCCGCAGCGGGGGATTCCGCGGTAGAGCAGAAACCCACGAGCATCAAGGCAGTCGCGGCACCAGCAGCACTAGCACCGGCACCCGCGCAGGCCAATGAAGCCGCTGCTGCGCAGGCGCGACAGTTCTCGGCAAAGCTTGCAGAGATCAATGGCAAGATCCTAACGGTGGAGGACGGCTGGCATAAACAGCAGGCAAGTCTGAATGCACATCTAACGGAGTTGAGAACTGTCTACGGACAGGCACATCCCCAGGTAATACAGCAACAAACTCTCATCACAGCCGCACGCGAACCCCCAGCCGATTTGATAGAATTACAAAGCGCACGGAACGAGCTGCTTAGAGAGATTCAAAATGTCCCGGAAGGCAGTTCGTCAACTTCTACCAGTCAACCCCGCGCGGCGTGGCGCCCAGCGGGGCGCACGCTTGGCGAGCGAACAGTCGCATTTAGTCAACCTACTTCGAGCGCAGCGGGGGCGAATGAGAGTTTGGAAATAACCGCCTCCCGGGCGAAACTTATTCGCGCGGTTGACAATTACAATAATGTAGCTGGGCGGCTCGCTTCCGCTCGCCTTCAATACGTCGCATCCCAAGCCACGTTTGGCATGCGGTTTGTCGTTGTAAACAAGCCCGAATTGCCCGTGGCGCCATTGAAACCACTGCGCATGCTGGTGAGATTAGCCTCGCTTTTCGCGGGTTTGTTGTTTGGTTTTCTGGCGGGGACCTTTCGCGACATCATTTCCGGAATAGTCTACGAGTCGTCGCAGTTGAAGCCTTTTGGATTGAAGGATCTTGGCGAACTAGTTGTGTTGAAACCGCACGAACGCTAAGCGGCACGCATTCCAATTTGAGCGCCAATTGCCGAGCTGGATCCAGTTCGCGCTGCAAGTTTCAAGGTGGTCAGCAATTGTCTAGTGTTGCCGCATTTTCATGAGCGTGAGAATCACGCTGACAATAGCGAGCGCAAGCAGTGCAACCATCGTCCAGGGCTTCAGGACCTGAAAATGGCGTTTCTGGGGCTGGCGGTTCCCACTCGATACGGGAGCTGCGTTGATCGGAGGCGAAACCTTCGCCTGTTTCAACGCGTAACGATCTTCTCCATAGAATATAGAAGATATTTCCGATTCGCTTCTCGGGGGCGCGTCTGATGAGCTGACTGCGCCATCGTGTGTTCGGAGTTGGTCGCGCGTTCCTGCATCTTCAGCTGGAATTCGTGGCACGGGTGGAACGCTATCGGAACGAGACTCACGAGTTTGTGAATCGTGTGTTTGTCCCTCAACCTCGACCGAGTTAACCGTAGGTATCGCGACCGGCGAAGCCTCCACTGCGGGCGGGGGAATCGTTGGATTGTTGCGCGATGCGTCCAAGATCGCTAGACGCCGCTGTGTGAGTTCCGTTCCTGCGACTTCCCTTACCCATGAGGCGATTTCTTTTGGCGTCGCGAGCCCAGCTTGATCGGCCGCGACGCGGCTGAGTGCGGTGAGCATTTCCTCGGCTGATTCGAATCGATCGCTCGGGTCGCGCGCCAGGGCTCGCATGACGATGTCGTCGAGCGCGGGGGATGATTGGGCGCCTAGAGAGCTCGGCGGCACTATCAGTTTGTTGCACACTTGGGCGAGGGTCTCTTCGATAGTTTCTGCTGCAAACAATGACGTGCCGGTCAACGCGTTCCAGAGGACGACACCCATAGAAAAGATGTCCGCTCGGTGATCAAAGGTTTGGCCTGCAACGTGCTCAGGGGCAATGTAGCCGGCTTTGCCCCTGGTCGTGGAACCCAGTAACCGATTGGCTTTCCGTGCCATACCAAAATCAGTCAGGCGACAGGTTCCATCAACGCCTACCAGGATATTCTCGGGAGAAATATCGCAGTGCACGAGCTTTAGGTCGTCTCCCATTTCATCGCGCAGAACGTGGGCTGCCTGCAATCCGGCGAGTGAGTCAATGACGATCGGTAGTATGAAGTACGGTGATCTATTTGTGATGTACTGTGTCAGTTGGTTGAAGCTGCACCCTTCCACGTATTCCATGACGAGGTACGGTTGCTTGCCGTGAAAGCCCGCGTCGTACACGGGCACGATGTTCGCGTGGTGCAAGTTGCCGGCTATGCTTGCCTCTTCGAGAAAATCCTTTGCAGCTTGTGTATCGACGCTCAGTTGACTGCGCATTAGCTTGACGGCATACAAGCGACTAAAGCCTACACTGCCGGTGCTCAAGCGAGCTAGGTACACGGTTCCCATGCCACCGCGACCAATGCGCAGCAATATCTCGTATCGGTTGACATAGCGGCGCTGGCCATTCGCTTTCGGGCCGAAACCATCTGCTGGATACTCGCCCGACAGCGAGCTTATTGCTCCAAACGAATAGCCTTCGGACCGCGGTGCGCTGTCCGCTCCAATGTCGATGATGGGCGCCGGGGCAAGGCTGCTGCTGGACTTCTTGCTCAATGTTCGATTGATTCCTAGTCCGACTAAAGTTGATTTGCGCGACGAGAACGGGCCCGAGTCTGCATTGGCGGGCTCAATCCGCATCGCCGGTGTCGATGCTGTCATGCGGGGCAATACGCCTGACGCCTCACCGGCTGAAGCCAACGGAAACAGCGAAGTAGTTTGCTGGACAACTTGCAACAGTCCATCGGTCATAGCCTGAGTGACGACCTTCAGCGCTTCAACGGGATCGAATGAGCTTTCTTCCAGAACCTGCATCAAGGTTCGATGCCCATCGAGTAGAACCAGAATCACTCGCTGAATGCCCCGCGAAGAATCACGGACGTCAGCCCCGCTCGAAGTCAATCTCAATACGCTGCTAAGTGGTGGAGCGCTGCTGCACAGGTCATTCCATTCGACTTGGCGGGTACGATACAAAGCGATAAGACGGCTGACGTTCTGAATAATCGCCGGTTGCTTGATGACGGAGCGAACCTCGATCCCATAGGTGCCTTCGCGGATGGCTAGTAGCCGCAATAGCGCGGTCTGCCCTCGAGCCCCGCCCAATCGAGCTCTCACCATTTGCCCGCGGTGAAACAGCACCTCGCCCATTCCGTAATCGGTTTCAAACCATGCCTGGGCGTCGAGTACTGATTGCTCAATCTCAAGCAAGACGTCTTGCACACGAATCTCGCCGAGCGATCCTCGTGTGGTTTGACTGGATGATGATGCTCTACTCAAGATTGCTCGTCTATTCAGCGGGTTGCTCAATGGCCGAAAGGACCAATCAACGTAGCATTATGGGCCAGCTGCCCCCACATCAGCCAATTTAGAAGTCCCCGTGACGGTTTTTCTGGGTTTTGCTCGACAAACTCAAGAAATTTTTCCCGAGATACCCGCGCGACGGGTCGGCCGACCTACTGCCGTCTTTGAAGCCGGTGCCCTCTGGAAGCCCAAGTGCAGGGTCGCGACTCCTGCCTCACCCCTCCAGGAGGTGGCCGTCGCCTTCCACGAGACCGAGGAGTAAAGTGCCGCTATGCGGTTTGGTATTCATCTGTCGATGATGGGGTTGATGTGCGTCATTGGTGTAGCTTGCGGTAACCAGCAAGAGGCTCGCCAACCTGAGGCGCGCGCCGAAACGGATGAGTCCCAGGAACCGGGAAGCGCAAAAGCGGCGCCTGGCGAAAAGACGGCCAACAAAGGCATCGCCGACATTTGTGACAAGCTCTGTCAGCACGTCGCCGACAAGTGCACGAAGCAAGTGGCAGGCCTCTACGAGGCAAGCTGCCGTCGGTATGAAAAGACAAAGGGCAAGTGCGAGAGCGAAGTGCGCCTTGCACTCGAATGTCAACTCAAGTCAACTGACGAGCTTCTGTGCGCGCATCAACTCGACCCTAATTGCTCCAAGGTCTTTCACGATCTCAAGGCCTGTGAAACAGGAGCAGCGCCCGTCGAACAGACGTCGGCAGAAGACATCTCGTTGCCCGCAGGCTGGACCAAGGTGAGTGATACTCAATTAGGCTTCACCGTGGCCATGCCGCCCGGTGCAAAACTCGACCCTAAGAGTGAGCGCCGCACGTGGCAAGCGGAGCAAGACGGCGTAGCCTACATAGTAGCGGCAATCGAGCCGCCAGCAGGCAAACTCAACAATCCGACGATCTTACGCACTGTGATTGCGTATGTCGGCAGCAAATGTCAGATGCACTTGAAATTGCACGGGCAACTCGAGATCAAAGGGACGACGGTCGTGCAATACGATTCGGGCTGCCCCGACGGCACCGAGTGGCATGGCATGCTCCATTTCTGGAACGGCAAAGCCGTATCGACGGGGCTTCATGGTCCGGCCGGCGCCAAAGGCGTAACCGAGCCGTATTACTATAGTTTCGTGGTGAATTAGTGCACCTGCACAACCCGCACGGACGAGGGGGCACAAGCCTGAATGGCGAATGGTCGGCCATCGTAGATCCGTATGACAATGGGTACGTCAACTACAGATATCAGCCACACACTGTCGAAGGCTATTTTGCCAACCGCAAACCCACTTCCAAGAGTGATCGCATCGAATATGATTTCGATCGATCGGAGCCGCTGCAAGTGCCCGGGGACTGGAACTCCCAGCGGCGTGAGCTGTTTTTCTACGAGGGGACGGTCTGGTACAAGCGAAACTTACCCGCCAAACCCTCGAGCGATCGCCGTGTATTTCTGTGGTTTGGTGCGGCCAACTACGAGGCCAAAGTCTACGTCAACGGTCACTTCGCTGGCGAACACGTGGGCGGTTTTACGTCGTTTGCCGTTGAGATTACGAAGTGGCTTCGCGAAGCGGACAATTTCGTCGTAGTTCGAGTCAACAATCAGCGTCGCTCCGAAGGGGTTCCGACGCTAAACACAGATTGGTGGAATTATGGGGGACTTACCCGCGACGTGCAGTGGGTCGAGACACCCGGCACGTTCATAGTTGACTACTCGATTCAGCTCGACAATGCGCAGCCGGACAAGATCGTAGGATGGGTGAAGCTAGAGGGGCCCGCCGCGGAGCAAGTGATCACGTTAGCCATTCCCGAGTTGGGTGTGACGATCACAACCACCGCGTATAGCTCGGGAGCGGGTTATTTCGAGTTTCACGTTCCGGTCGAGCTATGGTCGCCGAGCACGCCGAAGCTTTACAATGTGAAGCTTGCGACCGCAGATGACTCGGTCGAAGATCGCGTTGGCTTTCGAAGTATTCGAGTCCGCGGCTGCGATATCTTGCTCAACGGGCAACCAATCTTTCTGCGTGGCATCAGCATCCACGAGCAGGCCCCGTTGCGCGAAGGGCGGGCCACTAGTGAAGCCGATGCGCGGCAACTTCTCGGTTGGGCCAAGGAACTTGGATGCAATTTCGTGCGCCTCGCGCACTATCCGCACAACTCGCACATGTTGCGAATGGCCGACGAACTCGGACTGATGGTGTGGGCGGAAATCCCCGTCTACTGGACGATCGAGTGGGACAATCCCGAAACGCTCACAACGCCAAACAGCAGCTAATCGAGATGATCGAGCGCGATAAGAACCGCGCCTCGGTCGTTATTTGGTCAATGGGCAATGAGACGCCATTGAGTGAATCCCGATTGCACTTTATGGGCGAACTAGCTAAAGCCGCGCGCCGAATGGATTCGTCGCGGCTCGATGAGTGCGGCGCTCGAACGGCAGGAAATCGATCCTCACACGCAAATGATCGTGGATCCATTGGGGCTGCAGCTAGATGTCCTCGGCTGCAATGAATACCTCGGTTGGTACGACGGACTTCCGGACCGCCCCGATGGAGTAACTTGGCAAACTGCGCTCGATAAGCCACTCATCATCACGGAATTTGGTGCCGATGCGCTGCACGGTCACCACGGTGACGCGCTCACGCGATGGACCGAGGAATACCAGGCTAGTGTCTACGAACATCAAATCGCAATGTTAGAAGAGATTCTATTTTTGCGCGGCATCACACCGTGGATACTCGCCGATTTTCGTTCGCCCCGCCGCCCACTTCCCGGGATTCAAGACTATTGGAATCGCAAAGGGCTCATCTCGGAGCGCGGTGAGAAGAAACAGGCTTTCTTTTCTGCAGAAGTTCTACGAGCGAGGCAGCGCAAGCGTGAAATACGCAGCCCCCTCCCACGCCATTAGGGGGTCCATCACTCTGCCGGCTTTCCTGTAAATTCAAATGAGCCGATGGCTCAGGGAAAACCCCGACAGCCCCTAGTTTGCCGGCACTCCCCGCAATGCGCGTATACGGGTTAGCTGACGAACAGCGCGGATGTAAGACAATAAAGAAACCGGCAAAGCCTGCGATCCAATCGCGGCAAATGCGAGCCAATGGGCCAATCTGAGTCGGCGAATGGCTAAATCATTGAAACATGCCTTAGGCTCGACGATGATTGTCCGTTCTGGAGTCACACTATGAGCGAAGTTGACAATCAAGCCTTTGAACATGACGCGAAGGCTTCGTACCCAATGCGGAATTACTGGGCATCGAGCTGGGACCGCTCGAGATGGCGTACCAGGAACTATTCGCCGATGTTTTGGCTGATGGTGTGATCACCACGGAAGAGCGCATGGTCCTCGAGAAAGCCGCCAAGCGCATGGGGCTCGATCGGGAGCGCTTGGCAAAACTCGAGCAAGCGATGTTCGCGGCGTTCGAAGCGCATCATCGCGTGCGAGTCGTCGAGCAATACGAGCGCCCGAGCGAGGCTCCACCCGCGGCTTCGACAAACGATGAAACATCGGTACTGCTAGTGCGCATTCACGAGCTCGAGGCGCGCGTCCGCGATCTTGAGGATGAACTGAGGCGCGCGCAATCGAGCATCAACGTCGAGATCGATCTTGGGGATCTCGAGTCGAGTGAGCAGAGTCGGAAGAAACTGACGTCGAGAGCGCCTGGCGTAAGGTGCGGCGCGATCCGGCAACCCCGACTCGCTGCGCGAACTGGGGCAATGCATTGAAGAGCGGCGACACAGACCGGCTCTTATTCGTCGCGCAAGCGCTCAGCGTGCTCGGTGAGGCCAGTCCCGAAGACGAAAAGTGGGTCGCCGAACACAGCGACACGGCGCTCCCGCGGCCGCTCTCGGGACTCTCGCAGACCGCTTGGTATGATCAATTGCTGCACCCCGATCAGGAAGTGACCACGGGCAACATCTTCGGAGTCATTGCTCCAGCCGTGTTACTCGGAAAAGTGGCAGCCCTGGGTCGCGATGGAGCCTTGTACAAAGCCCAACCTGAGCAACGACAAGATCCCGCGCAAACCACAGTCACCGCCGTACGCGCGCTCGCGTGGTCCGCGGCGATCCTCGGCGTCGGAATACCGGTAGTCATCGTAGACCCGAAATGCGAAGGCTCGTACGTGCACACGCCCGCGCTGCCGCCCATGACATTAGTCGCGCATTCCGCGCTCTCCGGCCGCGCCCAGCGCGAACTCGCCTTCATGGCGGGGCGGCACTTGACCATGTATCGCGCCGAACACTACGTTCGAACACTGTTCCCGTCCGTGCAAGATCTTGGAAGATCTCTTCCTCGCGGCGCTCACACTCGGCAATCCCTCGATACCGCTATCGGTCAACGTGAAACATCGCGTCGGTCCGATTGCCGCCGCAATCGAGCCCCTCCTGCAACCCGCGCAAATCGACGCTCTCCGCGGCCATCTACTGAGATTCGTCGAAGAAGGCGGCCGCACCAATCTACAGCGCTGGGGTGCAGCAGTGGACAAAACGGCGTGTCGCGCGGGGCTGCTACTTTGCGGCGATCTCACGAGCGCAGCGGCCATGCTGAAGGCCGAGGAAGGTCCCAACGGCGAGTTATTGAGAGACCTCATCGCGTTTGCGACGAGTGAGGCGCATTCGAAGCTAAGGAGTCAGTTGGGGATTGCGATAACGAATTAGGGCACGATAAAAATCGCGCCGCCCCTTCAGGTTACGCCGCTTTCAGGCCGTGTCCCCCTCAGGCTGCCCTGGGACGTGGACAAAGTGGGGTACTGATGCTGTCCGAGCCACTGCTGGTTGTGGCCAGGATTGCCGCTGTCTTTGACGAGCTTGCGGTACCATACGTAGTTGGCGGATCGTTAGCCAGCTCTGTCTACGGGATTCCGCGAGCAACGCAGGACGTAGATCTCGTGGCAGACCTCAAGCTTGAACACGTTGAATCCTTCACTGCATCCCTCATTAGCGAGTTTTACGTGGATGCCGATATGGCAGCCGACGCCATCAAGCACAGGGCATCGTTCAACGTTGTACATCTGGCCACAATGTTCAAGGCCGATATTTTCGTACCCGCTCGCGACTCCTGGATCCGCGAAGAGCTCCGGCGAGCCCGCATGGAACAATTCGACGTAGCCGAGAAATCCGTCATAATCCGATTTGCTAGCCCAGAGGATACTCTCTTACACAAGTTAGTTTGGTACAAGCTGGGAAATGAGATTTCCGACCGGCAGTGGAGAGACGTTCTCGGTATCATGAAGGTACAAGGGGAACAACTCGACAACGACTATCTGGATACGTGGTCAGATGCAATCGATGTCGTATCACTCCTCAATCGCGCCCGGCGCGAGAGTGGCCGCGAATAGATCACGTCGAGAGCAAAAGGTCTGTCTCATCGGCTTCTCGTCAATCGAGAAGTTCACATGCTGTTCGGTGGCTGGCATCAACATTCGCCAAACGGATGCCCCGTCGGCTCGAAAGAGAGCCAGCTCTGCTCTCAACGTGCCGCAACAACAAAAGTCAAAGTCAAAAAAATCACCACAAGCTAAAAGCTCTAGTCACCAGGTAGTCGTGGCTCAGGGCGGGAAAACCAGGCGCAGCCTTGCCTGTGGAAACGATCAGCCGTTTTTCTAGTGCCATACAACTTTTTCGGCCTCAAAGGCGTTGCTGTTGCAACCCTGCGGCAGGTGCTATTTGTCCTTTGAGTTCTGCGGTTGATTGGTCGGTAAAGATGAAAATGGGTTCCACGCGAATCTTATGCGGTTTACTTGGGCTGGGCATAGTTACGACATTGAGCGCCTGCAACGGTAACGACGCTTCGATTGTGGGATCGGGCACAATGGGCGGCGACGTTTCCACTGGTGGAGATATTGGCGTCGGCGGCGCAGGCGGCCTCGGTGGCGGCGGGCTTGGCGCAACCGGTGGCACTTCGGGCGCGACTATGGGCGGCTCGACTGGCGCGGGTGGCACATCGAATAAGGGTGGCGGAACTGGCCTTGGTGGGGCAGGCACCGGTGGCACCTCGGGCATTGCGGGCAACGTGTTGACCAGTACCGGCGGCGCGAGTGTCGGTGGAACAACTGTGAAGGCTACTGGCGGCGCGAGCAGTCCGGGTGGTGCAGCGACCACGGGCGGCAAGAGCGGCAGCGGCGGTTCTTCGGTTGTTGGCGTTGGTGGCGGCGCAACCGGAGGAGTGGCAACGGGTGGCGCGGCGACAGGCGGCGCAGCGACCGGTGGTGCAGCAACCGGCGGGGCATCGCACGTACCCACTCCGCCCACGAGTACGGCAAACTACCCGTTTCCACAGAATCGGCAGAGTGCGAATTGCGTTTACCCAACTGCCTACAGCAATACAGACGTACAAACGGTCTACGATGCCTGGAAGAGTGCATTGGTAACCAATCAAGGAGTGGGAAGCACGTGCACGACTTGCCGGCGCGTGATTCGCCCCGCTGAGCCCGGGCTGCAGGTAAATTCGACCGTTTCCGAGGGTATTGGGTACGGCATGCTGATCGCCGTTTACATGAATGATCAGTCGCTGTTCGATGATCTATGGCGGTACGAACAAGCGCATACTTGGACGTACACCGCGCCGTATCCGCAAACGGGAACCGCCGCGACCAGTCTAATGAATTGGTACATCGCTTCGGACGGGAGCGTCGCGAGCACGACCAACGGTGGACAGAGCGGCAGCGGCGCGGCTACGGACGCGGACGAAGATATGGCCTTCGCGCTCATCATGGCGGATAAGCAGTGGAAGGGTGGGCAAGGCAGCCTGAGTAAGACATACCTCGCCTACGCGCAGCAGATGGTCAAGGACATCTGGACGTATGAGATTGACCAAACGAACTCAATACCGAAGAATGGCGGCGGCTGGGGTGGCATTGATTGCCTGAACATTTCCTATTTTGCGCCGGCTTATTATCGCCTGTTTGCAAGCGTCGGTAGTCAAACGGGTTGGAATACGGTCGTCACCAATGTGTACAAGGTGATATCGCAGAGTCTGAACGCAACGAACGGCAATCAGACCAATGGGCTCGTTCCAGCGTTTTCCACGAGCACAGGTGCCGCGGACAAGTGCGGTTCGACTGGTGGCTCGACGCAAGCGCATACGTATCAATATGACGCGTGCCGCACACCCTTCCGCGTTGGCATCGATGCGTGCTGGAATGAATCCACGGATGCCATTGGCTACGTTGCAAAGACCAGCAGCTTTTTTGGCTCACAGGGAGGCGCGTCTAAAATCGTTGACGGATACCAACTCAACGGCACACCGAACCCGCAGTACCCGGGGGGACCGTACAACGGCCTATCAGCGGCATTCATTGGTCCGGCCGGAGTCGGCGCCATGCACGCGCAAAGCGGGCAGAACTATCAGAGCTTCATCGACGATGTTTATGGACTGGTTCGTAAAAACAACGCGTGGTGTGGCGGTCAATACTACGACGAGTCTTGGACCATGATGTCCATGCTAATGATGAGCGGTAATTTCCTCGATTATACGAAGTATTGATTGTGGGTTGGCGGTCGCCGGTTAATCCCCTAATCCCAAGCGCACAAATCTTGGATCAAGTCATCACATCGCCGCATTTGGGGCAGGGGCCCTAAATGCCATACGATTAGAAAGTCCGAACGGACCCTCAGGTTGGAAGCGAGACTACATGCCCAAGAATTGTTGACATTCCCGATGGAATTGCAAGAACAGCGCCGTGGGTCGCTGAAAATCGTACCAAGTATTTGAGGCGTTTTCAGCCAAGAGTAGTCCAGTCAAAAATGAGTGCTACGGCTTTTAGGATCTACAAGCCATGTCGAGGAGCCCAGTTTGAATCCATTTCCTACCAATTTTCGTTGGGGTGTCACAACGTCGTCCTTCCAAATCGAGGGCGCGACAGAGGAGGATGGTCGCGGGGAGAGCGTGTGGGACATGTTCGTGCGCCGCGAAGGCGTAATTGCCGGCAATGGTAAAGCCGATGTTGCCTGCGACCACTATCACCGCTGGCAAGAGGATGTTGATTGGCTGTCGAAGCTGGGCGTCAATGCCTATCGACTGAGCATAGCATGGCCGCGCATTTTGCCTGACGGCACTGGGCGAATCGAACAACGCGGGGTCGACTTTTATGATCGCTTGATTGATGGCCTACTCGCCAGGGGCATCGAACCCTGGGTGTGCCTGTACCACTGGGACTTCCCGCTCAGTCTTTTCAATCGCGGTGGCTGGCTCAATCGCGACTCAGCGAGTTGGTTTGCCGACTATGCCGAAGTGGTCGTCAAGCGCCTATCGGATCGTGTTACGCAGTGGATCACATTCAACGAGCCTCAGGTATTCATCAGCGAGGGTCATTATTGGGGACGCCACGCACCGGGGCTCCATCTGCCCTGGAAAGAAGTATTATTGGCGGGTCATCACGCGCTCTTGGCACATGGCTATGCCGTGAAAGCGATTCGCTCGAGTGCGGTCAAGACTCCATCTATCGGTTATGCACCTGCGGGGCCCATGTCGCTTCCCGCTCTCAATAGTGCTGAAGACGTCGCGATCGCGTATTCGGAAAGCTGCGCTGTCACCCATGAAAGCCTGTGGAATATGGCCTGGTGGTTGGATCCAGTAGTACTCGGTCACTATCCGACCGATGGCATCAAGGTCTTCGGAAACAACGCGCCTAATCCGGCGCCCGGCGACATGGAAGCTATCTCGCAGCCGTTGGATTTCCTTGGGCTCAACCTCTACTGGGGCCCGCGCGTCGATGCTACACACCGCGGGCGCGAGGCCATTTGGACGTACCCTGCGGATCATCCGCGCACCGCCTTCGGTTGGGCGATCGTGCCTGAGATCATGCACTGGGGTCCGCGATTCATGGCCAAACGTTACGAGCTGCCCATCGTGATTGCTGAAAATGGCATCTCCTGCCTCGACTTCGTGGCAACCGACGGACGCGTGCACGACGCCGCTCGAGTCGACTTCATCACCCGGCACCTGGCAATGCTGCAATCCGCGATCACCGCTGGCGTAGATATTCGCGGCTACTTCCATTGGACGCTGCTCGACAATTTCGAATGGGCTGACGGTTACAAACAAAGGTTTGGCCTCATTCACACGGACTTTGCCAATGGCACCCGAACCCCCAAAGATTCATTCAACCACTACCGCGACATCATCGCAGCCAACGGCGCCAACCTCCCATCGGGTAAAATGGGAATTATTGAGCCCGACATCTGGGAAAAAATCATCGTGACGTGATTGAGATGCAATAAGCCTGCGGCCGCAGATGTCTTCGCACGGCCGATCCTTAGACATAATCCAAACGATTTTTGTGTGTCACAGCGGCACGGAAACGCACCACATCTCGGGCAATCGAATGCGGCAAGTTGCCCTATTTAGCTTCGAAAGCAGCCCCACCACTGTGAGCTAGCGCCAGCGCGCATCCCGATAACCATTGCCAAAGTAACCGCCAGGGCCATATTCCCTAAGCGGCCACAACTAGCATCGGCCGTCAACTTGCGAGGACTGTGATGACTCCGCTTAAATTGCCGCGTTCAGCTTTTGCAATAATCGTCGCGGCCTGCGGAGGTAACGTCGCAGTTGAGAATTCGAACGCGGATCAACTCGGTACTCCTTCAAACGGCGGCGCCCCAAACGGAAGTACAACTGCGCCAGTTGACCTCTGCTACTTGGGTATGCAGGGAGGTTTGGTTGAATTGACGCCTGATATGTGGGCACAACTCAACGATCCCGCCTGTACGGGTTCGACCACTGACATAAGTCCATGGCAGGAGATACCCGATGACGCGTCTATACCGATGCAAGGAGTCTTTTGCGGGTATCCACTAACAGTGCCGGGTGGTCAGGTACCTGATCCTAACAGAACAAACCTAGTATACGCTCACGGCGATCCGCCCTCGATCAGGTATCTAATTCGACCCTCTGACGGCAACTGCACCAACGGCGATGGCTGGTACGTGAGCGCAGATGGTTTTCAGTTCGTGTTGTGCGCGAAAACTTGCGCCACCGTTCAGCAAGATCCAACAGCCGCGATTGAGTTGCATCTGAGTTGCGGTTGCGGGCCGATTATTCTCAACTAGCAATTCGTATCGTACCATCACTGTGCTAGCCTGCACAGCGTGTTTCGACGGCTGGATTCAGGGCACCTGATTCGCACGGCGGGGCAACTGCAGCGGCGAATCGAGGAGCGTTTTCCGGGCTCAGGCCTGGGGCGCGTGGCAGCCGAACTCGAGACGGTGACGACCGAGGCAGCCTCCCTCTCCGAGAAGATTGCGCAACCTAATTGGATACTGCGCGGATTAGTCGTACTCGGACTGCTGGTAGTGCTCGGCGTACTAGGCGCGGTTGCCAACCAGCTGCGGCTTGCAAGTGGACCCCAAGGCTGGTCGGATTTTCTGCAGGGACTCGAGGCTCTGGTCAATGACTTGATATTCGCCGGGGTCGCCGTGTACTTCCTTTTAGGCCTCGAAACACGCCGCAGGCGCAAACGCGTTTTGAGCGCACTGCACACGCTGCGATCCCTCGCCCACATCGTAGACATGCATCAGCTCACTAAAGATCCTGAGCGCTTGCTGTCGAAGGGGCCGCCCACGGAATCATCGCCGGAGCGGTCGATGACGCAATTCGAGCTCAATCGATACCTCGACTATGCAAGTGAAATGCTAGCAATCATGGGTAAAGTCGCCGCCCTCTACGTGCAAGACTTCGACGATCCGGTCGCGCTCAATGCCGCCAGCGACGTCCAAGATCTAACGGTAAATCTCTCACGTTCGATTTGGCAAAAGATCGTCGTGTTGGATCGGGATTGATCGGGGCCGGTCATTTCGTCAGGAGCCGCCTAGTCCTCGTCGCCGCGCACCGCTAGACCGTATCGGTGGAGCTTATCGTGAAGCGTCGCGCGGCTCAGGCCGAGGCGCAACGCGGTCTCGCGGCGGTTGCCGGAGGTGGCCTCGAGCGCCCTGACTATCTGGCCCCTTTCGTACGCCTCAACGCGCTGTTTGAGGCTGAGACCCTGCGTCTTGGGATCTTCGGTGTCTGTGATGGGTTCCGTTGGGCTGGCGCTCGGTGCGGTTTGTCCCGGCAACTGGGTTAGATCGAGTTCACCGTCGATGCTCAGGGCCACCAGGGCTTCGATGGCGTTCTCGAGTTCACGCACGTTGCCGGGCCAGTTGTAAGCGGCAAGCCTCTCGAAAAGTTCGCCGGGAATACGCAAAGGCCCTGTGCCGAATCGTTCGGCAATCCGTTGTAGAAAATGCCGAGCCAACACCACGATATCCTCGGGTCGCTCGCGAAGCGGTGGTACGCTCAGGGATACTACCTTGAGTCTGTAGTAGAGGTCGTCGCGAAAACGCCCGGCTTGGACTAGCTCGACCAAATTGCGATGAGTAGCCGCGATGATGCGCACGTCGATGGCAAATGATCGGTCTTCACCGACGGGTCGCACTTCGCTCTCCTGAAGGACCCGCAGCAACTTTGCCTGCAAATTGAGATCGAGCTCGCCAATTTCGTCGAGCAGCAAGGTGCCGCCGTTCGCCTCGCGAAAGAGGCCGTTTCGATTGCGCTGCGCCCCGGTAAAGGCTCCCTTGGTATGCCCAAAGAGCTCTGCTTCGGCAAGCTCGGCGGTCAAACTCGCACAATTGAATCGAATGAAGGGTCGCTCGGAGCGCGTACTCGCTCGCACGATTGCCTCTGCCACTCGTTCTTTGCCGGTCCCACTTTCGCCATTGATGAGAATGGTCACGTCGCGCGGCGCCACGCGCCCAACGAGTACGGCGAGGCGACTCATGCTCTGCGAGCGAAAAATGAGCGATTGCGAAAAGTTGTTTTCGCTCGTAAGTCGTTCGTTTTCTGCGGAGAGCCGCAGTGACTCGAGGGCGCGTCCAACCACAGCCATCAGTTCATCGAGATCGAAGGGCTTTCGGAAGTAGTCATAAGCCCCGAGTTTCATGGCTTCAACGGCGTGCCTTTCCGATCCGTGCGCCGTTACCATGATGATCTTCAATTTGGGCTGTTCGGAGCGCAAGACTCGGAGTAGCTCGAGCCCATCCACGGGCGCCATACGCAAATCGGTAATTACTAGATCGAAAGGCGTTTCGCGGGCCATGCCAAGCGCCTGCTGGCCATGTTCGGCAAGTGCAACCTGCAAACCCGCGTCACGCAGAATTTCGGCAAGTGTGTAGCGCACACCTGCATCGTCATCGACAACCAGGGTGCGGTATTTCATGGGGACAACAGCCGTTTCTCGCGCGTCGATTCCTTAGAACGAACGTCCACGGTGTTGGCGGCGCTTTCCAATTGCAGCGGGCGAAGGGGCAATGTCAAGGTGGCCGTGCAGCCACCAGAAGGTCGATTCGCCAGAACGACGTCTCCACCATGTTGTCGCGCGAGCCCGCGCGCCACGTTGAGACCGAGCCCCGAACCTCCAACTTTGTTGGTCACTCCAGCCTCGAAAACGCGCTGCGCCAGCTCGGGGTCGAGGCCAGCGCCGTCGTCGGAAATTGCGATTTGTGCCAGCTCGCCGGTGGCGTTCAAGTGAATCGAGATGTGTCCACGTGCCGCAGCGGCATCCAAGGCATTCTGAAACAAATTCACTAGGATCTGCCTAACCTTTCGCGGGTCGCAGAATACCTCAATTGGGCCCTGAGCGTCGAGTTCGACTTGGACACCCCTGAGTTCGCTCATGCCCTCGTGCAATATGCAGACTTCGGATGCAATCGTGAGAAGGTCCACCGGCTCTAAGTTGAGCGGCACCAGCGGACGCGAGAAGTTCAAAAATTCTTCCAGAATGTTTTGCATTCGATCCACTTCGCGCCGTAGCACAGTCAGTGGCTCGGGCTCCTCACCGGGGCTGCGACGTGAAAGTAGTGCGGCAAGCCCTTTGATACTTGCGAGCGGGTTCTTCAGTTCATGGGCGATTTCACCTGAAAGCAGGGTTAGATCCGACATTTGTTCCCGGTGCATGCGCAGCGATTCATCCCGGGCCCGCGTGGTGCGAAGCAGTAGATCGGCGAAGGCGCTTTGAATGCGACACCCCAGTTCACGCGTGTTCACGAATACAAACGAAGCCACGGCCGCCCAAACCAATAACAATGCTGGCGACGGTGTAAATCCCGTGATCGTTCTGAATGGGACAGGCAACAAGGAACCCATGACCTTGCTGTATTCGAGCCATGCTGCGACTACAATTACGAAGACTTGCGTTGCAACGAGCAAACGACTGACACGTCGCTCGAGCAGTGTACTTGCAACAAAAACGATGAGGAGCATCGCAAGGATAACTGGACTGAGGACGCCGCCAGTGGCAATCAATGCTACCGGCTGAAGAACGGCCCCGACTACCAACGCTACGCGATTCAAATCAGGAATGCCCTGCCGTCGAACGCGGAAGTCTTCGATGATGCTCAGTGCTATGGCGAGCGGGAATGCAGTTCCAATCGCGATGCGTCGCCACAGAGCGTGATCGAAAAAAATCACCAGGCCACCGATAATCAAAGGCAGCGGAGCTATCACGAATCGCAGCCGCATTAAAAATCGGTAGATGCGCTGGTGTAGTTCGCGCTGCAATTCCTCGAATGCCAACGGTTTGTCCACGATGTTGCCCCGGGCGGCCGCCGTGCGGGCGGCGTTGCCTCGAGAACTATAGCCGAAGCTTGATTTCGTCGTGGAGCGCTCGGAGGAATTGGAAGGGCGAACGAGACGAGAGGCCACCCAGGCCCTAGAGCAAGGCCGGTGCCAATCGAGTAATTCCTCGTAAAAAGGCGATTTCCTGGCAGACACCGGGGTGCGAGCACTCGACCGATCCGAATCATCGAACATGAAATCCGACAATTCGGATGTCCTGACTCGAAAATGTCGCACAAAGTCACGATTCCTCTCGACTTGGGCCTGATGACGGTAGGCGTAGGCTTGGCACGCCAGTTGCTGAATGCTCGTGTGAGAATGACGATTCGCTGCAATGCGCTTAACGCCCATTGACAGGCGCCGTCGGACTCGAAGGAATTCACGATGAAACGCCTGCTAGTTGTCGCCACGCTCCTGACCCTGGGGCTCATTGCAGCCATCGTCTTCAAACTGCGGGCGCAAACGGCCGCACTCGCTGGACCACCCGGTGGTTCGGGCGTTGTCGAGGGAACGGACATCGATGTTGCTGCTCAGATTTCTGCGCGCGTTGAACGAGTCGCTGTGAAAAAGGGGCAATCGGTCAAGCAGGGTCAATTGCTCGTCGTTCTCGATTGCGCCGATGTCAATGCAGCCATCGCCGATGCGCAAGCGCGCGTGGCGGCCGCCGAGGCGCAAAGCGCAGTTGCAGCGGCTTCGACGCGCGCAGCACAGCGCGCAACTGGCGTGGCATTGGTGCAAGCAGCAGCAGCCAAGACGCGGGGTGACGCCCTTGAAACCCGGCATGCAGTTGCAGAGCGAAACGTAGCGCGACTGATCAAGGCCGGTGACGGTATTACGGCAGCCAGTCTCGATCAGAATCAGGCAGAGGCGAGTTCGCTCGAGCTCGAGCAAAAAGCTGCGGTCGATACGGCGCGCGCCAAT
The DNA here is from genome assembly GCA_963819085.1 of uncultured delta proteobacterium. Taxonomy (GTDB): domain Bacteria; phylum Myxococcota_A; class Polyangia; order Polyangiales; family Polyangiaceae; genus FEN-1139. The sequence continues at coordinate 48,022 of CAWFUX010000038.1, forward strand.
GCGGCGCAGGCGGGGGTCGCCGCCGCTCAGGGCAATGCGGCACAGGCCGGGGAACGCGCCGCGCAGGCTGCCATTGATAGCGCAAAGGCTAACCTGCAGCGCGCCGTGTTGTTGCAACGCGAGTGCGAAATTCACGCGCCGCGCGCTGGCGTCGTTGAGGAAGTATTCCTCGAGGCAGGCGAAGTTGCCGCACGAGGCGCTGCATTACTTCGACTCGTCGATCTCGACGAAGTCAAGATCACCTTCTATTTGCCGAATGCCGAGCTCGGCGCCGTTGCGAATGGCAATTCTGCGACCATCACGGCGGACGCGTACCCCGGCGTGCATTTCTCAGGGCAAGTTACATCAATCGCGATGGAGGCGGCTTTCACACCGCGCAACATCCAGACGAGAACCGATCGCGATCGGTTAGTTTACCCCGTAGAAGTTGCGATACCCAATTCCGACCACCGCCTGCGGCCGGGTATGCCCGCAGATGTGCGACTTGCAGCGGGAATTTCTCGTTAGAATAAGTTCGAACGCCCACCGCCCGGCACTCGACCATGCATCAACCGACTCACCACTCCAACAATGACCCCGCCATCGAAGCTGAAGCGGTGTCGCGAAGCTTCGGCGAGACGCGCGCGTTGAATGGGGTAAGCATCAAAGTCCGAAACGGCGAGCTGTTCGGACTCGTGGGGCCCGATGGTGCTGGCAAAACGACGCTAATACGCGCCCTTTCGGGTCTGATTGGCATTCACGGGGGCTCGGTGCGCGTGCTCGGAAAGGATCCGCTCACGAATCCCACACTACGTGACGCAATGGGGGTCATGCCGCAGCACTACAGCCTTTACGGTGATCTTTCGGTGGCCGAAAACATGCGTTTCTTTGCGCGGCTCTATTGCCTGTCGCACAAGGTGTACGCAGAGCGCGCCGAGCGGCTTCTCTCGCTAACGCGTCTTGCGCCTTTCATCGATCGCCGTGCCGACGCTTTATCTGGTGGGATGTACAAGAAACTCGCACTCGCGTGCGCACTACTTCACGAACCTTCCGTGCTGCTTCTTGACGAGCCCACCAACGGCGTCGACCCCGTCAGTCGCCGTGAGCTCTGGCAGCTGCTTCACGAATTCGTCAACTCTGGCATGGCCGTGCTTATTTCAACGGCCTATATGGATGAAGCGGCACGTTGCCACCACGTTTGCCTACTGCACGCTGGGAACGTCGTTGCCGAAGGGGTTCCAGCACGGCTCGTGCGCGAACTCGAAAACCCCGTGTTCGAAGTGAAGGGCGGGGAGCGTGATGCATTGCACCGCATGCTTGCAGCTACCGCAGGCGTAGTAGCCGCGTCCCCGGCAGGTGAGCGGCTGCGCATTGTCTTGGAGAAAGAGGCGGTGGCGCGCATCACTAGTGGTGTCGAGCAATTGGGAGCGCACCTATCTCCGGTTGCCGCAGACTTCGAAGACGTATTTTTGGCCTGCGCCTATGGTGCAGATCGCAAGGAAGCCCGAGATCAGGGCATCCGGGACCGATTGGTATCGGAGAGACGTCATGAGCGGTAACGCCATCGAAGTCGTAAACTTGCGAAAGACCTTTGGTTCGTTCGTGGCTGTCGACGACGTAAGCTTTCATGTTACTAAGGGAGAGATATTCGGGTACCTAGGCGCCAATGGCGCAGGCAAATCTACGACAATTCGCATGCTCTGTGGCTTGCTCGCTCCTAGCGGCGGGCACGCCACCGTTGCAGGCTGTGCCGTCGGCTCTGATACGACTGCGCTGCGTTCCCGCATCGGTTACATGTCGCAAAAATTTTCGTTATATCTAGATCTGCCAGTGGAAGCGAATATTGAGTTCTTCGGTGGAGCCTATGGGCTTTACGGCAAAGCGCTGCGCCTGCGCCGCGATGAAATTCTCGAACGAATTGGACTCAAGGAGTTTCGCAAAGTCACCACGGCGGACTTGCCCGGTGGCACAAGGCAGCGGCTCGCGCTTGGCACGGCACTCTTACATCGACCTGAGATCGTGTTTCTCGACGAGCCGACGGCTGGGGTCAACCCGGCATCACGGCGTGTGTTTTGGACGCTAATTCGTGAGCTCGCGCGTGAAGGCACGACCGTATTTGTTACGACACACTACATGGATGAGGCCGAGTATTGCGCGCGCATCGGCCTAATGGTGCAGGGCAAGTTGGTGGCCCTAGATTCGCCACGGGCCCTGAAGTCAACCTGGGTTCCCGGGCAGGTCATTGCCGTACACAGTCAAGACATCGCCGGCGTGCGTATCAAGCTAGACGGGCGACCTGGCATTCTAGCGATTGAACAATTTGGTTCAACAGTTCACGTTCGTTTCGATCCGCTCCAATTGGACATCCATGAAATAGAGGAGGTGCTCGCCCAAGGCACAGAAAAGCTTGTCATCGAGCCGGCGGATGTTTCACTCGAGGACGTGTTTCTGGCAGCAGTTTCGAGCGATGTCACCAAGACTCAGTCGAGCACGGTCATTGGTAATGCTGCTGTCAACAATTCCGCGAGCGAGGGCAGGTCATGAGCGAATTCTGGGCGAGCCTGGTTCATGCACTACTGCGAATTGGCGCGATGGCCGCCAAAGAAGCGGCCCATATTCGGCGCGATCCACAGACATTGGCCATGGCCCTGCTCATGCCCGTAGGACTCCTATTGTTATTTGGATATGGGGTTACATTCGACCTCGAGCATTTGCCCGTCGTAACGGTTGACTATGACCACACGAGCGTCTCTCGGTCTATGGTGCGCAGTTTTGCAGCGTCTCGCGACTTGGTCGTAGCCGGTGAGCTAGAAAGCGTGGCCGCCGGTGACTCCTTCATGCGAAGTGGCAAAGCCGTCGCCGTGGTTGTAATTCCCGATGGTTTTAGCCGAAGCCTGGCCCGCGGCGAGCGAGCAGACCTTCAATTGGTAGTGGACGGAGCCGATGCGTCCACCGCCATGCAGACCATAAACAAAGCCGACGCAATCGCTAGTACGGCAATACCGATCCCGGAAAACACGCCGGTCACGGGTGTTCCACGCCTAGTGGCGGATAGTTGGACTCTATACAATCCTGCGGGGCGCTCCGCCCTACTCTTAGTCCCTGGGCTCATCGCCTTGATTCTCGCGATGGTCTGTGTGCTGCTGACGGCGTTGACGGTAGCCCGGGAATGGGAACGGGGCTCGATGGAACAACTGTTCACGACCCCGATTCGCCGCGGCGAATTGATCCTCGGCAAATTGCTGCCCTACATAGTGCTCGGATGCCTGGCGGTGCTTCTGGTGTTGGCAGTGGGAGCGTGGGTGTTCGACGTCCCCATCAGGGGCTCGCTATTTGCTTTGGGGACGGCCTCGCTCCTGTTCTTGATCGGCATGTTGGCACAAGGGCTTTTCGTGTCAGTTGTCACGAAGAATCAAATGGTTGCAACCCAGGTTGGCACCTTGACTTCAATGCTTCCAATTCAAATCCTATCGGGCTTTGTATTTCCGGTGGCCAATATGCCCAGGCCGCTGCAAGTGATTTCTCAAATCATGCCTGCCACCCATTTCATCGCTTCACTTCGCGGCATTTTGCTGCGCGGCAATGGCTTCGCTGAACAGTGGCCCCATATGCTCGCGCTGTTTGCCTTTGCTTTGGTGATGGTACTGATCACTTCAGCCAAGTTCCGACGCCGTCTCGACTGAGATTCAGACTTGCCTGCTCTAGGAGAATTGTCGTGCTTCCCCGTTGGCTCATTCAGCTCTACTCCGTAGCCCTCAAAGAGATCCGGCACACCGTGCGTGATCGTCGCATGGTAGCGATACTTCTGATCGCTCCTGCCCTTCAGTTGGGCCTATTTGGCTTTGCCGTTGACTTCGATGTGGACCGGGTACCGACGGTAGTGGTTGACCACGACCAGACCGAGCTCAGCCGGTTGCACGTACGGCAAGTCCTTGCCGATGGGACGCTCATTCGCACATTGGACTCGGCCAGCGACCAGACAGCTGAGCGCGCGATCGATTCGGGACAAGTAGCGGCTGCACTGATCATTCCCGCGGGTTTTGCCCGTGATTTAGCGCGGGGACGCGTTGCACATATGCAGATTGTCGTAGACGGTACTGATCCGAATCGCGGGTCCATCGCGGCCGCCGCCGTCGCGCGCTACGCTCGCACGGAGACACGCGCATCCATACAGCAAGTGTTGCGAAGGCAGCGGGTCTCATCGAGGATGGGTCCGGCTCTCGACGCTTCGGCTACGCCCTTGGCCATGCCTTCCTTTCCGGATGTGTCACTGCTACCGCGCGTCCTTTACAATCCGCGTCTAAGGACCTCCACGTACATGGTGCCTGGCATTACGGCACTGCTGTTGTTGGTGGTAACCGTGATCATCACCGCAATGGGTCTCGCAAGGGAACGGGAAACTGGCACCTTGGAGCAAGTAATGGTGACTCCCATGTCGTCCATTGTGCTGCTGATCGGCAAATTGCTGCCCTATGTCGGCATCGGGTTATTCGATTTCTTACTGGCGCTGGTGGTCGCAACCCGCTTGTTCGATGTACCGCTCCGGGGTCCGGTGAGTGTCGCTTTTGTTGGGACAACTGCTTACGTAATTTGCACGCTCGGAATTGGTCTACTTATCTCAACCGTGAGCCGCACTCAACAACAGGCGTTCATCGGTGGCTTCTTGTTCTTGCTTCCCGCCCTGTTGCTTTCCGGCGTAATGACACCGCTTTGGGGCATACCAGATTGGCTTTTGCCCCTTACCAAGATCAACCCGGTCAAATACTACGTAGAAATTGTGCGCGGCGTTCTGTTGCGGGGCTCGGACTTTCATGACCTACGCTTTCAAGTCATCACTCTTTTCGTGATGGGTATATCGGTTCTGGCATTTGCTGCCTGGCGCTTCAATCGCAGCCTGGCGTAATTTGCGACGCCCAAGCGGCTGCCGAGACTGAGTGTTGCGTTTGGACCCATCGCTAACGCTGTGTGGACTGTTTGGCGGATTCGGCAAATTTGGCGGAAGGTCCCCATTCGAATTTTACATAGAGTTGAAATGCATCCGGAATATTCGTAATTACGACCGCGACCCCAGACCCCGAACCCGGATTTTTTCCCTTGAGCGACACTTGCAGCATGGGCTTGTTTTCCAGGTTATAGGGAGCCTCGGTCACTTTCACACTTACATTCTTGAGCGCGACCGGGTCGCCGCGTAACTCCGCAACGCTTAGGCGGGCCCGGGCCACGACTCGTCCGAGGAGTTCCGAACTTTGAGTGCGTCGCTTTGGATCGTCACTAATGAGTCGAATTGTGCCGGGCTCAAAATCTCAGATCCGCGGACACGTTGGCAGCCACGGAGATTGTTACCTCGGAGCTTTCCGGATCATTTGTACGCAATGTTAGTGTTTGGCGATCGGGTCCCGTGATGCCGTTAGGCCTGTATCTGACCTCGAGTGACGTCGAAGCTCCCGGAGCGATTTGCCGCTCGACGAGCCTAGCCAAGGTGCAGCAACAGGATTCGACGATATCGGTAATCACTAGAGGCTTACTTCCTGCGTTCTTGATGACGAAGGAGTGGGTCAAGGCGTCGCCGATCGTTACCGGGCCAAAGTTGAAATCCGGATTCTCAATTGCAACTCGTGGGGCGGAGCTAGCCGTACCCGCTTCGGTTTCGAGTGATTGGTAATTTCTCCCATCTCGGCAGCCCCCAAGGACCGCGAAAGTCACCACTAGAACAAGACAACAGCCATAAATTCCGCCAATACGCGCGTTCACTGTCGGATATTGCACGCGTAATGGCACAATTTCAAGATTGGCGAGAACCTGCCCACGATCGCTCCCAGCCATTCGCGCAGTGTCAAAGGTCGCCAAATCTAGCGTCGAAACGAGTAGTTGGCTCGCTCGGCCCCTGCCCCACACAAGTACAATTGAGTTCGGCAGCGGACGTTTGGCTTAGCTGGCACTTTTGTAATGGTATTCCTCAAAAGGGAGCGATAGTTTGAGTCTGCGCGGGGTCAGGCCATCCTGCGGAAAAGTAAGGGTCACACATGCCGGACGCACAGCTACTAATCGAATATTGGCGATACGAATTGCTCGGTCTATTTACGTTGATTTTCATACTGAACAGCATCGCCATCGCGGGAGGCGCCCAATTTCTCACCGTGGAACGGCGCTGGTTTGGCAAGCAAATGGCAGACGGCCGTACCGTGGCTTTGCGCTCCGAGGTCGGGGTACAAGCTCGCACTCTGGGGCCGGGCATCCACTTACTCATACCCTTTGTTTACAAGGTTACTAAGCATAAGTTTATTACGATTGGCACGACCCAAATTGGAATTGTGCGAGCAATCACCGGTCTACCAATGCCAGCCGGTCAGTTTTTCGCTCACACCGTCCAATGCGATCTATTTCAAGATGGAGAAGCCTTTAAGATCGGTGAATGCGCCGTGGTCACTAGTTTCGTGGGCGAGGAAGGGGAAGACACGACTAATGCGGACGTCAATGCCAAGATCGTCCGCAACGGCAAGAAAGGGATCTGGGCGGATCCGCTTGGGCCAGGCAAGCACCCAGTCAATATAAAGGTGTGTAAGGTCAACAAGGTTCCAACCACTCAGATTCTTCTGAACTGGGCGGACAACGAATCGAGCGCCCATAAGCTCGACTCGAATTTGAAGACCATCACTCTGCGAACAGCCGATGCCTTCAATGTGAGCATGGATGTGAGCGTCATCATTCACATTGCAATGGGAGATGCCCCAAAGGTAGTGGCAAACCTAGGTTCAATGGACAATATGATCTCTCAGGTGCTCGAGCCGGCTATTTCGTCGCATTTCCGTAATGCCGCGCAATCTGTCAAGGCACTAGATCTGTATACCAAGCGAGCTGAGTTGCAAACGCGCGCCAAGGAACACATTCAAGGCGTGTTGCGTATTCATCACATCGAGTCTAAGGACACGATGATCGCCGATGTAGTCCTGCCTCAGGAATTGACGCGCACCGTCACCGATAGACAAATCGCGGAACAGGAAAGAATCACCTTTGCAACTCAGAAGCAGGCTCAGGAAGAGCGTAAATTGCTGGAAAATGCCAAAGCGCAAGCCAATATGCAGCCGCAGGTGGTGGAATCCGAGCGAGGCGTCGAGATAGCCAAGAACCTTGCCAATGCGGAGATTGAGAAGTCTACGGGTGACGCGCGCGCCGTAGAATTACGCGCGGAGGGTACCGCGAAGGCGACGAAACTAAAGGCAGGTGCGGACGCCGAAGCTACCCGCGTCACAGCAACTGCGGACGCCGAAGCGATTGAGAAGAAGGGGCTTGCTCAGGCTCTGGTTATTCTCGAGCAGGGCAAATCGAATGCGGAGTCTTACAAGCTTCAAGTTGCGGCAATGGGCAGCGAGGTTTTTGGTCAAATCCAGGTCGTCGAGAAGATCGCCAACAACAAGCTCAAGCTAATTCCAGACGTATACGTCGGCGGCGGGGGCGCGAGCCAGGGCAGTGAGCAATCAGGCCTTATGTCCCTGGCACTGCTTCAGTATCTAACGGGAAAAAACGTGGTAGCTAACGCGCCAGCATCTGATTCAAAGTAACTCGACGCAGTGCACCCAAACGCTAGGCTAGGAAAGATGCGATATGTCCTGGTTACCGCCTGTTTGCTGATTGCCGGTTGTGCCGGTTCAGCCGTTACCGGTGTTCCGGCGAGGTCGAGTCGGGAAGGAACCGGTCCTGCCCCCTCAGGTACTGTCGCGCCACCGACGATTGCGCCTCAGTCTGTGAAGGCAAAGCCCGCGACGCCATCGGTCGCCCCTGACGAATGTAAGGCTTTCGTTGAACATTCGGGTTTGTCTAATTCATCCTGCCCGGACAAGAGCGGTGCTCCCATCGCTTTGGACCATGCGCTTGGCGAAGAGGACGCCTTAGCCCGCGATTCGGCGCTGGCGCAACTTGACGGCTGTGCTGACATCGAGGCGGGCGTTTCGCTGGCGCTTCGGGCAGAACTTGCCCCTCTAGAGTGCGCAGATGTTCTTGTTGCGAACTACACTGAAAAGAATCGCGCCAAGCTATTGCCGACAATGCGTGACACGCTTTTGGGTCTCAAGTTGGCGGCGCAGCTGACTCGACTCGTGCGTACCCCTCCTGAAGTGGAGCCGCCGTTCACCAAGGCGCGGATCGGGGAGTTTACCCGTGGCGTCATGTCCAATTGGGCAACGCTTCAAGCCAATGCGATTAGTGACTTGGCATTGCAAGGATCCCGGCTCAACGGGTACGGAAAGGGCATTGTTGCCGTTGAGGCGGGGATGGCCGATATGCGCTTTGTCGAAGTCTTTCGCAAGGTGCCGCTGCCGACGGAATACGCCGGGGATGCGGAGCTCACTGATGTCTATTACTCCGCGCTCGATCAAGGACTCGAACCTAGGAAGACACGGGGACGCGACGCCGCATTGGTGGGGCTTAGGGTGCTCGCGGAAATCGGCGTCCTGCATGATCCCCGTGTGCAGCGCGCGCGCTCGCTCTTGAGCGAACTCTACAATGGCCGTCGTATCAATGCGCTTGATGGTCTTCTATTACCACCACTGACAGATCCGGTGTTAACCAACGAACGGCTAAGGCTCGCGGCCAAATTGCCTACTTTTTACGTTCCGTATGTCTTGGGTGCCATCGACCCTAGTGAGATGGGGCTATTGCGTGCGCTACTCGAGCGGGGCCTGCCAGTTTCGATGCGCGATAAACTCGACCGCTCGGTATTGACGTCCGAGATCCGCACGCTTTACGCAAGGGGATTGTTCGAACTAGGGCGAACTTATTGGCGCGCTTCTGATCTTGCTTTGGCGCGAACCATAGCAACCACGCGCGAGCCGATTGCACCCGCAAACCGGTTGATTGCCGCATTGGGTAGTTCGCTGGAAAAGGGACCCAGAGACGCGACGGCCATGATGCTGGGCGGCCCGGTAGTAGCCGAATTGGGCAAAACCACTGAATTGGAGGCGCTCGGTAAAACCCGAGATAGCGTTGCGGCCATGGCCGTCTACGACGCGGCGTTCATCCGAGAGCTAGCAGCCTCCACCAACTCCAATTCACAGTTCTTTGGCGATCTTGCAACGAGATATGCGCTTGCGGCAAAGCTACTGACCGATCCTGCCGAGAAGAAGCTCGCTCTCGATCGCGCGAAGGCCGCTGCTGACACTGCAAAAAAGCTGCATTGAGCGACACGCGGCTTTCGCCCTTGGCCGAGACAACCGCGACGTCACCGTTTTACTGGCGGCAAATCGGAAATGAGAGCGGCAGCCCGGTAACTTACCCATACTAACGACTCATCGAGCCGCACCGGAACGGCGTTAGCAACCGACGCGATGCGTGTACACGTGCCGTCATGCCCATTTACATTTTTGGGCTATTACGGCACGGAAACGACCGTTTGACGGCTTCGCAAGTCGATGCAGGCGCGCGAACTACGTCAAGCCCCTCGTAGTCATGACCGTCCCACGCTCGCGCCCAGGGTGACGAGGCGCGAGCGCGAAGGCTCAGCGACCAATGGAATCAGCTGACTCGTTTTCCAAAATGCGCTCGGACGCCTCAGCGTGTTCGAGAAGGAGATGAGCAAATGCGCGCTGCATGTCAATTTTCTTGCGCATCCATCGCGTGAATGACTGACCATCCCAATGCGCAGAGTCGTGACGTGCCGGCTTGAGGTTTCGCATACCGCGCATAGTTGCGACGGCCTGAGTTGCTGCTGTCGCGATCTGACGATAATCGGCCGCCAGCTTCACTAGCGCGTCGTGCTCGGCTTGGGCTTCTACGGTTTCCGTGCCCACCCAGCGAGCGTGAGCTTCCATGTTGTCCGCGACGTGCAACATTAACGACGCTAGCTGTTCTGGGACGACGGCATCTCCCGCCAATTCTGTGCCACATGTGACCATCGAACGTTCTCCTTTGGACGGAGGGCTGTTGACAGTGTGCATTCCAGGCGTGCAGGCCCAAAACGTAAATCCGAGCACCATGGCTTGGACCAACTGTCGTGATTGTGTGTGGGTTCGGTTGAGCCAAATCGCTACGAGGGACTGCACCATACCCGATTAATGTACGCTGATTGCGGTTGTGACGCGACAGTGTTTGATGGTCCGATGGTTGTGGTCTTGTTCGCACGCTGCGGCGGGATGCCCCCTTGGGTGTGAAGCAGCCAAGCGAGCGCTATCTGCCGAGGCTTCGCGCCTTTGCTCGCGGCTGTGTCGAGCACGATGGCTCGAATCTCGTGCCGGTGCCGTCGCCGTTGCGAGAGCCCGTGTTGCGCATGGGTACGTGTTTTCTGCCGTTACCTACAGGGCAAGTCTTGTTCACCGTGAGCGAGTCGGCGTACCTATAGCTTTGTGGTCCCGCGGGACGCGCAGCTCGGTGAGTCTGAACTAACCATCCGGGTCCCGACGATGGCCCGTTCGCTGAGCGAGCACGCGTCCTTGCGCTCGTGGCGCTCTACCCACGTTCGGAGTCTCTCGGGTCATTGGTGAGTGCAGTACAACGCAGGCACCATGAAATCCGCCGTCAACATCTGCGCCTCCCGAACAGGCAAATCCTTTAGGGCAATCGGAATCACTACTGCAGCAGCGAGCCTGTGCGTTTCCACCGCAGAATATGGTTGTCGCAATTGCCACCAATAAGGAAAGCCCTAGTTTCATAGGACAAGCATGGGCGCAATCGTGGCGATGCGGCAACGCAAAAAGCCGATTGCCTTTCTCCGTCGGCCAGGCACGGGTCGCCATTACAAATAGGGGCAGAAATGTGCCTCTTGCTCAAGCAGGGCAAGAGGACCAAGGGTCTAGTTCGTCACTCAAACAAGTGCTCAACGGTTCCCTTATCGTCAAGCTTGTCCGGAAAACTGCAAGCTGTTCCTCGATGGATGCATTCCCGACGGGTGGAGTGGACCATTGCCGGGATGCCCATCTAGTACGTAGCCATCCGACGCCAGCAGGTGCCGCAAATCCCACGCCAAGCGATTGACCGCCAATTCAAGCCACCCGATCAGCTCCAATCGAAGGTCGGGCCGGGTGATGGTTTGTTTGATGTCGGTTCGGCACGGAAAAGGCGGAGTGCTTAGGGGCGTCAGTCGGTGCCGGGCTGAGGCATAAATTCGCAATCGGGGTTCGAAGCGGTTGTCTCGTTAAGTCGGATGACCGATCAGGGGAGTTGCGGTGCACCCGGGGGTGTTTCTCCGCCAACGCGACGCCATTTTCTGCCCTTCGACAATAACGCCTCGCTTCGTTGCGGCAGTCGTGATCGACTGCGTTTGCCCAAAACACAACCCCACGAGGCAATCGACACTCTGCCAAATCGGGCACCTCGTGGGCAAGTCACAAAGCGAGGTCACTATGCCGGATTCCAGAGAAGTTCGCAGAATCTGTGGGTTTTTATCGGTTCGTCAATCACGTCTTCACTTCGATCGGGTGCCTGACCATCGTGACCGCCGCGGTCGGCGATGGAAACTCGACACCCTGCTGTTTTCCACGCTGCTCGGTGTCATGACGGGTCAGAAGAGTTTTGCAGACGTGGAGCAATTGACAGCCAGTCTGTCGGTGGCGACACGTCATCTGCTAGGCATTCGTCGTCAAGTTCCCGATACAACGTTGCGCGATGCCCTCTCGACAGTCGAGCCGCAGGACCTGCGTCCCATCTTGCACTCGGCAACGCGCTCAGCTCATCGGAGTAAGTCACTGGGTGTCGATTTCGAATTACCCTTCGGGGTTGTTTCGATGGACGGCAAGTACGTCACGGTGCCCGCGGTGGACGACCGATATTCGCAGCTCATAACGCAAGATATTGACCAAGGACGTTTGAGCGGTCGTATCGGCACGATGACAGCGGTTCTCTCGAGTTCCCAGGCTCGGCCCTGCATTGATGTGTACCCTATCCCGGCGGTGACCAATGAGATGGGCGTTTTCGAGCGAGCCCTGGATGCGCTGCTTGCCGCTTATGGCCCACTCGACCTGTTTCGCCTGGTGACTTACGACGCTGGCGCTTGCTCCAAAGCCAATGCGCAACACATCAGAGTCCGCGGGCTGCACTATTTGTTGAGTCTCAAAGGCTCACAACCCGAGCTATCGTACTGGGCTCAACTATGGCTCGGACAACGCTCGCTTCAGCAAGCGGACGCCGTCAACATAGAAGGTGCGGGGCGCGGGCAAGTGACCCGACGCATCTTTCTTGCCGCCTGTCCTGCGGCTCCAGACGGCTGGGACCACCTCCGAACGCTCGTGCGTATCGATACCGAGACATTCGATCGGCTCGGTCAACCGAACACTGAAACCTTCTATTACATCTCCAGTCTCGCCATGGATCGGCTGTCAACTGAGCAGTGGCTCACTGTAATTCGTAGGCACTGGGCTGTCGAAACGGTCCACCAGATTCTCGATGGTGCATTCGCGATGCGGTCCTGCTTGCAACGGCCTCGGTTCTCGACGGCCTACGGCCTCGAACATCAGACTCCGCTCTCGCCAATTGACACGAACTGACCCACCTGTTGGGCTGACGCCCTAAACACAAATGACATACTCGGCCTTGGCCGCCCCTCGATTCGCCACGTGCGCCGGCACGCGGTGGTTTCGTCATGCCCCCAGGACCCTTGACCACAACGAGCCGGACCGAAAGAACCCCTTCAAACCGGTTGCTTCCAATTGGCTCGCAGAACACCGATCAAAGCTGAGTTCAAGAATGCAGTTTGACAACAATCACGAGTTCCGCTAGGGCCAAAGCTTCGCATTGAAGCTAATCATTCAGATCCCATCCTACAACGAAAGTCAGCACATTGCGGCGACAATTGCTGAATTGCCGCGAAGCATAGCGAACATCGACAGCATCGAAGTGCTCATAGTTGACGATGGCAGTACTGACGCCACTAGCGCCGTTGCCCGTGAGGCGGGCGTTCATCATATCGTACGTGTGCCGCGCAATCGCGGCCTTGCTCGCGCGTTCGCGACGGGACTTGACACCTGCATCCGCCTGGGCGCCGACATCATCGTCAATACCGATGCGGACAATCAGTATTGCGCGTCCGACATTCCGCAATTGGTCGAGCCAATTCTGCGAGGCGAAGCGGACCTCGTCGTCGGTGACCGAAAGACCGACAATCTGGCTCACTTTTCGTTCACTAAACGTCTGCTGCAGCGCTTTGGGTCACAATTGGTTCGGCATGCTTCCGCCAGCGAAGTTGCGGACTCGACGAGCGGCTTTCGCGCAATGACACGCAACGCAGCCGCACATCTTTTTGTCCACAGTGGGTTTACGTACACCCTAGAGACCCTGATTCAAGCGGGCCGTGTTGGCCTCGTCATTCGAAATGTTCCGGTCCGAACGAATCCAAGCACCCGTCAGTCGCGGCTATTCCGTTCGATTCCCGACTACCTACGGCGCGCCGGACCAGTCATTTTTAGGGCCTATGCCATGTATCGACCCGTACAAACCTTTGCTGCGTTGGCCACCATTTTATTGTTGCTTGGGCTCGCGGGCATAGGGCGGTTTCTTTACTTCTGGATCTTGAATCCAGCTTATAGCGGCCATACGCAAGCGTTGGTAGTTGGGGTAGGTTGCATCATTCTTGCCTTCCTCGTCGGGCTGCTGACGCTTCTCAGTGAATTATTGGCCGCCAATCGTCGTTTGCTAGAGGAAATACTGCGTAGGGTGCGCTTGCTCGACGTAAGTTCCGACCCGCTCACCGAAGCTCAATCAACTGCTCGTGTTGAATCGACCGGGGCACCGCCTTGGCGGACACCGGCGTCCAGATGAACTCACCAGCATCGCCGACGATCATTGGCAACGTCTACGACAAGTACGGGACCAACAACCCGATTGCGCGGCTCATGATGCAGGGGTTTCTTCGTGCCGTTTCCCAACTTTATTTGTCGGTGCGCCCGCGTCGAGTGCTCGAAGTGGGTTGTGGGGAAGGGCACCTATCGCAGCATCTGATCAGACTTGCTCACGCACCGGAGGTTTTTCAAGGTTGTGATTTCGAGCCTCGCCGAGCTCGCTGATGGGCTTGATGAGCGTCTCCGCTTTCGTGAGGCTGACATCTATAAATTGCCGTTCGAAGACGCAACGTTCGATCTAGTCATCTGTTGCGAGGTGCTCGAGCACTTGGAATTTTCCGACCGCGGCCTCTTGGAGATCTGTCGCGTGTCAAGGCGTGCGGTCCTGGTGAGTACCCCACGAGAGCCACTGTGGCGGTGTCTCAATCTCTTGCGTGGGAAGTATTGGAGGGACCTCGGAAATACGCCTGGCCACGTACAGCATTTTAGCAAATCAGATTTGCTCCGTTTGCTAGCTCCGTCCCTCGATATACATGAAATCCGGACACCGCTACCGTGGACTGTGGTTCTCGGTCACTTACGTTAGCCCGACAAGCCTTTGCGTAAATGATACCCGTCGGCACCTTGGCGGCAAGCGGCTGCACTCGACCCATGGACTATGTTCGATCGCAAGCTCAGCCACTTTTCGCCTAACAGTCGCTTGCGTGGGAAAAGCGCCTAGAACGGCCCGTTTTGAGACTCCCGCCACCCGGCTGCGCGACGGTCCTTGGCCATCCACCGTTGCCTCTGTCGGCTTCCCCGCTAAATTGATTGAGGGTGATCGGGCCTTTGCATCCTCTTGACTCACGTCGCCAGTGCAAAAGATACCTCGCCCTGCTGGCGATGGGTGCGGGCATTTTGACCCAATATGCAATCGTTAAGGCAGCAAACGGGCGCGCCCAGTCCCGCGTCGGAGACTGCCGTGCAATTAGAATTCTCGGCGCCATCGGAATGCGTCGGGCAGCTGTATTTCGTGGACCGAGTTCGAAGTCGCTCCGATCGCATTCAGTTCGAGCAAAACGCAAAAAAGCGATTGGATATCACGATTCAGGGCCGCGAGAGAACCTGGACGGGGCGCGTCTCCTTTCTTGAGTCCAATCAGGAGCCTCAGTCCCGGGAAATCTCAGCCCAAAGTTGTGATGAAGTCATTGATGGGCTTGCTTTGGTAACTGTTATGGTGCTCGACCCCGATGCAATTCAGCATGTAGGTTCGAGCGCCGTCCCACCACCGACATCGCCGGTTCCAATTCCGGTGGCAAGTGCTCCAAAAGCCCCGCCAGAAGTGAAACCAGCGCCCACCGTTAGTCCGCCGCCGGGCCCTCCCTCCCACGTCGGTTTTGGCGCGGATGTAGTTCTGTCCGCCGTATCAGGGCCCACGCCTGGTTTGATGTGGGGTTGGGGTGCTTCGACCCATGTAGCCTGGATACGACCCTCCCCTTGGTCACCCCAATTGAGGATAAGTTGGATAAGTTTTTCTCGCGATACCTATTTGGCCCGTGGTGGAACTGCAAATTTCACTATGAATGAGATCTACCTGGCACTCTGCCCTTGCTCGGCGCGTTATCGGAACTGGAACCTTCGCCCCTGCGCAGCTGGCGGGTATGGAAACTTGACAGCGAATGGTACGCGAACATTTGTACCAGAGACCGAAACGCACACTTGGGCTGAAGTGGATCTCCAGCTTGAACTTGCGTGGAACCCAATTTGGCACCTTGAGCTCTTTTTTGCTCCCGCTGCTGGATTAGCGCTTAAGCGATACTCGTTTGGCTTCGAGCCATACGATTTTCATACCGTTCCCCCCGTAATCCTTAGCGGTGTTGTCGGTCTGGGGCTACAATTGGAGTGATCGGTTAAGTATGCTTCCTGCATTAGGCTTGAGGAGACTTGAGAATCCGATTCCGACAACGGAATCCGAGCCAAAGTCCGTCTCCCCAGTTTCTATTGAAGGAAGAAAAAGGCTCGAGCAGATTTTCAGTGAAAATCATGAGTTCGTTTGGCGGCTCCTGCGCCGCCTCGGGTTGAATAGTGAGCGTGCTGCCGACATGACACAACAAGCATTCCTAATTGCCGCTGAGCGTTTGGACGGCATCAAGCTGGGCAGCGAAAGGGCATTTCTGTTCGGAACTGCGCTGCGTCTCGCCAGAACCGCATCACGCATCGATCGTCGATGGGTCTACGAAGAGGACCAAGATCTCAGAGTGAAGTCGGGCCTGGGCACAGAGGAGCTCGCCGATCATCATCGCGGCGTTGAACTGCTCGACCGCGTCCTTGCAACAATGCCGCCTGACCTCGTGACAGTGTTCATTCTATTCGAGCTTGAAGGATTGTCCGCGCCCGAGGTTGCTCGCCTAGTGGGAATTCCCATCGGCACGGCAGCATCTCGGCTGAGAAGGGCGCGCGAAATATTCCGAGCGTCCGTTGCCAAGTTTCGAAGAGCCTCGCTTCGCGGAGTACCATCGTGACGGAAATACCGCGGCTGCTCGAGGGCGGCGAAATCAACGAATTCGAACGTTGGCTGGTGCAAAGCGGTGCAAACGAGCGCCCCGGTTCGGTCTTGACGGCGCAAATGCGGTCGGGTCTCGGCTTGTCGGCGGTCTCCGTAGGCGCACGAGTCTCGAGCATTTCAAGCCTGAAACTAACGCTGTTGGCGGTTACGCTCGGGACATTGATGGGCGTACACGGTTCAGAAAGCAAGCGTGAATACCAAACCCCGGCGCAGCTGTTCACGACTTCACAATTGGCGCCGGAACCATTCCGAAATGAAACGGAGCCGAGTGGGGAGGATATTGCGGCAACGGACTTCGCCACAAACGATGAGAAAGCCAACCTAGCGTCGCCTGCGCCATTCGAATCGATGTCGGCGCTCAGAGAGAATAAGTCCACGCGTA
This sequence comes from uncultured delta proteobacterium, assembly GCA_963819085.1. Classification (GTDB taxonomy): domain Bacteria; phylum Myxococcota_A; class Polyangia; order Polyangiales; family Polyangiaceae; genus FEN-1139. The sequence goes on from CAWFUX010000038.1 coordinate 64,688, forward strand.
CCAAGGTGCGGACGCGACTGGCCGAGCGCGGCCCGAGCGGGCCTGATCTGCGTGAGGAAATTCGGTTGTTGGATTTGGCGAGAACGGCAATTCAACGGCAAAAACCAGTAGAAGCCCTGGCTTCGCTAAAGACCTACACCAATCGATTTTCCGCGGGTTCGTTTAAGCAAGAAGCTTCGGTTCTGCGAATGCAGGCCTTGGCCCAATTAGGGGATATGAGCCGTGCTAGCTCGATGGCGAAGCAATTCGTCGAAAGTAACCCGGACAGCCCCTACGTCGGTCACGCCGCCCGTATTGCCAAGACTTCGGTTTCGTCCGATAAACCTCAATAGTCTTGCGGTTGCAGTTATTGACCCCGATGTTCGACAGTTTGCGTCAACCGGTCCATACAGCGAGTTTTTAAGGCGGGCGGCTAATGACACTGAATCGTCCTTGCAAACGTCTCCAGTGTGACCCAAAGCGAACTCGTGCCAGGGCCCTGATCGTGGCCGGAGTACTTGCTGGATGCTCCAAAGTCGAGAATGTACAATTAGGGAGGGAAAGTCCGCCGTTTGGGCCCTTTGGGCCGCCACATGCATTGGCCGAGCTCGGTGAGCCCAGCCAAAATCCAACTCTGACCGCCGACTTGCTCGAAATCTACATTACCTCGAATCGCGCGGGCAGCCTTGGCAACAATGATACCTGGGTCGCAAAAAGAACCAACATCGACGAATCATTTGGTGCACCCCAACTTGTACCAATCGTGAATTCCACGAGTGAGGAATCGAGCCCGGCGATATCCTCGGACGGGCTAACGCTGTGGTTTGCGTCCAAGCGATCGGGCGGTGCGGGAGGAATGGATATTTGGGTATCCACTCGACCGGATCGAAATACTGATTGGACCGATCCTACGCCGGTTACGGCGCTCAATACAGCGGGGGATGAGATCCCGCGACCGCTAGGTAACCACGATCTCCAAATGCCGCTGTCTTCTCACGGTTCAAACGAGAACTATCAGCTACTGATGGCAACTCGACCTTCCGTCGATGCGCAATGGTCGGCGCCGACATTGATACCCGAATTGGCCAACCCGTCTGAATTGCTCGTCGATGGGTTTTTGACCGATGACGGCACGATGTTGCTCTTCAACGCGGAACAAACAGACAATACGCATAGTGATATCGAGCGCACTTGGCGGCTAACCAGCGCCGACCCGTTTGCCCCGCCGATATCCGTGGGCGGCGATCTAAATTCGACGGCTCTCAACCGGGACCCGTGGCTCAGTCCCGACGGTAATCACTTCTTCTTTTCGTCTGATAGGGGTGGCGGCATCATGGTGTACGAAGCCGATGCTGACCGCGATCAGTGAATGCAATCGAGTTCACCGACCCTGTAAGTCGAATTGCTCCAAGTGATACTCCCGTCGCGCCACAAATTCGATGCGACGTAAATACCGACGCTCGGCTTCTTGAACCGACGCCTTTTCTTCCATTTGGAGCAGATCAACGACAGCCGGATGCGCATTGACGACTACGCTGTAGCCCTTCAGATTGTGCCGTTCCCGACGTATTTGGCGCAGTATTTCATACGCAACCGTGGTTCGCGATTGAATCTGTCCTGTACCGTCGCAATAAAAACACGGCTCGTGTAGCATGCGAGTCAAACTCTCTCGCGTGCGCTTGCGTGTCATCTCGATGAGACCAAGCTCGCTGATACGGTTAATCGTGGTCTTGGCCTTGTCCCGGGCCAGGGCCTGCTCGAGGGCTCTCCAGACCGCTTCGCGATTGGATGATTGATCCATATCGATCAAATCTAATATCACCAGCCCCCCGATGTTGCGCAGGCGCAATTGATAAGCAATCTCGGCGACCGCCTCGAGGTTGGTCTTCAGTGCCGTTTCCTCCAGATCCTTGCTGCCTTTGCCGACATATCGTCCCGTATTCACGTCAATCGCAGCCAGAGCCTCTGCCTGATCGATGACTAAGTAGCCGCCGCTCGCGAGAGGAACTTTTCGTCCCAGGGCACGACCAATTTCGTCCTCGATCCCATAGGCGTCGAAAATGGGCTCATCCCCCGTGTAAAGTTCAATGTCCTGCACGCGAGCGGGCAGAAACATTTCAACAAATCGCACGAGCCTCGCATGCTGTTCGCGATCGTCGATTATGATTCGTTCGACCGAATCGCTAAAGAGATCGCGCGCAGTCTTCAGCACCAAATCAAGTTCCGAATACAGCGTTGCAGGCGCCCGGGCCCCCTGCTTGTTGCGCGATACTTCCTTCCATAACGCAATTAGATATCCGATGTCGGTCTTGAGGTTCTTCTTGGTCAATCCCTCGGCGACCGTACGAACTATTAGTCCACCGGTCTCAGGTTTGAGAGACTCCATCACTTGACGAAGACGTTGGCGTTCCTTTGCTGAACCAATCCGCTTCGATATCCCGATGTGATCCACAGTTGGCAGATAGACGACATGGCGACCGGGCAGCGCAACATGGCTTGTCACGCGAGCCCCCTTCGTACCAATCGGCTCCTTGGATACCTGAACGATTACCTCATCACCTTCCTTGACTACTTCTGTGATCGGAATTGCGCGTGACGTGCGCGACGCAATGATTCGATTGCGACGATCACGTCCAACTTCACGCCCGCCGGGGCGCCCTGCGACGCGATCGGCCCCTGCCTTGCGCACATCCGGACGCTGTTCGTCGCGCTGTCGTCCGTTACTTCGGCCCCGGCGGCGGCGCTTGCGATTCCGGTTTTCCAGCATTGCAGCGGATTTGGCCTGCACTGGAATCGTAGTTGACGAGTCGCTGTCTTCAGATTTCTCGTCGTCAATCGGTACCTCGTTCTCCGTGCTGGAGGGCTCGGCTGACACGAGGAGTTCGGTGCCTTCGTCCGCAACGATTACCTCTTGAACGAGAGTTGCGTCGCTTGGCGATGAGTCAATATCGATATCCGAATCGGCCTCGTCCGAGTCGGGATTGTCGAGTGAGTCGGTCTGCGTTTCTACAACGACTTCGTCATCATCGTCTGCGCTGGCGCCCGAACCGAATATCGAAGAGTCATCGCGCTTAAGGGCGGGACCTACCTCGCGATGTTCGTCCTTATCCAAGTAGGCTTCGAAATCGTCGGGTCGAATCAAGTCTTCGACGTGAAGGAACGCGGCGCGTTCCATGCCGACGTCGATGAATGCCGCCTGCATTCCTGGCAGGACGCGTGTTACTCGTCCGAGAATTATGTTGCCAACGCTACCGCGGACTGCAGCGCGTTCTACGTGCAACTCGGCGATGACGCCGTTTTCAATAAGGCAAACACGGGTTTCTCGAATGTCGCAATTGATAACAAGAGTGTTTCGGGCCATGTGCTCCGCATAGGGCAGGGCGTCCACTCGCCGTGCAGCCATCGTGCCCTCGGGCTCCTCGACCATTCACGATTCTGGACGGGAGGAGCAGCCAACAGGAGGGCGAAGCCGCAAGCGGGAGTGGACGCAGGAAGGTCATGCTTCGATATCCGGAAAGTAGTTGAACTTCTGCAGGCGTGCCAGCTCGATTGACCCCGGGCGCCTGGCTAATGCATGCTTGGGTGGTGCCCAAATCCTATCTGGTCATCGATATCGAGACGATACTCGACCCGGCTTTGCCCATCGAGGAGTCCAGCGAAGCCGAACGGCTACCGGCCCCACCCCACCACAAGGTAGTAGTAATTGGTGCACTCTGGCTGGACGAGGGACACAAGCCTCGCAAACTGGGAGTGCTGGGAGAATCCAAGGACGAACCTGAAATACTCATTGATTTCGCCAAGTTTATTGAAGATCGCCGGCCGACGATAGTCACTTGGAATGGGCGTGGTTTCGATATGCCGGTGATTGCAGCCAGGTGCCTCAGATACGGGATTACGCTACGGCACTACTATTCCAGTCGAGACGTTAGATATCGGTTCTCGCCGGAAGGCCACCTCGACCTCATGGATTACATTGCCGATTTTGGGGCCGCTAAGCCCGCGAAACTGGACATTGTCGCGAAATTGATTGGAATGCCCGGAAAAGTGGGGGTGGCCGGAAAGGATGTGGGGCCCATGGTACACGCCGGCAGAATCCAAGAAGTCAGGAATTACTGCCTTTGTGATGTTGTCCAAACGGCCGCCATATTCTTGAGGGTGGAATTAGTGCGGGGAGAATTGGACAAGGTGCAATATCTCCAAGTAATGGGCGATCTCATCTCACAACTTCGGGGCGACGCAAGAGTTTCGGCCGTGGCGTCCGGGATTGATGAGGCGCGACTATTGCTTAGGGACACCGGGCCGGTCGAGTCTCAAGGCGCAAACTGATCATCAGGCTTTGCGAGTTGCGGGGGTCTTTGGTAGTCAACGCGCCCCATGTTGATAATGCTCAAAAAGGCACGCCGGCTGCGAGATCGAAAGCGTTGCGCCCGGAAGAACGCAAAGCATCAAGCGAAAAACCGACAGCGACGAATACGGCTGGCGAAGGAAAACTAAGCTTCTCTTGATCGGGCCCGCTAGCAACGCAACCTATCAATGGCTTGCGCCAGCTGCCCCGCGTCGGAAAATCGGTCATCTGGATTCTTGGCGAGACAACGCAGTACGAGCGCGTCAACTTCTGGGGAAATCGCCAGCCCAGGTAGCTCGTTCAATGGACGGGGCGGCGTGTTTACGTGGGCGAGCAGCAATTCAGTGGCGTTCGCGCTTTGAAACGGCGGATGCCCCGCTAGCATGCAGTACATGACGGCTCCCATACCGTAGACGTCGGATCGTGGGTCCATGGGGCGACCGTTGGCGGCCTCGGGAGACATGTACGTTGGCGTTCCAAATATCGCGCCCGTTCGAGTCAATGATACGTTTGCCGCCTCGTGGGATAGCTTGGCAATCCCAAAGTCCAATACCTTTACGAAGTCGGGCTCTCCTCCCGCCTGAGTGATGAACACGTTTTCGGGTTTTATGTCGCGATGCACGATGCCTTGGGAATGAGCTTCAGCGAGTGCGCGGGTGGTTTGGTGAGCGATGTGCAGGGCGCGTGAAACGTCAAGGCGTTCGTTAGATCTAACCAATTCGAATAAAGTTTGGCCTTCCAGCAACTCCATTGCGTAATACCAAATACCGTCCTCAGTTACGCCGTAGTCAAATACACGTACGGTATTGGGATGTGTGAGCCGACACATGGCTGCTACCTCTTGCTCGAAGCGCTGTACCACTTCGGGGTTGGCATCTTGATCGGGCCGTAAGATCTTGAGCGCCACATTTCCTTGCAAGCCGCTGTGAAATGCTTCCCACACCTCGCCCATTCCACCCCGTCCAATGCTTTTCTTGAGTCTGTACTTGCCGATGTTGCGTGTTTCGAACAACTGCCGGCGAATTGCCCAAGCGCCATGCCCTCCCCAGACGCACATTGCTCCCGATATCAGTGATACAAAAACATTTTGAATGAATATGCTGAAGTCCCCCTTGTCGGCGAACTGCGCGTCAATTTGAGGCAAAAAAAGTCGCGTTGTCAGCATGAACAGCGGGTACACGCTTAGCGGAATCCCGACGATCAGTAAGCCTCGTTGCCAGGGCGCAGCCAACACAGAAGCTCGCGCGATCAGGGTTACGATTACCCCGGTTACGTATCGACTCGATATGCCGCCGTACTCAATACACATGAGGCAGACACCAGCCTGCACTACGGAGAACGTACCTATGTCTAGGGCCAGAAATGACTTACGCGTGAATCCTTTTGGATTCCGCAGTCTCCACAATGCCAAACCAATTGGGATAAGTCCCCCAACGCGAACTCCCCAATAGATCGACAGCCTGCCGCTTCCACCAATAGTGACCACCATCCAATCCTGAATGGCGAAGACGAGCCAAGCTATGGCACCAATTAGACTTAGCCAGCGCAGTCGCAACACATCACTGACTAGCTCTTCGTTCTCGATCCGGCTCTTCTGATCCAGCGCCGTTTTCAAAGCTGAGCGAGTCGAAGGCTGAGCACCTGTTGGAAAAGAGTCAAATGACTCTGAAGCCAACCTAGGGCCCGCCGCACCCGGGCTATTCTCAGTATTCAGGGGCTCCATATCGAAAGCCACTTCATCGACTCCCTACTCATCACCGCCCATGATATTCGTGGTACAGAGCCACCGCCACCCCTTACCTGCCGATACCCCCCATTTGGGCTGCCTTTTGAACTAAACTTCACGATGTCCGAATTATTGCCGCCCGATCAAAGGTTACGCGCCCCCTCCCTCGTGCGCCCAACGCATGTGGTCCTGGTGCAACCGGAAATACCTCCGAACACTGGAAATATTGCAAGGCTTTGCGCGGCGACGGGTTGTTGCTTGCATCTTGTAAAGCCCCTGGGCTTTCGCATCGACGAACACGCGGTAAGGCGTGCCGGGCTAGACTATTGGCCCCTAGTCGAACTGCACGTTCATGAAGACTTGGACGAAGCCGAAGCATTGGTAGCTTCCCTCTGTCTATCCGATCATGGCAGACATTCACAGTCGTGGCTGTTTAGTGGACGCGCTCAACGCAATTTCTATGATGTGCATGTGCGCCCGGGCGACGCACTCATCTTCGGAAAAGAAAGCGTTGGCTTAGGAGAGTCCCTACTCGAAGCGCGCGCCAAAAATACGGTGGCCATTCCGACGTGTGGTCCCGTGCGCAGCCTGAATCTATCCAATTCAGTGGCAATTGCGGTATACGAGTCGCTCCGTCAAAACGCGATAATGACAACTAGTTCGCCCGGGGATGCCCATCGGCCCTGAGCGTTAGCGCTTGAAGAATTTGCTGAGCATACCGCCCTTGGGGGTGGGGTTTTGAGATCTCCGACTCCCTGGACTTGGTGTCGTCGATGTGCGCGCCGGGTGATGTGGCTCGGAAGGACGCCGGGAACCACCCGGTGGCGGCGTACTTGACCGGAGAGTACTCCCACGAACCGGAGGTGTCGATTCCTGCCCCTTTCTGCGCATCTCCCAGATCCGCAATTCTCTGAGCGCGTCAATGTGATGAGGATTCTTCGAGACCACGAACCGATAATCTGCGAGTGCTTCGCGATGCCGACCCAGCCGTGACAACACCTGCGCCCTGTAAAAGCGATTCTTTTCACTTTCGGGCCCCATCCTGACGGCGAGATTCAGCTTGTCCAAAATTTGCGGTAGCTGCGCCTCGGAATTTGGCTTGTTCGCCTGAATCCAGGCGAGTAGTGCAAGATAGTCTGATTGTTCTGGATCGTTATCGTGGGCGTGTTTGGCCTCGAGTTCGGCCGCCGCGAACATCCTCTTCTTGAAGAGTACTTCAGCCTTTTGAAAACTCGTAGCAGCGTGCACGACTAGCTGTATTCGTTCTTGTTCGTCATCATTCGTCGTCGCGCCGTGCGCTAATTGTCGGTCGTAATCGGCTCGCCGCTGGGGGTCGGTCAGGGTCTGTTGCGCTTCGGTGAGACGTGAAAAAATGCGCGCCGCAATATTGCGCAAATCAAACAACTCCGAACCCAGTTTGTCTGGGTGCAGTTGCTTGGCCAACTGAAAGAACGCGCCCTGAACTCGTTCAGTACTCGCATCTCGGCCAATTCCAAGCAGCTGATAGTAGTCGAGTTGCTCATATGACGAGGCGAGGTTTTTCAAGGTGCGCCTCCTCTCGGTCACTTCGGGACTCTGCGCTTGGTTCTCCGTGCCACCGTCCAAATTCTGAACAATCGGAGCGGACACCTTTTGATCGGTTGCGGCCGGTAACGCTACGGGAGTCAGCCCAATCGCGACAGGCCTCGCCGAGCGGGACTTGCGTTGCTCGAGCAACTCATGAATGTTTTCATAATGCGACCCCACTCCCATCGGGTCCGCGGGGCTACCCAGTTCAAATTGTCGAGTCAACGCCAGGGCGTAGATCGCTCGGTGCAGCATGGGTGCCGACAAAATATTCAGGCGTTTCAGTTCGGAAACCGTCTGCGGCCGTGCCTTCAAGGCATCGAGTAAGGCCCGTTCGGCTGTGTCGAATCCAAACTTTTCGAGCACGGCCCTAGGGTGAATTCGCATTGCCTGCGATTCAAATCTCCCAACCAAAATATTGAGCGACGACGACTCCGCCATTGCACGCGTTAATTGCCAAATCGCGTGCAATGGCGAAATAGGCGTACCGGTACCTGCCCAGCGTGACAGAAAGTCCCTACCCTCGTACAAGCCGTAGACTGACGCTGGTTCGAGTGAGCAAGCCCACAACAACTTGCGCAACATCTGTTGGCGCAATCCACGAGCGATTACATCCGCACTTAAGACGCCCGTTTCCGCGAGGTGCTCCCCGTGGAGCTTGCCCGCTATGCTCGCCTCCTCGAATAACCTTTCGCTAGTATGTTCGTCAAGCCACCCCAGTTTTACCAGGACGGACCCCAATCTTTCGACAGGCTCCGCAGTCCTAAGTTTTGTCGGGATTCCTCGATCGAGGAGCAAGGCACTACGCGACCCATCCAGCGTTTCAATAACCAGCGTGCCCGTCGTCCCTTGTTCCAGAGCCGAAACAAGCAGGTGCAGAACCGGGGTCTCTTCTAACGTACCCGTGGCCGACGGCGTCAGATTTGTCATTGAACGACGATACGACGTTAGCAGAATCGCGCCGGCTCGGGGAGTTCTTCTCGAGCCATGGTTTTACGCGGACTTCCGCGCTTTAGGACGTGACAAAGCGCGCAACGAACCGTCAGGCAATGCCAAGTAAGCCTGCCAAAAATTGGTTTTGCACCTGGATTGATGTCCCGGTTCTCTCCCAACCGATAAGTACAGTGATGATCGTAGGCGCCACGACCGATCGGCCTGATTTGCGCCCCCGCTGGCCCGCGCTTTGCGATGAATTGAGTGCCCTTCAAATCTCCGATCGTCGAGCTTCCACCCGCCGTGGCGATGCCACGTCGCCCGCTATCGCGCAGCTTTTCAATATCACGGAAAACGCGGACATTGCGCCAGACAAGACCCCAAGAATTTTTTTCACCGCCGGGGTCACTGCCCCTAACTAAACACAGAATCTTTTTGGATGAAGAGCGCCTTCGACATTTGCTTTGTTGTGTGTGCGCCAGAGTTGATCAATCAAGAGTTGCTCCGAATGTCACTTCGATCTAATGGCGGATTATTGACTATGTTGATAGCGAGCCGATCTCGCGCGCTTTTGGGTTTACAGTAAGAGGCAGGGGTAGGTTCGATGCAGTGGGTGTCAGCCTGAGTACCCGTGCCGCCAAAGTCCATCTGAGATTCTGCTGATGTGTTGGCTGCATTTCCGCCAACGGTGTGCGGGACCCTGCCCCAGAAGGAGGTGGCATTTCTCGTCGCTAAGACGGGGTAACCATTACCGAGCGCGTTTGGTCAGTCGCGATGAACGAGCAAACTGGCCGGCCATTAGGGGTATTCCCGTATCAAGGCAAGAGGGACTTTGGAGCGTATATAAATAATTCCGCGGACCGAGACGGAGCCTGAAATATCAGCAGATGATACTATTGGCACCTGAGTCCGCGCGACCCGTGACAGCCAAGTCTCCGTTCGCATCCGCAGTATCTCCCACGACACGCTAGCCACCTCTGAATCAGTAAACTCCACTTACGATGGAAGGAATGAAACTTGAGCGCACGGCCCCAGTCTCCCCAACCGCTTTCGCGCATTCCTGCGGTCGGTGAACTCGTAAACGGAAAGTACCGCGTCGAGGGTATGGCGGGTGTCGGCGGCATGGGAATTGTGCTGTCGGCGAAGCATGAAGAGTTGGGTCACAGAGTCGCCATCAAAGTGCTGGCTTCGGACGAAGAGACTACCAGTGACGCCGTTGAGCGCTTCTTGCGTGAAGGTCGAGTGGTCGCGTCATTGCAAAGTGATCACGTTGTTCGGATCTATGACGTAGGTAGACTCGATTCCGGTGTGCCTTACATGGTGATGGAACTACTTCGTGGTCAGGATCTCAGCACTTACCTTTCGACATCTGGACCAGTCGCTCCCGAACAAGCCGTGGACTGGATGCTGCAGGCCATTAGCGCTGTCGGTGAAGCACATGACCGCGGCATAGTACATCGCGATCTTAAGCCCGCGAACCTGTTTCTAACTCAACGCAGCGATGGGACAGACTGTATTAAGATATTGGATTTTGGCATTTCCAAGCGAATTTCCGTCCAGGATCCCGCGCAGTATCAAGGAAGTTTGACAGCTACGCGACAAGTAGTCGGCTCACCCGCGTATATGTCACCCGAGCAAGTCCGCAACGCCCGGGATATCGATCATCGCGTGGATATATGGGCGCTGGGCATGACGTTGTTCGAATTGTTGACCGGTCGAACTGCTTTCGATGCCGATACATTTCCCGCGGTTTGCGCGGCCATCGTTACCGACACGCCGCCGCCGTTACGAGCTTTTCAGCCCCAGATACCACAGCGGCTCGAACAAATCGTCTTCAAGTGCTTGGAGAAAGAGCCCGCCAAGCGTTTTTCATCCGTTGCCGCATTGGCCAATGAGTTGCGTCCCTTTGGGTCGCCTATTGCGGCGAGCACGGCGCGTGCAACATTCAAGGCGCCCAATTCGGTGGCCACGAGTGGTACGGATTCCTCGACGCTCGTATCGCCACAGACGCCGAGCCAAAAACGTGCCAAGGCGTCCGCGCAAGTGGTCAGCAGCACCGATGCAGTATCCGACCGCACCATGAATTCCGTGGGGATTGCCGTAAATCGATCGATCGACAGCCACGTGCAACCTTTGCCGAACCCCAAGGTCAAACGGTTACATCTGGCTCCTAATCGCTTTGGTCGGTTTTTCGGCAACCGCAATTTGGAAGGCCAAGGTTTTCCACCCACGTGTGCCGGATGCGGCAATCAAGACTCAAGACAGGGCCGGATCGGATGCTCCACAGGAGAAGCTCTCGATCATTTTTGAATCCACGCCTCCGGGTGCGACAATTTGGGAGGGAACCGAGGTGCTCGGTACCACGCCGCTCACGCGTCTGATCGATCGCGCCAGTGTGAAAGCATCACCGCGGAAATTCGTTTTCAAACTGGACGGCTATGAACCATTTGTCGCCACCCAGGGCGACGCCACACACGAAGTCGCAATCAACGCTCAACTTGCCCCCCTGGCTCCCGCTGCCAGTGCGATGAACCCTAATTCTTCCGCGCCGCCTCGACGGATACCAAGGATTACCGGGCCGTCGAAAACGGGGTCTCCACCGGCGAAAGGCGCCCCCGCCGGCAAAGACGAGGCTACCCTCACGGACATACGGTCCCAGCGATAAACGCACGCCGCGACGTCTACGGTCGCGTCCGGCGGAATTGAAGCCATTTTCCAACTACAATAGTGCACACAATTGCCGGCACTCTCGGGTAGCATGCGGGCCGCCGTCATGAGACGCATTTCAATTGGCATCTTCACTCTAGCCACGATGAGCCTAACGTGGCCGGCCTTTGCCGATGATCTTGCGGACGAGGCCGACCTGCAATTCGAACTTGGCACCACAAGTTACCGTCGAGGGGACTACCGGACAGCCCTCGAACACTTTCTGGCGTCCAACCGGCTAGTGCCCAACGCAAACGTCGTTTTCAACATTGCACGAGCCTATGAACGCCTCAATGAATATCCGGAAGCGTATCGTGCTTTTGATTCTGCACTCGCAGCAGAAACCGATCCTGCGTCGCGAGTCGCTATTCAACAGGAGCTTGATCGAATACGCCCGAACGTTGCGTTGCTGGAAGTTATCACCGAGCCCCCGGGTGCAACCATCTATCTGAATCGAAAGGATCTCGGACCCCGTGGAAGCTCACCACGAGTTTTAGCGGTAACGCCCGGCAACTATCGCGTCATCGTCGAGTTGGCGGGCCATCACTCACTGATGAAGGAATCGAATACCGTTTCGAAGGGCCACACCTCGACAGTCAAGTTGAAGCTGAGCCCGCTGCGCGGACAGCGTCCATCTGGCGGGCGACGCGAGTACATCTGCGCGCGTCAACCTCACCGGATTCCTACGTTACCTGCAAATTACCCTGTGATTTCAGCCTGCCCGTAGGCGAGCAAAAACTCAGTCTTTACCGTGACGGTTACGCCAACAGAGAAATTATCATTGTAGTCGACGCGGGGCACCCGCAGCAGGTGCTTGCGCAACTCGAGCCTCTGGTTGGTAGCCTGGTTGTGCGAACAGACGAACCCGGTGCGCCTGTCGAGGTAGACGGCAAAATCGTGGGCTTTTCGCCCAGCTTGACCAGTGTGCCTGCGGGCAAACATCAGGTAGTGGTCTCGCTCAATGGCTATCAAAAGGAAAAACGAGACATTGAAATCGAGCCCAACCGTGAAACGCGAATCGAGGTAGCACTGACCCGGGACGACAGTGTCATTGCCGTATCGCGTCACAGCCAATCCGTTGAACGACGCGCCGAGCAGCGTGAGTTTGATCAGCCGAAATGAGATTGTGGGGCTCGCCTATCCCACGCTCGCTGAGGCGCTCAAAGGGAGACCCGGCGTTTACTTCTCGGATGATCGCGCTTACGTTGGCATAGGAATTCGGGGACTAGGACGCCTCGGAAGTTACGGCAATCGCGTGCTCGTGCTTCAGGACGGCATGGCGACCAACGACAATTGGATCGGTTCCGCCTATGTCGGCTACGACGCGATGACGGATCTCGGCGACGTTGATCGGGTGGAATTGGTGCGAGGTCCGGGTTCCGTCGTATACGGTACCTCTGCATTTTCCGGCGTCGTCAATGTTGTTACCCGCGGTGTTACGCGGAACGACTTCGAAACTGCGGTTGATACCAGCTATGCCAATGTTGCGCGCGTTCGCACGCGCGCTGATTTGGTTCTAGGGCCACATGCCACATTGTGGACAAGTTTGTCAGCGGCAAGCAGTCAAGGGTTTGACTACTTCATCCCCGAATACTCAAATGTAACGCCCCCCGGGGGCTCCCCGGGGTTGGCTAGCGGTGTAGATGGTTTTCAAGCCGCAACCCTGCGGGGTCGCCTTGAATGGAAGTCGTTTACGGCCTCATGGTTTTTGCATAGTCACAATAAGCAATATCCCGGCGCGCAATTCGAAACAATTCTGGGCGACCCGCGTGCCGAACAACATGACACTCGCGGCTTCATCGAGCTCAAGGCCGAGCCTTCCATTTCGCCTGCCGTGTCCAATCTGTCGCGCGCTGTACCTCAACCGCTACACGTTTTCGGGGCAATATCCTCACGAGGCATCCAACGGGGGGTTCGAGGTCGACACATTCCACGGTCACTGGGCAGGCATTGAGGAACGATTTTCTTATCACCTCACGCCCCGAACAACACTCGCGGTTGGTGGTGAGTTCCAATGGCATTTTGACGTGTCGGAGTCCACTCATACCAACGAAGGCTACGTGCTTTATGACGTCGGCGGCACTTCCAAGCCATTTTCCGTGGCTGCTTCGTATATTTCATTGGATGGTGAGATTACGCCGCGGACACATGTGTCACTAGGTACTCGTCTCGACCATTACTCAACATTTGGAAATTCGGCAAATCCGCGCTTAGCGATGATGGTCAAACCGTGGGACAGCGGTAACTTCAAATTCATTGCGGGCCGCGCATTCAGAGCTCCTAGCGTATATGAGCTCTATTACAATGACGGGAATCAGACGCAGGTAGCTAATCCGCTGCTCAAACCAGAGGTGATATATTCGGCTGAGGTCGAGTACAGTCACAGAATTACGCCAACCGTCGTAGTAACGCTCGCTGGCTGGGGCAATACGATTCACAGTTTGATAGACGCGCAGACCACGTCCCTTCCAGGGAATCCGGCTCAATTCGTGAATACCACTTCACCCGTTGTCGTCGTCGGTACGGACGCATCTGTTAGGCGCGATTGGCGCCAGGGCTGGATGGTTGAGGCCAATTACGGTATTCAGCATGCAGCATTTCTCAGGAGCGAATCGGTATCAGACCTCGTGACACTCGGACAGGCCACCGATCGCCAACGCGTCTCGAACGTTCCATCCGCAAAACATTGCCTTGCGTGCGTTTGCCCCAATTTTAGACCGAAGGTTGCTGCTAGGCACTCGGTGGACGTTCATCGATCGACGTTGGACGCGCTTTGACCCCAACCGGGGAGACAATCAAAGGCTCACGAATGCAGCCGTTTTATGGGATATTGTCCTGTCAGGCACGGAAGACCGGTCCGGCATCGGGTACTACGCGGGCGTGTACAACCTGTTTGACTGGCGCTACTCCCTACCCGTTGGCTTTGAGTTCAAGCAAACTACGATGCCACAGCTTGGGCGTTCCGTGGTAGCAGGCCTCAGTTGGCACCCCTAGTATGAGCGACCGGCACGACCCTTACCAATCCTTGAAATTTCGCGATTTTCGTTGGCTTCTAGTCGGAACAACGTTTGCATTCATAGCCTCACAATTGCAAAGTCTCGTTCTAGGGTGGCAGGTTTACGAGCGCACACACGACCCAATGACGCTCGGCTGGATTGGCCTGTCCGAGGCGATTCCATTTCTTGGGCTGTCCTTACTAGGAGGCTGGGCCGCCGATCACTGGAATCGGCGGATTCTCTGCATACTTGCAACCGCACTTTCCTTTCTCGGGGCAGTCTTGTTGGTATTTTTGGCTCGGACCACCAACAATCTTGCGGTCTGGCCCTTTTATGCCATTCAATCATTTGCCGGGGTTTCGCGGGCGCTGTCGCGACCCGCATCGCAAGCTCTCGGTACCGACCTCATCCCTCGCGAGGCATACGGAAACGCTGCTACCTGGCGCAGCTCGAGCTTTCATTTTTCAATGGTGGCGGGGCCAGCGCTCGGAGGGCTGCTGTTCGCCGCCGGTGGCGGTAAATTGTCGTACGAGGTTTTGGCTCTGCTGTACTTGGTAGGTCTCGTAGCTCTTTATCGAGTGAAAGACCCCAAGGTTTACACGGCCACGGCCTCCCGTGAAAACACGAGTTTCGTGGCAGGCGTAAAATTCGTGTTCTCGAATCGCCTGATCCTATCAGCCCTATCGCTCGATTTGTTCGCGGTACTATTTGGAGGCGCCATCGCTTTGCTACCGGCGTTCGCACATGATGTGCTGCGAATCGGCCCAGCGGGGCTCGGACTGATGCGCACGGCTCCGGCAGTCGGCGCAATCGCGATGGCGTTCGTAATTGCGCATCGTAGGCCGAGTGAACGTGCCGGGATTATGTTACTTTTGTCAGTTGCCGCTTTCGGAATCACTTGGATCCTATTTGCCAGCTCACGTAGCCTTGCTTGGTCGTTGCTACTCTTGGCGGCCAGCGGCGCCTTCGACAACGTAAGTGTCATTCTGCGCGCCACTTTGGTCCAGACACTTACGCCTTCGGCAATGATGGGACGAGTTCAAGCCGTAAACGGTTTTTTCATCGGTAGCAGCAACGAAATTGGGGCGTTTGAATCCGGACTGGCTGCGCGTCTCTTTGGTCTCGTGCCCAGTGTGATCCTCGGCGGTTGCATGACGCTAGTTGTAGTTGCGTGCGTATCGAAAATGGTGCCCGAGTTGCGAAAACTGCGGCGCATCACCACCTAGCGACACCGATTGGCAGTCCATCACCTAAAGTGAACGCGACCCTTGAGCCGCCGCGATCGCTGAGTCAAGCGCCGCAGGGTTGAACCCGACGATGAGTCGTCCGTTGATCTCCGTAACTGGAATCGACGATGTCGGGGGGGTGTGGGAACGCGCGAATTTTGCCTGCAATTCAGCTTGAATCACACCACTCTTGTCAACGTCTTTCTCGACGTACTTCACTCCTTTAGTCGAGAGATAATGGGCCGTGTCGTGGCAGGCTTTGCACCATTCGGCTCCGTAGATTACGGCTACGACGTCCGCAGCATTTTGACCAGCGTCGGGCAGCGCCGCGGCGGGTGCACTGATTGCCTCGAGTCTCGATTTTCGGTGACTTGCTCCAAGCTCCTCCCAGCTGCTGCGAGGCATTGTGCGCACCACGTAGCCGCCCTTCGCGTCTTTCTGCCGCAAGTCCGCCACGAATACTTGCTCGGGATTCAGGGTCTCCTTCGTCGTAAATGCAACGCGCACTTGCCCCCGACTCGGGTCCTTAATGTCGGATGTAGATTGGGTTACGTGAAAATCTCCTGCGTCATCAATCCATGTCAAAAGCACGTCCGGGGTCGTGTCAGTCAACGCAATCTGAGCTTGCTCCACGATGCCTGCAGAGCTTTCCTTTGGTTTGTGGCGGCACGCAAAGGCAAACAAGAGCAGTGACAGGATTACCCAACGACCAACGATTCTGCGAAAGAGCAACCCAGCTGTTGCTGCCCAGTTCGAGTTTGCCGAAACCCAAGTATTCAAGGCTTTGCCGGCGGTTGAACCGACTGGTTGGCAATCGACGCCCGACCACGGCGCACGATGATTCGAAACGACTCCAGAACTCCTATGCCGACATACACGCTCAACAACCATACCAACACCAAATGAATGCTATAGTGCCTCCAGACAAATGCACTTGATCCGACCGCGAACGACACCAGTAAAATTGTAGAAGTATTGAGTTTGAGATCCTTGAAGGAACGAAATGGAACGCTCGATACCATCAACAGGCTCAGGAGCAGTGTTAGTCCCAGAGCAATTTGCGCGAAGGATTCATCGGGTATATCCGTTGAACATTTAGGTCGGGCGACTACAAACGCAATCAGCCCGGCTGCTGCAGGTGGGATTGGCAGCCCCACCGTCGTCCTACCGGGCTTGTTCTTGTCGCCAGTCGCGTTGATTGCCAAGACGTTGAAACGGGCCAGCCGAATCACCCCACAGGTCACGAACATAAACGCCACCAACAATCCTGCGGTGGGATATCGGCTCAGGGCTGCTTTGTAGACGAGAAGCGCCGGTGCAACTCCAAAGGATATGACGTCGGCTAGCGAGTCCAGCTGCAATCCGAAGCTACTCTGAGTGCGGGTGAGCCTGGCCACGCGACCGTCGAGCAGGTCAAAGAGCATGGCAAAAAGGAGCAATATCGATGCTCGTGTGGTGTCATCCACGCCGAGGCCGCCTTGCGCTAGAATCAGGATGGAACTGAACCCGCAGAAAACGCTGGCCAGCGTCACCATGTTAGGTAGCAGGAACAGAGTCTTCCTGAGATTTATGCGGCGCCTGGGCCGAATTCGACGCTCTCGGACGAACGGCACATGGACGAAGCTAACCTGACCCCCGCGGGTCGTCCAGTGTCAGTGTCCTATGTCGCGCATGAGCCCTATTTCGCGTCTCGATTCCCGAAAGCCTTGCGGGTTCTGCCATCAATCGTAACTATTTATAATTACGTGATAATTCACTATTTTGATTTTGGGCCGTTTGCTCGCGTGGCTTCTAGTTAAGACCTGCTAGGACGGTTGGGCGAACGAAGCAGGTTCACACACTGTGAGTTGAGCTAAAGTAGCTCGGCGAGTTGATGACCAGAACTAATTTGCCTCGTTCCCTCGGCCCCACGTACGATCACGGCCCCATGCGACTGGCTATTTGGCTACCTCTGATCGTCATGGCTCAGGCGTGCGCGAGCCAAACTAACGGTGCGGACCGCCAATTGCGCCAACACGAGGAACGAATCAAGCAACTTACGGTCACCGCGGACAGACAGGAAGAGCGAATACTGGCCCTCGAAGCGGCTCTGAGTGCGGCACCCGACAGCGCCCATCCCGTCGAGGAACCGAAGGCTGCAAGGCCTGACTTGCCAGTAATAAAAGTACTTCCGAACGGAGAACAAGCAGAACCCTCTGCGGACGCTCCAATCGCCACCGAAGAGGCGGTCGAGGATCCGCGAAGGCTCGCGATTGTTGGTGAAGGCTCTCGCATAGAAGCGCGTGCCGCCAACGAAACCCCCGCACCCGCACGCCATTCAATTCCCGCCAATTCGCGCACATCCAAGGGAAATCAAGCTAGTTCATCCCCTGCGTCCACTGGTGGTGTATCCCAATGACCGTTCGAGTTTGCGCCTCAACAATCTGCAGTGTCTGCTCGCTCTTGTCAGCGGTAGCATTTGCACAGCCGACGGTTCCGTCTCCAACTCCGGGGGATGGTGCCGCAACACCGGCCGATCCAAGTGGCGTATCCGCTGGCAACAGCACCTCTACATCGGCGGTCTATGTGCCACCTTTCGGAGTGCCTTGGTCTGGCCACGATCCTAACTCGAACTTGCCCTCGAGCTCACGACCGTCGAACAACACCAGCGCGGCATCGGACTCGTTCGACCTCGGGCAGACCAACGTCGGAGACGGCGCTGTTCATGGCAACAAGGGTTCGATTGCAATTACCGGACAGGGTCGAGCCGCCGCGATGTTCGTTCCGGAAGTGTACGTCGTAAAGCGCGGTGACACGTTATGGGATATCTGTGATCACTACTTCGAGAACCCTTGGCAATGGCCCAAATTGTGGAGTTACAATCCCGATATTCGCAATCCAAACTGGATTTATCCCGGTGATCAACTGCGTTTGAGTCGAGCTGGTGGCTCGCCTTCGGGTATGCCTGCTCGAGGCAAGGGTCTTGTTGGACCGACGGGTCCCGGTGATCGTATCGGCAAGCGACCGGGCACTAGCGGACCTTTGCCGCCCGACACTTTGTTCCTGCGTGATGAAGCCTATATTGGGGATCCCAGCAAAGATACCTGGGGTGAGGTTATCGGAGCTCGCGAAGAGCAGATGTTGTTGAGCCGCGGTAACCACGTCTACATCGATGTACGCCCCGGCATCGAGCCACAAATCGGGCAACAGATCACGTTGTTCGAGGCGTTGCGAAAACCCGAACCAGTTGCTGGCGCGAGGAACCCCCCCGGGGAAATTATTAGAATCAAAGGCACCGTAAAAATTACCGACTTTGATCCCAAAAAGAAGATCGCATCCGCAGAGATTATCGAAGCCGTGGACTCAATCGAGCGTGGAACGAAAATTGGCGACGTGGAGCGTAAGTATCGAGTGGTTCCGCCCACCACGAGTGTCAAAACGGTTTGGGCACGCGTGCTCACCAGCATGCACCCTCACGTTTACATGGGGCAGAATCAATTGGTATTCATCGATCGCGGCAGTGAAGATGGCCTGGCAATTGGTAATCGGCTACTCGTGGTTCGGCGCGGCGATAGCTGGCGAAAGTCCCTTGTTACAGCGACTCGTTCGGCCCGCGACAGTATTAACATCGACTCTCCGGAACCGGCGGATGCGCGGACTACCCAGCTGCGCCGTGATGAAAAAGATTTCCCGGAGGAGATAATCGGCGAACTGAGGGTTCTTAAAGTGTCACGCTTCAGTGCGTCTGCCATGATCGCCGAATCCCAGAAGGAAATAGTCGTTGGGGACCGTGCAGTGGCGCGTGAAGGGTACTAGACTCGAGCGTTCTGTTCGATTGAAGCAGGAGTTATGGCCCCCAATCGCGTGTTCTTTCCCCAACGATCCCTCGATCAATGGCTTGCAGAAGCCAAAATCGACCTTTCCGCCAAAGAACTCGTGATCAAGGCCGAAAACAGACGGTACCACGTGGTCGAGGCCGTGCGGATAATCCAGGAAGTGAGCGGCACCGAAGACCTGTTCGACTTAGTGGGTCGGGTGAAGAGCGTTAACTACCTCACCGAACTGGGTGCCGAAATCCTCGAGACCTCGATGATATTGGGGGAAAATGCCTACGAGGTCGTTCCTGGATTCCTGGGTTCGCCGATAGGAACATTCAGCGAGCACCGCGCGGGGATAGCGGCATTGCGCGATAATCCATTGCCCAAGAGTGAAGAGGCCTTGTTGGCGCAATATTTGATGCAAACACTTGATTGACCGAGTAGGGGCCCATGAGCGTCCTTGATTCGATTCTGTTGCTCGCCGTAATCGCGTACGCCATTGCCGCTACTGCCTACTATCTTGCAGTGGCGCGCCACGCCATGAGCTCTGAGTCGTTGAAGGTTGCTCGGTTCGCAATGCGCGCAGGAGCCTTGTTGCACCTTTTGAACATCATCAACGGCAGCGTCAAGACCCATACGTGCCCTGTTACCTCGGTTCAATTCGCCGTCAGTCTGACGGGTCTCGTAACCGTCGGAATTTTTTTGACCCTGGCCAGCAAAGTGCGAATCGAGCCTTTAGGTGCGTTGGTCGCGCCATTAGGCTTGGTCGCCTTGATTTCCGCTCAATTCATGCATCGGGGAACCGCAACACTGCAGCCGCCAAAACTATGGTTGGCGATTCACATTACATCCAACGTGGTAGGGGTTGGACTATTCGTACTATCCGCCGGAGTTGCCGCCGCCTATTTGATTCAGGCATCGCGTCTCAAGGGTAAGCGAGCCGACACGATGGAACGCCACTTGCCGGGGCTGCTCCCTCTTGAAACGCTGATGCGGCGGCTGCTTTTGATTGGTTTCGTGCCACTGTCGTTGGGCGTTACCACGGGGGCTGCTTTCGCCAGTCGTCTTCAATTCGGAAGTGTCAACGCCATGCGGATTGGCCTGTCCTACGGCGTCTGGTTGCTCGCTGGCTCGATGATTGTGCTCGGGCCATTGGCAGGTTGGCGGGGTCGCAAAATTGCGTGGGGGAATATTGCCGGTGCGCTCGTAAGTCTTCTCGTCGTGGTGCTCTACGTCATCACTCCTACATTCATCGGAGTGCGGTAGTGATTGCCGTCGTTGGGCTTTCGCACCGAACGGCCCCCATCTCACTGCGGGAACGTATCGCGTTTGACGCGCCGCGCACCATCGAATTACTCAGTCAGGCACGCAGTTACCAAACCGTGTCCGAAGTCATGTTGCTGTCAACCTGCAATCGGACCGAACTGGTAGCAGCGGGAGATGCCCAGACCCCGGTCGATTTACTTACCAAGGAGTTGCGAGAAATCATTGTAGGGCGCGTTCCCGAGACCGATGGCCACCTATATCTGCACGGTGGCAGCGCCGCCGTGCAGCACATATTCCGTGTCGTTTCGTCTCTCGATTCGCTGGTCGTGGGCGAACCGCAAATACTGGGACAATTCAAGGAGGCATTTGATCTTGCCTGTCGGCAGGGTACCATTGGCAATCACTTGCACCGCGTCGTATCGCGCGCACTACGCACTGCAAAGCGTGTGCGTCACGAAACTCAGGTCGGTTCCGGTCAAGTGTCGGTGCCGACGGTCGCGCTCGACCTGGCGCGACAGATATTCGGAGAGATGGCGGGGCACACGGTGGTTCTGCTTGGCACGGGCGAAATGGGCGAGTTGGTTGTGCGGCTCCTGCAACAGTCCGGTGCCCGATTGGTCATTGTGGGGCGAAATCTGCAGCGAGTGTCCGAATTGCAGGAACGCTATCAAGCTGAAGGGCGCTCTTTCGATACGCTCGAAGCATCGTTGAGCGAAGCCGACGTAGTTGTAACGAGTACGAGTGCTCCTAACGCAATCATCGACCGGGTGCTGGTCAAGCGCGTCATGCGAAAGCGTCGCGGACGCGATCTCTTCTTCGTTGACGTTGCGGTCCCGCGCGACATAAACCCTGATGTTGACTCGTTGGATGGAGTCTACCGCTATGATGTCGACGACTTAGCGGGCGTAGTAGCTCGATCCTTGGGATCGCGCGAAAAGGAAGCCGAGCGAGCGGAGCGCATCGTCAATGAAGAGGTAGCCCGGTTCGAACGCTGGACGGAGGCCGAGCAAGTGACGCCGTTCGTGCGCGCATTGCGGCAGCACTTCCTAGGGACTCTGCACCGGGAATTGGCCAAGAGCCTACGCGGTCGGTTAAAGCACTTGGGTGACCCCGAGCGGCTCCACTTGGAGCGCATGATAGACGCAGCAATAAACAAGCTCATGCATGAACCCACAATGCAGCTGAGAAAGTGGGCATCTCAGAATTCCGACGAGCTGGACCAAGCTACGGCCGTTCTCGATGACCTATTCGGTCTTGCCAAGTCGAGCCAAGAGGCGAGCCCTGAATCGGGTGATGAACTCGAGCCGGTCGAGAATTCGTCTCCCGAATCAGTTACCAAGGAAAACATTGCATGAAAGCGCGTCGGCTTACCGTTGCCACACGCAAGAGTCAATTGGCGCTAGTTCAAACCCGAGCGTATATCCGTGCGCTCAACGCGCTGTTTCCCACTGTCGAAGTCGAAGAACTTCAAGTCACGACCACGGGCGACCGAATACAGGATAGGAGCCTTGCAGATATCGGTGGCAAGGGCCTATTCATTAAGGAAATCGAGGAAGCCCTCCTGCGCCACCAAGCGGATATTGCCGTTCACTCGATGAAGGACCTACCCGCGGACTTGGCCCCCGGTCTTGTTGTTGCTTGCGTCCCCGAACGTCAGGATGCTCGCGACGCGTTCATTTCCCGTCGTGCGCCGCGCCTGGCAGACCTTCCCTTGGGTTGCCGTGTCGGGACCTCGTCGCTTCGTCGGTCGGTCCAATTGGGGGTTTCGCGCAGTGACCTCGAAATTGTGCCGTTACGCGGCAACGTGGACACTCGCCTGCGTCGCAGCGAGGAAGGATTGGTCGATGCCGTTGTTTTGGCCTGCGCGGGGCTCCTCCGCCTGGGTTGGGCGGACCGAATCACAGAGCGCTTGGCGCATACCGATTGTTTGCCGGCGGTCGGGCAGGGAGCCCTTGCCATTGAATGCCGTGAAAATGACGAATTCGTGCGAAATATGCTGCACGCTTTGAACCATCCCGAAACGGGTGTTGCGGTAGCTGCCGAACGCGGGGTTATGCGGACCACGGGGGGTAATTGCCACGTGCCGCTCGCGGCCTACGCCGAGAGAGCCGGCGATAGTCTTTGGCTGCGTGGGCTCCTGGCGGATCCCAGCGGTTCGCAGGTTCAGCGAGCCGAAGCAAAGGTCCCCTGGCCAGGCAGTGAGGCGGAGGCTGCAAGAATCGGCGAGCAACTCGGACTTCAACTAAAAGCCGTGTTAGACTGCCCCCATGCAGACGCGTAAGTTTAAGGTTTTGGCCGGTGTCGTGGCTCTGATGTTGCCCTGCGTAACATTGGCAGCTTGTGGTCATGGGAAGTCCGCCAACTCCGCAGATAAGGCGAGTCATGAAATGCCTGAAGGCGCGGAATGGAAGGGCGTCTATTACAGCCAGATCTACGGCAATTTGCATGTCGTCGATGACGGCGGCAACATAAAAGGCAATTGGCGCACCGCAGCTGGTGAAGCGTGGGGCGAGCTTCACGGCAAAGCCGACGGTAGTGTATTGCACTACGACTGGGTTGAGCATCGAATTGGCATGGTGGGGCCATCCGCTGATAGACGCGGAAAGGGCTATTTTATTTATTCACGTCCCGCAAAGGCGGGCATCAAAGATCCCGACGAAATCCACGGCCAATGGGGCCTGGGCGAGAGCGAGTCCGGCAACAAATGGGACGCCGTAAAGCAAACCAACGTGGAACCCGATCCCAAGAGCGTGATGCCGGATGAGGTCGAACGCGGGCAAGGTGTCGCCGGCGGCGGCTGGGACGCTGAGGGATCGAGTGGTTCAGACAGCGACAAGGACAAAGACAAGGACAAGGACTCCGATAAATAGCGTCCTAAGCTCGGCTACTCGGTGTGCAATTCTTGGAGTCTGCCGGCTTATCCGAGCCGGTGACTATTCGCACGCCTCGAGCTCCGCTAACATGAATTCGGCGTGCTCGATCCCACTGGCAAAAGATTCACTCGGTTGAGCCTTGCGAACCAATCGAGAGTCCGGTGTAACCCGATAAGTCCCTGGACTTCGCGTTTCCAATTGCTCGATACAAGTTAGGTTGATCGGCGTGTCAGATCGCAGACTGAGGTTTACTGAGGCGCAGCGGGCGTCGCACCCGAGTACCTTCAGCTGACGCAATGTCGTCTTTAGCCGCATTAGTGCGAGCAAATTACGGGCTGCTGGCGGTGGTGTTCCAAACCTGTCTTCCAACTCGAGTGCGATATCATCAATCGAAGCGGTACTGGTTGCCGATGCCATCTGCTTGTAAAAGGCGAGCCTGAGTCCCACATCGGATACGTACTCTTCTGGAATCAACGCCTCGACATCTACGGTCAAATCAGGTTCCACTTCGTGGACGACGGTTTTGCCTTGCGCCTCGCTGGTGGCATCCTCGAGCAATCGACAAAATAGCTCGAAGCCCACGCTGGACACGAAGCCACTTTGCTCGGCGCCCAGTAGATCGCCGGCGCCTCGCTGTTCCATGTCAAGTGCGGCCACGCGCATGCCCATTCCCAGTTCGGTGAACCGTTCGATAGTTTCGAGTCGCGCGCGCGCCTGCGAGTCGAGCTCACTCATGTTAGGCACGAGCAGATAGCAATAGGCCCGCTCCGGGGACCGCCCAATTCGCCCCCGCAATTGATAGAGTTGCGAGAGACCGAACAAGTCGGCTCGATCGATGAACATCGTGTTGGCACGAGGAATATCGAGCCCGCTTTCCACGATGGCGGTGCTCACCAGCACGTCGTATTGCCCCGACACGAATTGGAGCATTGTTTTTTCGAGCATTTCAGGTCGCATCTGACCGTGGGCCACTGCGATTCGAGCTTCTGGCACCCACGCCTTGAGGCGCGCCGCCCGCTCATCGAGCCCAACGATTCGATTGTACACGTAGAACACCTGCCCGCCCCTAGACAGCTCTCTACGCAAGGCGTCGATTAGCAACTCCTGATCGAAGCGCGCGATGATGGTGCGAATCGGCCGCCGATCGACGGGTGGTGTTTCAATTACCGACATTTCACGCAGGCCGCCGACGGCCATTTGTAGCGTCCGCGGGATTGGCGTTGCGCTAAGGGTGAGAACATCGACCGTCGTTCTTAGCTGCTTGATGCGCTCCTTGTGCGACACGCCAAAGCGTTGCTCTTCGTCGATCACCAATAGACCAAGGTTTTTGAAGTGAATGTCCTTCGACAGGAGTCGGTGGGTGCCGATGACGACATCGACGGTGCCGCGCTTGAGGTCGTCGAGCGTGCGCGACGCATCGGAACTCTTGACGAGTTCGACTCAGGGGCCGCACTTCGATACCAAATTCCGAGAGCCGATCACGAAATGTCGCGAAATGCTGCTGTGCCAACACAGTAGTAGGGCAAAGGACCGCCACTTGACGAGCGGCCATCGCCATTCGAAATGCAGTTCGAAGCGCGATTTCTGTCTTGCCGAAGCCAACGTCACCGCACACGAGTCGATCCATGACGCGGTCCGACTCCAAATCGCTCAGGGCGTCGGCAATTGCTGCGGCCTGGTCCGCCGTCTCCTCGAAGGGAAATGTCGCCTCGAACGTCGTGTAATTGTCATCGGCCGGAACCAGCGGAATCTTCCTTACTGCCATGCGCTCCGAATACAGATGCAACAACTCATCCGCCAACTGGCGCAAGCGTCGTTGCACCTTTGCCTTCGTCTTTGCAAAGCTCAAACCTCCCAAGCGATCCAGCTTTGGTTGCCCCTCGGCCGCGGAATGCTTCTGGACTTGATTGAGTCGGTAAACTGGCAAAAACAAGCGACCGCCCTCGTATTCGACAACTATGAGTTCTACGGGGATCCCGTCAATCTGACGCCGCTCCAAACCCACGTAACGACCAATCCCGTGCTCTTCGTGCACCACGAAGTCTCCGGGGCTTAGCGATCGCAACTCCAACAATGCGCCCTGGGTCGAGCGCTTCTTGGATTGCTTAGCCACGTGGGCGCGGTGCGCAAAGACTTCTTCTTCGGTAACGAATACTTGCCGCTCAAGCGGCAGCACGACTCCACGCGCAAGCCGCCCGGGCGCAATGATAAGACTCGGTGCGCCTGTCGCGCCGCGTGAAGGAGGAGTCAGCAACTCCGCTGCGACCGCGAGTCCACGGTGGTGAAGCAGTGACGAAAGCCGATCGACCTGGGCGGTTGAGCGAGCGACAATCACCACATTGAAGTCAGCCTTGTGCCAGCCCTCTATTTGCGCAACTAGCTGCTCGATGCTGCCTGAGCGGCCCTTACCCGTCTTTGAATTGTGTTCGAAATTGAACAAGTTCGCCGGGGCCATACTTGCGAATGACGCAGTACCCTCCGGGGTACGCTCGAATCGAGCGAGCGTGTGTTCATCCGGTTCTCCCGCTTGTCCGCTATGCAACAGCGTGACTAGACGGCGCGACGACAAGTTTTCTACTAACTCAGGAGCGTCCACCATCCAAGCCTCGAGCCCGTAGTGAGGCTGACCCTGTCGTGCGAGCTCCGCGTTACGCAATTGATCGATTTCATTCTGGTAAGCGCGTAAACAACCGGCAACGTCCTCGAATACGACGCAGGAATCGCTCGGAAAGTAATCGAGCAGCGGAACCAAATCGAAGTAGGCGGGCAAGAATCCCTGTGAACCAAAGAACGCCCGCCCGCTTGCCACTTCATCGGCTAGGTAACGAGCGCGCGAGCTAGGTAAGTCGATCGAGTCACACAGCGCTCGTATCTTGCTGCGCACGCTCAGTTCATTGTCCGCGGAGACGATGTTAGCTCGGGCGGGAAGAATCCGACAGCTGACTTGATCTTCGGTCGTGCGCTGATCGTCAGGGCTAAACCTTCGGAAGCGCACCAGCAAATCCCCTTCGAGTTCGAGGCGCAGTGGTTCACTCGAATCGGGGGACCAGACATCGACAATGCCGCCGCGCACCGCAAATGTTCCTCGATCTTCGACGACGGGCACCCGCAAGTATCCAGCTCGCGACCAAGCGTTGGTCACCGTTTCGCGATCGATTGACTGATTGACTTGCAAATAGCAAGTCGCATCCCGGATTGACTGACTCGGCATTACCCGGCGCGCTAGCGCCATCGCGGGGACTATGAACAGGTGGGGTGGGTCCGTCTGGGCTAGTCGACCGAGGCTCGCCATCTGTGCCATCGCGGTGTTGCGATCGGGGTGCAGCTCCGTGAAGGGGCCGTCCTCACTCGGCAACAGGGCGCGCACAGCTTCGCGCTCCGGAGAAAGCAGTCCAAAGTATTCGAAAAAGAATCGCGCATCGGCTGCCGCCGCAATGGCCTCTTCGAGGCTACTAACGACGTAGAGAATTGGCGCTGCTACTCGCTGTGAAAGTTTGGCAGCCAAGAGCACACCGGCCGAACCCACGACTTCGGTCGCGCTAGAGACGCCGCCCGACGCCTGCGTGACGCGCAAAACCAAATCATCGATTCGACAAAGTGGTCGATCCTTCGGCAATGGCCAGAATTCACCATCGACGTAATGAGGGTTATCGCGCAGCGCCATCGTTTTCGAGATTGCGAACCTGCGCGGTTGACCAGATCAGGTGATTGCGGGCGCGTATTGCGTAGGGTCCTTGCGGGTGCACCTGCAAATGGTGCATGAAACTGGCCGCGGCGAAGTCATATTGACCCGCCTCTGCGAACAATACGCCGCGAGAAAATCAATCGGATAATCCTGATCGAGTTCGGCGTACCGCTCTATGATTTTCTGACGGGTCCGAAGCTGCGCGGCATTGGGCGTAGGGTGGGAATAAAAAAACCGCAACTTGACGACTTCGAGTTCCCGATCCAGCCGATACGGTTCAGTCTGCGCGAGACCAGCGAGCGATGTCCAACGAAGTAAGGCCAACGCCCAGCGTTCGTCATGCGACATGTTCAAGTGGCCAGCCACCCACCAATTGTTCAGGCGGGCAATGCGCACGAAGTCACCTCCTAGTTCGATAAGCTCGTCGGAGACTTTTCCCGTGGTTTCCCACAATCCTAGTTCGGACACGAACATGTCGGACTGAACGGCGCGCAGCGTCAAGAGCGCATCATCGCCCGCCTTCGGGCGTACGCCACGAATCAACCGTTGCCAGCCCAATGAGTCATCGAGCGCCATCGGACCTTCGTATTGCGTGCGCCCCAGGCGTCGATAGGCCTCACCCACTTCGCGCACGACAAACGGCAGTGGCTTGGCTCGGGCGGCCTCCGATCGGCGCGCCAATTGACTTAGGGTTACATCGAGCGCGCGCCGATGAATGACCGGCTGCGGTACTGTCTCAGGTTTAGTGCCGCGAGGTACGGCGAGCAGGGCTGCGACGAGTGCAATGCCAACGGACGGGATGGCAAGCGTCCAACCACGAAGCCAAACGGGTGCCGTAAGCCGACGTTGCCCGGGATTTTGGGAGTTCCTATTGGAACGCTTGACAGGCGCGGGACCCCAGATCATACGCTAGCGTCCGCGTCTGCAATTGATTGCCCGATTAAGTGACATTGTTTTCCGAGGTCTGCATGCACGAGAAACGCGCCTACTCAAGAAGTGTAGTCAGAATCCCGGTCACATGCACTACCGAGGGCGGAGCGAGCTTGACGGGATTCACGCGGGACATCAGCACCGGTGGCGTATTTATCGAGGGTTCGGAAATTCCTGCGTTCGGTACCCGTGTCAGTTTGGTATTGGAAGTCGCAGGGCTCACGGACCTGAAGATCCCCGGAATTGTGCGCTGGACCAAGATTGACGGCTTCGGCTTGCAATTTCAGTTGCTTGGGGCACGCGAAACCCATGCGCTAGCCCTGATCGTCAGCAAAAATCCCCACTAATAGATCGACCTGGATGGGAAGCCCCATAATTCTCCTAGAACGTCGGCGTGCATTCGCCGACCTCGGGCGGGTCCCGCACGAAGTGCGAGCAATAGCCCTCGGAAGTTGGGCAATACGGGTCTGCTCCGCCCGGCACCGCCCGACATAATCGCCGGCATGTCCCCGCGCCCGTGGCGCTTTGAACGCACGTGAAACCAGATTTACACAAATCGGTCGAAGTGCAGCCGTCATTGAGCGACGCGCTTCCCGTGACCAAACATCGAACTCCGCCGCGTGAATCAACGATGTAACAACTCCTGCCGGCAGGGCACGAATTCGGATCGAACACATTGCAGGGATCTTCAAGCTGACACACGTTCACTTTTGCGGACGAAGTGATGCCGGCGTCAGCTTGGAGCAGTATGGTCTCGGTGCAGGTCTCATCGGCGGCACAGACGGACCAATCGCCACCGCAGCATAGATGCCGACAATGCCCATCGCCCGCGCAAAATAACCCTGCTTGGCACTCTTGCCAACTACAACTCTCGCCCGCCG
Source organism: uncultured delta proteobacterium (assembly GCA_963819085.1). Lineage (GTDB taxonomy): Bacteria > Myxococcota_A > Polyangia > Polyangiales > Polyangiaceae > FEN-1139. The sequence continues at coordinate 93,597 of CAWFUX010000038.1, forward strand.
CTTTGGTTCCCGCGGTCACGCATTGAGGCGCAACGTTCGGACCACTCAACTCCGGGTGGCACATCTCCGTTGCGCCACAGCCCTGTTGCGTCTGATAGTTGCAGTCACCAACCGGACACAGCGGCCCGCCGCTGGGTGCGACTGGCGTTGTGCCACCTGCGTCCAGAAACACAATCGTGCTATCGGCACTGCTGTCGGCAGCATTGCTCGTGCTCGGGTTGTTCGAGTTGCAGCCAATGGTCAGCAAAATTCCGACACCCATTTGAGCTAATTCGGCAAAACGCCGCCACCGGGTCCGGGGCTCCCAAGGCCGATAGTTGCAATATTTCTGCGTCAACGGGAGCTGTTTGGTGCACCGAAATCCAAAACATTCAAAGTGCATAATTGCAGATCCGCCTTGAGTATTGCGCAATGTACGAGGAGCCACCAGATTGGGGGCCAAGGTGCACTAGTTTGGCGACTCAACCAACTTCCAAAACTAATGGATTGTGGCCTTATGGTTTGGGCGGCACGGGAGCGGCATTCGGCGGCGGGGCGGGCGGTGCCGGTGGTGCCGGCGGTGCTGCTGCGGGCTTCGGCTTTGGACGCACTTCGAGTGCCTGCATCACGTTCGAGTCCGCGAGCCTTGCCCAACTGAGCGACTCGCCCACTTGGGGTGTTACGCGAATGCTGGTGAAACGCTTCAGGTTGAGCAGATAAAGGCCAGGCCCCGACTTTCGCGTGGAGAAAAATGCCAGCAAACGCCCGTCGGGGCTGCAGGCGGGCGCCAGATTCGAACCGGGGCCTTGCGTCAATCGAGCGATATCCCTGCCGTGCTCGTCGCTCATCACCAGATCCATGCGGCCGCCACCAACGGCGACTGCATACACCAACCGAACCCCGAGTTCGGTGTCGCAAAATGTCGGTGATGCAGCCGTAAATCCGTTGGGCGAGACTGGTTTTCCGTCAACGTAAACGCGTTGACTTCCCTGCTGCGCGCCGCCAGCGATCCATGCCAGCTTCCCACTGGGACTGAATACGGGACTCGTCGCGATCTCGCTCGTGGATACCTTGTTGAAAGCGGTACCATCGGCATTACCGACGTAGATACTGCTGCGTCCGTCTTCAGCCACCGCGACCGCCAGCTTTTGACCGTCGGCGCTGAAGGATGCAGCGTAAATGCTCGTCGTGTACGGCACGTTCACTCGCTCGATAAGCTTACCCGCGAGCTGCATCAAATGGAAAGGTGAGTATCGAACGCTCTGTGTAAAATAGAGTGTCTGCTTTGGGCCCCAGAATGGCGCAATCGAGGTGTCCTCGGGCGTTGTTACCGGAGTGAGAGCCGCGCCATCGGCGTCCATGGTGAACACGCGGCGCCCGCGGGCCCAGGGCGTGCTCAAACAAAAGTGACTTGCGAAACTGCCGGGGCGCCCAGTAATCGCTGCCAGCAGCGCATCCGTCACGCGGTGGCCCGTAATGCGGACGTCATCGGCCGCGACCACGATGTGCCGTTCGTAGACGGGCATCTTTCCGACATCCATGAAGTAGGCCAGGCTAAATATCTCGGCGCGGCCGTCCGAGGTCCTGCGTGCTGCGACCTTTACGATGACCTCCGCGCCGAGCTTCTGCCAGGCAGGCAAATCGACAGGATCGTCGAATTCATAATTGCCTGGCGGCGCCTTGGCGTCGGGAATTACATCGAACATCCCCGAGAGCTCGAGGTCATGGCGCACGACGCTACGGATGACGACATCCTCGTAGTCCGGCGAGAAGGACTTCAGGACGGCCAGCTTAGTAACGTGCTCGATTTGTGAACCGCTAATGACAAGATCGCCAAGCAGGTGTTCGTCCGGAACTGGAGCCTGCGGCGCGACTAATTGTGCATTTGCGACGTTTGAAAAGACGAACGCCGTCAGGGTTGAAGCTAAGGAGAAGTAGCGGCGTTTCACTTGCATACACTCGCACTCGTGAAAATGATTGCACCAATTTGGTTGGGAGTAATATCAGGATACAAGGGAGGCGGCGGCGGGATCTGCTGTCCCACGATACTGGCCCAAGTGCTCTTGGCGCGCTCGTCGAACGTCGGATTGCCGCTCATGCGCGCCGGGGCAACGCCCGTCACGGTTCGATCAGGGCCCCAGGTCGGAACACCGGCGACCGTCAGACTCTTCATTACGTCGCAGGGCAAGTCCGGCGGATGCCACTTGGCGTTGAACCAGGCAATCAGTAGCTGCTTATATTGCCCAATTGCGCGACCCTTGAGCGGATCCGTTTCCGTACCCTCCTTTACGCCATCCTGCACGCCTTCGCCCTGCGCTTGAGGCGTTTCCTTCGGCGGCGGTCCGGCGTCGAGCAACACTTGATCGACCTGCTTAGCGACGGCGGCGTCCGGAGGTGGTGGGGGCCCCGCGTCTTTGTGCGCGAGCGGGCTCGACGGGATCGCTTCGGGTGTCATGGGCGCCATCGGGCTTGGAGCGCTCGCCGCCTCGAAGCGTTGAACGGGTGGGTTCTTTCGCCAAAGGTCGGGTAATTTCGGGCGCATCTTTTTGCCACCGAGTTTGAGCAATGGCACGTCGTCGAGGACTGGCTTCACTGCAATTGGAGTCTCGCTCGGTACGGGCGCTTCAATCGCGTGCACTTTGCCTCGATTGGCGCCCGCCGTGATGAGCACCGCAAAAAAGCCGCACTCGATCCAACCGGCGAGGATCGCCGCCAGCCACAGCTCTTGTGGCAGGAATTTGCGAGTGCCAATCGAGTTCAACTTGGTTTGTCCCTGGGCTCAATGGCCCCCTGCGGAATCACTGGGCGAAGCGGCGGCTTTCTTGGTGGCGCCGCCCTTACCGCCCGGTTTACCCTGGGGCGGGGGGGCTTCGTCGGGGGGCGCTTCCTCGAGTTCGGGCTCAACTAGTAGGTTGAGCGAATCGACACCACTGTTACGTGCCGCAGCAACTACCGTAGCCACGATGCCGTAGCGCGCGTTCTTGTCGGCGCGAATGTAAAGCTCGCGTTCCTTCTGTACGCGGGCATTCTCTTTGAAGGCTTTGTCGATGGCTCCCGTTACGTCCTGTTCGCCGAACAGCACGCGCTCTTCTTTGGTGACCGTCACCAGCAGTCGTGCATCCTTGACCGGTGTGTTAGCGGCTTTTACTTCGGGTAAATCGATGCGCAGGCCCGTCGTCAAAAGTGGGGCTGTGACCATAAATACCACCAATAAGACCAGCATCACGTCCACCAGTGGCGTGACGTTTATGTCACGAAAGCCCCTTGAACGACGTCCAACCGAGCTCGCCATGGCCTAGCGTTTCCCGTAGCCAGGGTAACTGTCAGACGCCGCCCCCGCTGCAAACGCGCCCCCACCCTCAGGCACGAACCAGTGAACCCAGGCGTTTGCGGAGGCATCCAGTTCCTCCAATAAATCCGCAATCCGTTTGTCTACGTAGTTGTAAGCAATCGTTGCGGGAATTGCCGCCACCAGGCCAAACGCGGTTGCAATCAATGCTTCACCAATGGCGGGCGCAACAACCGGCAAGCTTGCGCTCTTTTCGACACCAATTCTGAGGAATGCATCCATGATGCCCCACACGGTTCCGAACAGGCCAATGAAGGGCGAGGCCGACGCGATGCTCTGCAGAGTGGGCATAAGTGCCGAAGCGCGCTGCTGCTCGACGACGATGGCGCGCTTGCCAATCGCCAGCATGAATTCGACGCCCTTTCCTACTTGATGTTGGTGTTTGGCCATCTCCATCACGATGCGCGCGCCAGGCGCCGTGTCGTGTTGTTGCGAGAGGCGAACCAGGTCGGAAAGCGAAGTCACCCGCTCGGCCTCGTTTTCGAAGCGATGCTGGGCTGCCACCAAGCGCCGAATTTGCGCCGACTTCAGTACCCAGATCAACCATACGAGCGACCCGGCCAACACCAACAGCAAAAGTACTACAAGGACGATCCCCGATGACCTCAACATGAGTGCAAAGGGATCGATAGACCCTGGCGTACCCGACCCCACAGCTGGCACAGCGTGGACGGGGGCTTCGACTGGATTCATGGGGCGCTCTATAGCGCGTCTAGCTACTTAATCACCTAGGGTCACATCGACCCGCCTGTCTTTTGCCCACGTTGATTCATCTGTACCCGTGGCGTCCATTGCTCCCCGGGAAGTCGTGGCGATCTTCTTTTCGGCCATACCCTGGGTTGCAATGACAGACTTCACGTTATCGGCGCGCTTGCCGCCGAGCGCCAAGTTGTAATCAGCGGAACCTCGCGGATCGGCGTGCCCGACCAGCCGCATTTCACGCCCTTTGAGGGGGCCCGTGGAGAAGCAATCCGACAGCTTTTTCAGGACTTTCTGGTCCTGGGGGCGTACGTGCGCAGAATCGAATGCAAAGTAGGCTTCCGCGTCGGTAAGCCCACAAGCTTTGCGAATTTCATCGGAAATATTCAGATTGCCACGAGTGGCGTCGTCATCGGGCTTCGGATTTTTGCTGCCCGAGGCGCTGGTATCACTAGCGGCCGGAGCCGCGGATGCTGCGGGGGCGACTGCGGGCTTCTTCTCATCCGAACAGGCGCTGGCGGCCAGGGCCACCCACGCGGCCACAAAAAGCGATCCTCGGTTCATCATCTTAAATTCTCCTGCATGCTAAACGCTGCGCGTCGCTATTCATTCCCCCCTCTAGTGTGAGACCCGGCCGTGAGCAACCATGAATTGGGTTTTTCTACACTGCAAATCCACGCTCTTTCCAGGGAGTACTGGAGGCCATCCGACCGGGCGCGTGTTCTTTAATTTGGCCTTTGTGGCTGGCTGAACCGATGGGGTTGCCCTTGCCGTTCTGAGTCGTCGGTGACCTGTACCTTAGATTTTCACAAGCTACCTGTGCGTCCGTTCTCTACGCCCTTCGACGTTTGATTGTGTTTGTTGTCTGGGGCCCGGCCCAGACAAGTGCATGCTGGAAACTTGACGCAAGATTAACGAGTTTTTCGCCTTGAGCCGGCTAAATCCCCATTTCCTTGGACAGCTTTCGCGTGACGGCAAAATACTCGCTGCGGGAATAGGGCTCGTTTAGCACGTGAAAATCCTTGCCCGTCAAACCGACGCAACCGAAGCAATAGGTGCAACCCGAACAGGCCACGCTCTTGACCAAATAGGCGCTCGACGTACAGCCCTCACATTCGATGCAATGTTGGCAACCGATCAAGGTCTTGCCGTCCCGGCAATGCGAGCAATCCGTACAACTCAAGCACCGAATGCAGTAGTGGCATCGAATCAGACGATCCGAATCCGTGCAAAATGTACAGTTGCTACAGCCCTTGCAGCCTGTGCAGGCCACACAGCCCACACTGGCCGAGCTTTGCCCGAGTTGGCGAATCAAATCCCTAAAGTGCGATTCGAATTCTCTTAGGCTCAATTCTTTCCCGACGGTGCTCACAGCGCTATCTCCGGGGAACGATTCTTCATGATGGCTCAGACGCGAATTTGCCGGCGGAGATCCGCTGCCGTCTTGCGCGTCAACGGGTCCTCACCCACCTCTTCCAGCCGCCGCAGCCGTTGTGAAAAAATCGGAAGTTTGATGGGCTTTTCTGTCTCGAGCAAAACTTTCAATTGTACGACAGCTTGGCGCGCCAGATTCTCGTCATTGTGTTCCAACAGCTGAAGTTGCACATCCTGATTGAGCGGAAACTCGAACCCAGCTAGACGCAAATCATTCGCAGCCCGCGAAATTGCCACGCGACCTTCACTCGTCAGAAGCCGCTCGAGTAGGCGCAAACGTTGCTTTTCACGGTCATCAGGGCCCGCGGCATTTACCTGGACGATCCGTGCGGCACGCCGCTGAGCTTCGGCACCGTTAACCGGACTGATGCCGGCTTCCCGGGAGTGGTCCACACCATTAATGGAGTGACCATTGCCGTTTTGAGGCCCCTCGGTGTGCTCGCCGAACGCGTTTGCCCTTATACTGTTCGCACGCGGGGATGCCGACGCTGCAATAAGCCGCCGTGGTGGCCTTGCTGGCGGTGCATCAGGACGACGTGCAGCGATGAGAATAGGTTCAGCTTTGGGTGGCCCATTGTGCTTGGGGCGTCGCCGTTTGCGTGCTGCACTGAATGAGTGGCGCTGTCCGTCCATACTTCTCTCTTAATCCTACATAGCGAGGGGATTTAGCGGGGTGTTGCGGTCGGTTGAACTAGACACCGTCCATGAGCGGCAAGCGTGCCCCCGAAGCAACGCAAGCCTTGCACCATTCGAGTTTGGCTCTTACCATACCTGTGATAAACGTGCAGAAGTTTTCAAGAGTCTCCAGTCGAACTGGCCCGGCGGCGCAACCGGTCCGCCACTGTCTCTTTGTGGGATTATGCCTCATTGGCTGCACATCTGCAAACATCAAATCGAGCACGGTTGCCCCGGCGGCGACACCAGAGGGTAACGGTACGATCGCCGTGTCGCAAAAGGCACATTGGGATTTTTTTGATGTGGCCGGCACACGGACACCTGTAGTCGTCCCCTTGCCGAAGGTGGGTAGCTGGCAAATTGACGACCAAAGTACCCCCTGGTGGGTCGCCTCGAACTCCAAGCTAGCCCTGAGGCTGGAGGCGAAATTGTGGTCTGAGCGGCGGCGCGTGACGCCCGATGAATGCCTTGTGGATTTGCGCCGCTGGCGCAGTGATTGGGGCAAGCCTCAAGGGGTTAACCCCGTCGAGTCGCGCGTGGCAAAGGTGCCCGCCGGTTTTGATTCTAGACTCACTGTGACTTCTGGCACCGACCCAAAGCCAATTCATGGTGCCACCATTCTCCTAGTTGGGGCAGACATTGGGCGCTGCTTCGCCTTTTTGGCGGCGGTCGAACCCACAGAACCCATGTCGCAGAGCGAACTCTTAGCACGCGCCGCTTTGGTTACCGAGGCCATCTTGCCAAAAATCCGGTTGCGAGCCATCGAAGACCGGATAGAAATGAAAGCCCCCAACGCAAACCCCTGAGTGGCGAGGTCTTAACCGTTCTGCCAAATATTTCTCAATAGTATCACAGGTGTCAGCTCGCGGCTTTCAGCAACCGAAATTCTGAATTCCGGTCGATAGCCGGTGCGTGACGCCTGACATCGTAGCGTCCTATTTGGTTCTGGCTCGTCCAGTCATTCTAATTGTAGGCTACCGCCTTCTATCGGCGTTTAGCGACGTTGACTGCGCTCGGCAACTGCCATCATGAATCACACCGATAACAAAACGCCACCCGACCTTCCCACTGTTACTCTTGAGCTAGTTCAAGATCAATCACCCGCAGCGGTGGCGGGCTTTTTGCGCTTGGTACGCCGCGAGCTGGTGGCCATCGATCATTTGGGTCAGGTAAGCGCTCCCTTCGTTTACGACGAGGTAGACCGTCGCGCACTCGACGCCGTTGTAATTGCGGCTCACTATGTAGATGCGACGGGTTGTCGTCGGGTGTATTTGAGGAGTGCGGCGAGACCCCCCGTATTGTTGCGGCCGCCTGAGCGAAATGCCCTGCCCTCCTACGCAAGGTCAAATGGGCTCTGGGAGTTACCAGCCGGGCTCGTCGAGCCTGATGAGTTGTCTGCGGATGGCGTGCGACGCTGCGCCCAAAGAGAACTCGAAGAGGAACTAGGTTTTGCTGTGTCAGAGGATTCACTCATCCCCCTCGGTCCGAGCACATTTCCCTGCCCGGGAGTCATCGGCGAGCGGCACTACTTCTTCCAAGTCGTGGTCAACCCAGAGCATCGAGAAAAGCCGACACTAGACGGCTCAGCGATTGAGGGACTCGGCGCAATTATCGACGTCAAACTCGACGACGCGTTGCACTGGTGTCGTAGTGGTTCCTTAGAAGATGCAAAAACGGAGTTGGGCTTGCGTCGCCTGGCCGAATTGCCTATAGAATAGGGTCTGGCTTCAAGTGACTCGCCCCCTAGTCTTCGTTGCTGCCAAGCGTTCGCAATACAAGAAGCACGTCGAGGATATGCACGATCCACGGGCATTGGCGCTGCTGCAGCGTCATGACCCTGTAGTTGCGCGTTGGTCGGATGCGCACGAATCCCACACGCGAACCTTGGCCCGAGTGTTCGAATACCTGGACAAGTGCGGCGCCCGAGTCGTCGCATTGAGCCGTCCCCACGCCGAATTCGATCCATCTGGTGCGCAGTTGATTGTCACGGTTGGGGGCGACGGAACGTTGCTTGCTGCATCACACAACGTGTTTGGTCCCCCAATACTTGGAGTCAACAGTGCCCCTAAGCATAGCGTTGGCTATTTCTGCGCGGCCAATCCGAAGAATCTACTGTCAACCATCAGGCGGGCACTCGATAATGAACTCCCGAGCGTGCGGCTCACCCGTATGCAGGTCGAAATCAACGGCCGACCTCAATCCTGTCGCGTTCTCAATGAAGCCCTTTATTCACACGTAATCCCTGCTGCTACCTCAAGATACATTCTGCAGTGCGGTCGTGGCCAAGAGGAGCAGCATTCCAGCGGTTTCTGGATCGGACCCGCCGCAGGTTCGACCGGCGCACAGCGATCGGCTGGGGGCCGAGTGTTGCCCCTGCGGTCGAAACAACTGCAGATGGTCGTTCGAGAGCCGTACACGCCACCGGGTCGCCCACTTCGATTGACTCGCATTGACGTACGACAAGGTGAGACGGTGCGAGTGCAAAGCAAAATGGATGATGCTGCACTTTTCTTGGACGGACCTTTCAAGAAAATAAGCATCTATCTCGGCGACACGGTGGTCTTTAGAGCTTCCGATGAACCTCTGTCGGTTTTGGGTCTCGACCCTAGCCGCGGAGCCCGTAAATAGTTTCAGCGCTCGCGCGATCCTGGGCGCATTGCCAGGAAGTACGCCTCGAAAGTGCGATGGCTCAGGGTCGCAATGCCGACAGTGACGATGAGCGCAATCGGGAACAGCAACGCAGCGCGTCCGGCAATCGATGGGAAAGCATGCCGTAGCGCCCCGATGACGGGCACGTGAAATAGGTACATGCCATAGCTTACGCGCCCTACGTGACACAGCGGCCGCAGCGCGAAGGCGCGCACGACTGCAAACCCTCCACCGAGGGCGCAAGCCGCGACGAATAGCGCTAGTGCGGCCTCGAATAGTACGAACTGCTCCGGGGGACGCACGAGCCACGTTACGAGCGGGACCAGTAAGAGCGGTGCACTGTACTTGTTGCCCAAGAGCGGCTTTAGTATTTTGAAACCCCGTGTGTCGTCAAGCACGATGGCCAGCAACGCTCCAAAGCCAATCGAGGCCATAAAGCTCGTTACGATGATTTCAATCCGACTATGTCTCGGAAACACGCAGCTCAAGAGGTGTCGTTCGGTTAATTGGTCCACTACAATCAGTGCTAGAAGCGCCAGCAAAAGGGTGGCTCGCCCGGTCAGCTTCTTCACCAACAAGGGCAAGCATAGGTAGAACTGCTCCTCGGCGGATAGCGACCAGGCGAACCCAAACAGCACCGGATGCGGCACGCCATAGTTGACGAACCAATTGGTTGTATGACTGGCATAGTAGGGCAAGTTTTGCAAGAAGTGGCCGCGAATCGCGGACGACACCGGCAAGTACAAAGCAAACAAGGTGAAGAGCAGGAGCACGGCATAGTAGAGTGGAAAGATGCGCAGGCAACGACGTATCCAAAATCGCGACAGATTGATGGTGCCCGACATGCGGCGCTCTCTCAAAAGCAGCATCGTGATCAATAGCCCGCTGATGCAGAAGAAGAGTCGAACCCCGAGGTGTCCGCGCCCAGCCAACCCTTCCAGTTGACGCGGTGTGCAGTGGTGCCAGATGACGGCTGCGATGCTGAAACAACGCAGGCCATCCAGCGCGGGAAAGTACTTGGTCGCGCGAAATTCGGCGAGCCCCCCGGGTGGGGCAGCTTGGGCGTCGAGGGGCGAGTCTTTCACGAGCTACCCCGCATCTACCAGGATCGGCGGTCCAGCTGCAACTTCCACCGGGTATTCCGTGCCGCTGTGCCATCAAATCAACCCTGTGTTGCCCGAAACCTGCCGTTGGCTAGCTTGAGGAGTATTAGCGCGACTGCAATGTCAGACCGACGGATGCCAAAGGAGATTGAGCTGAGCCTAGGCTTGGATGAGCCCGAAGAGGCGCACATAATAAAATCGCGCGTTGCACGGATGCTTGGCTGCTCAATTGACAATGTCCCCACACCGGTGGTTGTCCGGCGTGCGATTGATGCCCGGCGCGGCAAGGTCCAGTTTCGAATTCGAGTGGAACTTGGGGTTGCTACCGGTGCACGGCTTGCAAAAGATCCGCAGGTTCCTCGCGAAGGCAAAGGTCAACGTTGCGTGATAATCGTCGGCGACGGTCCTGCCGGCTTATTTTGCGCCTACGAGCTCGCTTGCCATGCGATCCCGTCGATTGTCGTCGAACGTGGCAAGACCGTCCAACCCCGTCGCCACGATCTGAAGCAGGTATTGCGTCACGGCGCGATAGAGCGTGACAGCAATTATTGCTTTGGAGAAGGCGGCGCGGGCACGTTTAGTGACGGTAAGCTTTACACACGCGCGACGAAGCGCGGCGAGGTGCGTCGGGTGCTCGAGTTGCTGGTCGAGCATGGCGCGCCGAGCGATATCTTGATCGATGCACGGCCGCATATTGGCAGCAACAATCTGCCCAAAGTGGTGGTCGCCTTGCGCGAGCATTTGAGTCAAATCGGAGTCGATTTTCAGATTCCAAACCCGGGTTACTGGGCTTGATGTCTATGATAGTGGTCTTCCCCGGGCGGTGCGTGGCGTTAAATGCGCTGACGGTTCCACTATCGGCGCCGACGCCGTGGTGCTCGCAACGGGGCACTCGGCGCGAGATGTCTACGAGTGGCTGCTATCCGTCGGCTGCACCCTTGAGCCCAAGTCATTTGCGATGGGCCTGCGGTGCGAGCATCCCCAGGGGCTCATCAATCGGCTCCAATACGGGCGCTACGCCAATCATCAGCGCCTGCCCAACGCCGACTACCATTTGGCTTACACCGCGGATGGGCAGGGCGTCTTCTCGTTTTGTATGTGTCCCGGTGGGTTTATCGTTCCGTCCACGACCGAGCCGGATGCTGTCGTCGTTAATGGCATGAGTCTGTCGCGCCGCGATTCCCCTTATGCCAATTCAGGGATTGTGGCGTCGATCAGTCCGTCGCAATGGCAAGCAGCGGGATATCATCCGATCCTAGGAGGCATCGAATTGCAGCGCGCTCTCGAACGGGCCGCTTTTGAGGCGGGCGGAGGTGAATTTCGCGCGCCTGCCGCCCGTCTGACGGACTTTATCGAGGGGCGTGTCTCCCAGGATTTGCCCGAGTGCAGTTACCAACCGGGCCTGACTGCCGCGAATTTGGATGAGATTCTTTCGGTGACGCGGTTGTCGATGGCGCAAAGAATCCGCGACGCGCTGGCCGTATTTGGTCAGCAGATGCGCGGCTATGTTACCGATCAGGCGGTATTGGTGGGTGTCGAAAGTCGGACCAGTTCACCGCTAAGAATTCCGAGAAATTCAGATTCGATGGAAAATCCGGAGCTGTCGGGCCTGTATCCCGTCGGTGAAGGCGCCGGGTACGCGGGTGGAATCGTCAGCGCGGCGCTGGATGGAATCCGTGCGGCGCAGAGGTTAGCCGAGCGCTTTGGTTGTGTGTGATTCGCCCACTAGCCTATCGGCGATCAGGAATTCTGAGTTACAGCTGACGGCTGAAACCTGACCACCAGTTGTTCTTCGGACTCTTGCTCGGACAGTAGCACGACGCGTGTAATTTCAGCGGGCGCTCCGATGCGCATCGGCGGGCCCCAGTAGCCCGTCCCAGAACTCACGTACAACCAAACTGATTCGATTTTTGCTAGCCCTTTGACCACGGGCTGTTGCAGGCGCACGAGCAATCCAAATGGCCATAGCTGACCTCCGTGCGTGTGACCGGAAAGTTGCAGTCCAATGCCGTGGCGTACGGCTTCGAATACGGTACGCGGTTGATGTGCTAGCAGGACCGCTTCTCGATTGGGATCCCTGCCGCGAACTGCGCGCGCGACGTCCTGGCCATGCCCATTGCCGAATTGATGGGAATGCGCATCGTCGACTCCCACCAGATCGAAGCTCGACTCGGCCGTGCCGATGCTGACTCGCTCATTGCGAAGCACGGTGATTCCCAATCGACGTATTTCTGCGATCCATTCATCCACACCGGAGTAATATTCATGATTGCCCGTAACGAAAAACACGCCGTGTCGCGCGCGTAGCCGGCTCAAAGACGCCACCATTTCGCGCAAATGCTCGACGGTGCCGTCAACCAGATCGCCGGTGATAGCGATTAGATCGGCGTCCAGTCCGTTTACCCTGGACACGATTTGCTGAATGAAGTCACCGCGAAGGGTGGGGCCCAGGTGAAGATCAGAAATCTGGGCGATTGTAAAGCCATGCATGGATTTCGGAAGTCGCGACAACCGAACTCGCACGTTGCGGACCTCGACTTCTCGAATGGCTTCCTTGACGGCGAAGAGCGTTGAGCCGCCGGTAACGAGTGCAGCCCCCGCCGCCAGCGCTCGTTGCAAGAACTGCCGGCGCTCTGCCTCTGAGCCGTTGACTAATCTTTGCCCAGGCCAATGCATGATGACCAATCGGATTAAATCGCCGGCCGCCAGCGCGAGCAGTAGCGTCAAAACGGAGCCCATCCACGTATACGTGACGTACAAAATCCAGAGGCCGTGCTTGGGGGGGAGTTGCCTCGCCAATATGAACGAACTTGGAATCGAGAGGCCGAACGCGATAACGGTGGCGGTCAACCAGCGCCGTGTGCTCTCGGACCAACCCACGTCACGGACCAGTCTAGTCCAAATATAGTAATGCGCTGCGGCAAGAATCCCGAGGACCACTAAGATTGCTGTCGCTATTGCCAGAGTTCGTTGCATGCTGCGACTCAGTCGTAGAGATTAGCGACGCGGTCCGCAACCAAGACCGCTGTTGGCCGCTAGGCTCGGCTCATTTTCCCTCGGTTGTGTGAATTCTGAAACGATACCGGTGGCGTACGCCAAACATTCCGGTCATACCCGCTTGCTACGCGGGGGGACTAGCCCTAGATCGTTGTTTGAATAAAGGAGTATGCGTGTGACGATGTTAAGGAGTGACGTTGCCGACCTCGATCCCATCGAAACTCTTGAATGGACCGAGTCTCTGGAGTCCGTCATTGATCGGTCGGGGGCCGAACGAGCGCGGTACATACTCGACGAGGTGCTCGGCACCGCACGCCATTTCGGCGTAGCGCCGCTGAGTTCCTTGAGTACTGATTACGTCAATACGATTCCATCGGATGAGGAGCCCACATTTCCTGGTGACGCCGCGATGGAGAAGCGCATTCGACGCATTATTCGCTGGAATGCCGTTGCCATGGTGCACCGCGCCAATACCCGCTACGCCGGAATTGGAGGTCACCTATCGACCTATGCCTCGAGCGCTGCGCTTTACGAGGTCGGGTTTAACCATTTTTTCCGTGGTCCCAATTATCCCGGCGGGGGTGATCATGTCTATTTTCAAGGGCATGCAGCGCCGGGCATGTATGCCCGGTCGTTCTTGGAGGGCCGTCTCCCCGTAGAAACGATGGAGCGATTTCGTCGCGGTGCGGAAGAGGGCCAGGGTCTATCTTCTTACCCCCACCCGCGGCTGATGCCCGACTATTGGGAACACCCGACGGTCTCGATGGGTCTTGGGCCACTGACTGCAATCTATCAGGCCCGATTCGATAAATACCTGCGCGATCGTTCTATCAAAGACACGTCCAATCAAAGGGTGTGGTGTTTTATGGGGGACGGTGAGTCCGATGAGCCGGAATCGCTCGGCGCGCTCAGCATTGCGGGTCGCGAAAAGCTCGACAATTTGATCTTCGTCGTCAACTGCAACCTCCAAAGACTCGATGGTCCCGTTCGTGGCAATGGAAAGATCATCCAGGAACTCGAGACCGTGTTTCGAGGCGCTGGCTGGAACGTAATAAAGGTCGTTTGGGGGCCCGAATGGGATGAGCTGCTGGCCAAGGATCGCGATGGGCTATTGAGACAAAGGCTCAACGAGCTGGTCGACGGCCAGTGGCAAAAGTACGTCACGATGCCCGGATCTTACACGCGGCAGCAGGTCTGGGGAGCCGATCCGAGGTTGCTTGAATTCGTAAAACACTTGAGCGACGAACAAATCCGAAAGTTGCGGCGCGGTGGGCACAGCTTTCGCAAGATCTATTCGGCCTACGACAGGGCAACGCGACACCGCGGCAGTCCGACGGTGATTCTTGCGCATACCGTAAAGGGTTGGACATTGGGCGAAGGCTTCGAGGGTGTAAACGTCACCCATCAAAAGAAGAAGCTCGGGCTCGAAGAATTGCGACAATTCCGCGATCTGCTCGAGCTGCCCGTTTCGGACGCCGAACTCGACGACGCGCCGTTTTATCATCCGGGATCGGCCAGTCCGGAAGTTACTTACATGCTTGAACGTCGCCGAGAATTGGGCGGAAGCTTACCGGCTCGACGCATCAAGAGCCAGGTAGACATCGAGTTGCCCAAACCCACTCTTTATGACGAGTTTCACGAGGGCATGAAGAAAGGTGAGGCCTCGACAACAATGGTGTTTGCCCGCCTGCTGTCGAAGTTGCTTCGCGATGACGGCATCGGAAATCGAGTGGTGCCTATCATACCCGACGAAGCCCGGACATTTGGCATGGATGCCCTATTCAGCCAAGTCGGCATTTATTCGTCAGTAGGCCAGCTTTATGAGCCCGTTGATAAGGGAAAGGTCCTTTATTATCGAGAAAGCAAGGATGGCCAGGTCCTCGAGGAGGGGATTAACGAGGCGGGCAGTATGGCCTCATTCGTGGCTGCTGGAACGGCATATTCAATTCACTCGCAGCCAATGATCCCCTTTTACATCTTCTATTCGATGTTTGGTTTTCAGCGCGTCGGAGATCTGATTTGGCTGGCTGGCGACGCGTTGACGCGAGGATTCTTGTTGGGAGCCACGGCTGGCAGAACGACGCTTCAAGGCGAGGGATTACAGCACGATGACGGGCATAGCCATGTGTTAATGTCCACGATGCCTTGCTGTGTCGCGTATGATCCCGCCTTTGCCTATGAGCTTGCCACGATCATTGAAGACGGGCTCGATCGAATGTACGTGAAGAACGAAAGCCTCATCTACTACCTGACGCTCTACAATGAGAACTACCCGATGCCGGCGATGCCTCAAGGTTCGAAGGAAGGTATCTTGAAAGGCATTTACCGCTTCGCTTCAGCCACGCGAAAACTCAAGCACCACGTGCAATTGCTGGGCAGTGGGCCATTGATCAACGAGGCATTGCGCGCTCGCGAACTGCTGGAAGCGTACGACGTTTCCGCCGATGTCTGGAGTGTCACGAGCTATCAGCAGCTCAGAAACGACGCGCTCGAGTGTGAGCACTACAATCGCCTCAATCCGGACAAACCGGAGCGGATTCCATACCTGGTGCAAGCATTGTCAGGTGTGTCTGGACCATTCATAACCGTGAGCGACTACATGAAGCTATTGGCAGATTTCGTGGCTCGCTGGATTCCGGGAAGGTTCGTTCCGCTCGGAACTGAAGGGTTTGGTCTCTCCGATACGCGAACGGCACTACGTCATCATTTCGAGATTGATGCGGAAAATGTCGCATACGCGGCCCTCGACGCCCTACGACGCGACGGCGCGCTCGACGTATCAGTGCAACTCGAGGCCATGGAAGCGCTTGGCCTATCTCGCGACAAGTCCAACCCAATGAGCGTGTAGCGCCCCGAGCTCTGTCGCCCTGTTTTGTCGATTGACGAAAAGAGGGGTCGAACCGTTCAGCGGTATCCCCAGCACCGTTGCAAACTTAGCAACAATTCTCGATTGGCGGGCGGAAACTCATACTCCGTAATTTGAGATTGAGTTACCCAGTACGGGCTCAGAGCGCCAAGGTCGCTGGGTTCGCCGGATACCCATAAACAATCGACAGGAAAAAACTCAAGTTTGCGGTCGGGGTACTCAAAGCAAAAACTTGCTCGCTCGCGCAAGTGATCACATTGCACGCCCAATTCCTCAGCGACTTCCCGTTGCGCTGCTCTGCCTGGTGTCTCCGCTTGTTCAATGTGTCCGCCCGGGAATTCCCAAAGGCCACCCACGTGCGACCCCGCTAAGCGCCTTGCGATGAGTAAGCGGTCCTGATTCCAGACAAGCGCCAAGGCAATGCGTACCGCCTGCGTCATAGTATCGCTCAACTATAGTTCCGTCTCGAATTGTTCCCTGGACAGCCGCCGATGTGGCGCTGGCATCGCCAATTCGCCCAAGCGCGCGCTTTCAACCCATGAGTAGTGGGGCGGTAGCGCGCGCCGAGACGAACGCGTCACTTTGACCTTTACCGCGACATACTTGAAGCGGTACCGGGTGATCGAATACTTGCCTTGCGAAGTAGCGATTTCGGGTGATGTAGATAGACCCAATTGGCGTCCGAGCCATTTTCGAGATTGGCCAGGGTCACCCGAGCCGATCTCGAAATAAGGGAAAGTCCATAGGTTAGCCCAGTGCGCTGCGTGCTGATCCTGCTTTTGCACCAATACCTGCAGGCGGCCCCGTTCCGCGATCACGATTTGGACGGTCCTTGCGAGCTCGTTAGGACGGCTTGCAACTTGAGGTCGCTCGCCAACCGTGCCCCGCTTCACCGCAAGGCATTGCTTGCTAAGCGGACACGCCGAACACTTTGGGTTTTGCCGCGTGCAAACAAGCGCCCCAAGTTCCATAAGGCTTTCATTGATTTGCGCCGCATGGGTGTCGGTGACTAGCGTGCGAGCCAACGACCACAATTGTTCGAGCCTCGGTGTCTTTCGCGGGTCCCCGTCCAAATCTCTCAGCCGGCACAGCACGCGCATCACGTTTCCGTCCAGCACTGGTTCAGGTAAGTCGAAGGCAATGCTCGCGATGGCCCCTGCCGTATACCGACCGATGCCTGGAATCAAGCGCAGTTCGTGGGCACTTTCGGGCAATTGACCCGCGTGGTTCGACATGACGTAACGGGCACCCTGCATCAAGTTGCGCGCCCGCGAGTAGTAACCGAGCCCTTCCCAGGCCTTGAGAACCTCGTCCTCACGTGCCTTTGCCAACGCCGCGATACTCGGATACTTGCGGACCCACCGTTCATAGTAAGGAACCACGGTTGCGACTTGGGTTTGCTGGAGCATGACTTCACTTACCCAGATCAAATAGGGGTCGCGATTCCTTCTCCAGGGAAGATCACGCTTGCAGGCTGCGAACCATTCTAGCAAAGAGCCCTGTGCTCGATGAATCTGCTCGCGGTTGAGTGCCATCAGAGCCTAGTCAGACGTGGTTATCGTCAGCGATATCGTGCGACCCAACGATGCGAACCCCGTGATGTTCCGACAGACTCACGAGACGGCGGCGCGTAAAACTGGACCCAAATAGGCTAGCATCTGAACCTAGGCCCAATAGATCCGGCATCGTTCGATGCGGACGAACGGGACTGCGAGCATCACCTGCATGCAACCACCAGCCCTGCTCGGTGCGTACGGCCACGCCCGAATGGCCCAAATCGTGTCCCGGCAACGGCACCAGCAATATTTCATCTGGCAGTCCAACGATTCGTTGCACGCCGCGCATTCCGAACCACGGCATATTGCCCTCTTGCCATGGTTCCCATGCGGGTCGATGCGCCCAGTGCTGTTTCCGGTAGCGCCAGGAAGCCTTGGTGCCGGATTGAACGATTGCGATGGCTCGCGAATTAATATGAACGTAGGCGTCCGGAAAATCGGAGAGGCCCCCCGTATGTTCAGAATGCAAATGGGTAATAATAATGTGACGCACGTCGGCGTGCGCAAATCCAAGCTGCCTAACCTGCTCGGCCGCGGTGAATTCGGGATTGGTGGGCGTTTTGAACAGCGCCAACCACTTGAACCCTAACCGACGCCAAGGGATCGCGATATCAATCAGACCGATGCCCGTGTCGACGAGAATTAGTCCGGCTTCCGTTTCCACGAGCCAACAACGACAGGGAATGCCCGCAACGGGCCACCAGGGACTAATTCGATGCCGAATAGTCGTCAGCCTGGGCTGCAAAAGCCCGCAATTTAACGTGTGAACTCGAAGGGCCACGGCGCACATGTGTAGCGCGCCAGCCTTCTGTCGCCAAAGCTCGGTTCCCCGCGCCAGCGGGGGGCGTCGCGGAGCCGGGCGGAAGCGCTGGCCGAGCGAGTTGCCCGCCGAGTTTTGCTCGGACGATTGAACACGAGAATGCGCTATTTGGTGATTTTCCTTCCAACTATCCGATGCAAGCCTTGGTTTCTGCACGCCGCCCGTGTAAGGCTGTGACCAAGCGATGGTCGCAAGCCGCGTCTTCCCGCTCGAGTCGATTCGGACCGATGGCTGGTTCGAACGAATCGGCGAAGGGGTGGGCAGTTTCCAAACTTTATGTGAGGTCATTGGGCCCCGTTTTTTCGCGTTTTCAATGATCGCGGGGGCGCGAATTGTGGCTCTCACAATTGACCGACGAAATCCTGATCAGACGTTAGTAGATTTCGTGGTCGTTGCTGATGATGTCAGTGCCGCGGAGGCACCCACGCAACGACTTTCACTGCGTGACTTTCGTCGGCGCCTGGTTAGCGCCCTTGCAACCGAAGAGCCCCCGGGTCCAGCCCCCACCCGACCCACGGACGTCGAGTCAATCCAGCGACATATTGGCGTTCGGTATCTGCTACTGGCCCCACTTTTTGGCTACAGTCTTGCCTCGCTGAGTCACGACGTTTTTGGCTCGATGCTGCGCGCCTCTCGCGACGGGATCGAGGAGCTTTACGAACTCGAGGAATTCAGGGCGCGGATTCGACTGCACGTCCGCGACGAACTTCAACGCGCGGAGCGACCTGGAGCCGGACGCGGTGCAATCGACTTATCAAAAGTGCAGGAGGCCGAAGAGGCTGCTGCCCGGGGTGATGACGTCAAAGTTCTGGAGTTGCTGGGTACATGGCCAGCTCCGCTCGCGATCTTCCTGAGAACACCTGAAGGTCAAGCGCTCAGCGCTGAGGCGCGGGGCCGCATTGCAACGGCACTCGCGCTGCTGGGCAGCTCATGTATATCCTTGGGGGAGACTGAAAAGGGCGAAGAAATACTTCGTCTAGGTATCCAATACGCAGGCGATACGTCGGTAGCCCCCGACCTCTATCATCGCTTGGGTCAATCCATGATGCGTGCCGGTAGATACGGCGAAGCCATTGGACCGCTAAAGCGCGCCGCTAACTTGGGCGTAACTGGGAGTATTGTCTGGGTCGAGTTGGCGTCGGCGTTCAGCGAGCGCAACCGATGGCTAGCCGCCTTTAGCGCATCCTTGGAGGCGCGTGATGCGGGTGCCACGGAGAACGAGGTTGGAGCGCTGATGCAAAGAATCGAGGATCGATTGGGGTCTGCGCTGGCGGGCTGGAAAAAGCTTACTGGTATTTGACCGGCCACAAGTGCGGCAATTGTTACCCGACGACCCCAGCCAAATCGATTGGTAAATTACTGGACGGCCGTGCACGACCCAATGGGCAAACCGCGGTAAGAGGCGTTCATTGACAGGTTCTAGGTCCGAGAACACGATTCTCCTTCGCAATCGGCGCTCGTACCGAGCTAACGTCGCCACCCGGCAATTCCGAGACCTACCATGATAGCGCTCTATCTCCCGCTGCTCGTCACGTTCCTCGTAGCCGCTGTCGTTGCGGCCGCCATGTTTTTGCTCGGTCACTTCGTGGGGCGAAGGAAGGCCAATGCCGAAAAGCAGATGCCCTTTGAGTGCGGCAACGACACTGAAGGCGCGAAAGGCTCACGCCCCAGCGTAAAGTTCTATCTGACCGCGATATTGTTCATCGTGTTCGATATCGAGGTGGTGTTTATCTATCCTTGGGCAACGCTTTCGCAAGGGTTGGGTTGGGTTGGATTTGGTTCCATGGGAGCGTTCGTAGCGGCGCTACTCGTTGCCCTTGTTTATTGCTGGAAAAAAGGAGCGCTCGAATGGGACAGCTAAACAGTCCTTCAGTTTCGACGGTTGAGCCTGCGGACCACGGCTACTTCACGACGCGTTTTGAGTCCATTCTATCGTGGGCTCAAAAGTATTCGTTGTTCATGTACCCGTTCGTGACGGCCTGCTGTGGAATGGAATTCATGGCTGTATCGAGTCCGCGTTATGATTTTTCTCGATTTGGTGCCGAGGCGCCTCGCTTCTCACCCCGACAGAGCGATCTGCTGTGGGTGGTCGGCACGATATCCCAACGTCAAGCCCCGATATTGAAGCGAATATTCGAGCAAATGGCCGAACCACGCTGGGTGTTGGCGTTCGGCACCTGCGCTTCTTCCGGCGGTTTTTATGACAATTACGCCACGATTGCCGGCATCGACAAGATCATCCCTTGCGACATCTACGTGCCGGGTTGCCCACCGCGGCCAGAAGCGGTTCTCGATGGGCTGATGCTATTACAAGATAAGATCCAAAGCGGTGATCGAAGACCGGCAATCGTAAAACCGCGTATCGATCCCGCAACCGACCCCAGTCTCGGCCTTGTCCAGTTGCGTCGTCCCTCTCAGGCCTAGGCCGAGTCGAAATCCGAATCCAATGTCAAACCTTCTCATTGAATTGGTACAGAATAAACTTTCTGACGCCGTCTGCACGAGTTACTCGCAGCATGGGGATGAAACTATCGTGGTTCGGGCCGCCTCCTGGCTAAGTGTGGGGCAGTTTCTGCGCGACGATCCCGCCTCCGATATGGCGCTGCTCGTTGACCTGACTGCGGTAGATTTCCCCGAACAGAATCCTCGCTTCGAGGTCGTTGCTCACTTGGCTTCACTTACACTGGGGCATCGACTGCGGGTGAAAGCAAAAGTTGGTCAAAGGGATGGTAGTCGCGCCGAGATCGATTCTTGGAGCGGCCTCTGGGGCTCAGCCAATTGGGCGGAGCGTGAGTGCTTCGATATGTTTGGCATTATTTTCAAGGGTCATCCGGATTTGAGGAGAATCCTGCTCTACCCCGAATTCGTCGGGTACCCCTTGCGCAGAGACTACCCCGCACAGAAGATTCAACCCCTGGTGCCATTTCGCGAGGTGGACAATATCGATAAGCTGCCGCCATTCGGCCCGACCGAAGGGATGTCCTTTGGACGCCAGACTCACAACCAATGGCAAAAGTTAACCCCGCCCGACGACGACTTGTGAACCTTCATTGAGGACGGCAGATGGAAGCGCTGGAAAGAGATCTGGATTCATCCGAGGTAGAGCTGGATGCCGACCCGATGTTGCTAAACATCGGACCTGCCCACCCTGCCATGCATGGCACGGTCCGCATCGTAGTCGAACTTAGTGGTGAGACTATCGTGCGGGCTGACGTGCAAGTGGGTTATTTACACCGCGGCTTCGAGAAGATGTGTGAACGCGGCACCTGGACTCAGGTATTCCCGTACGTCGATCGGTGTAACTACGTATCGCCCATGCTCAACAACGTTGGCTTTGCGTTAGCCTGTGAAAAGCTGCTCGACGTCGAAGTGCCGGTTCGCTGCCAGTATTATAGAATGATGCTGGGCGAGCTCGCGCGGATTGCCGACCATATTACTTGCGTGGGCGCAATGGCGATGGAACTCGGTGCTTTTACGCCCTTTTTGTGGATGATGAAGGCACGGGAAATGCTCTGGGACATCTTCGAAGAGGAGACCGGAGCCCGACTCACTCATTCATTTGGTCGCGTCGGTGGCATGGCCCGCCCACCAACGGATGGTTTTTCGGAGCATGCGGACGCAGTCATCAAACACGTTGCCTCCGTAGTTGACGAATCCGAACGGTTGCTTCTGACGAATCGAATCTTTCTCGACCGTTTGGAAAACGTGGGCGTGATGACGGCCAAGGACGCCATATCGCTCGGCTGGACAGGGCCAACGCTACGCGCATCGGGCATTGCCTACGACGTCAGAAAGTCACACCCGTACATGAAGTATGGAGCGGTGGACTTTGAAGTACCCGTGGGTACCAAGGGTGATAGTTTCGATCGCTTCGTAGTAAGGCTCGAGGAAATTCGTCAAAGCATTCGCATCATTCGACAATGCGCATCGCTGATGCCCAAGACCGGTCCCATCGACATTGATGATCCGCGCGTAATGCTGCCGCCGAAGGACCAAGTTTACTCGACGATAGAAGGCACGATTCAGCATTTCAAAATCGTCATGGAAGGACTGAAGATTCCCGCTGGCGAAGCCTACGGTTATACCGAGGGCGGCAATGGCGAGCTTGGTTTCTACCTAGTCAGTGACGGCAGCGGCACGCCTTATCGCGTGCGCATCCGCCCGCCGTGCTTTTACGTGACCGGCGGCCTGGAAAAACTCATCACTGGACAAATGATGGCCGACTTGGTGCCTTGTTTTGGCTCGCTCAATATGATTGGTGGCGAGTGCGATCGCTGACGGAGTTCCAATGCCGACGTTTCAGCTAGATGAATCCGAAATCCCGTTCGAGCCCGGCGATACCATCATCCGCGCGGCTCACAATGCGGGTATTGATATCCCCCACTACTGTTGGCACCCCGGGTTGAGTGTGGCGGCCAATTGCCGAATGTGTCTGGTCGAGCTTCTGCCTCCGCCGGGCCGCAAAGCAATGATGCTCGATGTCCTGCGTTGGGATGCTGCGACGGGGCAATACGTTAAAGAGCAAAAGCCCAAGCTCGTGCCTGCCTGCCAGCAACCCGTCAGCGCGGGGATGCAGGTGCTCAGCCAATCCAGTAATCATGTAGCGCGTGCGCGTGCCGCTGTTCAGGAAATGCTGTTACTCAACCATCCGGTAGATTGCCCCATCTGCGATCAAGCGGGGGAATGCCGACTCCAGGACTATTGGCTCAGCCAGGGCAGCACTAAAAAGCGCATGCTCGATGAGCCAGTACACAAGCCCAAAGCCGTTGTATTCGGGCCGCACATCGTCTACGACGCCGAGCGGTGCATCGTATGTACGCGCTGCGTTCGAGTCTGTGAAGAAGTGGCCAAGGATCCCGTGCTTACGGTGGCTCAGCGCGGCAATCTCAACGAAATCGCGGTGGCTCCCGGGCGCCAGCTCGATCACAACTACTCGTTGATGACCGAAGTGGTTTGCCCGGTTGGCGCCCTGACGTCGAAAGAATTTCGCTTCAAGGCGCGGGTCTGGTTTCTGCGTAGCGTACGCAGCGTGTGTGTGGGTTGCGCGACAGGTTGTAACTCGTTTACCGACTACGATCCGCGCGACTCACACGTGCACCGCTATCGGCCTCGTGAGAATCTACAGGTCAACAAGCATTGGATGTGCGACGCCGGCATGCTCGACTACCTTCGGATTCACGAGGGTCGCATTCTAGAGCCGCGCCTCGACGGCGAGCCGGTGCCCCGCCGCGCGGGCCTCGAAAAAGCCGTCGAGCTATTGCGCGAAGTGCGTCCCGGGCGGCTGGCGGTCGTTCTCGGTGCCGAATACTCGCAGGAAGACAATGGGGCATTGCTGGCTCTTGGGCGCAGCCTCAATTGCAACGCCTACTTCGAGTCGGGGCGCCCGGCTGGCGATTCCGATACCGTCCTGATGCACGCGGACAAGAATCCAAATTCCGCTGGCGTGCGCAAGCTTCTCGGTGCCGAACTGCAACCGATCGATAGACTCATTTCAGGACTGGAATCTGGGCAGTTAACTCACGTACTCGCGCTAGGTGCCTACATCAAAGAGCCGCAGGTTGCGGCAAAGCTGGCCCAGCTGCCCTCGCACGTGCGGATAGTCCTCTGCACTCATGAGGGTCCGCTCATTACCGGTGCTCGAGTGGTCCTCCCAGTTTCGAGCTGGGCGGAAGCAGAGGGGACTTTCGTCAATGCCGCAGGGTTGCCCCAAGTGAGTCAGCAGGCAATCACACCGCAAGGGCTCTCACTGCCGGCATGGAAGTGGATAGCGCATCTGGGTAAAGCGCTCGGATACGAGCTACCGCTGGCTTCGGTAGACGACGCGCGCGCGCTCATTGAACAGAATCCGGGTGCGAGCACCGCGGGATATGCGCCACGGACGGAATCGCAAACATGACATTACTGACGGAACTCATCGTTACTGTGGTGAAGGTAGTCTTCCTAGCGCTGCTGTTTTGCATGCCAGTTGCGGTGCTGCTCACGTGGGCTGACCGCCGGCAAGGCGCCATGATTCAGGATCGAGTGGGGCCAAACCGTGCGGCTATATTCATGCCGGGAAAGCTGGCAGCCGTGCTGGTGGCGTTGCCCGCGCTGGCAGTAGCTGCCTTGGCTCTCGGTTTGGCTTGGCTTCGCAAGACCGAAGGCGAAACGCCGATCGCTTTTGGAATTATATCTAGTCAAATTGCCGTCGCTTCCGTCTGGCTCACACTATTTGTAATAGCCGGGCGCATTCGAGTCCGAGGAGTCAGCAATTCATTCGATGTGTGGGTGAGGGCGCTCGGCGATCCGCGGGCAATTCTTGGCGTCGGACTGCTCGTGAATATCATCCTTTTGGTCCTGTTCACGTTGCTTCAAGGCTCACCCGAAGTGGCGACGCTCAGCGACATCAGTGTGAGTTCAGGTCCGGCTCTCTTTGCCGCTGCCGTAGTTGGCGGCGCGGCATACGCAGCGGTGAATCTAGGCAAACTACCGAAAGTGGGACTGCGGCTGGCTGGTACGCTGCATGCTGCAGCCGACGGCCTCAAGACGATATTCAAAGAGGATTTGGTGCCCCCGTCAGCGGACCAGTTGGTCCATGGCCTTGCGCCGTTTATTGCATTCTTTCCAGTGTTGGTCGTGCTCGCAGTGGTGCCGTTCGGGGATTCGCTCTGCTTCGGTTCTACGACGTTCTTTAGCGATATTATTCGTCAAGCGCCCGAAGTCTGCTCCGCGACGACGATCAAACTCCAAATACTAGATATCGACGCGGGGTTACTCTTTTACTTTGCCATGGGTGGCACTGGAATCATCGGCGCAGCCTTGGCTGGTTGGGCCAGTAACAACAAATATAGTCTTCTTGGCGGGCTCAGAGCTGCCAGTCAAATGGTGTCGTACGAAGTCACGATGGGTCTTACGCTGATCGGTGCCATCATGATCTACGGGACATTGCGCATTGATACCATGATCGAGTGGCAGCAAAGCCACACTTGGGGAATCTTCGTGCAGCCCTTGGCCTTCGTCCTGTTTTTTGCGGCCGCGGTGGCAGAATCAAAGCGTGTCCCCTTCGATCTGCCAGAAGGCGAAAGCGAAATAGTTGCTGGCTACTTTACCGAGTACTCGGGCATGAAGTTTGCGATGTTCTTTTTTGCGGAGTACGTAACAATAGTTACAGCGGCAGCGCTCATGGTGGCGCTCTTCCTCGGCGGCTGGCACCTGCCCTTCGTCGACAGGCAGGGCATCCGCGTCGCGCTGGGTGGGACCGTGTATTGGCAGCTGGCCTTGCCTCAAATCTTGGTCGTTCTGCTCAGCCTTGGAGCATTCATCACAAAGACATTGCTACTGTGCTGGCTGCAGTTGTTGATTCGTTGGACGGTGCCGCGCTTTCGCTACGATCAACTCATGAAATTGGGTTGGCGAATCTTATTGCCGCTCTCGATCGGCAATATCCTGGTAACGGGCCTCGGCCAACGTTTGCTATCGCTTGGCGGAGACAATACCGCTTCGGTGCTAAAACTCGCTGGTGACCTGACACAACTTCTGGTCGCCGTAGTGGGTGCGTGGGCCCTGGTGGCTCTCGCGATCGAATTGCTCAAACCCGCGAAGCACAAGAGGATGCTCTTTAGCAGCGCGGCCCGTTTTGCCGACCAAATGGGCGGTATTCGCAGCCGTCGGATGGGAGCATGACCATGACGCCACTCGGACCTCGAAAAGTATTGGGTAAGGCCGTCGCTCGCCCCGAGCGATCGGGTGTAGTTCAGTCCTACGTGCCGGAAATAACCAAAGGCCTGGCATTGACTGCGGCGCATTTTCTTCACAACACCAAGGAATGGGCGCTTGGGCAGCGGCCCGATCCGATAGTCGAGTCAATCAACGAGGGCATTACGACCATCAGTTATCCGGAACAACGGCGCCCGTATCCCGAACGCTTTCGCGGCATGCATCGGCTCACACAACGTGAAGACGGCTCGCCGCGCTGCGTTGCTTGCCTCTGTTGCTCCACGGCTTGCCCAGCGCAGTGCATCTACATCGAAGCCGGCGAGTATCCAGAAGGGGACCCGCGCAGGGGCTATGAGCGGCATCCGGTTCGCTTCGTGATCGATGAGTTGCGCTGCGTTTTCTGTGGGTTTTGTGTGGAGGCCTGCCCGTGCGACGCAATTCGCATGGACACCGGGATTCACGCGGCTCCTTACGATTCGCGCGAGCAATTCATCTTCGATCGCGAGCAATTGCTTAGTTTCGTGGGTCGTGACGGCAACGCTAAGACCGCCAATCCCCGTCATGAGCCCGGCGATCCTACGCATCCCGGAATCGACCGCGAGCATCATCACAGCTAGGCGAAACACCAGTGCCAACCCGCTACGAAGTCGTCATCGGCCTTGAAGTACACGCGCAGCTTCTGACACAGAGCAAACTGTTTTGCGGTTGCTCGACTCGCTTCGGGCAATTGCCTAATAGCAATGTTTGTCCCGTGTGTTTGGGGCTGCCGGGGTCGCTTCCCGTACTCAACGGTCAGGCTGTGCGCCTGGCGCTACGCGCCGCGCTGGCGCTTGGGTGCACGGTTCACGAGACCAGCATTTTCGCCCGCAAGAACTACTTTTATCCGGATCTTCCCAAGGGCTACCAAATTAGCCAATACGAAGAGCCCTTGGCCACGGACGGTTGGCTCGACATCGAAGGCGAATCAGGCCCCAAGCGAATTCGCATCCACCGTATCCACATGGAGGAGGACGCAGGCAAGAACGTGCACGGAATGGGGGGCGATTCACTTGTCGATCTCAACCGCGCCGGCACGCCGCTGGTCGAGATTGTCAGTGAGCCGGATCTTCGCTCGAGCAGCGACGCTGCGGCCTACATGCGCGCGCTCCGTGACGTCTTACTGTTTCTGCGCGCCAATGACGGCAACCTAGAAGAAGGAAGCCTGCGTTGCGATGCCAACGTTTCGATCCGTCCATTTGGGCAAAAGGAACTTGGCACCCGCTGCGAATTGAAGAACATCAACAGCTTCAAATTCGTCCAGAAAGCCATCGATTCGGAGGTGGCGCGCCAGATAGCCGTCGTCGAAGGCGGGGGTCGCATCATTCAGCAAACCCGATCGTTTGACCCGGACACGGGCACCACGCACACCCTCAGATCGAAGGAAGAAGCACATGACTACCGTTACTTCCCTGAGCCCGATTTGCCGCCGCTGTTCGTGCCCGGGAGTCTCGTCGCCGAAGAGCGGAGTCGCCTGAGCCCGCTGCCTGCGGCTTTGCGGCAGACCTACGTTAACAGCTACGGACTCTCGACTCAGGCCGCCGCCACGTTGACGCAGCACCCAGGGTTCGTCGCTTACTTCGAAGCCGTGCGTTCGACATTCGATCAACCTACGAAGGTCGCCAATTACATGCTCACCGAAGTCATGCGTGGCGCGTCGGTGCACGGCCTTGCCGCGAATTTCAACGTAACGCCCGCGCAAGTGGCAGAACTTCTGCAGCTCGTTCAACTCGGGCGTCATCAGCGGCAAACAAGCCAAAGAGGTGCATCTGGCGATCGAGAATTCCATGCGTATGCCCAAAGAAATCGTGGCGGAGCGCAACATGAAGGTTGTCAGCGATTCGGGCAGCCTCGAGCCGCTGTGCGCGGAGATTCTCGCCAAGAGCCCGTCGCAAGCGCAGCAATACCGCTCGGGCAAAAAGGGCGTGCTCGGGTATCTAGTGGGGCAAGTCATGAAATCTACGGCGGGCTCGGCGGATCCCAAGCTCGTCAACGAGATTCTCGCTCGACTTCTCGAACAAAACTGAGCGCGCCGTAACGACATGATCACAGTTCCCCATCCGAGTCCGATAAGCGGTGCGAGCTATTCGGCAGTCGAATTGGTACTCGAAAATGATTCCATAGTGATGCTCGACCAGCGCCGCTTGCCAACCGAGGTCATCTATCATCACTTGCGTTCTGTTGACGAACTCGCGATATCCATCAAGGATATGTGGGTGCGCGGCGCGCCCGCGATTGGAATTGCCGCTGCCTACGGGATGGTTTTGGCGGCACGCAAAGCCGATTCACTCTCGGAGCTGCGAGCGCACGCCGAGATGTTGAGCGCCACGCGGCCCACCGCCGTAAACCTGCGCTGGGCCGTCGAGCAGATGCTCGAGTACGCTGGGCGCAATTGGAGTTCAAATGCTACCAGTCGAGTCGAGTCGCTGGCAGCTAAAGCGCGGGAAATACACGCGGCTGACGTCAACGCGAATCGCCACATGGGCCAACTCGGCGCAGAGTGCGTCCCCGACGACGCCGTCATCATGACGCTCTGCAACGCGGGTGCGCTCGCGACCGGAGGCTATGGAACCGCACTCGGAGTGGTGCGTGCCGCGCATCAATCGGGCAAGCACGTGCGCGTGCTAGCTAACGAAACGCGCCCGCTATTGCAAGGCGCGCGACTAACCGCGTGGGAGCTCCAGCAAGACGGCATATTCGTGGAAGTAATCCCCGACAGCAGCGCTGCCAGTATTCTAGCCCGAGGTGAAGTTTCGCTGTGCATAGTGGGAGCGGACCGCATTGCAAGGAACGGGGACGTAGCCAATAAGATTGGAACCTACGCGCTTGCCATCAATGCCAATTGGCATAAGAGTCTATTCTACGTCGCGGCGCCCTTTAGCACATTCGATCTCGAGACCCACGACGGCTCAGCGATCGTCATCGAGCAACGCAACCCGAATGAAGTGACCACAATCGGCACGCAGCGACTCGCCCCTGTGGGCGTCGGCGCGCGCAATCCGGCATTCGATGTCACTCCCGCTGGGCTCATAACCGCCCTGATTACGGAGCGGGGACTCGCGCGGCCACCGAGTGAGACGACGGTCGCGGAGCTTGCGCAGCGACGAGTGGAAACGTGAATTCCTGTTGACTGTGGCCAGAGCATAGCGTGCAGAGCGCAGCGAGCGGAGTGCGCCGAGAGTTGGTCGTCCAGTCCCAATTGCAGCCACATCGATAACGATGTAGTCAGCGAATTCTTTAGGAGGGAGTCGTCGTAGATTTCGCGCAGCAATTGCGCGAAATTGAGTATCAGGCTTCGAACCACATTGCGCGCTTTAACTCGAATGCGAGCTAAAAATAAGTCAAATCGTGACGGCTCGCGTCGATCTGACTTCGAGTCACAGCGTACCTTTTACGACGTATACCCCGCTATTTTTCAAATCGACGTGGAATCCCGGGCAGCATCATTCATGACAACCGCGTGATATGGTAACGTTTGTCTATGGCCTTTGGCGATTGGTTGCGACGAAACACGATCGAACGAATCGTGCAAGAAGTACCACCAGACTTGTATGCTTGTGAACTCTGCGGTGAAGCTTCCTGCACGCAAGCAAAGTTCGCGTCCTGTGAATTTCGTATCCGTTCGGAGTTCCTCGAACGCAAACATCGCCTCGACATTGCCAAGAAACCAGAGTCCCTGTCGCAGGAGTTGGTCCACGAGATCGATTCCTTCGAAGTAGTGCCACTGTCTCCCGGTATTTTCCCGGTTACCAGAAGAAGTGCAAGACCCGATGCCGCCACCGACGAGACTGTGGACAGCCCGGCACGAAGTGGTTTTCGATCGGCAATTCGGAGAGACTCCAGCGAGTCAGAACCTCAATCCGTCATCGTCGAACGTGCTGGCCCCGATCAGAGCCCTCAGACACGTCGATCGGCGCGGAATACCTAGCACGTAGGCTGCCTCAAAAGTGCCCCGACAGTGCCAGCGACGCCGCGTTCTCTCCGACGAACGGATGTAAGCGTAATTCGCCAACCTTCTCATGTTTAGGTTCGGTCAATATGAGTGCAATTCCTCCAGCCATCAGCGCGCCGCCCCCAATGTAACTCCAGGTTGCAGCTTTCTTGGCGCTGAGGGCGGCATCATTGGCGTCGAAGCCCACTTGATCACATCCGTTATCAGGGCAATGGGCAGCAGCGGTATTTTCCTTGGAGTTAGACCGAAGCACAAAAAAGGTCCCAATACCGACGCCAACAACACCCAGTGCCGCGACCCCAATGCCAATATTCTGTTGAGTGAAAAAGCCGCCTTCTGATGGTGTCGTGGGTGGCGATAGCGGCGCTGCGACTTCGGTCGCCTTGGGGCTAACCTTGGCCTCAGGTGGCTTGGCAGTGGCCACCGGCTTCGTCGGGGCGGGTGCAATTGCCTTCGGTGCTGGGGCAGGTGCCGGAGCAACCTTTGGAGGTGTTGTAGGCACGGCGACAACTGGTTTCGGTGCGGCCGAAGCAGGAGGTAGCGCTGCCTTGGACACTGGTGCAACAGCGACCGGTTTCGCTACCGCCGACGGTGGCGGTGCGGCGCTGGCGGCTAATCGAGGTGCAGCCGTTGCCACGGGCGCAACTGGCTTTGCTGCGGCTGTTGCTCGCGGTGCAGCGACTGGCGCCTTGACACCGGGCGCTGGCGCCGATGCAACCGGCCTGGCTGCGCCTGGAGCTGCGGCCCTCGGCGCCACAGGAACGACTGCTACGGGTGCCGGTGCGGGTTGCGGCGCAAACGCAGGGATATCGATGTAAACCTGTGCGGCGTTATTCCCGACATCCACGCGCTGGTTCCATTTCCTTTTTCCCGACTTGCGCCACGATATCATGAGGGCCCGGGTTGACCGGGATCGGCGTGCCCCAGATTGACTGCGCGACGTTCATTCCGTTTCGAGTGACTGTAAGCCCCTTGACGGCTGCTTCGGGCGTTACCCGAATGGTTAACCGAGACAACTTGGGAGCAAGCTTTTCTGCCTTATCATGCGCCTGCTTCGCGCGCTTCGTCTGATCCGCTGCCGTTGCCTCTGATTCAGCGGAGCGATACGTTAAGTAGGCACTGGCAAGCCGTCCCACTTTTTCGTAACACGCTGCAAGCGACAGTAACGTCATCACTGTCGAGTCGAGCTCCAGGCTGGCTTCGTACTTGGCGCAGGCCTCGGCGGTCTTGCCCGAGTCCATCAGGTGTTTGGCTTCGTCGGCAAGAGCCTGCGCGCCTAGCTTGTCCTCGCCCGCCGCGACCGACGTAAACGTGCCGGCAATTCCCAAAAGGCCAGCAACCATAAGCATTCTCGTGTTTTTGAAGATTGGCGTTTGACGCATGAGGATTTCACCGGTGGTTTTGGCCCCGCCCCGACATGCCCGCCTGCAGTTCATGCGAACCAGGGCTGCCGGAAATCTGTGCCCATTATTAGACCGTGCGGGAACATATCACCAAAGTCGCCGCTGGCCCAATGGGCAATCAGCGCATCAGCTTTGATCGGTGTTCTGCGAGCCAATTGGAAGCAACCGGTTTGAAGGGGTTCTTTCGGTCCGGCTCGTTGTGGTCAAGGGTCCTGGGGGCATGACGAAACCACCGCGGATTTTCCAGAACCCACGGACGGTCATCTTCCTCAAATGCACCATCGAGAATCTGGTGGACCGTTTCGACAGCCCAGTGCCTACGAATTACAGTGAGCCACTGCTCAGTTGACAGCCGATCCATGGCGAGACTGGAGATGTAATAGAAGGTTTCAGTGTTCGGTTGACCGAGCCGATCGAATGTCTCGGTATCGATACGCACGAGCGTTCGGAGGTGGTCCCAGCCGTCTGGAGCCGCAGGACAGGCGGCAAGAAAGATGCGTCGGGTCACTTGCCCGCGCCCCGCACCTTCTATGTTGACGGCGTCCGCTTGCTGAAGCGAGCGTTGTCCGAGCCATAGTTGAGCCCAGTACGATAGCTCGGGTTGTGAGCCTTTGAGACTCAACAAATAGTGCAGCCCGCGGACTCTGATGTGTTGCGCATTGGCTTTGGAGCAAGCGCCAGCGTCGTAAGTCACCAGGCGAAACAGGTCGAGTGGGCCATAAGCGGCAAGCAGCGCATCCAGGGCTCGCTCGAAAACGCCCATCTCATTGGTCACCGCCGGGATAGGGTACACATCAATGCAGGGCCGAGCCTGGGAACTCGAGAGAACCGCTGTCATCGTGCCGATACGACCGCTCAAACGTCCTTGGTCAATATCTTGCGTTATGAGCTGCGAATATCGGTCGTCCACCGCGGGCACCGTGACGTACTTGCCGTCCATCGAAACAACCCCGAAGGGTAATTCGAAATCGACACCCAGTGACTTACTCCGATGAGCTGAGCGCGTTGCCGAGTGCAAGATGGGACGCAGGTCCTGCGGCTCGACTGTCGAGAGGGCATCGCGCAACGTTGTATCGGGAACTTGACGACGAATGCCTAGCAGATGGCGTGTCGCCACCGACAGACTGGCTGTCAATTGCTCCACGTCTGCAAAACTCTTCTGACCCGTCATGACACCGAGCAGCGTGGAAAACAGCAGGGTGTCGAGTTTCCATCGCCGACCGCGGCGGTCACGATGGTCAGGCACCCGATCGAAGTGAAGACGTGATTGACGAACCGATAAAAACCCACAGATTCTGCGAACTTCTCTGGAATCCGGCATAGTGACCTCGCTTTGTGACTTGCCCACGAGGTGCCCGATTTGGCAGAGTGTCGATTGCCTCGTGGGGTTGTGTTGTTGGCAAACGCAGTCGATCACGACTGCCGCAACGAAGCGAGGCGTTATTGTCGAAGGGCAGAAAATGGCGTCGCGTTGGCGGAGAAACACCCCCGGGTGCACCGCAACTCCCCTGATCGGTCATCCGACTTAACGAGACAACCGCTTCGAACCCCGATTGCGAATTTATGCCTCAGCCCGGCACCGACTGACGCCCCTAAGCACTCCGCCTTTTCCGTGCCGAACCGACATCAAACAAACCATCACCCGGCCCGACCTTCGATTGGAGCTGAGCTCTCGGGCCAACGCAACTCAACCACCTCCTTCCCGCCACACCTAGGGCGCCGCAGGCAACCGAGTATGGATTTGGAGGAGGTCGGCCGCAGGTGGCGCTTCGCCGGGCAAAACGCGTGGACGACGCAGCGCCGCGCGAACTAGCCGAGCTAATTAGCGAAGGCAGAGTTGTACTGCTGGGGTCGGTTCGGCAGGAGCTGCTGGGCAACCACCTTCGATCGTTTCCAGATCTGGAGTTGGAATCGGGGGTCTACGAAGAAGCTGCAGCAGCGTTTAACCGATGCCGCGAGCGTGGCATCCAGGGATCGAACACGGACTTTCTGATCTGTGCGACGGCGATGCGTCGAAAGCTCGCCATCTACGCAGCGGACGGGGATTGGTAGGGCCGAAGCTCAGTTGCGATTGAACGGAGCCCGCGCCCGACAGCAGGATCTTGATGGCCGAGCCCGGCTCTCCACCCTGCCGTAAGAGGGCCTCGAGGCATGGCGTCCCAACATCCAGCAACGGTTGCTGTGAGCGTTCAGCTACACCGCTCGTGTCCGTTGGTTCACACCTGAAGCATGGTGGGTCGCGGGAAAATGAGGCGCGCGCGATAAGATAGAAGGCCGTTTCGGCAGCGCCTTGGCCCGTCTCTTGCTGTGCGGGCAAGTTCGCGAGTTTCGAGAGCCCGTGGGCTGCTGTGCTCACGATGCTGCTGAACGAGGAATGAGAGCTCATGCGCAATTCAGTCACTCTACTCTTTACCGTTGTTTGCCTCACCGGGTGCGGAGCATCAATGCGTACGATGGACGTTTCGCACGTGCCAAGTTTCACCGTTCAACACGATCAATGCAGCACCCAAGGACACACTCGGCAAGGTCATGACCGCCGAGCCAAAGGCCTTCGTCCTGTTGCTGAGAAAGGGCGAAAAGGTTCCCATCCACTTGCAAGCAACCCTTGGACCCATCGTACTTCAACCTGGCCAGGACTATCTCGTTTTCTCGCAAGATACCTATATGTACGTCGGACCAGCAGGCATGCTCCTCAGCCCGGACGGCAAGCAATGGGCTGCTGTGCAGGATGGCGCTGCACTCGGCAAGGTCTTCGGACTCAAGACAGGGACGTTTCAAATCGGCTTTGGCGCGCAGAAGGACCAACCGGCAGCTTTCAGTGTCGTCTTGGAGAAGAAGTAGCGTGGCGATTTCGCCTCTGAGCCGCAACCCGGGCGCGGCGGGTCGCATCCGCCACCGATACAGACTGCTGCAAGTCCACCTAAGACAACTTCTGGTAGGATATTCAGTCAAGATCGATGCGGTAAGTGAGGACGACCGACAGCAATGCAATAGTGCAAGGGGAAAATATGGTGCACTTGGGGAACGTCCTCGACCGCAGAACCGGGACGACAGCACGCACACTTTGGCTGCCGAACAAGGTGTTCCTTGACCACGTCGGGCCAGTGCGGGCTGCGGTGAATCCTTCAAAGCCGCGCCTGACAGTCATAGATTGATTGTCGATTTCCCATGACACCTAATCGACGGCACGTTCAATTGGAGGATCAGGAACGCGTTACACGGGCTGCAAAATCTCGTGGACCCTTACGACATTCAAGTCAACTCCGAGGCAGCTGGCCACGTCAACAAAGACTTCCAAGTCAACTCCGAGGCAGCTCGACTCCGAAGCAGTTGGCTACTTCGACAAGGACTTTCAAGTCGACTCCGAAGCGGCTGGCCGCCGCCCCTGACAACGCGTGACAACATTTCCGAGGCAGCTGGCTGCCTCCGGCAAGACTTTCAAGTCGAACTCCGGGGCTCGTGGCTACCTCCGGTATGACTTTCAAGTCAACTCCGAGGTAGCTGGCCGCCTCGATGACAACGCGTGACAACATTTCCGAGGCAGCTGGCTGCTGAGTGCCCCGATTTGGTGGACACCCGACGAGGGAGTATTCGCCCAGGAGGTCCCCATCACAAACCCAGAGAGCTTTGGGGACTAGTTCAAGAGTTCAAACGCGAAGTCGTCCGCATGGCGATGTCACGCGGTGAACGCACCGTTGTAGACTTGGCACGGTCGTCAGGCGTCGCCGACCCCTGAAAGTAGTTCGAGCCCCTCAGATCGGCTCGACCAATCGGCATCGGGTCGCAATTTTCTTGGGAACCCGAGTCAAGTTGGCCGGTATTACGATTCGACGTGCCAATGGATGATGAGCTGCTCATTGCCAGGGTCCTCGAAGGCAACACCGAGGTGTTCCGGCTGCTCGTTCTTCGATACCAGCGGCCGCTATTTCGATTTTTAGGGCTCCTCGGCTTCGATCAGAATGCCGCTGAGGATCTCGCCCAAGAGACGTTTCTGCGCGCCTATCGTTCGATGGCGCAGTTCGACGTTTCACAATCGCGGTTCTCGACGTGGCTGTTCACGATTGCGAAGCGATTGGCGGCCAACGAACAGCAGCGCGCCGCCCATCGCCACGAGGCGTTGACCGAACCAAGCCGAGAGGTCGCTTGCCCGACCATGAACCCGGCCGAGCAAGCGGGGCAGGCAGAAACGGCGCGACGTATTCAATCCGCGATTCGTACTTTGGCCGAACCCATGCGCTCGACGTTCGTGTTCGCTCAAATTGAAGATCTGTGCCTCGAAGAGATTGCCGAACTTCAAAAGTGCGCCGTCGGAACCGTGAAATCTCGAATCTATCGCGCCCGCGAGATCTTGCGCTCCGCCATTGACGACGAGGAGATGTAGATTCATGAGCTGCAGTGAAATTCAGGAACAATTAGCCCGAGGCCAAGCTCTCACACCCGAGCAGAGGGGACACGCAGCGTCGTGTCCTCGTTGCGTCAAAGTTGCAACAACGTTCAGTTTGCTCGACGAAACACTGGCGGCCATTGTGACCGAAGTGCCGGCGGACTTTGCGGACCGCGTCATGGCGCAAGTACGCGCCGAGGTCCCAGCTCGAGGCTGGATGAGCCAGCAGTGGATTCTGTTCGCCGTCGTTTCGGGCAGTCTGGCGGTTGGTCTTTTCAATCTGCTTCGCTTCTTGGTGGGCGTTCTGGTCCCGAGCGTTGGCCTAGGAGGAATGCCATGACAGCGCAGGCGCGCAGGCCTCTGCTCGCGTTGGCGGCGGCTTTGGTGATGCCGGGTTTGGGTCATCTCTACGTAGGCGAAATCGTTCGCGGCTTGGCTTGTCTAGTCAGCGGTGCGTTGGTGGTCCCGGTTGCCGCGGAGGTCGCCTTTTGGGTTCCGGGGTCAGCTTTGTGCTTCGTCATTTTCTTCGGCGTGGCGGCGACGCTGGGCCTCTACATTGGCTCGGCCATCGATGCGGTGCGGATCGCCAAGCAGCGGCCGCCGGGCGCGCTGCGTCCCTATCAACGCGCACTGGTCTACGGGTTGTACGTCGCGGGCGGCTATCTACTCGTGTTGCGGCCAGCGGCGACCTTCACGCGGACGGAGCGGTTGGAGGCGTTCAAGATCCCCTCGGCGAGCATGTCGCCCACGCTATTGCCCGGCGACCGATTGTTTGCCGACAAGACCGTCGGGCACCCCGGCGGGACTCGCCTTTGGCGAGGGGCTCTGGCGCTGTTCATTTACCCGAACGAACGCACCAGTACCTTCATCAAACGCGTGATTGGGCTCCCGGGCGACCAGGTCGAAATCACGGGACATCGGGTTGTCGTCAATGGCCGTGAGTTGACGAGTTCGGGCGATGGCGGAGCCAATTGTCAGCCACGCGATGTGCTCGGGGGGCACTGTGTGCGCGAGCGCGCAGATCGAGGCGATTATTCAGTACTTTGGTCCTCAGATAGCGCGCCTTCGAAGGGCGAGGGAACCCGGCGCTGGACGGTTCCCGACGGGCAGGTCTTCGTGCTCGGTGACAATCGCGACTCAGCGATTGATTCGCGACGCTTCGGCACCGTAGCGCTTTCTGACGTCGTGGGAGTGGCCAGACAAGTATGGTTTTCGTCCGCGAGCGGTGTCGGCATTCGCTGGGATCGTATCGGTACAGTCCTGCGTTAGTGAAATGGATGTCCGCGGTCCGACCGAATCATCCTAGATTTAGCAAGACAAACTCCGACCGCGCCCGCGACCCCTGGCCGTCGAGGCGAACCAGGCCGCCGTGAAGCGAGCGCGCTGACTTACTCGTATCTCGGTCGGTAGGGCTCGAGCTGGCGGGTGGATGCAACCATGCACATTGCCAAGTAATTAGACGGTGGGTGACGCGCTTTCCGCGTCGCTAACTCCCTGAGTCGGGCTCGATTGGAACGATCCGGCCCGACGTTGTTTTAATGGCGTGACGGCGCGGAAAGCTGGGTGCACTCGATGACGGGTGGCGGGCGCCTCGTGTCAGAGTTGGGTGTGGAGTGGTGTCGCGGGGGCGCGCCTCAAGTCGCTCGGACGCGCCGCGCGCGACAATCCCACAATTCCCTAGAGAAGACCAACGGAGCGCGAAGGGTTCAGGTAATCCAGGCCAACCTAACTGTTCCGTGCCGCCGTGACGGCAAAAAACGAGAAGGTCCAACGGGGGTCTCTCGCTCCCGTCCTGTCTGCCACGGCTGCTCCCAATTGGCAGCCAGGCTGCGGCTGAGTGAGCGACGGGTGAACTGCGGCGGTGATTGCGACATGAATTGGCAGGATGACACTGTTGACCTTACTTGGGCCCTCGAGGCCTGCAGCGTGAATCCAAGGCGGCAATTGTTCGGGGAAGCTTCGAGTCCAGACGGGTCGCGGACGGCAAACCGGTGGCTGCTTGGTCAAAGCAGTTTCAAACCTTCAGCTGGACCACAATTTGATTATTGTGACCATCTAGCTTGCCGGGGAAGGCGCCTAGCGCCTCAAGGCTGCTCCAATTTAGCTACCGGCTAACGGCTGAGTGAGCGACGGTGACTTCGGCGGTGATTGCGGCGCGGGTTGGCAGGATGACGGTGTTTGGAATTCCTACGCTCTCAGATTCACGGTAGTCAAACTTCCTTGATACCAGCGATCGCTGGTTGTCGAGCGACACATTCAGTCCAAGCGAGCGGACTTCATCCGCGTACCCGAACCCCGTCCAGTTGCGAACATTGCCACTGGAAGCTTCGCAGAAGCGCAGCGCATGCCGATAGCTTGTGCACAAGCGCGAGCGCCACTATAGAACGGACATGCAACACCCCATAGTTGGAGGCTGCGCCTGCGGCGCGATCCGCTATCGCGTCGGCTGACCCCGTGTTTCTTCTTAACTGCCACTGCACCGATTGCCAGCACCAAAGTGGTGCGGCCTTCGTCTCGGGGCTCATAGTATTGCGTAAGAACCAATTGAGTTAGGGTCCGTACTAGCTTCGGCATACTGGCTACACCGCCCATTTTTTCACGGTTTATCTTGCGATAGTCGAGAGAGTTTATGCACAAACGGATAAAGCTTCTAAATGATGAAGGCATCATCTGCGACGCATTCTCCGTGGGAGAGACTGTCTTCGTTTCTGGCCAGGGCCTCCCACCTCTTGCGTCATTGACGTTCAGTTTAGAAGGCAAGAAAATGGAAGTGCTGGCGCAGCTGAGCTCGGATCGCCATGGCGCCGTGCCGATCACGGTGCTGATGCCGTATTTCGGGCTAGTTCGTCATCAGGGCGAATACAGATTCTCAACGCATGTGGAAGCGGAAGAGAAACTGTGTGGCCAGCAACACGCGATTCGAATTAATGGCCACGACCAGCAATCATTCGAGGAAAGGGTTTCATTTCATGTCCAACGGAACAGTCGCCCTCACCTCTTTCCAAGCGACCACCACGGTCAACTGCTCACTGGTGTAGAACGAGGCGAGACTGAGATTGGGTTGACCCTTCGAAACTTTCCAGAAGGGTGCGTCCGTATCGTAACGGTTCCGAGGCAGTTTGGTTGGAGAGTCGGAGATCCGATAGAGCCTGCGCGAAATCGGGCGGGACGTCCTCTTATCGAGACCGTAAGACTTAATGGATCAGAGAGTCACTCGGTAGCTCTTGGAACAGCCGAGGAAGTCGGGGTTGGGCACTATCAATTCATTGCGCGTCCTTTTTAAGCCGGGCTGGTTCGACGCTGAGGAAATGACCCTGCAGCCAGGGGATGTAGTCTCGGATCGTAGATTTGCGTCCCTGGTTGTCCGTTTTTCAATGAAGGATTTGTTTGGATACGGCAATGGAGTCGTGCTCACTC
Source organism: uncultured delta proteobacterium (assembly GCA_963819085.1). Classification (GTDB taxonomy): domain Bacteria; phylum Myxococcota_A; class Polyangia; order Polyangiales; family Polyangiaceae; genus FEN-1139. The sequence continues at coordinate 132,611 of CAWFUX010000038.1, forward strand.
CACAAATCTCGGGCCGGCCGCTAGCACATCGGCCGTACTTTCACTTTGTTGACAATTTCCCCAAGGGCACTGATGTGTATGCGGCACTAGATCCAGACGCACTACCTGCGGGTCTTCTCTCCTCTCGCGCAGCGATCTACGTCATTAAACGCAAAAGCGCGACCGACTGGGCTACGAACTCCTCGCTCACGGATATATCCGGTCCAGGCATGACTCCAAATGTGAAGGTCGTTCCAATCGTACCAGGCTGCGTTAACTGGAATACGACGCTCGTATGGCCCAATCCTCAGACAACAGGCAAGTACGACATTGTCATCGACTTCGGAAACAATGTTACAGATCCTTCTCAGTTTGCAACGGACGGCACTTTCGATCCACCTATCGATATGATCGACGGCTACGTTCGAGCGGGCTTTTATGTTACCGACGATCCCTCGCTGCCCGGCCCCTATTCAGGTTCGATTGGCCAGCACGACTACGCGCTCGGCACCATCAACGTTCCCCGGACCGACACCGGACCGACCCCCACGGATTCGTTGCCTCTGTCAGCAACGATTCGGTATCCTTCACAGTATAGTGGTATGGATGCGCCCTTCGCCACTGGAGCGTTCCCACTTGTGGTCATGATGCATGGCAATTCGTCAATGACCACTTCGTACTTGGGGTACAATTATTTGCTGGAGCACCTAGCAGGATGGGGATTTGTCGCGATAAGCATTTATGCTCCAACTGGCGTAATGATTGAAACCCGGGCGCGGGCGATTCTTGCCCATCTCGGCATTATGTCTCAGAATAACGTTAACCCGGGCATGTTCCAGGGCCATATCGATTTTGGAAACATCGGCATTGCCGGGCACTCGCGCGGGGCCGAGTCAGTGGTCCGTGCGGCGCGAATAAACAGTTCCGAAGCGCTCGGTTGGAACTTGAAAGCCGGAATTTCGATTGCTCCGACCGACTACAGCCACTATGGCGCAGCCGGTATACCACTGCTCGTCATCTACGGAGCGAATGACGGCGATGTGTCTGGCAGTTGGCCAGATCGGACTTGTTTCAATATCTTCGATGAGACCAATCGGCCGCGGTCCTTTGCGTTTGTATACGGCGCCACTCACGATCGATTCAATACCGAATGGGCCAGTATCGAATCGGCGACCGAGCTGACTTGGGATATTACGCCTAGTGATCTGACCCACCTAATATCCCTCACGGATCATGAGAACGTGGCCAAGGGTTACTTCACGGCATTCTTCCAAGCGCACCTCCAGGGGCGCTCGGAACAACTTGAATTCTTCGCGGCTGGGCTCAAACCGTCTCTGGTAAGCGCCCTACAGATTCATCTGATACATGAGGAAACCGGAGCCCAAGTGCTCGACGACTTCGATCAGTCAAATCCGGCAGTTAATACTCTGGGGGGAGCGGTCACCCCTACGTCACTAGCGACATTTGCCGAAAATCAATTACGAACGCTGGATCCACATTCGCCGCACGTGGTCGCAGGCGGCGACGTGGCATGGTCGAGTAGCGCGGGTAGCTACCTGACCAACGTTCCTGTGACCGCAAAGGACGTATCTAGCTTTACGACACTTGCATTTCTGGTAACCCAGAAATACGAAAGCACGGAAAATCCAACTGGACTGGCGCAAGACTTCCACGTCCGGTTGTCAGATCATAACGGCAAGTCCCGTGCGATCCGCGTCAGTTCCTTTGCCGACATCCCCTACCCGTATGTGCGTGGGTTCGACGACCTAGTTAAGTCGGCAATGAAGAGCGTGCGAATTCCCCTGCTTTCCTACACAATTGCCAACGCGGGGGCAGAGGACGTAGACCTGACGAACATCGCGTCAATCTCATTTGAGTTCGACACGACCGCCGAGGGCGAAATCGACATCCGCGACATCGAGTTCAGCTCATAGGAACCCCGTCATGGCAAAACGCAAGCTAGAGGTAACCCACTACGAAGCCGAAATGGTGCTCATGCCTGGAAGGAATGGGACGCGCCAGGTTGTGCGCGTGACCGTCTTTGGACCAAACTTTCCCGAGCGCGCGATTCTTCCGGAAATGCTTGCGGACGGGCTGCTTGCGGAAGCAGTTTCCATCAGCCGCGACCAAAAGAGCATTCACGGTTACTTTTTCGAAATTCCTAAAGAGGGTGCTCGGATACAAGTTCGATACGGTGACAGCCAAGAAGGTGTTGTTACAGAGCTTTTCTCGGGAAGAAGCATTCGGCCGTTGCCAACGGAGTGTCAGTAGGATGTCGAATCTCATCGAAGAGCTAGCCGAGTTCGTTCAGCAACAATTGACGCCAGCGGAACGCGCCAGCGGGGTCGCATACCTTTCAACAATTGCCGTTCCCGCTGGCACGAAACTTCAAGTATTGTCGGTGCCAGTCGAAGTTCAGTGGGCGGCGTACCGTGCATTCGTTGACCGTGAGCCGAGCGCCAACTGGGGCCATTCATGTCGGCACATATTTATTAATCTAATGACCCGCGAAACGCTCTCAATCGAGGAGCGTTTTCCGCCCATTCATCGAGGAGAGGAGGATCACTGGCGTATCGCCTATCGGGCTCCGGGAGTGTCCGACAAGTTTTTGCTAGTTCCCGAATAGTTCAGATCCAATTCGTAAGAAGGAGGGTATCGACATGGCACACTTTCAAGAGAACGAGCACACCGCTCGGATGCGCGCGCATGCGTTCAACAGTCTGGATTGGCAAAAGCGCCAAATCACGAATCTGTACCTAGACCGTAAAATCTATGAAAAGGGCGAGAAAATTGGGCCCGAATTCCAGAAGCTAGTGGCGTCCCGCCGCAGTATTCTAGTATTTGCGGACGACAACCCACAGGCCAACTACGGTCACGATTGCCGCTATCTGCTGTACGATCCAGAAAATGGCAGTCCGCATGCGGAACTTCCGGCGCGCTTTCCCCCGTATACGACTGCTAAGCCAGAGACGCTCCATGGTTTTCATACACCGATCACAGTTCGGCCGAATCCGGAACTATTTCGAGTTTGGCCCATTTTGCGATGTCCCATTATCGTTCCGGACGGCGACCGATATGCAATCCTTTATTCCGGTATGTCGAACTTGCGGCACCTTAACGACCTCGAGTTCTGCTATCGAATGTTGATTGATCGGTACGGCTATAATCCTAAGCATATCTATGCACTGAATTACGACGGAACATTGAATACTCAGGACGGCCCTGGCGTAAGTTGGCCTGGAGACGGCAGCGCCTATCGAATCAAGGTAACGGGTCAGGGAACACGGGCATGCTTCCAGGATGCAATCAACGACTTGAAGAGTAAAATCAAGTCGCACGACCTGCTATTTATTCATACCAACAATCATGGCGATAACAACGGAACGCAATCATTCCTATGCGAGTGGCCGTCGTTCGGGCTGACGTATATGGCAAGTGACTTTTGTGCGGACCTCGCCATGCTCCCGAAATACCGCTCACTAATCGTCATGATGGAGCAGTGTAACTCCGGCGGTTTCAATGCCCCGGTGCTTGCTGCCAGCACCGCCGATAACACGAGCATTGCTTCGGCAGCAATCGCGACGCAGAGCTCCTGGGCGTCCCCTGACGGAAATTGGGATTCATTCGCACGCGATTGGATTGCTGCAGAAGCAGGACATGATCCCTATGGCGCCGCCCTTGCGTTCAACCCCGACGCCGACGGTGACGGCGTAATTGAGGCCGAGGAGGCTTTTGCCTATGCCAACGCTGTCAAATACTCGGGCGATTCGCCGAACTACGCCGAGAGCTCGGAAGCGGGCGGTGATATTACTCTGGGTCAAAAGTACATATTCATTTGGTGGTGGTGTTGGATACTCTGGCCCATCCTCAAGAAGTACTACGTGGACGGCCCGGTGCCTTATCCTGGACCGGGTCCCGAGTTTTGGGAAAGACTTGGCAAGGTAACCCCCGAACTACAAAAGCTCATGCTGCCTGCCATTGATCGTGCTGCCTCGGACCTTCGCAAGGAACTCACGCCAAAGGTGGAGGCGATACTAAGATTAGAGTTTACCGAACGATAGAGTTCAACACAAAGAACGCTCGAGCTGAATCTGCGTGGATCGGCCCCGGCACGTCCCGCCGGGGCCGATGGAGCTGGCGCTGAGGCGGGCACCCTGGTCCAGGTTTGGGACAAGCAAGCTCACATGGAAAAGCCCGGGGACCGCCTACTGACGCCATAGGTGCGCGCGCGAGTCAAAGTATCTGACGAGCTGACTGTAGCGCTCGAACAACTTTGGACCTTCCTTGTCATTCGATTCCTTCCACTTCTGGCTGACTCCCGTGCGAACTTCTCGGCCTGTAAGAGCCCCGGAAGAGAAATCTTCCCGGGCCCACCCAGCATGGCGTAGGTTGGCAGGATGATGGCGTTAGGATCACCTAAGCGCCCGAGTCGCTGGTGCAATAGGGAGCCAGCAGGACCTTGGCGGGGGCTACTTGGGGGGCGTGCCGGCGGGTGACGTGAATTCACTGAAATGAGCAACGGAATTCAGCCGGATTCGTCGCAAACTAGATAATCATCTTCGCAGTCACAAAATCGGCAGCCGGCGCCACAATTGGTCGAACCGCCGGGGCCAAATGGGTCGTACAGCGGACGACCGATGACAGAACAAAGCCGATAATCTTGGCCACTTATCCAATTCACGAATTTGTCCACATATTGATTGTTGAAAAACTACGCAAAAATGTTCATAATCGAAAGCATGTCCGAAGCTCAGGCGATGGCTTGGCCGCCAGAGGAGGCCAAGGAGAACTAATTCTGAACGCAGCTTGTTTTGGTCAAGCCCGAAGCCGCACTACTTACTTCGATCTGCAAAGGAGTAAATTCTTGCGGAGACAACCGAAAGGCAAGTCAACAGGTTATCGAGTGGCGCTTCTGGAGCGTCAGGAACGGGCTCGGCTCTTGCTGATAATTTGGCTTCTACTATTGCATTCGATTTTGGTTGTCACCTTGGTGATGGCTGGTCATGGAGGTGGCAATCCAGGGGTTCAATTGGCTCTTGCCTCTCTGGGAGTTCCACTGGGGCTCCTTGCCCGGCGGTATTCTCGTTTGTGAGGTTCCACAGAGCAGCACGGGCACCCGAACCTGTCAACTTTATCCACGGCGGCATTCAGGCGATGAACTTCGGGCCTTGGTGGGACTCGGGACGACTGAAGTGACGTCCGATTCCGGTGTTGTGTGATTCTCAGCGTCCCTCCGATCACCTTTGTCTCTAGCATATTTCGATAGCGGACCGAGGCATTGCACACCAATGGCGCTCCAATCCTTTTCACGTACGGAGCGCCTTAATGACAGCGATGCCCACCAAAGGTGTCAAAAGCAAACCGGAAGCCCCGGCTTGAAGAAATCCCAGTAACTACGGGTGTGTTGCAAACTGCACACGGCCAGCTGCAGAACGTCCTGAGTGTCGCTGTATCCCGGTCGAGTACACGCCAACCGGCGGACCAAATCGACCTGGACAGGCGCAATTTTGTGCACCTCTACGAACGAGTGGAATTTTATCGGAATTGTATTATACGGGCATGTTTAGATAAGACCCGTGACTGGCGCAGGCTAGGCGGTGTTGAGGCAATGAAAGGACGTACCATGCCAAAGGTTTCTCCCGTCGGTTCCCCTGCAAGGGCTTTTCGATTTGATGATGATGACGAGCGGTTGCTGGCCGCGTGCTGCGAAGCCGAAAAGCTTTCAATGAGTGACGTCGTGCGGCGAGCCATCCGCGCCTATGCGAAACAACTAGGAGTTGTCGAAACGGATGGGAATGTTGGGGTGACGTCACCGTGGCTCGTGACCAGGCAAGCCGTGAAGGCTTTTCTTGGATTAGCCGGGAAGCGGTTGAGGGGCAACGTTTATAGCGATTATCCCGCGAAGCTTGAGCTCCAGAAGATGGCGATATATTGTATGTCGAACCGCCAAAAACCAAAGAGGCTCAAGAGTGGAATGCTTGAGTTCGTTGGCCCGAAACCGTTGAGACTACGCCTTGTGGTGCTGCCGCCATCGGCGAATTTCCATGACAAAAGCGGGCCGCCACAACTGACCGACGTACTCACAAGGTCGGAGGCGATTCCCAAAAGCTCACGCGGCGTAACGCGCCGCAAGAAGTAAATGGTCTGGCTAATCGCAACTCGTTCGAACGAAACACGGTGACTAGACGGGTCACGGGCGATGGTGATGGAACTTAACAGCCCGCGACGGTTACGACATTGGCTAGCAATGTCAGATTATGTTGTGGTGAATGCCCATCAGCGGATAAGATACGTAGATGCCGGTATCAGTAACGCGTCGATTAACTGGTATTTACCTGGCTGCGCAAGCCGTCGCCAACGTCAGGTACAATTTCGCGCAAGCCCACGTGATCATCACCTCCGAACGCTCTGGTGTCTCAAAAGAGCTTGAAGGCTTGGATGGCACCGACGTAACCACGGCACGTAACTATATCACCTCGCTATTGGCAGGCTACGCTGCTGAGCTGCGTGCTGGCGGTGATCCAGAATCCGCTAGGCTTGGTGCAGATGGCAACTTTGCACTTGCGGAAGAAACGTTGAGAATTCTTGGGGAGTCGCTTGAAGACGCTCTTGTTCAAGCGCACGAGTTCGTAAATGACCCTAAGAATTGGAAGGCAATAGAACTTCTTACTGACGAACTCCTACAGCACAAGAAACTCGACGACGCCGAAATCGACCTAATTGTAGACGTAGCGGACGGTGAACCCGATGCTCCTGACTCCCTGGTGCGCTACCGTAGATTGAGGGACGCCTGATCGAAGTGGCGCGGGCGTTTCTGTTTTACTGCCACCGCGACACTGATCCAAGCCATCCATAACCGATGCCGTCACGGGAGGGTTCGTTCTTGTCCGAGCGTGTCCAATTTAGCCATCGGGGAGCGGCTGAGTGATCGACAGTGAGCGACGGCAGCGATTGCGGCGTGGGTTGGCACGACGCCACGGTTTGGCCGATTAGCGGTAAAGAAAGGGATCAGTTCATCACCCGAACTCAAGAATGTGCGATAACGCGGCTGGGCTTGGCCTAATACCGGCGGCGACTGAACCACCGAATTTTGCGCCAATTTCGCACCGATACGATCAGTAAAATTGCGGCAATCGCAAGCAAGTACAACCAGCCCACGGCGTGCCAGAGTTCGGGCATTTTTCTACGATCGAATATACGCGGCAAGGGCGCGTAGCATTCCCAACGCCCGTCAAGGACTATGAGGTCTTTGCGCTCTTGCGCGTCAACCGACCCCGGACGCTGCCCGTGGTGCTCAGTCGTGCGGAGGTTAGGCGGTTGCTCGGAGCCGTCGAACACCCAGTGCGACGAATGGCGTTGACGACCATCTATGGGCTCGGGCTGCGACTAGGGGAAGGTCTGCATCTGCAATCGAGTCACATCGATAGCGGTCGGCAAATGGTGTCGCTGTCGGCGCTGTGCCGGGACTCGCGCTGGCTTGGGGGCAGCATTGGCGCATTGGCGGTGTTGCACACCTGGACTCGTACCATCGAATGGCACCCGCACGTGCACCTGCTTGTGCCCGGCGGTGCATTGGCCCCGGATGGTCGCACCTGGGTGCGACCGCCCGTCTATCGCAAGCTCTACCTGGTGCCCGAGCGTGCGTTGGCGAAATGCTTTCGAGGGCGGTTCCTGGCGCTCGCCCGGCGGGCCCTGCCGCAGGGAACATTGCCCGAGATTCCATCGGGCAAGCGCTGGGTGGTCTATGCCAAACCGGTGGTGCAACACCCGGAGAAAGTTTTGGAATATCTGGGTCGTTACGTCCATCGCACGGCACTAGGCGACAAGGCGATTGTTGCGTGCACCGACCAACACGTGAGTTTCGATTACCGTGACAACCGAGACCACACGCGCAAGACGATGAAGCTACCGGCGCACGAATTCTTGCGGCGTTTTCTGCAGCATGTCGCGCCCAAGGGGATGCATCAGGTGCGAGCCTATGGGTTGTTGCATTCGAGCCAACGGCACACCTTGCACCGCTTGCAGCTGTTGCTCGGCACACGCCAGACACTCGCAAAGGAGCCACGACGCCGAAAAGCCAAACCCTGCTGCCCCCACTGCCGAAGCGAGACATTGCAGCTACTGCGTCGGCTCAGCCCCGAGCAGTGCCTAGCCCTCCAGTGGCGATGCAATGGCATGCCAAACCACTCGGCCCGAGCCCCGCCGGTCATTGGAGTGTCGCCATGAACCTCCTGGTAACGCGAACACGCTACAAGCGTACAGCGGAGCTATGCCCGCCGAGTCCGTTGCGCCTCTACGACAGTATCAACAACTGCTCACACATTCACCCCAGCCCAGGGCTACAGCCTAGATCGACAGCGTGCAATACCACCGAGCCGACACCAGCTGACCGCGCTAGGACTGCCACCTCAGACTGAAAAACCCAGTCAACGTCGTCGCATGCGGGTTTGTTCAACACGCGCTTTAGCGCCGGTCTCCGCGCGGATTACCGCGCTCCGCCGCCGCGAAAACGCTTTGTCGTTAGCCCGCAGTCGCGCAGTCGATCCTGTATGATACTCACGTCGTTTGCCAATGGGCACTGCGGATCGCCAGTTCCCAACTCTGGCCGTCGAAGGGCTTCAGTGCAAGTGAGGCTATGTTGACTCCATCTAAACATCTGACGTTGACGTCCACCTTTCCGGGGTCGGAGCGCGGCGTGTAGAAGGGGTGTATGCCGCAGTGTTTGCAGAATTTGTGCTGAGCGATACCGGTGTTAAATCGATAAACGACGAGCTCCGGCTCGCCAGAGAGCAATTCGAATTGTTCCGGCTCTACGATCCAGTGCAAGAAGCCCTTCCTAATGCAAATGGAGCAGTTGCAGATGGTTGCAGACTCAAGATGCCCCGTGACACGAAACTGCACCTGTTTACAGTGACATGAACCCGAATACGCCGGCATGCGGGGCAATATACCACGATTGCCTGTCACGCGCAGCCGTTGACAGCTGCGTCAACGATGCGAAGCCGTACGGTCTGGGAAGTATGCGAGGTGTCGTGTGACGCATATCATGCGAAGGACCCCGTGAAGTGAAGATGCGCACACAACGCCAACGGCGCTTCGAGATCATTCTGCACAAACTTTCGAACCAGCAACATCTCTTGCCTCATCATCTTGTCGTTCTAAAGTGAACTCGGTCGAAGTTCCGGCGCAGCAGATTGGTACGGACGCCAATACGTGACGGTACTCCAATACCGGGTACTCGGAAATTTGGGTCCGCGCCAGCGGCGGCGACACAATTGACGCATGATGGCGGCGTTGAAGTACCCATGACCCAACAAGAAGACCGAGCCATTTTGAGCTGCCAGAGCTTCGAGTACGTCTGCTGCTCGTTTAGCCCGCTCTTGAGCCTCGCGAGGCGATTCAGTACCCGGCCACTTTCGCATGTACCACGACAGTCTAGCCAGTACGGCCCACGTGGCTGCACGAAGTTGTATCGAAGTTCTGAACGGCGTCGGAACTTCCGCTTCTCGAAATAGGGCCTCTTGCAGATAATCCCGACCAGGCGCAATAAGCCGCATGGACTCAACGGCCCGGGGAAGATCAGAACAGATGAGCGTATGGGCCTCGCGTGCCCCTTGGGATGGCACCGAGGGCGGCTCGGAAGCGGGCACAATTCCGGCAGCTCGAAAGCCTTCCGCAAAACTGGCAAATTTGCTGCCTGGGATGCGCGAATCCCAAGAAACATCCACCGATCCGTGCCGGGCCAAAGTTATTGTCTGGAACTCGGCCATCAGTGATTCAACCTCGTTGCTGTCGGGCTAACGGCTGGCGCATCACTTGCAGCCCAGACAGTAACGCTAAGACGAATCAGAAAGCAAGACAGCCGGGCGCTGTAAAATTGATGCGAGATCGACGAGTCACAGCGCCCGGCAGAAACAGCCAGCAGAAGACAAAGGTGCCAAGTGCATGCGCGAGTTATGCGGCACGTTTGGATGTCACGACAAGATCGACCTCACAATCAAGGACGTGAAGCAGCGAGATTTGTTGCGTTAGGCTCTTCCGAGTGTTCGCTGGGTCAAGCAATCGGTAGAGTTGCGGCAGGGAAGTGCGCAGTCGCCGTGCGAGCTCGCGACGGCTTAGCCCAGACTTCTCAATTCTCTTCAACGCCTCCACGGTGAGCTTATGGCTCAAAATCTCAGCCAAGTATTCAGGGTTCTGATTGTACTCGAGTACGTGATCGATGTGAACGGACCCTTCACCGCCGGACTGCAGAACGTACGTGACAGCTTCATTTCCAAGTTCCTTGTCAACGTAGACGTTGGCAACACGGTTCTTGGTGCTAGGGCGCGGATGGAGTTTGGCAAAAGGAAACGGGTACATCTGGCCCGAGCGAACCGTGATCTCGAACCGATTCTTCCGGTTGTTCGCAAGAACTTGTCGAATCTTCACAGGACACCTTCCTTCTTCAAGGCGGCAATGAGCTGGAGAAGCCGAGAGTCAGTTTTCCCCTTCATGGGGACTGAATCGTCAAGGTTCCACTTCAACACAAGTTTGCCATCTCGATACACGTGAATGTGCCGCGGGCTATGGTCTCCCTTCCAGGTCAAGAAGACGTAGTTGCCACGACGGACTTTGGTCACGGAGAAATGTTACCACGGGCGGAAACAGAAGCAAGCCTCTGGCATTTACAGGCCTAGGACTGGCCGCTCGCGCTAGTAAAGGGCGACGTCAGCGCGTGTATGTGATTGCAAACGGAGGCGTCACTGCGGCGACAACGCTCAGCGGAGGACTCATCGCAGACGGTTACGACGTAGTCAAAGTACCGACCAGCCCGAAATAGATCGAATACAGACTTGGACTTAGCGTCTTTGATATCGATACCAATGAGCTTCATAGCCTCGACCACCAACGGATTAACTGGTCGTGGCTCAAAGCCGGCGCTTGCCACTTCGAACGAAGAACCACCCAGCTTTCTCAGTAAGGCCTCGGCCATTTGGCTCCGTCCGGCGTTGTGTACACAGACAAATAGCACCTTGATCGTATTGCTCATTGGGACGTCTCCTGGCAGGGGTTCGGCATCCACTAATCGTAATTATACGATGATAGCAGTGCGTTCTTTCATAGTCCTCCGGCAAGAGCCCGGCATCGGCGGAGTGTTCGTTGAGAGATGCAGTAACAAGTACGTGGCCCGTCAATCTCGCCGTGAATCAACCCTGCGTCTTTGAGAACCCTTAGATGTTGAGACACTGTGGACTGGGCGAGCGACAGTTCATCCACGATTTCTCCGCAAATGCACGTTTCGGTTCGAGCCAGCATTCGTAAGATCTGAACCCGCGCCGGGTGGCCCACGGCCTTTGCCATTGCCGCCAGCTCCTCATCTGCTTCATCACCCTCGATGGGACGCACGTCTGGTTGCTCGTCGGGCGGTGAACAACAGAGGGCACTTTTGGCGCTCGAAATTAATCGTAGTATTGCGATAAGACTGGGCAGCGGGAAGTGCAAACAGGTCCGCCAATTTGCGACAAGTTTGCCCCAAGCGTTACGCGAGAACCTTTATCGCGGATTCGTGTGGACGGGGTATCGCGGCGGTCGGGCTGAAGGGAGGCGCCCCCGTCTCAGGCCCTCAACCAGGCGTGCGTGGGCCGTCAAGCCAAAAAAATGCTCGAATGAATGCGTCCATCGACAAACCTCCCCGTCCTTCATAGTTGACCGATTCAACTAGCGCAGCACGAAGTGAGGCTTTATTGGACAAGTCATCCAAGGAATTCCCCTGCGATCATTTGCAATTGCTGAATCAAAAGCAACCTTCGCGGATCATCCTCAGGCTGAACAATGGCGGTTGGATCGAAGTGCTTTGCAGCGAACCAAGGACTCTCCAATGTAATCTCACTTGGCGGACGGGGGTAATACCCATCCAATCGTCGCTTGCGCGGTAGGTCCACAAGTTCCAGATATCTATGGTGAGGTAAGTCGCTATTGACTTCAAGTTCATCGCATACAGTGCATCCACGCTCCGATTGAGAAAGGAGATGCCTCAATGTGTCCAATATCAAATACACATAGTCGGGCGGTGATGGCGGGAATTCGAGGTTTTGGGTCATGTTAACGCACTGGCTTGCCTCTTGGCGGCTGACCCGTCAAGGAGCGAGATCTCGCTTCGTTAGCGACTGATCCCTATTGATTACGCTAGCCGTTCGGTCAAGCCAGATTGGCACATTGAATGCTTTACCGGAAACCTAATGAGCATCCCCGGTGATTGGGTGCACGCCACGGGCGAATATCAGCGTGGTCACAAGTTACCGAAGTCACGAATGTCGGACTTTCTGAAAATCGGCTTGGGTCTGTTCGGGGGAGGGTCGGCCCTACTGTAAATGCTAAGACCGTCCCTGCCGCGTCAATGCTGCCGACTGTCTCTCACGAACGATTGGGCTCGGCGATCTCACCGGGAGTCCAGGTGTTTGCGTCCGGCTGGTGCGCTCTCTCGCCTGCGTCGAGCATCGGCGGTGTTGCATCGACGCCTTCAACGTCTTTACAGCACCGAAAGCCGATTTGATAGCCATGATGCCAACGATTATGATCGGTTGTCATTGGACGACACCGATTGCGAACAGGGCCCCAATACCCACCTTTTAGCCCACTTTGAAACTCGGGGCCTTGGGGCGAACCGTGCTCATTGACGACCCACTCGTCCACGTTTCCCGTCATGTCATATACGCCGTAGTCACTCACGCAGTGTGGTCGTGAGCCAGATGGTTCACTTTGATTGACACGAGCAATTTCGGCCACGCGTGTTCGCGGATGTTCGTACGCGAAGTTGTCTGGCATAATGTACGGCTTATCAAAATTACAAGCGGTAGCATCGCGCACATAGCCAAATGGGTAGGGTTTTCGTTCAGGGCCCTCGCACGCTAATGTCCACTCTTCTGCTGCGCAAAGTCGTTTACCTTCTTGACCGCACATACTGCTTGCTTCATCCCAAGTGACCGAAAGCGTCGGATAGCGGCCTGGCTGATTAGGATACTCGTAACGGTCAATGCAGAAATGCTTGGCTGACGCTTTGCCTATACAACGAACTTTCGACCTGAACCGCTCACATCGGTCCCGCTTCTCGCTGATGAACTCGGCACAAATCTGTTCGGGTGCCGGACAGTACTCGCCGTCAACGTCAACCATGTCGTCCGAGCATACACGATTCAATGACGGCTGGCTGCTGGCCTCCGATACAATCGAGGTCGGTGTAATATTAGTGTCGTCAGTGACTGGACGCTGCGACTGAACTTCACGGAATCGAGTTCTTTGATCGCGGGTAGTCGCACCAAGATCGACTTTGACCGCTGCGAGTCCACAAAGGACAGTCGTGAGAACCGTCAACGACCAACGTGTCGGGATCATTTCTCGATTCCGAACCGGCGTAGCGCGCCGGCTCGTCTCCATCTATTAGTTGTGGTGTGAAGGAAGTTCTCATGACAAAGGAATGCATGCATCATGCCGGTTGAGTAATTTTGACGGAATCGTGGTCGGCTTCTTCTGACGTGACGGCACGGAAGACGCGCGCAAAGGCCGGTCAAAACTATACTCCGCTAGCGGCCGATACCTCCTGATTGAGTAGCCTTAACGTGCGTTTACCTTGTTCACTGCGCGGATGATACTCATCCGGCTTGTGGATCATTGGAACACCGCGCACGTCACCCTTGCCCGTCATCACGCTGGTAAGATCGGTAAGAAGATCGACCATGGTCGCGTAGCGGTTGTCTGGATCTTTGCGCATCGCGGTAAGGATGACGCGTTCGAGGCCAAGAGGGAGAGCATCGACTAACCGAGATGGTGCGGGGCTCGTCAGCTGATGCGCGAGCAAATCGAGTGTCGGGCCCGTGCCAAAGGGTAATTGTCCGGTAAGCCATCGAAACAGCGTAATCCCAAAAGAGTAGACATCGGTTCGCACATCCAGGGGCTCGCAAAGGATTTGCTCAGGTGCCATGTACTCAGGCGTACCGGCAACCGTGTCACCGTCCGATGGAGAACCGCCATTTATCAATTGTGCACAGCCGAAATCGATGAGTTTGACCGCGCCAGGGTTGCCTAGCGTGCCGCACAAGAACACATTATGCGGCTTGACGTCACAATCAACAATCCCGGCGCTATGAACGGCGTCAAGCGCGTTGCCGAGTTGCACTGCCAAAGGAAGCGCACGGGCGACAGGCATAGCGCCGTGTCGATCGAGGTATTGGTGGAGCGTCTCGCCGACGAGCGCTTCGAGAACGAGATACGGAGCATGCTCACCTGTATCCCGGAAGTCGATGAGTCGAACAACGTTTGGATGCCGAACCTGTGCCAGCAAGTCGGCCTCTCGACGCATCCTGGCTCGATACGCGGGCTCGTTGTGACAAATGGGAGTCAACCATTTTACTGCAACGAGGCGTCCGTCGCGTTGGTCGCGAGCCAGATGGACGCTGGCCGTACCTCCCTGGCCAATTTCATATAAAAGGAAGTACCGATCCCCAATGATCCGGCCACAGTTCGAATAGTTGGTCATATCACGTTCCTTTGGAACCCATTGAGTCGATGTACGCCTCGACGGCTCCAGCAGCTGGGCCTGAAATCTGTGACACGACACGCACGCCTGCCGCCTGCAGCAGAAAGGACAGCTCACGTGTAACGGCGCCGCAAACGAGGACATCAACCTTCAGTGCTTGAAGATACCGGATGCGCGCCATCATTCCCGAGTCCAGCGGGTAAACCTCTCGTCGCACGATCCGACCCCGGTCGACAATGACTACCTGCAAGCTCTTGGCTTCGTCGAACACGGGGGACACTCTGCCGTGCCAGACTGGAATCGCTATGCGCAGCACGATCAATAACTGCGGCATGCGGCGTGCCAAAAATCGAACACTCGCACGCGGCCAATGCAACGGGGTCCACTTAAGGTTCCGCTAACGCACACATTCTGTCACCGAAGCCACGAGCCGGCTCTGGGCAGGCGAGCTACCAGTAAGCAACGGCGAGAGATCCGCGCGGATGTGCATCAAATCACCGCGAGGTGGCCGAATACGGCCTTGGTTCGGTCCTTGCACGACGACGGAATATGAACTCAGTAGTTGTGTCACTGCTTCAAGGACCCCGGAATTACGGTATTGCCCACGATGAGACAGGCCCCAAGGAAGACAACTTGGATCGTCGCCTTGATGCGTTACTCGGTTCGTGGACCACCAAGGTGGAAGAGCTAAGGGCTCAGCGACAAAGGCTAGAGGAACGCCAGCATCAAAAACAGCGTCAACGTGTCGAGGCATGCTCGCAGTTCGATGTCTTGCTCCGCAGCCGCATCATTCCTGCGCTCCATCGGATTGCTGATCGACTCGAATGCGTGTGTCAAGCAAGCGTTACGTCAACAAGCGGGCACGGAGCCGCCTTTGTTGTGACGAGCCCGGACCTCGGCAGGGACATGACGATACATATTAGCTTCGACCCTGAAACCATCGACGCGGCAATGGCTATAGGTACTTGTCGTAATTGCGTCGAACACTTCGAGGTCCTTGAGACGCGTCATTTCGCGTTGCCAGAACTCACGGAGGGACTCGTCGCCGACGAGGTGATCCGGGCAATCGAGACACACCTCATCGAACCGACTACACAACGCAACGATTCGTAAGCAATTGGGTTCTGACCCCGCCCACTGCCTGTCGCGGACCTTCGCGCCACGCTCTGTTAGCGTATGAACGTGAACTCGGAAAACGGAACGACTGAGGGCACTGCGCGGGCGGCAGTGCCGTCCGATACGCTCTACTGTCCGTTCGTGCCAAAGGCCGGGTAGGGCGTACGAGCGCCTACCCGACCCCGCTAGGTTTCCTCATGAGATCTTTACTTCGACTGATTTGGGAGCTGGCTTATTCGATTTTGGTAGGTGCACTTGCAGCACACCGTCCTTGAACTCGGCGCTCACCGCACCATCGTTCACGCCATTTGGCACTACGAAAGTGCGCACGAAGGCTCCATAGGCTCGTTCCAGCCGGTGGTACTTCTTGCCCTGCTCCTCTTTCTCCTGCCTGCGCTCACCTTCGATCCGGATGGTGTCGTCACTGAAGGAGACCTTTACATCCTCCTTCTTGACACCTGGCAGCTCTGCCTTGATGAGAAATTCTTCGGGAGTCTTGGCAATATCCACGGCCGGTGACCAATCAGGAAGGGCCAATGCCTCATGACCGATTGTGTTGCGTAGTTCTGGCCGTGAAAATACGCGACCTAGGCGGTCGCTCATTTCTTGTAACTCTCGAAATGGATCCCAGCGAACTAGGTTCATAACCTTGCCTCCGAACTTCAATAGATATGACTACCGAGCAGGTATTCGCCCTGCGAGAAGCGCGTCGATCTTCGGTAGCCCCGTATTGAGGGATCGGTGCATTGAACGTGCCGGGTATCCGGCTTCAGCGACCGCCCAAATGAGTTGGAGATTGGCTAGGTAGGTTTGTCCTTCAGCGTGACGAAGGAGTTTATCTAGGACGACAGGGAGCGACCATTGCAGATTGCAATGGTTGCCCCGCAAGGTCCGTCGCAAATTGCGCCACAAGACTTATTGCTTTGGCCGAACTGGTCCACACCTCTGGTTTTTGGGCGTCAATCGGCCCGTTAGTCCGCGTCGGTGCTTCCGTGCTCATGGCTGCGGCCGTCTTCTTCGGGAAGCTCAATCCCGAGAGCAGCAGCTTTGCGAAAGAGCGTACTTGCATGGATACCAAGCGCTTTGGCAGCGGCTTGGCGATTGCCATGATGACGTTGAAGGGCGTCACTGATAAAGATCCGCTCCATTTCCTCTGAGCGTTTGCCCATGTCCAAGGGCGGGGGGGCGAGTTGTGGAATGCAGCCAACGCGGCAGGTGTTCCTTCTCAATGAGCGAGCCGCGACAAAGCACAAACGCATGCTCGACGATGTTGTGCAGTTCACGTACGTTACCCGGGTAGTCATGCTGCAGGAGCGTGGCGCGTGCCTCGTCGGAGATACCCACGATGTCCCGGTGCTTGAGGCGGTTGAAGTACCCGATGAAGTGGTTGACGAGAAGCAAAATGTCCTCGCGGCGGTCGCGCAACGCCGGAAGAGTGACGCGCATTACAACAATTCGATAAAACAGGTCCTCGCGAAATTTCCCCTCGCGGACCAGTTGATCGAGGTCGCGATTGGTGGCCGCGACGACTCGTACGTCCGCTTTGACGGGTTCCACGGAACCCAAGGGCTCGTAGGTTCGCTCCTGCAAAACACGCAAAAGCCGGGTTTGCATAGCCAGCGAGATGTCCCCGATTTCGTCCAGAAATAGAGTGCCTCCCTCGGCCGCTGCCAACCTTCCGGGCTTGGCTCCATGGGCGTCGGTGAACGCCCCCTTTTTGTAGCCGAACAATTCTGACTCTAGCAGCGTGTCTGGAAGTGCAGCGCAATTCACCGCTACGAATCGCCTGCCTTTGCGGGGCGAAAGATTGTGAATCGCTCGAGCCACCAATTCCTTTCCGGTGCCCGACGGCCCCTCAATAAGCGCGGTCGCGTCGCTCTCGGCTAGTATTGGCAGCAGTTTGAAGACATCCTGCATTGCAGCGCTACGTCCAACGATATCCTCGAATATGTATGTGTCGTTGACACGTCGCTTGAGTTCTTCGACCAGAGTCAGATCGCGAAAGGTCTCCACTGCGCCCAACACCTGGCCGTCGGTGTCCTTTAGGACCGCGGTCGTGATGCTCACTGGCACCCGCCGCCCGTGATCGTCAACGAGGTAGATCGCCTTGTTTACGATCGATTCACCGGTTTGCAGGCTATGTTCGAGGGCGCAATCAGTCTCGGCATCGCTGGCCCGCACGACGTCGGTCCAGAATTTTCCTATGGCTTGTTCTCGCGCAGTTCCCGTTACCCGTTCAGCCTCTCGGTTGAATGAAGTTATCCGAAATTCAAGATCTACGGTGAACACGCCCGCCGCCAACGAATCTAGAATAATCTCTTGCACGTGCCGGTGTGCCAAACCGACCAATGAAGGATCTACAGCGTGAGCGACTTCCGACGACAAGACTTCGATTCCGCGATAAAAAACTGCGGCGAAGCCTATGGCTCCACGCGCCTCGCGTCCAGCCTCATCAATGATGTAACCGACACCAACTCAGGCCGGCTGACTATTTCCGTCACGACAAAAGAACCCTAAAAGCCGCGAGGTCCCCAAGTGGGGGACCTCGGGTGCCTAATTGTAAATTCCACCTCGATCTAGGTTCGCGTGAGACTTCAATTGCCGGCGGCGGCTTCGACACGCCTGTCTTTGGCCCACGATGTTTCGTCTGTGCCGGTGGCGTCCATTGCTCCGCGAGAAGATGTCGAAATTTTCTGCGCACTCAATCCGAACCCCTCAATGACGGACTTCACATTGTCGGCGCGTTTGCCACCTAAAGCCAGATTGTAATCGGCCGATCCGCGGGGATCCGCATAACCCACCAGACGCATTTCGCGACCCTTGAGGGGGCCTCTCGAAAAGCAATCGGCGAGCTTGGTGAAGATCTTTCGATCGTCTGGGCGCACATTGGCCGAATCGAAGGCAAAGAACGTCTCGGAATCCGCCAGGCCGCATGCCTTGCGAATTTCATCTGATATGTTGAGGCTTCCCCGAGTGCCGTTGTCATCAGGTTTGGGATTGACCACGCTCGACCCTGTATTGTCATTATTTGCTGGCATGGCTGATGCGGCTGGCTTCTTTTCGTCCGCGCAAGCGCCAATGGTCATAGCAAGAACTACCAAGACCAACAAATTTCGGTACTTCATGATGTTCTCCAATCCGGGCAACCTAGAATCAAGCTGGCTCATTGATCGAATGTCAAATTGCCAATGCTGGAATTCTGGTGGCTGCACGTGCTCATGTGTAAGTGCAAGTTCGGGGCCGAAGTTCGAGTGCGGATTGTAATGGCACAACGATTGGTGGGCAGATACCGGCCCGAAGAATTCCGAACGGTCGGGCCATGCGTGTTCAGGTTGCCACCTTGGCTGCGAGGTCATTCTCCACTCATTCGTTGTTCCCTTTTACACCACCGACTTGTTGCCACTTTGGAATGGCAAAAGGCTCAAGGAGTGCGTGCAGCCGGCTGTCTATCAACCAAACTCGGATAGAGTCAAGGCTCGGTATTAGGTGGCGATGGGTGCTCCTGCAGCCAGTTTTCAAGCGCCGTATGATAGGTAGTCCAAGTTGTCTCGCTCCGGCCGTTCCAATGATCCGTTTGGCTCTCGACCTCCCTCGCGAGCGTGACAAGACCAATTGCATTGTTGAGGGACGCGAGGCGATTGTGCTGTTCGGGAGTACGCTCCCGCCTGCGCTCTTGCAGACTGTTGCGTTCGTTCTTGAGACGACGACGATAATTCATTAGTCGAGTTTAGTGGTCACTGGTAAGCGTAATACTCAGAGAGCTCCAAATTGCTGCTTAGCTCTGCCTTTCCGTGTTACCCTCACCGGTTATGGTGGGATCGAGTGTTCGGGGTCTGTGGGTGCGTGTGTTTTGTCTGCCGATTCTAGCCGGATCGACGTATGCCCTCATTGCCTGTGTTCCTAGCGCACAGTTGGTTCTCAAAGGTCCAATTGCAGATCAATGCACGTCTGCGGGGCTCAAAGGGTGCGACGAGATTGCGGATGGGGCATTGCTTTACGCGGACGGGAAGCCCATTGAAGGCGAGCGAAAGCTTGCTCGCGGCCTGCGCGCGAATGCGAGAAAAGCTGCTGAGCTCAAGAAGTTCGCCGACGCACTGGAGTTGGTGGGTAAAGTCCCCGGCGCGAGCCAATATGTGGCGCCACTACAACCGGCGGTGCGGTTAATTCAAGAAGTTGCAGCGGAGGATGCCAAGCTTGCCTCGGTGGAAACTGAGAACGAACATCCACAGCCAAGCAAGAAGATCGTGGAGCCCGCATCAAAGCCCTCCTCCGCCAAGATTGGTGCCAAACCAATTGATGGACCCGCAGGGACAGGTTTTGGTTTTGAAGCCCTACCCGCACCGGTCAAACCGCCGTCTAGCAATTACTACATGGTCGCAGGCAATGGCCTCGCGGAGCAGTGCCGCTTCGTCGGAACGCCAAGAATGCTTTGCATGAATGAGTTCGTCGAATCTACGAGAATCATATCCGACATTATTGTGTCGTCTGGCTGCACTTCAGACGTGGTCGTGACCGGTCGAATGGGCATTGAGCCGGAATGGGCCGTCTACGTTCCCACGGGGCGCGGTGCCGACGTGCACGGGGCAGCCCTGCCGTTGAGACCCAGTCGAACCCTTACGGTCGGTGTAGCCTACAAATCGGACTATCCCACACCGGACATGCGCTGTGGTGTGACGATCGTCTGGCAGCCCTTGGACATTGAGGGCGAATCCTTACAAGCCAAGCCAACGACAGTCATAGAACTCGTGGAAGCGCTGCGTGGAAAGGTCACAGCGGGCACTGCCACCGATCAGGATCGCCGTCGACTGCGCGCACTTTGTCGGATGTTGGGTGATGTAACCTGTTCCAATTGATGTTGGTCGTCGCGGGTTCTCATTTAAGTGACGTCGTTCTACCGCCCACAGCAATCGGCCCGCAAACGGTTGCGATCTCAAGGCGTGCCGGGGCCCGACTGTCCGCCTCGGACCGCGCTCAGCAATGGCTGAGGGAGCTTGAAACGGGGGAGGTTGCGGGCGGCGATTGCTAGCAGGGAGGGTTTAGTCGGGCGCGGGTGACACAAGTGCTGTCGTTGGCCGGCCGCCGAAGGTAGTCGCAACCTAATCGTGCAGCAGGTACCATTCGCGCATGTCAAGAGAGTCGGCGTGGCACAAAGATTGGAAGCGTAACAAGGGCACCCCTGCGAACCCATCGGGCAAGTGCCAGCGCCACCAATCGGGAAATTGCCACCTATCGACAGACGGGAGCGACCCCCTGTCGCCATCTGTCCACCCGTAGTTGTCTGAGTCGTGCCACCCGCGCCAGAATTTCCAGTGCCGGAGAGAGTGCCGCCACTAGCCCCAGGGAATGGGACATACGAGCGCCCACCGGTCGTACTGCCACCAACCGTGCTCGCGCCTTCCGGCGTCAACCGAACCGCCACAACCAACTAAGAGCGCCAGGAAAGCTAAGTACGCGCGCATGATTCGTACCAATCTCACAATTTGTCAAATGGCGCAACCGGACACGGCTTCGGGCGTATTGCAGGCGAATGACGTATGATTTTCCATGCTTAGAAGTTTCTCCGTCGGTGCGGTCGTGTGCATATTCGTCGTGTGCATTTTCACGGCTTGCGGCGGGCAGACGGATGCTGGCCTCGGTCATGCGAGCGGAAAAAGCCGAAAAACATGCCATTTACGGAAGACTGTCAGAGGGTATTGCGTCAAGTCAACTAGGGTAGGAAACTTTCACGTGTGCCTATGCTTCCTTTGTGCGGTCAACAGTCATTCCCGCCCCCGAAGTCGTTACTTCCGATTGTGTCAATCGTACTGGCCTGCGGTGGGCGCTCAAGTCTTGATATGAAGACTGTAGGCGCTGGCGGCATTGTTTCATCAGGAGGCGTCACAGCCGGCACCCACGCGACGAGCAGCGTGATTTCGACGGGGGGAGCGATAGCCACTGGCGGCGCCTATTCTCCCGGGGGCGCAAGCGCGACCGGCACTACGTGCGACGACCTACTGCAAGCCATCGCGCGCACGTATACGGACATCGTCTCGGCAAACCAGAGCTGCCGCAGCGACTCAGACTGTGTCGTAGTCTGGAATGCGGCGCCGTGCCTTGGCGGATGCGGGCAGCCTATAAACCGCGCGGCACTTGCGGGCGCCTATTCGCCAGAATTCTGCGCCTCTGTACAGTCCGAGGGATGCGCGGTCCCGAGTGTCAATTGCAATGATTGCACCGGTACCATTTGCGATATCGCCACTGGGAGTTGCAGGTGCAACTTTGGTGGTACGGGCGGGACTGCGGGCGCAGGAGGTAATACATCAACGGGAGGAACGACGGCCACTGGCGGAACAATCGCGGCTGGCGGCACAACGAGTACAAAACTGGCCGCGAAAGCTGTCGCCGCGGGCTACGAGCACACCTGCGCATTGCTGGATGATGGCATACTTCAATGCTGGGGCTCTAACGCCTATGGCGAACTCGGTAACGGCTACACTACAAACAGCTCAGTACCTGTTCAGGGGCTCGGACATCAGCAAAGCCGGTCCCGAGCGTCACGAATGCGACCGCAATTACTGCTGGCAAATACCACACTTGTGCACTGCTAAGCGGTGGCACCGTTCAATGCTGGGGAGACAACGAACAGGGTCAGCTCGGCGACGGCACTATAATAGACAGCTCTGTGCCCGTCACCGTGGTCGGATTCTGAATTTTCAATCGATACATCACGAGCGCAGCGCTTTGAAGGGCAGCTAGGGCTCGACTTGCCGCGGCGATACTCGGGAACATGTCGGCTACCTGCGACACGCTGTCAGCAAGCCCAGCAACCGTATGTGTAACCAGGGATGCACCATTCACCGTCCGGAAAACTGGGTGCGTCTGTGACGCAATACTGGGCGACATGCTGCGCAGCGTCACATAGCGTGGCCCAACACCCACGGCCTGCGCACCGGGCGTCGTGGGCTTTACTTGCTATATTGAGCAGCAGCGGAAGCCGATGAAGAAGTCAGCGTCACCGCGGAAGGTGTCGTAGTCCATGGCACACGCAAGACGGTCAACGCCGTTGTCGTCGTCGAAGGCGCCGCCCCGGTAGCGGCAGTTGTCCGATTGACAGCAATCCAGGCAACGGCTTCGGCCAAAATATCCAAGCTTGGTCACCCGGTGGCGAGTTCTTCGTCGCATTTCCATTGGCGCGCTGGACGTCCATCGGGTTCAGGGTGGGGTACCAACGAATCAATGGCACCTCTCTGTGGCCAGGGTTGGTTGCGGCGCCACACGACACAATGCTAGTTTTTTTTGGGCGAATGGAGTGTTTATGCCTCATTGCTTGAAGACAAAATTTGAGCTAGGGGCACGGCTTGCGCTTGGCCGCGTGAAGCTGGGCCGGATGAATCCCCGGGTGCGGAGGTTAGCTTGTCTGGAACTGCAATGTACTGGTTCTACAGCTGGCTCGGGGGGCTAGGCGAGTTCACTGCAAGCCAGAGTATGTATGGGGGACCGGGTAGCGACCCAGGCGAAAGTGAGCCAGCAGGCATCAGCCTGCTGTCGTGGAAAGTCGGGGCACTCGTTCGCTTCTGAATAGAGGCACCAAGGTTGCTCCGGACTTCCACCGGGTTGCAGCTTAGTGAGCGACGGTGAACCTAGGATGGTCTTGTGGCGGACCTTGGAAGTGCACATGGCAGTTAGCACTCGATGCTTGCCCGCGTCAGCGAGCGGCCACTAACTCGATCTTGATGATGCACGGCAATCGATGGGGCGAGTTAAGTACGTAGTTGTGCCGAATTGGCGAACTCCGCCATGCCAGAACGAGACTTACCGCGGCAAATGGATTACTCTATCCATTCTAATCATGTGCGAGGCATGAATATGCGTTTGTTGCCGCTGGTCATATGCGCTTGCGCTATTGTGGTTTCTGGCTGCTCGGGTAAGACGGTGGGCAGCTCAGCAGGCACAAAGCTCGCCGCGAAATCAATTGCCCTCGGACAAGTCTTTGCCTGCGCCGTGGTGAGTGATGGATCAATTCGATGCTGGGGAGATAACAACGACGGTGAACTCGGCAACGGGACCAATTCGAACAGCTCGGTGCCTGTCCCGGTCTCCAATATTACTAACGCGATCGCCGTTTCCGCTGGCGTAGCAAAAGAAACAGAACCTTGCGCGTTGCTGAGCGACGGTACGGTACAATCGTGGTGGGGCAACGCCGTCCCCGCCCCGGTCCCAGGTATCACTGACGCTGTCGCCCTTGGCTCGGGCGGATGCGGCTACGCGCTGCTAGGGGATGGCACGATTCAGTCCTGGGGAGGCAATTCGTTGCCCGTTGCGATCTCGGGTATCACTGACGCTGTCGCCGTGGCCGGAAATTGCGCATTGCTGAGCGGTGGCGTGGTTCAATGCAACCTTGGCGCAGCACCCGTTGCGGTGTCGGGCATCAGCAATGCCATCGCAATTGCTTCGAAATTCCTGGGCGAGATGTGCATTGCTGCGCGACGGCGCGATTCAATGTTGGGGATCCAACGCATTGGGCTATCTCGGTGATGGTACCACAACGGACAGTTCCGTCCCGGTTACGGTTGTAGGTATCAGCAATGCGGTGGCGATTTCTGCAGGGTGCGCGGTGCTCAGCGACGGCACGGTTAAGTGCTGGGGCGACAATTACGCGGGCCAGCTCGGCAACGGCACCACAGTGAGCAGCAGCTCCGTTCCGGTCTTGGTCTCGGGCATCACCAATGCCGTCGCCGTGGCCGTTTCTTCCGTGAATGACTTTACCTGTGCATTGCTGAACGATGGCTCCGTTCAGTGCTGGGGTGAGAATAACCATGGTGAACTCGGCAACGGCACCACGACAAATACGTTCCGTGCCCGTGACGGTGGTCGGGCTTTGAGCAGGCTATTGGCTCTGACCGTTGAAGCTCAAGCGCGATTGTTCAGGCCAAAACCAAGGCACTCTAGCGCTGGCACACGAATGTGGGCACAATATGGTTGGGATTGGCGGTGGCTGCGCGCCAACTATATCGATTGGACGTAAGCCCGGGCTGATATTGTGACGGAGAATTTTGGCTATGCACACTGTATTCTCAAGGGTTGTTGTCGGCTCGGCCTTGGCGTTGTTCACAGGCCTAAGTGCATGCGCCTCAAACACGCAGGGCCCGAATGCAGCCGGCGGGCAGTCGTCATGCCCAGCCGGGGGTGAAACTTGCTTGTGTTATGGGAACGACACCTGCAATGCGGGCCTGACTTGCGCATCGCATCTTTGCGTGAGACTGGGTAGCGGCGGTGCCGTCTCAACCGGAGGGACTGCATCAACGGGGGGTGCGCCCGTGATCTACTCGAGCGCAACTGGTGGTGTCATGTCAATGGGTGGCGCCTGGTCAACGGCAGGTTCATTGGGTGTTGGTGGCGCTGGCGGCGCATTGACCGTCGCAGGGGGAATATCGGAGCTGACACCAGCTCTTTCAGCCGCGATCACTTCCGCCGCATGCGCGAGTTGGAGTTCAGAGCAGGCAGTTATGCCGGCGCTGCTCGAATTCGTGGTTGACACAAGCGGGTCCATGATGGATATTCCAAGTGGTTCCACCGTGTCCAAGTGGGCAATTACCCAACAGGTATTGTCCAAAACCATAGACACAGAATTGCCGGATAATACCGGCGTTGGCATGTTGTTCTTTCCAAATATGAATACGGTGCCGAATCACACTACGACACCATTGCCTGTTTCCACCTGTGTAAATACGTCGGCGTTGATTCCGGCCGCGCCGCTGGGTGCTGCTGGCTCGACACAAAGAGCCGTCATTGCTTCGGGTTTGGCCAACGCCTACGTGTCAGGTGGAACGCCAACGGACGACGCGTATGAATATGGGTACGCAAGCGGGGTCATCCCGGCGTTGCAAATGTACGGAAACTTCACGCCCTTCATGGTTTTAATTACCGACGGGCAACCTACGATTTCCCTCGGCTGTGAAGGTACCGGGCAAACGGCGTATCCGGTTGACTGGCATCCCTTGGTCAGTGACATCTCGATGGCGTTTCAAAATGCCCCAACGGTAAGGACGTTTATCGTCGGCTCGCCAGGCAGCGAAGCGCAGTTCAACAACGGGAGCCGACGCTCGACCCTGGTTGTCGCAGGCGGCACGCACGGGTGGCACCCAATTGACGCCGGATTGCCAGGATACTGGTCCCAACTATTGTCACTTCGATTTGACGCAGTCGCTTGATTTTGCGACAGATTTGGCGTCGGCACTCACAATGATAGCCGATTCATCGATGCCGTGCAGCTTCCAAGTTTCGCCGCCTGTCGGCGGTCAGAATGATCCGAATGCGCTCAACTTGGTCTACAGTGAGAATGTCGTCGGCGGCACCCCGGCAATGCAATGGCTTGTCGGTCAGACAACTGATCTCAGCTGTGGTGGTGGCGCGCTCGACGGTTGGTACATTGACGGGAGCAATGGTAAGTTGGTTCTGTGCCCCAAGACTTGCAAGACTGTTCACGCCGATAAGTACGCGCGTATCGACGTGCACAGCGGTTGCCAATCGATTCGCGCAACCCCTTAGACGCTCGATTCGATTGGCGCTAAAACATCGGGCCTCGCTACTATCGCCCGACTAATACCGCGGCACGTTTCGGTTGACCGTCTGGGACCAGGCGTCAATTCCACCTTCGAGATTGTGGACATTGCGATAGCCCGCACTGACTAGTTGCTGCGCAAAGGCGCGACTGCGTGTGCCATGATGGCAGTGAATCACGACCGGTTTGCTTTTGTCCAAGGAACGCAGGTACGCTTCACCGTCGCTGTCCAGGGCCCGCGCCTTTGCGATGCTTGCAACCTGTCGCTCTTGCTCGGTTCTCACGTCAAATAGGTCGAATTGTTTACCTTCGGCCAGCCATTGCTGAAGTTCCTTCGCGCTCAGTTCCTTGACCTTGGCGGGTTCATTGGGGCTCTCGATCTTGAAGCCACCGCCCGACGGACCTTCGACGAAGTCGATCACGATTCCATCCGCTTTGCGAGCGGTGGCAATGGTCATGCGCAATGTGACCCCGTTGTCGGTTGCTTCAATGTCATTCGAGTGGGGCGTGTCGAACAGCAGATCGTATTCGAAGTTGGGGCCAATTTCGAGTCGCAGCCGCTCCGGACCTTCTGCCTGAGCGCCCCCAAATGCCTGGGCAGCCGCGTCGGTAATGCGAATGGTTGGGCTTGGAAGTTCTACCTTTGGTGCGCCGAGCATTCGCCCTAGTTCGCCGTTCTTGTACAGTTCGCTGACAATGTCGCAGCCGCCAACGAATTGACCATCGACGTACAGCTGAGGAATAGTGGGCCAATTGGAATAGGCCTTTATTTCTTCCCGCAATGCAGGGTCGGAAAGTACGTCCAATGTCTGAAAACCAACCCCCAAGTCGCCCAGCATTGAAACGACTTGAGCCGAAAAGCCGCAACGCGGGGCTTGGCGGTCACCTTTCATGAACAAGACAACGCGGTTCGACTGGATTTCGTTGGTGATTTGTTGGCGAGCGATTTCGGATTGTGTCATTGGGTTCTTCGTTGGCGGGCTCGGCTTTGTGAGCCAAATCCACGCCATTTCTAGTTCTGGATACTCACGGCGCAAGCCGCCGGACAAATTCATTTCTTATGGGGTCACGACACTCTTGGCGCTCGTCATCGGTACGCTGTAGAGTCGCCGCCGGTCCGACTAAGCGATGACTCAGCGATTGACAAGCCTGTTTGGAGCCGTTTGCCTGCTTTTCTTGGCCTATGTGTTGGCCCCAAGAACATCCCGACGTGGGATTTCCCTTTCTCGCACTGCTCGGGGTACGCTGATCTTGTTCGTCCTGGCGGCGCTGCTACTGCGGACGCCGCTGCGTAGTGGGTTTGGTTTCGCCAATACCATCGTTGAAAAGCTACTCGCGTTTAGCCGGAACGGCTCAGAATTCGTGTTCGGGAGTTTAGTCACCAACACCAGCTCCTTTGGAATGATCTTCGCGTTTCAGGTACTGCCAACAATTGTCTTCTTTTCTGCGCTCATCGGCGTCCTTTATCACTGGAGGATCTTGCCGTTTATTGTTCGAATCTTCGGGCGGGCCCTGTCGCGGTCGCTCGGGGTTAGCGGGGCGGAAAGCTTCTCGACAGTGGCCGACGTCTTCGTAGGTTGTGCCGAGGCACCGCTGGTCATCCGACCTTATATCGAGCGCATGACGCTGTCGGAACTCAATGCGTGCATGGTTGCTGGGTTTGCCACGACATCGGGAAGTGTACTGGCTGCGTATGTCGTGATGCGCTACGTGCCCGGTATCGCCGGGCACCTGATCGTTTGCAGCGTGCTATGCGCTCCGGCGTCAATCGTAATATCAAAGCTGATTTTGCCTGAAACTGCAGTCCCTGAAACCTCGAGCGCCTCGCCAATCCACATGCCTCGTTCAACAGCCAATGTGCTAGATGCTCTCGCCGCGGGTACCGTTGACGGCGTGCGACTCGCCGTCAACGTGGCGGCCATGCTTATCGTATTCTTGGCTTTGACGCACTTGGCTGATTGGTTAGTCGCGTTCATCGGTCAACGGATATTCCACGCTTCGTGGTCGCTCGAAGCAATGCTTGGCACCGTTTTTTCTCCACTCGCATGGCTAATGGGCGCACCCATGCGAGATGTTTCACACTTGGGGGCATTGCTTGGGCAGAAAACCGTACTCAATGAATTCGTGGCTTACAGCACCATGAGTCAAAAGCTTGCAACTGATCCCGCTTGGCTCAGTCCGCGGGGTCAACTGATTGCGGCATATGCTTTGTGCGGGTTCGCGAATTTTGGCACAGTAGGGATTCAGATTGCGGGTTACTCGAGTTTGGCACCGAATCGTCGTGCTGACGTCGCCAGAATCGCTCCGCGTGCCCTTGTGGGCGGTCTGCTTACAACCTGTTTGGTAGCCTGTGTCGCGGCCGCGCTGGCGTAGCAACGAACACGCCACTATCCCACCGGCCGCGCAACGGGGCCTTGCTCCCACATATAATTCGAGGAACTTTTGCCGGTGTCGGCCAACTGGGGGCTTACTGGTACACCCGCAGTTGTGATAGTCGGTATTTATGGGCAGCGATAATCTACCAACGGATGGCGGCAGTACCGAAGTTCAACGCGATGCTGAAGAGAAACCGGCAACGGTAGCGGCGGAATCAGCAGCGACCCAAACGGATGAGAAACCGGCAACGGTAGCGGCGGAATCAGCAGCGACCCAAACGGATAGCACGGCTGAGCCGGCGATCGAAGAACAACGCGTTAGCATGGACGTTGTCGAGGTCGATCCAGAGTCGATGCGACCCTTGCCGCCAAGCCTGCGACTTAAGTCCGCGCTCGACTCGACGAGCCGACCCATGAACGTCACCTCGACGCTTCCACCCGCCAACTGGCCCCCGAAGGTCGTAGCCGACTGGATGACGAGAAAGATTATCACCGTCGAGGAGCACGAACCGATCGGCAATCTTGAAGAGTGCATGCAACGCTTCAAATTCCGGCACCTACCCGTTGTTGACTCCGATATGAAGTTCGTTGGGCTGATCTCGCGGACGGACTTACTTCACGCTGAACTCGGCAAGAAGCCCGATGGCACCGAGGCGCCCAAATTCGGCGGCGACACTCAAGCTGGCGTCATCATGCGCAAAAACGTCGTCATTGCCCGTATTGACTCGGCATTGTTGACAGCGTGTCGCGTAATGCTCGAAAAGAAGCTCACCTGCCTGCCTGTGGTCCTGGAAGGCGGCACACTAGTAGGCATCTTGACGGAATCTGACTTCGTGCGGTTGTCGCTGTCGCTCTTGGCGCCCAAGGCTTAGTCAGCCCGGCGCGTTATCTCCATGGCGCCGGGCAGGATTCGCCCAAGTGGGGCCTGGCGTGGCGCTCACACTCGGGCCTTTTGAACGAGTTTCGGCCAAAGTCACGCTGCGCCCGTGTAGGCCTGCGGTAAGTCCCTGACACTGGTTTGCTTTTGGATAAAATTCGGGGGAATCTAAAGTTCCGGTATTCCGTGACGACCCCTCCTCGCAGCCACTCGGGCCCAGTCTCATCACGTAGGACGATCGCCGTACTGATCGACTACATGGATCACCTTGGTTCTGGCTACGAGACTCAGCTGAGAACGGGTTTCGAGAACTCATGTGCGAGGTACAACTGCAACCTAGTATTCGTCGTCGGCCGTCCGCTGTTTAGTCCAGATCCTTTAAGTGTCGTTCACAATCGGGTCTACGGTCTAGTACGCCCCGGGAGCATGGACGGCGTAATCTTTGTTTCCGCAGGGTTAGCGTCAGCGTGCGGCGCGGACCGTCTCAAGGAGCTTTGCGAGAGCTATCGGCCAATGGCGCTTTGCAGCATTGGAATCGAGCTCCCTGACGTGCCGAGTATCGTCATTGACAATCAGCTGGGTATGGAGGCTGTTATCGAGCACGTGATTCGCGATCACGGCCGGCGCCGTGTGGCCTTCGTGGGCGGACCCCCCAAAAACGCCGATGCGATCGCGCGGATGCAAGTGTATCGAAAGGTCCTTGAACGGCACGGAATTGAGTATAGCCCCAATTTGACGGCCTTTGGAGATTTTACCTATTCAACGGGATTGGTCGCTACCAACACTTTGCTCGAACGAGGCGCACAATTCGATGCGCTGGTCGCAGCCAATGACGGAATGGCACTTGGGGCTATCGATTCGCTCAAGCGGAGTGGATCGCGTGTGCCAGGGGACATATGCGTAGCGGGTTTCGACGATCTGGTTTCAGCGCGGTTTTCGAACCCGCCGTTGACAACGGCACGTCAACCCCTAGAGCGGATGGCCGCTCTTGCCTTGGATACGATAGTTGCCCAACTAGATGGTAACCTGGTCCCGATTCGTGTTTGCCTGCCCGTAGAGTTAGTCAAACGTCGTTCATGCGGTTGCCACTTTCGCAACGCAGTGGGCACGGAGTCACGCGCGGTTGACAGCCCGTCCCTGACCGAGTTCTTAGGCAAAAATTCGGAACGGCTTCGGGAACATTTGGATGAATTGCTCCTAGAGCCGGGCGGACAGGCAGCGGGCGGATCGAGCCAAATCCTGGACGCGCTGCAGGCAGAAATAGACGGAAGCAAAGGCACATTTCTGTCGGCGCTTGAGCTGTTTCTGGAAAAGTCAGGAGGCCACAACGAATATTTCGACGATGTTCAAACGGCGATTAGCTTCCTTCGCCACGAATTCGGTGCAATCAAAGAAGTCGATCTCGAGGATCTCTGGGACGCCGCGCGTCGTGCGATCGCCCTTTCTAACACCCGTTCTCAATCCGAACAACGCTCGAATATCGAGGTGACCTATCAGAGGTTACTCCGCTGCGGAGAAATGTTTGCCAGTGTCCCGGACCTGGCAACCCTCGAGCGCACGCTCGCCGAGGAATTGCCGTTGATCCCGATTAACAATGTGCTCATTGCACTCTGCGTCGAGGGCGAATCGACGGAGCTTGAGCCATTTTTCGCACTTTGCGACGGGAGGGTGATTGAGCTCCCTAAGACCTCGCAACCCGCAGCCAAACTTTTGTCACTTGCCGAGTCCTACACCAAACGGCGCCACACGTTGTTTGCTCTGCCACTCACATTTGAATCTCATTACCTGGGCGTCGCGATATTCGAGCCGCAGTCAGGGCTGGGAGTGTGTGGTATGTTGCGAGAGCAAATCAGCTTTGCGCTAAAGAGTGTCTCGCTGCATCAAGAGATTGTACACAAGACGGCGTTGCACGAGCGCAGTGTACAGGAGCGGGTGGCCGCAATGACACGTATGGAGTCGCTAAGCGTGATGGCCGGCGGTGTGGCTCACGACTTAAACAGCGCACTTAGCCCGCTCGTAGCACTGCCCGACACAATGCTCGGTCTGATCGAGAAACTCGGGGTAGCCCATAGCGACGAAGGCCGACGCTTGCGCAACTATGTTGAGACGATCAAATCCGCCGCGAATCGGGCAACTCAAACCATCCGAGATCTGATGACACTCGGGAGGCAAGGGCGCATGCAAAAGGCCCCACTAGATCTCAATTGGATAGTCGCGGGTTGTTTGAGTGCGGAGCCTCAATTGATAGCCAAAGACGAGCAGAACAGCCTTGAAGTGACGATTGAGCTTTCCCCGTTGTCGTTGCTAGTCAATGCGTCTCAGTACCACGTCGAAAGAGCAATTTCGAATTTGGTCCGCAACGCAATTGAAGCCATAGGGGAAGCTGGCACACTATCTGTCTACACCGGTGCGGTCAACGTGATCGAACCCATACTCGGACATGAAACAGTCGTGCCGGGAAAGTACGCGGTGGTCGCTGTGTCCGACACTGGGCCGGGCATTCCCGCTAACATGATCGCGCGGGTATTTGAGCCATTTTTTACAAATAAGAAGCTGAGGGACAGCAGCGGAAGCGGCCTCGGGTTGTCCATCGTGCACGGGGTCGTGAAGGAACATGAGGGTTTCGTTAACGTTGCGAGCGAGAAGGGCCATGGCACGACATTCACGCTGTATTTTCCGCTTGCCGATCAATCGTTTCATTTCGC
Source organism: uncultured delta proteobacterium (assembly GCA_963819085.1). Classification (GTDB taxonomy): domain Bacteria; phylum Myxococcota_A; class Polyangia; order Polyangiales; family Polyangiaceae; genus FEN-1139. Next base: position 164,715 of record CAWFUX010000038.1, read on the forward strand.
GAGTGAGAACGATTCTGGCGCCGCTTTGGAAGATGCAACACCCTCAGAAGTATTCGGCATCGACACTCGAGAACCGCCGTCCGCCGTTCACGGGCGTGTTGAAACCGCTAGTAATACGCCGAATCCCTTGGTGACCATGCGTCCAACAAAGCTGGGCTCTTAGCGACTGCGCTGTCCTGACGCGGGTGACTTCGAAGCCATGACTCGCCGCGTGATTCTCTCAGCCAGGTTGTCGTCACCAGGTAGCACGTTGTCTAGAGCGTCAAACCGGCAGCCGGCGCGATACAGCATTCTAGCTTCCAGCGAATTGTCCAGAGCGACTCCGAGCTGCCTTCGTTCGGAGCAGTCTAGGGCTCCGCGCCGTGCACGAGCCGCCATGTTCTCAATTTCATCTTTCACGTGGCCGACCCCGTGGTCAACGGCCAAGTTGGCTGCAGACTTAACCTGAAAACACACTGAAACATCTTCAGCGGAAAAAAAAGCGCCACCGGGCTGTCGCATCGCACGGGCGACGCCGACACCGCCATATCGACATGCCTGGGAGAAGGCATATCCTGGAAATCAGTGGGGCGGGGACCGAGGACCGAGCGCGGCACGGTGGCACTGTTCATAGTGTTCGGTCGATTTGAAACGGGTCAATTTTCAACAGACTCGTCGATTTGTCGAAAATACGGCACCCGGGTGACCCTAAAGGAATGATTCGGTTACCGGCCTAAGTGAAACTCACTAGGGCTTAGGCCCCAGGTATGTGCGCTGGGACACTCCCATGTAATGGCCGGCGTTGAATACCTGGGGCCATTTATTTTCCGCTAACTTACCGTCACGTAGCTCACAACCTGAGGCATTAGACCCGGGCAAGTAGTGTTAATCTGTGCGCAGGCGGCCGGAAGCGTTAGTGGAGAATTGCAAAGCCCAGTGCAGGACTCAAGGTTATCGCAGAGGTCGCTCTTCGATTCCCACGCCCCTATAGCTGCGGGGATAAGCTCATTGAGACATGCCACGTACTGCGACACAGTCATGGAACAGGATGGGGCCGCAGGTGTACTCGGACACAGCGCGCTTACCTGAATGCCGCTCGAGTTCTTGGCTGTATCGTTCATGCAACTGGCGTAAGAATCGTGGCAGGCTTGACTGGGGTCAGCCGGAGCACCTAGTGAGGTAGCGGTAAAAGCGGCTTGTGTGCACAACCTGGAGACGAATTCTTGTGCAGTCTGTGCAACGAGATAGTTATTGAAATCGCTGCACAGTGTCTGCATCTCGCTAGCTGAAAGTGAACTCAATTGCTTGCCTTGGTTGACGGAAGTAACGCCGACCGCAGGCGCTTTATCGCTCGAGCCGCAACCAATTCCAAAGGCGAGTGCGACTGTAGCCGTTGACAAGCGGACAACCGAATTTGACCCTAGTAACTTTGCCATTTGATGATTACCCTCTCAGCGTCGAGCGATCCGAACATTCATCCATTCTCATGTGCGCAGCACGCGGTCAAGACTGACACCCGCGCGGTCGAGCGTTTCCCGTTGCAGCGCACACAGTGTCTCCGTGCCGCGCAGACCCAAATCAATCAATTCATCCATCTTGTCGCGGGGGAGTGCCTCTTGCTCGGCAGTGCCCTGCAATTCCACCAGCGCACCCTTGGCTGTCGCAACTATGTTCAAGTCCACCCGAGCCGCGCAGTCTTCCGTGTAGCACAGGTCGAGAGTGGGCTTGTCATCGATGTAGCCGACGCTGACTGCCGCGACTTGATCGCGCAGCACGGGGATCTCGAGCAACTGTTTGCGACGCAGCGTATTGATTGCGAGAGCAAGCGCGAGCCAGCCTGCAGTAATCGCTGCAGTGCGTGTGCCGCCATCCGCTTCGAGCACGTCGCAGTCGATGACAATCTGACGTTCACCGAGATACCGGCGGTGCACAGCTGCTCGCAATGCCCTTCCGATCAATCTTTCGATTTCCTTGCTGCGCCCGCCGAGCGGCTTTTCGCGACCATCGCGACGCTCTCTTCGAACCGGGTTAGATCGCGGATGCATTTGATATTCAGCAGTAACCCAACCCTCCCCCTTGCCCTTCATGAATTCTGGGACCTGATCATCGACGGATGCCGTCGCTAGCACCACGGTACCTTCGGCTCGATATAAAACCGAACCCTCGGCGAGCCGGTGAAAGCCAGGGATTATCTCTACATTGCGAAGGGCGTCGATAGGGCGGGTGCCCCGTTTACTAGGCATAGACCTCGGCCTATAGCATGAGATGCATTGCCTGCGTGACATACTTCAGACAAGACTTATTGCGTGACGGTCCTTCGGATATCCGAACTTTTCGCAAGCCTCCAGGGCGAGGGGGTTAGCGCGGGCACGCCAGCCACATTTTTGCGACTAGGCGACTGCAACCTCAACTGCAGTTATTGCGACACGCCTTACTCTTGGGATTGGCGGCAGTACGACAGAAAGACCGAACTGACTGATGAGGATCTGTTGGTCACAGCGGCACGCATCAGGGCATTGACGCCGCGGCGGTTAGTCATAACCGGTGGCGAGCCATTGCTGCAGCAGCCAGCGCTCGAGGAACTCGTCACGGAGCTAAGCGAATTTGCCACCGAAGTCGAAACGAATGGAACGATTACTCCAAGTACGGCATTGTCGAACCGAATTACGCAGTGGAACGTGTCGCCAAAGCTGGCTAGTAGTGGAGTTCCAGAGGCACATCGCGTGAAAATGGCGGCGCTCGCTACATTGCGCGACACGGGGCGCGCCTGGCTCAAGTGGGTCGTCGTATCCGAGGCGGACTTGGAAGAGATACTTCGAGTGGTTGCAAGCCTCGGGTGGCCAACGGAACGGGTGATTCTCATGCCAGAAGCGAGAAGCCAGTCACAACTCGTCGAGCGCTCGCCGCTCGTCGCCGAAGCAGCGATGCAACATGGTTTTCGCTTCTCGACACGGCTGCACGTGCTGCTGTGGGGCAATCAGCGAGGCAAATAACTTTGAGCCATCAGTCTCAGCCGTCGGCTCGAACTCGGAACTCAGCAGTCGTCAATCAGGGCCAAACTAAAATGTCTACGCCACCACGTCTACGATTCATCAGTCTTTTCGTGCCAAATCTCGCTGAGGCGGTTACTCGGTACGAAGCTTTGCTTCAAACGGCACCCAATTACGACTCGGCGGCGGCCCTGGCTCCGCACCCATTCGCCACTTCGGGACCCGTCGTGTTTCAACTGGGAGAGGTCGCGATTGCACTCTACGAATGCGACAACCGCACGACGCACCCTGGTGACGTCGGGTTCGGTCTTGAGACTGACATGAACCAAACCGTGTCCCGTATCCGCGAACAGGGGGGAAACGTCTTCTGGGGTCCGGCATCAGCGAGCGAGGGTGGTCAGAATGCGGCTATTGCGATGCTACCCGATCGGCATTTCTTCGAGATCGTCGAATGCGCGGGTGACAACGTCGACAGACCCGGGGATGGTAATGAAATGCATGGCCCGAGCTGGCGCGAATAAACTGGACTAAATCGCGTCAGATTTTGGAACCATATCACCGCCTTGGGACGGGAATCCCATCATTGCCTGACGAATTGAAGCACGTAATTGATTCCAGGCGGATTGACGATGGATGTTAGATGTTTCCGGTTCTACTGCCGAGTATACGTAACTACGTATTGAATACCCGGAGGTAACGTGCGGCGTTGAGTCATGGTGTTGCCAATCACGCAATAGTCAACTGTAGTGCCTAGATCGGTATTGGATTCAGGTTCCGTAAGTGAAGTGCCCGAGGCCACGTAACTGGTAGTCGAGTTGTTTAAGGAGTCCGTCACTTGACAATTGCAGGCGCCTGCCAATAAGCCGCAACTGGCTGAACTGGCTGAATCAAAATGTCCGGCCGCCGCTTGACAAGTACTGTCAGACAGTGAAGTACCTAACGCTTCATTGAAACAGGCGTCACTGAGGGACAGATTCTCGCTGAAGTCAAAGGACTCAGTGCTCGTTACAGAAGTTCCGCTATACGTCTTGTTACCGCTGACAGTCATGGAATTGGACGTGCACACGCCCGCACAGTCAGGATACGACGCTGTAAAGTTGGCATTGACCGTATCCGCGGGATTGCCGACCGAGCAAATGGACTGCACCTGCCACGTTCCTGTCACGTCACCCCCACAAGGAGAAAACGAGGCTGCGCAGATGCCAGAAAGCACAGTCCCCGATCCAGTGCCGCCGGCACCTGCGTCACTCGAGTCACCGAGGTCCAGGCAAGCGGGCAGGGAGCAACTGTAGCCAATTGCCAGAAACAAGACACTTAGGGGGTACGAAGCTACGCGGGCAGGCATGAGCACTTGATAACTACCGCAACACCGCAATCGAGCAAGCGTGTCCGCCGGCACTGAGTGCGATGCGTGAAGCCAAAGGCTGAACCATTCGCTGAATTTTCGAGACTTGTGTGATTTTCGCGGCTAAAAATTCGTGCAATGTCAACGAAGCCCACCTTCTACGGCTACTCGGGCTGCGGCACTTGCCGCAAAGCCTTGGCCTGGTTGAAAAGCCATGCGATCGCCGTTGAGGTAAAACCGATTCGCGAACAGCCACCCACGGAGGCCGATTTGAAGAAAGCCCTCGCCCAACTCGGCGCCCTGCGGCCACTCTTCAACACATCTGGCGGTGATTACAAGGAACTCGGACTGAAGGACAAGTTGCCACAAATGAGGGAAAGTGATGCGCTCAAACTTTTGGCGTCGCGCGGCAATTTGATCAAGAGGCCCTTCGTGGTCTACGGCAAGCGCTACCTGGTTGGATTTAGCGAGGATGCCTATACGGAAGCCTTCGGGTAAATGTTGCGCGTTTACACATTGGCGCAACGCGCATGTCTAGGATTGCCGAGGAATATATTGATGGGAGCGGCTCAGAAGGGGACCCACATCACAGTCAAATTGCCTCAAACGTGAGACGCGGCTTCGTGTCTACTAGAAGCCTGGCGATCGCTCGAACGTCCAGCACGACTTTCAATATCGCTGAGTAGCCGAGCGATCGCTTAAGCGTCGAGCGCGGCCTTCATGTCTTTGAGGAGCTGATTGAGCTCTTCTAGTTCACCGGGTTTAGCTTTGGGGCCAAGCGTTGCGAGCGCACTCTCGAGCTTTTCGATTTCTTCCTTCTGGCGCCCGCGCAGGCTGATCACCATTGTTTCGAATGCCTCGAAAAAATCGACCAAATCATCGCCCTTGCGGAGCCTGGCGGGGACGCGCAGTTTGCCTGCACCGACGTCCCTGATTTGACGTTTCATCTTGTAGATGGGACCAGCAACCTTGTGCGTGACGACAATACCAGCCAGGCCAATCAACACCACGAGCAGACTGAGTGTCGAGGTGAGAACCCCCAGCAGAAACCGCTGTTGATGCGCGATTTCTGCTGATTGCTGTTTGAGAGCAGCGGACTGACTCTCGAGTGACTTTTGTTGCTCGTCAAGACGCTGGTTTTGCTTGTCCGAATCACCCTTGAATGCCTCTAGCAAAGCCGGATTGTCAGCGTAGTCCGGGTCTTTGACGATACTCATCTTGACGACTTCGCTGACCGCTTGGCTCTCCTTCACTACCTCGCGACCGCGCGCTACGACTTGCTCCCCTTGAGCCACGGTCTCGTGGCTTTGCGCAATGACAGCATTGCTCGTGCGCCACAGCAAAAAGCCGAGGCAGGCGCTGAACAGAAATGCAATTCCTGCCAGATACCCGCTGTATTTGAGCTGAAAGCGTTTATCGAGTAGATAGTTTCTGAGCTGGCGTTGCTGCCGCCCAGGGACTGAAGATGATTGGTTTGCGATCCTTTTAGGATAGAGTCGAAACTAGACGTTTCGCAAGCAGTAAAGAACCGATCGCTACGGGCCGAACTCTGCTAACGCCAGTCGAACGCCAATCGAGCTTGGCCTGTTATATCCGCCCTCACTGTACGTCAGCACCGAAGGACGGTACCTTTTCTATAGCTCGTTCAGATGCGGCCCCAATCAGCTGGTCCTCGATATCTCGGCTCTTACCGCGGACACCTTGCGCCGAAAGTGGGATGCCCAGCATTCCCAGCAGGGCCTTACTGGGATACGTAAAATAGGCGATTTCTATTCGGATCTTGAGGTTCTTGTCCGTATATTGAGGCGCGCTCACGCGGGGCAATAGGTAAAGTCCCTTCACTCCTTTGTGTGCGGAAAGCCGTTTTGTCGCCTGAGCGCTAGTCTCGGACGCGGGTGCCATCAATATACTATTGGAAGACTGAGCAGCATCGCGCATGGCCTTGCGCACGAGGCCGTTGACCTCGTCTCCGCTTCGGCCGGTGTTGTCGGTAGTCTTACCGACCGCAACATAAAACCGAGTTGTCGATGTGAAATCCGGTTCTGGCTCGGCGTGCAGCACGTCGATTGCTTTCTTGATGGCCGTCTTTGCCGTCGCGTTTTTCTCGGCCTTGCGCCTGCGCTCGAGGCAAGCATCGCCACCTAGATGCAGACGACCAATTGCTGCCGCAGCCGCAACCCGCACCGTCGTATTTTCGTCGTCGAGGGCATCACAGAGAGGTTCAACGGCATCGACCGACTTCGACCCCCCTAGTGACAGCGCTGCCTGTGTACGAATCCTAAAATCGTCGCTCGTTTGAAGGCTGCGGATCAACTTGCCTGTGCTGCTACTAGCTTTCGCGAATAGCGTATTGGACAGCAGCAATACGGAAGCTGCGAAGAGAATGGAATAGAACCGTCGAGACATTACTTCCCACAGTAACACGGCTAGACCCGTCGTTGGTTAACTAGTTTCGGAGAAGAAATTGGCGATGCCCCGAAATTCTCGCGACAAAACCTTGCGCAAAAAGCGCACCTTCCCCGGGAGCTTACACACTAGTGGTTTTGTCCTGGTCGCCGCCGCGTTGTTGCCTCGAACTTGCAAGATTCTTTGAATAATTGGCACGGCGGATTTGCCTGCACTAAGCCTTTTGGAACCCGTGGGGCAGCGGACTTTTTTGGTCGAGACGACACGCGCACGTCCGTACTACCCGGCCAAATATGTCGTTCCCGCCGAAGCCCTGCCCTGCTGGTTGGCCCTTTCGGATGCTAGAGTCCGCCCAACATGAATCGCTCGAAGCAACGCGCATCAGGTTGGGTCTTATTGGGAATTGCGGCCGTTGGTTGCATCGTCACTCGGACAAATCAATTGCACCAAGCGTGCCCAGAAGCGTCAGCACCACGCGCCGTTACAGTGGCTAGCAACGCGCGGCAACCACTCGCAAACGACCCCAGCCGAGATGAGCTTACACTGACGACCGATGAAGGCATGTGGCTGCTCAACAACTTTCCTTCAAGGCAGCTGCAAAAATTGCATGGCTTTGCACCGAGTCAGCAATGGCTCGAACACGTGCAGCTAGCAGCCGTGCGATTTGCCGGCGGATGCTCGGGTAGCTTCGTTTCGAGTCATGGCCTTTTGATGACCAATCACCATTGTGCAAGTCACTGTATCCAGCAACTCTCCACAGCGCAGAAGGACTACGTTAAATCAGGCTATAACGCGAAGGATTCGCGGGATGAATTGAAGTGTCCAGACATGGAGGTAAATCAACTGATATCAATTAGTGACGTTACAGCGCAGGTAAATAGCGCAACGCTAGGGCACACGGGCGCTGAGTACCATTTAGCCAGCAAGGCCGTGCAAACCAAGATCGAAAGGGATTGCACCACAAGCGATGAGATTCGCTGCGATGTTGTCAGTCTGTATCGAGGGGGCCGCTACGACCTGTACAAATATCGAAGGTTCCAAGACATTCGCCTGGTTTTTGCCCCGGAATTCGAGGCCGCATTTTTCGGTGGCGATCCTGACAATTTCATGTTTCCGCGTTACGACCTCGATGTTGCATTCTTGCGCGTTTACGAAAAGGGTCAACCGGTGGTGCCGTACAGCTATTTTCGATGGTCGCCCTCCGGCCCTAAGGAGGGCGATCTAACATTCGTCCCCGGTCATCCCTGGCGCAGCTCACGAGAGCTTACGGTTGCCCAACTTGAGGTTCTGCGCGATCGCAGCCTGCCGGATTGGCTCTTGCACTTGGCGGAAGCTCGAGGCCTATTGACAGAATTTCAACGGCGGGGCCCCGAACAAAAGCGCATCTCGAGTAACCTACTGTTTGGTATCGAGAATTCCTTCAAAGCCAACAAGGGTCGTATTGACGCACTTCATGATCCAGAAGTGTTCGGAGCAAAGATAGCCGAGGAAAACTCACTCAAGGCTCGGGTGCAGGCCAAGCCCGAATTGAAGGCAATCGTTGGGAATGCTTGGCAGGATATTGCGGAAGCGGAGCACAAATTCGCTGCCATTAGATTGCCCTATTTGATGCTCGAGCAAGGGCGCGGGTTCTGGTCCGAGCTGTTCGATCACGCACGACGGCTTTTGCGTGCGACTACCGAATTGACAAAGCCAAATGAAATGCGCCTGCGTGAGTACACCGACGCACAACGACCGGTTTTCATGCGACAAGTGAGTTCGGCGGCACCCATCTATGACGAGCTGGAGATTCTGACGCTCACGTATTCTCTAACCAAACTGCGCGAGGAACTGGGAGCCGACGCTTCCATTGTTACGCGAGTGCTCGGCAAACAAAGCCCGTTTGGGCTAGCAACCCAATTGGTGAAGGGCACGCGCCTGAAGGATGCAAAATTTCGCAAAGCATTACTCGAGGGCGGCGCCAGCGCCATCGCAAAGAGCAGCGATCCGATGCTTGAGCTCGCGCGCACTATTGACGACGAGGCGCGGGCCGTCCGCAAAGACTACGAGGACAATGTCGCCGCCATTGTCGAAAAGAGTGCCGAATTGATTGCGCGGGCGCGCTTCGAGGTTTTCGGTACCAGTATCTATCCCGACGCCACGGGAACACTGCGATTGAGCTTTGGCGAAGTTCGAGGCTATGAAGAAGGTGGCAAGATCGTTGTCCCGTTCACGGATTTTCGGCGGGCCTTCGAGCGAGCGACTGATAATGAGCCGTTCGTGTTGCCCAAAAGCTGGCTCGATTCAAAATCGAGACTCGATCTTTCCACCCGCCTCAATTTCTGCACGACGAACGACATCATTGGCGGTAATTCTGGTTCGCCCGTTATCGATCAGGACGCTCAAATAGTCGGAATAATCTTTGATGGTAACATTCACTCGCTCGGCGGCGACTACGCCTATGAACCAAAGAAGAATCGGGCCATTGCCGTTGACAGTGCCGCAATCACGCAGGCCCTTGAGCGAACCTATCGTGCCCAACGTATAGTCGAAGAATTGCAGAGAACCGGGCAATAGCGCGATAAGCAGAGCTCAAGGGGACTGCTCCCGCCGGTTCGACTACCCACCGCGCCGTCC
>CAWFUX010000039.1:0-25013 GCA_963819085.1 uncultured delta proteobacterium
CACGGGCACTACCCCGAGCCCCAGCTCAATTGACGTCTATAATACGTTCAGTCTCGACTATATCAGCCGCTATAAGACTACCCCCACTGCATCTGGGTGCGGTCCATCTTATGACGCGGCTTATTCAATTGCATATGCACTAGCGGCAACGAAGGATTCTCCGGTAAGCGGCGCAAATGTTGCCAAAGGTCTGAGAAAGCTAGCGGGCGGTACCGTCCCAATTCATACGGGAACGCAGGATCTGTTGGCGGCATTTCAGGCCCTAGCTTCGGGGAATATCGACGGTGTAGGTACAAATTGTCCACTTGAATGGGATGCAAAGGGTAGCGTGCTGGGAGGCACCATTGAAATGTGGTGTGTGGGTCTATCGGGGACAACTGCAGTTTTCCAAAGTTCCGGTCTCACATTCGACATCAAAACCCAAACCTATGCAGGTTCGTATGTTCAATGCATGTAGGTGAGACTAAGTATCTCGCCTCAGCAGAACTCCGCCCGAAGGAGAAAAATTCGTGCCCGTAGCCATTCCGCAAGGAGTTGGACGCGATAGGACTACGCCGCTTCCGGATTCGGATCTGCAAGTACTCAATACAGTGTCCCGGGTTCGCGCCTGGACACTAACTGGGCTTGCAACGATAGCCCTTGCAACGACGCTAATACATCGCCAGGTACTTGCCGCGCTCGCCGTAACGGTAACTGCATCCCTTGGTATTTCCAACGTGAAGTACGGGTGGCTTTCGTCCGGGTTGGCGGGTGCATTTTTGCTCGGTTCGTTACCTGGGGCTCGGTTCGTGCAGCGAATCGGTCCACAGGTTGGGCTCGCGGTTACGGTGGCGATAACGTCAATCGTGATTGGTATGCATGCGGCCGTGGCGAGCTTCGCTGCGCTAATGTGGTTACGCATCGGGATGGGACTCGGCGCAGCCACGTCGATGCCCTCGGCAACTCAAACCGTTCACCGAGTACTCCCGTTCAAGGATCGGGCCCGAGGTATTGGACTTTTGTATCTCGGGAGTTCACTAGGCTCCGCAATATGTCCTCCCCTGGCAATCATGCTCGAGTCCCGAGTTGGTTGGAGGGGGACGTTCTTCTGGGTCGCCATTATTGGCATGATATGGATACCCATTTGGGTAGTGGCTGCCTTCACGGGGCAAAGGGCAGCCAAGTATCAAGCCCCCAATGCTGGCTTTCCAACATTACCTGTCGATCGCTTGAGTATTTTGCAATTGGCGCGCATTCCAGGCGTATTGCGTGGCGGCTTGCTCGTTGGGGCCGCTGCTCCGATCACACTTGTAATGCTGATTTGGGCTGCCAAATATCTGGTGGCCGAACACGGCGTGCCACAAAGGCAACTGGGACAATACCTCTTTTTGCCGGCGTTACTCTTTGGGCTTGGTTCCCTGATATTTGGTGAGCTACGAGCGCGATCTACCAAAACGCGCGCAAGCGCCCGACCGCCGCGTGCTCTCGTAGCTCAGGCCATGCTGCTTTGTTCAATTTTCGCTTTGGTGCCGTTCATGATTGGCCCCGGCGCCTGCATAGCCGTCGCGAGCGTCGCAATGTTGGGTGCTGGGGGCCTATACACGCTCGCAACAAGCGACATGCTCGCACATACACCGCGCCAGTCTGTACCTTCGACTACAGCGTTTACGACTTTCGTACAAAGTCTGATTTATATTACAGCGAGCCCAATTATCGGCAAATGCGTCGAATATTTTGGTAACTACGATTGGGTAATCATCGGCTCGGGTCTCTGGGTGTTACCGTTCACGATATTCTGGCTCGTTGACGCATCGATCCGTTGACGTTGGATTACGAGAGCCTATCAATGCTCAAACAGTCTGTGCTAAAGTGAAAGTTATGCCTGGCCGTTGGGCAGAGAGCAGCTGTGGTGCTGCCTCAATGTGTTCGGATTCAAAGATGCTGTTTTGGCGAATAGGTGAACTCCTATGGATTCGAAAGCTTTGACTCGAGGCGATCGCTGGGGCACCTCTGCGACGAGCGGAATGCAGCCGTTGGCTGAGCCGCCCTTCGTGATGCCGTTCAAGCCCGGACAAGTCGTTGGGCGAAAGTACGAAATCATTGAAATGCTGGGAGTGGGAGGGGTCGGTTTCGTCGTCGCTGCCAATCACATCGAACTCGGCGAAAAAGTTGCGCTCAAGTTCCTGAAGCCTGAAATGCTGGCCAGACCTGAAGTCGTCGGAAGGTTTGCCCACGAAGCATTGGCAGCCGTCAGAATCAAGAGTGAACACGTGGCTCGCGTATTCGACGTTGGTTCGATGCGGGATGGTACGCCGTTCATCGTCATGGAATTTCTCGAAGGGCGCGACCTGTTCGACGTAATCGCGCAAGATGGACCGCAGCCAATTCGTCGGGCCGTTGACTACGTGCTGCAGGCTTGCGAGGCACTAGCGGACGCTCACGCATGCGGAGTCGTGCATCGAGACATCAAACCCGAGAACCTGTTTTTGCTTCAGCGTTCAGAGGGAATCGAACTGATTAAGGTGCTTGATTTTGGGATATCAAAACTGGCCCTGACCGGTTCGCCCATCGAAAGCAAGGTTCCGCTCGTTCGCACGATGCTTCCAATGGGCTCACCCGTTTACATGTCCCCAGAGCAAATTCGTGCATCCAAAGACATCGATTGCCGCACGGATATTTGGTCGATGGGTTGCGTCCTTTACGAGCTTTTGACTGGCAGAGCTGCTTTCGATGCTCCGTCACTCACGCAGTTAAGCGCATCGATTCTGGAACAGAACCCCCCACCGCCTAGTTTCGGACATCCCGAAATTTCGGTAGAGCTCGACTCAATCGTGTCGCGGTGTCTCGAGAAGCATCCGGACAAGCGATTCCAAAATGTCGCAGAATTGGCGATGGCACTATACCCGCTCGGGCCACGTCGAGCGCGGGTCCATGCAGAGCGCTGCTGCTTGCTGCTAAAGATTGCGGGCAGTTCTCATGCTGAATTCGAACTACCCAGCGTGCGTCCGCCGGGCATGGACGGATTGACCAGTGGAGCATTTCGTGTTTCGCAGGACCTTGTACCGCCGATAGCTCAATCGGTGGTCACCGCTGAGGAAATTGATTCGTTTCGCCCCAATTACCGAACGAAGAAATTCGCGTTGATAGCCGGGGCTACTGTCGGTGCAATCGTCGCGGCGATTTTGGGGCTCAGGAGCCTCGCAAGCCAAAATGCCGTTGCAACGGTTCCGGTTGCCGACCAGAACCGTAGTGTATCTGCTGTCGCAGGACTCCGCCCGCGTCGCCAGTTGCTAAGCAGGAGCCAGCGTCGGGTGCTAAAAACGGCGAAGATCCCGCCACTTTGCCGGTCGCGAAAGAGAGCGTAACTGGCTCAGAACCCGCTATTCCGGTTGGAAAATTGCCAGTCGCTGGCCAGGCTAATCAACATAAGGCAATAGCGCGACCCGTTAGTGTCAAGAAGTCCGTCACCAGTGACACCAAACCGAGCACTGGGTCCGATCCTGATCCTGGTTTTTAGTCGCACTCGAGACGTTTGGGCGCGTCATTCTGTTTGTGTGAGCTGACACTGGGGCTTGTGGGCTATTTGGCCGGTGTTATCGGGGTCAGATTCGCCGCCGTATCACATCGCGTATAATCATTATGTCGCGCCGCATTCGACTCGGGGTATTCGTAAACGACCTGTTGTCGCCGTATCAAATCCGGTTGTTCAATAGCCTGAAGCGCGCAGCCGATGCTCGAGGGGTAAGACTGATTGGATTTCAGGGCAGCTACTTGATGAGTCCCGAACAAGAGCGTCGCACGGCCTTTGATGGATCATTCATATACGGGCTAGCGGGCGAAGAATCCGTGGATGGGCTCATTATCGCATCCAATGTCTTGGCAAGCCGGGCAGGCAGCGAAGCGGTCTACGACTTGTGTCGCAAGACTCACCTGCCCATTGTCAGCGTGGGCAGGTTGTCGGGCGTTCCCAGTATCGAAGTGGGTGCACGCGACGCCCTTCGCCACGTAGTCGAACATCTGGTCGAGGCGCACGGTCGTTGCCGAATCGCGTTTATTCAAGGCGCCACGGGAAACCCGGACACTATTGAACGAGAGCGGACTGTCAGAACGGTGCTCAAGGAATTGAACGTGCCACTGCGGGAAGAGTTCGTTTTGCCGGGCGACTTTTTGGAGGTGTCTGGTGCAGCAGCGATTCGTTTGCTATTCGAGCAGCGTGGTGCGACGGCCGACAGTATTGACGCGGTGATAGCATCGAATGACCAAATGGCTGTTGGCGCGTTGCACGAGCTGGCTGCCCGCGGGCTGAGTGTACCTCAGGACATTTCGATTGTTGGCTTTGACGATGATGATTTTGCTCGAAGTGCAAATCCACCCCTGACAACTGTGTCGCAACCCATCGAACTGATCGGCGAACGGGCGCTCCTAACCATCTTGAGCCGACTTCAAGGTGAGACCATTCCGGACCGGATCATACTGGACGCCGAACCCGTCTGGCGCCGCTCCTGTGGCTGCAGTTCGCCGCGCAGCATGCGTGGGCCGAGCGCGGATCCTGGACAGCCGCTGCATGGCGCGATTGATAAGTGTCGTGTCGCCTGTGTCGAGCGCTACCAGCGCCTGGCCGGAAAAAATGCCGATTCAGCGCCAATGGACGCAGTCGTCAGCTTGCTTCGATCCGAGAGCGAGCATGAATCAGCTCGCCTGTTGCAGGAGGTCGAGCGACAAATCTTGTTAGTCTCGATGGCAGGCGTCGACCCGCTTCACTGGCACGACCTGCTTTTGCCAATCAGTGACGAAATCGAGCGCCGGGCCACACTCGACGGTGCTGCCGACCGCCGCGTGGAGCGGCACATGCGCCAGGTGAGCCTCCTAATCAATGAGGTGGCGGCACGCACGCGAGCAATGGGTCAGTTGCATACAATGCGGTGGGCAAATGCCGCTAGGCTCTTGGCAAGCGCACTGTTGTCGGTGCGTCATGTTCGAAGTTTAGCTTCCGTACTTCAGGTGGGCCTACCGGGCCTTGGCATCAAGTACTGTTGCGTTTGCCTGTTCGTCGGGGACACAGAACCACGGGTTGCTCGAGTTGCAGCGCTCTATAACCCGAGCGTGCCCCCGCCTTTTGAATCACCGCGTAGCGCCGAGCAACTTTGGCTTGCAGCTCCCGGATCTCTACCCCCAGAATCGGGGCCACTGCTGACGGGTGGCTCGATATTTCCAGCCTTCGAATTGGTACACCCACAGCTGCAAAGGTCCTCGGCGGATGAATTGGATCTGTCTGTATTTCCGCTAGTATATGCACATGCGACACTTGGTTACGTCGTTTTCGATGCGCCGAGCGATGGTCAGCGGTCTTGGTTGCTCGAGGGGCTCGCAGGGAGCCTAAGCAGCGCCGTGTTCGCGATACAGCGGGGCGCCGAATTGCAACGCGCCCGGGATGCGGCGGAGCGTGCCAATGCCGCTAAGACGGAATTCGTGGCGATGATTTCTCACGAGGTAAGAACACCGCTGACTGCGGTCATGGGACACATCGACCTTTGCCTGCAGACCAAATTGTTGCCGGAACAGGCTCATCACCTCAATCAAGCGCGCAATTCCTCTAAAGCCCTGCTTGGTATCGTCAACGATATTCTGGATTTCTCGCGAATAGAAGCTCAAAGGATCGAACTCGAACACGTGGCTTTTGCCCTGGACGACGTGCTCGATCAGGTAGTCGCCACTTGTTCGTCCGCCGCTAACAACAAGAGCCTGCACTTGATCGCGGACGTCGACACTGATGTCCCAAAATGGCTCAACGGAGATCCGTTGCGCCTCACGCAAGTGCTATTGAATCTCGTCGGCAACGCGATTAAGTTCTCTTCCCGCGGAGATGTGCGGGTTACGGTAAGTTGTGTCGGATCGCCAGAGTCGAGCGATGTAGTCTTGGGCTTTGCGGTTCAAGATGACGGTATCGGAATGCACGCCAACGAAATTGCCCGAGTCTTCGATCCGTTCACGCAGGGTGACGGATCGATGACGCGCCGTTACGGTGGAACGGGCCTTGGCCTCACGATCAGTCGTAAGCTAATTATGCTGATGGGTGGCGAGTTGGCCGTCACTAGCCAACCGGGCCAGGGTAGTCGCTTCACATTTGATACGCACTTCAAACGACATGAAACGACTATAACATCTCAGCTAGGGGGCTCTGGCAAGAGCGTCCTGCTCGTCGAAGGCCACCCTTTACTTAGTCAGTCGATCGAGCATTTGCTGAGACTGCACGGCTTTCAGGTTACGAGCGTTGCCAACGCCGAAGCCGCCCTGGAAAACTTGGTGCATGCTCAGGGCCATTGCCAGGGCTTCGATTTATTGATTTGTGACTATGATTTGCCCGATCTCAATGCTTACTATCTCCTTCGGCGGTCTGCCACGGATACCGGAATTGCCGGCCCACGTGCCATTGTACTTTGCGGTCCCGACGTTTTAGCTCCACTCTTGGAACGCTCTGATGTACCGAATCTCGTTGCAGCGATTGGTAAGCCCGTCCAGCGTGGCCACTTGTTGCAGGCGATTGCAAAAGCGCTTGCTTCTTCGCCCAGCCAAGGAATAACGTCGAAGGGTAATCTGATTGGTGGCGAAGTTCTGCCACCGGGAACCCCGGTTCTGCTCATTCAGGATGATGCGACTTCGCGCGATGTCGTGAGTGAAATCCTCATTCGAGCCGGAGCTAAAGTCACTGTCGCGGCCACCGGTGAGGAAGGTATTGCATTAGCCGAGCGGCAAGTGTTCGACCTGATTCTACAAGACCTACGTTTGCCGGGAATCGATGGGTTCGAGACATCGCGAGCGATTCGCAAGCTAAGGGGTGGGGCACGGGTACCAATAATTGCTCTATCGGCGAGCTCACAGCAAGACAGCCTAAAGCGATGTCTCGATGCCGGAATCAATGACTTTCTCTTGGCGCCTGTCGAGGCAGATACACTGCTCAAGACAGCAAGACTTTGGGTCGGCGGTGAAGCGATGGCTCCGCCGCTGAGTCAGCGCTTCAACTCGATTACATATACCGGGCAAACCCAGAAGGCGTCCCGCACCCTCTCGACGCCGAATCTAGGGTCGGAGCTGCAAATGGAACGAGCTTTGAATCGTCTTGGCGGCGATCAGGCCCTGTATATGAAGTTGCTGGGTCGCTTTGCGCAATCCCATGAGCACACGGCGCGCGACGTTCGACAGTCGATTCAGCACGGTGATATCGAGTCGGCCATATTGGCCGTGCATACCTTGGCCTCCGCCGCGGGCAATATCGGGGCAACCTGGCTGCATGAAGTCGCGCGGCTCGTCGAGATAACGCTTCGCGACGAACAACAGGAATACCTTGCCGAGCAAATGACCGATCTCGAGCTCTCCGAGAGCCGGACAATTCGTGCGATTGAGGGCATTCTGGCAGCCCAAGTGGCCGGCGACTGCCTGACCTTGGAACCGAATGGCGGCAATATCGACGAGGTATTGAATCACCTTCGCGTAGCGATTGAAGAGCATGACACGGCTGCCTTCGATCAATTGCAGGGCCTCAAGAACATATTGGGAGCTAAGCGATCGGCCAGTGACGCCTTCCACAAGCTTGAGGCATGTATCAGCGTTTACGACTTTGATCAGGCTCGCGAGCATTTAGAGGCAGTGGCCGTTTGGATTGCGAATTCAGAGAAATTGTTTTCAACCCTAGATTGAGAATTTACACCTATGGATTCGGCTCTTCCCACAGTTCTAATTGTCGACGATTCCCCGGAAAGCATTGACGTATTGCGAAGTGTGCTCGGATTGGAGTATCGGCTGCGTGTCGCTATCAACGGCAGTAAGGCCCTTGAAATGACGGAGAGCGTCACCCCGGATGTAATCCTACTCGACGTAATGATGCCGGAAATGGACGGCTATGAAACGTGCAGACGCCTCAAACTGAATGCAAATACTGCCAACGTTCCCGTGATATTCGTGACGACGCTTTCCGAAACGGACAGTCAACTGAAGGGCCTCGAGCTAGGTGCAGTTGACTACATCACCAAGCCTTACACGGCTTCTTTGGTGCGCTCCCGCGTGAGGACCCACGTGTCGCTGCATCGCCACAATGAGCAACTCAAGGACTTGGTAAAGCAACGAACGAACGAGTTGATGGAGACACGTTTGGAGATAATTCGGCGACTTGGACGAGCCGCTGAATATCGCGACAATGAAACGGGCATGCATATCATGCGAATGAGTCACATGACACACCTCTTGGCGCTGGCGCATGGCCTCAGCGATAGCGCAGCCGAACTATTGTTTCAGGCTTCGCCCATGCATGACGTCGGAAAAATTGGCATTCCAGACCAGATCCTACTAAAACCCGGTAAGTTGACGCCTGACGAGTGGGAAATCATCAAAAGCCATACAACCATTGGTGCTGAAATTATCGGTGACCACGGTTCCGAGCTGTTGGTAATGGCCCGCATGGTGGCCCTGCGGCACCATGAACGCTGGGATGGCGGGGGCTACCCGGGCGGTTTGCAAAAGACGGACATTCCCATTGAAGCGCGCATCGTTGCGCTCGCCGACGTATTCGATGCCTTGTTATCGGTCAGGCCCTACAAGGCTGCCTGGACTCTCGATGATGCGCTCAAGTATATTTTTGCACAGCGCGCTCAGCACTTTGACCCCGACTTGATCGATTCATTCGTGCAAGTTCTGCCCGAGTGTTTGAAAGTGCGCGAAACGTATCGCGATGACTAACACCCTGGGCGACCGTAACCGCCGCCGCCGGGGGTTTCGATGCGCAGGCGGTCACCGGCTTTGACCGAGAATTTCGCTTTGCCCGGCAGCTCCTGGCCGATGAGGAGATTCCGGCCTACACTGCCTGGTTGACCGCCAGCGAGACCAAACGGTGAGCGGGTGCGCCGTTCCGACAAGATGGCGACGTCGAATTGCTCTAGAAAGAGCAACTCGCGCACGATTCCGTCGCCGCCCCGAAATTGGCCATCGCCGCCGCTGCCCTGCCGGCGCGAAAACTCAAGCAACCGAACCGGGTATTGCGTCTCGAGCACCTCGGCGTCGGTGATGTGGGTATTCGTCATGTGCGTGTGCACTGAGGAGGCCCCGTGAAAGCCCGGGCCTGCTCCGGCACCGCCGCCAATCGTTTCATAGTATCCGAATGACTCGTTGCCAAACGTCAGGTTGTTCATTGTACCTTGGCTCGCAGCAGCTTGACCCAAGGCTCCGAGCAATACATCGACGATGCGCTGTGAGGTTTCGACGGTCGCCGGGGGTACTTTGGTGACGGTTAGGGACCCATCGGGTGCCCTGCCGATGCAATCCGTGAAGGTTCCTCCGCGATCAATCCAGAATTGCCAGGCGCCAGCGACCGGTTTTGACTCAGAATCAAAAGTCATGGAGAACGCCAAGGTGCGCGAATGACATTAAATCTTGTGACGAAGTTCGAGCAAGCGCTCACCGGCCTCGCGCAACGTGGCTTCACGCTTGGCAAAGTGAAAGCGCAACTGGTCAAAGCGGGGCTCGGGGAAGAAGCTCGATCCGGGAACGCCCGCAACCCCCACGTTGCGGCACATCCACTCTGCGCATTCCTGGTCGTGCGCAAAGCCCAACGCCGATATGTCGACCAATACGTAGTACGCACCCTCAGGCTCGGTGAATTTAAGGCCGGCGCGCCTCAGATAGTCCAGAAAAATGCTGCGTTTGATCGTGTAGGATTGGAGCAATTCGGCATAGTAGCTGTCCGACATTTCAAGCGCCGTGACAGCGGCTTGCTGCAGCGGCGCGGCCGCGCCTACGGTCAAAAAGTCGTGCACCTTTCGGACGCCGTCTATTACCTCGGGTCGCGCAAATACCCAACCCAGTCGCCAACCCGTTATCGAATATGTCTTCGACAGCGACCCGCACATAATCACGCGTGCCGTAGCCCCCGGAAGCGAAGATAGATACGTGTGCTTGTGGGGTGCGTACACGATGTGCTCGTAGACCTCATCCGTGATTACGAATGCGTCGAACTCTTCCGCCAATTCCAAAATAAATTCGAGCTCACTACGGGTAAATACGCGTCCGGTTGGGTTGGACGGATTGCACAGCACAATTGCTTTGACGCCTTGAGCAAAGGCCTGTCGCAATTCATCCCGATCGAAATGCCAGTCGGGCGGTTCCAGGTGGACGAAAATGGGCTTGGCCCCTGACAGGATCGCGTCCGCCCCGTAGTTCTCGTAAAATGGCGAAAAGATTATGACTTTATCGCCCGGATTACATACGCTGAGCATGCTCGCCAGCATGGCTTCCGTGCTGCCACAGGTAACTACCAAATGACGATCTGGATCACACTCGAGCCTAGTGCCATTCGAAATCTTATTGGCTAATGCCTCACGAAAATTCCTTGCGCCCCAGGTAATGGCATATTGGTGGTAATCGCCATCAAGCGCCCGGTGCGCGGCTGCAATAAGCTCCCGAGGTGGGTCAAAGTCTGGAAATCCCTGAGCTAAGTTGACTGCCTGCGTTTGTTGAGCAATCCGCGTCATCATGCGAATGACGGACTCGGTGAACCCGGACAAATGGCTGGCAAGGGCTGGCATTGGCCGAGTGGTACGATGATTCAAGCAAAGTTGCACGATTTTTCGCGCGTCGATTTATCAGCGGCCAAGGACCCCAGCCGAACAATACCCGCGCGGGGAATTGACCGCGATAAAATATGGTAAGCTACGACAAGTACGATGTCCTCCGCTCGCGCCGGCTGGTTTGTCGTCATGTTGTGCGTTGCATTTTCCGCCAACGTTGGGGGACAGACTGCACCAACGATAGTGCTGCAACCTAGTGAGATATTGAATTCTGCCGATGAGCTCGGTCAAGGTTGGCGCTGGTTCCAGTTAGACTGGCCTGCGCTTGGCAGGCTCTCGTTCTCTTGGAACCTCACGGCGAGTCCAACATACGAAACACTACGCTGGTCAACATACGATTGGAACACGATGATCGCGCAAAAGGGCCCGCTCAGCCTACGGCTTTTCAATCGAGTGCTACCTGCGATTGAACTTGATTGCCTATCGAGCGTGTGCCAACCGACGGTCGAGCGGACGTTGGGTCTCGAGGGCCGCCTCAACCTAGGTGGAAACGGAATTACGCCCAGCAACTACCTGTTCATACGACCCGAAACCGTGATGCACCCAATCCGCAACTACCAGCGACTAAAGCTGGGGTTGAGCGGAGGCTTTTAGCGACCCAATTCGCGTTGGCGCGGCGGCGTCACCGCACGAGCTGGGAGAAGAAAAGACTTGCCCGTGGCGTGATTCATTGCAAACTCGAGCCGCAAACGTATGATCGGTTTGATGGAACATCGGCCCAGTTCCTTCGATTTACGCATAGCGACCAACGCTATGTCGCCAATGTTTTCGATTCTCACCAAGGGCCGTGCTGGCGTGCTGCCTGCAACGGATGAAGCATCGAGTAGCCCACTTTCAGACGAAGCAACAGCGCCCATTATTTGGCTCAATTGCGTTCAATGCGGTAGCAAGATTGCAAGATGCAATGATCGCATCCAGGTGAATGAAACGCACGAACACACATTCATCAATCCGGCGGGTGTCATTTATAGAATCGGTTGTTTCTCAGCATCACCGGGTGCCTTCGAGGTCGGGGAGGCGAGCGCAGAATTCACTTGGTTTCGCGGCTACGCGTGGCGCTGCCTTTGCTGCACGGGGTGTGAAGTGCACTTGGGCTGGACGTTCACGCAAGAAGCAGCGCGATTTGCGGGTTGATTTTGGATCAATTGAGCGAAGGCGGAACACAAGGTCATTGAACAATCGCGCGACTGCCTCGTCGCGGAGCGCGTTCGCGGCGGGGACCCTAGTCAACCCACTGTAATCGGAATTACGATCGCTGGGGCATCGGGGAAGTCGGCGCGTGCCGTTAGGTGCACGACCGTACCGGGGGTAAGGGTTTCATTAATTGGGAAGTCCTCGGGGGCAGCTGCCAGCATCGCCATTTTACGTGGCAAGCGAGGGCATTTGAATTGGCAGAGCATGCGCAATGACTACTCTGACTTGTTTCCCTGTTTGCGCGGTCGCGGAGCGGGGGTTCTCTGTAAGGTTATGTGTAGGACTTGCTCGCCTCTGAGCACGGTAAGTTTTACGGGATCACCAACTTCTCCAGATAAAATTCGGTGGATTCCCTTTTCGTCGAAGGCGCGGACGTCTTGGCCGTTGATGAGAGTGATTTCGTCGCCGGGGCGAAGGCCCGCTTTGGCTGCGGCTAGGCCGAGCGGTGTTTCACGAAGGAACAGGCGACCATCGTCTCGCCTGCCGAGCTGAGCACCAATCGTGCCTCGCTCCGCGGCACAGCCGACGCTTGTGGCCAGCGGGACGCCGATACACCAAAAAAATATCAAAATGGTGAAAAGTGGTTGCGGGTTGCGGATTGCGGGTCGCTGAATTGGTTGCGGCTTGCTGGTTGCGGCTTGCCGGCTCATGGATCCGCGTGATTTGCTGAGTCGAAGCCAATTGACGAGGACTGTTAGATCGCCATCGAGGGCGTGTCGCGTGTTCACGAGCGGTAATCGGCGTTGATGTTTACGTATTCGTGGGTGAGATCACACATGAAGTAGCGGGCTTTGCCGGGCCCCGCGCCCAGCTCCAGCTCGACCACGTAGCGAGGCGTCCGCATGTGCGCCTTGGCTTCATTTTCAGCGGTTTCGCCGACGGCCATGCCATTTTTTGCCACAGATATGCCGCCAATTCGTACCTCGGCTACCCGTTCGTCGAAGGTTACGCCCGCTCTGCCGGCGGCGGCAAGCCAACGACCCCAATTGGGATCCATGCCGCACATGGCAGTCTTTACGAGCAGCGAATTGGCCACCGAGCGAGCAACCTTTTGAGCACTTTCGTCATTTGGCAGGCCGCGCACCCAGAGCTCGGCCACGTGTGAAGTCCCCTCGCCATCGCGCACCATGGCTTCCGCGAGTTCTTCGCAGACGGATGTCAATGCCGCGCTCAATTCTGCGAGTGTTGCCGATTGCCCGCTGGCACCGGATGCTAACGCGATCACCGTGTCGTTCGTGCTCGTGTCCCCATCGACGGATATTGAATTGAAACTGGATGCGACGGCACTTTCAAGCGCCGCATCCAACATCGTTGCATCGGTCACCACGTCCGTGAACAGGAATACCAACATCGTCGCGTGGGCCTCACCTGCCAGAGCGGGATCGAGCGGCCCAACATTGGGCTGAATCATGCCGGCGCCTTTGGCAATTCCAAGCACGGTGGCCGACTTTCCCACCTTGGCTTCGGACATTTTGATGAACTTGTCCGTGGTGCAAATGGCCTGAGCGAATTCGCCGCTCTTGCCTTGACTCAATGCAGCCGCTAGCGCGGGCGCGCGCTCCACCATCTTTTCACTGGGCAGGAGCTTGCCGATTACTCCGGTCGAAGCGGGCAACACGAGATCCGCCGAAATACCGAGCTCGCGAGCGATAGCTGCCGTCGTAACTTGTGTCGCGGCAAGCCCGGCGTCGCCCGTGCAGGCATTGGCGCAACCCGAGTTTACCAGCAACGCCTGGGCGGTCTTGGATTTGGTTCGATTGGCACTAACCGTGACCGGCGCCGCGCGCACGAAGTTTCGAGTGTAGCGCGCTGCGACCGGGCAGGGATTGTCTGCCACCGCGAGGCCTACGTCAATGCGCCCATCTTTTCGAATTTGGGCTGACACAGCTGAGAATCGGAAACCGGCTACAGTCGGGTTCGGGGTCATGGCTGGGCCGAACGATAGCAAAGTCGAGCGCGCGCGCAGCCGGAAAATCTAAGGTACAGGTACCCGACTTAGCAGGTCACCAGGGCAAACGTGGCTTTGCGGGCTGGGAATAGTCCCGCTAATAAATCATGACGTTGCACTGTTCCAGGCAAGTGCCCTGGCAACAGACGAACGACGAGCAGCAAGCGGTGAGCCCGGTCCCGCAGCTTGCCGAGGCGTCGCCGCAAGTGCCGCCGTCGGGGCCGCCTGTTCGACTGCACTTTTTCGACCCACTGTGCCGTGTGGTTGTGCGCGTTCACGTCTTGGAACGGTAGCCAGAAGGCTGGGAAGGACCGATCCACCGTGTCAAGGCCGCGATCGTCGTCCACGATGATTGCCGCCATCCAAATTTGAGGCTGAGCACAGCCGTCGTATGTGACCCCTTGCTTGCTCAGGGGTTGCGGTGAGTCGTAGTCGGGTGACTCGGGTGGGTAGCAGTTGTCAAACCCCTGATTGACGAGATGTAGACCGTAGTCGCGATTCGAAGAGAAGGTGACCCAAAGCAACTTGTGCCCGTGAAAGGTCTGTATGAACGGGCTCCATTTTGCCCAAGAATTGGTGAGCTTTGCGGTGTCTCCGGTGCCGGCGGGCGGGCTATTCAGTGCCGGCAGGTCTAGGCCTTGATCGCCCGCTTGCTTCGGATAGTGAAGCAATTTGACGCGAGCCTTTCGATTGTAGAACGCATCACCATCCGGCGCCTCGTTGAAAACTATAAACGTGCCACTCGGCGCGAAAGACGGGTAGTAAAATGTCTGCGTGCCGGCAGAACCCAATAGAAGATTCGGCGCGCCTAACGTATTGGTAGCGAAGTTAACCTCGGAGGCGTATACCGAACCCGAGAGAAAGTGATGGTCGCCAGCGGACGATAGTGTCCCCGCGCCGGGCACTACATACAGCAAAGTCGAATCATCCGGAGATACGTCCGGTTGCGTGGCTTGCCACCCACTGGGAACCGGCCAAGTGCTAGCTAAGGCGGGTGTGCTGTTGAATATGTCAAATACCTTGTTTTGATCAGTCTTGTTGTAAGTCGAGGCCACCATGCTCAGGTGGTCATGCGTGAATGATTGAAAGCCCGGCGAAAGAGTCGAGCCTGCAGCACCGGGCGCGGCACCGGGTCCCGC
The DNA here is from genome assembly GCA_963819085.1 of uncultured delta proteobacterium. GTDB lineage: Bacteria > Myxococcota_A > Polyangia > Polyangiales > Polyangiaceae > FEN-1139. The sequence continues at coordinate 14,874 of CAWFUX010000039.1, forward strand.
TGGTTGCGGCGGGCCGCCAGCGGTTGTCCCGAGTATATTTCGTGTCGCAATATCCATGACATGCGAATGCACATCGCCCATCTCATCGTCGGCGTCGGGGTCATCCGTTTCAAGTGCCATGAGCGCGCCATCTCGAGAGACTGTATGGCACCCAACGCAAGTCCCGTTGGTGCCGGATGTGTAGAAGGGCGTTGGTGTTGGGTCTAGCGTGCCGAAATCATGACTGTATATGCCACCGGTCTTTCCGGCTATTCCGCCGTAAGTTCCCGATTGCCAGTAGTAAATGCCACCGGCCAAGTCCTCTTTCGCAAAATAGACATCGATGTGATCGCTCGATTGGGAGACGCAACTTCCGTCTTTGGTCGCGCGAACCGATATCGACACCGCCCCAGCGTCCCTATTGTTATTGGCAATATCGCTCCACGCCGCTTGCGGCAACGTGACTCCGCACCCGCGACTGGTTCCGCCGCGCACATCCGGTACCGGGACACACTGCGATACGACCCGTACGTCCGTGTTGGCGTTACTGAAGACCACTTCGAAGTTAGTCGCACCCGCTGGTGGGACGAATTGAACTTCGAGCACGTTCATGTTGGGTGGTAAAAGCACCTGGTTGGTCGGGTAAGCAATTTTGGGTGGCGCGAGACTCGCTGTGGAGCAGGCGGGCGCATTGGCTGCCGGAAACGCGGGGCAAGTTGGACAGGTTGTATAATTCGATTGCACCTGCGTGCCGGCATTCCCCCCGGCAGTCCAGACGGGCACTCCGTCTGACATATTACCGGACGTCGCGTCTTGCTTCTTAGTGCCGCAACTAGCAAATAATACGGCAACCGTACTCGTAAAAACGGCGATCTCCCAACGGTACTTGTTCATAGTCATATTCGATTCCAATTAAAAACCCGTCACGCCGGTCTCGAGCACTGAGCACGCCGGTTTGGCCGAAGCCTCACCAGACTGCTGGTCAATTTGGGATTATGTCTTTGGTTTTTGGTGACGATGTTTTGCGGATGCTGAGACCGGCGGACGGGCGCGGTGCATAACGTTGGTACCGTGGTGGCTAGCAGATGGCTCAGTTCGCCAAGACGAATTCAACGTTACCCGCCCCCCTATAAGCAAAAGACTTTGGCAACGGCTACAAATTGGTCTTGAAAGCTGGAGCCAGTGCAGGCCGCCGCATCGGCAGAACTGGTCAAGCACTGCGCAGCCGCGTGCTCACTGGCACAGCTGCTGGATACTGCCACGTTCATACAGGTAAAAAGTGGCACGTAGCTCGTGGTGTCGGCCGAGGCGCAATTATTCATGCAGGCCCAATATTCGCAAAAGAACTCAACTTGCATCTTTTGGGCACAACTGCGTTCGCCGAGGATTTGCTCGCAACCAGGGACGTTAAGTTGGAAAAAGTACTGCGTGGCGTCCCCCACTTTCAGAAACGGTCCGTAGGAAGATGCGGTCAAGGTCGATGGTGTCAGGCACCCCCCACATAGCGCCAGCGAACCGCTTAGAGTGAACTCCGAACAATTGCCCTGTTGATAGCAGTCCGTATAGTACTGCAGGATTGCTTGCTCGGTGCAGGCGCCCGGCGTGTACAGCGCGGGAATGTAGGGCGGATAACTGGTACCGGTCATATTCGCGGGTGCGCAGGTCACGGCTCCCCCCGTCGAGTACGAAGCCGAACCACCTAGAAGAGTGCTCGCGAGACCACCAGCCGTCGAAGATGTCCTCGCGCCGCTACTGCCGCCGCTGGCTTTCGAACTCGGCGAGGATGAGGCTCCAGAGCCACCCGAATACACATCGGACGTCGGCGAGCCACCGGCGCCTTGCGCAGAACCCGAGCCACCGAGACTACCGCACGTACAAACACTATAAGTCGTGCCATCGGCGTTACAGATCTGCGCACCTGAGCACCCGTTGTCGCCTGTACATTGAAGTTGTTGGCCTGGGGTACAGGCGGAATCATTCTGGTCTTGCGAACCGCACGATACGCCGGCTGCTAGGGGAAACGCCGACAGCACAAGCCAATACAAGCCTCGAAGCATATCTTTTCAGTCGTTGGTACCTTGAGTGACTCCAAACGGCTCAAGCGAATTTATTGAGCCAACTTCCATTTTGAAGGTACCTACCGGTAGAGCCTGGTTCTCGAGCTGTTCGCAAGCCGCCAAATTGGTCTTCCCCCCAACGCAAACCGGGGCTGGCGGCAGTACGAGTTCCAGACTCAGCAATTCATGGAGTAATCCCAGCGTGCAAAATTACTTCTGTCGCGTGGCACTGATATCACTTCAGGTATTGACACTTTGCGGGGTTGCCGAGGCGGCCGGCATTATCAAGGAGCCGGGCCAGCATCCGCATTATGCTGTCGAGCTCGAGCCGCACTTCGTTCTTACCTGGAACTGGTTGCCGCACCAGTCTCAAGATGGCCTGGGCATAGGCCTCAGGGCATCCATACCGCTTTTTCACAACGGTCCCATCGATAAAATCAACAACAACATGGCCATCACATTTGGCCTCGATTGGGCTCACTCGAGTGGCTACTGTGGCCCTCCCGGGCGCCCGCCGCCGGGTTACCCGCCCGACTACTATTATTACTACGATAACAACAATTGCAGTGCTAACTCGTATTGGTTACCGGTAGCACTTCAATGGAATTTCTTTTTGACGGATGTAATTAGCGTATTTGGTGAGCCCGGCCTCGCCATTGTTCATGATCGATGGAGCCAACTGGACCCATGCCCGCCGGGCGGTGGTTTCTGCGAATATGGCCATTCGGAAACCAGCGTATTTCCCGTGCTGTGGGGTGGAGCGCGCTTCTTGTTCAACGATATGATCGGCATTACTGTGCGGCTCGGTGTGCCTTCGATATCGGCGGGGCTGTCCATTTTGCTTTGAGAGCAATCACGGGGAGGCTGTACGTGTTACGAATATTGCGATCAATTGCACGAACTACACTGGTCATCGGCGCGCTCGCTCCCGCGGCATGGATGAGCGCCGCCTGCAGCAGCAATGACGGTCCGACCAACGTCGCCCCGGGAATGCAGCAACTCGGCGGCGCCTGCTACTCGGCTTACGATTGCTCGACGGGATATTGCTGTACCGCCCCGCCTTGTCGCGGCGGCATGTGTACGTACGCTTGCCGCGCCGACCCTGATTGTCCTTACGGCACTCGATGTGATGGCGGCGCTTGTTTTGTTGTTTGTTATTACGACACTGATTGCGCCTGGGGGCAGACCTGCAAAAAGGGGCACACATTGTGTCAATACTGACGACCTTGGCTCTTTCGGCCTCTCGGCCTCACCTACTTCATTTTTCCAACTTTGCGCCGAATGAGTAGTTTCGAGGTACGTACCCAGCAGTGGCAATCGCCAACATTTCGACCAAGTCCGGAGCTGGACCCACCGACGCCGCGTTAGTTGTGGCCGCTCGAGCCGACGAACACTGGGCGAAGGAAGCACTTTTTCGCCGCTATGTGACGATGGTCAATGGCCTGGGATATCGACTCTTGGGCCGCGACTCGGAATTGGATGATCTGGTGCAGGACTGCTTCACCGAGGCTTGGCGCTCTCTGCCGCGCTTGGAAACACCTCAGGCCTTCAGCTCATGGCTCGGCGCTATCGTAATTCGCACGGCCCACAAGATGCTGAGGAGGCGACGCCTCACGACGCGCCTCGGGCTGCGACGCGCCGAGCCCATTGACTTCGACTCGCTGGTATCTCCGACTGCGCCCCCCGATGCCCGGATTGAACTAAGGGCGATATATCAACTGGTCGAATCGTTACCCACTCCCACCCGAGTGGCGTTTATACTCAGGCGGCTCGAAGGCATGCCGCTCGAGGAAATTGCGCGCAGCCTTGACACTTCACTCGCCACCGTCAAGCGAAGAATTGCGGACGCAGAACGACAACTCCTGGTTGACAAACCAAGCACCTGGGGCCAGACATGACTACACCTCAACGCCTTGCCCAATTCGTGCAGCCCCCCTTGCCCGAGGCAAGAATTGCCCATCAATGGGCCAAAATTACGAACGCTGATCGCCGGCAGAATCGAGTTAGGGCCCGTTTGGTTCCGGCTTTCGCTCTGTCTTTGGTCGTTTGCTGTGCAGCTGCGGCTGGGTGGCATTGGTTGCATTCGCCATCTCCGAGTGCGCTCAATGGGACGGCCATCGAGAGTGGAGTATCGGGCAGGCAGTCGTTGACGTTACCGGACAATTCGCAGATCGAGCTTGGGCCCGCCTCGAGAATGGTCATTGATGAATACAACGATGCCCGTGTCCAATTGACGCTGCAAAAAGGCAAGGCAAACTTTCAAGTTTCGCACCAACCGAGGCGCCTATTCAGCATTCACGCGGCAGACCTCGATATTACCGTGGTCGGCACGCGTTTCAGTGTCGATTTAGGGCAATCATCGGAATTGCAGCGCGTTACCGTCCAGGTGCAGCAAGGTAAAGTCACCGTCCGCAATCGTCATGCATCGCCCGACGAGCGGGTTCTGGCTGCGGGTCAATCGTGGACGGATGGGATTGCGGCTGCGCCCGCGCCGGACCTCGGAAGAACGGTTGATGCCTCGACCAATTCGAACGAACCGTCCAGTGAGGAGGCCGCGCCAGCGGCTTCCCAAGCTGAATTGCCCGGTGCCACTTTAGGCCGCGCGGCAACCGGAACCGCTTTGCCAACTGCGTCGGCCAAGTTGGCTGGCGAGAGCCCCAAGGAACTGTTCGAGGCGGCTGAGACATCTCGAATCAACGGCAAATTTCACGATAGTGCCGATGCGCTCAATAAGCTCAGGCGGACCTATCGCTCGGATCCAAGGGCAGGGCTCGCGGCCTTCGAACTCGGCCGAATGCGAATGGACATTTTTGGTGACGTCTCGGGGAGCATCGATGCGCTCCGCGACGCTATTCAGTTGAGCCCGAGCGCACCGTTTCGTGAAGACGCGGAATCTCGCTTGGTCCAACTTTACAATCGTCAGGGGAATCACGACGCTTGCCAAAGCGCGAGGACCACGTATCTCAATCATTTTCCGCATGGCGCTGCCAGTAAGGTGGTCAGTCAACTGTGCGAGCCTTAGTGTTGAGTGCACTGCTAAGTTGTAGTTTCCCTGGGGCAAGCCTATTGCTCGCGAGTCACGCTGAAGCTGCCGCGTCGAATTCTTGCCCAGACAACAACGTCAATTGGGTGCAAGTGACCGTGGACGCCCCCGAGAGCCCGCAGCTTGCCAGTAGGCTCATCGAGTATCTGCAAGCCGAATTGGCACCGCACCAAATCGCGGTGTGCACGAGTTCGCCCACGGCACAAGTGGCGCCCCTGGCGAATATTCACATCGTCAGCGCGTCCGCAAACCAAGTGGGTATCGAGGTGCGCGTCGAAGATGCGGTTACCAACAAGCGGGTGGCGCGACAGCTGGATCTGCGTGGGCTGCCCGCGGATGCCCATGCCATGACAATTGCGCTCGGCGCGGCAGAATTGCTAAGGGCAAGCTGGGCCGAAGTCAAGTTGCGCCGATCGAGCGCGTCACAGCGACCGATACCCACCAGTGTAAGTCAGGTCGTGGAAGAGGAAGCACGCGAGCCGCCCGCACAAGCCACCATGGGCGTCCTTCTGGCAGGCGAGGATTTCTCGCGAGGACTAAGGCAAGGTGGAGTTGACGGTACAGCTTCATTACACCTCATCAATGCTTGGCATGTCGCATTTCGACTAGGCGCGCGCCAGGCACTCGCCGCCTCGGCGAGCGACGGCGTCATGCGTGGCAGCGCTTGGCTAGCAGGAGCGGGCCTCCTATTTCGTGTAACGCGTCCTGAATCTCGCGCGAGCCTCGGTTTTGTGGGTCACATTGATGCGCTCCGGTTGCAGTTCTTTGCCGAACCGCAGCCAGGCGTAACTTCATTTGCGCGTGCGGGTACCGGCTTTCTTTGCGGATTGGGTGTTCTCGGCGCGCTCAGACTCAATCAGTTGACGGAGCTTCGGGCGCAATTGGACGCGGGCGGCGTTCTCAAGGGGGTGAGCGCCACGGATGGCCCCCAGACAGTAATGGCGATGAACGGCGCATGGCTAGGCGCCAGCATCGGTATTGGCGTGAGGATTTGGTGACCGAGAAGCAACGCAGAAGGTTCATTAAGATGAGCTCAGCGGCAACAAAAGTAATTGTCAGTCTACACGTCATCGCGACCGCGATATTGACATTCTTGTTAGTTGGCTGCCGCGAAACATCGCTCGAAATACTCCGACCGCAGTCCAAAGTAATCCCCGCCCAGGGCTCGGGCGGTGCGGGTTCTGGCGGAGGTTCAGTTGGGCCGGAATGCTCCACTCTTACGTCGATCGATCAGTCCTGTAACAACTCCGGCGAGTGCTGTTCGGGGCTGTGTGCTCTGGATCCGAAAGCAACACTGACATGCCGGCCCACCCCGGGATGTCTCGGGTTGGCCCAGTCGTGTTCTTTGGCGGGGCAATGTTGTTCTCTTTCTTGCGAGGCCAGTGACGGTGGACCGCGGGCTTGCGGCGAGTCCCTATGTAGGATTGTCGCCGATCAATGTGGCGATAACGCTGACTGCTGCAGTGGACTTTGCAGTGCAGGTCTGTGCACGGCTTTGGGGCCGCCGCCTCCTCCGGGTCCGCCCGCCTGCAGTCCCGCTGGGGAAATGTGCACCACCCCTGCCGACTGTTGCAGCCAGGTATGCAATTCGAGCAACGACGAGATAACGCGTTGCCAACTATTGCCAGGCTGCCGGGAGCAAGGTGAATTGTGCCTCACTGGGGCTGACTGTTGCGGTTCCGCGTGCAGCCCCGATAAGTCAGGGGTACTTCGCTGTTCGTCACTTGGGCCGTGTGCGCCCGCCGACACCAAACCACCCTGTGACAGACAAGTCGGCGACGTGTGCAAGAACAGCAACGAGTGCTGCTCGCGAGTCTGCGTTTCGACGTCTGACGGAATCAGTCGCTGCGCGCCGGCGCCCGGCTGCCGACCGGGTTGCGATCTTTGCACCCAAAATAGCGATTGCTGCTCGAATTTATGCCAAGCCAACCCCGCGGGCATCGGTCGCTGCGCTGTTCCTACTGGCCTATTACCCGAAGGGGAAGTTTGCAATACCGATGCGCAGTGCAGTCAGGATCTCGGGGTTGCCCAATGTGTCGAGGACCCGACCGGACTCGTGGCAAAACGATGCCGGGTCAATGGGCCTGCATCCATCGACGACGGGGCCGTTTGTTCGTTGGCCAGCAGGTGTATCGCGGGTCATTGCTTGCCGGCGTCGGAGGGCGGTTACACTTGCTCGTCAACTTGCGTACCAGAGAACCAGCCCTGTACGGCACGGGCCGATTGTTGTGTGCAGCACTCGGACTGCTTGTCGGTAGCGGGCCAGCGTGTCTGCCGTGAGACGATTCACTAGATTGCCGCCAAACTGAACATTCCGTGCCGTCACGACATAAGAATGTCCACAAGCGGTCAAGTGCGTTTCTAAAATTTGACTGCGCGCTGAGCCAGTCGCGGTTCTGGCGGTACTTACCGGAATGAAAGCCGAGCCGCGCGTGAAGTCGGGAATTGTCTCCGGATTTCACCGGTAAAGCTGTGTCGCAACGCTTACTCAGCTGCCCAATCGTGAAGACTAGGAGTCAACCCATGAATTCTTGTGCCAAGGACGAGTCATCAATGAAGCGCCACGTTAAGCTCACGAGAGTTATGTTGTGGGGGGGCGCTGGGCCATTGATTGCGCTCGCCTTCGGCTGCGGTTCGAGCAAGGACTCGGGACTAGACGCCGTTGGCGGTGGGTACAATGTCGGAGCTTCGAACTTGGGCGGCGCCGGCGGGACAGTCAACAACGGCGTTGGGAGCTCGGGAAATGGTGTAGGGAGTTCGGGAAATGGTGTAGGCAGTTCGGGAAACACGGGCACGCAATGCACGGTTGGAGCCCAGGGTTGCCCTTGTGATTCCGCGGGCTTCTGCGCCTCGGGAATGGCTTGCAGTAACGGTACTTGCTGTAATTCCTCTACCGGCAGCTGCACGCCGCAGAACAACAATACCGGAAGTGGCGGCGCGGGCAACGGTACTGGTGGAACGCCACACCTCGGATGTGTCGGAGCTCAGGGTTGTACTTGCGATGTCCTGGGTGCCTGCTCATCGGGGCTGAGCTGTAACGTCAATATTTGCTGTGATTCAACGAACGGCAATTGCACGTATACCGGTGGCTACGCCAACGCTGGTGGCGGCACCACGGGCACCAACAACGGGACTGGAAGCAGCACAGGGGTTGGCAGCACAACCGGGACGGGCAGCACGGGGTCAGGAGGGCCGCCGTCAGTCTGCACCCCAGGTGTGACGGGCCCAGTGGTCACTGACTGTGGCTACCCTTACACGAGCAGCACCGCGCTCACGAGTACCGTTTTCAACGAGAGCACCGTCCTCTATTCAATTGTGCCCACGGGCGGTTCAGTCGCCAAGGTACAGGTGTTTTACGGTGATGAGCACGCACTCACACTCGGCGTCCGCAACGTCGTCGTGAAAACCGCGTCCGGGACAACATCGACTGACTATCCCATTTCTGCATTAACATCGAATCCAGGTTCGGTGACCAACCCGCAAACAGGTAGCAACGTGCTCTTCGGTGATCAGGCAGGTCTTGATCCCTCGCTGCGCCCGATGTGGCCAACCTTGTTCATAACGGACATTACCAATGATTCGAACAGTCGCGCGGGCGATTGGCAGTACGGTGGCAGACCGTTTAATCCGTCCGCTGTCTACGGTACCTGGAAAGCTGCGGTTCGCACGTACGACAAGACCGCTGCGACCCCTTTTAGCACTACTACCACAGACGCTGACCCGGCTAAGAACAACTGGGATCTCGGCGCCGGTGCCGATCCGGTTCCCAGTTCACTCGCCAAGAACGAGGGCTACGGCGCGGAAATTGTCTGGAATCTGTCTCTCATCCCCGGTCACTCGTATCGCGTTCAGGCGATTGTCCACGATGGCGACCAAAATAAAGCAGGCGGTGACACGGGCGAAGCCTGCGTCAACTACTGTGCTGGCGGTGATACACCTCCGCCCGACGGCGGCACCGGCGACGCTGGCACCGGCACCTGCTCGGGCTCCGACTGCGGCAGCCAGCCTCCGCCACCCGTGTGCGAAGAGGGCCAGTCCATCTGCGGTGCTGGCGGCATTGACCCCGCTGACTGCCCACTCGGGTATTGGTGTGTGAATGGTTGCTGCACTTGGAATGTGGGCTGAAATAAGCGAACTCAGGTCGGCGCGCGCCCCGGCAAGGCTCCGCAAAGGGTCGTGCGCCGACCGATGCACCCACGTGCGGCTCGTCGCTTCCGAGTAAACGCAACGATGATTGCCAGGCGCTTTGCAATTGGTGTAAGTCTCTTGGCGCTCGGTTGTTCGACGGCGAACACAAGCAACTTGAACGGCGAATCCGGCGGAGCCGCCAGCCATGCTGGCTTCGGAGCGGGTGGCGCGGCAAACAGTGGTGACTCCTCAACCAGTGGCGGAACTGACCCAATCGTGGACAGCGTGCCAGCGCCCACCTGGACCGAGCTTTACAACGCCTACTTTGGGCCCGGGACAGCCGGCAATTGTGTGAGTTGCCACGCAACCGGAACCACTCCCGCATTCGATAGTGCAGAAACATTGTGCGGCGCACTAAAAGCACGGGGATACATCGTTCGGAGCGTCGCTGGCCTCGAATACCTGATTGAATGGTTTGGTCTTGGCGGCACGATGCCCGAAGACGGCGGCGCGCCGCCGCCCGGTGCCGTCGATGCCATCATGGCTTGGGAAAACGCAGATGCAGTCTGCCCATAATCGTCAACCATTGCTATTGCCAGATCATTCATGCTTTCCTGATCAGAATTCGCGGTGCAGCGTCGCACTGCGGGAACTGGCGGCACCGCGGGCACTGACGGTGCGGCGTGCGATACCCCAGGGCCATCCTGCGACGGCAGCCTCGCGGAATCACTCATCCAAACCCACCAATTGCACACTCTTTTCGTGCACCCGCTGCGCAAGCGCGTCGTCGTAAACGTTCAGGTTCGGCGAGCGCATCGGCCAACCGCCAGCGCGATTCTTCTTGTCGGGATAAAGCACGCTCACTTGGCGCGCCTTGTCCCCGCTTTGGCGCGATCGGTAGGTGCATGGCCCGCCGTCCCGCGTTTCCGCGAC
>CAWFUX010000040.1:0-18421 GCA_963819085.1 uncultured delta proteobacterium
GCCTCTGATGCGCAGACGCAAGCCGTCGTTGCCGGTGACGGCCGCAAGGATGTCTGGCCCTTTCGATGGATCAATGAGTAAGTAGTAAGGTCGATTCGCGCTTGTCCACTGCTGTTCGAGCGGGTTCATTATTTGGGTGACTGTTTCGGCGGTACCAGCTAAGACGACGATATCCGGCGCAAAGGTCACTTGTTGGGCGACAATCGCGCTTTGGTTGGGCTGAGTTGGATCGTAAGGAACAATTTGGACATTGCCGGTCGCAGTGCCGGCGTTCGCAGGATCGGTTAGCGGCGCTCCGTTGATCACCAACGTATTGAGGGAGGTTTGTGTGCCGATTCCGGTGACATCGTTTCGGTAGACGATTGATAGTTTGACGGTGGGCACCGAACGCTGCGCCTTTAGGCTGGTCTCCAGGGCATTAATTTGTTGCATCATCAATTGCCCGCGCTGATTGTCGAGAGGAATCATTAGCCACGTCAGGTCATTGTCGGGGAGGTCGGCAATGCTACCGGCTTGAGCAGTCGGGCTTATTACCACTACACCAGCCTGAATCGTTACTTGATTGGAGACATTCAGCGTGTCTTGACTGGCATTCGGGCCTACGATCGCGGGAACATGGAGGTCGCTCACTAAGTGCGTTGCCGCGCGGATTATATTCGCCGATGTATTGCAGGAAACCATTACCAGAGGTCGGGCATTGCCCACCGTGGTGGATGGAATGCCGCCCGCCGCATTAACTTCCTCGACTGCCAGCGTAGCACTTTGCTGGCGAGGGATGTTTTGCGCGGCCGTCGCGCCTTGAATGGCAAACAGCGACCCAATCACTATCGCTCTATCGTCTGAATAGTTGCCCGTTACGGTCATGCAATCTGGGCTAGTCAACGTGACGCAATGCCCATCGGGTTGCAGACAGATGGCGGGCACCGGGCTCGAACCAGCGTCGGCATTCGCTGGGTCGTTTGCCGCAGCCATCGTAGCCAATTGGGTACATTCGGCATTACTGGTGCAACCGACGACATCAGCGTCGGAACCCGTAGCTGGGTGGATCTCCCCAGCGTCGGAACCCATGGCTGGGTCGATTGACAATTTATTGAGCCCGAGGACTGCATTGCAGCTCCACAGGCACCCCACACTGGCAAGGCACCCCACCTGCAAAAGAGCCCCTCGAAACATGTTACGCATGGCAGCCTCGCGTCGATTAGACCGGCCATTTTTGCCGGGATATTTGGGATAAAAACTATTCAGGCCGCGTTTTTGACTGATCTTAGTCATCATGAATGCTCGCAATTCGGTCCAAGCAGTAACGTCAACGACGGGGCCGATTGATTCTTAAGAACTGGACTAACCGTGCCGTCCGGCAGATTATCGCGGCGTGCTCCGTGAAACAACCGCGCATTGCGACTTACATTGTCGCCATCAGTCGATTGTCACGACATCGTAATCAGGGACCACACAGTAACTGCTACTGACTGCGCGCTAACGTGGAGAGCCTCATGAAATTAAACAAGATCACACGGAATCCCAGGTTGCTCGAATCAACCAGTAGAACCCGAATTGCAACATTGGGAGCCTTAGTGGTTGGATTCTCGACATCGTGGGCGAGTGCGCAGGAGGAACCCAGCGCCGCGGACACGGCTGCGGCCAGAGAGTTGGCAATCGATGGGCTGAAGCTTGCCGACGCCGGCCATTGTGCTCAGGCCATCGACAAACTTAGCCGCGCTGAAAAGATACGACATTCACCGATAGTCCTTGGGCGCCTTGGCGAATGTCAGATCGAAGAAGGAAAAATCGTCGACGGTACCGAAGATTTGCACCGGTTGCTGCATGAATCACTCCCCGCAAATCCGCCCGCCAGTCTAATCAAAGCGCGCGAACGGGCGCAAACGGCTCTCGATGGAGCAAAATCGAAGATTGCTATTCTTACAATTGCCGTGCGCGGCCCAACCGAAAATGTGACCGTCACCGTCAACGGGCAGCCGGTGCCCCCGGTGCTGCTCGAACGCGATCGACCGACTGATCCGGGCGAACACAACATCGAGGCGACAGCGCCCGGTTACTTCAAAGCTTCCCGACACATCGTTGTCGGCGCTGGTGAAAAGCAGGAAGTGTCGTTGAGGCTTCGCATCGATCCGCAAGCAACGGTCCCCGCTGCACCGCCGACAGCAAAGCCCAACGATAATTCGGCGGCGGCGGGCGCACCCACGCCCAAGTCCACTTTTTCCACGCAAGCAGTGACCGAACCCAGTCCACCGAAAGAATCAGCGCCCAATCACACCGCAAGCACTATACTCTGGATCGCAGGTGGCGCAGTTGCCGCAACCGGCGGCGTGTTTGGTTATCTCGCGATGAGCAACAAGCGGACGCTAGACGGCCAATGCGTAAACAACGCGTGTCCAACTAGTTCCAAGAGTACATTGGACTCAGCTAACCTAGACGCGACCCTTTCCACCGTTCTGATAAGTGCCGGCGCAGCAGGGCTGGTACTCGGCACGGTGCTCTATTTCACTTCGGGCACAGGTTCGAAAGTCGAGAATCCGCCTACGGGTTTCGCGCCCCATGCATTCGTCGGCCTCAATCGCGTTGGCCTCGAGGGCACCTTTTAGCCAAAAAACCTGACCGGGCTGGTCCCTATCCGGCCAGGCCCCCCCGCGTCGGGCTCTCTAACCCGCGGCGCAAATTCACGAATATTGGCGCCGAACGGCCTGGCTCGGGTCGGCGAGTAATCGCTGATTTATTGGCTTTTTGGGGGCATCACGGCACGGAAAAGCCGGGGCCCAAAGGTACGCGCCGCCGTCGGGTGTAATCGCCTAAAAACGTGCTAGCGTGCCGCCGCTATAGCAACCGGCGGGCCTGCAATCGTTCAATGTCTCGCCAAGTGAGAAAGCCCGATGAGTCGTTATCTATTTACATCCGAATCCGTCAGTGAAGGCCATCCCGATAAACTCTGTGATCAGGTTTCAGACGCAGTATTAGATGCCGCGCTGACCGAGGATCCGCGGAGCCGCGTCGCCTGCGAAACCTTGTGTAAGACGGGCTTCATCGTCGTGGCCGGAGAGATCACTACCCAAGCCAAGAATCTGGACTTCGGCAAGATCGCAAGAAACGTCGTTAGCGACATTGGCTACACCGATTCGGCGATGGGCTTCGATGCCACGACTTGCGCGGTACTAATCGCTGTCGAGCCGCAGTCGCCGGATATTTCGCAAGGGGTAACCGAAGGGCAAGGGCTCTTCAAGGACCAGGGCGCTGGCGACCAAGGCTTGATGTTTGGCTACGCCTGCGACGAAACGCCGGAATTGATGCCGGCCCCCATCATGTACGCGCATGAGTTGGTTCTCAACTTGGCCAAGGTCCGTAAGGCAAAGAAGCTAAACTTTCTGAGGCCCGACAGCAAGAGTCAGGTCACCGTCGAATACGAAAACGATCGGCCAGCGCGTATCGATGCAGTCGTCGTGTCAACTCAACATTCGCCCGACGTAAAATACAAGGACCTCAAAGACGCGGTGATGGAGCTCGTAATCAAGAAGTCCCTCCCCGCGAACTTGCTCGATAACAAGACCAAGTACTTCGTAAACCCAACCGGCCGTTTCGTAATCGGTGGGCCCTACGGCGATGCCGGCCTAACGGGTCGCAAAATCATCGTTGATACCTACGGTGGCATGGGCCGGCACGGCGGCGGCGCATTCAGCGGCAAGGATCCGTCGAAGGTTGACCGCTCAGCGTGTTACTACGCACGCTACGTGGCGAAAAACATCGTAGCCGCGGGCGTCGCGAGGCGCGTCGAGGTTCAGGTCGCTTACGCAATTGGCGTGGCTCAGCCAGTCGGTGTGTACGTCAACACCTTTGGTACGTCCGAAATCGACGAAGCCAAGGTGGCAGATTACGTAAAGAAGAATTTCGATTTCCGCCCGAAGGCACTGATCGAGGAATTGGATCTGCTAAGGCCAATCTATCGGCAAACGGCGGCTTACGGTCACTTCGGTCGCCCCGAATTTAGCTGGGAACGCACCGACCACGCCGAAGCGATGGCACAGGCACTTCTAGGAACCTCCGCACGCTATGTCGCAAAAAGCCCGAAAAAGGCCCTGGCCGCGAAGATCGTGAAAGCGACTAAGAAGGCTAGCAAGAAGTAATCTCGTCCGAAGGATTACAATGTCGGTCGCCGACACGGTAGCCGTGCCAGCATACTGATTCGGCTACTGTTCGGTGACCGTTCCGGGAAAAGGCCTCTCGCGCGAGCCCAAGAACGTAACGCGAAGTACCTCGCGCAATCGTCTCGACCGAGCTCAAGAACGCAACGCGAAGTATCCCGTGCGAATCTTCTCGACCGAGCTCAAGAATGTAAAGTGAAGTATTCCAACTCAGATATCCCCCCCAGCGGGGGGGATTTGGGGGGAGAAGTCCCTCCCAGCGGGAGGGATTTAGGGTGGGAGAAGTCCCTCTCCAGCGGAGAGGGATTTAGGGAGAGGAGAAAAATCCCTTATTCCGCCCCTAGCGGCGGCGGGCTCGTTTGTTGCGCCCTTGCGATTGCTTTTTCCAGTATTCCCTCGCCGCGGATGCACGGCGTGCAATCGTACTCCTGCCTTGGGCCACAGCCGGTCGTCTTGGTCAAGGCCTGCAGTGCCTCGAGGCTTCGGTTGTCCGCGGACTTTGCGGCACGGTTCACGACTCCTTCTAAGTTCGGACAATTTTGATAGAAGTCCAGCTCAATCGCAACTCGCAATGACGGCCGAGCGCGATGGCTGAGCACGACCAACTTCTTACGGAGTTTCTCGGCATTCTCCGATTGATCGGCGTTGTGTCGAATCTGCTGCCAAACCAGCCACAGCAAGTCTACCCCGTATTGTCCAAGTACCGTTTCGGACAAATTCAAAACAATCTTGAAAGCTTCGGGTTCTTGCGCAGCTAGCTGCAGGTCACTGAGCAGCAGCGGATCGGATCTAAGGCTAGGACGCAAAGACAGAACGGATCTATATGCCTGCGCGCACTTCTGCCATTGCCCCAATTCCGCGTAGCCGCGGGCCAGCAATGTCCAGTCTCGCTCACTGCGTTCGTACGACTTGAGCATCTCGATGCGTTCCACTTGACGTTGAAACTCGCCTCGGGTTCCTTTGGGCAGCACGGATTCAGTCTGCGCCACTGCCGCGGCAGCGCTGCCGGTGATCGCAACGCTCGAATCGTGCACGTGCAAAAGTCGGGTTACGATAAGCAGGCAGGCGCCGCCGACGACCAGGACAACCATCGCGAAGGTACCGAGGGGCAGCTGAAAACCTTTTACACGGACACGCCGCTGAGCGTGTCGTTTCAGCCAGCAAAAAACCAAATACAAATGCGAGCTTAGCCAAGTCCCTAGTGGCTTCAACCGCGCAAAGGTGATGCGAATCTTCAAGATTGGCGACTTCGCACGCAAACCGTGGAGACCAGCGGCTTCGGTGAATACGGTGGCCTGATTGCCGAGCACGGCTGCATCTATGAGCCCCAACAAGTCCTTCGCTGATTGAACTCGGTTTTGAGGCTCCTTCTCTAGTAGTTTGACAATGATGTCAGCCACCGTCGGCGGCACATCGCTGTTCATGGGGGCCGGGGCGGCAGCCATGTGTAGCGAAAGCAATGCAAGTGCGTCGTCACTCTCGAATGGCTTTCGTCCGTTTACGCATTCATAAAGAATTATCCCTAGCGAGTACAAGTCGCTGCGGGCATCTATTACTTGCCCTGCACATTGTTCCGGCGACATATACGAGGGCGTTCCAAGTACTGAACCGATCGCCGTAAGGCCGTCCGGGGAGCCTTCCAGCGGTACCTTTGCGATCCCAAAGTCGAGCACCTTGACGTGAATCGACGCGTGAGGTCGCGTTACCAGCATTACATTCTCTGGCTTTAGATCGCGATGGACGATGCCGTGTGCATGCGCCGCTTGCAGAGCCGCTGCAATTTGCTTAGCAATCTGGAGCGCAAGGCTCGGGTCGATGCGCTTGTCGCGATGGATCTTTTCCCGGAGGCTTTCGCCCTCGACGAACTCTAGGACTAGATAAAATGTACCGTCCTCAAGTCTGCCAAAGTCTGTTGCCCCTGCGACATTCGTGTGCTCGATCCGGGAGGCCGCGATCGCTTCGCGTTCGAATCGCGCGACCGCCTCGGGCAGGCGAGTCATCTCCGGGTGTAGCGTCTTGAGTGCTACCGTTTTGCGCAGTTGCACGTGGGTGGCCCGGTAAACGGACCCCATACCCCCGACTCCCAGCAACTTCTCGACGCGATATCGGTCGGCAATCAGTTGGCCAACCAAGTCCTGCTCGTCATTGGGCGTCGCCGACACGACCTAAGGCATACAGTAAACGGCTGGCTCGGACCAGATCCAAGCGGGACAGTTTATCGGGACTCCTCCCAGCCGGTTGAGTGAAACCGATCTTGGTCATCCTGAAATGTCGGTGACCTGTACCTTAGATCTCCCCGCGCTACCTGTACGTTGTCGCGACGTTTTGATTGTGTTGGTGTTTCGGGTCCCAACCCAAAACACGGCTTCGGGATAACTTGACCCGAGAGCGATGAGCCTTTGAGCACTAAATATCGTAATACAGGTAGTACTCCATCGGCGTCGGGTGCATCCGACAGGGATTGATTTCCTTTTCGCGCTTGTAGTCTAGCCACATTTGAATAACGTCTTTGGTGAAAACGTCGCCGCGAAGCAGAAAGTCATGATCGGCTTCCAGTGCGGCCAGTGCATCGTCGAGCGAACCGGGCACATGGGGCACACTTTCCAGTTCCTCGGGACTTAGCGCATAAATGTCTTTGTCGAGCGGATCTCCCGGATCAATCTTATTTTGGATGCCATCCAGGCCTGCCATCATCAATGCCGCAAATCCAATGTACGGATTGGTGGTAGGATCTGGGAAACGAATCTCGATACGACGCGCCTTCGGGGATGCCGAATAAGTCGCAATTCTCACTGAAGCGGAGCGATTTCGGCTCGAGTACGCGAGATTTACGGGTGCCTCGAAGCCGGGCACCAATCGCTTGTAACTGTTTACCGTCGGGTTAGTAATAGCGGTTAGGGCGTTGGCATGCTTCAGAACACCACCAATATAATAGAGCGCCAACTCACTCAGGCCGCCGTAGCCATCCCCAGCGAATAGCGGCCGGTCTTCTTTCCAAAGCGACATGTGCACATGCATGCCATTGCCGTTGTCGCCGTACAGGGGCTTTGGCATGAAGGTAGCGGTCTTGCCAGCTGCACGGGCCTCATTTTTTACGATGTATTTGAACCACATCAACTTATCGGCCATCCGCAGGAGTCGATCGAACCGCATGTCGATTTCCCCTTGGCCAGCAGTAGCAACTTCGTGGTGGCTTGCTTCTATCTCAATACCCACCTTTTGCATTTGCAGAACCATGCTCGTGCGAAGATCGTTCAACGTGTCTTGTGGAGGGACCGGAAAATAACCCTCCTTGTGCCGTACCTTGTGACCGAGATTGGGCATCTCGTCACGTCCGGTGTTCCAATCCGCTTCTACGGAATCAACCGAGAAAAACCCTTCATTCGGGCTCGTTTTGAACCTGACATCGTCAAAAATGAAGAATTCCGCTTCGGGTCCTACGTAACAAGTATCCGCAATACCCGTACTTCGCAGATAGCTTTCGGCCTTTTGCGCAATATATCGTGGGTCGCGAGAGTAAGGTTGCCGAGTAATCGTGTCTTGAATATTGCATTGTAGGGACAGAGTCGCATGGCCGGTAAATGGATCCATTACGGCCGTGTCGGCATCAGGAATCAGGAGCATGTCGCTCTGATTGATCGGTTGAAACCCTCGAATTGAGGACCCATCGAAGCCGAAACCATCTTCGAATGAGTCCTCGTCCAAGCGGTGAAACGGCACACTCGTGTGCTGCCATTTGCCCACCAGATCGATGAATTTCAAATCGACCATCACCGCAGCGTTTTGCTGACCGAGTGCAATTGCTTCCTTGGCATTCATCGACTGATTCCTCCTCTGAAGTCGTGCGGGGCTGCTTTAAATGGCCGCCTCGCCCCGTTCGCCCGTTCTTATCCGAACCGCTTCGTCGAGGGATACTACGAAAATTTTCCCATCGCCGATACGACCCGTCTTGGCGCTTTTCTCGACTGCGTCGATGACCTGGGCGACCATGTCGTCCGTCACGACTATTTCGATCTTTACCTTGGGTACGAAATCAACCACGTATGCCGAACCCCTGTAGACCTCTTTCTTCCCGCCCGTACGGCCAAACCCTTTTACCTCGGTTACCGTCATGCCCTGGATGCCAACTTCTGACAGTGCATCTTTCACTTCGTCCAACTTGAATGGCTTAATTATCGCCTCAACCTTCTTCATCTTTTCGCTCCCGGAGTTACGGCTGTCGCCAGATTCGATAGTTTGACCAGCGGGTCAGATCACGGGTCAGTGACAGTATCTGTCACGACCCCTTAGGTAGAACGCGGAATGTTTCTAAACTGTTTCGCACACGAGTCGCCCGGCGGAATCAAGGGAATTGCTATTTCGCCGCATGTTTATAGGGTGTTTTGATCGTGCTCATGGATGATTTGGCTTTATTTGAAGGAGAATCTGGTGCACCGTCACGGGGCTCATCGAGAGGTCAAATGGTCTTGGCCAATTTCAAATGAAACACCCGTTGTCGATATTCGCGGAAATTGTGACTCCGAGTCCCGTCCGGTGCCTCCAGCAGACCGAGGACGGCGCAACGCTCTGGCTCAAGGACGACAGTCGTATCCACGCCATTTACGGCGGCAACAAGTGTCGAAAACTGGCTCATCTTCTGCGCGACGCCGAGAATCGCAACAAGTCACGACTCACGACGGTGGGGACGGCTGGCTCCCATCACGTTCTGGCGACGGGTCTTCTAGGGAAATCCAGGGGGTTCGCCGTGCGAGCCTATATCATCGCCCAGCCTTGGTCGGTTCATGCCGAGCGAGTGCTTCGCGCAAGCGTGGCAAGCAACATTGAACTGATTCCCGTGGGCACTCTATGGAGCGCGCTCAAGTCCGCCACCCAGCTCTACGACTCCAAATCAGCATTCATCCCACCGGGGGGTTCGAATTTGTGTGGCTCGATGGGTTATTTCGAGGCTGCGATCGAACTAGCTCAGCAGGTAAAAAAGGGCGAAATGCCGGAGCCTGACTATATCGTTGCGGCGTTTGGGACTGCGGGCACAATTGCCGGCTTACTGGCTGGCGCACACTATGCTGGGCTCAAGTCAACAATCGTCGGAGTGTCGGTATTGAAGGCAGTGGGTCGTTCACTGTACGCAAGACGATTAGCCAACTCAATTTTGCGCTCAGTCGGTTCAGGCTCCACCGTGCACTCGGATAGGCTTATCATCGATTCGCGCTGGCTCGGTGCAGGTTACGGATACGCAACGGAGTCGGGCAGCGCAGCCACGAGCATTGCGGCATCGCTCGACCTTCCACTCGACCCAACCTACACTGCAAAGGCCTTTGCGGGAGCGCTGTCTTTGGTAAAAGGTAGAAAAATTAGAGCTAATGAGAATGCCCAAGCGCCAAATATGGCAGGGTCACCATTGCACGTGCTCTATTGGCATACTTTGGACGCATCAGACTCGGACAATCAAGCAGGAGCCCGCGCGACGATCCTTCCTCAAAAACTGCGCGTACTGCTTCGGCCTTGCCCCGCATGCTGATCCGAGCAATTGACTTTCCAGTGTTCCCGTGACGATGGCTGCCGACCCCACCTCCAGAGTTCCGATCGGGACTGTTCTTGTTGGCAAATATCGCATCTCGAGGGAAATCGGCCGTGGTGGAATGGCCGTCGTATACGAGGCGGAGAACATTCACATCGGAAAGCGCGTTGCCGTCAAGGTACTCGCTGCGGAGCTGATAACCTCACGCATCGTGCGCGAACGGTTTCTGCGCGAAGCGCGCGCAGCAGCCGCAGTTCGCAGCCCATACATCTGCGACGTGTACGACGCGGGCGAATTCGACAATCGACCTTTCTTGGTTATGGAATTGCTCGAAGGCGAAAGCCTGTACGACTTGATGTCGAACGTTCGGCGATTGGACACCGAGCAAACCCTCAAGATTATCGTTCAAACCGCCAAAGGCTTGGCCAAAGCGCACGCCGCACATGTCGTCCATCGTGATCTAAAACCTGAAAATCTCTTTTTGACGAAGACCGAAGAAGGCGAGATTGTCACTAAGTTATTGGATTTCGGACTAGCCAAATTCTACATACCCTCCGATGATTCTGCCGAACAAGTCCGGCTGACTCGAGAAGGGGCGCTTTTCGGAACCCCCGCCTACATGAGTCCCGAGCAAGCGCGTGGGCGCGGCGAGGTTGATCATAGAAGTGACCTCTGGGCACTCGGATGCATCGTGTACGAATGCCTAACAGGGCAAACGGTGTGGAACGTCGATCAGGGCGTAGCGATGATCCTTGCCCAAGTTGCTAGTTCCCCCCTTCCTGTGCCATCCCATCTGCGACCCGATCTATCCCCCGCGTTCGACGAATGGTTCGAGAAAGCCCTGGAGCGCGACATCAATAAGCGCTTCCAAACTGCGCGCGAGTTTGCTCTAGCCCTGGCCGACGTCTTGAGCCCGCAGAACAAAGCTTCCGTGCAAACGCCTTCTCTTCTCGTCAACGTCGATGAAATGTCGAGCCGGCTTGGCATCGGGGATGATCGCGGTCCCCAAAGTGCTCGAAGCGGCGCCGTTACGTATCCGAACCCCTCGGGGGCACAATCGCGCACGACAGAATCCGGCAAACCCTTAGTCCCTTCGGAGCCTCTGCAGGGTGGTTCGACCGCACCGCTTGGCCGTACGCGCGGTAGTGGCTTTTTAGCATTGATGGTGGTTGCGGCTGCCGCCGGCGGCTTGTTTTATGGCTACCGCAACTGGCGCCGCTCTCCGGCGCCTGCAAGCTCGGCGAGCCATTCTGCGGCAATGTCCAGCAGCTCGGCGTCCTCCGACCGGGCAAAACCCAACCTCGATGGTTTGGCCTATGCCGAATCGATTTTTCGAGCTCAAGATGCGTTGGCGCAGGGCAACCCCCAACAGGCGCTCTCCGAGCTGGAAGTGGCGATTAAGAATGGCGGAGAGGGCCTGGCCACCAATCTTCGCTCCCATGTGCGAGCGGCCCTCGAAAGTCCGAATGCCCCTTGTCACTTGGCGGGCCTCGCTCGGCCTCGGCCCTTTAACTCGAGTACTTCGGAGGATGTCACTCGGCCCTCGGTGATCGAGTCTTCAACGGGAATCGTATTTGCTTGGGCGCAACACCAGGTGTTTACGACTTTGCTCGACGCAAACCTGCGGTCCAAGGAAAAGCCCTCCGCCGTGGCTCCCGAAGCCGCAAACGCCCGGCATCCTCAATTGATTCGAAGCGGGTCAAAACTGATTCTCTTGTATTGGAACGGCATTGGTAGCGAACCGGGGATATTCGTGCGGGCTCTCGATGAAGATGGCCGCATATCGGGCCCCGTGAGGCGCGTTGGTCCGATTGGGCATGGCAACTATTCGCCGTCGATGAGCGTGGCGCCAGACGGCACGTCCTGGGTAGTGTGGGAAGATGATTCAGTTGACGGTGTGACGAACCTGGTGGCTCGTCACCTTGACCGCGATTTGGCACCCGTCGGAAGCGTAATACAGCTGACCGCATTGAAACCCGATAGAGTCGCCAAACCCGGCGCTATCAAACCATCGATTGCCATCGCGGGCGGGCACTTGAATGTATCGATGGTCGTGCGCCGTCACAACATCAGAAGAGTCCAATGGATGAGTATTGATCTTGGCGGCACGGAGCTACAATCTGGGCTCACGACCACGAAGGGCAAACCGATTACCAAGGATAGATACCTTGCAAAACTTCGCGCATTCGACTCGAGTTCCCAGGCGTCCGATGACAACCGGACCGATGCGGCAGCGCCTGCGTCGGCAGGGCGAAAAGCCACAACCGGCGCGCAAAGCTCCGACGACGTACATCTAGCCTGTGCCGCCAACTATTGCGTGGCAGTTTGGAACGATAATAGCGGAATTCAAACAGCCTACGTGGATTCGCAATCGGGGGAGACTATCTGGAAGCGCAGTGTCGGCAAGCACGGAGCCCACGGCACGGTGTCGGCCTTCGAGAACGAAGCCGCCGTCGCGTGGTACGAGAGTTCCCGTGTTCAAATTGCTATCGCTTCGCGCGCTGGCATTGGCAGCCCCAGCGTCATCGCCAAAGTGAGCGGAACGGGAATTCAGCCCTACCCCGAGGTTGCGCCTTCTCGGAGCCCGCATCAATGGTACGTAGCCTGGCGAGACTATGAATCTGGTCATATTGAAGCAATGCTGGCTCGAGCCGAGTGCAAGGGTAATAGCCAATAACCTGCTGTGACAGGGGCAGTTTCGATGCTCAATATTCCTTCGCGAACATACCTTCGAAACAATCCAATCGCATCGCCGCGACTCGTGTTGACTCCACTAGAGTTGTCCGACACAAAGGAGTTGTGGGACGCCATTGAGAGTTCACGGCGACATCTTCAGCGTTGGCTGCCGTGGGTACCCTACAATGATTCAGAGGAGGCCAGTCAGCGTTTTGCAAGCGGAAGCGCCTCGGATTGGGACAGCGGGCGGGCATTGCGCTTCATCGTGAGGGATATCTCAACTCAACAACTACTCGGCCTAGTTGGGTTCGACAATTGTGTGCACCTGCACAGGTCGTGCGAACTTGGATATTGGTTACATCGCGATGCCTGCGGCAACGGGTATATGACCGAAGCCGCCGGGGCTTGTCTCGATTTCGCTTTTGTTCGGGCCGGCGTTCACCGGGTCCGGTGTGCCGCAGCAACCACCAACCATCGGAGCCTGGCCGTCATCGGCCGCCTCGGGTTTCACTTCGAGGGCATCGCGCGCCAAGCCGAGTTCGTCGATTCTCGCTGGCTAGATCACGCAGTGTTCTCCAGACTGGCGAGTGACGCCTGATACTCATTTTCTCGCTCGCTGCGCTGTCATTTTCTCGCACGGTGGGCAAAGGCGCGCTTAACGACATTGGCGATTCGGCCATGGTTCGGTAGCCTGTAGCCGTGCGTTGGCAATTGCGTCCCCTGCCCTTCGTCGGCTTGGCCCCAGCCATTGTCGTCGCGCTCGGTACCTTCGCCGCGGCAGCCTTCGGGATTTTGGGCTTTAGCACATTGGCCAGCCACAGTGACGAGTACTCGCTGCAACAAGCGAGTGCGCTAGCCGCAATTCTGGCCGAACGACTGCGCGTAATTCCGCTCGAGCAGCGAGCCGTCGTCATCGAACGAGCCGCGCGGCGCGCCGGCGTCGAACTGTTACTCGTGGATACCTATGGCGGAATCCTCGTGGATGGCACGATCCGACCGCCCTCGAGGGAGCAGATCGCCAACATGCTCGTGGAGGAAACTGGCATTTCGAATACCCAGCTGGGTCGCGTCAGCTTTGCGGCCTCTCCGGTGCGCACGCCCCGCGAACTTTCTAACCTGTTGGTCTTCGCTCGGGCCCCAAAGCCGCCGACCCCAGCTGTGCCATTGGTAACTTCGCTCGGTCTGTTGTCGTCTTTGTTGATTGGCGCGGCGACACTTGTAGCCTATTGGCTAGCGCGAAATGTTCACGCGGATGTTGACTATGTGCGTGCACGAATCAGCGGAATGTCCGCCCGCGACACCGAACCACTCGGGCAGACGATTCCGGTGCGCTCGACCGACGTAGTGGGCGTGCTTACCAGCGCATTCAACGAATTGGCTTCGCGCTTTTCCGAGGCTGAGCGACGGTACCGCAAGGACTTGCAAAGGACACTGACGTACGACCGCGATCGCAGCGCGTTTCTCGCGGCCTTGAGCCATGAGCTTCGCACACCACTCAACGCAATCCTAGGATTCACCGACGTTCTGTTGGCAGAAGTCGATGGGCCTCTGAGTAACGAAGCGCGCGAGAATCTGACGATTGTCCACCAGAGCGGCCGCCATCTTGCGGCACTTATCGACGATATCCTCGATTTGTCCGCCATCGAATCGGGTCAACTACGCCTGACACGAACTTACGTCGATGTCTTCGAGGTTGCACAAGCTGTGGTTCGGGAAATACAGGTGACCGCGGATAAGAAAGGTCTCGAGTTGCGGCTCGACGGCGAGCAAGCACCGGCGTGGGCCGACCAACGACGCCTGCGCCAGATTCTGAATAACGTCATTGGCAATGCGGTAAAGTTTACCCATGAGGGACGTGTACACATTCACGTGCAACGCGTCGGACACGACACAACTGCCGTGTCGGTCAAAGATACGGGGCCCGGTATTGCCCCTCATGACCAAGCGGCCATATTCGAAGAGTACCGGCAGTCCGGCGAGCAACGCTGGCAACGCTCGGGAACCGGGCTGGGACTAGCCATCAGTCGTCGCTTGATCGACATGCACGGCGGTAGAATTACTCTGCATAGCACACTCGGGAAAGGCTCCACGTTTACCGTCCTTTTGCCCAGCGAATCCGAAGAAGACCGCTGGCAAGACTACACAACGGCAGAGCCAATCAGTTCCGAAAGGAGTGCCAGGCCGGAGCCATGAACTCGCATGTCAATCGCCTGGTATTTCGACTGCTCGGACTTGAGCTACTCTGCTCATTGACTGTATTTTTGATTATTTCGATGGCCCGCTGGTTGCTCGTGCTGGAATCGAAGGCAGCGGACGCGAGTGCATATGTCCTCGGAATGGCCATCCTCTTTGGGGCACTAGCGGCCCCTCTGCGTTCCTTGTTTTCACTGCATCGCTATCGATTTCCGTTACGTGCCCTTGCGCTCGGCTCCAGTGCAGTCGAGGTTCAGGAACTCGTCGGTCTTTCCCGCGAAGCATTTCGTTCGACCCTCACTTGGCTAATTTCGAACGCGATTGCCATCGTGGCTATGGCGCTCTTTGCTCGTCCCGACCTGCTCGATCCGGCAACCACTCTCGGTGTGTGTTCGCTAGCCCTGCTCGTCGTGTCCGCCGCGGCGTTGACTTTGTACGCCGCGCTGCGTGCGACTTTGCTCGGCATCATCGAGCTGGCACCGCCACAAGTAATGGGTGAACTCGTGGCGGACGAGGAGCAATCCCAACGGGCAGTGAGATCGATTCGGCTTCGGTTGATTGTCGCGGTAGTGGCCCCGGTGGCCTTCGTAACGCTTGGAGCGACACTCGTCGTTAGCTCGCACATTCGGCGCTCGGACGAACAGCAGCGTGAAGCCACCGCCCTCGCTGTAGCTCGCAGCGCGTTTGAAGGGTCACCCGGCGTGGTCAGTACCGCAGGACTTGCTGCAGCAACCGAGGTCGCTGAGCGCTTTGGGCTACAGATTTCGTGGTCTTCCAAGCCGCAGGCATATCTAAGACGCCACACGCCGGGCGGTGACCTTCAGCTGATTGCACCACTCGATTCCGGCAGCGTAAGCGTACACTTGCATTCGGGTCGTTTTGGAGAAATAGGTTGGTTCGCCTGGATCGTAACTGGCGCGGCCGTGTTGACTGCGGGTTGGCTCGGGACGTTGCTCGCACGTTATTTGGTCGAGGACTTATCGAGTGCGACACGCGAAGTGCGCGCCCTCGATACGCAGTTGATCGTCGAGGAAGAACAGCACGTAGCCTACGTGCCGCGCTTCGATATCGTGGCCGAACTGAGCGCTTCGGTGGAAAAGCTAGCAGGTCGATTTCGAGTCTTTGCTCAGGCACAAGAGCGAGCCATTTTAGTGGGCGAAGCGACAACACGCATGCGCGGGCTATTCTTTGCCAGCGTCAGCCACGACCTCAAGAGCCCACTCAATTCAATCCTTGGCTTTACGGAAATCGTACGACGCAGCGAATTCTTGACCGAAGGGCAAGAAGAAAGCCTGGCGGTTATCGAGCGCAGTGGTCGAGAATTGCTGGCACTCATCGAAACCATTCTCGACGCGGCACGGGTCGAGGCGCGTCAATTGCAGCTAGTCCGTGAGGCGGTGAGCATCGACGACCTGGTCGCCGACATCGTCGAAAAGGGGCGTCACTTGGCCGGCGACAATGCCGTCGATGTGATCGGTGATATTGCCGCCGGAGTAGGTTGGGTAGAGGTCGATCGCGTCCGATTCTCCAATGCGCTCGCTACTTTCGTCGGGCACGCGGGCAGGAGCGTTCCAGGAGCCCTCGTGCGCCTCTACGTGGCGCCACTCGAGGGAAACCTGGTCGGGTTTGCACTCGAGATCCCAGCCCAGCGCGATATTCGCGATAGCGACTCCGGCGAAGCTCAGGGCGAATACAAGTCGATGCCCAGCCCGCATCGGGGTCTGGCATTGGGAATGGGGCTCGCGCGTTCGATTATCGAACTGCACGGCGGCACGATTCATCGGGTCGATCGGGGCACGAAGGGTTTGCGCTTCGTCGTCAGGCTGCCCGCCTATCGACCGTCGGTCGAACTACCGCTTGCGCCGCTGTACACTTCTCCGTTGCCACCCAAAGCGACATGATTGAGCGGCACCTTATCTCAGTGACATCTTAGTGACGCATGGGACCCGCCTCAGACAAGGCAACCGCCTTACGAAGGCGTGACTGGAGACTTCTGAGAAATGATGTAGACATTTTCGAAACATCACGTTTGCACCCGCACTTTGACCGCAACTATCCCCAACCCTCGGCGCGGCAGCTTTGCGCTGCACACTGCGGGGATCTCGATTTTTAGCTCAAATCTAGCTAATTCGCAGTTTGCCCCGATGTCAAGCGCAGTTTTTTGGCTTATTGAAAGCGATGCCAGGTTAGCCCTGGCGTATTCGTGCCGCTAATTCCAAAAATTCAGGCCTTTTCGAATGCTTTGAGCGGCATGTTTGGAGCGGGCGAGCCTTATCGGCCACGGAGATTTTTCCGTCCCGTGAGAAGTGGTTGAAAATTCGAGCCCTTGGGCGTTAGTCTGAGGCCACTCAATGGAGGCAACATGAGGTTAGTGACCGGTATCGTTGCAGCACTTGCTGCGTGTCTGGCTGTGGCTTGTGGAGCAGCAGCTCCCGTGCCGCAAGCACAGGTGACGGAAACGCAAGCTGCGATTCGTGCGGCTGAAGAAGTCGGCGCCCCGGGAGTGCCCAAGGCGGCGCTTCACTTAAAGATGGCAAAGGATCAACTGCAGACAGCGCAGGCCCTGATGGCTCAAGAAGACAATGAGCAAGCCAAGATGACGCTCGATCGCGCACGCGTCGATGCGGAATTGGCGCTGGCTCTGGCGCGTGAAGCAGCCTTCCGCGTCAAGGCGCAGGAAGCGCTCGACAAAATCAAGAAGCTGCAAGAGGAAGCGGGCAATTCAAAGCCTGCTGCGCAATGATGCCGAGACGATCACGGAGACTCATGATGGCAAAACGGACCCATACAATTGGAATGCTTGGAATCGCCGCGGCTCTGCTCGTCGGCTGCGGTGCATCGACTCCCACCAAAGAACTACAAGACGCGCGAGCGGCCTATCAAGAAGCCGCCCGTGGCAAGGCCGCCGAGCTAGTCCCTGACAAGCTCCTCTCGGCTAAGCAGTCACTCGACAAAGCTGAGGCCGCTCACAACGAAGACTCGGGCTCCGTTCAAGAGAAGAGCCTCTCGTATGTCGCACAGCGCATGGCCGAATTGGCGGTAGCTCTTGCCGGTCAAGCGCAGGCGCAGAAAGACGTCGCAGACGCCGAAAAGAAGTTCGACGAAACTCAAGAGTCCATGCGAAAGCAGGCTCAAGACGAGGCCGCTCGGACCGCGCTGGCCCTCAAGGCCAACCAGGACAAACTCGACAAGGTCCGCAAGGATCTCGCCGACGAGAACAACAAAGTGGGCGAACAGGCCGAAAATGCTGGCCAAGCAAGAAGCGGATCTCAGCCGCCAGAAAGGCCGAGCTAGAGGCACGCCAGAAGGAACTGGAAGCCGAGAAGGCCGCGCGCGCCCTCGCGGAGCAGAAGCTTGCCGCCGCGTTGAAGTCGCTCGAGGACATCGCCAAAGTCCAAAGAAATCAGCGCGGCCTGGTGATTACACTTTCGGGAGAGGTGCTCTTCGTTACGGGCAAAGCGGCTCTTTTGCCTCTTGCGAAGGACAAGCTCGCAACTGTCGCAAAGTATTTGCAGCAAGAGCCCGAGGACAAGAAAATCGTAGTGGAAGGCTATACGGATTCCGTCGGCAAGGACGACGCCAATATGAAGCTTTCCCAAGCGCGCGCTGACACGGTTCGCGAGTATCTGGTCATGCAAGGCGTCAGACCCGAACGCATCTCGGCCGAGGGCAAAGGCAAAGCAAACCCCATCGCCGACAACAAAACGGCCGAAGGCCGAGCCAACAACCGACGCGTCGAAATCGTCATCAAATAGCGGGAAAGCTCGAGATAGAACTCGACGCACTCCTTCGGATCCAGCCAGGCGCGAGGCATCCCTCGCGCCTGCCTTATCTCGTCGAGACGCGACAATCTAAGCCGGGGCCCGCCTTTTATTTCCCGCTT
>CAWFUX010000041.1:0-249287 GCA_963819085.1 uncultured delta proteobacterium
GCGTGGGCAAAACCTGGTTGCCGCAGAGGCCGGCATCGGGCACAGGCGGACCACACTTACTAGTCGTCGCAACGTTGAAGTCGCTGCCGCCGGTGCCCACGTTGTATTGAGCAGTCGCATAGGGCGGCCGCTCGCTGCGCCCGCTGCACCCCAATAGCCCATCAGGGTAAAAGCCATAAGCGCCCTCGGCATCGTACCAAGATAGCTCAGCGAGCCCTCGGGGGAAACTGCCGGGAAGGTCGGGGAGCTCAAGAGGGCCGGATTAGAAAAGGAAGCGGGCAGAATCTCGCCAATTGTCGTTTCAAGGGAAGGCCCGGAGCCCCTTTGGGCGTTATGGTCGTGTCGTGAGGCAAACCCTTAGGTGGATTACCGTCGGCATCGCAATGCTGACGTTTCTGCTGTTCGTTTTGCGCTTGCGCGACACGCGGGTCACCAGCGTGCGGCCGAAGGTGAGCGCACCCACCGTGCCTGACGCGGGCGTACTCCGAGATGCCGAGCTTTCGCTCACCGTCGTGGTTGCGAGACAAAGAGGCCCGCGCGAGGACTCTCGACGCTGGCAGCAGTGCCGAACAGAAGACAATCCCCGATGCCCAGGTCCGAGTCTTTTGGCAAAAGGATCGCGAGTACTTCGACGCGGGTCAGGCGACCACCAACGCCAGGGGCAGGCGCGCCTGCAGTCGCTGCCGCGCGGAGTCGTTTGGATATTGGCTGAGGCGCGCGGCTATGCGCGAACCTCTTCGCAGCTACTGCTCGAGGCAGAACCGCGCGCGCTCACGCTGTCGCTAGAACCTGCGCACTCGCTCGAAGTCACGGTAACGGACGAGCAGAATCAGCCCCTTAAGCAGGCAACGGTTCTCGTCACGGGGCATGATCCCCTTGCCATTCGGTGCGCTCACGGGAACCGACGCGGTCGCAAGATTTTTGCGACTCGGAAAAGCGCCTTGGACTGTAAAGGCATCGGCACCCGGCTACGAATCGGTAACTCGGGCGGGCATCTCAGGTCCCGTGTCACTGGCGTTGCGTCGTCTCGGGGCGTTGATTGTTCGAGTCGAACGCGCTAGCGGCGGTCCCGCGGTCAATGCTCTCGTCAGTATCGCGGGCTCATCGCTATGGCCCGCGCGTTCGGTGCGAACCAACGAGCATGGTTCGGCGCTAATTCGAGGGCTGCTCGCGGGAAGCTTTGACCTGCGTGCGACACTCGACACGGAGGTCAGCCGAACAGAATTCGGTGTGGAACTCAAGCGCGGTGAGGAGCGCGAGGTTGTTCTACGGCTAGTTCCAGGACGTTTTGCAGCGATTCGCGTTACGGACGGCGAGGCTGATAGTGCGCCGCCGGTGCCTGACGCTGCAGTCGTCGTCGCTGAATTCGGGCTTTCCAGTTTTCCGCTGCGCGGTCGCACGGGCACCGCCGGCACGGTGCGCCTCGGCCCGATTGCACCAGGCCCGGCGACGGCTTCCGCAAGTGCCAGCGATTTCGTCGGCGGCAGCACCGTGGCAATCCCCGAACATCTCGAAGGCGAACTGCGGATTGCGTTGGTGCGCGGCGCGACGCTCACGGGCCGGGTTGTGGACATTCACGATCACGCCATCTCGGGCGCTAGCATCGAGATCGTGGGCACTGATCAGGTGGGCCTGCCGATTGCAGAAACTCCGGCATTGCGCGCGATGCGCACGGCGCACTTCGACTGGTCGCTGGCCAAGGGCGCAGCGCTGCTTCCCGCAGGCGAACTCGGCGTGATGCCGGGTCCAATTCCCGGGATCCCAGGTGCTGTCGCCGGTTTGGGGGATTGGGTTTTGCCCGGCACGGAAACGCTCCTTGGCGGCGCGAACACGTCCGCAGCGGGGCTTTCCGGCGCGATGAGCAGCATCAATCTGCCTGATCTCGAACCCTGGGTTTCGCGTGGCGACGGCACATTTCGCGCCCATCCGGTTACTCCCGGTCGCGTACGCGCCATCGTTCGTCATCCAGAATACGTGGAAGGAATTAGTGATGTCGTGACGCTCGCACCGGGAGGCGAGGCAGAAGTGAAAGTGATCTTGCACGAGGGCGGGCGCCTCGAAGGTCGCGTCGTAGACGACCGGGAATTCCCCGTCGGTGGGGCGCGCGTGGACCTTGCCGCCATCAAAGGCACGACATCCCGCACGACGGTCACCGCGGATGACGGCAGCTTTGCATTTGCCGCCGTGCCGCTCGAGATAACCTTGACCGTTGAGCGACCTTCGGCTGACACGCAACGCAATGCCGTCCGCAAATCCCTTACACTCCACGAAGGACGCCGTGAAACGGTAGTGATTGTACTGCCCGCCGAACGCGAACCGGTTCGATTCACGGTCACGGATGAACAAGGAAGCGCGCTTGAAAATGCCGAGTTGCAGGTCACCTCGCTTTCCACCGAGATCCCGCTGAAACGAACGTCCTTCACGAATTCCGAAGGTCAGGTATCGGTGGCGGATGCCCGCGGGCTCGCGTTGCGAATTCACTGCGAACTACCGGGATTCGTTCCGAGCTCGCAGACGGTCGAGTCCGCAGCGGAAGCCCTGCGGGTGGTGCTCAAGCGCGGTGTAGTAATTACCGGAAGGGTTACCAGCGTGCGCGGGCGGCGCACCGTCCAGGGCGCGCAGGTAACCATCGTTGGCGACAGCGGTTTGCGCCGCGCCGTGTTGACGAACAGTGAAGGCAAGTGGACTCTTCGGGACGTCGCACCGGGTTTGATTCACGTCCACGTCGAACATGAAGACTTTGCGCCGGTGGACCACGATGCGGAAGTAAAGCAAACGGCCCGCGAAGACCGTGCCTTCGAGCTAGAGGACATCGATCTATCCGAACCGGGGCAAATCACCGGTGTGGTGCTGGATAAGAGTGGCAATCCAGTCACGGCAGCTCGAGTTGCCACGTATCCGGTTCCCGCGTACCTCGCGGCAGGGAGCTTGCCCGCAACGATGTCGATTACCCGCCAAGATGGGCGGTTCGTGCTCAAGTCAGTTGCGGCGGGCACAGTCACACTTTACGCTTATGCACCAACGGTTGGCCGCGGCGCCTCTTCGCCGTTCGAAGTCATAGCGGGCCGCGAGGTTCACGATGTCTCAATTCGGCTCACGGCGCCGTCGGGAGACGAATTGCCAACGGGTCAAACAGCGAACGTGGCCATCACGCTCACCGAACAGGGAACGAGTCTTGTCGTTGCATCGGTTGCACCAGCGAGTGAAGCCGAACGCGCTGGTATCGCCCCCGGAGACGCGCTAACGAGCATCGAAGGGATACATCCGGAATCGATGGCTGACGCTAGAGGACGACTCGCAGGGGCCGATGGCACTGACGTTTTGTTGGAGTTCACTCGGGGTGGCAATAACTTCAAAGTGCGATTGCCACGCGAGGCGGTGAGACGTTAACGCTCGTGGCCCTTCGAAGAAGCTGGACTCTTGGCCGAGTCGGCCGGGTCATCGCTAGAATCCGTCTGAAAGAAGACCAGGAGGAAGGGAACAATTACGATGGAAGCGCTAAGAATGCCTGCAATGAGCGTAAATGACGTGATTCCAGAGGTCAAAAGTTGAGATTCTCCGGGGCAAGTGCCTCGGATTCGCTAGCACGGGTCACCTGCTGATTGTTGTCGAACTACAGCCTTCGCTAAAGTGGTTAGGGGGCTAAGCACAATGTTGCGACGTCAATCGGCTAACATTTTGGCCCAAAGGAGTTTCGCGGCGGGCAGCTCATTTCTGGAAAGAA
This sequence comes from uncultured delta proteobacterium, assembly GCA_963819085.1. Lineage (GTDB taxonomy): Bacteria > Myxococcota_A > Polyangia > Polyangiales > Polyangiaceae > FEN-1139. The sequence goes on from CAWFUX010000041.1 coordinate 3,725, forward strand.
ATATTCGCACTTTATTGGTCGGCTAATCAATTCTGTGCTAAAACGGCCAGTGAGACAATCACACAACCGCTCTGGCGGGTTTTGCCCACGAGCTCAAACAACATTTCACGATAACTTTGTGCCTCGACGCCCCACTCCCCCATCCCACCTAAGAGTCATCGCGGCTTTGCTGCGCGTCATCATCGTTGACGATGACGCAGCGGTTTTGCGCAGCTTCAAGCGCGCACTCAAGTTACGCCGACCCACCTGGGAAGTCACGACGCTGTCGTCATCGGCCGACGCTCTCGAACATCTCGCGCATGAGCCCTGCGATGTCTTCGTGACCGACTACGAGATGCCGAACGTTGACGGCGTTCAATTACTCACCAAGGTTCGCTCACAGTTCCCGAGAGTGCGGCGCGTAGTCTTATCGGGCAGGCCTAGAGAAACTGCCGAAGGCTTACCGCGGGACGTGGTTCAGGCGTGGGTGCAAAAAGCGCTCGGTGTGGACGAGTTAATTGAATCAGTCGAAGAACTGATTGCCAAGGCTCCCCTTGTCGCGTCCCATCAGGGAACTGGCTAAGCCGGCAGGCTCGTAGTATTGCTACGGCAATGGCCGGAAACAGCTTTGGTACGGCGTTTCGAATCACCACGGCGGGGGAATCGCATGGGCCCGCCAATCTGGTCATTATCGACGGCTGCCCACCAGGCCTCGAGCTTACCGAAGAGGACTTGTACGCTGATTTAGCGAGGAGAAAGCCGGGACAGAGTGCCTTGGTTTCTCAACGTCGCGAATCGGACACGCCCGAAATACTGAGCGGAGTGTTCCAAGGTCGAACGACGGGAACCAGCATTGCGATCTTGATTCGGAATCAAGATCAGCGAAGTCGCGACTACGAGGAAATCAAGGATCGCTATCGCCCTGGACACGCTGACTTTACGTATGATCGAAAGTACGGCAGCCGGGATTTTCGCGGGGGTGGAAGGGCAAGTGCGCGCGAGACGGTGGCGCGCGTGGCCGCGGGCTCAGTTGCCAAAAAGCTGATGCTCGAAAGCTTTGGCGGACAGGTGGTAGGGTACACGAAACAAATTGGGCCGCTCTGCGCTCAAATTGACGACCCTTCGCAGATAACGCTCGAGCAGGTCGAGAATCTGCCGGATGGGGCTCCCAATGTCGTCCGTTGCCCCGATGCGCGAGTGGTGCCGAAAATGATTGAGTTGATCGAGCAGGCCCGCCGCGAGATGGACTCGATTGGTGGCGTCGCGGAAATCGTAGCTAGTGGGATACCCGCAGGCCTCGGGGAGCCCGTTTTCGACAAGCTGAAGGCCGATCTGGGCAAAGCACTCTTGAGTCTGCCGGCCGTGCTCGGCGTCGAATATGGAATCGGCTTTCGCTGCGCAACTATGCGAGGTAGCGAAAACAACGATCTGTTCTTCAGCAGTGGCGGGGCGGAGGGCATTCAAACTCAAACGAATCGGCACGGCGGCATTCTCGGCGGCATCTCTTCGGGCATGCCGATTGTCATGCGAGCCGCAGTCAAGCCAACCAGCAGCTTACCTAGGGCACAGTCGACCGTGAATCGCGATGGCGAAAGCACTGAGATTCGCACCCTCGGCCGTCACGATCCGTGCCTATTGCCACGCTTCATTCCCATGGCTGAAGCCATGGTGGCACTGGTCATCATCGACCACTGGCTACGCTGGTGCGCACAAACTGGAAGACCAGGGTTAGTTTCTCCTCGTTGATCTCGGCGAGGTTATTTTCGGCGAAGTTGCCGCGGAATCTTCTGAAACTCACCACTCGATGGCGGCGCGCATCACCCTGACAGTCTTACCCGTGCTTCGATCGACCCAATAAGCATCATTGCCCGCGACCACCGGCGAGACGCTTTCGTCGGAGGGTCCGAGCGAACGAATTAGCGGTGTTGTTTGAATTGGGCCGTCTGCATGTGGATCGACTAGCGCGCCTTCAATCTGACCAACTCCCCCAATGTCGACGCTCACGACCAGGTGACATACCTTCTTCACGCAATCAAACCCGAAGCCCGTAGCCATGCCTTTTGAAACCTGCACGCTACGCATGTTGCCCGGGCGTCCCTGCTGGTCCAGGCTCGCGATTCGCACGTTGGCCATTCCCTCTGGACTCTCGCCGCCTGGCTCGCTCTCCATCCAGGCAATCACTACGCCCGAATCAGTCAACGACATCATTGGACTGTGGGAATGCCCGGGCGTCTCGAACAGGCGCTGCTCTGCTCCGAGGGGGCGACCGTCAGCGACTGCAAACCGACGCAAGAATATGTCGGCACGGCTCTGTGTGGACTCTCGCGTGTCGGACCAAGCCGCCCAAACTTCATTAGCGGTCGTGAGAAGATCGAGACCGGTCTTGCCGCTAGACACGTTGCTCACCGGTTGCTCAGGACCTTGACGCTCAAGCCCCCGATTCAGCCGTGCAACATATGCCTGCGCAATGCTGGCGCGGTCGTCAATCCAGCCGACAAAGAACCCAAGCGGTGCGGCTGCCGCGGCGACGTCGACGAGATTGCCTTTGCCGTGGGTGATCATGCGCTGAATGCGCTTCTTGCCGGTATCGTCGAATTCAGTCACGAATATCTGGGGCGCCTGTTGGTCGATTGCACTCCAGGCTAACAATTTGTCTTTCCCATCTGCTGATACGGCCCAGGAAAGGCCGCCCGCGGATCGCGCTCGCAAGCTGACGAAGCTCCGCGATGAGGTAGTTTCGCCCAGCGGCCCACGAACATCGATTCGCGCTTGCAGCGGTTCGCGTCGGCCATCCTCGGCGGGCGCCTTGAGCGCCACCAAAGGTGCCTCAGGGTCAAAGTACGTTAATGTGGAGACAAGCGGAATGTCTCCTGCAAACGCTACTGCCAAGTCCGCGAGCGGTTCAGATTCCGCAATCACTCGTACTGCGGATAGACGCGGCTTTTTTGCTGTTTCGGGAGCCTGTACCAACCAGGCGCGCAGATTCGAATCGCTAGCGTCGAAACCGGTTAAGCTCTTTTTTACGTTCGAATTGGCACTGTCGAGGAAGCTACTGCTCGCTCGTACGTCGTACGCGAGTTGCAGGCCCAGAACAGGTACGGCTGCGGTCGGATCACCGCTCAGAGCGCCTAACATAAAACATCCGCTATCATAGCAGTGAAGGCCCCAGACCAAACTCGGAACACTGGGGCGCGAGTCGAGCAGCAGGGGTGCCAAGCCGGTGACTTCCATTTTCTCCGATAGGCTCACGAAAACGGGAACGAAGGGCGCCTCCTGACCGTCAAAGGTCGCGTCGAATTGACGCGGCGCCACGAGCTGTTGCAACGCAGACGTAGGCACTCGCGTGATGAATGCAAGCCCTTGTTTGGTCGCAACCATCTCCGGCGTTCGATCTGCACTCTCCGGATAGGCAATTGAGCTACGTCCCTCGCCCAATTGGGCATTTTCGTCAATTGGCGCCACTTGAAGCCTTCGAACGGAAACAGGCGCCAGAACGTCTTCCCACACGAGATAGGCGCGCCCCGCACCCCGCGGCGCCACCAACTTGACGAGCGACTGATCCCCAAGCGGCGGCGTAACGGGGTGAGCCGCCGTGACAATTTTTCCTGAGGTATTGACCGCGGCGGCGTAGAGGCGAGCATCACCCTTAAGCCTGTCTGTCCAGGCAACGATGCAATTGCTCCCGACTGTTGCCACATCCAAGTCAAGCTCTGCGGTTTCGCTCTGCGTGACGGCTAGGGAGGAGCCGATTGCCACACCCGAGTCGTCCAGGAAGGTTAGACTTACCGGGCCACTAACCTTGTTGGACACTGCTCGGACCGTTGCCAAGGCCGCGCCTTGCGCAGTGGGCGTTACCTGCCAAGCGCGCAAATCGCTCGCTACGTCGCGAGCAGCCACCCGCACGGCACCCTTTGGGCTGAGGGCTGCGGCTCGGACGTCAGCGCGATCGCCGCGACTGCTCGCCCAAATTACTAGCGGACCGCTCGCTGTCGGCACCACCTCGATCCAAAGCAGCGCCTCGCTCGAGACACCGAGCAGCACGGGTTCGGACTGAGCTCGACCCTTTTCGTCGAGGAGCATCGCGGAAAACCGGTGGCCGCCATTGTTGTCCGCGTGAGTGTAAGCCAATATGGCGCCAGACCCCTTGAGGTAACGCAAGAATATGAGTTCCAGATCCTCCGGCGCTTGTCCGAGTTCTATCGGAGCGGAAACCTTGGCACCCAGTGACTGAATGGCTGCAGACCGAAATTGCCAGACCCCCGCAGAGTTGGTTTCCGCCCAAACAGCGAGCGAGTTCTCGTTGCGCGAAGTGACTACGGGGCCCTGAGTCCCGGAAGGCACCTGAGCGACGACGAACGCGGGCAGGCCCGGCAATGAGCGTGCCGCCACCGTTGCAACAGGCTTTTGCGGATGACGGATGTTGGTTTCTGGCCCCGGTCCACCGCAATGCGCCAACATCAGCATTCCGGGAATCAAAAGGGACCGCTTAAGCATAGCGAGGGCACCGTAAAGGCCGGGCAGAGATAGCGCAAGCCTCGAGCCCGCCTCGGGGACTGTACAAACGTTGCGGAAATCGCCGAGGCTACAAACGCAGGCCGGGTGACGGGCAATGTGGCCTTTTGCCGTAACGAATGCCCGATTCTTGGGCCAATAGGCGTCTGGGATAAAGGCAACCCGGTATTTCCCTGAGGCCGGACTTCAGCAAGCTTGTTCCCTGGCCGTTTCGTCAAATATTCTGCGCTCTAGCGTTCGGGGTCTAGCAAGGTCAACTTCGACGAGTTCCATTATGATCAGACTCACACAACGCCAACTGCTGGCAATGGCCGCTATCGTGCTGTTGGCCGTCGTTTTCAGCATGATCGACATCAACCCTCGTTGGTCAATGCTTGCGCTCGGCGCAGTCGCCATCATCGGCATATTCATGTCCGATGGCGGAGGCTCCAACCCCGCGGAGCTCATAGCTCGGATCCGCGATGGCGTGCGTCGTGTCAGACAAGGCAAGCGCGCGAACGCACCCGCCCAAGCGACCGCCGAGGTAACCTCGCTTTTCGACGACTTGAGCGAGCTCGCCGAATCGATCGAAGACGCCGCGAGAGCTTCGGGTAACGCGAAGCTGGCATTCGAAGTTGCGACCGCCATGAGCGACGCACTGCGATCCCTAGCCGAGGGGGTTACGATGCAATTAGAAGCGGGCGATCAGACTTCACGTAACGTCCGGCAGCTAGCCGGAGCGCTCAAAGACATCGGACAGCACGTCGAAGTGTTGGCAGCGAGCGCCGAGGAATCGAGTTCGTCGATCCTGCAAATGACGGCGACCAACGACGAAGTTGCCGAAAATATCCAGGATCTCGCCTCGAGCGTCAGGGAAACCGTGGCCAGCATCGAGGAGATGGCCTTCTCGATCAAAGAGGTCGCAAAGAACGTGGACGCGCTGTCGCTCACGGCCGAAGAGACCAGCTCGAGCATGAACGAGATGGACGTATCGATCGACCAGGTGCAGTCCAATGCCAACGAGACTGCGCGCCTTTCCGAAGAGGTGGCCCAAGACGCCGAGCGCGGCGCCGAAGCCATTTTGAAGACGATTGGTGAGATTTACCGCATCAAGGAGAGCAGCCAGGAAGCGGTCGCCGTCATTTCGAATCTAGGTTCGAGAATCGACGCTATCGGACAGATTTTGAACGTGATTGACGACGTCGCCGAGCAGACCAACTTGCTAGCATTGAACGCGGCCATCATTGCCGCCCAGGCCGGTGAACACGGTAAGGGCTTCGCTGTTGTGGCGGACGAAATCAAGGACCTTGCCGAGCGCGCGGGCGCCAGCACCAAGGAAATCGCCGATCTGATCAAGACGATTCAGGCCGAGAGCAAGAATGCCATCCAAGCCGTGGAACGCGGCGCCATGAACGTCGATCGCGGCGTCGAGGTTTCCAACGAGGCGGAGCGGGCTCTGAAGAAGATTCTCGAGAGCTCTCAGAAGAGCACGAATATGGTGCGTGCGATCGCGCGAGCAACGGTCGAGCAGGCTAAGGGGAGCAAACAGGTTACGGACGCCATCGGTCGAATTGCCGAGACCGTTCAGCAAATCGCCGCAGCAACGGCGCAGCAGGCGCGCGGTTCCGAATTGATCATGAACAGCGGCGAGAAGATGCGAACGATTGCGCAGCAGGTCGAGCGCTCGACTCAAGAGCAGACCAAGGGCGGCCGTCGTATCACTACCAATATCGAGAATATCAACAGCATGGTAACGCAGCTCAACAATTCACATCGTCAGAACGCGCAGGGCGCAGAACAGATATTGGCATCGAGTTCGCGCATTGAAGCCTCCGCCGAAAAGCAGCAAGGCGGAGTGCGTGAATTGAACGCGCAGATCGATCGGTTGAAGCGGTCGGCGACTGATTAGATCAGGATGGCTCGTCGCGCGCAGGGCCCGATTGACGTCGCTGGCTTCGTCGCGCGTGTACGAAATGCTCGACGTTGCCTTTGGGGCCCGGCACTTGCGAGTCGCAAGATCCCAGGATCTCGAAGCCCGCACTTGCGATTGCCGCCTTGGCATTACCGATGGCAGCTTCTCGGATTTGCGGATCGCGGATCACGCCTTTGGTGCGACTGGCTTCTTTGCGCCCCACTTCGAACTGGGGTTTGACGAGTGCCAGCAATTGTCCACCCGTAGGCAATGTGTCGGCAACCGCGCCGATCAAGAGATCGAGACCGATGAAACTCGCGTCAACGGTGACAAAGTCAATCCGCTCAGGGAAATCACTGGCCTTCAAATGACGCGCATTCACGCCTTCACGGGAAATAACACGGGCATCGCGCCGCAGTTTGTCCGCCAATTGTGCATGCCCCACGTCAATCGCGTAAACGCGATTTGCTCCGCGTTGCAGCATGCAATCCGTAAAGCCGCCGGTTGAGGCACCGATATCCGCGCAGACCAGCCCAACCACGGCAATATTTAGCTCTGCCAGTGCCGCGTCGAGTTTGTCACCCCCGCGCGAAACGAATCTTTGCAGTTGCCGAACAGTGAGGGCGGAGTTCACATCCAGCTGATCTCCGGCCTTGTCCACGCGATTCTCGGCGCAATACACGACGCCCGCCATAATCAGTCGCTGCGCCTGGCTACGCGAATCTGCCAGGTTCCTTTCGACTAAAAGCAAGTCCGCCCGCTGCTTCACGTGTGATACCTTATTGTCGTTTTGGGCGGACGAGGCACTGAACTTGGTCTGTCCACTTCGGCTCGCGGGCCCCGGCACCGCTCTCTTAGTTATACCCAATGTTTTCCTTGGCTTTGGGCAACTCTGCGCAAACCTCCTCGGCTGTAAAATGCTTTGCGCGCCTTCGGAAACAAACCCGCAAACTTGGTCATTTGTTTCATCCGCAGGCAGCATATCGGCGCCCCTGACCGAGTGTGGTGCTTAAGCCGCAGTCTACCCTGAGGGCAAAAATCGAGGAGGTTCTGCGATGATTAGATCACTATCAACCGCGTCAGCCGCGTTCGTGGCTTGTGGGCTGACCGCATTTTCAGCAATGGCCCAACAAGCCGCCGGCACTGCGGCGGTTGGCGTTCAAGGCAACGCTGCCGTTGGTTCCCAGGCGGCCCCAACCGCCCAAGCGGATGCGAATGCCGCTGGCGCAGCCAACACACAGGCGCCCGCAAATCAGCAAGCTCAAATGGGCATGGCTCTTCCGACCGCGACTGCAGCAGCGCCGGCTGCTGGCACGAGCGACCACGACGCCGTCGTGGGTCACCTTGCCGTTGGGTTCCTCGGACGAGCCAGTATTCCAATTTATGGCAATCCGGCGTTACCCGTACCCGTCGTTGGAGTGCGTTACTGGCTCGACCCGATGGTCGGGTTAGACCTCGGTTTGGGTCTTTGGCTCGGCGGCACGTCGACGACGCCCGCAGCGGGAGCCCCGAGTGTGAGCGGGCCGAAAACTTCGGCGTTCATTCTTCATGCTGGCGTTCCGCTCGCACTTGCATCCGCCAAGCACTTTACGTTTGAAATTATTCCCGAAGCTAACTTTGGCTATGGGCAGATTACCCAGGATGCCGCGCTGGGCGGCGCGACGGGAATAACGAAACAAACGGGTACTCACTTGGACATCGGAGCGCGCGCTGGGGCGGAAATTCACTTTGGTTTCATGGGGCTACCCCAATTGTCACTGCTCGGAACCGTCGGGCTTCGCTTCGACTATGACAAGCTCGGGCAAGATAACACACCGCCCGCGCCGGGCAGCGCAAGCGTGCACGCAAGCATGAGCGATTGGAACCTACGAACATCTGTCTACGACAGCCCCTGGAACATCTTCATCGCCAACGTCGGCGCGCTCTATTATTTCTGATAAACTCGTCAGTTCTGTCACTGACTCCTGCGGGCGGCAGCGCTCGGCGATGCTCGCTCGCAGGTCGGGAGGAGATTATGAAAACTCTTTTGCTTCTTGGAAGCGCGGTTTGGCTTTGCGCCTGCGGCTCGAGCAACGGCACGGCGCCAGCAGGATTTCAGGCACAACCCACGTCGAGCAGCGCAATCCAGACGCCTCAACAACAGGCGGATTCCGTACCGCCCGTGAATTCTCAGCAGCCACCCGGTAACTCACAGCAAGCGCCAGTCAATTCGCAACTGCCCTCGCTCGGCAGTGCGCCGCCCGCCATCACCTGTGCTCAAGTGGCGGCTGCTCTTCAAACCGGCGGCTGCCACATCAGTGATTCGGACATGTCGGATTGCGTTGCGGCAACCGCGGTAAATATGCCTTGCGCTGCAGAGTGGCAAGCGGTGCTCGCGTGCCTACTGCACGGTGTCACGTGCAACAATGGCAATGGCACAGTGAACGAGAATGACGTTTGTCCCAGTGAGGGGGACGCGCTGGGAGCTTGTCTGGAAGGCAACGTGGCGCCGCAGACATGCTCGGTAGCATCGGGCTGCATGGGTTGTGATAGCGATTGCACAACTTGCCAATGCCAACGAATCAGCCATCCCACGCAAGTTTGCACGTCAGTATGCCCGTGAATTGATCGCGCACAAAGCGGTCAATTCTGCACGCCTTCCTTAATATAGTGGATTCGTATTGAGCGCAGGGTGATAGCCCTGCGCTCAATGTCTTGTTGGGGATGTCCACCGCACCTGCACGGGACCTTCGGCATTTCACTTTTGACCCGCCACGGTTTGGGCGCTCTCGCGCGTCGCCGGTCGACGGAACGACGTGCCTTCGCCATCCGTTGGCCAGTGGTCGCCAGCCCAACCAGCCACTCTTTCGGGCTGTTTGACGGCCATTTCCGAGCGCAGCCACGCGGGTCCGCTTACTGCAACTGTGCAGCCGTGCGCCCCGGTGAGCTGCTTCTCGTCGCCTGCGCGATGGCCTACGGGGCAGGTTTCGTCCTGTCTCCGCTGCTTGCCACCGCCGTGACAGTTCTGGCTTGGCTACTTTTGTCGGGTGTCACAGCGGCCCACGTGAGGTTATTGGCGCTGGTGCTCGGGCTATTGACCGCCTGGCGCGCCCAGCACGCGTCCAACGACTATCTGAAGGAGCGGCAACGCTGGATTCAGTCCGAAGGTGCCCATTCTGTCTGCTCAGGCGAAGGAGTGGTCGCAGCGTCACCGACTTCGCACCGGGGCAAAATGGTCGTGATCGTTGACGCAACCGGCATCGATTGCGAGAACCAAGCGCTCTACCAGCGAGCACGCGTCCGCCTGATTGCCGACGCAAAGCCCGTCGCGCGAGGCGACCGAGTTCAATTCATAGCCGAACTCGGCCCTGTGTCGCTGATTGAGAATATCGGACTCAGAAGCCCCATTCCTAGTGCAACCGAAGTCGGAGTTGTTGCCAGCGGTGGTGCCTCGCTAATCGAGGCTGTAACGCAGGGTAAAGGCCTTGCAAGTTACGTCGATCGCGCCCGCAATTACGTCAGATCGCGGATTACGGCAACGTTCGCGCCCAAGGCGGAGGCTCTTGGGCGTGCGCTAGTCCTCGGCGAAAACGATCTGGATCCGGGGGACGACGCGGCGTTTCGGCAAAGCGGACTTTCCCACTTGCTCGCTGTGAGCGGCACTCATCTAGTCTTTGCGATTGTCACTTGGGTAACAGCGCTCAAAGGCCTCTTATTGCGCATCACTGCACTTTCGGTCCGCGTCAATGTTAGCCGCATTGTCGCACCTTTGGGGGCGTTGACGGCCTGCCTGTACGCGGACTTTGCGGGTGGCAGTGGCTCAGCGTGGCGAGCCGCCTGGATGCTTACGGCGCTATACACAGGTCAACTGATCGCTCGACGCGTCAATGCCGTGCAGGCATTGGCCATCAGTCTAATCGTCGGGGCCGCAATAGATCCTTGGATCGGGTTCGACTTGTCGTTTCTACTCTCGGCTGCCGCCACGTCGGGACTGATCACGCTCGGAACGAAATTGGGCGCGGTTTGTCGAAAAATCGCCATTGCGCCGCTGCGCGTCGTGACGTTGGCCGCTGCAACCACAATCAGCGCAATGATACCGTGCACCCCATTTTTGGCGCTGATGTCGCCGGACGTCACGCTTGCGGGCATCTTTGCGAATGTGATTGCGGGGCCGCTCGGTGAGGCAGCAAGCCTACCGCTGTGCTTGGTACACGCGGCTTCGGGATTCTGGCCTTCGGTCGAACGGGGTCTGGCCGTCTGTTCCTCGGGGGCATTGCTGCTCGTGGGTGCGATTGCCCATATAACGGCATCACTACAATGGGCACGGGTACGCGTGCCTTACCTTTCTGGCGTTCATTTCGACCTATTGGCGCTCGGGGTGCTCGCCGTGTGCGTTGCGCCAGGCCGACGCGCTAGGCTCGCCATGACCGGATTGACCTTTGTATGCCTTCTGGTTGTCGAATATGCAGTTCGGAGCCAGGGGCAACCGCTTCACAAACTAAGACTGACCGTGAACGACGTTGGCCAAGGGGATTCGCTGCTAGTCGATTTTCCCGACGGTCGGTGCATGTTGATTGACGGTGGAGGCAATATCACCGGCGGCGTCGATCCGGGTTTGGCCGTATTGCAGCCGTTATTTCGTGCGCGTCGTCGCCAGCGCGTCAACGTCGTAGTATTGACACATCCACATCCCGACCACTTCGGAGGTCTCCTGACGTTCTTGCCCAAAGTGGAAGTGGGCGAGGTGTGGATGGCTGACGGCAACCTGCCGGATTTCCGAACTGAGCTCGAGCACCGGCATATTCCAATTTATGGCCTCGAACAGATTTGCCAAAAGTCTCACTGGTTTGGTTCAGCGGAGGTTCAAGTCCTGGGTCCATGCCCGAACGCTCTAGCCGCTTCAAACGCTAACAACTCGTCAATAGTTCTCAAGATGAGCCTAAACCACAGGAGCCTCTTGCTGCCCGGGGACGCGGAGCATGAGTCCGAGGAAGATCTCGTGGAGCGGTACGGGGCCTACCTTAAGGCCGATTTTCTGAAGGTGGGCCATCATGGGAGCCGAAGTTCGACCAGCCCACCCTGGGTGGCCGCGGTGCAGCCGACCTGGGCCGGGATTTCCGCGGGTGCGCGCAATCGCTTTGGGCACCCAGCGCCGTCCACGTTGGCTCGACTCCTGGAAAGTAAAACCGTGGTGTTACGCACCGATGTAGTCGGATCGATCCAATGGGAAACCGACGGCTCCCACGTGGTCATTCATACTGCAAGAGAATCCGTGACTCCGGTCCTACCGCGTTGACGGCTGGGCAATATCGCTCTAATGAAAATCTGCGATGCCCCGATCCATTCCTCCCCCAGATCGAGTCCTTTACAGTGCTGAGCAAATTGCAACGCGCGTACGCGAGCTCGGAGCAAAAATTACGCAGGACTACGGCGGAGGCTCGTTGGTAATTCTTACCGTGCTCAAAGGGAGTTTCGTGTTCGCCGCGGATCTGATTCGCACGATTGATCTCCCGCTGCGGGTGGAGTTCCTGGGAGTTGCCAGTTACGGAATTGGCACCCAGTCAACGGGAATAGTGCAGATTACCCAGGATTTGACGTCTCCGATCGTGGACGAGGACGTACTCGTGGTCGAAGATATCATTGATTCTGGGCTCACAATCAGCTACCTGCTGCGCCAGCTCGAAGCACGCAATCCTCGGTCGCTCAAAGTCTGTGCGCTGCTGCACAAGCTGACACCCTCGCAAAAGGCCGTCAGCATCGACTACTTGGGGTTCACGATCGAGAATGAGTTCGTCGTTGGCTACGGCCTTGATCACGCGCAGGCTTATAGAAATTTGCCGCATTTGGGGGTTCTGTTCAACGGAATGATGTGCGGGTGATTTCGGTAGTAGCCGAACCTCAACGCATTGCCGCAGTGCGATTTGACGTTGACTCGACGCGAGTCGCCCGCGGCTCCGAGCGTGCTCTGTGGTTAGACGGAAAGCACGGGCCCTAGCTACCCTTGCCGCCCTTCGAATCGCGCAACCGCTGCAACCGCTCCTGTACTTGCCGTTCCACTCCTTGGTCGCTCGGGTCGTAGAACCTGGTGTCGATAATCGCGTCGGGAAGGTACGTCTCGCCTGCGACGAAGTGACCCGGGTAGTCGTGGGGATAGCGGTAGCCGTCGCCGTATCCTTCGGCTTGCATCAGGCGGGTAACACCGTTTCTAAGCTTTTTGGGAACGGGAAGCGCGCCGCGTTCGCGAACGGCTGTTTGCGCGGCTTGCCAGGCATTTTTGACCGAATTGGATTTGGGCGCAGCGGCCAAGTAAAGGCAAGCCTCAGCTATCGGATACATACCCTCGGGCATCCCGAGCCTACGAAAGGCGGCATCCGCATCGACAGCGATACCGAGCGCTCGAGGATCAGCTAGGCCAATGTCCTCGCTTGCAAAGATGATCATGCGCCGCAGAACGAACAGCGGTTCATCCCCGGCTTCCAGGAGCCGCATCATCCAGTAGATGGCCGCATCCGGATCGCTGCCGCGCAGCGACTTGATGAAGGCGCTGACGACATCGTAGTGCATGTCACCCTTCTTATCGAAGAGCAGAGTGCGTTCATCCATGGCCCGGCTCACGGTTTCCGAGTCCAGTATTTTGGTGTTCGGGTCTACGAGGTCAGCTGCCGTTTCGATCAGGCTAAGCGCACGGCGGGCATCCCCGCGCGCATAGTCGGCAATGCCCTCGAGCACCGAGTCGTCAGCAACCAATTGCAGCTGCCCGAGGCCGCGCTGCTCGTCGGTGAGTGCGCGTCGCAAGAGCTTTACCAGATCGTCGATGCTCAGGGCTTCCAAGCGAAATACGCGACATCTCGAGAGCACGGCTGCATTGACGGCAAACGAAGGGTTTTCCGTGGTGGCCCCGACTAAAATGATGGTTCCGGCTTCAACGTGGGGCAAAAATGCGTCTTGTTGGCCCTTGTTGAAACGATGAATTTCATCCACGAAAAGCACCGTGCCGCGACCCTGGTAGCTGCGGCGTTCTTGCGCTGCGCCAATCAATTCGCGCAGCTCGGGCAGCCCGCCGAGCACGGCGCTGAACGGCACGAATTCCGTGCGCGCGTTGCGAGACAGCAAACGAGCCAACGTAGTTTTCCCCGAACCCGGCGGCCCCCAAAGAATCATTGATGAGAGACGATCATTGGCAATCGCTTCAGCCAAGGGCTTACCCGCGCTCAGCAAGTGCGCTTGTCCCACGACCTCGTCGAGGCGAGCGGGCCGCAATCGATCCGCCAGGGGACTCTTCGGAAGGTCGCCGTGACCTCGGCGAGCCGCTTGATCGAGAAGCGTGGGTGACGAATCCGGGCGCTTCGAACGGTTCAAGTCGAAGCCTCTCGCTGAGCGCGCTCGCCGAAAATGGCCGTGCCCACGCGCACCAGGGTGGCACCGGCAGCAATCGCGTATTCGAGGTCCAGCGTCATGCCCATGCTGAGCTCGGGCAGACGCCGTGAGCCACCGTTCCCTTCGCGATACGCGGCAAGTCGCTCGAAATAGGCCTGGGAAGCGGACGCTTCCTCGGTGATCGGCGGCACTGTCATCAAGCCGACTAGTTGCAGACCGGGGCTGGCTTCAATGGCCTCGAGCACACGGGGTAACTCGTCGGGCTCGCAACCGCTCTTCTGCTCTTCGCCTCCGACATTGACTTCGACGAGCACCGGCAAACGTCCGTCGAAGTCGCTTCCTGCTACGCGTAGACGTCTTTCCGGAGGCACCGGGCAGGCGAGCGCGCGCTTGCCGAGGTCACTTGCTAGCTCGGGTGTATCAACGGTATGGATGATTGAGGCGGCCAGCACGACTTGCTTGGCCTTGTTGCGCTGCAAGTGCCCAATCATGTGAAAGCGAAGATCGGGTAAGTCTTTCAGCTCTTCGGCTTTGAGCATCAATTCTTGAACGTAGTTTTCACCAAAATCACGCTGGCCAGCGGCATACGCGGCACGAATCGCCTCGACCGGTTGTCGCTTCGAGACTGCCACCAGTCGAATCGAATTGGGATCACGGCCCGCGCGAGTGGCGGCATCCGCGATGCGATCTTGAACTTGCGCGAGGCACTCTGCGATGCCAGCCATGGCAACCTACTGCGATTTTCGCAGACTTACGGCTCCGCTTCGACGCACCAAACTGTCGCCCGTAGCCGCGGTTAGAGTGCCTGTCACTTGATCTCCCGACAGATCGGCGACAATGAATGCGTTCTGAATCAAATTGGATTCGGTCCCCGCCGTGTCGAGTTGAACACGCAGGGTCTTATCGTCGCAACTGCCGCGCAAGGTTTGTTGGCCGAGCGCACCTTTGGCGGTTCCAGAGACCACGTTTTGATTGTCCACCACCAAGGCCAACTCGCCTTGACCCGACAGGGCGTGACCATCGTCGCTTTCCCATTGTGCCGGGGCGCCCTCTTTGCGGGCTAATGCAGATTTGGTTGTTGCGACAGAATAAGTGCCTTGATACTTGCCAGCGCAAGCGGAGACGTTGGCCTGCGTCGGTTGTTGTGCCGCGGAGGCGGCGGATGCGACTGGCGGTGCCGCGACAGACGCGACGGCCGCTGAATTGCTTTGGTTCGTGGAAGGGGGAGCAGTCTTTTGGCACGTGACGCAGAAAACCCCCAGAAAAACTACCCAGCCCGGTTTGAAACCGCCATTGAATTCAATGCCGTGCTGCGCGAATTGCCACATGGATTTCATTGATTCTCCCCCACCAGCAATTTCGTGATTCGAACTCCGAGTTCACCTTCAACGTTGAGCAACTCGCCTTGCGCAATCGCCTGGCCCGCGACGCGCAGCGTAACCTCGGTGCCTAGCGGTTGACCGGTTTCAATGATGTCACCCTTGCGCAGCGTGGCCCATTGCCGTGCCGGCAAGGAAACCGACCCGAGCTCGACGCGCAAGACGACTGGCGCTTCGAACAAAGTGTCGGTTAAATCCTGCAGTTCACCGTCAGCGGTGGACTTTGGACTTGGATCGTCGTGATTGAGGGTCACCGTTTGCTCACCTAGCACGATTTTTCCTTCCGGCTGCAGGTTGACGCGCATCCCGCGATCCGATTGGGGTGCAATCAAGACCGCGTGACCCGTGAAGGACTCATCGACCCAGAGCCCCTGGCCCGTGAGAAAGGCCGTTCCCGGGGCTAAAGTGGCTAGTTCCCCACGATTCACCCGAGATTCACCGATTACGAGGGACAACGAGAGTGGGATTGTTCCGAGTGCAGGCAAGTCGACGGGGCGCTGTTGAAACGCGGCGCTCGGCCATTTGAGAACGAACCCGAGCACGATGGGGTAAGCCGCTTTACCGATGTGCAGCGCTGCATCGAGTTGTACCCGCGTGGCACCTGGAATATGGAGGCGCTCGCTAGAAAAGTGCACATCGAGGGCAAGCCCTGAATCTTCGATGATTTTTGCCACAATCGCAGCCACCGCGCCGAGCAGTGCGGGCTCTACGGGTAGCAGGGGATCGTAAAGGGAGTTTTCGCGATTCAGCGCGAAGTTTACCAAGCGGATGACCAATCGCGGGTCGAGGCCGAGCGTGACTTCGCCACTTGCAGCCGGTAACCGCAGCCGCAAACGGTGCACGGGTCCGTCAATCTCGCCTGGCAACGCTTGCAAACGGCGCTGCTCGATGCGCACGGGCTGACCCATGAAGCGTTCGATCGATTGCGAAAGATTCGTCGCAATCGAGTCGCAGGCCATGAAATGTCGCTGCACGACGCCCCATGATCGAGCGCAGGCGCGCGACATCTGATCGAGCGATCCCCAGGGGTAGGCCGAAATGGAACGACTCTGCGGCAAGGCGGGAATCATAGCGGTTGATGGCCCGAAATCGGCGAAAAAATGGCTAGAAAAGAGCAGCGCTCACGGCCGGGACAACGGACTTGGTAATCTACCCAACTTATGGCACTTCTGCCCGGTGAGTGAAATTCCGCAGGCCGGACCAGCCCGATCTCCTTGGTGGCAATCGGCCGCGGCGTGGTTGGCGGGTACGTTGGCACTCGTCGTATCCGGGGCTCACACGGGCGTTGCTAGCCGGTGGTACGACGATCTCGGGATAATTCGAACGCTCGGGACGTGGCCGCTCGGGGCTCAAGGCCTAGTATCGTGTGCGCTGGCGCCGCTTGCGCTCGCGTTACCCATCGGGAGCCGAATCTACCGCGCTGGATTGATCGCCAACTGTGGGGCTGCGCTGTCTGCAGTCGTGTTTTTTCATGTCTTGCGGGTCGTGCTCGGTCAAAACGCACGCACGCCCAAGTTGACGACCCTGTTTGCGATGTTGGGAGCATTCCTCTTGGCGCTGGGTTTGCCGATGCAACGCGGCGCTACCTCAGCGGGGGGCGCGGCTTTGGCGGTAGCGCTCGCGCTCGGCGCGATTTTGGTCGATCTGAAATTGGCTGCGGCACGCAGTCGCAACCCTTCGCCGCGCTTTGCAATTGGCCTCGGGGTTTTACTGGTGGCGGCGTTCGCGGAGCAGTTTTGGGCGGGTTTATTGGCGCTCTCGGTGATCGGTGTTCAGAGGTTCATGGGGCGGGCAGTAACTGAACCCCGTGAATTTCGCCAAACCGCTGGGGGCGCGGGCGTCGCGTTCTTGGCCGTTTGCGTGCCGCTGCTACGGATGCAAAAGCCGCATCGCTCGATTCCAGAGCTGCCATCACTCGTCGCGTCCGGGCTGGACACTTGGAGTGACATGTTTCACTTGAGCCTGGGCGGCGTCAAGTGGTGGCATGACGCGGGACTGCTACTGACCGTAACCACATTGGCAGGCGCGATCTGGGGTGTTACCTGGCGCACGCTGCGTCCACAGTCGTTGGGCTGGGTGCTCGTGTTGCTGTGGGCTAGTAGCTTTGGAGCCGTTGATAGTCCGCTCAAGGAATCGCCCACGACCGCCCTGCGAATCCTTGCATTTGCTGCGTGTGTTCTGCTGGCAACATTGGCTGCACAAACCCTGGCTTTGGCTCTATTGAAGGTACGCGTTGCATACCTGGGCGCATCCGTTGTGATCGTGGTCACGCTCTACGCCATGATAGTCGCGGTACATGCCGACGACGCCGATTACGCCGCCGAAGGCAGAACCTATCGGGGCAACAACGTGTTCACACAGGAAGCCTATTGGACGCTGCCGCGTCACAGCCTGTTGCTGCTCCGGCACCGTGAGCTTGCCTATCGCGCGTGGGCAATGCGACTCGCCGAGGGGCTGCGACCGGATGTGCTCGTTGTTACCGCTGATCGACTGCAACGCAATCCGGACTCCAATCGGCTGCTGTCGATGGAGCCAGCCCTGGTGCCTCTGGTTAGGGAGATGGTAATTCGCGGCCACCCCACCGAATATGCGCTGAGCCAATTGGCGGATGCGCGCCCACTTTTCGTCGAACTGGACAATACCTGGGATACTAGATTGCGCGAACATGTGGCAGCGAGGGGCCTATGGTCGGAGTTTCATTCGCAAACGCTCGGTCGCTCCGATCGATACGCGGCGCTGATGTTGACGCGCGCTCCGGTCGATCGTGTGATTGACGTCTGCAAGTCCACCGTGCCCCCCGATGCGACGACGTTGCACTTCGTTTCATTGCGGCTCAAAGAGCAAGCCTCAGTGTTTGCGGCCATGGGTGACCGGCCCGGTTTGTTTCCATTGCTCGATGAATTGGGCGTAATCGAGACCGAGGCCCGGTATGTCGCCTCGGCGCGCAAACTCCTCGAAGAAAGGCCGCACGGGCCCGTCAACTGGGAATCCCTCGAGCCTTAGCGAAGTCACCAACTGGGTTGCGACGGCAAACATGACTTCACGGGCTGGGAGATGTTCATCACTATTTTTTGGGGCTTTTGTGGTCGTGACGGTACGGAACCGTCATTGTCAGCTTGCTAGGATTTCTGGGATACCGTCCTTGGCTTGGTTGACGGGCGCAGGCACTCATTCCCCCGCGGCTGGCGTTGACAGTGAAATGCTCAAGCTGAGCTTAAATCGCAGGCCCCTACATGGCCTTACTTGAAGGACCTGTGTGGCTCAAGCCCCGAATAATGCCCACGGGGGTCGCTTGTCGTTGAGGGCTAAGAAAGTCAAACTATTAACGCGTTGTCAGCGTTTGTCGTTGGTGTGATTCTTATGAGCTAACTCGGCGCTGGGGTTAGACGGATGGTTGGAAGGGAGTTTCGCGATGACTAGGTATTGTTCGGCGGTTGCGTTTTTCGCAATGCTAGCTTTTGCGTGCGCGTCAAAAAACAACACGGACGATGGTACGTCCACCACGGGGGGTAACAGTGGCTTCAACGCCACCACAGGCGGTTCGCCGGCAACTACCAACGGCGGCAGCACATCGATTACGCCGGACAGTGGCTTATCCGTTCTTACGCAAGATCAGTATGACGCGATTAATGACGCCGCCTGCGTCGGCTGGGGTTCAGAAGGCGAGAACTCACCGGCATTGATCGATTTCGTGGTGGATACCAGTGGTTCAATGGATGATGTTGCACCCAATACCTCTGATGGGCGCTCAAAGTGGGCTATTACCAGCGAAGCACTCCAAAACGCGGTTGATTCTCTGCCCAGGCAGACCGTCGTCGGCATGTTACTCTGGCCAAACATGCAAACGGTTCCGAATCACAATACGGACCCGATTGACACGGCCAACTGCGTCAACGAACCAGCGATGATTCCACTTGCCGAATTGGGTTCTGTCGGCTCCGATCAGCGGCTTCGACTGGATAACACCCTGGCTGCCACGTCACCCCTTGGCGGCACGCCAATGGCTGACGCTTACAACTACGCACTCGGATATGGGATGATGGCGTACGCTGCCATAGCACCGCGCTACATGGTGCTCATTACCGATGGCCAGCCGACAATTCAACTCGGTTGCATGGGAACTGGGCAAGAAGCTTACCCGGTGGATTTTCAGCCGGTACTCGACTCTATCACTGGCGCGTTTACTACCTTTGGCGTCAAGACGTTCGTGATCGGTTCACCCGGCAGTGAGCACCAATCGTCTACCGGGGCCGATGGCAGAGCGAGTCTTTCGGAAGCGGCTAAGGAAGGGCAAACGGCACCTGCGGGATGCAGCGACAATGGGCCCACTTATTGCCATTTCGACATGAGTTCTGCCGCTGACTTTGCAACGGGCTTTGCAGATGCCCTCAAGATCATCACTAACCAGATTACTTCCTGTGACTTTTACATAACGAACGTACCGTCGGGTCAAATCATTGATCCAGCAGCGCTCAACGTTATTTATAAGATTAATGGGTCGTCTGCTTTGGGTGACATGAAACTCGTAGCGCCCTCGGCTGACGATACGTGTCCGCAGGGCAATGGTTGGTATCTGGATCCCAATGATTCAACGCACGTTATCTTGTGCGCGAACACTTGTGACCTAATCCACCAGGACGCCGGGGCCGTGCTCGACTTTAGAGGCGGCTGCAAAGCCCTCGTTCACATCGGTTGATGCCCCGCGTGGCGGTAAATCCGCCCAATGGAACCAAGGCTAGGCCAAGTCTCGCGCGCCGGGCTGAGCAAGGTCTCTGCGCGGCGCTGATTGCAGCAGGGACCTTATTCGCACGTTTGGTTTCGAAATCATCTTTGCGAAAGTAGGCCCTCGCCATTGAGGTCGGTTGGCTGAATGTTGCGAGCATCTAACTTTGCGGTAAAATTTACCGTCAGTTCAAAAGATTGACTGGCCCTCTTAGGACAATGCATTCGTATGATTAGGGGCTTCGGAGCTTTTGGTTTATTCGTCACGTTAGCGTCCGCTTGCGTCTCGACGCGAATGGTTGACGGAGCTGGAGGCGACGACGGAAATATCTATTCCGGCGACCGAGATGGCAGTGTTCAACGCATCCACCACGACCGTGGTGAGGGGCTTGACACCTGTCACTTCCGAATTGCGCAATCAATTGGAAGCCAGTGCTTGCGCGGTTTGGAGCTCACAAGGCGAGACTGCCCCGACAACGATGACGTTTGTCGTCGATGTTAGCTCGTCAATGAATGATAAGACCCCAAGCACCGGAGGTTACACGAAATGGGAGGTTACTCGAGATTCTTTGCAGAGCACCGTCAACATGCTGCCGCAGGCTACCTCGCTCGGAATGCTGTTCTTTCCCAATCGCGCGACCGTGCCGAATCAGAATACGATGCCCATCGATATCAGCAATTGCGTAAATGGCGCTGCCATGATTGCGGTCGCGCCACTGGGCTCAATCGGCTCTTCGCAGCGACAGGCCGTAATAGCCGGACTTCAAGCAGTTACCCCTCAAGGCGGAACACCGACGCTTGACGCCTATTCGTATGCGCTAAATAGTGGATGGGTCTCGGCAATTACGGCGAGCAGCGGAGCCTTCATGGTGTTGATCACCGACAGCGAGCCCACCATTAGCGGGGGCTGCGAGGGTAGCGGTGACACCGCGGTGGACTATCATCCAATTATCCAGGCAATCTCAGGAGCCTATACGAATTATGGGATTCGAACT
Organism: uncultured delta proteobacterium; assembly: GCA_963819085.1. Classification (GTDB taxonomy): domain Bacteria; phylum Myxococcota_A; class Polyangia; order Polyangiales; family Polyangiaceae; genus FEN-1139. The sequence continues at coordinate 24,559 of CAWFUX010000041.1, forward strand.
TACGTGATTGGTTCCCCCGGCAGCGAGAAGAGCGCAGCCACAGGAGCCGACGTTCGCGGCTGGCTCTCCGCCGCAGCGACCGCGGGTCAAACACCGTCCACTAGTGATTGCAGCGACACGGGTGTCCCGAACTTTTGTCACTTCGATATGAGTCAAGTGCCTGACTTTTCCGCGAGCCTTCAGCAGACGCTAGCGCTAATAACGGGACGGATCCTGCCGTGCCAGTACTCGATTCCTTCAGCCCCTGCTGGGAACCAACTGGACAGTACGGCTATCAATGTCCTTTACGCGGTCAATGGCGACCAAAACCAGGAATTGCTCGTCGGTCAAACAGACGCTGCTTGTTCCGGCGGCAATGGTTGGTACCTGGATGCATCGGACAAGATTGTCTTGTGTCCAAGTACCTGTAAGACCATCCAACAAGATCCCTCAGCAACCCTGCGCGTCTTAGGCGGTTGCCAGACAATAAACCTTATCAACTAGGGTGCCAGGCAGGCGTCACTCAGCTGCTAAAGGGAGCACGGGCATATGCTCCCTTCAAATTGTCGAACGCCGTTGGCGGTAGCTCAGCCAATCACCTTTCGCGGCAGGCAACCAAAGCGGACTTCGATTCCGCCAGCGCCTAGGTTGGCGCAGCTGCAGGGGCAGAGTGTAATCTTCGTTGGATTGGTCGGGTTATCGAAGTACCAACCGCCATTGGCAGCACCGCAACCGCCCGCTGAGGAAGCAGCTGGAATTTCTTGATTAGTGCCCTGGAACGGTTTGTATACGACCTGTACCTTGCTGGGATCGAGCACCTGGTTTGAAGGCGGAGTGGGTAACGCTAGGTCGCAACTTATGTTGGCGTTCGTGATGTTGGTCATGGCCGTCACGAATTGATCAACCGCACCAGCGCTGTCCACGATGGTTGCGGTACTCGTGCCGCCCGACTGAGCCACGGCGTCCAGATTGAACTTGTCCACCGCAACGCCGATAATATACGTGCGAATGCCTGGCTTGCCCTGAGTGTTGTAGGCACCCTGAACTCCGGCATAGTATTCGCCCACCATTTCTTGGATGTGGCTGATGTCCTCGTCGCATTCAGTGGGGTAACCGTCAGTAACGACAACGGCCACCGTCAGTCGAGAGGGGTTGGCAACCTGCCAATCTTGACAGTGCATGAGTGCACCCTGGATAGACGGCATCCACGGCGTCTGACCGCCCAACAGAGCTCGCTCATCGATTACGGCCTGGAGAATCTTTGGCCCACTCGTGGCAATCGCCTCGATTTCGATCTTGGGATGCGTGTACGTAACGGGATCACACTCGGTGGGATCAGAGGGGTTGCCAGTTGCGCCAAAGAAAGCCAGCCCGACGCGAGGCGCTTTCGTTTGCACATTGGGATCATTGACGAATTGCTGCACGCCTTGCTGAAGAACATCCCAACGTTCGAGCGCAGTATTCTGGATCACGTACGTCATCGACTGCGTGCGATCCATCATGATGAACATGTCGAGCGGTGAGGGTTCGAGTTCGATTCCCACACCGGCGCATTGGGTTCCCGCGTCCGCATCCACCGAGCCAGAGCCTGCTGCAGCCACCGAAAGCGGCAAGCCAGGACAGGCTGTGGGAAGCTGTGGAAGCGCGCTCGCGCCGCCAACACCAGCGCCTCCAACTCCGGCCGCCTTGGCTCCGCCGGTGCTGGGTTTTCCGCCAACACCGGTATTGGACCCGCCTTGACCGGTAGTATCGGTTCCAGTCGCCGTCCCCGTTCCCACATTTGTATCAGTGGCGGTTCCATCGCCGTTGTCGGTGGTCTTGCTGCTGCAAGCTGCAATCAGGCCAAACAGCGTAACGCTAGCAAATAACGTTGTTTTTGGATAAAACTTCATGGTGGGACCTCGGATACTCAAGCAAACGGTTGAACAAAGCCTAGGGCGGACGGACTAACAAAAAGCGTGGGACCGAGCACTGGTAGTGCAACCCCCAGGGGGTCGATTGATTCACCTGATTATTGAATGCCGGTACAACCCTCGATTACGTCAACTTTATGAGCGCCATTGGTCATAATGTTGTTGCACGGTGCGCCAACCAGTCTCAGGTGGGCCGGTTCCTTGGTATTGTCAATGTAGTACCCGTCAACACCTGCGTCGGCGGGGGAACCGGTTGGCACCGATTTCCACGGAACACAATCGATGGCCACGTTCACCAGAGTGTTGTCTTTCGGGGTTTGGGAGAGCTCGATATCGCAGGTTCTGACCAACTGCGTGGTTATGTTGCCAAAGGCGTCCACAAGGTCTTGCTGCGCTGAAGTGGCTGAAATGGCGTAGTATTTTTCAAGAGCATTGGGATCGGGGTTGGGCATTCCACCGGCGACCGCAAAGCTATTGAGCGCCGTCGCATAGGGTTCTGAACCCGGAACTCCAATCACGAACGTTTTGACGCCGAAAGCCGCAAGTTGAGCAATCTGATTGGTCACGGAGGCATCATCGAGGCAGATATAGCCGGCACCGTCACAGCAGTTTATTGTCGTATTGGCAGTGTGGTCCCCGCAGTTCAGATCGAGGTTTTGAGTGCACGTATCTTTGGTGCAGCTAAGACCCGCGTTGCAATTGGGCCCGCCATCTGTGGCCAATAGAACCCATTTGCTGCCGCTTAGGTTCCGACCGTCACCTGTTGTGAAGTAGGCATAAGCTTGCGCGAGCGCCGCCGCCGTCGGGGTGCCACCACCGGGTGTCTGGCTGGCGACCTTGTCGAGAACGTTTTGAAGGCCGGTGGGCCCTGAACCAATGGGGACATTAACGGCGGTGGCCGGATCGTTGGGAACCGCACAGTTGCTGGCCTGACTCGTGTCGTTCGGGCTTATTCCGCCCGGGAGGTACGGGAATAACAGGAGGCCAAAATCGATGTCGTTTTCAACAGTAGTAAGCGCGGTGTTGAGCGCGTTCTTCATTATGTCCCACTTGGAAGCTGCCCCCGCTATTGGAGAACTGCTCATGCTCCCGGACTCGTCGAGTACAATGAGCATGTTGACGGTCCGCACATCCGCCTGCAAGGAAGTGGTCGAGCAGGCCTTATTCTTAAACAGGCCGTTGCAATAGGTCAACGGATCGAAGGCGCCACTGCCACCCGTGGCACTCGGAACCACGGTCCTACCACCGGTGTTGTTATCGACGGGCGTCGAAGACTTCCCCCCTGTGGTGGTGGCTGAAATGCCACCACCTCCTCCGTTGCCCGCTCCGCCACCAGGGGGGCTGCCTCCTGCTCCAGTGCCATCATCTGTGGTTTTGCTGCTGCAAGCGGCAATTGCAAAGCCGAGAACCGCTGCGCTCGACAATACCCAAGGATTTCGAATTAGCTTCATGACTTGTACCTAATGATCTCGTTAATCGAATCTGCAAACTGCGGAGGTATGTTGGTACGCGAATGGTTTTGGCCAACAGGCAATGACTAAAAAATGTGCGTGCAACCAGTAACTACGTTAACTTCATGTGCGCCATTTTGTTGCATAGCAGCGCACGTGGTGCCTATGAGTGTCACGTGGGCAGGATTGAAACCATTGTCAACGTAGAAACCGGTGGTTCCGCCGTCGGCGGTGCCGACGTTGGTTACCAGTTGGCAATCAATCGCGACCTCCACCGATAAGTTGTCGTTAGGGCTCTGCGCGAGCGGAATGTCGCATGTCGTTACGAGCTGTGTCGTAATGTCGGTAAAAGCTTGCCGCAAGTCAGCGAGAGCATTCCCTGCGGAAACTGCATAGTAGCTATGCGTGCCGCTAGTGTTGGGGACGCCGCCAGCGTCGGCCATCGCATCGAGCGTGGCCGAGTAAGCCTCGGAGCCCGGAATGCCAACAACATAGGTCGAGATACCAGCGGTAGCGAGAGTTTTGATTTCCGCAACCGTTGCCAAATCGTCAAGGCAAATGAACCCGTAGCCGTTGTCGCAGCAGTTGACGGTTGTGTTAACCGTATGGTCTCCACAATTGAGGTCCATATTTTGCGTGCAGGTATCCTTGGTGCAATTGAGAGCGGAGTTGCAATTGGGCCCACCGTCGGTTGCTAGCAGTACGAATTTTTTACCTGGTAGAGACTTGCCTGACCCCTGTGTGAAGTATTCGTAAGCCTGCTGAAGAGCCCTGTTCGTCGGCGTGCCGCCCGCGGGAACTGAAGCACTGACCGCGTCAAGAATGGCGTTGAGTTGGTCTTTGGTTTGATCGATAGGGACTTCAATGGCCGCGTCGCCTGTGGGAACCTCGCATTGAACGTTCGCATCTGAGCTGTTCGGGTCAAGGTGACTATTAGGATCGCCGCTGCTTGGGTACAATTCGAGACCAAAGTTGATGTTCGACCGGACCTTCTGCTGCGAAAGCGCGGCGGACAGAGCTTGGCTCATTTCAGCCCATTTGGTGGACGGATCGACGCCGGGCGAAGGAGACTGGCCCATGCTGCCCGACTCATCGATCACGATCAACATGTTGGGGGTCTTCACTACTTGCGGCACAATGAGCGGATTGCAATTGCCCTTAAATAGCCCGTTGCAAATATCATCCACGCCCGTAGTCTGATTGCCACTATCAATGCTAGGGGTCCCGCCGGTGGCGCACCCGGGCTGACCGGCTACGCAAAATGCTGCCCCCCCAGTACCGGTGCCGTCCGATGTATTCTTGCTCGAACATCCAAAAGCAACCGTAAGCGCGAGCGCGGAAATGAAACCTAATGACTTATTTCTATCAAGATACATGATTCACTCCACCAGTTATTTAGCCCCGCCTGCCGAGGCCAGCACCCAACAGCGTCCGAGTAGGATATCGCTTTGACAGGGTAGCTGCAATCGCTTCGCCGTAAAATGTGTTGGCGGGCGCAAATGCCGGGGGGACATGGCCCGCTCGGTTATTCTAGAAACCTATAACGTGATGGGAACTACTGAAGCCTACTCACGCCTACGTGATTGATGGTTCGTTACACGCACTCATGGGGCTAGACGAGCTGAATCAGCCACCGAAGAAGGAAGTTAGTGCGCGGTTGTCGCTGCTTGATAGGGGCTATTTTGCACTTCCTTGAACGCGAACAACCGAATCATGGGACATTCCGTGGACAGACTTCATTGGTGAGTGAGTGGGCTGCGCAATTGAAGCCACGTTTCGCCGCTGATCGCGCCGATGTTAGCGTCAAGAGCCATTACGGTTCCTCAAACCGGCTCACCACCGGTGCTGTAAGTCAACAGACCAGCTGCAAAAGGCCGGATCTCCACCCGAGTGTTCAGTGAGTCTGCGACATTACACAAGCAGTCCAGATTTGCGTTCACAGTACCAATTGGGACGCCATACGCGAACAGCAAGCATCGGATAAGTTTGGGGTTGCGCGGCGTCCGATCAATTTTTAGGTAACGCCCAGCCTAACTGTTCGATGACCGAGCGCAGGATGCGTTCCTCTTCGGTTGCCTTCTGAAGGTGTAGGAGGAACCGCTGTGCTTCACCATGTTCGGCAGCATCGGCAGCGCGCTCGTAGTTCTCTAGAACCATTAGCAAATGTGGATGAGCAAACGCGACTTCTTTGGGCACTTGCATGTGCGAAGCCGTGTCCAGCCTGGCCTGACTCATGTTGTGCACGACATGGGAAAACTCTTTGTCGCCTAGGTGCGTTCTGAGTAGGTGGCCCGCGTGGTTGGCTTCCCCGATCAGCAGCGCGGCGCGATCGAGATAGCTACCGGCAAACGCAGCCCTACTAGTGCACAGCGAAGCGAGGAAAATGAACAACGCCGCGAAACGCAATCTTGTCATGAGTTCGATTCCTTTGTTGAACTTGGGCTAGGTGCTGCCAAAGGGCAAAGCAGCGTGTCGCGTTGCTCGAGTAGTCGCGCGGCCGCGGCACGCTCTGCCGAGCGTTTGGATTTTCCTTTGCCCTCTGCTAGCCATTGCCCGGCAACCCCGACTCGCACCTCGAAGGAGCGTTCATGCGCGGGGCCACTCGTTGCAACTACTTCATACACCGGGAGGCCAAGGCTCATAGCCTGCACCACTTGCTGCAGCTCGCTCTTGGGATCCTGCTGAGAATTCGCGAGCAGTTGGTCGAGGGCAGATTCGAAGATTTGTAAGCATACCTGCCTGGCACCCTCTAGACCCGCGTGAAGATACGTCGCCGCGACGCAGGCTTCTACCGCATCAGCCACAACGTTGTTGCTGACGTGCAGTCCTGAGACCAACGCGCCTCTTCCAAGGCGCAGTACTTCGTTCAAACCGACGCGCCTGCCCCACTCCGCTAGCCATTCGGTGTTGACGAGTTGAGCGCGCATCTGAGTCAGCGAACCTTCGTCTGAATCGGGAAAACGCGAGTACAATAGTTCGCTGATGCATAACCCGAGTACTGCATCACCGAGGAATTCGAGCCGCTGATTGTCTGCGGCTTCGCGATTCTCGTTGGCGTAACTCGGGTGGGTCAGCGCAAGCGTGAATAAGACTCCGTCGGCGGGTAGCGCGAATAAGTTAGCGATCTTGTCGAGCATTAAAACCACGGAATTGGGTTGGTACGAGGACAATGGTTGGCCCATTGGCCTATGGATTGATTCAAAGTCACTGTCGCGAAATCTTTGGAAACCCCTGGGGGGCTACCAATTGGCACCAATCTGTGCAAGCCGAGGCGCGGGCGCGGGCTATGCTGGGGGTCGTGCCAGGATTGCTGTGTTGCCCGTTTTGTCGCGAGCTTTACACCAAAGACGACGCCCTTGAACGTTGTCCGGACTGCGGTGTTGAACTTGGTGCCTTTTCACGAAGTGGCGCCATCGCCAGAGGCGCAATTGGAGCAGGATTACCTTGTCGAGCAGACGCCGCCAGAGTGGCGCCAACTAGCATTCTGGGATTGGCGCCGAGGTCGAGGTCTCTTGTCACTGCTAGCCCTACTCGGTCTTGCCTCGTACGCATTGCCGTGGTTCTCACAATCACTTCCAGAGACGCGAGTACTTACGGGTTACCAACTGGCACGCCATCACGTGGGTTGGCTGTGGGGCGGCGCGGTTGGCTGGTTCATTCTGATCCCGCTGGTCATTACTCGACGTTCAATTGCTGCCATGCGGGGCGTGAGAATGATTGCGGCCATCTTTGCCTCGCTCACGGCAACGGAAGTGCTGGTGTTCGTGAACATCACTTCTTCGCGTCAGAATCAGGTCATCGTGCAGTTCGCCTGGGAGTGGGGGATCTGGGTCAGTTGCTTCCTGAGCGCGCTGGGCGCATGCATGGCAGTCACCTTCGGAGGCGCGCTCCCGGAACGGCACAAGAGCGATCCGGAATTGCCCGAGCACCCCGAAGTTGCTCCCAAGCGCAAGCGGCCGAAGGTAGCTCCGACGTTACACTGAGCCTCGATTTCCTGCCGCGCAGAACCCGCTGAGGTCGAATCGATGCTAGCGCGGTCGGGCAGATCTCAACTTTTTTTCGGTGCTGCAATTCGAGCTGACTTTGAGTCAAAGAATTGACGCATGGTACTGCGGGCCCCCGTTTGCGATGCGATTCAAACCCGAACCGGGGCCGGTGGGTTCTCGGCCAAGATTAACCGGGTATTCTCTATACTATCGAGGCAATCAGCTTGCAGCCTTCAGCTATCGCAACAGGCTCATCACTGACACCTGGCAGATGAGTCACGGGCGTTCTGGCATTCTCGGTCCAGGCAAATAGGCCCAAAATTCGTGCCCCTAAAACTCAAATATCGGGCTACCCCTTATTGCTGAGCGAAATGTTCCGTGTAAGTGTTGGACGCGAGTCGAGGCCGAGTACCGGAAATGTCGAGGGTGGGAGTCATGCAACGGAACGAATCTCCAAACTGTGAATCAGTGGACGGCCTCTCTGCACGTCCTGCGCGGCGAATATCCGGACAGGTACAATCATTCGCCAGCGAAGGCGCCCTAGCGGGTGAGCCCACCGATCCGTTTGCCAGCGAAGGCCCGCTACTCGCGCCATCAGAGTGGCCGAGTTCGGATGAATTGGACTCCGCGTTGCGTGACTCGGATCCGTTCGAATTGCGAGACGGGTCCAGAAGCCTGACCGGCGAGATCGCAGAGCTGTTCGGCGAGATCGAGCCGCGTCTGCCCCGCGATACCCTGCCGTCGCCACCTCCGAGTCTGGAAGAACCGCTAAGGTTCGATCTGCCTCGCGTGGGCCGCTTACCGTAACCGGTAACCGTCGAGATATTCTGCCCCATTCGAAGTGACGCGCGACAATTGTCGCGCGCAGGGCCAGAGCGAATATCGACCGCTTCGCACTTTTTTGCGCTGGGCCGGGATGCTTCGCGAATGGCGAGTTCAAGCCAGGAATCGATGGATATCGCCCAGATTCCTCTCTGGATAAAATTGCGCTTCGCGTTCGGGGCGGAATCGTCTAGCCTCCCGCTAGGTACTCGGAGGTTCAGTATGGTTCGCTTCAATATTAGCAATTGGCGTCGAGGCATTTTCAGCCTGGCCTGCACGTTGACATTGATGTTGCTCGCAACGGTTGCGGCGGCCGCTGGACGCATTGACTGGGGACCCAAGACAATCAAGCCTCGCGCCGACGGAAACTCCTGGAACGTCGATATCAAGATCTTTCTGGCCAAGGCCCCAGATGTGCCCACTGTGCAGATGAAGTTCGAGTTCCTCCAGAAGGTCTATTACGAACGCGCCATGATGGACGGGGACAAGCTCGTCACCCGAAATGTGCCAATTGAGGGCAAGCAAGCGGTGGTCGAGACCGCGGACGTCGGTTTTCTCGACCCTCAAACGAGCCGAATCGAGAACCGCACCAGGTTTACGTTCAAGCTCCACCGCGACCACGGCCTCGATTGCGGGGAATATAGAGTCACGGTTCGCGATACTCGCAACGGACAAATGGTTGGCACTCCGACTACTTTGATTTTGGGCGGCGAGAACGAAGTCATCGATCGGCGAAGCATCGTATTTACCGGCGAAAAGAAAAAGGAAAAGAAGAAGGAAAAGACCGAAGAGGGCGGTTCCGGCGATGCTAAATCCGAAGGTTCCACAGACGAGCCCAAGAAGAAAACAGAAGCTGCAGCAGAGCCCGCGCCGCCCGCTAACGAAGTCCCGCCCGCCGACGAGCCTGCCGGCAATCCAGAGACCATCAAGAAGAAGCCCGGCGGCTGCGGCTGCCGAGTTCCAGGCAATTCGCCGGAGCACGCAGGGTACGGCTCGTTGCTCTTGATTGCGGCCGGCCTAGCAATGGCTGGTCGTAGGCGAGCCGCGAGTCGCTAAACGGCGACATCACGCGAAGCGCGGGAAACGAGCCGTTCGATGCCGTGGGCGAAGTCGTTCTCGCGCGTCAACAGGCTCACGACCACGATGCGGTCATCCGTAAAGTCGTAAAACCAACCCGGCTGCACGAGCACATGCAGCTCTTCGAGTAGCAGCAGGGCCCAATCCTCGGACACTGTGAGCGGCAGCTTAAGTGCAGCGCTCCAGCCGCCTTGTGCAGGCAATACATCGACGGCTGAATTCGCTGTCAATTGACGCAGTGTTGCTGCGTTGCAATGTAGCCGCTGCTTTACTTGCGCGTGCCGCTGTGCCCCAAAATCAAGCAATTGGGGCAGCGCGACTTGAACGGGAGTGTTGGGAGACAAGAACGTGTCCGCAATCAGTTCGAGACGGATCAGTGCCTGCTCGCGAAGTTCCGCTTGGCCTCCGACGACCATCCAGGCGAGCTTAAGTTGAGGGAGCGCGCAGGATTTTGACAGGCCGCCCAGGGCAAAAACAAGGGAAGTGTCAGCAACGAGCGCGCTTGGCAGATCAGGACGCGATGCCATCAAGCAATAATCCGAAAAAACCTCGTCGGATATGATGGGTATGTTCAGCTGCAACAAGGCGTCGAGTTCCGCACGGCGAGTGAAGGACCCGGTTGGATTATTCGGACTTATCAGCACCAAGGCTTTCGTCTGGCGGCTGACTTGCTCTTTGATGGAATCGATGTCGATGTAGTAGGCGCCGTCGTAGCCAATCATGTATTGCGCGGTTCGCGCGTCGGAGTAGCTCGCCAAGTGTTCCAATAGTGGATAACTAGGACGCGGAATTAGAATCGATTCACCCGGATCAGTCAATAGCTTGAAGATCCAGCTGTACGCCTCGCTGGTGCTGCCACAGAGAACAACCTGACGCGGATCTATATGCAACCCCTTTGTTGCGTAATACCGAGTTACCGCTTGGCGCGCTGAAAGCAGGCCGAATGGCTCTGGCCGGTAATGTGCACTCTCGACTGCCGACAGCGCAGGCAGCCAGTTGTCGTTGTCGAAAAGCCCGACTTCAGTCGGATTGGTGGGCGTAAGATCGAATAGGGGGACGCCGGCTTCACGCAGGGCCCGACATCGGTGGGTGAGGGCGTTAATTACAGCCGGCGATCGCGTACGCGACGAAAACACGGTGCATCTTTATGCGCAGTTGACGGCCTTGCGCAAGCTTTCTGGGCGGGAACGGCGGGAGCTCGACGCTAGACTTAGCGCGTATCACGGGCTCGAAACACAAGAGGCAAATCGGCCGGAGCGCGGGGCCGGGAGAATCGAAATTCGCACCAAGCGCGACGGGACCCGAACCCAAAGCTGTAAGCCGAGTTTCTAGTACCTCGATTCAATTGAATCGAGGTACTAGTTTACATTCCGATGGAATCCAGCTGCGTAACCTGCGTCGTGCATGACGGCAAGGAAATCACGATTGTGGGTACGGCTCACGTATCGCACAAGAGTGTCGACGAAGTGCGCCGGGTTATCGCCGAATTGAAGCCGGACACGGTTTGCGTCGAGCTCGATCGCGCTCGGCATGAGTCTCTCGTCGATGACAAGCGATTCCGAAAATTGGATTTGGTTCAAATCATCAAGCAGAAGCACGTCCTGTTTCTGTTGGCGAATCTGGCACTGTCTGCATACCAAAAGAAGATTGGCGACAAAATTGGGATCCGGCCAGGCGCGGAACTGTTGGCGGCCGTTCAGAGCTGCGAAGCAGTCGGGGCGCAGCTGGTGCTAGCGGATCGGGATATCCAGGTTACTCTCAAACGCACTTGGTCGAGTATTTCATTTTGGAATAAGCTGCGCCTCTCGATGAGCCTGTTCGCCGCGCCATTCGCGGTCGAAGAAATCAACGAAGAACAGATCGAGAAACTGAAGCAACGCGACACCATATCCGACATGCTCTCGGAATTGTCGAAGTTGGTTCCCGGCCTCAGGGAACCGCTGATCGACGAACGTGACGCATATCTCGCAAGTTCAGTACGATCCGCACCTGGTTCAAAAATCGTAGCGGTGGTCGGCGCCGGCCATGTAACGGGCATTTTGGCCAATCTGGATAAGCCGGTCGACCGCGAACGGCTGGAACAATTGGGGCCGCCGTCCAGGCTACGCCGCGCGCTGGGTTGGGCCATTCCAGTCCTAGTGCTCGGTTGCTTTTGGTTTGGAGGCTGGCGTTCGCACTCGGCGCAAACGCTTTTACATATGGTGCGCGCCTGGGTCATTCCAACTTCCGTGGCCTGTGCGCTCTTTACGGCGCTCGGCGGCGCTCACCCACTGTCGATACTCAGCGGCCTTTTGGCGGCTCCAATCATCACCCTCAACCCGCTGATCGGAGCGGGCACGGTCACGGCGTTGGTCGAAGCCTGGGTGCGACGGCCATCAGTGGCCGATCGTGAGGCTATTCCGGAGTCGATCACGTCATTGCGCGGCTGGTATCGTAACCCGGCGACCCGCGTTTTGTTGGTGTTTTTGCTGTCGTCCTTGGGCGCATGGCTTGGAATGCTCATCGGCACAACCTGGGTAGTTTCTTTGTTGTAGTCTGTTCGCTAGGCCACTCAAAATGATCGCAGCTCTCCCAACATCCAGCCCCCTAGAGCGATTTGCTCACGTGCGCTGGCAGCAGGTGTTGCCTTGGATCATTGCCTTGCTTTTGTTGGTGGTATACTTTCCCGCGCTAGGCGGTGGATTTTTGGTTTGGGATGACCCGTGGTTGGTCGAGCAAACGAGCCACATCTCGCGGACGAGCAGTCACGACATCCAGACGATCTTTACCGATTTCTCGCTGGCTGCTCGGGTTTCTTTGGGCTCCGAGTACTTACCCCTTCGTGACTTGAGTCATGTCATAGAGGCCGCCACGATTGGGCTACAGCCGGTGCGAATCCGTGTGGATAACCTGATCATCTACACGATCGCCATCTTGTTGCTAAGAGAGGCGCTGCTCAATACGCTTGGCCGTAAGTGGACTACGGAACTTTGCGTCCTGCTTTTCGCACTGCACCCGGTGCACGTAGAAAGCGTCGCTTGGATTGCGGGGCGCAAAGACGTCCTCGGACTCTGCTTTACAATGGCAATGCTCTGGGCCTGGTGCAAAGAGGAAGGGAGATCAGTCGGCTGGGCGCTAATCTTCTACACTTGCGCGCTCCTATCCAAGTCGATGAGCGTTGCGGCTATCGTATTATTGCCAGTGTTCGACTTGGTTGCGCAGCGCCGATTTGCGTGGCGTTCCCTGCTTCTTTTCCTGATTCCCGTCATTGCGATTATGCCACTGCACTGGAAAGTCGCTAACCTCGCTCACACTTACGGCACGCCGCTCGGCACTACGCGTTGGTCGGCAGCAGCCACCATGGGGCCGGTATTGTGGAGATACTTCGAGTGCTGTTTCAACCCGAACGCGCTCAGTGCACTGCATGACGTCCCGACTCGCACCGCGTTCAATTTGGCTGGAGCCTCAGCCTTCGTCACCGCCATCGTAACGCTTTTGGCCGCTGCCCGCAGCTGGTGGCGCAATGAAGAACCCGCATGGTTTGCTGCATGGTTGACGTTCTTCGTGCCGCTGATTCCGGTTTCCCAAATATTCGTGCCGCTTCAAACGCGAATGGCAGATCGCTACTTGTGGCTAAGTGTGCTGGGGCTGTCTTGGCTAGTTGCATTGTTGATGCGAAAGCTGGAGCGCATTGGTGCAATTACTGGGTTATTTTTCTTGGTTTTGTTCGGCGCGGGTACGGCTTTTCGCGCCAACATATTCAGTGATAGCGTGTCACTTTTCAGCGATGCTACGAGTAAGACCACTCAATCTACCTCCGCTCCCTACTTGCTCGGGATCGCTTGGGAGCAGCGCAAGAATGAACCTGCCGCGCGCTCGGCTTACGAGGAGGTTCTGCGCCGCAACGGGCAAGACGAAGCGACACATTCCGCAACGAATAGCCTGGCCCGGCTCGAGGTGCGCCGCGGTGCTTTGCCTCACGCCGAGGCGATCTTGCGCAAAGGGATTCAACAATATCCAGAAGATGGCAAAATGCGGGATAGCCTGATCAAGGTATTGTTTCGCGAGGGAAAGGTTGACGAGGCACGTCACTTGTTTGGGTTGCCTCCCACGACCAGGCCGCCACCGGCAGCGCCAAAACCCAGCGCATCATCTTCTTCTCCTGAAATTACCCCGCATAAACATCGTTCGCGCAGCGGTGCAAAGTCGATCCACCTATTCTAGGCGACCGCATCTTGCCCGGGTCTCTTGTCGAAAAGCGCTTGGGCGAGACAGATACTGCTGCCACCCTACGGGTTGAGTGAAGGCTTGCTCGAATTGGGTGGCGTCGCCCTGATACGCGGAAACAATCGGATTACGGGGCGCTCGCGAAGCGGTCACCGTGGCACGCACGAGGGCGTCGTCATCGGTGAGCCTGTAGCGCGCCTCGAGGCCCGCCGCGCGCGCTACTACCGTGCCCACCGCGGGACTATCCCAGCGGTCTGCAGCAGCTGCCGCACCAAGGGGGCAGGCGGCGATCTTGGTGGAGATGAATTCTGTCACGTAAGTTACACCTGAGGCAGGCAGGATCGCTAGGTCGATCTCGCGTTTGGCCGGATCGAAGTCGTAGCGCGTCAGTTGTACGCCCGTTGAAGCGTAGAATTCGCCGTTCTTCATGGCAGTAACTAGTTCTTCGACGCGCAAGTGCTCTGCGCGTACCATGATCCAGCCGCGACCCGGGGTAGGTTCAGTGGCGCCTGATTCGGCGTGTGCATCGTCACTGGCAACTCCAAACAGCGCCGGCCAGCCCCGTTCAAGGACGCGTTCGGCATTGCTCATGTCCCAGATCCGGACGACGGAACGCTTCCCAACGTCGCCGCGCGACGCTGTAAACGGATGCCCATTGAATATCTCGATGAATTGGACCGATCTTATTCGTGCAAAAGTGTCAGCCCCTAGGGCCCAGGCAAAATTAGGGTGATTCACAAAACCAATTGCCGGTGTCGCTTGGCGTCGGCTTTGCGCATCGATTCGGGCCAGTGTTTCTTCGATGACCGAGGCGACCGTGCCCTCTTTGACCGGTATAATGGGCTCATTGACATTAACAGCGGTCAGGTGGACCGGCGACTTTGCAACTTCATTGGTCACCTCTTCGTCCGAAAGCAACAGAAATTGCTCGGTATGTTCGAACTGCATTCGCAGTTCCTGCAGAGTCCTAAGACGCCACTGCTGAACGCCATCGCGTACACGCATCAACTTCTCCGATTTGCCGTAACGATGGTCGTAGCGTTGAAGGATGTCGGCACCGGCGCGTTGTTTCACGTCGTTGACCGAGACCCAATTCTCGAAGTTGAGGAGGCTATTGTGTTCCGATAGACCGAGAAATTGGTAACCATGCTGAGCGTACCAATGGACGACATCCTCGGGCAGCATCGCGCCGTCGCTCCACATCGAATGGGTGTGCAAGTTGCCACGGTACCAGTGGAACGACGGTCGCTTGGCCCTACATGACGCAAACAATCCCAAAATCAGAACAAAGCCCAGGCCCCCAAGTAGTGGACGGAATCGGGGCCAGTTTGCCATTCGAAGAGCTGCGACTATGCGGTCTTAAGTGGGGAAATGCTAGGGTCAGTGCTAGGGCCCTCCTATGAATCTGCCTGCGGCATTCTCGCGCCGATGCGTCGTTGGCCTAGTTCTGCTCCTAGCAATCGGCACCGCGCTCCGTTTGAGATACAACAATGTAGTACGCTTTGGTAATGGTGATGAGTATCACTATCGCCTGCAATTGCAGGAAATCTACAATCGTGGGTGGCAGGCTTACCCTGGTTTAGTCAAAGCACACCTGGCATTTGACCCGGACTATCCCGCCCCGTATCGTTGGGGGGTTCTCGCGGTTGGCAAGTTTGCGTGCGTTTTGCGGCGGAGCTGCGATGAACGGAGCCTGGCCTGGGTGTCCACGGTCTCGGGAGTGGCGGTGGTCGCCCTGGTTGCCATGCTCGGCCTTACGCTTTTTCGGTGTAGGACTGCCATATTGGCGACTGCGCTAGCGCTAAGCTCGCCGCTACACCTGGACCTAGGGCGCAGAGCGTACGCAGATGAATTGCATACAGCCTGTCTACTTTTTGCATTTTGGTGTCTCGCCCATGTAGCGATGAAGTCCAATTCCGAGCAAAGGCCAGGGCACTACTCGGGCTGGGTTGGGCTGTCAGTGCTCTCAATGACTTTTGCTTGGTCCATCAAGGAGTCGATTCTCTTCTTTCTGCCAGCAATCTTGGTCTGGGTCGTTTGGCTGCGTCGAGCGCCCCGGCTTAAGCCCATTGATGCCGCCCTGGTGCTGTTGCCGCCTGCATGCTTTTTAGCGGGGTTTGCGTGGCTCAATCACGGGCTTTCTCCGTTGCGTGAATTGTTGTCCGCAACGCACCAATCCTTTTTGCATCGTTACTCAACGCTCAATCAATATGGCCCCCCACATCGCCCTCTGATCGAACTCTTTGCGCTATCTCCGGTCGTTTTTGGGATGCTGCCGGTTGTCCCGTTTGCAGCCTGGGGCGCCGCCTACGCGCAACGTGACGCAGCCGGTCAAACCCAGGATCATGACGGTTCTCGACGCAACGCCCAGGCATTGTTTCTGACATTGGGGATGATTGTGTTGGTGTTCTTCTTTTTGCCGAAAAACCTCCGATTTTACGCCGTACTCGACCCGCTAGCGCGCTTACTCTTAGCCTGGTTTCTGTGTGAGGTATTGCCAATCACCAAGTCATTGACTTGGCTTTGGTGGTCGGCGTTACTTTTGGGTCATTCAGCGCTCGAATTGGCGCTTTTTCATCGCACGTTCGTCGTCAGTAGCGTAACCGATCCGACGGCGAGCGCGATACTTCGCGCGCTTCAGGTGGTGCCAAGTGACACCTTGGAGAAGTCCTGGCGACCCCCGTTCATCGTCATCGCCTGTGGCCTCTTGAGTGCCAGTCTTGCTTGGATTTCCGCCTCCCGCGCGCGGTTCAGCCGCGGCTCGGTCGTGGCCGCAGCGATAATAACGAGCTGCGCCGTAGCGTTACCTCAGCTGTTCAGACCCTATCGAGCTATTATAGGCGCGGCCCCAAACACTTCGAACTCTGCGAATCTGGGACAACCCGACAGCCATGCGACCCAATAGTAATCGCTTCAAGGATGGCGCAAGAATCGGAGTCTTTTCGCGTCGCCTGATGGAGCTTGAAAATATCGGAGAAGTGCTCGGCACAGACACGATGATATTCAGACCCGATCGGGACGAGGCCGCGCATCTTGACGCAATCATTGGCTGGGGTCACAAGTCGACCGCGCGAGTCGCAAGACAATATGCAAAGGCTCATCAGCGGCCGTATTGGGCCATCGAGGACGGTTTTCTTCGATCAGTCGGGCTAGGCCCAACGTGCCCACCGCTATCGCTGATCGTGGACAAACGCGGTATCTACTATGACGCGTCGGGTCCCTCCGCATTGGAGGATATGTTAGCGGCGTCCGATGTGGATGACGTATTCCGGGACGGCAAATTGATCGAGAGAGCGCGAAGTTGTCGCGCGCGGATCGTGGAGGCCCGCCTCTCGAAGTATAACCACGCGACAGACCAAATTCCGACTGAGTTGTTAGATGCCAAGCATCCGATTGTCCTCGTCGTTGACCAAACTTGGGGGGATGCATCCGTTGATTTGGGCCAGTGCGGCCCCGAACGGTTTTCCGACATGCTTAGGGCGGCTTGCACTGAAAACCCGGATGCGACAATCTTTCTCAAGACACATCCGGACACGATTGCAGGTAAAAAGCGGGGCTACTTTACCGGTCATCTGTTGCCTCCGCGCGTTCGAGTGTTGGCTTCGGCGGTCAACCCGCTCGCCGTGTTGTCCGCTGTAGACCGCGTCTACGTCTGCACATCACAACTTGGGTTTGAAGCTTTACTGCTCGATAAGGCTGTCACCTGCTTTGGGGTCCCGTTTTACGCGGGCTGGGGGCTAACGGAGGATCGAAGTGCTTGTAATCGTCGATGTCGAACGCGAACCATCGATGAACTTGTCGCCGCTGCGCTGATCTTGTACCCTCGCTACGTGCACCCCCTGTTTGGTGGTCGTGCCGAGGTTGAAGACATAATCGAGCATCTAGCCCTTCAGCGGCAGCGATTTAGGGAAAACCGGGGCCGCATCTTTTGTTTTGGAATTTCTGTCTGGAAGCGACCCTTTGTTAGGCGATATCTGCACGCACCGGACAATGACGTCAGGTTTTTCAGCTCTTTGAGGTCACTCGAGGCAAAGCTCGACTCGCAGCCGACTCGGCTTTTGACCTGGGGCAGCCGAGGCTACGAGCAGCTCTCAGAGTTAGCGCGACGCAGGAACTTGCCGATGTTGCGCATGGAGGATGGGTTTATCCGATCCGTGGGTTTGGGGTCGGATCTGACCGCGCCCGGATCGCTCGTGGTGGATGCGCAGGGTATTTATTATGACCCGCGCCAGCCGAGTGAACTTGAAATTTTGCTTGAAACCGGCGAGTTTGAGGCCGCTGAGCTGGCTCGCGCCCGGCGCCTGCGCGAGCTCATCGTTGAGTCGGGTATCAGCAAGTACAATTCAGTGCCCGATCGCACATTCAAGTCGGGCGCGAGCGATTCACGGACCGTAGTCCTCGTACCTGGACAAGTGGAAGACGATGCGTCCGTGACGCACGGCAGCCCCGTCGTGCGTAGTAACTCGGCACTGCTCGAGGCGGTCCGCGCCCTTAGGCCTGAAGCGCACATCATTTACAAACCTCACCCGGACGTTGTCGCCGGAAATCGCCGGGGAAAGTTGCTGGCAATCGAACATTCACCCTTCGACGAACTCGTCACGGACGTCCCAATTGGACGCTGTCTCGCAGTCGCAGACGAGGTGCACACAATGACGTCGCTAGTTGGGTTCGAGGCTTTGCTGCGCGGCAAGCGCGTGGTGACTCACGGCTTACCGTTTTACGCCGGTTGGGGTCTGACCGAAGATCGGTTGCCGATTCCGCGGCGCAAACGACGCTTACAGTTGGACGAACTCATAGCAGGCACAATGCTCGTTTACCCCAGGTACTATCATTTCCGAAAGCTTGCTTTTTGCACCGCCGAGGAAACGCTAGTGGAAATGGAGATTCAGCTAAGGCAAGGCAAGAGCCAAGTTCGACTCCCCTGGTTGTTGCGACGAGCATACTATTTACTCATATTGGTGCGAGAAATCGCGCAGCTGCGATGATTTTGCGGGTCCCAAAATCTCTTCTTTGGCCCCAGTCGTTGTCGCAAGGTTGGAACGTGACCCAAGAAGCTGCGGGCTGAATCCTGACGTCTGAAAGAAGATGAGAGCCGATAGCCTTTCAGGTTTTCTCCTTCCGGGCTAATCTCCGGTCATGGATATCGACGAACTGCGGTCGCGGCTATCTCTGACGCCCACGATGCGCCCCGAGGGAAGAGTCGTTTCCGTCACGGGCCTGGGAATTCGAGTTGCCATGCCAGGGGCAAGAATCGGCGACGTGATTCAAATCGAGCGCCGTTCGATGACCCCTGTCGATGCGGAAATTGTGGGTTTCGACGCGGGTCAAGCGGTTGCGGTGCCCCTCGGCACTCTCAGCGGAGTCGGCCCGGATGAGCCCGTGCACACGACCGGCGCGCCCCTTGAAGTGCGCGCCGGCCTTGGACTACTCGGGCGAGTCGTAGATGGCCTCGGTCAACCGCTCGATGGGCAGCCTTTGCCGAGCGGTTTGCACAGGGTGCCCGTTGACCGTGCGCCGCCGCCGGCGTTGACGCGCCGCCCGATAAGGGTCCCCTTGGCGACTGGGCTGCGCGCAATTGACGGCCTTCTGACACTCGGGGTTGGGCAAAGGATTGGGCTATTTTCAGGATCGGGCGTTGGCAAGAGCACGTTGCTCGGGGCCTTGGCGCGCGGAGCTCGTACGGATGCGGTGGTCGTGGCGCTCGTTGGTGAACGAGGCCGCGAAGTCGCTGAATTTCTCGAGAATTGCCTTGGCACGGAAGGCCGTCGCCGCTCGGTTGTCGTCGTTACCACGAGTGACGCCTCGGCGATGGAACGCCTACGCGCGGCTCAAGTTGCCACAGCGCTGGCCGAGTCCATGCGCGATAGCGGTGCAAACGTGTTGCTACTGGTTGACTCGATAACTCGCTTTGCGCGCGCACAGCGTGAAGTTGGCTTGGCAGCAGGTGAACCCCCGGCTCGCCGAGGTTACCCTCCCAGCGTCTTTGCCGCGCTGCCGCGTTTGCTCGAGCGCGCAGGCACGGCCGCTACGGGTTCGATCACAGCCGTTTATACCGTGCTCGTCGAAGGCGATGATCTCGACGAACCCATCGCTGACGAGGTTCGCGGAATATTGGATGGACACATCGTACTTGATCGTTATCTGGCTTCGCATGGGCATTATCCCGCCATCGACGTAATGCGATCGATATCTCGGGTCATGCCGGCGCTCATCGCACCCGAGCAGCTCGAAGTTGCGAATCAGGTTCGGAGCCTAATCTCGGCCTACGAACAGAAGCGCGATTTAATCCAGCTTGGCGGATACGCCAAGGGCAGCGATGCGAGGCTGGACCGCGCTCTGGCCGCGAAAAACGACATCGACAGCTTCTTGAGACAGGGCGGCAAAGAGCATTCGGAATTTGACAACACCTGGGGCAAGCTGAAGCAACTAGCGAAGATATCAGCCTAGTTTTCTTTGCGCGCCGGTTCTTTCTTGGGTCGATTTCTCAGGGAACAGGTGAAAATCCGTCGGAAATACCGGACGGAATGCAGCTCGCTGGGTCGGGCCCCAGCGAGCCAACGTGACAAAGCAATTCCCCGAATGCCACTGAGGCGCGCGTATTTGAGCAAGCATCGTCTCAAAAGGCGCGCGAGAGTGAGGTTTCTAAGTCAGCGGCTAGTTTGCAACTTCACGGCAAACGGACCACACAAAAAAACAGAGTGCTACCCGGAGCACTCCTGTTCGAGTTCCTCGAGAAGCTTCTTCGCCTTTCGCGACAGCTTCTTAGGAACCAACACGTTCAAAACGACATGGAGATCACCACGAGCACCGCTGCGATCGAGTCGTGGCAGGCCCCGACCCCGCACCGTGATTAGTGAACCCGGCTGCGTTCCCGCATCAATTTGAACTTGGGCCAGCGAGTTGTCGGGCAACTTGACTTCAAACTTTCCGCCCAAGGCTGCCGTCGAAAAACTGACCGCTTCATGGACGAGCAAGTCACTGCCTTCGCGTTCGAAACGCTGGTCCTCGCTGACGTGGACCTGAACGTAAAGGTCTCCGGCGGGTGCGCCGGGACGACCGGGCATGCCTTGTCCGGTGAGTCTAAGTTGTATGCCGTTATCCACACCCGCAGGTATGTTGACGATGACCTTGCGATGGCGTTCGACGCGCCCCTGCCCTTTGCAGGCACTGCAGGGCGACGCGACCGTTTGACCCGTGCCTCGGCATTGCGGGCAGGTACTTGCGAATACAATGAAGCCGCGTTGACTTGCCACCTGACCGGAGCCACCGCACGCGGAGCACCTTTGGGGGCTCGTGCCAGGAGCCGCACCCGTGCCGGCGCAGGGTTCGCAGGGTGCAACCCCGTTGACTTCCACTTCTCGCTTGGCGCCTGACATCACCTCTTCAAGCGTCAGCATGACGTCAACCTGCACGTGCTGGCCACGTTCCGAGCCCCGACTTGAACGTGACGAACCGCCAAATCCCCCAAATCCGCCAAAGAAATCCGAAAACAGGTCTTGAAACTGACTGAGAATGTCACCGATGCCTACGTTGCTAAAGTCAACGCTTCCGGCACCTTGGAGCCCGGCGTGACCAAAGCGGTCGTAGGTGCGCCGCTTGTTTTCGTCGGACAGGACACTGAACGATTCTGTCGCTTCCTTGAACTTTTCTTCGGCCGAGCTATCGCCTGGATTTCGATCCGGGTGAAATTTGAGGGCAGCCTGGCGATAGGCCTTTCGAATGTCGTCGTTGCCCGCTTCGCGAGAAACGCCGAGCACCTCGTAGTAATCGCGCTTGGAAGTCATTCTAAAACGAACAGTGCTGCCGGGTTCGAAGCTAAAGCGCAACTGGCATCTGTCAACACGTCAACCTCGCATCGCGGTTGATTCAAGTTGGTGCAGCAGCGCAGCTTGCTCATTGAGTCTGGATTCTGCCTGGGAAAGTTGGCGCTTTAGAACAGTCACTTGCTCCTCGGCACTTTGGCCTTTTTCGACCATCGACAAGAGTTGGTCGATACGCCAAGTGGCCGCGTGCATATCGGCCTGCAAGCGCGCGCGCTCGTCCTCGAGAGCTTGCCATTCCGTTCCCCGACTGGCGTCCAAATCTCGGGCCTGTTGGCTGACCCATGCTGATGTGGCTTCCGGGGACTGTGCCGTATTCGTCGTCGAGGGCTCGTGTTGCAATTCCATCGGCGACGTCGCAGACCAAGATTGCGAGCCAAATCGCTGATCTTGGTCGCTTTTTGCCGCTTCGAGTTCTCTGAGCAGCTGCCCGCCGGCACGTTGCACCGACTTTAGTTCGACTTCCAACTCGCGCAGTCGCTCACCCCGTTCTTGGAGCTGCAATTCGAGTCGCTCCAGGTCTGCCAGAGTGTCTTCTGCTGCCTCATCGACTGCATTTGCCTGATTGGAGGCCGCCTCTGGCTGCTGCGCCAATTGCGCGCGCTGTTCTTCGGCTTGCGCGGCGGTCCGGGCCAGTTGTTCCTGAGCGTGTTCCAATTGAACGCGTTGCTCTTCGGCTCGCGCAGCGGCCCGAGCCAGTTGCTCCTCGGCTTGTTCCAATTGATGCTCGGCGTCGTCCGAGCGGGCGTCGGCTGCGGCAGCGCGAGCCTCCAGCGAGGAAATCCAATTTTCTTTGCGGCTGAGTTCCTGCTTTAGTTGAGCAACTTGTGCGGTAAAATCAGCCTGAGTGCGCTCGTCGGCGGCCCGCAGTGCAACTTCTAGCTGCTGAGCCTCGATGCGAGCCAAACGTTCGACCGCGCTGCGTTCGGCATTACGCGAAGCCCGCAGCTGCTCACGCATCAGGCGCGCAGAACTGTGATTCAAGACGTCTGATACGGGGATCTGTATTACCGTGAAGCTCTCGATGTCAAAGGGGTGGGCACTGGCCGCCGCAACGAACCATTCGGGTTCTTCAGTGCCGCCCGAGACGAAGCCGGCATCCAAGGTCGGTTCGGGGTTATCGAGCGGCGCCAGTTCCGCCATGCTGTAGCCAACGAACGGCATCTGCCCTAGCATGCGGACAACCGGGAATTCGCTGCGCACGATGTCGTAGAGCGAGTAGTAGTCGAGCGAATGCTTGATCGAGGTTAAATCGGGTAGCAGCGATTCCCTGACGTCGGGGTTTGGGGCCGTGATGAAGGCCAATCCGCGGGGCGCGAGCGCACGACGTAGGAGTCGGATTGTGGAAGCCGGTTCCTCGAGCGCTGACACGTTATCGATGATTCCGATATCGAAGGAACCGTCACGCACAGCCAGACTGGCTTGATTGGACAACGGTGCAAACGATACTAGCGGCGAAGTGTTACGGGCTGCTGCTTCGGCGAGTCTCACCGGATCGGGATCGCATACGTGAACCAACCGGGCGCCTCGCTCGAGGGCCTTCTCCCAAAGGGCGTGCGTCGCTGAGCCAAATATGATGGCGCGACGTCCTTCGATGAGTCTTTCCGCGAAGGCCGCGATTGCGACGCTGGGCAACATCGAAGGCATTACGACCATAAATCGAGCCGGAGGTTAGCCAATAAACCTGGTACAAGCCAGTGCGTCGATTCTATTGAAGCGACGTACTAGAAAATCGCGACCAAAAGACCCACCACTTCGCGGCGTCTCGCCGCTATGGCTGCCTGCAAGGTGTCGGCACTTTGCAGGGCTGCCCGCAGTTTAGACCGAGAGCGAAGCGTTCAACCTGTAAGGGCGATGAATAGTCAGCCCCGGTGCCGGACAGGCACAACATGATGGCATCGTCAGCCAATAGGTTCTGGGCAGGTTCGATGCAAAGGCCGTTCAGACAAGCTCCCTGCTTGAGACCATGGGCCGGTGGACACTGGCTGTCCGTCCCGCAAGTGAGAGCACGACACCGCGTCACGGCAACTGGAGACGCGGTCGTCGAGGTCGGGCACGCCGCAACGAGACGACCGGTATGACGTATTTCAAAGCGATTGGTGTCCTTTTGTGAATTGGACAATGTGAGTTCCGTCACCGCGTAATCCTGGAGGCGGGCAGAAAACTCACGGCCCTCCGTGTCACGCAACGTGAGGTTTTGCTGGCCGCGACACGACGTTATCGATGCCAAAATTATCAGGACGACTTGACGGTGAATTGATGCAATAAATTTTGGTTTTTCGGTTAAAGACGGCAACTTACCCCCAGCATATGCGATAAGCGGGTGAATCGGGCAGGGAACACGATAAGCTCAGGTCCGGCGCATGGCGAGCGTTTATAAAAAGACTCTAGTCGTTGACGGAATCACACCAGTTTCCGCGTACGCTTCACTGAGAGCGCGATCAGCTACCGGCTCGTTCCTGCTTGAAAGTGTAATCCCTGGGGAACGGTGGGGCCGCTATTCGGTGCTCGGATACCGACCCAACAAGCAGGTAATTATCAGTGCGTCCTCGGGTGTGGACCCGTTCCGGGCGCTAAGCGAGCGAATTCCTACGAGTGGCGTAGTCTGCGATGAAATCGCGGAGCGCTTGGCCGAAGCTTACGTGGGAGTCGTCGCATATGACGTGGTCCACACAGCCACGAAGGTCGAGAGTTGGCCAGAACTAAACGATGGTCGGCCGATTGCTCGTCTCGTGGGAGGTTCTACGGTAATCGTTTTCGATAACCTCTCTCACACGGCAACGATCGCGGCCCACGATGAGTCGGAGGTGATGCGCGCCGAAAACGACCTTCGCACCCTGGCCCCTCTATTGCCGATGGAACCACCCAACTCCGGCGATTGGCCTGAGGATGTCGAGGTCGACATTCCCGACGCGGAGTACGAACGCGGCGTGGACCGGATCAAAGAGTACATTCGAGCCGGCGATGCGTTTCAGGTCGTATACGCTCGCACCTTTTCGGTTCCGACTGGTGCCGCAGATCCTTTCGATGTCTACCGGGCGCTGTGCGTATTGTCGCCCGCTCCCTACATGTATTTGCTGGAATTTCCCGAGGCTGAAGGCGCACCCCGAGTCGCTGTCGCCGGAGCCAGCCCGGAAACGTTGGTGCGTGTCGAGGGTCGAACGGTGACGTTGCGTCCAATTGCTGGAACTCGGCGTCGCGGACATTCGCCCGAGGAAGACGCTCGGCTTGCCAAGGAAATGTTGTCCGACCCGAAAGAACGCGCGGAACATGTGATGCTGATTGATCTCGCCCGCAACGATATCGGGCGTGTCGCGCGTCCGGGATCAATTCGCCTACCCATGCAAATGCAAGTAGAGCGATACAGCCACGTGATGCACATCGTCAGCGAAGTGACCGGGGAAGTCAACGCGCAACAAGGCGCTTGGGATGTACTTTCCGCCACTTTTCCGGCGGGTACCCTGAGTGGCGCTCCAAAGGTACGGGCGATGCAGATCATTCGTGAAATGGAACGACGTCCACGCGGAGTCTACGGCGGAGCTGTCGGCTACGTGACTCAGGGTCTTGAACTCGATTTTGCGATTGGGATCCGTACGGTAGTAATGCAAAACGGCCGATTCGAGGTGACGGCAGGGGCCGGAATCGTTGCTGACAGTGTGCCTCAACTAGAAGCCAAGGAAACGAGAAATAAGGCGCGCGCCGCACTAGCATCAGTATGCGCCGCGCGAAAACGAAGACTCAACCAGTAGCCGCGCGCAGGGCCGGGCTCTGCGCGCCAACACGATTACAGCGTACGCTCGAATAGCCGGTATTTCTTGTACACTTTGCCGCCCATGAACTTGATTCCAACATTGACGGGGTGGTTGTCTTCGAGAGTCCAAGAGAGTTCGCCCCAATCTATGCCGCAACGCTGTCCGGCGTGATTCATCTTTGCGTACATGAAAGTCGAAAGGCCCGCGTACTTCTTGACGTTTCGATACTTCTTTCGAATCCCAAGGATCGCCAGGCGGGCGGTTCGCGGACCCCGAACCTTAAACCGCCAGAGCAGCTTGGCCACATTTATCGGGGACAGTTTTCCGTGCAGTCCCACGAGCGCCTCGTTGATATTGGGCAGAGCCACAGCCACCGCGGCAGGCTCGTCGGCAATGTTTACGATCAGACTCAATTCGGGTCGGATTATGAGCTTTAGCATGTCAGCCAGCGCTCTTAGTTCACGCTCAGTATAGGGTACAAATCCCCAATTCTCGCTCCAGGCATCGTTGAATACGTCGACAATCGTTCTAACTTCTGCTGACAGTTCCTTGACGCGACACGTTCGCGCTTTCACCTCTGGCATTGCCTCGATTTCATCGTGCGCGCGGCGAGCTCGCGGTGGAATATCACCAATCACGTATCGCCAGGCGTATAGATCTTTGAGCTTGGGCAGGCCGGCGGCCTCAATCAGCGGCCCTTGATAGGGCCTGTGATGCGGCATCATCACCATTGGAGGCGTGTCGAAGCCCTCGATTAGGCAGCCTATCTCATCATTGATGCTGAGGGAAAACGGCCCCCGCATTCTCTTCATGCCGCGTTCACTCAACCATTCGGCGGCGGTGTCCAGCAGCCCCTTTGCCACCGACTCGTCTTCAATGGTGTCGAGTAGTCCAAAGTACCCAACGTCGTCGCGATAGCGAGCCAAGTGTTCTCGATCGATCTGGGCAGTACAGCGTCCGACACAAAACCCGTTGCGATGGGCGGTAATGACAACTCCTTCCGCGTGATCGAAAAATGGGTGTTTGGGACTGAGCCGCTGCTTGAGCTCGAAATCGAGTGGCCGAATATAGTTTGGGTCATCTCGGTATATGTATTCGACGACATTCAGAAAATCTTTGAGGGGGCCGCCGATGGGAGTCTTTCGAATCTCAGCTAACATTTTAGGTCCTTGAATTAACGAGCATGAACAAATCTCAACTAGCGTACTTAGATTACGCTGAACTTCTTGCCGACCTTGTAGAATGCCTCGAGGGCTCTGTCGAGATGAACACGTTCATGTGTAGCCATATAGCTCGTTCTGAGCATCGCGCTCTTGGGTGGTACGCCAGGCGTAATGAACGGATTCGTATAAATACTGTAATCCTCGAGCAAATCGCGCCACATCATCATTGTCCGCAGGTCTTGCCGGATGAATATTGGGATAACGGCGGTCTCGGTGTGCCCCAATTCGAAACCCATTTTGCGCAGTTCGTCCCGCATGTAGGTGAAATTTTCGCGGAGCTTCTCAATTCGCCAGGGCTCCTCTTGCATTACGTCAAATGCGGCCATCGCGGCTGCGACGCAGGGTGGCGCTGCACTTGCAGCAAACATGAAGGAAGGCGAAAAATGTCTGATGTAATCGAGCGTCTTTCTCTCCCCAACCAGCCATCCTCCGATGCTTGCCAACGATTTTGAAAACGTTCCGCCGATTAGGTCAATCTGGTCGGCGACTCCAAATAAGTAGGGGGTGCCCTTGCCCGAAGGGCCCACAACGCCAAGCGCATGGGCTTCATCTACGAGCAGCCGGGCCCCATATTTCTTCACGATGGGGACAATTTGGTCGAGTTTCGCTATTTCGCCTTCCGCACTAAATACTCCGTCGGTAATTACCAAGGCGCCTTCGTCAGCATCCAGCTTTTCGAGCGCACGTTCGAGTGATTCGGGGTCGTTGTGCCGATAGCGCACCAACCGGGCACCCGCAGCCTGACCGAGTCGAACTCCGTCGTACAGCGAGGCGTGGATATTTCGGTCAACGACCGCAACGCATTTACGGTTGCTTAGCAGTGCCGAACAAACGGCAAGGTTCACCTGATAGCCGGTGGTAAACACCAGTGCCGATTCCTTGCCAAACCACGCGGCTAACTTGCTTTCGAACTCTTCGTGAAGCTTCATGGAGCCATTGACGAGGCGCGATCCTGTCATGCTGGTGCCAAAGCGATCAATTGCCGCTCGCGCCGCTTCGCGAACACGCGGGTGCGTGGTTAGGCCAAGATAATTGTTTGACCCAAACATGGTGACACGTTTGCCATCTATTTGGGCTTCCGGACCATCATTGAAGTCTAGTGGCCGGAAATAGGGATAGATACCCATTTTCCTGGCGTTGTCAGCGGCCTTGAATTGGTAACACTTTTGCAGCACATCACGTCCACCAATTGACGCAATCGTTCCCCGCTCCTTCAACGACTCGTCCATGTCATCGGAGCCCTGTGTATCGAGGGCTTGTGTGACTGCATGTCCATTCGATTTCCCGGACTGCCTTTGTGCGTCGCGTGAGCGTGTGAATTGTTCCTCAGTCTGGCCGATAGACTCGTCAAGCGCAGGATCGATCGCTGGCAAACCGTGGCCATTAATCAAAATCTTCCAGGCCTCCTGGGCCCGGCCGCGGATGTCAAGTACTCCTTCAGCAGCTCGCTTGACGCGATCGTCGGTGGTCCACTTCAAAACAACTGGGTTATTCAGGACCTTGCGTCCTTGATCGGCGATGCGCTCTTTGAGTGTCATCTGACAAGCTCCCGACTACGTCAGTGGGGCCCGCGTAGGGCCAACTCGATTTCGGCTGAAGACTCCATCCGGATCCTGTCTAAACCCGTATCGAACCCATGGTGCGTAGTTTGGGGAACCTACGTTAGCAACGATGAATCGTCAACTCGCGGCCAACGGTCCGCGCCTAGCTCTCGAAGTCGGACTTGGTGCAAATAGAGCCCACCTGCTGGTGCCGTTACGCCCAGGTCGCGTCGGCTACAACTGGTTAAAGCACGCGCGCAAACACCCGGCGCAATCTTGCCTCTACCGACGTCCACCAAGGCGCCAACTATAATTCTGATCATGTGCATCAGGAAACTTTGACCCTCAAATGTCCACCAAATTACGCGGTTATCGCTCGGATCCGGGTCCAAGGATATTCTCGTCAGACTTCGCCAAGTGTCATTACGTTTGTCGCCAATACTGCGAAACGCGGCAAAATTGTGATGCCCTTCTAGTTCGACGGCCTCAGCTCTCATTGCCGCGTGGTTCAACCTCTCGCCCAAGCGCCACGCTTTTCGATCGAGAAATGGGTCCCTAACCTGGCTTTGCAGGATTCGATAGCGGTAGGTTTTTGCTACGACAAAATCCCTCGGATCGAACCCAACGGGCACGACTGAAGCACTCGTAACCGATATTTCCCGCGACAGATGTTTGGTCAATCCCAATACCCAACCGCGCGACGAGACATTCTTGGTACTGTCGAAGGCAACGACTTGCTGCAGCGCATGGACACCAGCGTCGGTGCGGCTTAATTGTCTGACCAAGGAAGCATGTGTATCTATGGCTGCAATCGCGCCGTTGAGCTCTCCGGCAATGGTCCTCAAATTCTGCTGCCGTGCCATCCCGTGAAAACAAGCACCATCGTAGGCGATCCAAAGAAGCACGCCGTGCTGATATTCGCTAATCATGACTATGCGCGTCCGTGCACTTCCATCACCGAGTGCATTGTGCCTATTGACTAAATAGGCCCGAGGAAACCGTGGGCGGTTTCCGTCGGGCTGGGGGATTCACTCATGCCTGCTAATGCTGCGGTACGAATGACATAGGCACGGCTACGTCAACACAGCCGCCGGTGGGAGCCGGATACACAGAGTTACGGAAGAGCTGCAAAATACACATGGATAGCCCCGGATCCTGCAATTCGTCGGCCGCCATCGAGGCGTTGCACAGCTGACCTTGCGGATTGAGGCGGACTTGAACCTTCAGATGTCCCTTGAGTGTGGCATTTTGCAATAGCGCCCGCTCGTAACACTTCCGCCCCTGTGAAGCGCGGCCCGAAAGGTACGTGCGAAGTTCATGGCTGACCTCACCCTTACATTCCCCGCTGCACCCCCCGTTAGCTTTGGCCGCTTTTGCCGACGGGGCGGCACTCGCAGAAGCGCTCGCTGACGGCTCTTCTGGGGGTGGCGGCGGTGGCGGCGCTGGTGTGACTTCGAGCTTTGGCTGCTCGGACACCACGACGTTTGCACTTGCCGATGGCTGTGGCGAACGCATCAGGGTGAACTTCCCCACGACCAAGGCCGCCGCAATGAGAAGCATAATGACCGCCGCACGGACATAGGATCCACCTCCGCCGCTCGGGGTTTTGGAAGGTAAGTCGCTTGACATTGATATCCCGAATTCTGTCCGTTGAAGCGCGGACTGAGGGAGCCGAATATAGTCGGAGCCCCTTCGTAGCGCGAGCCCTACGATAAATTGTCGTTAATGGTCGGATGTTCAGGCATCCGGTTCGGCAACGTACTTTTCAAGAATCGTGACTCCAGAATCGCCCCACGCTCGAACATTGGCGACCCGTAAGCTCCTCCAATTGCCGTCCTGTGTTTCCGCTTTGGCGGGGTGCTCGAGCACCAACCGACCACCAGGAACCAGAAGAGCCTCTATATTTATTCCGCTAAGAATCCGCCAAGCATTGTCTATTTTCGACCATGGGGGATCGCAAAATGCGAGGTCGTAGGGCGCCCACTTGGCGATCTCCCGCTCTGATTGCTCAACCAGCCTCGAGACAACGTACGATTGACCTTCGAGCATCAAATCGGACAAGTTGACCCGAATGCATTGCAAAGCCACGGCCGAAGCCTCCACGAATACCGCATGATTCGCGCCACGCGACAGTGCCTCTATGCCGAGAGCTCCCGTTCCGGCGTAGAGATCGAGCACTTTGAGGTTCTCCATCGACCCCAACATCGAGAAAACGGCCTCTCGAACTCGATCGGCCGTCGGGCGCGTATTGTTGCCCCGCGGCGCTTTGAGGCTGCGACCCTTGAGCTGTCCAGCGATAACCCGCATGCTCTAGTCTTTTAGATTATTCTCGATCGACGCTGCAATGATTTCAACTAACCCGCTGGAACATCGATGAAGTCGAGGCGCAACAGGGTGGGGTGGTTAACACGAATGCGAACCGATCGCGCAATCGTCGTCGCGTCGGGCAGGATCAATCGAATGCGATGGTCGCCCGCGGTCGCCGATATTCTAGCAATGCCATCGCTGAGTCTTCCCACTGACACTTCGTCCACCAATATTTCGCCGGTCCGCGCCCGCGAGTGAACGATTACCGGGAAATGCAGCGGACCCAGCATTTGGCCGAGTGCAACGCTGGCCAACCGCAGAAGGTCTTCATCGAAAGTATCGGTGAACGTTGAGCTGTACTCGAGTTCAGCATTTAGATTCGCGGATTCAACGTCATAAAGGCCCAGGCTGGCTTTGATGCGACCTTTGGCAACTCTTAGATTGCCCCAAACGAAACGCCTAAGATTGGTTTTTCTTGCAATTTTTGCAAGGCATTCCGAGTCAGGCAGCGGCGGGCATCCACTCGCCGAGAGTAACGCGTCGAATGAATAATCTAGAGGCACGCTTTTCCACTCGACGCTTGAGTCGAGGGCCTGCCTTAGTGCCCAAGACAAAGCTTGACCTTGCTCGGTGTTGTTGCCAGCGGCGATGCCGATTACGGCTAATGGCCGATCGCTCGTGGACTCGCTGCCGGCATCGGCACCTTCTGCCATCGGTCGCGAATGTGAGCCATCCGAGATGGCGTTCGGCAAGTGATCTGCTGCTGGCGCTGCAATCGTAGTGCTGAGCCACACAAACACCGGCGCCAGCCAATTCGCAACTGAAGCTCTGGCTCTGGACATTACTACAAGTGTACCAGAAAGTCGCCTTCGCATCGCCGATTCGTGCGCTGGCCGTCATGTGGATAGATGACTGCACCCTGACGATAGTTAGTCGGTTTCGATTTTGGACCACATTTGGCGTCGCATTCTTTGCCGACTCCCGTGCCTGTGTGTAATTAGGCGCGCGACGCTCGAGCCCGCCAATAGTTCGCCTTCTTGCCCAAGGGCAGGAAGAACCGTCCTGCCGGCTAGAAATGTACCAGGGATTGGACCGCGCAATGGTTCGCCACCGAGCCCGAGAAATCCGGCTGGTTGCGGCATCCAAATCGGTTCCATGGGCTCGCCGCCGGGTGCAGTCTCCTTGCAATGAACTCGGTCGATTTCGACTCGAGTCCCGGACGAGTAATCCCAAAGGGGCAAACCGTCGTATGGCGAATCAACAGCGACCAGATGGGTGTCGAGAAACGGCAAATGTTCGCGTAGTGTCGTCAGCACCGCTTCTCGTGCTTCGTACAAAGTCAATATCCCACGACGCGGAATCAATATTTCCGCAACGAGCAGGGATAGGCCCGAATCGGTAGCGGGACCAGATTCGAATCGATTGTGGTCAAATCGCTGTAGGTGAACGTCGGGACGCCGAGGGTCGATACGATTGGACCGAGCGGAGACCAGAAATGATTCTTCGGACAATGGATCGGGCAGGGCCGCGGGGTTCACCAACAATGACATGACGAATCGACCTGCGGTTGCGAACAGTCTCGGCCACTGTTTCTGAGCGCTTCCTGTTATGC
This sequence comes from uncultured delta proteobacterium, assembly GCA_963819085.1. Lineage (GTDB taxonomy): Bacteria > Myxococcota_A > Polyangia > Polyangiales > Polyangiaceae > FEN-1139. Next base: position 56,248 of record CAWFUX010000041.1, read on the forward strand.
CTTGGCCACCCGCAAGTTCAGCGATGGCCTCTCCCGTAAGGTCCGATATCACGTTCGTCGTCCCGGTCGGATGCTCCTCACCTTCCTCGACCAAACCCGTAATATTCCCTCGTTCAACAACCAGGCTGGTGGCTCGCGAATTGAGCCGACACAGGCCACTGTGCGCTTCAATTCTCTCGACCAAGAAATGCGGTGAGCTCGTCCTCTCCGCGTTCGATTGCGTGAATGCCGCGGGCCCAGGCCCCATGCAAGCGTGCCAAGGCAAAGGGCGGTAGTCCCGAACTGGGCGAGGCCAAGTGCGACGCGAATTCCGCGGGAAGCGTCACCAAGTTACGAAACGGGTGTCCTGCGGGAAATCTGGCCAAAACGTCCAGTCCCTTCCTGTGCACCGACCAGAGGCAACTTTGACGCTGCTCGCCCCGTTTTAAACCGTTCCCAAAAGTTGCCTGGCGGCCACACGGCGTCATGCTCGAACGCTTCATCGGCCGCCGCATTGACATTGGCGAACGACGCGTAAAGCTCATCGACAACCTGCCGAACCTCGGGAAATTCGCGCTCAATCTCCTTTGTAAAATAGCTCGACGTCGGGTGGTAATTCGAGGCGCCGCTGCGAGAGCAGCGCTGAGAACATGGGGTCGAGTGGAATCAAATGCCGCCGAAAACGTGGACTTTGCGCGAGTTCGCGCAGCAAGCGCAACCAGGGCGGTGATGCCCCGGCGAGCCACGTGAAGGCGCGCCGTCGAAATCGAAATCGATCGAAGCGATAATCGCAGGGTCGCCCGTCTTGCCCCAAGACGAGCACCCGATAATCCCGGCGCGCCAGGAGTGCAGCCGCCGATAAAACGCCAAGCGAACGACCAAGAATTACGGCGTCATAGTAGCGCGTGGTCATGCCGGCATAATCGCGATCTTGGATCTTTCGCCGGGCAAGCCCGGTATCCACCGAATCCGATCCGCGGCCAACCATCGAAGAACATCGACAAACAGCAAATGCTCCTGCTCGAGAATCCGCTTAGTGAGTGAATCCGCGTTGTCGTCATCGAAAACAGCCACGGCCCGCTGAGCGATTATTGGACCGCTGTCCACACTTTCATCGACAAAATGGACGGTGCAACCCGCCACCTTAACACCGTATTCGAAAGCTTGTTTTTGGGCGTGAACTCCCGGAAACGCGGGCAATAGCGCTGGGTGAATATTGAGCACGCGGCGCTTGAATTTGCTGAGAAAGTCCGGCGTAAGCACGCGCATGAAACCCGCCAAGACTACCCATTGTGCGCCAGCCTGATCAGCGCCTGTGCAACGGCGGCATCGAATTGGCTTCGGTTGGCGAATTGCGTGTGGGGAATTACCGCCGTCGCAACCCCCGCCTTGACGGCGCGCTCAAGCGCGGGCGCCCCGCGGACGTTACTGATGACGATTCGAACGCGTGCGTCGAGCGTACCGTCAGCAATCGCATCGAGGATTGCTTGCAGATTGCTGCCGGTTCCAGAAGCAAGGACGCCTAATTCGAGCATCGCCACGTATCCCTCAGACAAATTCTACATACGGTTCGCAATCGGCGGCGTCGGTTAAGATCTCGCCCAACTCGAATACTTCCTCACCCGCACCGCGAAGCGCTTCCTTCGCCGCGCTGAGCGCGTCAGGAGCAAGCGCAATCACCAGACCTACCCCCAGATTAAACGTGCGGCGCATCTCTGCGATATCGACAGGCCCCCCGTCGCGGATAAGCTGAAATACCTCGGGCATTGGGGGCATGCGAACCTGGGCTTTGGTGCCTTTCGGTAACATGCGCGGCAGGTTGCCCGGCACGCCGCCACCAGTGATATGCGACATGGCATGGAGATCAGCGCCAATAGCAGCTTTCAACCTCTTGGCGGCCTGCGCATAGATTCGAGTCGGCTTCAGCAAAACGTCAGCGACAGTAGCAGCGCCCAACCGGGCCCCCCAATCAAGTTTCAGTTCTTGCTCGATCACGCGGCGAGCCAAGCTATAACCGTTGGAATGCAGCCCCGTGGATGCAACTCCGAGCAGCTTGTCTCCCGGTCGGACGCGCTCGGGCCCCAGAATTGATTTTCGCGACACAACGCCGACAGCGAAGCCCGCCAAATCATATTCGCCGTCCACGTACATTCCGGGTAACTCGGCCGTTTCCCCGCCGAGCAAAGCACATTCGGCAAGGATGCAACCGTCGGCGATTCCGGTGACCACCTGCTCGCCCACCGCCACGTCCAAGTGTCCACTCGCGAAGTAATCGAGGAAGAATAGCGGGCGCGCGCCACAAGTGATGATGTCGTTGACGCACATGGCCACGAGATCCTGCCCGATTGTCGTGTGGCACCCCGTAGCAAAGGCAACCTTCAGTTTGGTTCCAACTCCGTCGGTGCCACTGACGAGAAGTGGGTCCTCGATGTCGGCCGGAAGGCTGCAAAGTCCCGCAAAACCTCCGATGTCAGAAACCACCTCGGGAATTCTCGTCCGCTTGGCAATTGGCTTGATTCGTTCCACCAATTCGTCGCCCGAGTCGATATCAACGCCGGCGTCACGATATGTAATTGCCATCTCGGGCCCCCGTATAGCACCTCGAAGTCGAGGGCACCTGCGTGCGCGAACCCGACCCTGCCCGCTCGGACGATTGCACAGGATCGGAAGATTTGCATATGGCACGGGACGAGGTAATCGGATCGATTCACGCCTAATCACCCCCAAAGTCCTTCCGCTCTTCCGTCCTTCCTGTGCAATCAAATGAGGCGGTGGCCACCGATTCGGTTCTAATTCGAGCGTGCTGGACGCAGTGCGGCAGTCGTGGCCCAAAGGCTAAACCCAGCGAATCCAGCGAGAACCACCGATAGTGCCAGCACCCAACGAATCGCCCCCGGTGATTCACCGTCGATCAACACCCAGGCATCGCTCGGTAACTGGCCTTCTGGCCAGCCAGCATCATGCACGGCGTCTGGAATTGCTGAATACCGCACGCCGAGTGACTTAACCGGGGACAGCCGGCCGACGAAAGAATTGGGCGGGACGAAATGCTCGTCTTCGAAACCAGACGGCACACGTATTTGGACCCAAATGCGTCGATTGCCTTGCACCGGCACTAGTCGGAACGTGTCAGATTCAAAGGGACGCTCGTATCGAATGCCACCGTGTTCTTCCAGGTCACCCTCGGCTTGAACCCAACGGTTAGAAATATTCGAGTTGGGGGTCAAGGTTGCCAACGCGCCGACCGACTGAGGCGGCCCGGATCGAAGCGAGTAAGTCAGCTCTCCCCTCAATCCCACCAAGAGCGCAAGGCTCGCGACGAAACAAAGCGACAAGCTCAAAATGGTCGACCGCCGCCAAGGGTGCCTCGGCGCCGGGAGCTGCTCCAATTCAGGATCCGGACTCTCAGCCAAGCCAGTTTTACCGCTGTTGGACTGATTTATCTCATTGGGCGGCATGGCAACAATGTACTCTGACAAGCGCGCCAAGCCCAGGTTCCTGGAAATTCGGCGTAGGAATAAGTAACGGAGGGGGAGTTCCCGTCCGTAGACCATCTTTGCTACTCTAGAGACTTGCCCCGAGGGAATCTATGGCATCAGCTAAGACCATCGTCTGCCCATCTTGTGGTTTTCGCAACACGCTGCCGCTCGTCAACGACCGCTGCGTCTCTTGCGGCGCGAAAATTGAAAACCTGGGCAAGCGAACCCTGAGTCGTCAGGAGGAAATCGATCGTCGTTACCAGCAGGAAGGCTTCAGCCCGCTGTGGTTCGTGGTCTCTCTTGGCATCATGGGTGTGTTGACGGCCGCCATCGTATTTGGAATTCCAATGGTCCTGCCTGCCTTCGACTTCGAGGGCTCCGCGGGCATGGTCGTGGCAATCCCAGTCTGGTGCGCGGGCGGCATCTTAGTCGGTTTGGTATCGCCGGGTCGCACGTTTATCGAGCCCGTGGTCTCCGCGTTTCTCGTCGCCTTGCCCACGGCGATCTGGCTGGCGCGCACGCAGACCGTCAAGACGATGCCCTCGTTCATGTACGTGCTGCTGGCCGCCGTGGGGGTCCTGTTCACTCTCGTTGGCTCATATATCGGCGAGCGAATTCAGCTCGGGCCGCCGCCAAGGACGTTTGATTAGTTCGCCCCACCGCGCCTGCCTGGGAATGCGTCGCCAAGCGACTTTCCGCAAACTAGCTGTCATTTCTAGTATTCTTGTTTTTGGGTCATGCCGGCACTCGGAAACCGCGCAGGCTCTCGGCTCGACTGCGCAAATTGCACGCGCAGTGGAGATGATTCGCCTGTCATCGAACCACGACAAACACCTGTGGTTGACGCGACTACGAGCAATAACCTGCCGAAGCCCCGATGTTTGCCAGCTGAAGCAAGTGTGCGAGGACGCTTACGACGAACATTTGAAGGCACTCGACATGATTGATCTCGCACGCCAGCGCATCGAACTCTCGTCCGCGGACGCGGCCGTGCCCGATGCCTCGGCAGAGTCAATGCTCGAGTCCGCAATGCTGGCGCAAAACGCACAGAAGCTCCTGGGGAGAACCCGCATTTTGATGCGGAAATGCGCCGAAAACGAGGCGGTCATTCGACAGCGTTACGGACTAAGGTAAAGCTGCCGCCGGGAGACGAGGCTTCAATCTTCCGCCGGTGGAATCCAACGCTGAGTTGGTATTTCGCTGTTCGCCTCGAGGTCGAGGACCACGGCTTCAGGCACGACAGGAGCGTGACCGGGTTCCAGGTGAATATCGAGTGGGCCTTCGAAACCCGCGGCCTGGTGCAGACCCATCGCCAGATCATTGGCACGAGCAAATCGATCATCGGGGTTTCTCGCACAAGCCCGCTGAAACCAAGCGTCGAGCGCCGGAGGTAATTCCGGAACAAAGGTGGTCAACTTGGCCAACGGCTGGGCGAGTATCGCTGATGCTAAATCCGTCCCATTTTCTGACTCGAACGCGGGCTTGCCGGTGAGCAACGTGAAAACTACCATGCCAATCGCATAAAGGTCCGCACGGTGGTCCACTGCGCGAATCCCCTGTAATTGCTCCGGTGCCGTAAATAGCGGCGTTCCTACGACATTGCTCGGCCGCGAGGCGACCGGGGCGACCGAATCAACAGCCGCGTCCTGAATCTTGGCGACGCCAAAGTCCAAAATCTTGAGCGTGACATCATCCGGACTGGCTGAAGATTCGCTATGAAGAAAGATATTGGCCGGTCTGAGATTGCGATGAACGATGCCCCTGCGATGGGCATGTGCAATTCCTCGACGTAATTTGCACTCCAAAGCGAACCGCGTGACGCATGGGCATGCGTCCCACACGGCGAGCATAGGCTTCCAAGGTCAGCCCATGCAGGAGCTCCATTACTAAAAAGGGCACGTTGTCTGTCGTTTCGCCGTAATCGAACAGGCGGACTACGAACTTTGAACGAAGTCGTGTAGATGTCTCACCTTCGCGCTGAAAACGCTGTCGCGCCTCGGAATCACGCAAAAGCGGGAGTGTCAGTAATTTTACCGCGACGCAATCACCCACGCGAAGATCGCGCGCTACCCAAACGGTGGCCTGCGCGCCGCGCCCGACCATCCTTTCCAGGCGGTAGCGGTCGCGTATAATCTGTTGGGGGTAACCCGAAATCTCGGTGTGGGACACTGGAGGCTTCCAATACCAGACCTACAAGGCGATTATGTAACTCAATTGGTGGCGCCAGTAGAGCCCTATCTTTTCGTTCGAAATTCAAGGCTGGTGTTAACGGGTCGTCACGGTGGCGCTGAACCGCTAACCGAGGGCCGAGGCGCATTTGAGCTTGATCCGGCCCATGTGACCCTACCAAATCGCGAAGCCTTGTGAAAGTTACCCTGCCCTAATATGGGTGACCAGGCCACACCACCATTGTTGCGCATCGCATAGAAATTCATCCGCCATTGATCACCAGCCCTAGGTGGAATTGTTTTCGCCTTCTCGAACGCCGACCATGGAATCTTGGCTTCCACCACATAACCTTGATCCCGATCGCTTGAATTGTTCAAGGTCCCGTGCACGGCTACTGCGCTGGTGACATGTGCACTCCACTCTTGGTGACCAAATGGACCATCGGGTAGCACACGCGGTTGATTGTAGTCGTCAAAGCGTGAGTCAAAAACCAAATTCTGCGGGCTTATTTGAATCTCGTAGTAGTCGCGATTGTCACCGTCTCCATCAGGATCAATCATGATTTCCGCGGTATTTTGGGTCCAAAGGTGGGGATCGACCGCGCCCGGCTCGAAATTGCCGCGTATGTCTATGTCGCTCACGTCCACGGCGAGAAATAACGCGTCCGCACTCCACAGGAGGTGCGCGCGCCCACCCACTACTTGACCAGGGTCGTATGCGCCCGTGCTGACATTCACAAACGCGCCAGAATCGGCGGAGGTTGCCCAAGCGGGTTCGTTCAGAACGCCGTCAATGGTGATCTGATTGCTCGACTCGATTCGCGGAACGCTCAGCTCTGGAATTTCGCGCGGTTGCCTGGGCTTTACCGAAGTCGGGATGACCCTCATTCCGACCTTCTCGCTAGTGTCACGCTGCTCGGGCTCACTCGACTTTGAGTGGCAGCCATTCGCCACGAAATTTAGAGTGAGTATTGTCACCCATGCATACTGTGAATGATTCTGCATGGTTTTCTATTTCTTGGCCTTGCTTTTCTTGCGAGCGTCTCTTTCACGCTTTCTGGAATTCTTTCGTGCGTTGCGTTCTGTCTTGGAAGCAACACGCATGCGCGGCACTTCATCCGCGGCACCTATGCCGGGCATTCCCATGCCAGGAAATCCCATTCCGGGCATACCCATACCCGGCATTCCCATACCAGGCATCCCCATGCCGGGCATACCGGGCGGGACACCGCCGGCACCGCCCTTCATGGCACGCCGCAAATGCCGGGCGGTGGCCAACCCTTTCATACCGGGGATTTTCCCCAACATTCCGAGATTTTGCCCGAAGCCGCCCATCATTTGCTGGAGGTATAGGAACTTTTGAACTAACTCGGAGACGCCCTTTTCCTCGGATCCGGAGCCACGCGCGATACGCTTTACACGACCCGGTTCCCGAATGAGCAAATTGGGGTCATCGCGTTCCGAGACCGTCATCGATTGAATCATTGCCTCGATGCGAACGAGTTCCTTGTCGTCCATCGCCATCCCGGGCGGCATCATCGCGCCGAGTCCCGGGATTTTTTCCATCAGGTCCTTCAATGATCCCATTTGCTGGATCATCTTCACTTGGTTCAAAAAATCCTGCAGCGTAAACTGCCCGGACATGAGACGCAGGGCATCTTGTTCAGCCTGTTTCTGATCGACGACCTGCTCGAAGTCCTGCATCAGGCCGACAACGTCCCCCATTCCAAGGACGCGACTCGCCATGCCTTCAGCGCGAAATACGTCGAGTTTGTCGGTCGTTTCACCGATACCAACGAACACGACCGGCGCCCCTGTCACCTCTTTGATGCTGAGAGCGGCGCCTCCGCGGGCGTCGCCGTCCAGTTTAGTGAGCACGACCCCCGATATCACGAGCCGCTCATTGAAGGCGCGTGCCGTGCGCACCGCGTCTTGGCCAATCATGGCGTCAACCACGAGCAGTATGTTATCGGGCGACACGGCTGACTTGATGTCGCCGAGCTCCTGCATCAAGACTTCATCAACAGCGAGACGCCCGGCGGTATCATAGACGATGACATCGCAACCTAACTTTTTGCCATGAGCTGGAGCGGAGCGACAGATGTTGACTGGGGTTTCATCCGGCAGCGAAAAGACGGGTACGTCGATTTGCTCGCCGAGGACGCGAAGCTGCTCAACAGCCGCAGGCCGTTGCAGATCCGCAGCCACTAACAGGGGGTTTTTACCTTCGCGCTTCAGCCAGCGCGCGAGCTTCGCCGCCGTTGTAGTTTTGCCTGATCCTTGCAGACCCACCATCATTATCGAAGTCTTGCCGTCTGGCCCGAAGTGCAGCGGCTCGCCTTCGAACTGCATCATGTCGATCAATTCGTCGTGACAGATCTTGACGAACTGCTCACCCGCCGTGACTCGGTGTACCGACCCTTGATGCTTTACTCGCGTCTGTACGGTTTGCCCGACGGCCTTGTCCTCGATACGGGCCAAGAGTCGCTTGACGACGCCCAACTCCACGTCGGCTTCGAGCAGCGACTGCCGCACTTCCAGCAGGGCAGGTTGGATATTGTTGGCGGTTAGTTCGGTAAGCCCGGCCAGGCGGTTTTGGGCTTCACGAAATCCTTTAATGAGTGCGTCGAACAAGGCGCGCGAGTCTTAGCACAGGCTTCCGGTTGGGTGTAAGGCACCCCGGCTCGTTATCAAGCCTTTCCACTCGCGAAAACGCCGGTAGACTGGGCGTATGACGACGAAGGCTCCGGCGGAGGCCTGGGGTCGCTGGCAAAAACCCCTGGAGAACGGTCGGCTGCTTTGCACGCTATGTCCGCGAGCCTGCCAGTTGCTGGACGAGCAGCGGGGCTACTGCTTTGTTAGAAAGCGCATTGGCGAGCAGATCGAACTCACGAGCTACGGCCAGGCCTCGGGCTTTTGCATTGATCCCGTCGAAAAGAAACCGCTGGTTCATTTCTTCCCGGGGTCATCGGTTCTAAGTTTTGGCACAGCCGGATGTAACCTAGGTTGTCGATTTTGCCAGAATTGGGACATCTCCAAAGCGAGGGACATTGCTCGAACGAGCAGCCCCGGATCACCGGAAGACATTGCGCAGACTGCCCTTTCCTGGGGGTGTTCCTCGGTTGCCTTTACGTACAACGACCCAGTCATATTTGCCGAGTACGCGATCGATACCGCCAAAGCTTGCCACGCCGTCGGCATTCAAACTATTGCGGTCACTGCGGGCTACATTACCGCGGACGCGCGCGAAGAATTCTTTTCGGTGATCGACGCCGCCAATATCGATTTGAAGGGTTTCACCGAGGATTTCTATAGTAAACTGTGCGCAGCAGAGCTGGCACCCGTCCTTGAAACACTGAAGTTCGTGCGGCACCAGACTCAATCTTGGTTGGAAGTAACGACGCTGCTAATTCCTGGATTAAACGACAGCTCTGATGAAATCTCGCAAAATGTGCGACTGGCTCTTGGAAGAACTGGGCCCTGATGTCCCCCTGCATTTTACGGCATTTCATCCTGACTACCGGTTGGTGGATTTGCCCGCCACTTCTGCGCAGACCTGTCAAAAAGCGCGTGATCTGGCGATGGCAAGGGGACTCCACTACGTATACACGGGCAATATCTCCGATAGCGCCGGGCAGTCCACCTACTGCCCTAGCTGCAACCATGCCGTGATACGGCGCGACGGTTATCGACTCCGTGGTTGGGGATTATCGGACAATCGCTGTGCTGCTTGTTCTGCGGTTATTCCTGGAAGGTTCTCAAAACACGGTCCTTCACATTTTGGATCGCGGCGGCTCCCGGTACAGGTACCATCGGACCCGGCCCACCGGTGAGTCAACGTTGTAACCGGGGTCATCAGTGTCGACATTCGTGGACCGGGACTTACTATTGCAATTGAGGCACTCTCCTAATTCGGACTGACAGGAATCCTATGGCCGCCGATCTGTATCAAGAACTTGGGGTTGCAAAAACTGCGACAGAGGCTGAAATCAAAAAGGCTTACCGCAAGCTTGCCTCTAAATTGCACCCTGATAAAAATCCCGGGGACAAGCGTTCGGAAACGCGGTTCAAGGCTGTGAATCGAGCGTATCAAACCTTGAGCGACCCGAAGAAACGTGCGCTCTACGACGAATTCGGCGACAACGCGCTGCGCGAAGGCTTTGACGTGCAGGCGGCGCGTGCCTACCAGCGCGCTTCGCAACAGGGTTATGGACCCAATCGGGGCTCGGGTGGCAGCTTTCGCTTCGAAGACATCTTTACCGGTGGAGGCGCGGGGCTCGGTGATCTTTTTGGCGACCTATTCTCGGGAAAGGGCGGGGGTCGAGGCGGCGCGCAAATGCGCGGCTCGGACATCGCCAGTGAGATAACCATCGATTTTGCCCAGGCTGTCCAGGGTACAGAAGTCGCGCTGACCCTGCAAGACGGCGGCGAACCCGTGACGGTGCGGATACCCGCGGGCGCCACGGATGGTGATCGGCTGCGCATCGCGGGCCGCGGCCAGCCGGGGCCTTATTCTGGACCGCCGGGGGACTTGGTTTTGGTCATTCGGGTGCGCCCGCACCCGCACTTCGAGCGAAAGGAACTCGACTTGCACCTCGATTTACCGATCACCGTGGGCGAAGCGTACCGCGGCGCCAAGGTTCCAGTCCCAACACCCGAGGGCTCCGTCAACCTGACGATTCCAAAGCGCACTCAAAGTGGCCAAGTGCTGCGACTCAAAGGCAAGGGTGTGCACCGGGGCAAGAACGTCGGTGATCTCTACGTGCGGTTCTTGATAAGGCTTCCGGATTCCGACTCGCGCGATGTCGAGAAAGCCGTAGACGAAATGGAGCGCTTCATGCGTGGCGACGTGCGGGCAGGAATAGAGCTCTAAAGGCCGGACTGACTCTCCACCTGGCAGGACCCAAGTTCACTCTCAAGGCAGTTTCGCTGAGCTCCTGGCTCGGGGAGGGGTCGAATCACCGTCAGGGCTACTCGGCTTCAACTTGCCATCGTCGTCGTATCGATCCATCTCGACGATAACCTTACGCACCGCGGCCTGTCGCTCATGAAAGGGGCGGAAACTGGACTTGAATCCACCCAGTATGATCGCCTTGATGTCAACAAACGGAATGCCCAATCGAGAATGGGCTAGCCAGAGTTCTTTCGAAACGGTCGTATCCGTGATCAACCGATTGTCGGTATTCACCGTCACGCGCAGCCCTAAATCAAAATAGAGCTTGAGTGGGTGGAGCGACAAATCCCGTACCGCGCCGGTTTGGACATTACTCGAGGGGCAGCATTCCAGCGGGATGCGGTGATCGATGACATAGTGAAGCAAGTCGCCATCTTCGCGGAGCCGAACCCCGTGTCCAATTCGATGCGCACCGCAAACGTGAATGGCCTGTGCCACCGACTGTGGCCCATAAGCCTCGCCCGCGTGGATTGTTGTGTTGATATTATTGTCGCGAACCAACTGAAAAGCCGCACGGTGGTGCTTCGGCGGAAAGTCCGCTTCCGCCCCGGCCAAGTCGAAACCCACGACTCCCCGATTCTTGTAGGCGACGCAAAGTTCCGCCATCGCATACGACGATTCGGCTGAAATATTGCGGATTCCGCACAAAATCAGGTTGCTCTTGATACCGTAGGTTTCGCGCGCCCGCCCCAGGCCGTCGAGCACGGCCTCGACAACGGCCGTCAACTTCAGACCCTCGCGTGTGTGAAGCAAGGGCGCATAACGCACCTCCATGTAGCGAACATTTTCCCGGTGCGCGTCCTCGGCGAGCTCAAATGCGATTCGCTCGAGAGCAACCGCGGACTGCATTACTTGCAGTGTGATCTCGAAGCCGCGCAAATACTCGACGAGACTGCCAAAGTTTTTCCCGCAACCAATCGCTTCGGATAGGCTTTTCTCATCCGTCGCAGGCAGCTTCGAACCCTGAGATTCGGCGATTTGAAGGATTGTGGTCAGGCGCAGTGAGCCGTCGAGGTGGACGTGCAAGTCCGTCTTCGGAAGTGCCTCGAAAACCTCGAGCGGAACCACGGCGCCCAGGCGATTCGAGGCGTGGGGGTTAACTGAATCGCGTTGTTCCTGCAGGGGGTCATCGAATTCGCGGGGCATTGAGTTCAGGGTATCACTTGGCGGGAATTTGGGAAAAGCCCGGGTTAGAAAGCCGTTCCGTTCAACCGCTTTTTGCCGGAAAATGAGCGGCTCACGCAGGAAAGTTGCCGTAAAAATGCCCGGGTTGCGCTACGAGACAGCTCATGTCTAGACCATTACCGGCTCGGAGCCAGATCTTAGCTTGCCTGGGCGAAGCGACGCGTCCACTCCATGCCCGAGAAGTCGCCGAGAACCTTGGAGTCAAAGAGGCCCAGTACTCACGCCTGCTCGATCTATTGGACTTGCTCGCCGTTGAAGGGGCTGTCGTCAAGCGACCCGGTCAGCGCTTCACGTTGAAAGCCCTTCCGGAACGCAAGCGCGAAGGTTGGTCCGGAGTACTGAGCATGAATCCTCGCCGATTTGGCTTCGTTGCTGCGGCGGGGCGACCCGACGTTTACGTGGCACCTGATGGCATCGGCGGTGCACTGCACGGGGATACGGTTCGAGTAGTGGTAGTCAATCAGACGGCGCGCGGGGTTGAAGGACTGATCGAATCGATAGAAACTCGGCGCAATCCGCGGGTTGCGGGCACATTGCGCCGCCGCCGAAACAGCCAATGGCTCGAGCCGGACGACGCCCGGGTACGCGGACCCATCGTACTTCAACCATCGACCATCCAAGCTAAAGACGGTGCCGCGGCTGTAGCTGAGATTACTCGCTTCCCCGAGTCCGCCTCTGAGAATCCCGAGGGGACTTTGTTATCCGTTTTGGGTCCGGCCGGTGACCCCAACGTAGAGGTGGCCAAGATCCTGATGCGAGAGCAGATTGAAGAGGATCACCCTGCCGCCGCAATCCAGGAAGCGGAAAGCGCCGCGGCACGATTGCAGCGACTCTCGCTAGAGGGACGCCGAGATCTGCGTGAGGTTCCCTTGCCCACCATCGATCCCGAAGAAGCGCGTGATCATGACGATGCGCTGTGGGTCGAACGGGTTGACAAGGGGTACCGAGCGTACATTGCCATCGCGGACGTGTCCGAATATGTCCAACCCGACACGGCACTCGACGCCGAAGCCAGTACGCGGGGTTGTACGCTGTATTTGCCCGATCGAGCCATTCCGATGTTGCCTGCGGCACTGGCTGCGGATCTGTGCTCGCTCTTGCCCGAAAAGGAACGCCTTTGCCTGTGCGTGATAGCGGAGCTCAATCAAAAAGCCGAGCTCATCTCATTCGAGGTCGTCGAAGGCGTAATGCGCTCGGCCGCCATGCTCACCTATGGCGGCGTCGCGCTCGCGCTCGGGTTCACCGGCGAAGGCTCCCGAAGCGTACAGGCCGAGGCATTGCGTCCAGGCCTTCGAATCCTCGATGAGCTGGCTCGAAAACTAAGAAAAGCTCGCCTGAAGCGCGGAGCGCTGGACCTTGATTTGCCCGAAGCCCAAGTCTTGTTGGACGAAGCAACGGGAGCCCCCGTGGATGTCGTGCGCCGCGCCAAGGACCCAGGAGTCAAGCGCGCCTACCAAATGGTCGAGGAGTTGATGCTGCTAGCCAATGAGCTCGTGGCGCAATGGTTGAGCACGCGGCGTTCTCTCGGCGTCTATCGCGTCCACGCGGCGCCCGACCCAGAAAAGCTCGAGCGCCTGGGTCATGTGGCGCAAAAGCTCGGCGTAAAAGTCGATCTGGCCGAACTGCAGGATCCGCTCGGGCTATCGCGATGGCTTGCAAGCATTGCGGAGCACCCGAGAAAAACCGTGCTTGAATCGATAGCGCTGCGGTCGCTCAAGCAGGCCTTTTACGATATCGTCAATATCGGGCATTTCGGACTCGCCTCGGACGCCTACCTGCACTTCACTTCGCCGATTCGACGTTACCCGGACCTAATTGTCCACCGCCTGGTCAAGAGCTTGATTCGCGGCAAAAAGCTCGACAATAGCCCGGCTGCCGTCGAAAGCCTGCGTGGAATCGCGACGCACGCCAGTGTTCGCGAACGCGCCGCCATGGAAGTCGAACGCGAAGTCGTCGACCTGTATCGCGTCATTCTAATGCGCGACAAAATCGGCGACGAATTCGACGGTACCGTGACCGCCGTCGTGGGATCGGGCGTGTACGTGGCTCTCGACGCACCATTTGTTGACGTTCTGGTGCGCCTCGAGTCGCTCGGGCCCGACCGTTACGAGCTCTCGGACAACGATTTGAGTATCGTAGGTCAACGTTCGGGCGATTCGCTGGCACTCGGCGATCGAATTCGCGTGGCAATCGAGGATGTGTCGATTGTGCGCCGTCAAGTCACTGCCCGACGCCTAATCACTGCGCTACCGCGCATGAAACGCGGACGCAAAGAAAAGCCCGAAAATCCCCGAAGCGCCTCGAATGTAGGGGCGGGTTCGCGTCGTCCACAACGTCCGCGTGCCGTAAAGCCAGCATCGAAAAACGCAAAGCGCCGCTGAATTACGCGCTCTCGGGTTGATTCACGGCCGTCAGCGAACGGATATGATTGTTTGCAATGCTGGCGTGACGGCACGCGGCAGGCCCGCTTCGGCTAGCGCGATGGCCGCACAGTGGCCGACCAAACGAGCCATCACTTCAGTGCAGTCGTGCTGTTAGATGACTTCACGAGCCGTGATTCGGTCGGTACCCATGAATGTCCTGAGCGCTTCGGGAATTGTTATCGTGCCGTCGGCATTTTGGTATTGCTCGGCAATGGCAACCCAGGTTCTTCCGATCGCCAAACCCGAGCCATTGAGGGTATGCACGAACCTCGGCTTGGCTTTGGGCTGCGGTCGATAGCGGATCTGCGCGCGACGGGCCTGGTAATCCGTGAACCAGGAGCAACTGGAAATCTCGCGATAGGCTTGCTGCGACGGCAGCCATACCTCAAGATCGTAGGTTTTCGTAGAGCTGTTGCCGAGATCGCCCGCGCACAGACTGACGACTCTGTAATGCAGCCCGAGGCGCTGCAACACCCTTTCAGCGTGACCCGTTAACAACTCGAGCTGCGCCTCGGCATCCTCGGGTGCAACGAAGCGCACGAGTTCCACCTTGTCGAACTGATGCTGTCGAATCAGGCCGCGCACATCTTTGCCGTAGCTTCCCGCCTCGCTGCGAAAACAGGGAGTATACGCGGTATAGGCGACGGGCAACTGCGCGGCTTCGAGAATTTCCTCGGCGTGCAGATTCGTCAGGGGCACTTCAGCGGTCGGGATTAGATAGAGCGCGGCGGTGTCGGCGGGATCATTGCGCTGCGTCTTGAAAAGATCTTCTTCGAATTTCGGCAATTGCCCGGTGCCGCGCAGCGCCGAAGCCTTGACCATATACGGCGGGTACACTTCCAAGTAGCCATGCTCGCGCGTGTGCAGATCCAGCATGAAGTGGCAGATTGCTCGTTCGAGTCGGGCTCCCTGCCCATAAAGCACGGAAAAACGGGCGCCAGATAGCTTAGCAGCACGCTCGAAGTCGAGAATATTCAGGGCCGCGCCGAGATCCCAATGTGCCTTGGGTTCGAAGTCAAAACTGGGTTTTTCGCCCCAAGTCCGCACGACCGGGTTCTCTTCGCTACCCTTTCCGTCCGGCACCGACGGGTGCGGAAGATTCGGGACCAGCAGCAGGCGCTGTTCCATCTCGGTGAGTAGCTCATTGAGTTGCAACTCCAATTGCTTGATTTCGTCCGATAACGTCTTGAGCTCTTCGCGCCGGGCCTGGAATGCAGTTTTGTCGCTGCTCTTGGCCAGCTGAGTCATTTCTTGATTCGCCGTGTTGCGACGCGCCTGACGCTGTTCAGTCGCCGTAATGAGCTCGATTCGCCGCCGCGCGAGGTCAGTGAGGCCATCCAATGTTTGGGCGGCGGCATCGGAGCGTCGCGCCAGGCTTTGGCGGGTTTCGTCTAGATTTTCAGCAACGATGCGGGCATCTAACATAATTCGAGTTCCTAAAATTCAGTGGCTGCACACAAGCGTAGTGAATTACTCTCGGAAAGACAGCGGGATTCGGCCAAACCGGCCTATTGTCCCCGAATGAATTACGGGCAAGGTCGAAGTATTTTGAGACCTTCCACGACGACCTCGCACAGTTTGGCTTTCGGAGCCGCGTGTTTAGCCGAGTGATTGACGGCCGCAGGAGCGGCGATCAGCATGATGTTGATCGTCTGATCACGTTGAGCCAAAACGCGCAGCGTGCCCTTGAACGTGCCTTTACGTCCCTCGAGTTCCATGCCTTCGTCCTGTTGAGCTTCAAGGGTGCAGGGCGTTGAATCACAAACTTGAAACCCATTCTTGAAGAGCAAAGCACCCGCTGGTTCCGTGGTAATCGACATAGCAACACGCACTGGCAGGGCGACGGATGGGGTGGGACTTGCGCTGGCAGGTGTACCGGCAGCCGCGGCACTGACTGCGGGTGCTGGAGAATTGGAACTAACGGTGGTTGCTGAAATTCCTCCGGGTTTTGCCGCTTGCCCCTGAGAGACCTTGACCCAAGCACCGGCAGCCGCGGCTAACAGGAGCAACGCAGCGGCCATGGAAAATGTCATACGGCGCAGTTTCGGCCGAGCCGCAGCCAGGTCGGGCTGCGCCGAGCTATTCGCTTCGCCTTCGCCGTTGGCCTCGGCAACGCCCACGAGCGTCGCAATACTCCTTGCATCAATTCCGATGCGCGGCGACGAATTCGGCGCGGATGTCGCAAACTGAGGTGAGGTGGAAGTAGCTGGACCGCGCGCTGGACGAAAGGTGTTGTGCGTAACCTTCGGGATCGGCAAAAGCGCCGCCAAGGGCGCAGCCAACCGCCCTTCGGGGGTGTGATGAAGCGCCTGCCCGAATTCGCTCATCGACTGATATCGCTCGTCGGGGTTCTTCGACAAAGCCACCATTACCGCGGCTTCGAGATCGCTAGAAATTGCCAAGTCGGGAACCCAAGTGCGCAGCGGCGTCACGGGGTTCGTCAAATGAGCACTGAGCACCGCCATGAACGACTCGCCCGTAAAGGGAACGGCCCCGGTGAACATTTCGTATAGAATTACGCCCATTGCATACACATCGACGCGCAAGTCCGCGGCGCGCCCCGCAGCTTGCTCGGGCGACATATACTCGGGCGTCCCGAAAATTACTCCCGTCCGCGTCAATCGTCGCCGGGGCATCTCTTCGATTTTCTTATCCTCACGACCACGCAGCTGCGCGATGCCAAAGTCGACGATTTTGACGATTTCGTCGCCGTCCTCGGTAGTGTGCAGAAATATATTTTCCGGCTTCATGTCGCGGTGTACGACGCCTCGGGCATGTGCAGCACCGAGCGCTCGACACATCTGCAAAGCCAGTCGCACCGCCCTAACCGGTTCAACCGTGGTATTACTGGCCAATTCTGCCGCAAGATCATGCCCTTGCAGGTACTCCATCG
The DNA here is from genome assembly GCA_963819085.1 of uncultured delta proteobacterium. Taxonomy (GTDB): domain Bacteria; phylum Myxococcota_A; class Polyangia; order Polyangiales; family Polyangiaceae; genus FEN-1139. The sequence continues at coordinate 73,329 of CAWFUX010000041.1, forward strand.
CGAGAAAGAAACAGCCATTTTCGAGTTGCCCAAAATCGAAAACATCGAGGACATTGGGATGCTTGATACGCGAGGCACTAATGGCTTCCTGCTTGAAGCGTTGCACCAATTCTGGTTTGCCTGAATATTCCCGGCGCAGCACTTTTAGGGCCACGGACTTTTCGATTAGCTCGTGCTCCGCAAGGTAGACGATGCCCATGCCCCCCTCGCCCAAAACATCAAGTAGCCGGTACTTTCCAACTACTACCTGTCCAAGTTCGAGGTCGGAGCCTTTCGTCATGAGATGCTAGACCATCAAGCTTGGGCGCAGAGACGATTCAACGCTTGCAGGGCTAGGGTCTGAGGATAGCAGAAGCCTTCGACAGCGGACGGCCTGTGCGGGAATCCAGCGGCAGATCACCGAGCACCTGGCTCGGCTGGCCGAAGCGACCTCCTACCCGAGGCAAGCCAAGCCATTTGCCGCTTTACGGTGCTTTCTTGCGCGACTCTCCGACCGGTTGGTGTACCCTTGCGCGTCCAATGATCGTCGTCATGGAGCCTAACGCTCCAGAATCCGCAGTTGAAAGTGCCGTTGCGTTTTTAGTTCAGAGCGGCTTTGACGTACACCGTTCGAGTGGGCAAAATCGAACGATTCTCGGTGTAGTCGGTGACGTGACCCGAGACGACATGGCCGTAGTACGCGAGCTTGCGGGCGTCGCCGAAGTGGTCCGAATCACTGAGCCATTTCGTCTTGCTTCGCGGCGGTTTCGCAAAGAGCCCACTATTGTGGAAGGCCCGTGGGGAAGAATTGGTGGTTCCGATCCGTGGATCGCGCTCGAACCGATTGGGGACGGCACCGACACTCCATACCGCCTCGCCGCCGGCCGACCTTATGATGCGGCTGTTTGGAGGGGTCGCATCGTTCCCGACAGCGTGGGTGCACTCACCTGTTTATCCCTGCATCCCCAAGTCATGGATCGCCAATGGGCGGTGCAGTTCGTTGAGCGCAGTCCAAGCTGGGGTGCCAATTCGTGGATTGGCGCTGCCGAGCGAGTTTTGGAAAGAAACGATAGTCAGGTCGTGCTGCTCGAAGCGGGCGGAGAATATCCGAATGGGGCGAGAACGCTCGAGATAGCCGCGATCGCGCGCGCCAAACTCAACACGCATTTACCGATAGTCGTCGATGTTCCGACGATTGCCCAGCGCGCAAAGTATTGCGCTGCAGTGGCGGGTGCGGCCATAGGAGCCGGGGCGGACGGCGTAATACTGCGAGTTTGGGTGGGTCCGGAATCGGCACGCGCCCGCGTGCCAGCAACTTTGAGCTGGGCGCAAGGCGTGGAGTTGGCGGAGCGCCTACGAACGATTGGAGCTGCAGTGCGGCGATGAAACGGGTCGTGCTCGTCGGACTTGGGTTGATCGGCGGCTCGATTGGCATGGCGCTCCGGCAGAAACTGGCGGACGTCGAACTCATCGGAGTCGACCGTGAAGCAGTCGTTTTCTCCGAGCCAGCGCGACGATTGTTGACTCGGGCGGCAGCTATCGAATCTCCCCATGATGTGGCGGATCTTGCCCGCGACGTCGATCTTGTCGTTCTGGCGATGCCGGTTGGAGCGATTGCTCAGCAGGTGACGGAATGGCTTCGTTTTGGGGTTCCAGTCACGGATTGCGGCTCGACCAAACGGGTCATTGTCGCGGCCGCGCAAGCATCAGCGAATCGTGATTGGTTCGTTCCTGGTCATCCGATGGCAGGTCGCGAGCGCGGCGGACTTTCCAGCTCCGTTGTCAACCTATTTCGAGGAAGGCGTTGGCTCGTGTGCCCACAGTCCTCATGCGACAGGGCGCGGCGAGCAACCGAGTCACTCGTCAAATTGCTAGACGCCGTATGGACCGAAATGACGCCAGACGAGCATGACGCGGCCGTGGCGTTGACCAGTCACGTTCCGCAAATCCTTGCGAGTTGGCTCGCGGCAGCAGCGGATGACGACACCTTGACCGCGGCCGGGCCTGCGTACCGAGATATGACGCGAATTTCCGGGGGAGCCGAGGCTATTTGGAATGACATTTTCGGCACGAATAGCGCCGCGATTGCCGACATTATTCGGAAAACCGCAGCGGATTTAACGGCAATCGCCGAGCAGCTAGAGCAATTGCCCCCAAATCTGCACCGGGTTTTGGATTTGCTTGCGGCGGCACGCAGCCGTCGCGTCAATCCAGTCAGCAGCTAGCCGAAGGGGCGCCCCATCAGGGCGGCCTTGCCGCAGGTTGTGCCGGGTTGTGCCAGATCCGAGGCCATCGGCGTCCAGAATTCCCGCGAAAAGGCGTGATGTGGATTGGCGCGTTTGGTGCTACTCTGTGCCAATACGGATGCGACGCTGGAGTTGGCGCAATTGGTATTGGACGGCAGCGGTAGCTACCGTTTTCACCGGTTGCTTGCTCAACCCGCAACCTGAGCCGCCTGGAAATACGAGTGGCCCAAGCGGAAATGAGCCCTCCTATACTGGGGGCTCCCCTTCGTACTCAAATGGTGGTGGGGCGTTTAATACTGGAGCAGGCGGTGAAGGCGACACGGTGCCGACTGTGGGCGGTGCTGCGGCGTTGGGCGGGGGTACTGCAGCCGCATCCGCAACGGGAGGCATGGCCACATCGGGTTACGGAGGTGCACCCGGATCGGGTGGTGCCGCCTCGACCGGTGGTCGCGCCAGCGGTGGAGCGACAGCGAACGGCGGCTGGGCAAATGCTGGCGGAAGCGATGGTGGCCTTGATGCGGGTGTTGGAGGCGCGGCTCCTACGAACTGTGGCGGAGACTCGGGATTAGTGGATCCCGACGCGTCCGTGACGGATGCCGGTTGCCCCGCAAACGGCGTAGCCGATGGGATTTAGTAGCTACGGCTTTGAGGGACCTAGCCGGCGAGCAATTACTTCATCAAATACACTTGCTATGAGATCGGCGAGAATGCCGTCCGTTACACGAAGCCTGCGACTGAGTTCCCGCGCCAAATTCAGAATTACGATTGAGTACGCTTTGAGGTCATTGCGATAGACGTTGTCGAGGTCTGCCGCGGTCACTCGTAGCAGCCTCGTCGGCGCCAGGGCGCGAACGGTAGCTGAGCGTGGTTGTATATCCACAATACTCATGTCACCCACCCAATCGCCAGGTCCCAACAACGCGACGCGGGCGTCGGTACCGCGGTGACTGCGCTTGAGTATCTCGAGTTCGCCCTGAAGAACCACGAACATTTCGCGCCCATCCTCACCTTCGTGAAAGAGCGTCGTACCGGTTTCAATCACTTGGACCGTCAGCGCGGCCGAGAAGTACCGCAGCACGTCATCACTGAGCGCGCCGAACAGTCCAATTGCACGCAAGTCGTTGACCGTAGGCTGACCCGGGAAAAGCGTTGTCATAGGTTTTTCGCAAATACGACTCTAGGACGCTCGGGCCCAGCGTAGTCCTCGAGCAACTCCACCGTGAAGCCCAAAGCCTTGTGGAAAGCCAGGGCGGATTCATTGCCTGGGGTAGTCATGGCCTTGAGTGTAGTGCAGCCGGTCGCACGCGAATCTTCCTCGAATTTGGCGTAAAGCAAACGCCCAATGCCTCTTCTTCGAAAATCCGGGTGTATTCCGAGCAGGTGAATGTAGCCAACCGGCGGCTTGGCATTCGTCATGAAGCCAAATAGAAAGCCCACGAGTTGTGAATCCCGTTCGACGACTAGCGAGAATTGACCTAATTCGTAGAAAAATAACGGATGAACCAGCGTGCTAGTGGGCCCACCAGACCATCGGTCGATTATCTGGACAATCTGGTCGTAGTCCTGCTTGGCTAATGCGCGTAACAACATGGCCGGCCATTCACTGACGTGCGTACCTGGTCCCCTTCGCTCGTGTGCACTGAATCAGCAGCCCTCCGACCCAAATCGTAACACGGTGTGTTCGGCACTCCACGAACAAACGGCTGTTGACGTAATTTTCGGACAACGTCCAGGCTGGCGGAGCGGGGGCGGTTCGACTATGCCGCGCGCATGCGCAGGCCAATTCAAATTGCACCGTCGATTCTGGCGTCCGACTTTGGACGACTGGCCGATGAGATTGCCGATGTGACCGCTGGGGGAGCCAATCTAATTCACGTCGACGTCATGGACGGCACATTCGTCCCCAACCTGACATTGGGCCCCGACGTTGTAAGGGCCGCTCGCAAGGCAACGACGCTTCCGATTGACGTGCACATGATGGTGATGCAACCCGAGCGGCACATCGAAGCCTTTGCCGCCGCTGGCGCTGACATGATTACCGTTCATGCAGAAGCCACCATACACCTACAGCGCACACTCAGTGCAATCCGTAAGCTGGGCAAGCGTGCCGGCGTCGCTCTCAATCCACACACCTCAGAGCATGGCCTCGAGTACATACTTGACGACATCGATCTAATCTTGGTGTTGACGATCAACCCAGGCTTTTCCGGGCAGGCATTTTTGCCCGGAGTTTTGCCTAAAATCGCGAATATTCAGCAACTAATCTCGAGTCGCGGTCGCGACATTAGCATCGAGGTCGACGGAGGGATCAATACCCAGACCGCACCGGAAGTTACTCGCGCCGGAGCAGACATACTAGTCACGGGTGCTGCAGTCTACGGCAAGCCGGACAGGCGAAAAGCCATCGAGAGCATCCGTGCCGCAGCTGAGAATCGCTAGCGAGCACCTGCTGAAGTGCGCACGGACACTGGAGCTCCTCGACTATCGGCCGCGCCTCAAGTCGCACATCGCGGCGTTATCACGACGAACTACTTCTCGAATGTAAACGTGATTCATGGGTTAGCGATTGGCGTAACCTTGCTTTTTTTGTGTTGTGGCGGCACTCGAACACGATTCGTCCCGCAACGTCAGCGGCCCGGGCCCAGTCGAATTGCAGCTGCAAATTCATCCAAAAGTGACGAACTATCACAAAGTGCACGCCGCATAGCTCGTGAGATAGCCGAGCTTCGCGGCTGGGACCCAAGGCTGGCTGTCACTCTCGAAACCGCGGGAAGTAGTCGCCTGATCGCGGCGATCCGGGCCGATGAGGAGTCTCAAATTACGCCCTTGGCGCGGCAAGCCGAAATCGAGTTTTTGGAATCCTTCGGCTTTGTACCCGAGAGGTTCAATTTCGAGCGAGATGTCACGCAGCGTTTCAGCCAGGATCTATTGGGTCTCTACTGCTTTACGTGGCGTCGAATATTGCTAACAGCCAATCGAGATTTCGCGGCCGTCGAATCCAGCATGCGCCATGAATTGGTCCACGCATTCCAGGATAAATACTACAATATTGCCGACCGAGTTCGCTGGCAAACGGATCAGGGCGATCGCATAGCTGCAATTCATTCCCTAGCCGAGGGCGAGGCCATTTGCGTGGCTCGACAGCTAGAAGATCCACAGCATCGAGGCTGCTTTGGTCCCGATGCCAACGAAGCCGAGAACCCGATTTCGGGCACTGCCCTCGATTCGATACCTCCCGCCATTCGGTATGCCCTGTTATCCCCTTACGCAGACGGAACACGGTTTGTGCAGCATCTCTTGCGACACGGGGGCTGGAAAGCCGTTGACCTAGCCTGGCGCGGGAACCTGGGTTCGACACACGAGTTGCTCCACCCGGGTGATTCGTCAACTGCGGCAGTTCTGGCGCTCGAGGCTCCGGGCGCCGCTGCACAACTTGGCGCTTGCAGCACCGAGTACCTCGATACTCTGGGTGAACAGGGTCTCGCGAGCTTGCTCTTTGACCCAGGGGATCCCGGGATTGGTTCGAAACTGGCAGCAACGTTGATTGGCGATCGGGTTGGCGTTTGGCGATGCGCGAACAACACCGCAGCCGCTTGGAGACTGCGGTTGGCACAGCCTGCGTACGCCGACAGAGTCGCACGCATCATTTTGACCTCGCTTGGCCCCGCATTGAGCGAGCTGCCCAAGTCCGGTAGCTGTCGGCAAACTCGGGCTGGGGCTAGATACCTGCTGGTAACTGGCCACGACATTGCGATCACGAGCGTGCAGAAGTGCACCGGTGAAATTTCACAAGATGTCGCAACGTCTTGCCAGAATGCTGAAAGGTGGGCGAAGCGACTGATAGGCCTATAAGATATCCTCCTTTATATATCTAGTAATATCAGCATGTTACATACAAAACGGGCGACCGGTGCCCTTTGTGAATTATTGGGTTATAGACTGGGCACGAAAAGTGCTTATCCTTGCGGCGATTGGCGCTTCCAAGTTCAACTCAGATGGCAACTCAAACCCGAATTCCTCGACCCAGACGACAGAGCGGTATCGTCGTTCGTGCGGGTGATTCTTGGCTGAGTCTAATTGCCGCAACGACCAAGGGAGTGGGCGAGTTCGGGCAGGTCCGTGTGAAAATCAGAGCTGCCGCGCCGATTCACGGTGATGCGTTTCGCCTTATTGTTCAATCGTATTCCGCTTCCGTCTTGGCGCAAGACGGCTCGCCATATGACCTGGCGATGCCCGTGGCATCGCTACAGCGCGCAGTAAGCGAGGAGGAACTTCTGTCGGGTTTGGATATCGACGTCATGCACGCCGAGGCCGCCGGGGATGACTCAAGTGAACTCGTCGTGTTCGCATGGGTTGAGCCGGGACAGCCGGATTTGGAATACGATGCGGCGTTGGCTCGGCCGTCTTTGGGTGCGCTGCGCGGCTCGGCAGTTTCGCAGCGCGACATTGTGCAAGGATTGACGGCTGAGCTGCTACTGACTGCTGCTTGAACGGGATTCTTAGGCGGCGCGGCTGTGCGGTTTGGATTGCCTGAGCGCGTCGAGCTGCCGCTGAAATTCAGCAACTTCAGCGGCTAGCAAAGGTCGTTTGCCAAATCGAACTTCTAAGTAAAGTTGGGTTAATTGCACGACTTGCTCCGCCAACGGGTGGCCCAATCGACGTAGGGATTTGGCATAGCCCCAAGGCGGTGTGCTCTGGGGTCTTGGTATTCCGTGCTCGAGCAACACTTGCTCCAACCCTTGATAGAGTTGAACCGCCAATTTCGCAGGCGGGCTCAAGGGCCCTTGCGCGGTCGCAGTTCCTTTTCCACGAACCGCCCGTACTCGCAGGTAGCGCGCCACCCGAACTGCTGCGATCATCAAGGCCACAGCGAATACTGCATTTCGGGGTGTCACCCAATGACCGACCCAGCTGGGAATTCCTAGGCGATGCGCGCGGGACCGTAGTTGCCCAACCAAATGCAGTTGTTGTTGCATGTCGTAAGATTCCACGTGGCGCGACCATCGTTGGGCTGCGGCTTCGATTAAGTCTCTGATGAGATGCCCGATTCCTCCTAACTCGCCAGCCGTCAAGTTGGCTTGCGGTGGCGTGGGGTCGAACCGCCGCCATCCGATATCGTCCACCCAAGCCTCGACCCACGAATGTGCATCGCTTTGCCGTACAACGTAAAATTGGCCGAACCTATTGAATGTGGCTGCGCCAAAACCAGTCACATTGCGAGTCGGGATCCCTAGGGTTCGCAATAGGATGGCCATCGCCGTGGCGTAATATTCGCAATGGCCTCGATGAGAAGTGAATAGAAAGTCCTCCATCGGGTTTGGCGCTGCGCCCGAGGGGGAGTTCAAGTCGTATTGATATTCCTGCCGAAGGCGCCGTTCGATCAAACTCGATTGGATAAGCGGGTCATTTTCGGTTCCAACCCACACCTTTGCCAATTGGGAGACGCGAGTTGACAAACCCGGCGGTAATGCCAGGTATTTCATCCTGTCAGTCGGCGGCAGTGCGATTCCTCGGCGAGACTGGAGTGCACCGAAGTAAACGCGGTATCGGAGGCCAAGAGCCGAGTCCGCTACGTACCGAAGTTCATCCTCCGAATTTCGGAATATGCTTACTGTATCCGAGGACTGACCCCGGACTTGCGGCAATACCTGAATCGCCTCTGCATCTGCCGGAAGAAAAACAATTGGCGGATCGATGGGACTCAGCTCGACGGTCACTGATCTATCAACCACCGGATTGGGCCAGCCGAGCAACGGATAATAGGCGCCTTCGTGTTCAGGAGGTCGCAGGATATTGTGAGTTTTTGACCAGGCCTGTCCGTCGTAATAGTCGAGAGCAGCACCTCGCAAGTACACAGCCAGGTGTTCGGGCGGGCGAGGCGGCAGTTCGGAATACGTGAGCCGCAAGGCGACACTCGGATCGGTCTGCAACTTTCCGACGACCCCAAGATCCACACGATCAGAGAACCCCACCAGGCGTGCCTTACGCGGTGGCTGGAATAGCAACAGCGACAGACCGACGCGCGGAAATGCCACGAACAGGACGCCTGTGAAGACAAACATAGGTAGCGATAGACACACTACCAACCCAAGATAAGCCGGACTTACAACGCGGCGGCTTCGCAAGATCCGCGGCACATCAACCGGTAATCCGGCACGATCACGTGCACCCTGGCGATAGTTGCCCTCGACCTCGCGCCGCAAATGACTGAGCAACAATGTCACAGGCGCGAGAAACATGAATCCGACGAAGCAAGCTGCGTACGCTAACCCGGCGCCCAGTATGGTTGCCGCAATCAAATGCAATAGAGCCAGGATTATGATTTGCTGGTCGTGAGCGGCCCCACGGCGCGTGGCCAAACGTACGACTTGAATAAGTGCTGCAAACTCGACGGCCAGCGTGACTACGTTGGCCGAGGACGTAAGCCTGAGTAGCTGCAGAAACAGTGCGGCGACGTAGAGAAAACTTCCGACGAGTTGCACTGCACGCAATTCTCGAATTGTCGAAGGAATCGAGAGTGCCACCGCGAGCCCTACAAGCAGCGCGATCGCCATTCGTCGGTCGAGCTCACCGGTTGCAGTCAGTGCCAACAGGCCAACTACGGCCAGACTATCGAGCATTATTCGATGGACGACCCCGAACCTCATATTCGTCCAGCTGAATCAATGTGTGGCGCGTAAGTGGGGTTGGAAGGTACTTCCATGGGAGCATCGCTTGAATCAGCTTTGGATGCTTGAGCCGATTCCTGAGCCCCTTCCAAACACTCCGGCTCGAGGAGGGCCAGAAATGCGAGTGCCGCGTCGACCCCTTGTGCGGGCGTCACGCGCAGTTTCTGGTGCGACGAGGTGAGGATTCGAACGGTGTTTCCTCGTCGTAGCTGAGCAACCGTATGCGATGCGACTTCACGAATATTGCGCTCGAACTGTTCCAGCCATTCTGCCAGGGGCACCGCAGGAAACCTGAATGTGCTTATAGTGAGCGTGACTTCGGAGTGTGTTTCCTCCGCGCGGATTCGAAGTACACGTTGATCGGGTTGCGTGCTGCGACGCCAGTAGATGTCTCGCGGGTCGTCACCATCACGCATTGGACGCAGGCCCATAATCTCGTCGCCATGACCGCGGGCGTGAACCCGATCGCCGCCAATGGTTCCTCCCGGTTCGTCGATGGGCAGCGAAACCGGAACGACGGCCGGATATACTAACAACGATCCTTCCAGGTCAATTTCTAGAGACTTTTCGAAGAGCCCGAAGGGGAAACGAGTCGCGACGCGAAAGCCTCGATGATGGCTCAACCCGCGCTTGCCCGGAGTACGGCGATATGCGGCAATTTGCGTGGACCGGGGACTTATTTTCAAGAAAAAGCATCGCTTATCGGCAGGTTGACCCTGACGAATGTCCTCGACTTCAATCGCATATGAAGGGACATGCGCCTTGTCGTTGTATACTTCGATTTCTACCTGGTGTGGGCGTCCAACTTGAGCCCGTCGCGGGAGTCTTCTCGTAACGCGGAGCCCACGGAGCGTGGACTCACTCATCACGCTCGAGATAACGATCAGTGATAGTAGCAGTCCGAGCAATAGGTAGAGCAAGTTGTTGGCCGTATTGATCGCGGCGACGCCCACACCAAATGTGATACCCAAAAAATACTTGCCTTCACGTGTAATGCGCAGTCGCCGAGGCAACCGCCACCGCCTTAATGCCAATATGAGGCTTTCCACCCATCTTCTGTGCTTGCTACCTTTTGACTTGAGAGGAAGGGCCATCTTCGGTTGAACCAAGTTCGCTCGATGCAATACGGAGGCTTGTTCCCTAAGTATGACCCAGCGTCAGTTAGGCGGAATGGGGCGGTGTAGGGGATACTGGAGGTTTGCAGGCGCCAGAACTGGATATTGTCAATTAAGCTGGAATCGCCTTTTCTTCCGGGTCTCTTCTTACAGGGGAATCGGAATGCGCATCACGATTTCCCGCAAAGTGGCCTCGGCTTCTTCGCGGCTGATGGCGAAGCCATCTGTTTGAGCTGATAGTCGAACACGATGCGCCAACAATGGAACGGCCAAATCGTGAATATCGTCGGCAATACAGTATTTGCGTCCACTCAGTAATGCCCGCGCTCGGGCAGCATGAGCCAAATTCATGCCGGCGCGCGTTGATGCTCCCAGTGCCAACGCGGGACTACTTCGCGTGGCGGCGATGAGCGCCTGAAGGTAAGCGCCGAGAGCCCCGTTAACGGTGACTCGATCAACCAGGGCTTGTAAGTGGCTGAGCGTCTCGGGTTCCAGCACGACGGGCACGTTCAACACGTGATCGGTCTGCGGATTCAACATGAGTCTCGTTTCGACGGCGGACGATGGGTATCCAATCGCCAGACGCAGCATGAATCGATCCAGTTGTGATTCAGGCAAAGGGAAAGTGCCGGCGGAATCCCGGGGATTTTGAGTGGCAACCACAAGAAAGGGATCGGGAAGGGGTAAGGAGCGACCGTCCGACGACACCTGACGATCGCTCATGGCTTCAAGGAGCGCGGACTGTGTGCGGGGCGTTGCGCGATTTATTTCATCAGCGAGAAGGACGTTGGTGAAAATTGGACCTGGCCGAAATGTAAAGTCGTTTAGTCGGTGGTCGAAAATGGACACTCCTAAAATGTCGCCTGGCAGCAAGTCGCTCGTGCACTGAACACGTCTAACTTGCCCGCCAACAGCTCTGGCCAGTGCCCTGGCAAGTGTCGTTTTGCCAACTCCGGGAACATCCTCGATAAGAACGTGACCGCGAGCTAAGAGGGCGATCATCGTGAGTTCAACAACGCCCGATTTGCCTTCCAAGGCACCTTCTATCGCCGAGCGCAATGCCGCCAATTGCTCGAACCCGTCTTGGGAAATTGCAGCTGCGGGCGACGACATCCGGCACATGCTAGCATTTTTGTGTCTTGCGTCTGTATTGGTCCGGTTAGGCGAATTTATCGGAGCCCTGCGCGGTTACACCTGGAATTGCAGCGGCCCGGTAGATTCGGGGCACCGTCGTGCTCAGGCCGTGCTACCGGTGGTGTGTGCCACCCATCGTCCAACTCGTTGCGCAAGGAGTTGTACATCGTTTCGGCTCGACCACTGTCTTGCGTGGGGTCGAGGCTTCATTTCAGTCAGGCTCGATTACGGTGTTGGAAGGGCCCAATGGGGCGGGAAAGAGCACCTTGCTGGGCATCCTTGGTGGTCTTATCCGACCGTCCAGCGGGAGTGTTAGTTGCCATCCTATGTCGAAAGAACCCTCCCAAGTTCGCGAACAGTTTGGCTGGGTTGGACATGATTCGTTTTCGTACCGCGAGCTTACGGCGCGAGAAAATGTCGAGTTGTCAGTCGCACTTTACGGCCGAGGAGGTAGTTGGGAGCGCGTCGCCGAAAGAGTGGGTGCATCATCGCTGGAGCACCGTCGATTGGGTACGATGTCACGGGGTCAACGCCAACGCGTCGCGCTCGGCAGGGCACTGGTCCACAGTCCCAATGTGCTCTTGTTAGATGAACCGTTTTCCGGTTTGGACGTTGACGGCATGGCGTTACTTGAACGGGTGCTCTTGGAAGAACGCGACCGAGGTACGATCGTCGTTGCGGTCAGTCATGATCCGAGTTTCGCCGAAAGAATTGGCGCAAGTCGATTGGTGTTGAAGGCTGGACGCTCGTCTTTGTTCGCACAGTCGGGTTCATCGAGCTAAGCCACCTTCGTTAGCGCCGCATTCGGCGATTGGGCGTAACTATTCGACAATGGTTGCCGCATGATCGGCGGATTGCGACGTGAGCATTCGGAGAACTTTCTCTCGGTCGGAATCGTCGAATCCGCCATGGCGAGAAACCTCACCGGCTATCTGTGCCAGGTTTAGAGTTTCAAGTTCGTGCCGATTAGTCCCAGTGGAAGCATCGGGCGCGCTCGGAGCGTTAAGCAGAATTATGTCCGGCATTCGCGCGTTTCTTTGCATGGAAGTCAGCGTTGCCCGCATGTCGTGCAATACGCCCAAGCGATCCACGCCAACTAGAACCCAACAGCTGGGCTCGAGGGCACACGCAAGGTCAAGGTTCGTTTGGTTTTCGTTAAACGGGCGAGAAGACGCCACCCGCGGTCTCGATAAGTATATAGTCCGAGCAGCGCTCGACAGCCTGAGTTCCCGCGATAGTCCGATTGTGGGTATCACTTGCCTCCCGTTCCGATATCCACTGCACTAAATATTCGATATCGATTCGAGTGCCGCCAAGTCGGGCGGCGCGGTGCGGTGAAATCGGGGACTCGAACTTATAGGCGTGGTCTGGCGGTAAGCGGGGCAAGCTGACCTCGCCGAGTTTGGCGGCATCCGTATCTGCGAGATTTCGTACGCCAGTTTCAATCGGCTTTACGGCCAGTACGCGCAAACTGGCCGGGAGACCAACTAGCATTTTCGCTAATTGGCAGGTGACGTAGGTCTTGCCAACGTCTGTTCCGGTTCCCAAAACTACTATCCGGTGCATGTTCGAATTATAGCCATGGCGAGCCTCTGGATATTCTCGCGGGAAAAGGTTGAATTGATGGTGACCCGAATCCTGCAAGATTCGGGAGCCACGGTTGGGGGCCTAATTGCTTGCACGAGTATGCCCTGAGAACAGAGATATTTTGTGACGGCCAGCGCCCTATCGGGGTGCTCGAGCATGATTGGTACAATCGGTCCGTACGAAGACTCCAATACGCTGATCCCGCCGTTCGCAAGTAGAAGTCGAAATTCTTCGACGCGGTCGTTTAGCAGCGCCCTGCCCAAGTCATCTTGTTGGACTCTGATCAGGTTCGCGAACACGATTGCGGCGAGCAACGGCGAAAGCGCAGTCGAATAGACGAAGCTTCTCGCCCGATTCCAGAGCCAATTTCGCACTATAGTGCTCGACGCAACGAAGGCGCCTTGAGCACCTAGGGTTTTGCCAAAAGTACCAATTAGCACATCCGGGCTAAAGCCATGATGGCGGCAGAGGCCCGAGCCCTTTGGCCCGAACACGCCAAGAGCGTGCGCTTCGTCAATCACAAGGGCCGCTCGCTGCTTATCGCAAACGGCCCTCAATGCACTCAGGTTCGGCGTGTCCCCGTCCATGCTGAAGTACGATTCCGTCACGACCCAACAACGTCGGGACGGGGCTTTCTGACGGAGGATGCCTTCGACTGCCTCAAGGTTGACATGCGGGTACACCACTACTTCGGCTTTGGAAAGTCTGCATCCATCAATGATTGAAGCATGATTGAGCGAGTCCGATGCAATGAGATCCCCGGGTTGGGCCAATGCGCTAATAAGCCCCACGTTGGCGGCATAGCCCGAAGAAAAGAGTAGTGCTGCGGGCTGGCCAACCCAGTCTGAAAGGGCACTCTCAAGGGATCGATGTGCGGCTCGGGTCCCGTGAATCAGTCGGGATGCGCCTGCCCCCGTTGAAGTTCCCGCGAGATTCGTTTCACGTGAAACGGGGCAGTTGGCATAGCCTAGGTAGTCGTTCGAACTCGCGTCTATCGGAGCAACGCCCAAAAGCTTTGCTCCCTGACCGCACGCCTCTCGAAACCGTCCATCCTCAGGTTGCCGATACAAGCTTGCTTGACGAAGCTCGTTCAAATCATTTTCGAGGAACTCCCAATCAATCACGATCAAAGCCTCCCATGGTCCAACCTGTAATACCCATATTCGCGGACACGCAACACTCACCCGGGTGCATTCCAATGGGCCCACCCCCATATAAGTGTCCCCAATCGGGCTTCAGGGTTCTGCTTGCACGAGACTATAGAGCATCCACGCGAGAGTGACGCTGAATAACTTTCCCGCGTACCTCAAACTCGCGGCACCCGCCGCACTCGGCTTACCCACTCACCACGAAGCATCTCAATCGCCCGGTAGGGATGCGTCCCGGTCGAAACCAGCGTTTCTGCGCCGCGCCAAACATACTTCGCAACCAAAGCCTCGCCTGACCCTGGCTGCCGTCTCTCAAAAATATTGATGAGATGAACAATGCAGGGCGAGCGACCTCTACGCGCAAACGCAGCTGAGTTCCTGGCCAAACTGTGCTGCCCCTCCCGCTTACGGGCTCGCGGGTTCATCCCCGAAGCGCAGCGCACAGAACCAACCAACATAACTATATAATATTATTAGAGTATACATTCCAGAATCCTTAGAAACTCGGACTCTGGTCAGGCCTGCCACTCGCCCTGCCACGTCTAGATAGCCGGTCCGTTTGGCTCGCCAATCCCTGAACGCTTGATTCCTTTTTGCCATTTCCATAACGCCTTCGGGGTGATAGGTTCAGCCAATGAGCCCGGCCACCGTCGCACTCACTATCGGCGGCCAAACCTATCGTGTCCGTTCGGCGGCAACAGAACAGGAACTGCGCCGATTGGCGGCTATGGTCGATGCTCGACTCCGCATCATCTCAGGGTCACAACAAAGTTCACCTGCTCCGCAAACACTGCTGCTCGTCGCAATCGCGCTTGCTCACGATCTGGAATACGAACAATCACTTCGAAAGCAGCTTGAGCGCGAAGCCCATTCGACTTTGCAACTCTTGCTCGATCGAATCGACGGCGCTATTCAAAACGCCGATGCTGCGCTGACCGAACTAACGCGAGAGCAATCAACGTCGCAGTGATGGCTACGTCAGCTTCGAATAATCTTCAAAGAACAACGCGCGACGCTACGGCGGTGTTACACAGAAGGGCTTGGAACAATCGCAACAAGAGATATATGCATCCTGGCCAGGATAACATGCCGTCGCCGTCCTGGTCGTGGACGTGCAGACGCTGGAATCACACAGTCCAGTGGTGGGATTCAGACTCCGGGTAAAAAACGAGACCGTTACCGCCCTTTATGCTGCTATCCACAACAAAAATTTCGAATCGAAATAGGTTTGACTCGACTGAAGCTCCGCCCAACGTCGTGCCTTGCAACCTAATTTCCGCGATGATGTAACCCGTGTCGGAGGGCACGGGGACGCTCCCGGGCAACACGTTAATCGATATCGCCCCGTATCCCGAATCTTCACCCGTGCCGACCGCGATGTAGCCACTCGCCGGTACGCTGAAGTAGCGCAGCTCTTCAGTCCCGTTTCTCAATAGTCGAACTTCGGCATTGTCGACTGTCACATTCGACGTCTCTGCCCTCAACCGTGCTTTGGACCCTCTTGATGCCAATTGATTCGACACCATGAGTACCGCCGTGTAATTCGGTCCAAAGCCAACATCGACTATGCCGCTCAGCAGCAATTGCGCGGTCGCCGAAGGCAGATACGAGCAATCCGGGGCCTGCGCGTACATAGCACCGATTATGACGAGCATGTCGTCGTTGTGTGCGCAGCTACCCACTCCGAGTGACATGCCAGCGAGCAGCCCCGCGCCGCAAATTCTAGTCATCCATCGATTCATGCGACTCACCTCAAAAGCACTCGATCGCTAGCCCACGAGCATACCTAGTTTACCCTCGGCCGACTACCGTCGCCAATTTTGCGCCTACCCCAACGTCGATTTCCGGCGCCCGGCGCACCCACATCGAACACCGACAAGCCCTCAGTCAGCCAATGTCGGCACAATTTCTCGGAGATCCTCGAGAAGCAACCATTGAATACTTACGTCACCAATGCCTCTGACAAAGACAAAGCGGATTTTGCTGCCGGCGCGCTTCTTATCGTGGCCAATGAGGTCCGTAGCGGCCGAGAGGTCGGAACCCTCGAGGGCCACAGGCAACCCGAGCGAGCGAAGTAAATTCAGCACCCGAGTAGCAACCGCCGGGGACGTCATGCCCAGCCGTTCTCCCAACTTCAGTGCGGCCACCAGACCCAGGCTTACCGCTTCTCCATGTGAGCGATGTCCAAAACCGGCCTTCGCCTCGAGGGCATGACCTATCGTGTGGCCCAAATTCAAAACCGCCCTTAGGCCGCCCTCGCGCTCGTCAAGCCCGACGATACGAGCTTTGACGCGCACACAACGACGAACGACATCGGTCATCAAGTCTGGATCGCGCGCTAAAATAGAATTCCCTTCGTTCTCCAACATCGAAAATAACTCAGTGTCGCCCACGATTGATGTCTTTACGACTTCGGCGAGAGCGCTGCGATAGTTGCGGTCGCTCTCCGTTCTGAGCCAGTCAACATCGCAAATTACCGCACTCGGTTGCCAAAATGCGCCGACCGAATTTTTCGCTTCGCCAAAGTCCACAGCGGTTTTCCCACCGACCGAAGCGTCAACCATTCCT
This sequence comes from uncultured delta proteobacterium, assembly GCA_963819085.1. GTDB lineage: Bacteria > Myxococcota_A > Polyangia > Polyangiales > Polyangiaceae > FEN-1139. The sequence goes on from CAWFUX010000041.1 coordinate 89,774, forward strand.
AGTAAAGTGGTGGGAACTGCAACCCATCGAAGACCTCGCATCCAAATAGCCGCCGCAAACCCGCCAATATCCGTGACGACGCCGCCTCCCACTGCAACTACTGAGCAGCTGCGGTCTACGCCGGCTCGCTGAGCCTGCTCCAATATTTCACTCAACGTCCCCAGATGCTTCTGCGCCTCACCCGCAGCGAAAACCGTCTTCACCAATCGGGCTCCGGTCGCGAGGATCGCATTGGCGATTCGCGCACCGTGCAGCCCATCGACGTTGGAATCCGTAATCACTAAGAGCGTCGGGTGGCCGTTGAGGTTCTCCAAACAGCATTGTTCGGTAATTCCGCGCCCAACCTCTACGAGATACGAACGCTCACCGGCCGCGACCGCCAACGGGCGGCGCTGCCATAGCGCCACCACCTCGCCGACTATGGACGTGAGTTTCTCTCGATTGTATTCAACGACCTTGTGAGCTTCATTGAACGAATTAGCTGCACTTTTCCAGAGCGCGGCGCTCGTGAATTGATCGCGACTTGTTGGAGCTGGGCCGTGATGGCCATCAATATTTCCCACAGACACGACGATGCTTCGATCGAGCGCAAGCACTCGCGTCGATCGGTCCAGCCATGCATCGCTATCGACCTCGATGACTGCGGGTTGCCGCATCGTCTCGATTAGTTTGCTCTCTAGGTTGGTCGCATCGGCACGCAAAAGCGCCTGCCCCGTGTGGCGTGCAATACTTTCGGCCAATTCAGTTTTGCCGGAATACGGCGGTCCAACTACCAACAATGGGCGCGGCATCGTGAAGCTCCAATGCGTGCGCTCTACGCCGTTTGCCGACAACGTGCTAGGGGCCCTCCCGGTGCCCGACGAATTGGAAATGGTGTTGCGCAACGGCGCCGTTGGCGTACGTGTTCGCGTCAAACCAAAGTCGCGCCGCTCGGCAATAATCGGCATACAGGACGGGGCACTGTTGGTGACGTTGGCGGCACAACCCCATGACGGCCAAGCTAACAAGGAACTGCTGAGTCTATTCGCCCGGGTGGCCAATGTCCCAAAAAGCCAAATCGAGCTAGTCTCCGGTGCCTCGGGCCGCCAAAAATTGCTCGAATTCGGGGCATCGACCTGTCCGAGCTCCGAAAATTGCTGTTGCCCGAGGTCTAACACTAGAGCAGGCTATTCGTCGGACGCGGCCCCGGCTAAAGTCAACCCCCATTGACCACCGGGCATCAAGAGAATCGCGCCGCATTGCACGTCTTGGTGGTAACCGAGGACGCCCGCACAGCCCAATTGGTCGAACGTACACTGGCAGGTTCGCCTGACCAAGTTGGCGTCGCTAACGACCTATCCGAAGGCTTGTCCAAGGCGCTCGCCGAAGTGCCCGATATCGTGCTCGTGGATTTGGGCTTGGGTAATAATGCGGGGCTCGCCGTTGTTCATCATTTGCGGGCGCTCAGTACGGTGATTGCCATCTATGCACTGACGGGGCCCGAGGCGCTTGAGCTGGGGCCGCAGGCGATGGCGCTCGGCGCCTCTGGAGTGCTCGTGCTTCCCCTGAGCGGGGACGAAATCATGCGAACCGTGGGCTCTGTCCGCGCCGAGCGCGCTGACCGGGCTGAACGCACACACTTACAAAAATTGCCGCTGTTGCGGAACGCGCGCGAAAATTCTCGGACGCCCTTGCGGATATTTCTTCGGCGAATTCACGCCGCGATGCTTCAGAACGCGTTGCGACCTTGTTGTCGCAAGCAGGTGCGCTTCACGTTGTCGTCTACCTCCCGACCGGTGAAGGCTCACGCCAATGGATGCGGCTTGGCCGGGTGGGCAGAGTCGAGTCTTCCCCGAGTTTTGCGGAAGAAATGGACATACTCGGATGGGCCCAGGAGGGAGGATTCGAGGTCGTGCGGCTGGTACTTCGCCGGCAAAGCGTTTGCCTGATTTTGTTGGAAGCCGGGCAAGGCCCCAGCATTCGCTCGATCGTGGACTTGCTCGAAATTGTGGGCACTCAGATTGCAACCGCTCTGTGCTTGGTCGCGGAGCGTGAACAATCCAGTCGTGGCGCGATGAAGGATCCGCGCTCGAGTGCCTATACTTTCGCCTATTTTGTCGATGTGACCGGTCGCGAAATCGACAAGGCACGCCGCTACGGGCGGCGGTTTGCCCTCGCCACTTTGGCGGTCGAGATGCCGAAAACCGGCGACAACCCATCCGCGCCCGACCACGGAATTCAAGTGGCCGAGCAGGTCCTAGCTTCGGTACGTGATACCGACGTACTTGCCCGGGTCGATGAGGGCGAATTCTATTTGCTATTGCCAGAAACCGGAGGCACCGGCGCCCACACATGCCGGCGCCGAGTCATGCGACAATTGCTCGGATCAAGCGAACAATTTGCTGCGACGCCGTCCAATACCGAGATCGCTATGGGTGTTGCTACATTTCCGCAGGATGGCCTAGACCTGTCGCAACTTCTCCGGATTGCGCGACATCGGGCGGAAGTCTCCCGACAATCTCCCGTGCGACGATTGGGTCTCGATCGCCTTAGTTTGCCTGAAATCCTCGATGCTCTGCTTTGGCGATTGGACGAAGCCGCCCAAGGACTTGGTATAGAAGCACCACAAATGATCAGCCTGACGATGCTAGATGCGGTGGGTCTGGCGTTGGCCGTGGTCAACGAGGCCTGTCGCGGCGGCGAGACCCGGGTTGTAGTTTCAGTGCACGCAGGAATGAGCATTGGAGGCGCAATTCGTGGCAGTTTAAGCCCCGACCGAGAACAGCTTCAAGTCGAAATCGTGGACCTAAATGCACACGCGGCGTGCCGCGATCTGGAGGTTCTGGTCGTAATTGCAGAGCACGGCGTGTATTCGATGATAGGCCGGAGCTCTGGCGGCAATTTGCGGGCCCTGCACGCCGCCGAACCTGTGCTTGCCGATCTCCTGGTGCAACGACTGGGCGAGCTAGTGCGAATGAGGTTGCTCGACTAATGGCGCTCAACGTGTTGCTAATCGACTCGGATGTCGAAACCCTGAGCGAACTCGGGTCGGCACTGCGTGCCCGTGGGTTGTCCGTGTCGCTAGCCGACAGCGTCATGGTAGCGGTGGACCAGGCGAGAAAGCTCTCCCCCAATGCCATCCTCGTGGCAGAAGCTTTGGCGACAGCGGGCGAATTGGTAGGGCTATTTGACGCGGAGCCGGGCCTTGCCACTTTACCCCTTTTCGAGTTGGTAAGTGAGCTGACCTCGGGACTTTTGCCACGCCAATTGCCGCGTTTTGAACCTGACATAATTGCGAGAAGGCTTTGGACTATCGAAAGCTCGCCTCCCCCCGTCTCCAGCGTCGGCGGCGATTTTCGCGGCGACTTGAAGCAGGTTAGTATCACGGATTTGCTGCAGTTGTTGAGTATGAATCGACGCACCGGAACACTAACCATCACGACCGCTATCGGCGTGGGTGAAGTGCGGCTCGTACATGGAGAAATAGTGGACGCCATCTATTTGCGGGCTGAAGGCAGCAAGGCGCTTTTCCGCTTGGTAGGCGAGATCGAGGGCTCATTTGCGTTCATGAGCGGCGTGGCAACGGCCCTGCGACGCGTCGAACAGCCAACACAGGCACTGCTTCTCGAAGGAATGCGTCAAGTTGACGAAACCCGAATGGCCCGGCAGTCGCTCGGATCTACCGAGGATGCGCTTCAATCCCTGACTTCTTCGACAAACGCCGAGGATGCATTGGCCGAGCGCGTGCTGATGGCATTGGAAGTGCCACATACGATTGATGAGCTACTCGATCTGCTACCCGACGATGACTTAGCCATCATCAACTCGACTCAACAGCTGCTCAATAGTGCAAGTGTGCGTAAGATCGAGCGGGGCGCGGTTCGCGTCGAACTCGCGGACGCTGAACAATTGAACGTGTTGTCAAACGTGGTGCGACAGCTGCGTCGTCCAGGTTTTTCGGGGAACCCGCGGATTATTTTGTTTGCGTCGCAAAACCGCTTAGGTGCCGCACTACACTCCCTGAGTAGAATTGCCGATGCTTGGCGCTCGAGCGATGCCACCCCAGTCGCGCCCGTAGCCCACATATTGGCCACCTTGCGGTTGAACGACGGGGCCGAGTTGGATGTAGTAGGCCTGCCTGACACACCCGAATACGGTCCGCTCTGGGGCATGACGTTGCCGGGCTCCGCAGCTGTTTTGGTGTTAGGTGAGAAGTCAACGGGCAACATCGAGTCGGCTTGCAATATATTCGGAATTCCGTTGGTTCGGGCTGAGGCACTCTTGGGATCCGTCGAAGAAGGTGACCCGCAGCAGATAGCGCTGCTGGTCCGGGCAGCATTGGAGGCGGCCGCCGGCCGCTAACGGCCGGTACTCCGGACAGTCAACGGACTGTGTCCGCCGGGCATCCACCCGTGGTAGGCATTTCAGTATGGCTAACGTCGAACAGACGCGAAAAGAGGAGCACGGCGGGCTTTCCGTCGCGCGTACCGAGTTCGCCTCGAGTTTAGCGCGACGCCTAGAGGCGATACAATCCGCGATCGTCGCATTTGAGCAGCAAGCGGCGTCGCCTGCGCGCCGAGACAACCTGATAAGGCGCCTGCACGCCCTGGGTGCTTCCGCAAAGGTCCTCGGCTTTGCCGCCGCCGCCGAGTCGCTGTCACGTGCCGAACAACAACTGCGGACGGGGTTGACTGAAACGCTGATCGAAGACCTGGCTGTCGTTCGCAATCAGCTCGCGACACTGCCAACGCTGGTTTTGCGCGGCACTTATTCGATGTTGCCGGCACCGCCCTCTTCCCCGCCGAGTCTATCGGCTTCACCATCACCGCTAGCGCAAGGGCCTTGGTGCGTGTTGGTTTTTGGCAGTACCGTGTTGGCAGACTCACTACGAAGCGTTGGATCGGCCAGTTTAGGATTCGAACTCATTTACGCCCACGATTTGTCGAGGCTCCGCGGAAATGTGCGCCATTTACGGGCCCGATGTCGTGGTGCTCGATGGGGCTCTCGATCAATTGGAGGAACACCTTCTAACGTTGAAGGACGCCCCCGAGACGGCCGGCGTGGAATTGGTGGTGGCACAGGCTGAGGAGGGTTCGGCGCCAAAACTGCAACGAGCTGGCGCCCACAAGGTCATCACTTCGGGCACTTCCCCCGTGGCGCTGTGGCGAGCCGTGAATCGCACGCGATCCGAAGACTACGATTTGCCCCCCGCACGAGAGCCGATCGGTGATGTACCTCTGCGGGACTTATGTGAGCGAGTTTCCCGCGAGATCCGCCGCGGACTTCTCGAATCCGCTGATGCAGACGCGCAGGCCACCATCGTCTCTCTCGGTGAAGGTACTGAGGTTCGCGCGGCTATTTGGGCCGCAGTAGCAAGAATTCGCGAAATCGTCGTTGCGCAATCCGACGGTCGAGTTCAGTTCGGGCCGGGGCCTGATGGTAGCATCGTGCTCGCACCCAGCGCCGGGCTGGGTCTGCGCGGGCGCGTGCTCGCGGATTCAATCGACTTGACAGGACGACGCATCGTCGTGGCGGACGACGACCCGGCGGTAGCTTGGTTCGTGGGTGGAACCTTGCGTGCAGCGGGCGCGGATGTGCGCGAGGTTCAGGATGGGCGGCGCGCGCTGCACTTGGTGCAACAATGGTGGCCCGAACTCGTCGTGAGCGATGTGTTGATGCCCGGTTTGGATGGTTTCGCCCTGTGCCGCGAAATCAAACGCGACGTCGTTCTGCGGGATGTTCCTGTAATACTTCTAAGCTGGAAAGAAGATTTGCTGTTTCGGCTGCGAGAATTGGGCGCGGACGCGGATGGCTATTTGCGCAAGGAAGCGAGCGCATCCGTATTGGTTCAGCGAGCGCGAGAGCTACTTTGGCCCCGAATCAGCCTCGAGCGGCGGCTTCGCACGGGTCAGGAGGTTCGGGGACGCCTCGATGGAATTACGCCACGATCCTTGATTGACGCCGCTTGCAGGCTCAGTCGAAACCTGCGAATCGCCTTGCGCGACGCTTCCGCGCATTACGACGTCCGAATTCGTGACAATACCCTGCGCGCAATAACGCGTACGCGCGTGAGCGGCACGGTCGAACGCGGGCAAGCCGCCCTCGGATTGCTATTGGGCGTTAGCGCCGGCCGTTTCAGCGTAGTCGAGGACGATCAGCCTTCGGACGATGACTTCACGGAGTCCAACCTCAATGAGGTGCTGCGCACTCCGATTTTGCGTGCCAGGGCCGCACAACGAGTACTTTCGGGATCAGCGCTTGGGACCGTGGAACAGGTAACGCTTGATCCGGAGACATTTGCAGACGAACTGTCGATGCTGCCGCTGAGTTTGCGTCCCTTGGTTAACGAGTTGCTCCGAGGTACCGCACCCCGCCAATTGCTGGCTTCAGGCGCCGCATCACTCCGGGGGCTTGAATCGCTGCTGTCCGATGCGGCTCGTCGCGGTGCCGTGCGCGCAATTGCCGGACCTTCAGGCGAAGATTTGCTCACGCGCGAGATATTGGCCTTGTCCGCGCCGAGCTCCGAACCTCCACCGGCCGAAGTATCGCAGCAGCCACCGCCTCAACTTTTTTCGTTTCAGCTTTCGCCGAGCCCACCTCCCATCGCGCAAACATCGAGCCCAATCGCTGCGGGCGGACTCGGACTCACACCAACGGAGAATAGTGATTCGTCGGATGGGTTTGATTGGACGGCCGAAGCCTCGTGGGAGGTAGACCTTCCTGGCGAAAGTGAGGCATCAACCCGGGCCGAGCGCTCAAGCCCATTTTCGCGGCCGAAATTCTCAGCAGAGTGGGGTGCGGAAAAGAGAACATCTCCGGGGGTGGGTACGAACGGTTCCTCAGTCGAACCTATCAAGGAATTGGTGGTCCTGCATGAGACGCCCGAATTGTCGCAGGTAGTTGCCGAAGCGATTGCGTCTGAAGCTCGCGCCGAGCTAGCCGAAAGAAAACCCGTCGTGGATGCCCCGGTGCCTCAACCCGTCGATAAGCTACCCGGGGTCGGTTCGCCCCCGAACGACGTCTCGACAGCAATTCATGCATTGCCTTTGCGTCCCGTAGTGAGCCCGCCGCGTCCCGCGCATACAGTCGAGATTGCCGAACGCAAGGATTCTACGAGCACTGCGAAGGCGCCGACCGTGTCGGCAACGGGGGAAGAAGAGGCAATATTTCCGCTGTTTCCAAGTGGAGCCCCGGACAAGAGGCGGGCGACACCAAGACCCAGTGTTTTGAGTTCCCCGGTCGTCGCAATCAACACGCTGCCCTCTGAGCTTGCGCCGCAACCCGAAATTCAATCCTCCGGTAACGACGGATCTGCGGTAAGCAACCGACCCAACTCATCCGAAGGCGAAAATTCCCACCATAAAGACCTGATCGAGGCGGCTCGCGCGGTGCCGGTGGTTGAACGTGGCGAAACAGCGTTCGACGCCGCGAGCCCGGTTTTCGAAGCACCCGCCCCAGGCAACGCGCAGCAATTGGGCCGGGCAATTCCCAGCGAAAGCCCAAACGCGATTGAATCCGACGTCAGCGGCGCGGATCGCTCCGCGCGTGCCAAGGCAAATGGCTGGCTCGTTCCGTTGAGCTTGGCGATCACGACGGGCCTCTTGTCGTTCACTGTCGCCCTACCAATTGTGCAGCGATTGAGATCAACTTCCGCGCATGTTCCCGCAAATTCCATGGCCACCCCGCTCGCCAGTGAAGCGGGCGTGAACCCAACGACGCTTACCCAAGACTCAGCCAATGTGGTTGCGTCCGCCAACCCCGCCGTTCCGAGTGTTGCCGAGGCACCGCCGGGAATCGTGATTCCACCGGACAAGGGCCTCGTTGTCGTGAAAACGGGCGGCGTGCATTCGATATTCATAGACGACGAATTCATCGGGCGAGGGCCAGAAAGAGTGGCTACGCTGGGAGCAGGTCCGCACAAGGTGCGCGTTTCACTCAACGGTGAAGAGCACACGGAAAGCGTCAACATTATCGTCGGTCGTGTTGTTGAATTTGCCCTCGAGCAACCGGGTAAATAGCGATGGCACAGTCGTCTATGATTGGTGCCTGGCGCTGGCGCAGTGCAGCGGTGCTTGGTAAGGCAGCGCGAGCTTTGAAGCATGGACTCGTGTTGGCAGCCGTCGTTGGAACTGCTGCGAGTTGTCGGCGTCCGCAAAAACCGGGACCACAGCCCGATGGTCCAGCAACTGGAGGTTCAGCCAAACCACCTAGTTCACAACCCATTCCAAGTTCCGAAAGGAGTCCCGCAATCGAATCAAGCGGTCTGAATTTGTTGGACGAACTATCGGGCTGTGAAGTGGATCAATTGGGTCCAGTCGTTCAAGTCGGAACGTCATCGGAACTGGCTCAAAGAGGGTACGCGGCAAATTCCGACAAATTGGCCCAGTCTGTCGATCGCAGCGGTGGCACATTCATGCGAATCTACGATCGGCGCCTGAACCACGAATTTTGGCTGGATGAGCCGATGGAACGCCCCCGGGTGACTTTACGGCTGGTTAGCGGGAGTGCCACGCGCCTGACCGTGCGACTCGACAAAACTGCGGTCGGAACGACTAAGCTCATACACGGCGAGCCGATCACGCGATCATTTGGCCCCATCGAAGGCATCGTGGAGCCCGGACGTCACAATTTGACTCTAGAATTCCGCGGGCCACCGACGGACAAGCTTGAACCAAGCGTGGAGATTGACTGGATTCACTTAGGACAACCGTTAGACGGTGACACCATCCCAACTGTGCCGACGCTCCGCACGTTGGTGGCCGACCAAAACATAGGCGGGGTTCCGAAGCGGTCGATAGTGCTTCGCGCGCCGAGTAGTATTCGTTGTCCACTGCTGCTAACGGCAGGCGCACATTTGCGTGTGTCATTGGGCTTTTGGGGCTCCGGTGCCGGGCTCGGGGAAATTCGCGTCATCGAGGATGGGCAGGCACCAGTGGCGCTTCGTCAACAAAAGACCCAAGGGGGAAATGGTGCCAGCTGGACATCGATAGACGCCGATTTGAGTCAGTACGCCAATCGCATAGTCGCGCTGGAATTCCGGGCTCTGCGGGCATCACAAGGTGGGAAGGTAGTCTTTGGCGAACCGAGGATTGTTCGGGCCGAAAGCACGGCAACGCCCGAATTGGCCCGTGCCCGAGTAGTGGTAATTGTCGTGGCGGCTGGCCTTTCCCGTCGCAAGATTCCGCCGTGGGGCCCAGTTGGAACCTTTTCGGCTCTGGGACACCTGCAACGTGACGCCGCTTCGTTTCAGAACTATCGAGCCTCGAGCACGGTGCCGGCGTCTGTCTTAGCAAGCCTGCTCACCGGCCTCTCACCCGCCGCTCATCGCCTCGAGGATACAGCTGCGCGCCTTTCTTCATCTGCCATTACGCTGCAGCAGTCCATCAAACAAGCTAGCGGGCGAACCGCGCTATTTACCGGGGTTCCAGCCACTTTTGCAGCCTTTGGGTTCGGTACGGGCTGGGACGAGATGCAGATGTTTTCCCCAATTAAGGATCAGCCAGCATCTGAGCCTCTGCTGCAAGCGACGCGTTGGCTGCAGCATGAACTTGAGCAGGAGGACGACGCAAAACGCTTCGTGCTGGTGCACGTGCGAGGGATGCACCCACCTTGGGACCTTACCAAAGAGGAGGTTGCTTCCCTGCAGCCGGCAGAATATGGGGGGCCGCTCGAAGCCAGGCGTGGAGGCATCACGCTGGGGCGCATACGGCGTCAAAATCTCAAGACTTTTCGACGCCTTACGGACGAAGACTGGGTTCGCCTGGATTCACTGACGACGAGTGGATTTGTCGATCAAACTCAGGCGCTCGATCAAATGATAACCCTGCTTAAGCGTCACAACGCCTGGCAAAATGCCTTGTTCATTTTTGCAGGCGATGTTGCCGCCGGGGAGCCGCCGAATGTCCCCTTCGACCCCGTGGGAAGCCTACGCGAAGACCAGCTCCTCGTACCGCTGCTCGTCGAAATTCCCGGGCAATGCTTGGTCCGGTCGTAGCGTCGATGCACCCGTAACCACGACGGACATTACGCGCACCGTGTACGACGCATTGGGCTTGGATGTTCCGGATGGAATCACGGCCGCCGACTTGGGACAAATTGCTATAAGTCGCGGTCCCGTATCAGCGCGCCCACAGGTAGCCACACTGGGCAATCGTTACGCGTCGCGACTCTCCAATTGGCTTTTGTTTGGAGAAGTTGGCAAGGAGCCTAGCTTGTGCGAGCTGTACGTTGACCCCGCCTGCACGACCAATCACTTCACCGATCACCCCTGGACCGCAAGGGCTAGTTGGCAGTGGACACGCAACGAATTGGTAAAAATGAAAGCCATCGGAGCCGCAACTGCGCGAGAACCGGCAAGCATCGACGCCGAAACCGCAGCCGCACTCATGGTTTGGGGCGATATCGATCAGTAGTCTTTGTCGCCATGAAATTTGCCAAGTGCTCCGCTAGACGCTCGCTCACAGGGCAGCGTGCTGATAGCCGATACCTGACGGCTAATACTAGTTTCTTTCGTAGTCTTCCAAATCAAATTCAACACTTTGGTGTCCCCCACGTTCCATCGCAATGCGCAGTGTCTCGACGACGATATCAATGGCTTCGAGGCGCGTCGAGAATAGGTAATACTCGCTGTCAGGTACCGGGGGAGCAACTGCGAGCCTTTCGGCTATCAAAGATTTATCTTCGGGGGCGGGTTGCAGCTGCCCACTCGGTCCGTCATGGTCGTCACCCTGGGCTAAGGCCTCGTAGGCCGCGCCCATTGGATTGAAGCTGAGGAATACAAAGCGGGCGCAAACACGCCAATTGTGAATGTCTGGATTGGGTATGAGCCAATAGCCATTGACTCTTCGCCTGACTAATTCGCCAAAGTACGCACCAATAGCTCGGGTGAGTACCTGGGCTAGTTCGGGCCTATGTGCGATCTCATCCCGCGCAATCGAGACATAGTGATCCACGATTGGCAAAGTCTCGTCGGTGAAGTCAAGCGCGACGCCGAGCGCTCGGTTTACGAACTCGAGACACATGTTGTAAAGATTTGCGACCTCTTCGGGAGCTGGCAAATCAACGCCGGGAGCAAGTTCACCTGCCTCGTAATCTTCAGGCTGCTCCTGACTCGGCTGGGAATCAATTTCTTCATCCCCGTCCTCGTCGGCGGTCAATTTTGACTTTACGTCATGGTGATGCGGTTCGTCGCACATGGTATCGTGTTGCCGTGGGCGAAACTCAACCATAGCGAGGCGCACTAGTCATGCCTTAGCGAGGCCAAAGCCAAGTGCTCTGAACATGGCCGGGCGACCCACCTGCTATTGCATCGATCACCCAATGTGGGGTGCAACCCCACCTGAATGCCTGATATTCGTCGTTCATTACATAGGCATGAAAAGATGATCTCGCCGAGCAGACCCGGACGCGGTAGGAAGGGATATTGCGCTGATCACACTATGCGGCTCGGAATCCTCAGCGACATTCACGCCAACTATGAAGCGCTGAGCGCGGTCTTAGAGGCGTACCGAGACGAGCGGATCGACGTCTATTACTGCCTGGGTGACACCGTCGGGTACGGTGGTTCGCCCAACGAGTGCGCCGAAGTTATTCGAGGCTTGGTCAAAGAGACCGTGCTTGGCAATCACGACGCGGCAGTCGCTGGCCGCATGGACTACTCGTATTACTACGAAGCGGCACGAAACGCCCTTGATACCCACGCGCAAATGTTGTCCGCCGAGAGCATGGCTTGGCTCAAAAGCTTATCTTACAAGATCGAATTAAATGAGTATGACTTGCACTTATGCCACGGCTCTCCCGTGAGACTCGAGGAGTTCGAGTACATATTCGCGCCGGAACAGGCGCGCGAATGTCTACCTATGTTTGGGGAGCTTCCAGCATTGACGCTGATTGGTCATTCGCACTTATGCAAGGTTTTCGCCCTTACACAAGATTCTGTTGAAGAACTGCCACCTATTGATTTCGAACTCGAGCCAGGAAAGAAGTACATCGTGAGCGTCGGGTCCGTGGGGCAGCCTCGTGATTACGACAATCGGGCTAGCTATACCGTGTTTGACGCAACCAAGAAGATTTTCGAATTCAAGAGAATCGAGTACGACATCGAAACCGCCGCGGACAAGGTACTGCGTGCCCGCCTGGAAAGAAACTTCGCTCATCGCCTGTTCATTGGGGTGTGACGGAGGGCAGCGTGAAGCGAAGTACTTCTGCGAAGGATGTCTCGTACGTCATGGAGTTGCTACGTTCGCGTTACGGGGCGGTGGCCTCGAGTCTGTCACTCGATCAACTGCGGCGCTCGAACCCCCAGCTTGACCGGTTCGATTGGTCGTTGCTGGTTTTAGTGATCGAAGTAGACCTCAAGATTCGAATTCCGCGACGCCTGAGTGATGCTAGGCGCATGACAGTCGCGCATTTCGCAGCAGAAATTGCCGCATTGCCGAAAGTAGTCGAAGTCAATCACACTCTCGATCTGCTCACCTTGTTGGCTCAAGCATTGCTAGGCGCGGATGACGCGAATCTTTCGACCGAGGATCGGACCGAAAAACCACGACGCAAGCACCGAAACTAGCCCTAGCAGCTACACATCAATACTCCAAACCGGGCCAGCGGGGGTGTCTTTGACACTCACGCCCAGACACAGCAATTCATCGCGTAGTGCATCCGAGCGTGCAAAATCTCGGCCTTGCCGGGCCGTTTCCCTTTCATCCACTCGGCGCTGGATCGCATCAAGGGTTATGCCGCGGCGAGCTGCCCGGTTACATCGGGTCCGCTCGCGATACTCCACTGGCGCGCTTTGCAAGAGTCCAAGCCAGCCTGTTATCCTGCGAATAGCGGCATCCAAGTTCGCGCCTGCACTCTCGGCAGCCTGTGCGAACGCTGGATCCTTGCGCCGTTTCTGCTTCAAATCGCAGAGTTCATTGGCAGACTTTAGCAGTTCACCGAGGCCAGCAAGAGCCCCTGGGGTGTTAAGGTCGTCGAGTAGCGAAGACTCAGCTGCCTGAACATTGTCGATCGTGCTCTTTGCAAACGGTTGGAGGTCCTTCGGTAGCGTTACAGCTTGTTCTGCGCTTCGGGGGGGAAGCTCGGCGAGCCGTTCGATGGTCGAATATAGGTAATCAACGCGGCGCTCCGCCTCGTCGATTGATGGGAATGTTACGCGGCCGTCAATGAGCGTCTCGGTGTCCAATTGAATTGGTGCTCGGTAGTGGGCCGTGAGCAGGAACCACCGAAATCCTTCGGGATCGTTGCGCTTCAGGACATCCGGCACTGTCACGAAATTGCCGAGCGATTTGCTCATTTTCTCCTTATCTACGTTGAGAAAACCGTTGTGCAGCCAGCACTGTGCCAAGGGGCCGCCTCCGGGTCGCGCCGCCTCGCTCTGGGCAATTTCGTTTTCGTGATGCGGAAAGATGAGGTCCATGCCGCCGGTGTGAACCGAAAAACCATGACCCAAATATCGACCGCTCATCGCCGAACACTCGATATGCCACCCGGGCCGACCACGACCCCAAGGGCTGTCCCACCCCCATTCCTCAGCGCTGGCTCCTTTCCAAAGTGCAAAGTCAAGCGGATCGTTTTTTTCCTCGTCGCGCTCGATACGCGCTCCGACCCGCAATTCGTCGATCTTCCTGCGCGACAGCTTGCCATATTCGGAAAAGCTTCTAACGCTGAAGTAAACATCGCGTGTGCCGTTCGGACGCTCAACGACGTAGCCGCTGCCGCGTTCAATGATCTGCTCGACCAGGCTGATTATTTCCGCAATATTCTCACTGACCTTGGGTTCGATCGTTGGCTGAAGGCAGCCGAGTTGGCCCATCAAAATCTTGGTAGATTTTTGCCATACCCCCTGAAAGTTCGAGGGGAGAGGTGCCGTTTTTTTTGGCACGCTCGAGGATCTTGTCGTCTACGTCGGTAATGTTGCGAACGTAAGTGACATCCAATCCCAGCGAGCGAAGTACCCTAACCAGGATGTCCGGGACGAGCGCGGCGCGCGCATTGCCAGCGTGCGGTACGTCGTAAACGGTCGGTCCGCAGCAATAAACGCCCACTTTACCGTCCCTTACCACCACAGGTTCAGGGGTGCGCGTCAGCGTATTGTAAAGCTTAGGAATTCGCATCGAGGTGACGATGGACTATCGCTGGCGCGTAGCGACGGCAACCGCCAACTCGGTTCAGTGCCAAGGCCTGGAACGACCGCGAGAGCCCGGCCAACCGCCAAAACCGCCCGCGGAGCCGCCGCCAAAGCCACCAAAACCCGGGGGCCGCGGCGGGGGACGCCATCCGTCCCAATCACGACGCGTGGTGTTCGAGGGGCTCTGGCGCATGGGTTTTACGAGGAGTAACCCGGTCAAAAACCCTCCGATATGAGCGAAGAACGCGACGCCCCCCTGCGAGCCGAGTCCAAGTGAGCCCGTGCCCATAAAAAAATTCATCAAGAACCATTCACCCATTATCAACCAAGCGGGAAATACCAAAAGGGGGCCTAGCAAGAACCACAGTGGGAATATGGGGTTGAGGACCGTAATCGGCGCCCGGGGATAAAGGACCATATAACCACCGAGCACGCCCGCGATAGCTCCAGATGCGCCCACCATGGGAATGATGCTCGTCGGATCTACGAAAATTTGCGTAGCCGCCGCAGCGAGGCCACTTATCAGATAGAAGGCGAGGTAGCGAAAATGCCCTAGAGCATCCTCGATGTTGTCGCCGAATATGTAAAGAAAGAGCATGTTGCCGCCGATGTGTGCCCAACTGCCGTGCATGAACATCGACATCAATATCGTGAATGCTTCACCACCCGGATCGCCAAGGAATCGCCGCGGCACGAGCCCGTAGGCAGCCGTGAGCCAAGTCGCGCCGGACTGCGCAACGGTGAGTTCCCACAGCCAAACGAGGACGTTAAGTGTCAACAACAGGTAATTGACTACGGGGACGCGTCGGGTGGGGTTCTCATCGCGGATGGGAATCATCGCCGAGGGGAGCCTAGCACGCGATCAAAATGGCCGACCCCCAGCCCCCGCGTTCCGCGGCCGGGTGATGAATTACCGGAGTTAACCGTATATTGTGGGGATTGCGGCCGGGTGGGAGAGGGTTGCTTGGCTCGGTCTGTCCGTCCGCAGCCCAAATGGTATGGTGCGCCCCACTTCGATGAACCAAGGTATGCTCAGCCACTGCTGGCGTCTGATTCAGCTCAGCGTGCTCCTCGCGTTTGTCGCTTGTGCGAGCTCGACGTGGGACGGTCACGTGTACCGGGGCGAAGCCGTAAACTTTCGGGCAGGGCGAATCCCACCGACGTGGCGAAGGCTCGATGCGGACAACGCACTGCTCACGTTTCGCGACTCGACGCGGGACCTCGTGATCTCGGTCAATGGTCGATGCGGCAAGGATGGCGACGATGTTCCCCTCGAAGCACTGACGCAGCATCTGTTCATGTACTTCACTGACCGCCAGATCATGACGCAGCGCAAGGTTTCCCTCGACGGGCGCGAGGCTCTGCGGACGGAACTTGCCGCCAAACTCGATGGCGTTCCCAGGCAATTCGTCGTCTACGTACTCAAGAAGAACGGTTGTGTTTACGACTTTATATTCATTGCAGGGCCCTCGGTCGATGCCGCGGCCAAAGCGGAATTCGACCAGTTTGTCACCGGTTTTTCTACGAACACTGGCCACCCATGAGCGAGCCGACTTCAAGCCCCATATCCAGCCGGCGACCGGATGCCGCAATCGGGGATCGACCCTCGGTGACAGGAATGGGTTTGCGCTTATCCTCGGCGGGCAAGCGCAATTTTCTGGAGCAACAATGGGATCGAACATTGGCTCTGGTGGCCCAGGTGGGTCAAATCACGGAGATGGCGTTCGGCACGGTGCGCGCGGTATTCCGTTGACCGTTCGAGGTTCGGTCCATTTTGGCGCAAATCGAAGCGCTCGGCGTTGCGTCAGTCGGCATCGTTACCGTGACGAGCGTATTCATCGGCATGGTCATGGCGGTGCAGTTTGCTTTCGGCCTGCGCAAGTTCGGTGGCATGGAATACACGGGCAGGGTGATTGGGCTGACGTTTTCTCGCGAGCTTGCTCCAACATTTACCGCTGTCATCGTGGGGGGTCGGATCGGTGCCGGCATGGCTGCCGAGGTGGGTTCCATGGCCGTGACCGAGCAAATCGATGCAATCCGGGCGCTCGGTGCCGATCCCCTAAAGAAACTAGTATTGCCTCGTCTTTTGGCATCCATCATCGTGATGCCGCTACTATCCTCGTTTGCCCTTGTTTTGGGCTTTGCGGGGGCCATGATGGTGACCGACTGGGAATTCAAGATCCCTGCCCAGTTCTTTCTACGCAGCGCGCTCGGCAGCGTCACGATGTCGGACTTCATGAGCGGCCTGTTCAAGACCCCCTTTTTTGGTGCCATTATTGCCCTGGTTGGCTGCCACTTTGGCCTGACTACACGTGGCGGGACAGCGGGGGTTGGTAACAGCACGACACGAACTGTCGTTGTCATCGCGATATCGATTCTGATCGCGGACTTGTTCCTGACCAAAGTCGCATTCAGAATCTTCCCGTTCTGAAGCTTATCCGGAAAACTGATATACCCGCTGAAAGCTTGCGGTCTCTTGCAGGCACTTCGTGATAGGAGTTGCAATATTGGAGCTAAGGGTTGCCTTAACCGGGCCGGGTTCCTAACCTAGCCGGCATGTCGCTCAATCACGCGCTGGCCCAAAAGGCCGTTGCCGACTTACTTGTAGCCTTGGGTCACGACCCCAAGCAAGAGCCAGATTTGGCACAAACTCCTGAATTGGTCGTTGAAGCTTTGCAACGGGATTGGCTATGCGGCTACGCGGTCGACATCCCGAATCTGTTTGCGGGCGCGCTCGAGAACAGATTGCAAACAACAGCCGTCGTAGTGGTCTCTGGGATTGCGATCAGTAGTCTATGTCCGCACCACCTATTGCCAGCGGAAGGGACAGCTACCGTGGCCTATCTGCCAGGTGGACTCTTGCTCGGGTTAGGTACCGTAGCGCGCTTGGTGGACGCGTATGCGCGGCGGTTGACGTTGCAGGAACAAGTCGGACAAAACGTCGTGCTGGCATTGATGAAGCATGCCGGTGCCAAGGGAGCCTATTGTCGCCTGGAATGTCGCCACGCTTGCTTGCGATTACGCGGACCGAAACAGCGTGAGGCCCTGGTCAGCAGTACGCACACAGCGGGCGTTTTCGAAACTCCCGAGGGACGAAGCCAACTCGCCCAGGCACTGCACGCTGAGGAGTCTGGATGACGACTGCTCTGTTAACGGGCGCGAGTCGGGGCATTGGGCGCGCAACGGCCGTGGAACTGGCCCGGCGAGGTGTAAAACTAATGCTGCTCGGACGCGATTCTCCGGCTTTAGCTGACACTAAGGGGCTACTGCTTCGGAGCGCCGCCCTGTTCGAAACGTTTGCAGCCGATCTTGAGGACGCCGAGGGCACGGTAGCTATGTGCCGCCGCATTGTGGAGGAATTCGGAATTCCCGACATTGTGGTCAACAATGCTGGAATCGTAGATCGCCAAGCTGTCGAACGGTTGAGTGTCGCCTCTTGGGAGCGGCAATTTGCGGTGAACCTCCGCGCCCCGTTCCTGATCACGCGCGAGCTTTTGCCCTCGCTTCGAGCGGCAGGCCATGGTCGCATCATTCATGTAGCAAGCATCTCGGCGACCTTAGGAGCCGCGAATGCGTCGGCCTACTGCGCTTCGAAGTGGGGCCTAGTCGGATTTATGAAGAGCCTTGCCGAGGAACTCAAGGACAGCGGGCTCATGACCCTGGCAATTTTGCCTGGATCGGTGGAAACAGAGATGCTCAAAGGCAGCGGTTTTGCCCCACGAATGACCCCTAAAGACGTGGCAAAGACCATCGCGCATTACGCCCTCGACGCACCCCTTGCCCATAACGGGAGCGTAATCGAGATGTTTGGCGTTTAGAAGAGCTTCAGCAAGAACCCCCCGGGGCCTGGGATGGCGCGGAGACGCATGCCGCGCCAAGCCACCCGCAATTCTAGGGAACGGGCCCACCACACTCGCTGTGCAATACCGTTGCTTCCTTCCGGATCTGGCGGGGTTCAAGACGCAAAGTTGGCGGGCCCACACGAGGCGACTACCTCGGTGCATTAGCAGGTACCAGCAACGAGTCCACCTCTGGAGTTAGGCAGATCCCCAATTCAAAGGAAATCCTGGCGGACCCGGCTCACCTTGGAACAGCCGGCCCGAATAACAAATCGTTTCGATGGAACCGCGCTGCGGCTTGGAGTTACGATGGGACAATCGGCAATGGCTAGCCGAGAGTTGCCCCCCTCGAACCCGATTTCGGAGATTCCCGATCTTGACATCGGTCTAACCTCGAAGCGGCAACCGGGCAGGCCGCGTACCGATGTCGGCCCTCCCATTGCCGCACAATCGCCAGCGTACGGGCTTGAAGGCATCCTCGACGATGACCTCCTGAGCACAGACTTCGACCCCGCTTCTCTCGATATCGACGTAGCGGACCCGGCTCGCCACAATGCCGGCGCTTCACCTGCTGCCGTGTCACGAGCCTGGCCTCACGGAAAAACGCCCGAGCCTGGCTCCGTTGAGATTACGCCTAGCCAGATTGAACCGCTGTGCACGTGGGGTGAAAAACCAACCCGTTGGTGGGAGACCATTATCCATGCATTTTTGGTCTATCAGGGGCAAAGGCAACTACGGGATCAAGTTAGACCCATTGAACGTGAATTGAGTCAAGCCGAAGCGCGGCGTGATGAATGTTTGGCTCATCTCGCAATGACCCTCAGGGATTCACTGCAGCGAGAAGGCAGTCTCAAATCGGCCCTTCAAGCCGCTGAGGTGGCACTCGCCGAAAAGCAGCATTTGACCAATGAGCAACGCAGTGCCGAAGCGACTCTGGCCTCCGAGACTCAGGCCATGGACCAAGCGCTGACTAGCGCCGAGGCCGATTTCGAGAGCCTCAAGAGACAAGCGCGCCAGCTTCAGGGTGAGGCTGAACAAGCAGAGATTACCCTCAAACGAGAGCAAGCGCGCCTGCAACGACTTGGGATTGAGCGGCGCAATTTAGAGCAAGCAGGCCCGCCGGGATCGCCGACTTCAGCCCACCTAGCACAGATAGCAGAACAGGCTGAAGCCTTAGTACCGCACATCGACTTGGCGCAGAACTCAATAAATTCGGCGCGGGCAGCGATGGCCGTAAATGCAACGGCGATCGACGAAACAAGTTCTCACATTCGGGAGTTGCAACACAGAAGGGATTTGCGCGGCCGATCGGTAACCTCTCAGTTGCGCCAAGTCGCTCGGGCCGCGGACGGCGCAACTGAACGGCAAAGAAAGGCTCTGGCAGACCTCGGGCGATCGATCTTGTCCGCCCAGGGTCGAATTGCGGTAGATGACGCCACGCTAGGGGAAATCGCGCGGCACGACGAGGCAGTGGCCACCATTTGGCGACGGCAGCAGGTGTATTCGTTGGCGTTTGCCAACTTCGACTCGGCATCTGCAAAACGAGGGGCCCGACTCGCGATCGCGATATTGGGATTTCTCGTCGCGTTTATTGTTTGGAGGCTAGTTCGCTAGGCCTGGCTCATGCGGCAGGCGCATTGCGAGCAAACGGCACCAGCGCCGGCAACCAATCACTCCGGCGGATCGAAATAATCTACGTCTACGCCGAACGGAGAGCGAAACCGGGTGACACCTTTTTCCCATCTAACGACGTAGTTGGGGTTGAGCGGCACTTTGCCGTGGCCACCCGGTATGTCCACTATCAACTTGGGTAACGCAATGCCGCTCAAGCGCCCCTGCAGTGACTCCATCAGGGAAAGTCCCGTGTTTATGGGTGTTCGCAGGTGGCTTGAGCCGCGAACGGGGTCGCCCTGGAGCAAGTAGTAAGGACGCACACGCTGCCTCACGAGGGCTCGAAATAGTTCCGCCAATTCGGCAACGCTGTCGTTTATTCCACGAAGCAGGACTGTCTGATTCATAACCGGAAAGCCATTATCGACCAACCGCTGGCAGGCAAGTTGTGCCTCGAACGTAAGCTCCCGGGAATGATTGAAGTGAGTCATTATCCAGATGGGGTGAAACGATCGCATCGCTTCGACCAGCTCAATTGTCACTCGCTGCGGAAGAGTAACCGGGACACGCGTCGCGATCCGGACGGTTTCAACCGATGGAATGCGGCGCAATTCCGACAACAGTCGGGTGATTTTCGATGTTGCCATCGTCAAAGGATCGCCGCCGCTGATTATCACGTCGCGAATAGCTGGGTGATCGCGCAAGTAATCAAACGCTCCCTTCAGACGTTCCATCGAGCGAGCCCCGCCCGCCTGTCCAACCCAGCGGCTTCGTGTGCAGAACCGACAGTAAACGGCACACCGATCATTGACCAATAGCAACGCCCGATCAGGATATCGCTGGATAAGATCGGGCGCGACTTCGTGGCTCACTTCACCTAAGGGATCAACGAGTTCACCGGAGGCCTGCAGCTGTTCGAAATGAGTGGGAACCACCTGACGACGGATGGGGCAATTGACATCCTTCGGATGGCACAGCCCCAGATAATAGGGCGTTATCGAAAGAGGAAGACCTGCCCGCTCAGCTGCAATTGCGCCCGCGTGCTCTTCGGGGGTCAGTTCGAGCTGACTCGCCAACTGTGTCGCAGATCTGATGGCGTGTCGGATTTGCCACTGCCAGTCCTGAACCTCGCGAAGTGGTTCGAGCTTGCGGCGTAGAGGTCGATTCACGAAACCTCTCGCTATTGTGGCGTGGATTTGATCGTCGCAAGGAGAGCTTGATTCATTGAAACTGGGAACTTGCTACGCAGCTCGTCGATAAGTTGCTGTTGCTGGGTCGCCACGCGTTGCTGGACTAGCTTTACTCGAATGCTTCTCTCCGCCTCTGAGAATGTGCGTTGCCGCGCGGGCATTCGGCTCGTTAAACGAAGAATGTGGTACTGGCCTTGCGCCAATACAGGTTCACCGTAGACGCCGCCGACCTTTTCGATACCAAAAGCCGCGCGGAGCAAAGGTTCCGGCAATGAGGGCTCACTACCCGCCGCCTGTCCGGGTGGGCTCACAATTCCGAGATCTCCTTCGAGCTCAAGAGGCAAAGCGACCGAGTCCTTCCGGCCAGCAGAATGTTTGCGCACTGCTTGACCCCAATCGAGAGCCGAAGCATTGCGTAGCCCTTCAATCAGGCGACGGGCATCCTGCTCGTGGAGGACAACGATTTCCGAAATCCTGCGGCGCTCCGGTTCGCTAAACTCGTCCTTGTGAGCATCATAATACTCGCGCACTTCGGGCTCCGGCAACGATTCAGGGGCTGGCACCGAGGCGCGAAGGTCTCGAAGAACCTCGTCGCGCAATGCTTGATCGAGTCGGAGTTGCGTATCTGGTTCGCGGTCAAGACCCCTGCGTCGGGCCTCATCGGCCAACAACTCGACTGCAATGATCTCGTCGAGGAGCTGTTTACGACGCTCAGGTGACTGGTAACGCAGGCGCTCGAACCGGTCCATACGGGCAAGCGCGGCCGCATAGTCGCCAAGCGTGATGGGTTTGTCTCCGACCCGCGCCAAGACTTGAGAAGCTTGTTCCGGCGTCAGGCCCGGCACCGCTGTGCTCGTCTTGATTGGGCTCGATAGAACGACCTTTTCGCCAGATGGGGCGGCTTTGCGTCGACAACCCTGAGTTGCCGAGAGTGCAACTAACAGAAGGATACCAAGCCGCCGTTTGGGCCCACGAAATTGCATTGCCCCGATTTGTACTACGGCCGGCGGCTGGGGGCTAGGCGTTGCAGAGGATCACCTATTGCAATTCGCTACGCCCCGAGTTAGCCCTTGGCCCGTGGCCGAATCCAAACTTCAATTCAAACGGGTGGTTGTTAAGCTCAGCGGCGAGGCATTGGCGAGCCGCGAAAGTGGGCTGACAATCGACACCACCACGCTTTCGGCAACGGCCGCGGAACTCGCTGAAGTCCGGGACAACGGCATTCAAGTCGCGGTGGTCGTCGGGGGCGGCAATATCTTTCGTGGCCTGCGCGGTGCCAGCGAGGGCATGGATCGGGCCCAAAGCGATTATATGGGAATGCTCGCAACGGTCATCAACTCGTTGGCACTTCAAGACGCGCTTGAACGCAGAAATGTACCGACGCGGGTAATGACGGCTATTGAAATCAGTCAAGTGGCTGAGCCGTACATTAGGCGACGAGCAATTCGACACTTGGATCGTGGTCATATTGTCATCTGCGCTGCGGGCACGGGCAATCCGTATTTTTCCACAGATACGGCTGCCGCACTGAGAGCCATGGAAATTCGTGCCGAAGCGCTATTCAAAGCAACCAAGGTTGACGGAATTTACGATCGCGACCCAATTCGATATTCCAACGCAACCTTGCTGCAGCACGTGACGTATGACCGGTTTCTGCAGGATCATTTGGGGGTAATGGACGCAACGGCAGTGGCCCTGTGCAGGGACAACGGACTACCAGTGCGCGTTTTTCGAATGGAACGAGGAAATATCCAGCGGGCATGCCTAGGTGAAGATGTGGGCACAACCATATCCTTAGAGGGCTAAGCGCCCTGGGCGCTTCCCCCGCAAGTGAGGAGTGCCCGTTTGCCTATTTTGCTTCGCGGTTTACCGCAATCCCAATTGCTGCGCTAGACTCGTCCGGCCATGTGGCAATCCCTGCCCGAATTTGGGTCGTTAGTTCTCTACGTTGTGCTCATATCGTCGGCCTACACGTTTGCGGTGGCCGTGGCTGCGAGCCGTGATCGATTGCGCTGGCTTAGAAGCGCGCGACTTGGTGCATACGCAACCAGCGCGTTCGTGGGCCTGGCCGTATTCATGTTGGCCTATGCCTTCGTAACGCACGACTTCCGCTTGCGCTACGTGGCTCACTACAGCGATCGCTCGATGTCGCTGGGTTACCTGTTGGCAGCACTCTGGGGTGGTCAGGACGGTTCGTTGCTTTGGTGGTCGTCGCTGCTGTCCGTGTTTGTGGCGATCTGCGTCCGCTGGATGCGCGGCCGTTACCGGGTATTGCAACCGGTCGTGATTGCCACCCTGATGGCCATCGAAGGTTTCTTCGCCGTTCTCATGCTCTTCGCCGCAAACCCGTTCGCCGTGAGCCTAGCGGGAGCACCCGCGGAGGGCGAAGGGCTAAATCCGCTACTGCAGAACTACTGGATGATCATCCACCCGCCGGCTCTATATACGGGATTTGTGGGGTGTAGCATTCCGTTCGCGTTTGCCGTGGCTGCGTTGGTCACTGGTCGTCTGCATGAAGAATGGTTGCTCGCCGTTCGCAAGTGGATGCTAGTTGCGTGGCTTGCGCTTTCGATTGGCAACGTGCTTGGCATGGTGTGGGCGTACGAAGAGCTGGGTTGGGGAGGTTTCTGGGCGTGGGATCCGGTAGAAAACGCAGCCTGTTTGCCCTGGTTCACCGCGACCGCTTATCTGCACTCCACCATGATTCAGGAACGTCGGGGTATGCTGAAGGTGTGGAATGTGTTTCTGATCGGCCTCACGTTTTTCTTGACGATATTCGGCACCTTCCTCACGCGCTCCGGTCTGATATCTAGCGTGCACAGTTTTGCCCAAAGTGACATTGGCATTTACTTTGTGTGGTTTATGGGCCTTATCCTAGCAACCACGCTTGGGCTAGTCATTTGGCGACTCCCGCAACTGCGCGGGCAGGGACGCATTGACACAGTTCTGAGTCGCGAGGCCGCGTTCGTACTGAACAATTGGGCCCTGGTAGGGCTCATGTTCTTCATCCTCACAGCAACACTATTTCCCAAATTGAGTGAATTGGTGTGGCGCGAAACAATTGTCGTTGGGCCGCCATTTTTCAATCGTTGGGCCGCGCCCTTGGGGTTATTGGTATTTCTCCTGATGGGTTGTGCGCCGCTTTTTGGCTGGCGGCGTACCAGCGGTAGGACCTTGCGTAAGAATTTCATCGCTCCGGCAATCGCGATGCTGGTGGTGGGCGTTTTGCACATCACACTGGGCAACCCGTTTCGGCTATCCCGCCTTCGTTGCCAAGGATCAAACGGCGCCCGGCTTTCTGGGCGTAATAACCCAAAATTGGCCACCGCCGCCCCGCTCATTACAATTGTGCTTGCAGCGCTGAACGTTGTTGTCATCGCGCAAGAAGTGGTCCTCGGGCTGCGCGCGCGTCTGGCGGCGTCGAAGGAGCGGAACGCTCCCGATCGGTGCCGCTGGCTCTGGCGCGCTTAGTGAGCAAAAACCGCAGGCGCTATGGCGGCTACGTCGTGCACCTGGGAATAACAGCCATGTTCATTGGCTTTCTCGGTACCGCGTGGTCACTGACCCGCGAGGTTAGCCTCTCGCCGGGTCAAACTACGGCGCTCGGCAATTTCAGCATGACTTACATCGGGCCGCGCGTGTGCCCTGGGAGTCCCGCCTGCTCCAACGAAGAGAACGCGGACACGACAAAGCGAATGGTTTTTGCGGATCTTCAGGTAACAAGAAGTGGAAAATCTCTGGGGCGTCTGAGCCCGGCTAAGTTCATCTACAATCGGATGCCTGGTAGCCCAACCACTGAAGTGGGCATGATGCGTGGCGTGCTCTCCGATCTATACGTAGTCGTCGGCGGGGCAAACCCTGAAACCAAACGGGCTGAATTTCAGATCCACGTGAACCCCTTCGTTTCGTGGATTTGGATGGGCGTAATGGTGCTGATCCTAGGCACTGCGGTTTCGATTTGGCCGGAGGTTTCCTGGGGAGCGCTAGGCGTCTGGGTTCTGACCCGTACCAGCATCAGGCTGGAAGCGGAGAGCCGAGTGGCACGAGGTGAATCTTAATGAACCCCGAAGAATGGTTACTTAAAGCGCGCCCATTTTGGCCACTCTTGCTGCTCTTCTGTGGGGTTTTGGGCGGCGCGCTCTACGGCGTTGCAATCGGTTTGCTGATTGGCTCCGGTGGTCTGCTGGTCCTAGGCTTGGTCTTAGCGTGGATGAGCCTGGGTGAACTTACCAACGAAGAGCCACTCACTCTCGAAGAAGCGCTCGAGCTGGCTGCACCAGAGCGCCGCGAACAGGAGAAGGCAAGCGTGCTCCGCGCCCTAAAGGATCTGGAGCAAGAGCACCGTTTCGGCAAAATTACCGACGCGGAGTTTGAGATGGAAAGTACACGAATGCGCCACCAAGCCAAACGCCTGCTGGCGAACCTGGACGAGTCGGCCAAGGCCCGAAAGGCTCGCGTTGAAGCGCGCCTGAAGCGTATCATGAAAAGTCAGCCTGGCTTGGCGGTTGCAACTTCGGGCGATTCCGATCGAAGCGAAACCAAATGATCCCGGGTCATCGGATTTCGGAAGGCACAATTTCAGAGAACCGTTGGGAGCAAGGCATAAGATCCCAAGCGAACAATTCCCGAGGCTTCAGATTGGAACAGCAAGACAAGCGCCGCCATGCTGCCACCATCTCACTGGTGCTGGTCGCAGTTATCCTATCGGTAAGTCCTAACGCGTTAGCCCAGGGCGCCGCGGCGGCAAATCCAACCAATCCCGACGAATCCGCGGGCGAAAACGCACCGCCAACATCTCCCCAGCCACCCTGCGCAGCCGAACGAAGACGAAAGCGAGGGGTTGCCGCCCGGTCATCCACCTATTGACCCAACGGCGCAGGGCAACGCTGCTCCTGACGCGCAGGGCGAAGATTCGGGAATGTTGGCATCGCGAGACACCGTGAATCGCGTGGCGTCCGTCCCCGTCGGAACTATCGAGGTGCATGTTGTAAATGAGGAAAATCGACCGGTAGCCGGAGCGGCTGTCATACTGCAACTTCACAAAGAGTCAGTCGCCGAGGGCAATACCGACACGCAACGCGACTCCGTAACAGACGGCGGCGGCGCAGCCCGCTTCGAACACTTGTCGGTGGATTCAGCTTTTAGCTACCGTGTTATGCTCAACACTGGCGGAGTGAAATATGGCCCGCAACCATTCCAGCTGACGGAGCAGGCAGGCGTAAGTTTGGGTCTACACCAATATCCCCTGGTCCACGATCTCAAGCAAGCGCTGGTAGCCACCGAAAGTTTAGTATTCATCGAACCACGCGACGACGTGTTTCAACTAGAGATCGTCTACCAATTGTTCAACATAGGACGAACGATCTGGGTGCCCGAAGACGTAAATTTACGCCTTCCAAGCGAGCGACAGGCATTCAACACCCAACAATCATCGGACGACGTGCGCGCCGAATCGAGCAGGATAGGCGTGCGGCTCATCGGCGCTGTTCCACCCGGTCAACACCAGGTGACATACACATTTCATGTGCCTCGACATAACACGGCAAACGCGAGCTTCGACTTCGAATTCCCGCCGAATGTGATGCAGGTTAAGAGTTGGCCTCGCCTCGAGTCGCGGTGCCGAATTGGTCGGTCGAAGGTTTCGCGGATCCTCAACCAAGCACGAGCCAAAATGGACAACGCCTGCTCTTGACTTCGAAAGCCATTCGACCGTGCCAATCAATTTCCCACTGATCTGAGGTTCGAAGTTCGCGGATTGCCGACTGTAGGAGTTGGGCGGATAGTTGCCGCGGCGGTGGCGATATTGCTGGCCGCCTTGGGCTTGTTATTCGCCTTGCAAAGTCGAAACCCAAGGGAAATCCAAGGGCGAACCCGAACTGCTCCAGGATCGGGCCCGCGATCGACTTCTCAGTGAACTGGCCGAGCTCGAAGGTGCCAAACAGACCGGTCAGATTGGTCCGAAAACCTATGAGGAGACCCGTAGTACAATAATGGCTGCGTTAATTCGCCTAGAGCCGATGACCGAATGAGGTCGGCCAGCGACATCCAGAAAGAAACCCACAGTCTGTGGATAAGCTAGGGAAAACCTGCAGGGCAAACAGGTGGCTTCTTCTTGACGGTTGGGTGTCCCATTTTGCATCAACATGACATGCACCGTCCGGGGAGTTATGTCCGCCCACAAGGACCTACAAGAATTATTCAATAAATTCAGATGTGTTACTGATGTTTGCCCCGTTTTCCACAGCTCCTATCACTACGACTATCCATTGATTAAAATAATACTCAGTACTCGCTCACGGAACCTGACTTTGGTGCTAGCGGTCGGACGCTGGTTCGGCCTAATCGTCCGACTTTCACATCTTCTTCAATGGCTCTGGCGAAAAATCCGAGACCTCGGTAAGACCCGTATCCCGATGCAGGTTGTCGTAACCAAGAAGGACTTTGCGCGAATTCTTGACCGTTGCCAGGGTGTTGCGGACAAGAAAGGTACCATGCCCGTTCTTGGGCAATGTGCTCGTCGAGGTCATTGGCCCTAATCAGCTGCGACTGGCCGCCACCGATCTTTTTCTTGCAGTTAGTGGTGTCATATCCGCGCAGGTGGACAAGGGTGGTTCGATTGCGGTCGGAGCACGCGATCTGTTCGAGCGTGTACGCATGATGCCTGAAGGACAGCTTTCATTGACTGTCGTCGACGGCACCGCATTGACCCTGAAAGCAATGGGTACCGCTCGAAGATTCACGATTCACGGTTTGCCGGGCAGTGAGTTTCCACAATTACCAAAGCCGGAACCGGGACTGCCTCAACTAACAATTCCAGTTGGCACGCTGTCCGCATTAATTCAGTCTACGCAGTTTTCCATCTCATCCGACGATTCCCGACTTGCTCTCAACAGCGCATTGATTGAAGAGGAAAACGGGCGATTGCGAATAGTGACAACGGACGGTCATCGCTTGACCAAGGCTGAGGCCACGATTCCAAATACGAGCACGTCAAACACATTGCTCGATTCCCCTCAAAGGGATTCAACAGCTCAAGCGAATCTGCGATGACGCAATGGCTGAGGCATCCAAAAGCGATGACGGCACCACTGGTGAACCAAAGCTCGACTTGTTACGACAAGGGCCGAATGCGTTTTTCAGATCTGGGTCTTTGGAATTCAGCGTCAAGCTAGTCGATGCGCAGTTTCCACCCTACGAGCAGGTAATACCTAGTGCCTCCGAGCGAGTGGTTCGGGCTCCGCGCCTCGGCGTGGCCGAGGCACTCAAGGCCGTGTCAGTTGCAGCGAGCGACCGCACGGGAGGTGTCAAATTGACCCTCACGCGCGACACCATGCGATTCGAAACCGAAAGTCCAGAGAGCGGAGAGGGTTTCGACGAAGTTGGCATCGACTACGATGGTCCCGACATCACAATTGGTTTCAATGCCAAGTACTTCCTCGATATCGCCAATGCAATTCCTGACGATGAGTTGCTAGTCGGTCTTGGCGGCGAGCTCGATCCCGCTGTCATACGGCCAGCCGCGACGTCTGACGCGTTCGACTTTCTCGCAGTCGTCATGCCGATGCGGATTTGATAACTCCACCTTAAATTCGAACGGATAACTGCCCGCGGACTGCGTAACCTGTGCCCCACAGATCTCGCATTTTCGCCGGCGCTCAATGTGTTTGTCGGCGGCAACGGCCAAGGGAAAACCAGTCTCCTCGAAGGGCTCTGTATTGCCGCAACCGGGCGTAGTTTTAGAACGGACCAGATCCGAGAGGTCGTACAAAATGGCGCCGTCGGGCTCTCAGTCAACGCGCAAGTGAATGATGACGGTCTATTGCGCGAGCAAATCGTCACAATTGGGTCTACCGGGCGGCAAGTTTTCATCGATGGCAAGCGCGTTGCGAGCATGGCCACCTACGCCACACATACGCCCATTGTTGTTTTCTTTCCAAATGACTTAGATCTCGTGACAGGCTCGGCGGCGACCCGGCGAAGCTTATTGGACCGGATTGCCCTGTATACCGATCCAGTCTCGCAGGAATGCCGTTTGGCATACGCGCGCGCCCTTCGACATCGCCAGCGGTTGCTCGAAAAAAACGACGATGCAAAAGCATTACCCGCATTCGAAGCGATTGTTGCAGAGCAGGGGCTAAGATACGCGCAGGCTCATGCCGAAGCAGCCAAGAATCTGTGTCAATACCTGTCTGAGATATTCGCCGTCCTTTGCGCGCATTCATTGAGCCTAGAGGTGCAGTTCGTAGGTATCGAGCCGATCAATGCGGACGCATACCGACAAGAACTGGCTAGGCGTCGCGCCAGCGACCGGCAACGCAAGCGACCCTCACTTGGACCACATCGTGACGATTTGCAGTTGTCACTATGCGGACGCTCGGCACGACATCACGCTTCCCAAGGACAGCAACGCCTCTTGGCTCTGGCGATCAAACTCGCCGAGCTCAAGTGCATTCAAGTGGCGCGTCAAGCCCACCCGATACTTTTACTGGACGACGTGGTAAGCGAACTCGATCTCCCAAGAACAGCTAGCGTTTTCGAGTGGTTACGCGAGACCCAGAGCCAGGTCTTTTTGAGCACTCCGCGCCATGATGTCGTTGCCGCCCTGCGAATGACCAAGAAAGAGCAGAGAAATTTCTCTGTCGAGGCCGGAGAAATTCTTGATTGAGACGCGTGCCCCTGGCCAATAGGTCAAATACAAAACCAAGCATCGGATCGCGAAGTACCGAAACGGTTGATCTGGCCTAATTTTTCCGGCAATTATGCTTGCCGGAGCGGGCCCCTGGGACTATACGAAGCACTAGTGAAATCCGAAGTTGCGGTCGTATTGCGCTGGCTGATTCGCCCCGTGTCAAGGGCATACAGTCAGCATCGCGTTTTGCGATGACTTGACCACAACGCGTTGGCCGACACCATGAACGGAAACGTGACCTCCGACGTACCGCAGTCTTTGTCATCGCGCCCGGCGGATGACTACGGCGCACAAAACATCACGATTCTTGAAGGGCTCGAAGCCGTAAGGAAACGTCCCGGTATGTATATTGGGGACGTGCATGATGGGTCTGCTCTTCATCATCTCGTTTGGGAATGTGTTGACAATGCCGTCGATGAGCACCTAGCGGGTCATTGCAAGGTGATCACTGTTACTGTCCACTTTGATGGGTCGGTTACCGTTGAAGATGATGGTCGCGGAATCCCCGTTGGAATAATGCCCGACCGAGGCGTGAGTGCTGCAGAAGTCGTAATGACGGTTTTGCACGCCGGGGGCAAATTCGATCATTCGAGCTACAAGGTGAGCGCAGGCCTTCACGGCGTAGGCGTCAGTGCCGTCAATGCCGTCAGTGAGGTTCTCCGATTAGAAATCCAGCGTGAAGGCAAGGTCTGGTTTCAAGAGTTCGCTCGCGGGATCCCAGTTGCGCACTTGGCTGAGATTGGTGAAAGCGATCAAACCGGAACCAAGGTTACTTTCAAGCCAGACCCCGAGGTATTTACGTATCTTGAGTACGATCACGATATCCTGGCAAATCGCCTTCGAGAATTGTCCTTCCTAAATAGTGGTCTTCAACTGATTTTCATCGATGAACGTGGCGAAGGGCGCAAGGAAACCTACGAATATCGTGGAGGCATCGGCGAGTTCGTAGCGCTATTGAGCCAAACAAAGGAGCCCGTGCACGACGAGGTGATCTCATTCAAGCAAGAGGTCCCCACTTCTGCCGATGAAACCTGCATCATCGGGGTTGACGTAGCGCTTCAGTGGACAAGCGCCTACGCGGAGCAAATTTATTGCTACACGAATAACGTATTCAATAAGGATGGGGGAACTCACCTTACGGGCTTGCGCACGGGGCTTACCAAGACGCTGAACAGCTACGCCCAGCAGCAAAACCTGTTGAAAGATTCCAAAAATGGCCTCTCCGGTGAGGATACTCGGGAGGGTGTAATTGGCGTAATTCACATCAAGCATCCCGATGCATCGTTCGATTCGCAGACAAAGTCCAAGCTCGTATCTAGCGATGTTAAGGGCATCGTGGAAAACTCGGTCAGCGAACAACTGTCGCGGTACCTCGAAGAGCATCCCCAAATTGCGCGCAAAGTCGTAGAGAAAGCGGTGCTGGCCGCCAAGGCGCGTGAAGCGGCTCGAAAGGCGCGCGAAGTGGTCCGCAAGGGCGTGCTGGATAGTACTTCACTATCTGGCAAGCTGGCGGACTGCCAAAGTCGCGATCCGGCGTTGAGCGAATTGTTCATCGTCGAGGGAGAAAGCGCAGGGGGCAGCGCCAAGCAGGGTCGGGATCGGCACTTTCAGGCAATTTTGCCGCTTAAGGGCAAGATTCTAAACGTCGAACGGGCACGCCTAGACAAGATGCTTTCGTCTCAGGAGGTTGCGACCCTCATATCCGCACTCGGTTGCGGTATTGGAGACAACGGCAGCTTCGATGTTTCCAAGGTTCGATACCATAAGATAATCTTGATGACGGATGCCGATGTTGACGGCAGTCACATTCGCACCCTCCTTCTGACTTTCTTCTATCGTCAGATGCCCGAGTTAATCGACAAGGGGTTCCTGTACATTGCCCAGCCCCCCCTATTCGGACTGCGCAAGGGCAAGAAGATGTTGTACATGAAGGACGCCGCGACACTCGACGCGTTCCTGCTCGAAAACGGCATCGAGGGTCTGACGATAAAGGCCGAGCATGGCCCCGAAATAGCGGGAAAGCCGCTGTTTCAGCTAGCCACACGTCTCAAGACTCAACGCCAGGTCCTACGGAAGATCGACCGCCGCACGGATGCGCGAGCCGTGGCGGCCTTGATGCGGTGCTCACCCTTGACGCTCAACGATTTTCGCGATCGCACGAAGGTAGAGTCGGCAGCGCAAGCCCTTGAGCATTTTCTGATTCAGAAGCATCCAGAGCTGTTGCCAATGGCCGTGACGGTCGATTGGGATAAGCGTCACGGCGCAGCGTGCATTAACGTGAAATTCCGTCCCGGTGCTTCTGCCCAACCCGCGCTGCTGGATTGGAAATTGGCTGAATCAGCCGAATACCACGAGCTTCTTGAGCTTGAGAAGGACATCCGGTCTATCGGGGACCCACCGTATGTGGTCATCAGCCAGGGCAACCAGAGTACTGACTTGTCCGATCCCGAATCACTGGAAGCATTTATCGGTGAACGCGGGCGTAAGGGAATGCACATCACACGCTACAAAGGCCTCGGCGAAATGAACGCCGATCAGCTTTGGGAAACCACTATGGAACCCAACGGCCGTAGCTTACTACAGGTAAAGATTCACGACCCCGTGGCTGCCGATGAGTTATTCAGCGTATTGATGGGCGATCAAGTGGAACCGCGCCGAAAATTCATCGAGGACAACGCCCTAACTGTTCGAAATCTCGATATATAACGGGTCCCTTTGGCTTTGCCACGGCGGCCCAACCAGAGCTTTGACAGATCGAGGCGACGCCGACAAAGTTACTGGGTGGAATGCTTGAATCGAGTTGGACCTCGT
The DNA here is from genome assembly GCA_963819085.1 of uncultured delta proteobacterium. GTDB lineage: Bacteria > Myxococcota_A > Polyangia > Polyangiales > Polyangiaceae > FEN-1139. The sequence continues at coordinate 122,021 of CAWFUX010000041.1, forward strand.
GCAGCGTCTCTCGTAATGTTGCTGAGCTGCGCGCCCCGTCCATCCAGCGGACCCTCAGATTCGCAAGTAACGATTGCCCAGGCAAGGCCGGCCCTTCCGCCCTCTGGGTTGGCCGAAATCAGCGCCAAAGCCGCCCCGCGTGGGCTAGTGACACCAACCGAGCCTGCAGCTTTACCCCAAACAGGCGACCCTCCACCCTTTGAACAGAAAGCCGCCCCGGAAGGAATGCTTTTGGTACCGGGCGGCACGTTTGAAATGGGCGCCGACAACGGCGGGGAAGAGGACGAGCACCCGGCGCATCTCGTTACGGTTTTGGACTTCTGGCTCGATGTTACCGAAGCTACAGTTCGCGACTACACGGAGTGCATGCGTTCAGGAATGTGTGCGCAATATCGCCCAGATTCAGCGAAAAGCTTTGGAGCGGGCGATGACAGCGCTTTTCGTAAACCCCTTCAGCCGATATCCGGAATATCCTGGGACCAGGCACTCACTTACTGCAAATACCGAGGCAGACGGTTGCCGCGCGAAGCAGAATGGGAGCGTGCGGCACGTGGCGACGACAAGCGCCGGTATCCGTGGGGGAACTCCGCGCCGGACCCCACGATCCATGGCTGCTTCGCACGCCATGTGGGTACGCCCGCCGGAACTACCTGCGAAGTCGGGTTGTATCCAAAGGGCGCGGGTCCGTACGGGCACCTCGATCTAGCGGGCAATGTATGGGAGTGGATGTCCGATAACTACGATCCGATCGCTTATCGACGACCCTCGGCGCCCAGCGGCGAACCAGGAAGTTGCGCCCAAATTCTCGAAACGCAAAACTGGTTACGCGCGGAAAAACGTCAAGGTTTTACGGGCACGAACCCAATTCCGACGGAATGTGAGCACGTCTTGCGGGGAGGGGCATTCAACTATCCGGTAACCGGACTGCGCGCTTCCAACCGGGTTCATCATCCCGGTCATTGGCGTCTCCTGATGGCGGGCGTGCGTTGCGCCAAAAGTGTCGATTAGCGTGAGCTTTCGCGGGGCTAAGACCACACTCAAAATGGAACGACTGAATTGACCTATTTGGGCAGCCACCCCCAGATTAATCAAATCGCGCCGGTGCCAAGTTCCAGCGTAAAGTCGTGTGTCCTATGGATGAACTCGAGCTTCTGCACGACGACCACTCACTGCTAAGTTCGCAAGTTGTTCACGTGGTCACACTGATCAAGTCGCTCGAGGACACGGGCAACATCGCCGCTTCGCATTATTCCGAGGTCCTCCGACAGATGGAGATCCTGCGCCAACAGTTACTCGAGCACTTTGCCTTTGAAGAAGAGGAAGCCTTTCCGCGCCTGGACGACAAATTCCCCAAGGTTCGGTCCAAACTGGAACAATTGCAGAGCCAACATGACAGTGTCTTGGCGGCCTTCGAAGCCCTCAGGGCCGCTCTCTGGAGCGAAACGAAGGTGTCGCGCACACCGGACGCCACTGTGAGATGCGACAAATTCGAGTTGGCGTTTCAGTCACACGCCGCAGCCGAAACGGAGCTCCTGCGCGAATTGAGTTCCCTGACTTCCTGATTATTTGGCCCCTACCGTTAGATAGGCGGCAGGCTCGGACGTTCGCTTACACTTCGGCAGATACCTACGGTGCCAGTTGCGACTCAAGATCTCTTGACTGCTGCTTTGACCCAAGTTCGCATTTTCTGCGTGCAATTACGTATGACCTTCTGCTATCAAAAGCTTGATCATGACAGCGGGCGACCCAACCATTTCACGGGCTATCTCGAGGATTACTACGACTTGCATGGCGGCTGTCACCGCCATTGCCTGCGGCGGAACGCTTCCGCCCCCGAGCACGTCCGACGTGAAAACGGCGAACACGCATTGGCCCGGTACCAGCATGGAACAGCTGCAGTCCGGTCAACGCGCGTACCTTAGTCAATGTGGAAAATGCCACGCGTTGAAGTCGGAAAACGCGGTGCCGCGTGACGTTTGGGAATCGACGGTTAATCGCATGCGCAACAAGAACGGCGCAAAGCTTACCGACGAAGAAGTCGCCAATATTGCGCGCTATCTTTACGCCATGGCGAGTCGCTAAATTGCCCCGACGCCCACGCTCACACCGAAAGCAACACCAATTGTGGGAGCCCGTGGTCAAGTCCGTGCTCAACGCACGAACGTGGGATTCGGCAAACCAATGCGCATCTAGGCATTGCGGCTGGGAGACGTGCCGTACCGGTACAACACAAGCAAGGAAACCCATATTCAGCTTATGGGCCGGGCTTGTTAGGCAGTAACCCACTTTAGAATGTGCTAAGCGCCTGCCGCAAAATGACACCTGAGGAAGCCTTTTTCTCACTCTACGAAGGTCTACCCCGTCAAGGGCCTGGATCAGAAAGCAGCACACACGAGGCCTTGCGGCGCCTGGGAAAGTTGCCCAAATCGCTGCGAGTGATCGATCTCGGTTGTGGCAGCGGTGCCTCGACATTGCTGCTCGCGCGGGAGCTCAAGTCTCCCGTTGTGGCGATTGATCAGCACGCTCCATTTCTCGAGGCATTGGCCGCCAATGCCGAGCAAGAAGGCCTAAAGTCGCTGATTCAAATCCGGCAGGGCGACTTTACGCAGCTCGACGAACCCCCCTGCAGCTATGATCTGATTTGGTCGGAAGGCGCGGCGTATCTCGTCGGGTTCGAGCAAGCCTTGACGCTGTGGCGGCCCCTATTGGCGCCAGGTGGGCGAGTCGCGTTGACTGAGCTCACGTGGCTGGTTCCCACGCCATCGGATGAACCCCGAATATTTTGGAAAAAGGCGTACCCTGGAATGACGACGAGCGCGGGCAACTGCAGCTCGGCCGAACGCGTCGGTTTCAAGGTTCTGGACACGTTTACGCTGCCCACCGACGATTGGTGGAACGAATATTACCGCCCGCTTCGGCGTCGTATCGCAGCATTTCGGGCCAGTCACACCGTGCCGCGGACTATCGAGGCGATTCTGTCCGAAACCGAGCGCGAAATGGACATCGTGGAACGCTACTCGAAGGAATTCGGGTATGTTTTCTACTTGCTCGAGCTCGATGAAAACGCAGTGCTCGACGTTGAAGACGAGGAACCCGTGTCAACCCAGCGCAGCAGCATCCGTGACCCAGGCGTAATTTCAGCCCGGTCCAGTCGCGATGGGGGCACACCCAGCCGTAAATCGAAGTCCGCCGTCGGCGCGCCGCTTTCACGCAGGACCGTCATCGAAACCCTCAATGTTCCGGTCGATTGGGAAGCTCGCGTCGAGCTAGAGCGAAAGTTCACCCAGCTGGTCGCGGAACTCGGCCTTACGCGGGCCCAGGAGCTGCTCGCAAACATCCGGGCGCGGGTTGAGGCCTCCATCGATTCGTGAGGTGCGGGTCGGGGGGCTTTAGTGCCCTTGCTAGAGCCAGCGCACAACTTAAGTTGTTGCCTGGCTAATATGCGCACTGACCGTTTGACCAGCAAAAGTCAACAAGCCCTCCAGGAGGCATTCTCCAATGCCATTCGCAGTGGGCATCCAGAATTACTTCCCGAACACCTGCTGATTGCGGTCCTCGCCCAAGAGGATAGCACGGGCACGTTGTTGTTCGAGAGAGCTTCAGGCAATGCCGAGCAGCTCTTGCGCGCGCTCAATGAGCGGCTCGAGAAGCTTCCGCAAGTCTCTGGCGGTGGCGAGCCCCGCCTAAACTCGCGAACGCTTGCGGTGATGCAGGGCGCCGAGGACGAAGCCAAAAAACTCAAGGATGATTTCGTCTCCGCGGAATTGTTTATTTTGGCGTCAGCCCGCGTGGACAAGGACATCAAGCTCGTCCTTGAGCGGCAGGGCGTCACCTATGAAAAACTACTCCAAGCGCTCGCCGAGATCCGCGGTTCACAGCGCGTGACAGATCAAAACCCCGAAGGCAAATTCCAAGCACTCGAGAAATACACGCGCGACCTCACTCAGCAGGCCCGAGCGGGCAAGATTGACCCAGTAGTTGGGCGCGACGAGGAGATTCGTCGTGTCATGCAGGTGCTTAGCCGGCGCACGAAGAATAACCCGGTTCTGATCGGTGAACCCGGTGTTGGAAAGACCGCCATCGCGGAGGGTATTGCTCAGCGAATAGCGACCGGCGATGTCCCCGAATCATTGAAGGACAAGCGGCTTTTGGCGCTGGACTTAGCCAGCATGGTTGCCGGTGCCAAATTCCGTGGCGAATTCGAGGATCGTCTCAAGGCCGTGATCAAGGAAGTCGAAGGCGCAGCCGGAAAGGTCGTGCTCTTCATCGACGAGCTGCACACGCTGATTGGGGCGGGCGCGGCCGAGGGCGCGATGGACGCGGCCAACATGTTAAAACCAGCCCTGGCACGGGGCGAACTGCGCTGCATTGGGGCGACCACGCTCGATGAATACCGAAAGCACATAGAAAAGGACGCGGCACTCGAAAGGCGATTCCAACCCGTCGTTGTGGCGGAACCTAGCGTCGAAGCCACTATTGCAATTCTACGCGGTATCAAGGAACGCTACGAACTACATCATGGGATTCGCATCCAAGACTCAGCGCTGGTCGCTGCGGCAACGCTCAGCAATCGTTACATTACGGATCGCTTTTTGCCCGACAAGGCGATTGATCTAGTGGATGAAGCCGCCAGCAAGCTGAAAATGGAGATCGATAGCCTTCCGGCTCCAATTGACCAAATGGAACGGCGGCTGATCCAACTTGCGATCGAGGAAAAGGCCCTCGAGCGAGAGCGCGATGCCGCGAGTCAAAAACGGCTCCAAGAGCTGCGCAAAGATAAAGCTGAACTCTCCAGTGAGCGCGACGTTGCAAGGGCCAAATGGCTCAGGGAAAAGCAAATTATCGACACGATTCGGGAGCAGCAAGTGCGGCTCGATGCCTTGAAAGTCCAAATGGACCAGGCGCGGCGAGCAGCCAATTACCAACTAGCCTCCGAGCTTCAGTATGGGCGTATCCCGGAGGTTGAACGGGCCATGCAAACCGCTCGCGACGAACTTGCACGTGTTCAAAAAAACGGCAGCATGTTGCAAGAAGAAGTGACCGAGCAAGACATAGCGCTAGTCGTGTCCAAGTGGACACACATCCCAGTTGCAAAGATGCTGCAAAGCGACTTGCAGAAATTGCTCGACATGGAAGATCACCTGCGAACGCGAGTCATCGGCCAGGATGAGGCCCTCGAAGCGGTTGCCAATGCAGTGCGACGTTCACGGGCTGGCCTCAGTGATGAGACGCGCCCGATTGGGAGCTTTCTGTTTCTAGGCCCCACGGGCGTCGGAAAGACGGAGACTGCGCGCGCCCTCGCCGAGCAACTCTTCGACGACGAAAAGGCCATGATTCGCCTCGATATGAGCGAATACATGGAACGACACACGGTGTCACGGCTGCTCGGCGCACCGCCGGGGTACATTGGGTACGAGGAAGGCGGGCAGTTGACCGAGCCGGTGCGTCGCCGCCCTTACAGCGTCCTATTGTTCGACGAAATCGAGAAGGCCCACCCTGATGTGTTCAACACATTGCTTCAACTTCTCGACGATGGACGCCTTACTGACGGGCAAGGTCGCACGGTGGACTTCAAGAACACCGTCATCATATTGACCAGCAATCTCGGCTCCGAAGTAATTAGCGCTGTCGAGGAGCGTCGTGATTTGTCCGACCAGGAACGGCGCGCAGCGCTCGAACGAGGGATGGCAGAGACCCTGAAAGCGCATTTCCGCCCCGAGTTCTTGAATCGCATCGACGAGACACTCATTTTCCGGCGCTTGAGCCCCGAAAACATTCGTCGTATCGTCGATGTGCAACTCGAGCGCATCGAGCAGCGGTTGGCTAAGCGAGAACTTCGGTTGGACGTGTCGCCAGCCGCCCGCGATTGGCTAGCTGAGGTGGGATTTGACCCGCAATACGGTGCACGCCCACTCAAGCGCGCGCTGCAGCGGTACCTTGAAGACGAGTTAGCGCGGCGGACGATCAGTGGTGAATTGGGGCCCGGCGATCTGATTCGGGTGGATCGCAAAGGCGAGAAACTTTCATTCGATCGCGTGCAACAAAACTGACCGGACTGCTCCCAACCGGCGACGATAAGCCCACCACTCTCACCTGATGCGTCGGTGACCTTTACCTTAGAGCTCGGGGTCCTTCAATTCGGTTGTCCCGAGCGAATGGTATTCTGATCCCTGGGAGCTCAGTATCGATTCAAAAACGTGGATCGATGTGCAACGCGCGGTCGCTCCTACAAAGTCGCCACCCATCAATTGAAGACTAACCTTTCTAGCCGAAGGCAGTCGCGCCAATGTGACGTGGGCATGAAAAGCGCGGTCCTCGAGGGTGCAGCCACATGCTCGTAGGCGACTGTGCAAGGACGGCACGAGCTTTGCCAGTGTGCCCGACAGGTCCTCGAAGGAATTGGCGATTATTCGGGCCTTTCGCTCCGAGGGAAACGCAGTTAGACCGCGCGCAATCAATTGGCAACTCGCGTGAGCGGCAGCAACCTCTCGCGTAGCGTCCATGATTGATTGAACTCGAGTTGAGGGGACTTCGCCCAAAAAGGCGAGCGTCACGTGAAAGTGGTCAGCGCGTGTCACGCGCAGCGGTATGTCATTTAATCGCGCCATCTCCGCCAGGCTTCGCTGCGCGTCAGCCAGCTGTGCAACGGTCGTCTCCGGCAATGACAGGGCCACGAATAACCGCTGCATATCACGGGGGCTCGGCGCTTGGGTCCAGCAAGAGTAACCGAATCCAGTTGAGTGCCACGAAAGCTGCCAGGCGCTGAAATCTATTGCGGTCCCAAGCTATGACGCGGTGGTGATGCCGTTGAAGCTTCGGGCCACAGACCGCAAAGTGCACGGTCCCAAGCGGCCTATCAGCGGTTGCGCCCGTCGGCCCGGCGATACCCGTGATTGCCAGCGCCCAGTCACAATTCAATGCGCGCCTCGCCCCTTCGGCCATCGCGATAGCCGTTGGCTCGCTCACGGCGCCCGCTTGCTCGATGAGCTCGTGCGGGACTCCCAGCAGACTATGCTTTGCGCTATTCGAGTAAGCTACGACAGCCCCAGCAAAAACATCGCTGATTCCCGGCTGCGCAGTGAGCAGTGAGCTTACCAACCCGCCGGTGCAGGATTCGGCAATGCCTAGAAGTAGCCCTCTTTCACGCAACATTTCCCCTAATTCACCCGGTAAATTGGCGTCATCCCGCCCAAAGACGACGCGATTGCCCAGAATCGAACTTACGGCATTTGCAGCATCTTCGGCGACCCGACGTGCCTGCTCACTCGAGTCTCGGCGGGCGATGACTTTTACAGCTAGTTCGGGAAAATGAACGCGATAACCGAGGGTTACATCGTAGTCAGTCTCGATCTTGTCGAGCGCGTCGTTGACAGCCGATTCCGCCATTCCAAATGTGCGAATCACGATCTGCACCGTAGTCTGTCGCTGGCTTTGCATGATTGCAGGGGCGATGTACGCGTTGAATAGACCCTTCATCTCGATTGGTACGCCAGGAAGACAATAAATCGTTGCCCGATGCAGTTTCAAACTGAAACCGGGTGCGGTTCCCCAATGATTGGCCAGTGCCGTGCACCCTTTCGGCAGAAGCGCTTGTTTGGCGTTGGATGCCGTCACAATCCGGCTCAATTTGGCCAGGCGAGCTTGTATTGCCTGCAGTGATGGCTCATGTGTTTCAAGGCTAACATCCGCCGCCAAAGCCAAGGCCTCCGCCGTGACATCGTCAGTAGTAGGGCCGAGGCCACCTGTGCAAACGACGATGTCGTGGTGAGACGCCAGGCGGCGAAAGGCATCGGCAATCCGTAGGCGATCGTCGTCAACGGTGTCGATTGCCGCGATCGAGACATCTAATTTCGTTAGCTCAGCTGCGATCCAAGTCGCGTTCGTATTGACCAGCTCGCCGCGGGTCAGCTCCGTGCCAGTAGACAATATGGCTGCACTCATGGCCCTTGCCTGCCCGAGTCCTCACGCCAAACCTGAGCAATCGCTCGTGGCTGAACTATCGATTCTGGTGACACGCCCGGCGGGCCGCCACCCACGGTTAGCTTTCTTTCGCGACGACGCATTTTTCCCCAGGAAGAGGTTGTAGAGCCCTCCAATAGCGCAAATCACGCCGCAAGCCCTGCACTCGATCTGCAGCGGGATTGAAAATAGTCGAGGTGACCGAACCACGTATAGTGCCAGACGCTCATGACATCGGTCCACAATCCGAGAGCTGTGATATAGCTGAAGGTGTGGGAAGATCGGCCGAGTCCAATGAGGGAAGTCCTTCGGGATCGCGCCCAACTCGATGGGCAAGGCTCGTCGGTTGGGTCGCCTTCTCGGCGGTCACCGTTGGCTTCGGATTCGCTCAAGGTTGGTCCAAGGTTGGTACCTCGCCAAGTTTCTGGATCACGTTTTGCGGCTTGGGCACAGTAGGGGAACTCTTGCTGGCGTGGCGAAACGTGCCAGGGCACGCTGTCTCGCTTTCCCGCGCCGGCATCGATTGGGCAACAGGATTCGCGTCGTATGCTTGCGCCAGTTGCCTAGTTGTAGCTGCGAATCCACCCGTCCAGCTCGCCAGTGTTGCCTGGTTGATAGGCTTAGTTGCCCACCGAAGCTACAGTGCAGAAATTCGGAGGCGATTGGCACCAGAGCTTGCCGCGATATGGGCAGGGCTGGGTGTAGGTTGCGTACTTAGGTCGGAGCAAACGACTATTATCGCAATTATGCTGATCGGAGTGGTTGCTACTGCGCTGCCGTTATCACTTCGTCGCGGGAATCGGGTCCAGTTGCCTCACAAGCAGGAAGCCGACCCATCCTGGGCGCAGCATGACAGTATTTTGCACGACCTTAGCAATGCGATGACGGCCAGCTTGTTCATGGTTCGTGATCTGTCGCGGGCGCTTGACAAGGGCACGGATCCGGGCCTACACCGCGCGCGGCGCCTATCACAGGAGCTTGTCGGCGAGCTGTCTCAAATTGGCGAGCATATAGTTTCGTCGCGCCACAGTGTCAGGCTTCAACCGATCATCGGGTCAACAATAACCGTGCTCGAGCCCGTGCAGCGCTGCCTTGAGATCATTGAGCGCCTGTACCCCGATGTTCGATGCCGGGTCGAATCTGAAAAATCAGCCAATATGGCTGCGATCTCCACAATTGGAGGTGCGGCGACGCTCAAGCGAATCCTCGAGAACCTGCTGATTAACGCTTGTCAGGCGGAGCGCGCTGCAGCGGAAAAGGAAATCGTTTGCCGAATCGCAGTGGCTGAGAATTCCGTCGTGTTGATCGTCGAAGACAATGGCCTCGGATTTCAAAAGGCGGTCTTGGACTCGTTTCCTAGGCCGATGGTGTCAACCAAAGCCCAGGGTACGGGGATCGGGCTGTACAGCTGTCATCAAATGGTAAAGCGGGATGGGGGAACTCTAGCCATTTCCAACATTGCCGCGGGGGGTGCGCGTGTGACTATTTCCTGGCCTAAGGCGGACGCAGAACGCACCGTGGGCGATGACGCCGTTGGTGAAGCTGAAATATCGATTTCGGGGACTCGCCCGCGCCCCAATCCGAGCGAACGAGCAATCGTAACCGCTGAAAAACGGTAGCGTGTTGTCTGTCCCGGGCCCCAGACAATGGTCCTCCGACCATTCCTCAACGTCACGAACACGATCAAAACGGCGGAACGGACGAGCCACAGGGGCCAATCATGGAAGCCTCGCTATATACCGAAATCCATCCAAAACCGGGCAACTAGCTCGGCACGTTGCGCCGTCGATGACTTCTTGAGTAGCGTCGTGACATGCATCTCGACCGTGCTCTCGGCACATTTCAACGAGTCCGCAATGGTGCGATTCGAGGCTCCGGTAACCAGTAGTTCGAGGACCTCCGCCTGCCTTGGCGACAACGCCCAAAGTTCCGTGGCCCTGCGAACGGCTTCACGGGTGCGTTCTGGCCGATGGTCGTTTCGAACATAGGTTGCGCTCGCTGGCTCGAGAGTGGCGCGAATTAGCTCAAGGGCAACGTCGGGATCAAAGGGCTTTGGAATTACATCTCTAGCCCCTCGCTTCATGCATGCGACAGCCAGCTCTACCGTGGCTGTACCCGAAATAACAACAACCGGTGTTTCTGCAAATCGTTCGTGTATCAGTCGCAAGCCATCAAAACCGTGCATGCCCGGAAGGAGTAGGTCCAGCAGTACCAGCCGAAAAGGTGCACGTTCCAACTTTTCGAGTCCCGCCTCCATCGAGTCGGCTTCCACTGCAGTGTGCCCGAGCTCTTCGACGAGACGGACGAGCCCGGCGCGAATGCGCGGATGATCATCGATAACTAGGATAGAACCAGAACCAGACACCATGCGCCCCCACAGCAACTTTCGCTACGCTTGAGCAATAGTCTACACCGCGTTTCCTGCAAGGTGCCATCGATAGTCCTGCAACCAATTGCTTCCCCTGGTTCACGTGCACCAGTATGTTGAGTTTGTCCCAAAATCGTTATTGGAGAACCCTATGGATTTCCTGGGATTTCATGCTTTCGACCCGGGGTCGATGATGATCGCGGCATCAATCGCTCCCAACTTATATTGCTAGTCACAGGCCACGCTTATTGAATTTGACTTTCCGCGGCTCGCCGTTCGACGCGGATTGTCGCCGCTGTCGGTCCTCCTCGTACGCCTGATAGTTACCCTCGAACCACGTGACTTGCCCCTCGCCTTCGAACGCAAGCATATGCGTGGATATCGGTCGAGGAACCATCGATCATGGCTAATGACCACGGCACATCCTGCGAAATCAAGCAGCGCTTCTTCCAGCGATCGGAGCGTATCGACGTCCAAGTCGTTGGTGGGCTCATCGAGCAGTACAACATTGCCACCCTCCTTCAGCAGCTTCGCCAAGATGACACGGTTACGCTCGCCGCCACTCAATTTCCCCACCGGCTTCTGCTGGTCGCTACCGCGAAATCCGAACCACGAACAATATGCACGCGAAGCAATTTCGCGGCCGCCGATCATCAATTTGTCTTCACCCTTGGAGATCTCCTGCCAGACATTTGTTGCCCTCGAGCGTTCGCGGCTCTGGTCCACATAGGCGAATTGAACCGTTTCGCCGATTACGAGTTTCCCGCCGTCGGGTTGTTCCTCGGCGATGAGCATGCGAAAGAGCGTCGTCTTGCCCGCGCCGTTCGGCCCAATAACGCCGACAATGCCATTTTTCGGTAAGCGAAAAGTCAGGCCGTCAATTAGCAGCCGCTCGCCGAAGCCCTTCGATAGGTCTTCGCATTGTACGACCAAATCTCCCAGACGGGGCCCGGGCGGGATGCACATTTCCCTCGAGTCGAGCTGCCCTTTTGCCGATTGTGCGAGGAAGGCTTTCGTAGGCGCCGAGGCGGGCTTTGCTCTTAGCTTGACGCGCCCTCGGGCTAGCACGCACCCACTCGAGTTCGTGCTTGAGTTTTCGTTGCTTGGCACTTTCCTGCTTTTCCTCGATGGCCAACCGGCGCTCTTCTGCTCGAGCCAGCCCGTGTAGTTGCCTTTGAAGGGATAACCGCGCCCTCGGTCGAGCTCCAGAATCCAGCCCGCTACGTTGTCGAGGAAGTACCGATCGTGCGTGACGGCGATAACGGTAGCCGGATATTCAAGGAGAAACCGTTCGAGCCAAGCGACAGATTCGGCATCCAGGTGGTTGGTAGGCTCGTCGAGCAGCAGCATGTCGGGACGCCCGAGCAGCACGCAAGCCAGAGCTACTCGCCGCTTCTCTCCACCCGACAACACGCGGATCTCGGCATCCAGGGGCGGCAATCGAAGTGCTTCACCCGCTGTCTGCAGGGTGGTCTCCAAGTTCCAGGCATCGACGGCATCGATCCGATCTCCTGCAAATTGCCTGCTCGGCCAGTACCGCTTCCATTTCCTCGGCGTTCAGTCGGCTCACCGAGACGCATGTTGACCTTTTCAAACTGGTCCAAGACGGCACGAATGTCCGCGACGCCGATCTCGAGCGCATCCCGAACGGTAACGGCCTGAGCCGAGCTCTGGCTCCTGGAGAAATACCAACCCGGGTTCCCGGATGCGGCCGGGCTTCGCCGTAGTGCTCGGTATCGACGCCGGCCATGATGCGCAGCAGGGACGACTTGCCCGAACCATTGGCGCCAATGACGCCGATCTTTGCGCCAGGAAAGAAGGCCAAGGTGATGTTCTCCAACACCTTTTTGTCCGGCGGGTGCACCTTGGTGACCTCGCGCATCGTATAGATAAACTCGGGCATAGCCGGCGGGTTGTCGCAAAATAGTTGAACCGACGTCAAACCCTGCGGGGAAATCGTGGGGTTACGCTCTCGCTCGGGGCCTTGCGCACTCAGAGGCGGGAACCCTCCCGGCCTATAATTTCCGGCTGCTTACCTTGCGCGTCGGACGCGCAAGGGCGCCTAAGTTATCCTTACCAATTCTGTTCGCAGCCTAGTCGCAAGACTCTCCCGTGGCCTACATCCCGCCTCCGATTGCTCCAGACCCGCTCCCTCGGAATTGACCACCTGCGCAATCATGCGGAGCGGCCTTCGCAAGAGTCGGCAAGACCGACAACGTCCAGCCAAGATGCTTGAGACAGCAAACGAATAATCACCCTGCCGGAACTTTACTCAATCGAAACTCCGAGGCCGCGGACTTTCCTTCGGCGTCACTCGGTCTCGCGCAATTCTTTACCTCAGGTTCACCCTGACTACTCGGTGCTGGTGCTGGGCCCAATTTTGGGGCGGGTGTCGGCGGGACGTTGCGATCCATCGCGGGTGTGTGCCAGGCCGGCTCAAGGATGTCTCGAACGGCGCGGTCGATATGCGTCAAGTGCGTGCAATGGGCTGCCTTATCGCCGCCGTGGTAGGACCAGATGTGAACGCCCCGCGTGTCTACCGTGCCGTAAAGACCAAATTTATCAGAACTTGAATTGGATACCGGGTGACGTTTGATCCCGAGCTCGCGCATCAACATGTCGGCGGTGAGCCGGGTCGAGGGGTACGTGACCGGGTCGACCTCCGAATGCGAAAAGACGAAAATTTTCTCGCCCTTTAGCGCCATTTTAGCGAATTCGAGCGTCGGCGCGATGGGGCCCGCGGTCACGTCATTGCCCGTCGTGTGACTCGTGTGCGTGGGATCCCAGGCGGCGTGAAGGCCATCGAGCAGCACCACAGCATCGATGCCAGCCTTGTCGTGCTTCAAGATTTCATTGACCGCGCCGTAGCCGGCGCTCCAGGCCGTGAGCGCAATGTGACGAATGTGCGCGCGCGGATCGCCGGACTGCGCCTTGAGCGCGGACTCGATCGAACGCTTCAGTGCCGGCCAGGCTTCGGGCGACGCGAAGGCATCCTGGTAAGGGCCGCTCGCGATGCCGAGGTCGATGCCGACGAAGGCGACACCGCGGGCTACCTGCGCCAGCGTCATGCGCATCGCGGTTTGCCCGTGAAAATGCACGAGTACGTCGTAGCCGAAATCCTTCGTATGGCCGCCCTTTTGCGGGATGGCAATGCGCCCCACTCGAAGTTTTCGATACGGGGCGTAAGGTCCGAGGCCAACGAAGTCATACGGGTTGCACTCGTTGTAACCGCGATGTCGTAATTCGGGCGTCAACGCTTGCGCCGTTAGAACGGGCTTTTGTGACAAAGAACGCGCGGCGGCAATCTTTGGAACCGCCACCTGCAAAAGCGCGTACGTCGTTACGCTACGCAGCGCCGTTGCGCCGCTGCCGACGAACGCCATCGCAACGAGCCCGCCCAGTCCCCAAGAGGACCATCGCTTCGGTCCCGCGGGATAACTGGAGTTAGGGGCGCGAAGCATCAGGGGGCTTCCTAGGGTTTCAGCGTCCGACGCATCGCGCAAGACAAAAAGCCACTGAGCCCGACGGCATAATCCAGCAATGGTTCATAATTGCCCAAATGCTGTTGTGACGGCACGGAATCAGCACAATTTAGCTGCGACATCGTCCGACACTGAGCGCGCATGTAATGACTGAGACCCAAGTGAGAGCGTTACGCGAACACGCGTAGCCACGTGCCGTCGTGCCAGAAAACCGTGAGTGGCGTCGGTGTGGGAACCTTTGGCCAGCGCAATTGTCGGACGGGTTTAGTGGCGAAACTCTCGACGGCTTGGCTCGGCTTGTTCGTCATTTTCGCCATCCTCTGGGCGAACGCGGCCGATGCCCGCCCCGCGACACTCGCCATCGGCCAAGCCTCCGCCTCGGGGCCCGCCATTTCCGTTGAAACCCGCACGGGAGAAGTTGCTGACTTGGTTTCGGTTGAAGCCAATTCCGTAGTCGTTGGGCCTCTGATCGCGACGAAGTTACAATTCGATTTTGCGCCTCTGCAAAGTACCGTCGAGCTTCGAGTGCGGCTGCCTGCGAGAGCGGTGCTGCTCGAATCGGAGAGCGCCGGGTATTGCAACGGCGATGTGCCCGCGACCTTCGCCTCGGGGACTTGGACAAAACGACTAGGATTCGAGAGCAATCATGCTTCCCTCATCTACGTGCAGCCGCTCGACCACGGGCGTGCCGTGGTCGCAAGTGCGGTAGGCCAGGCTCGCCTTGCCAGATTGGGTGCCACACTTACCGATGAAGATGGCCGTGAACTCGCCGAACCGCTCGTGCTCACGCACAGCGAGGCCGCGGCTGACGTCATCGCGCAACTCGACCTTGACACTGAGGCTTATCGAGCAGGCGACCTTGCCATGGTGAAGGTGAGCCCAGGCGGCGAGCTTGCGCCTGTACCGATTCGCGACGCGGTGGTGCTCATCGATACCAGTGCTTCATCGGGGAAAGAACTGAGTCGCCGCATCGAGCAGGCCAGAGCGCTTGCGACCGTAACCCGCGGAAAACTCGCGTTGATTGCCTTCGATCAGTCGACACAAACGGTGTTCAATGGTGCGTCCAGGGATCTCCCCGAGTCCGCATTCGAAAGCATTGCTCGGCGCGGGGCGCTCGGTGCAACGAACCTCGAAAGCGCATTTTCGGCGATCGAAGCATTGGCGCGACAACACGAGTTCCAGCGTGTATTCCTGCTCAGCGATGGTATCGCCACCGCGGGCTTGAGCGACCGAGCCTCGTTGTCGTCGCGAGTGGCTCGTTGGGCAAAGCTCGGCATTCGTCAACTCGACGTCGTGGCCCCCGAGTTCGGAAGGGATCAGGCCTTACTCGAAGCCCTGGTTACGGCCGGTCTCGCTGAGCACGGGCGGGTTGCCTCGAGCGGCGAGGATCTCGTCCGGGAATTCGAGCAGCCCAGCTTGCCCGAGCTTCCAATCTCGATTCCTGGAGCCGTTGCACAGAGTTCTTGGGCCCTCGTCTCGCCACTTCCCGATGACGAGCGCTGGGTTCTGGCTCGCGTTCCCGAGGGCGTTACGCTGAGAGTGCGCGTGGGCAAGCGGGCTCCGCAGATCCTCAGCCCGCAGCCGGTTTGGCGACCCCTGTTCGAGCGCTACTTCGAGCAACAGGGGCTCATCGCGCCTTCGAGCGAAACTAAAAGAAGCACCCTCGTTCTCGAACACGGGAAACTGTCGATGCTGCAGGCGTCGCGAAGGCTAGTAGTGGGCTGCTGCGGTGGTTTGATGGTGAACGGTCGACTACCTCCCGAGATCATTCAGCGGATAGTGCGTCTCAACTTCGGGCGTTTTCGGGGCTGTGCCGTGCAAAATCACCAAGCGCCCATCGTTCCCAAGGGTCGAGTAACCGCACGCTTCGTGATTGGCAAGGATGGTCAAGTAACTTCCGTGAGTGACGTAGGATCTACAGTTCCGAATGCCGATTTCGTTCGCTGTGTCCTTCAAGCGTTTACGACCTTACAGTTTACCTCTCCCCCATCAGGGCCAGTCACGGTCGTGTATCCACTCGTGTTCGGTGACGGTGAAGACGAGAGTCAGCCCGGCGATGACAACTCGCGTTCGTATTCTGATGACATCCCCGAGAATTACGTTCCGGTGAAGCTCAGCAACCCCGAGTATCCCCTCTTACCAAAAGATGTCGGCACGGAGGCCTACGAAGGCGCTTTCCGAAATGTGATGCAAGCCATCGCGGAAAACAGGCCTGAAGATGCTGAAAAGGCGGCGCGGAGTTTGCTCGAGACACACCCGAACACACTACTCGCGTATCTAGCCTGGGGAAGAGCCGCCGAGGCGCGTGGCAACCTGAGTGAAGCCCGTCGTGCCTACGGATCGCTGCTCGACCGTTTTCCGGATAAGGCAAATCTGCATCGGGTTGCTGCGGCCTGGCTGTCTCACCTGGGAGATCGAAGCTCAGAGGCACTGGCCATCGATGCACTAAGCACCGCGATTCGATTGAAAGACGGGCGCGCCGAGTCGGAACGCGAGCTCGCGTGGCTACTCGCACGAGACGGTGCCTACGAAGCGGCCCTCGAGCAACTCACCGTAGCCTTCCTTCACATGGAAGATCGCCCGCGTGACTTGCTCAAGCAGGAGATTGCCATTTTGGCCTCGGCGCTACTAGCTCAACATCCCGAGCGCCGCTCGACCGTTTTTGCGCAACTCAAACGCACCGGAACCCCACTCGTCTCGAGGGCAGAGCTCGTCTTTGCACTGCAAAACGAGTCCGAACGCATACTGGTGCTTTCGCTCTACGCCGATCCAGACAAGGGACGCCTGCGTGCGACCCCCTACTCGGATGCTGTCAACCCTACCGCCTACGAAGTGGTTGCAACCGAGCGTAGGGCACCCTATGCCGTGCGTGTCGCCGACCGCGGGGATAACCCGTATGCTACCGAGCGAGCCCTAGGCTTAGGCTGCGTCCGCATCCTCGACTACGATGGCCGCGCCAAGCTGCACATCGAGATTCGACCCTTCGTCCTTCAAATGCCAGGCACCGAGGTCGATCTCGCGAACTACGGCTAAACCGCTTCATTTTCTCAACCGCCCCGAAGCGGCGCTGGAGACCAAGCAGGAGTGGGCGGTGCCCCTTATGCCCTGTTACATCAGCTCCAATCGAAGGTCGGGCCGGGTGATGGTTTGTTTGATGTCGGTTCGGCACGGAAAAGGCGGAGTGCTTAGGGGCGTCAGTCGGTGCCGGGCTGAGGCATAAATTCGCAATCGGGGTTCGAAGCGGTTGTCTCGTTAAGTCGGATGACCGATCAGGGGAGTTGCGGTGCACCCGGGGGTGTTTCTCCGCCAACGCGACGCCATTTTCTGCCCTTCGACAATAACGCCTCGCTTCGTTGCGGCAGTCGTGATCGACTGCGTTTGCCCAAAACACAACCCCACGAGGCAATCGACACTCTGCCAAATCGGGCACCTCGTGGGCAAGTCACAAAGCGAGGTCACTATGCCGGATTCCAGAGAAGTTCGCAGAATCTGTGGGTTTTTATCGGTTCGTCAATCACGTCTTCACTTCGATCGGGTGCCTGACCATCGTGACCGCCGCGGTCGGCGATGGAAACTCGACACCCTGCTGTTTTCCACGCTGCTCGGTGTCATGACGGGTCAGAAGAGTTTTGCAGACGTGGAGCAATTGACAGCCAGTCTGTCGGTGGCGACACGTCATCTGCTAGGCATTCGTCGTCAAGTTCCCGATACAACGTTGCGCGATGCCCTCTCGACAGTCGAGCCGCAGGACCTGCGTCCCATCTTGCACTCGGCAACGCGCTCAGCTCATCGGAGTAAGTCACTGGGTGTCGATTTCGAATTACCCTTCGGGGTTGTTTCGAAGGACGGCAAGTACGTCACGGTGCCCGCGGTGGACGACCGATATTCGCAGCTCATAACGCAAGATATTGACCAAGGACGTTTGAGCGGTCGTATCGGCACGATGACAGCGGTTCTCTCGAGTTCCCAGGCTCGGCCCTGCATTGATGTGTACCCTATCCCGGCGGTGACCAATGAGATGGGCGTTTTCGAGCGAGCCCTGGATGCGCTGCTTGCCGCTTATGGCCCACTCGACCTGTTTCGCCTGGTGACTTACGACGCTGGCGCTTGCTCCAAAGCCAATGCGCAACACATCAGAGTCCGCGGGCTGCACTATTTGTTGAGTCTCAAAGGCTCACAACCCGAGCTATCGTACTGGGCTCAACTATGGCTCGGACAACGCTCGCTTCAGCAAGCGGACGCCGTCAACATAGAAGGTGCGGGGCGCGGGCAAGTGACCCGACGCATCTTTCTTGCCGCCTGTCCTGCGGCTCCAGACGGCTGGGACCACCTCCGAACGCTCGTGCGTATCGATACCGAGACATTCGATCGGCTCGGTCAACCGAACACTGAAACCTTCTATTACATCTCCAGTCTCGCCATGGATCGGCTGTCAACTGAGCAGTGGCTCACTGTAATTCGTAGGCACTGGGCTGTCGAAACGGTCCACCAGATTCTCGATGGTGCATTTGAGGAAGATGACCGTCCGTGGGTTCTGGAAAATCCTCGTTTGACGCTCGTTGTGATGATTCTGCGGCGTATCGGCTACACGCTTCTGACCGTTTTTCGAAGCATCACCCAGCGCTCCGATGACCGACGGCAAGAACCTTGGCACTGCCTACTGCAGCGCATCCGCGATGCGGTCCTGCTTGCAACGGCCTCGGTTCTCGACGGCCTACGGCCTCGAACATCAGACTCCGCTCTCGCCAATTGACACGAACTGACCCACCTGTTGGGCTGACGCCCTAAACACAAATGACATACTCGGCCTTGGCCGCCCCTCGATTCGCCACGTGCGCCGGCACGCGGTGGTTTCGTCATGCCCCCAGGACCCTTGACCACAACGAGCCGGACCGAAAGAACCCCTTCAAACCGGTTGCTTCCAATTGGCTCGCAGAACACCGATCAAAGCTGCCTGTTACATGCGCGTACTGGACACTTCAGGTGACCAGTACTAAAACTTGAATTTCAATGAAGCAAATGGCTGCCGCAAAGTTTAAAGAACAATGCCTCTCGATCTTGGACCGGGTAGACGATGAGGGGCTTGTGATCACCAAGCGGGGCAAACCTGTCGCAAAGCTGATTCCAATTCGCGCTGAGTCGGCTTCACTCATCGGCGCGCTCAAAGGCAAGCTCAAGCTCAAGATCAAAGACGATGTCCTTACAACTGGGCTAAAGTGGGATGCTCAATCTTGATACTCACGTACTACTGCACGCTGTGGCGGGCCGACTCAGCGCGCGTGAATCGAGGCTGCTGAGGGGTGCACGTTGGAGCATTTCCGGCATTGTACTTTGGGAGATCACCAAGCTGGCGCAAATCGGTCGAATTAGGGTAGATTTGGAAGACATTGATGTGGTCCGCGTATTGTCGGCAATCCACGTTTGGCCAATCACAGCACAGATCGCCAAGGCTAGTACGCAACTTGACGTCAAGTCCGATCCAGCGGACGAGCTGATTGCTGCTACGAGCCTAGTGCACAACATTCCGCTGATTACTCGCGACAAGAAACTCCTTCGCTCGAAAATGGTTCCGTTCGCGTGAGAGGGACGACGCAGGTATCGCAAAACGAACGTGACCATGTCCAACCAACACGAAGTCACTCTCGAGACCGCAACTTTGGAGGACCGTGAATTACTCTCCAATCTTCTTGAACTATACATTCACGACCTAAGCGACGTATTCCCAAAATCGAGATAGGAGCAAGAGGTCTACGCGTCGCTAAATGCGAAGGCCTTCGGTTTGCGAAGGCTCTCGGGGATCTCGACGACGGCTTGCGGGCGCGCGATGCTGATGGGAGGCAGTTCGACGCCTTCGAGTGATGCGTGCGCTTGTCGCGCTTGCAGGATTTCGTTGCGCGTCATGGGGCCGCGCATGATGGACATGGTCTGTCGCGGATTTAGAAGAACAGGGCCGACGGATGCCGCGTGAGCATTCTTGACGATGAACCATCGCGGGGCTAGCCGCTGCACCGTGTGGCCAAGCTCAGCTTCGGTTTGATTGTTATTTTGGCTTGCACCCGCGAGGCCGTCGAGGACCCTAGTGCGATCGGCGTCGGTCTGCAGGCGTCCGATGCACCAGATGCCGGCATTCGAGAGCGCGCGGTAGTCGAGGTCCATCGGGTTTTGCGTCGCAACCACGACGCCGACGCCGAAGGCGCGAGCCTGCTTCATCAGCGCGACCATCGGGCGTTTCGTTGGGGGATTGGCGGGGTGCGGTGGCAAAAAGCCGTAGACTTCGTCGAAGACGACTAGGGCCTTCAGCCGTTCGGAGCCCGGGAGTCCCCTTACCCAAGATAGAATTTCTTCGAGCAACACGCCGAGTACGAGCGCGCGCTCTTCCTCGTCAAGGTGCGCGACACTAACGATCACGGCCGGGGTTCGACGACGAAGCTGAGGAGTGGTTGAAGAACCACGCTGAGGAGTGGTTGAAGAACCACCGTTCTTAGGTGCCACCCACTCCGCGATGTCGAGGCTCGTGCCTTTGCGCCAGCTGCAGAATGTGGGTGACGCGAGTAAGTTGTTAAGGGCCGCAGCCAGGTTCGCGCGCTCACGCTTCTTGAGAAAGGAATTTACTGCGAGAGCACCAATCTGTGAGATGGGTGGGTTGGTGAGGTCTTGCATTAAACTGCCGATGTCCGCGTTTTGTCCCGCGGCTAAGCG
Organism: uncultured delta proteobacterium; assembly: GCA_963819085.1. Classification (GTDB taxonomy): domain Bacteria; phylum Myxococcota_A; class Polyangia; order Polyangiales; family Polyangiaceae; genus FEN-1139. Next base: position 142,529 of record CAWFUX010000041.1, read on the forward strand.
ACGCTCGGCGAACACACTCAGCAGCACATGTTCACGGCTTTTAGCCGGGTCTGGATCGCGTCCAAGTAGGCGCAAGACCAAAGAAATGGCCGCACTGAGGGCATTGCGAGCGCTCTCGGGATCAGTGTCCCAGCGCGATGAGCGCCGCTCCAGCGCCGAGAGTACATGCAACGACTCGCCGGCGGTCGCGCCGGGCGTGATCACGCGAATCGAGCTCGCGTCGCAGAAACGACTGAGCTCGGCGGCGCCGATACCCGCCGCTGCGAGGTTCTTTTGCCGCTCTTGCAAGCGCGCCATCTCCAACTCGAGACTCGCCTCCGAACCCGCTTCACCCGTAACTTCGGCCCCGGGCTGCAGAGACGCCGAGTCGAAGTTGCGGGGCGTAAGCAACAAGTTGGGCAGGTCACCCTTCACGTCGATAACGATGACGGGCACACCGCACCCGATGGCCTCTTCGACCATCACAGTGATGAGGCCCGTTTTGCCGCTGCCGGTCATGCCCACGACCACGCAGTGGGTGACGAGATGGCAAGCGGGCAGATGCAGGGCACTGCCGCTCGCCATCCCATCGATGGTACACCAACCTCCAAGATTCAATACCGGTGCGTTTGACATGATTTGCCTCGGTTGCCCGAAGGTGAATCACCTTCGGCGCATGCTAGCGTTGTATGTAAGCAGAAGAATCAGTCGATCAGTGTGTTGTTGACCGTGTGTCTCATGAATTTGAGACGAACGGCCCGTGTTCGCTGCTCGTTACCTTTGCAGCGGGTGCGCCATTGTTGCCGGGTTGTGCTGGCGATGGTGGATTGACCACCGGTGCCGGCGCGGGGGGATTGGGCTTGTCATTGGTGTCGACCGCCGGCTTCTTGCGAGTGCCGTGAATGGCGAACAGCGACGGGATGATGGTGTCCGCGTCGTCCTCGCGACGGCGCAAGTACTGAACCGCCGCACGTACCTCGTTGTACAACGTGACGAATAGCGTGTACGCGGCCTGACGGGTGCGCGTCGCAGCGGCAACCGTTTGAGGCGATTGCTCGCGAAGCCCGACGGCCTCGCTGAACTTAGCGGCGAGGTCTTCGGCTGCCTTGAGCTCCTCGGGCTTGATACTGGTGCGATCGGCAATTTGCTCCGCATATTTGCGGTGAATCGCTACGAGCGAGATGAGATCCGCCATGACATTCTTGTAGCCATTGACGCCTTGCAGATTGTTGATGACGCCCGGCGCCAGAACGCCGTGGGCGATGAGCGAATTGGTATCGGCAAGCAGAACGGCGCGCGTGTGAGTCGCGGTTTCTGCCATGTCCGCGACAATCGCTGGCGGATCGGTCGCCGTCTTGTACTCCCCGTTAGCGTACAGTAGTGCCAGGGCGTACGTCTTGAGGTTGTCCACCTGCGAGATCTTGAAGCTGGAGAGCTCCTGAACGATCATCGGCCGCAGCGTGACAACCTCTGGATAAACGCCTTGCCCCGTCGTCGCCGCAGCCACAACATCCGTGGTTACGGTGATGAGCTCGCCATCGGGGACGGCGTCGATCTCAGGCTTTGCCTGCTCGAACGCCTGGCGCAGAATTGAATATGAGGGGTCGTAATTAGATTCAGTCATGATTAACTCCATGATTTGTATGTGATTTTGACTTCGGTGACCCGGGACAATCCCGGTTTTTTCACCTTTCACCAGGTACATCGGGCAGGGGCGAATCTCGGTTGCTGACTATTTTGAAAAAAGTAGCTTCCACCAAATCCACGCGGAATTTCGCCTCCCCGCGCCCCCCGCCCGAGATTCGCCGTCCTCGAACGCAGCACGCCGCCGTGTCCCCGAACACTCGGAGTGCTCCAGCCCTGTTGCGCCATAGTCATCGAGCACTCGGAGTGCTCCGATCCATTACCCACCCGTACAACTTTGAACCGCGAGTGCTCAGACGCACTGATAATTGAGTGCCGAAAATCGCGGCGCACGCGTGAGATTTCCCACGATCAACCCCAAGAATTGGGCCGCCACTACGTGCCCGAGCGCTCCGAGTGGGAACGGTAGAGACAAACCGCCGCGTTTCGATAACGTAGGTTCTCGCAGATTTCATCTGTAGAATCGCGGCGTTGGCCTATGTCCCGTCGGGATCGGAACGCGGCGAAAAAAAGTATCGTTCCCACTTTCGAGCAACCGAGTGATCTAATCTGAGATTTCAGTGGAGTTGACACTCGTCTGAGCGACATCACCCTGCGATATTCCCTGTGCCCAGTTCCCGAAGTGGCGGTCCGTGTCCACTCCCGAGTGTAATTTGTGAGTGTCTGCACTATTGCGCGTTGCAATCCACCCCGAAGCGGGTGTATTGAAACAGTCATCACGAATCGGGTGGTTCGTGTCTCTGCTTCCCTAGAGATCCGTAGGGCACAATTGATTTAGCTTTTTTGCGTTCGGCGGCTTGCTTATAGCTGATTACGCGCGGAGATATGTACACCTTGAGTACATATTTCTGCCATTTGTCTGACTTCGCGAGAAGAGAAATAACGGAGTCTTGCTACAGGAGGGATTCATGACAACCAGGCAATTATTTGGTCGGGTAATAGTGTTGGCTACGAGCGTTTTTGTAGTCGTACTCGGGTGCGGCAGCGCGCACGAGACAGAAGACGTGGGCGAGGTGAGCCAGGCACTTACAGGGACTGGCGGTTCAAAAGCCATCGGTGGCTCCAAGTCCACGGGCGGTAAGGCGGGTACGGGGGGTTCAAGAGCTACAGGCGGCAAAGCGAACACGGGAGGCTCCAAAGCCACAGGCGGTAAAGCGAACACGGGAGGCTCCAAAGCGACTGGCGGCAGCAGCTCGCCACCTCGGTGTTCCCCTGTGGACTGCAATGATAGCAACCCGTGCACCACGGACACTTGCAACAGTGGCACCTGCGTGCACACGGCCGTGAGCAACGGGACGGGCTGTTCTGATGGTAATGCCTGCACACAGACAGATAGTTGTCAAAACGGGGTCTGCTTGGGGAGTAATCCCGTGACTTGCGCGGCTCAGGACTCTTGTCACACGCCGGGCACTTGCTCCCCGGCATCTGGTACCTGCTCGAATCCCAATGTGCCTGATGGCACGGCTTGTGCGACCAACGCGTGTTACCAGTCGCAGCAATGTCTAGCCGGGGTGTGCCAGGGAGGCGTATCGGGTCCGGTAGACGACGGCGACCGTTGCACGACCGACAGCTGTGACCCGGTGAACGGGGTGCAACATGTGCCGGTGACGACCGACCCAAACTGCGCCAAGTGGTACTCCGGAGGCCTGAAGGTTGAAGTTAGGACTAACTACTGTGACCTGCAAAAGGTGCAGCAGTATTTCCAGGTGACTAACACGGGAGCCACTCCAGTCAATCTGTCAGACATATCGATAAAGTACTGGGTGTACGACACGACCGGAGCGAACGTGGTTTCCGATATCTACTACGCAGGATGCGTAGTAACCTTGCCGAACAATCTGACCTGCGAGCACCCAGTGACAGGAGTAGCCGCAACAGGTGCGCAGCCCTCGGCATGCACAGCAGACGGGAATCAACAGGCGAACTGGGAGGTAACGCTAACGCCTACGGATAGCTACGCGCTGAAACCGGGCCAACAATGGAACAATATTCAAACTGCGGTGCACCTGGATAACTGGGCGACTTTTACGCCGGGGACGAGCCAGTGGTACAGCACCTGTTTGACCAACCCAGGCTTTGCCACGGATCCTCACTTCTCCGTATACTACAAGGGGAACCTGGTATTTAGCTCAGGCATCAACGCGCCGGCTTGCGCAGCTCCACACGGTAGACAGCAGTTGAGTGGCCACATCTCGCCAGCACTGAAAGCCGCGTCACTGGTGGGGCCAGTGCCGGGGAATACACTCATCTCGATCGCGGTGGGGTTACCGATCAACGTTCCCCAGGATGGTAGTCAAACCATTGATGACTTCATCAACGATGTTTCAAACCCAACGAGCCCAAATTACGGCAAGTACTTAGACGTGAACGGCTACGCAACTAAGTACGGTTCGCCTTCAACCGGTGCTGTTGGCGATTGGGCCAAGTTAAATGGGCTCACGGTAGTAAAGACGTTTCCGAACATGGTCAGCGTGAGCGGCACTGCTGCTGCCATTTCCCAAGCTTTATATCTGAACATGAACAACTATACCCGACCCGACGGAACGCAATTCTATGCGACAGACCGAGAGCCATCGCTCGATTTTGATCCGACTGTGGATCACATCAGTCGCCTCAACAATCTATTCGTCTCGAAGTCTCTCAACGGCTCTGGATTTGCCGATGGCGCAGTGCGTCCGGAAGGTCCCAATGCGTACTTTGGCAGAGATTTGAGGAATGCCTATGCCGCATGCCACTTGTCGTTAACCGGTGCAGGTCAAGCCGTTGGATTGGTGGCTAATGGGTTCTCTATCGCTGACTTGGCCGCATACGCTTCGGCAGACGGGTTAGCCTTCAACCCTAGTCAAATCTTTGCGGTGATTACCGATCCGGCTTACCCGAAGTGTGGCTTCCCTGCGGTTTCTTGCAGCGATGGCTCGCAATGCCGGCCGGATCCGGTTTGCACAGGTCTCGGGCTAGGAGCCTGTTGTCCCAAAGACGACCCAAAGAAGATGACGACTTGCAACGTGAGTTGTGATTTAGGCGTAACAGGATGTGATAGCACGGGATCGGTTTGTGCTTACCCTCCGTCCCAAGATGACGAAACGCCGCTTGACATGGCTATGGTTCTTGGAATGGCCCCCAACGCCACTATCGTGGAGTTCGAAGGAGGCCACGATTCGACCATGTTGCAGGCGATGGCCAATTATATTGGCATACGCATCAATCAGTTCAGTAGTTCCTTTGTCGTTGATTTGGATGACAATGGCATCAAAGCACTAAAGCAGATGGCCGGGCAGGGTCAGAGCTTCTTCCAAGCCAGTGGCGACAGCGGCGCAATAGCGGACCCCGGCTACGATCTAAGGGATTCAGATCTGGTTACAGATGTGGGCGGCACCCAACTAATGATGAATGGCAACGGTGACTCGTATGCTTCGGAGTCGGCATGGGCGGATGCGGATACTGCCAGTGGTGGCTTTTACACTGACGGCAGCTTGTACTACGGTTCACCCAGTAGACCCAAGCCCCAATATCAGCAATTCATCGACATGACTGCCAACAACCGTGGCGGAGACAACGCGTACCGCAATGTACCAGATGTGTCAGTGGTCGCGCGCAATGCAGGATATTTTCAGGGCGCTAACCCCAACTTCAACGTAAATGACCCGAGGTCGAACGCGAGAGGTACCAGCGTTTCCGCGCCGGTTTGGGCAGGCTTCATGGCGTTGGTGAATGAGCAGAGAAGTCAGAGTCAGAATGGTACGAAGAGCTCGGTTGGGTTTGCCAATCCGTTGCTTTATTCACTCGCTCAGAATGACAATACCTACAAAAGCGGCTTCAATGACATAACGGTGGGCGTCACCGGGCGAACAAGCTGTGACACTTACCACACGTTCTGTTTCCCCTATAGTGCAGCGGGAGGATTTCCCGCTGAACCGGGCTACGACCTAGCTACTGGTCTGGGCAGCCCCCAGTGTGCTCTCATTGACCTACTCCAAGGGAGGATACCGCGACATGTGACAGTTGCGGCGAATGTCGAATTTCAGACTTGTAACTGCGGTTCCTGCGGTAGCAGTCCCAGTGGCTATACAGGCTGGCAAACTAGTGCGTCTGGGTCCTGTGATCTAAGCGCCGCCAATCCGACATGTACAATTGACCTCACAAACTCCCAGCTGTGCGCAGCGGACCTCGGAGTATTCGTCCGCTCGATTATCACGTTGCAGAATGATGATTCGATTTCAGTCTGTCCGCAGGACTGGTGGGCTGATGGTGACAATTGTGGCGGGACTAATTGGAAGTGGAATTCTGACCCGAACCTCACCTGCACAACGGTTGCGCCTGGCGCCAACATTTACATCAATAGCAACGGTCTGAGCGCCTACGATCCCGGAAGTTGTTGTGGCGGGCTATCGGGTTGTCCAACCCATGAGAATACGACGATCCAAGTCTTCAACGCCAATGCGCAATGAAGTCACCTAGTAGTCGTTCGACGACATTGTGCTTTTTTTGGACTGACGTAAACGTTGTGAGTCAAGCGGAACCTTCCTGTCCGGAAAAGCGAAGCGTTGATCCTGAGGCCCCGCACCTTGCGGGGCTCAGGACGAGTCCAGTCACGCCCACAGCTTCGCAGTGAGTAAAACCAAAGGCTCCTGTGATTCTATCGCGGAAATACGATTGCTTTCTGGCAGAAGACCCTCGAACTTGGCGCCATTGTGCACGAGGAAACGCCAATTAGCGCCACGATCAACTTGGCACGACCTCTGCGCGTGCTAATCTAGTCTCGCTTATGGTGCACACGCGTTCTGCCCTCGTCGCTCTTGGGATCGTTGCTGCATGCGGGGTTGCGTGTGCCGGTGGGTCATCGTCCGGCTCTTTTCCTGCCGGCGGCACCAGCTCCACGGGTGACACGAGTGGAGCTGGTGGATCGCCCAACACCAGCAAATCCCAAAAATCTGACTGTTGCTTTGTCATCGCCGACTCATGTCGGAATGAGCATGACGTTCGGATTGCGGCATCATCCACAGCCCCGCCAGCGTGCCCGACGGGACGGCAATGCTACGAGATAACAAATTGTTGTGGCTGCTGCCCATCGACTCTTTGCATGATCGGCGGTGCAGACGACGCGTCTGTTGATGCAGATGCCCCAAATTGAGATTCTTGCTGCTGTATTGCTTAGATATCCAGACGATTGAACCTCACGCGACCGAAGCCTACTGTCGGGCCTGATGTTTTTTCTCCGAAGTTCCCAACGGTTCCACCGACGACCTCAACCGGCGTGGCCTCGTCCCTAGTCGTGGCGTTGCCGAGCTGACGTTGATTATTCAGCCTCCAGCATTGCACCGTAATATTCACGATTGCGCACATGTGATAAAGCAACCGACTCGTCATGTCGCAGTAGGGAAACCCCGACAAGCGCTCATTGGAATGCAGCTGTCGCCAATTCCCGGACTATCCTGCATCAGCGCAGTTCCAGCATGTGTAAGTAGAAGGATCCGTCAAGTAGCAATATTGGTAACCCGGGACGCCCTCGTTGACAGCGTTGAGCGGCACATAGACAACGGCGAGGCTCCCCACCGCACAAGACGAACGACTAGGAGGACATAAACAGACGGGTTTGGAGTCAAAAAACGTTGTGCCATTAGTGACTGTTGAACTCAAAGGGGTGGTTGAAGTTCCTCCCGATCCCCCCGTGCTTGGCACAACAACGATACCTTTCGAGCCACCCGTGCCTCCGTCGCGGGCGTTCGAGTTACCATCAGAACTGTTACTGCAGACGGTGAGACCGAGAACAGAAATCAAAGAAAGCGATGCGATGATTGAATGGTTCAATCGTGTGATCATCTGATTTGGTCTCATGTGGTTGCCCCGTGCCATTCAGACAGTTGAACTAGAAAATCAGCGCGCCGCGGCAGTATATACCATCGGGCGCTTGGGTCCGCAATGGGTCGCTCAAGGAACATGCCAGCACGCGCACAAACACTCGACCACATCATCGCTCATACGCGTTACCCTTTGCCCGAAAGTGATCACCTTCGGCACATGAAGAATCAGTCGATTAGTGCATTGTTGACCGTGTGTCTCATGAATTTGAGACGAATGGCCCGTGCTCGCTGCTCGTTACCTTTGCAGCGGGTGTGCCGTTGTTGCCCGGCTCAGCGGGCACAGGCGGATTGACGACCGGCACTGGTGCGGGTGGATTGTGCTTGTCTTTGGCGTTGGCGGTGGACTTCTTGCGATTGCCGTGAATGGCGAACAAGGATGGGATGAAGTTGTCTGCGTCGTTCTCGTGGCGGCGCAGGTACTGAATGGCTGCACGCACCTCGTTGTAGGATGTGACGAATAGCGTGTACGCTGCCTGACGTGTGCGTGTCGCAGCGGCAATAATTTGAGGCGATTGCTCACGAAGTCCGACGGCTTCGCTGAATTTTGCGGCAAGGTTTTCGGCCTCCTTGAGCTCCTCGGGTTTGATGCTGGTGCGATCGGCCATTGTGTCGCCGTTTTTGCGGTGAATCGCCACGAGCGCGATGAGATCTGCCATGACGTTCTTGTAGCCATTGACGCCTTGCAGGTTGGTGATGACGCTCGGGACCAGCACTCCGTGCATGATGAGTAAATTGGCGTCCGCGAGCAGGACGGCGCGCATGTGAGTCGCGGCCTCTGCCATCTGCGCGATTGTCTTTGGCGGCTCGGTCACCGACTTGAATTCCCCGTGCGCGTACAACAATGCCAGGGCGTATGTCTTGAGGTTATCGAGCCGCGAAATCTCGAAGTCCGGCAGCGCCTGAACGATCATCGGCCGTAGCGTAGTAACCTCCGGATAAACGCCCTGCCCCTTTGTCGCCGCGGCCACAACGTCCGTGGTCACGGTGATGAGGTCGCCATCGCCAATGGCGTCGATCGCGGGTTTTGCCTGCTCGTACGCCTGGCGCAAAATGGAGTACGAGGGGTCGTAACTCGATTGACTCATGACCGATTCCTCTATTCTTGATGTTCTTCTTTCCTTCGGTGACCCGGGGCCAACCCCGGTTTTTCACCGTTCACCAGGTACATCGGGCGGGGGCGAATCTCGGTTGCTGACTATTTTCGGAAAAAGAGCCAACGACTCCACATCCGCGCCAAATCTCGCCTCCCCACGACTCCGCGCGAGACTTCCCACCTCCCAAACGCGGCCCGAAGGAGCGTCGACGACCACTCGAAGCATCCCGACGCACGTTCGCTCGGCGTCTAGGACCACTGGGAGTGCTCCGATTCACCACCCTCTTGTACGATTTTGAACAGCGAGCGATTTTTCGCACGGCGCCCCTGCTATAAAAATATCATCGAGCTCCGAAAATCGCCGGGGCCCCGCGAATTTCCGACGATCAACCCCGAAAAATTACGCCGCCGTCGCGTTTTTGACCACTCGAAGTTTCCCAGAGCGCGACGCGGTCGCGTTTTTGGGCGCTCGCACCTTTCCGGTGCACGCAGGCGTCGCGTTTTGGAGCGATCACACTTTCTAGCGCACGGAGCGGTCGCGTTTTGGAGCGCTTGCAGCTTTCTGGCGCACGGAGCTGTCGCGCTTTCGGTCGTTCGCAACTTTCCGGCAACCGCGGGCGTTGCGTTCTCAAGCGGTCGCAGCTTTGCGGCGCACGCAGGCGTCGCGCACTAGACCACTCCGAGTGCTCCAGCGCAAGGGAGGCACGTGACGCTGAGCACTTGCAACGTTTATTGGGGTCGCAGCGACTTCGTTCAATGCAAATTACGCGATTTTTCCGCTCGAGTGCGACTGAGCTACATAGCCGGCGCCTAATTGAAAATAGTAAGCAACTGGGAGGATGGAGCTGCCGATGGACGTTCTAAATGCCCAGTGCATCACTGAACTTCTCGTCGTCCAACAACCACGGATCGCCCGCCAACCTCCAGGCGGACGACCCTGAATTCGGCCAGCCGCAACTGGACGCGGGTGCTCGCGTAGCGGCGCCCTTCGGAATCCACAGGAGTTCGCATTGGCCCGAGGTCGTCAAAGAGCACCTCGCCCGACAGCCAACTTGTGTTTGCTGCAAATCAAGCCAGCCAGGGCGAATACCCGTCCAGGTCCACCACATTTTCCCGTTCCATTACTGTGTAGCACTCGGAAGGGCCGACCTCGAACTCGACGAGCGAAACCTCATCACACTCTGCGGCAAGTCACACAACGGGAGCGGCGAGAACCACCACTTATGGGTAGGACATCTGGACAACTTCCAGTCGTCAAATCTTTATGTAGTGCACGACGCGGAAAAGGTGTTCGTCGGGATGGCGGCGGGGGACATCAAGAAGGATAAGCGGTGGTTGCGGCATTGGCGGCGGCGGTTGAAGCCGCTTGAATTGATGAACGAAAGGGAAAGGGAGGCGTTGTTGGCGGTTATGAATCAGAGGATGCCAAGGGCGTAGTTGGGGCGGCCGGCGTCGCTGAGTATGAACGCGAGTTAGCACCGGATGTCCCAGGCTTCGACTATCGGGCCGACTAGATCGCATTTCTCACCAAATGGGCTGTCCATGTGACCAGTATCGTATTACTCTCATCAAATACAGGTGAGACGATGGCTGAGCGCATGACCTCCGATGACTTCTTCACGGGACTTTTCGCAGCACTAGCGATTCGTGGGCACCACGTGCTGACACTACGCACCGAGCGATTTGACCAGGCTATTGAGACCATAGTCAATGAACTGATGAGGACCGCCAAGGCTAAAGATATTGACGTTCGCTTTCGCGTACGACTTCACCCGATTCACGGCGATTCCCAAACAGTCAGGGACGCGCTAGCGAGCGCAGCTCAAAGAGATCTAATTAGTTTCGACAACCCGGAATATCAGGATATTCGGCTCAGAATTGGAGTGAACGATGCGAAGGAATTCTTGAATGCTATTCCTGGTGGGGAGCCACTGTTCAGTGACCTCGCCAGCAAGTTCCTTCAAAGCTATGTTTGACCCATGGAGCAACAGGCTCTGGCGTATTCTGGAGGTGAGCGAGGGGCTGAGCCGCCGGATGGGGTTGATTTCAGAGCCTTTCTTGAGCAATTGGCTGAGCGCTTGCTCCGTCGATATATCGATCGCGTAAGGCTGCGCACCAGACCACCTGCGCGCAAAGAAATAAATGATTCGGTTTGGCAAACCATTATCATTCACCCATTTGAAGTCATAATTCTCGACAGCCCACTACTTCAACGACTGCGTCACATAAGACAGCTGGGCGTTGCTCACATGGTCTATCCCGGAGCTGCACATACTCGATTAGACCATAGCGTTGGGACGATGCACCAAATGCAGCAGCTTCTGGATGCCATCAACGCCTCTTCTCCGAATCCAATAATACTGGAGCCGCTCGTTCGGTTGATGCGATTCACTGCGCTCTGCCACGATCTTGGTCATGGTGTCATGTCCCACGTGTCCGAAAATGCAATCCGAGGAAACCGCGAAGTCAACGACATCGAATTCGACTTCGCCGCTACGGTGGACGTGGAACGCGCAAAGCTGAGTGAAATTGCCACTTACCACTTGTTGGGAAGTCCCGCATTTCTTGACCTGATTGCGGTTGCTAGAACACTCGTCCCTGACCATGTACTTCCCGCGGATGCGACGGTGCTGGCGCAAAAGGCGGTTGTCGGTAAGCCGATATCGGACGAAATACCGTTGCTAAATGAGCTGATATCGGGTCCGTTCGATGCAGACAAGCTTGACTACATGACAAGGGACGCGCACATGGCGGGTGTCCCAATAGTCACCGATATTGCAAGACTCGTGAGGAAGATCCGCGCCGTTGAAGTTCCTCCAGATGGCCTTCCAAATGATATTGCGCGCGCCGTTCAACCACGACCTTCATACAAAGTCACAGGTGTTGCGCTCTCCGGCGGCCGAACGCTCGATGAACTAATGCTTGGCAGAACGCTGCTATTCGACAAAATCTACCGGCACCAAAAAGTAAGGGCTGCAGAAGCGATGGTAGCCGCCATTATCCACGCGATTCAGCAAGCAACAAAACTGGCTTCTATATCCATCCCCTATCTTTTGATGGATGAAGAGCTGCTACATCTGGATGAATGCAAGCTGCGAGCTCTTGGTGCTGATCTATCGGACTCTACCGTGAAACACTGGGCTGACTTGGCTATTAGTCTGGCCAGCGATCTCTGCAACCGCACACTATTTGTAAGGGCGTTTGCGTTCGCACAAGCTATGCCGCTTGATCCGCAGCGTCACGAATCGGGCCAACGTTCAGGACTTGAAAGACTTGTCAGGGAAGCAAGGGACCGCTCGAGCCGGCAAAAAATTGTCCAGGCAATCATCATTGAGCTCAAGAGCATTTTGCACCACCTGGGCAAGGATGACCTTTTGGCGAGCCCACTTGCAGAGTCGATGATTGTGCTCGACCCACCGGCAACCACTGCAGTTGGTGGGGATATTCCGCGTGCCTACTTGATTACGGCTTCGGGTCATCTGACTCGATTTAGGGAGGATGCCGCTGAAGCACGCGGATGGGCTGATGCCTATTTGCTCACACGTGATGTCGGGTATGTCTTCTGTCCGGAAGCACTGGCCCCGTATGTCTTTTTGTCATGTCAGGCAGTGGTCGGGGACAAATATGGGGTTCAGATTCCACTTTCCATGCAAGCATATGCGAAGCAAGATCCGAAGGATCTGGACAATTTGCGCCAGGAACTAAAGCAAAAGCAGTACTATGCTGCCAAAGCACACGACCTACGTCCGCTGCCAGATAGACTTACCAAGGCAGATGTGAAAGCGCTGGTTGGGCAAATCCTGAAGAACATTCACGGATACCAAGGCCCTATTCCGTTGGGTCAGACCGTATCCAATAGTTGCGTGGACGAAACGAGGATTATCAATTGGCTTCGTCAATTTGAGGATGACAAAGTTGTCGGCGAAGCGATGGAGATGCTGTCCCAAATCAAACTCTTTGGACGCGATACGATCGTTGGCGCACTTAAACAGTTCGTCGAAGATCACCCTGATTTCAAAGGCGCTATTGTCTGCCCGCTGGGCGCGATCAAGGACAGTGCGGCCATTGTCACGTACTACGCGCGAGATTTGATACCGTCTCTTCCGCTGCAGACAATGTCACTTTCCGATGCACTTGCGACTACGTCCCCGGAACGCCCCATAATTTTCTTGGATGACTTTGTGGGCTCCGGCAGCCAATCCATTTCAATCGTGGAAAGTTGGTTGGGTGCCGAACCCACCACAGATTTGGGGGAGGAGCGGAACGAGACGCTTCCGGAACACTCAATCGACCAACTTAGGGCACGTAAGCTTGCGTTTGTGTTTGGCGCCACAATGCAAGACGGACTGAACCACATCAAATCCAGATGCCTCGAGCTTGGCCTTTCAAGAGTGGAAACGTACGCCCACTGGGCACCGACGGATCTTCCGAGAGCCTTTGATCAGGGCAAACTCGCTGGTCTGAAGGCAGCCTGCGAACGCATTGGAAGTCAATTAGTGACTGACGTAGGTGAAGAGACCAAGCGCCGAGAGCGAATTCTTGGCTATGGAAATCAAGCGCTGCTTGTCCTTTTCCCGTACAATACCCCCACACAATCGCTGACGTGCCTTTGGAAGGCCGGAATTGTCAACGGGGTACCATGGGCGCCATTATTTCCGAGACGGAAGAAGACATAATTGGTGGAAAGTCGCCGTAGCAATTCGGCGAATCCGCCTGCAGTGACTGTTGTCTGTTTGTCAAACTAGTCCCCAAGGGGGCTTGATGGCATGATCGGCTGCTTAAGAGGCACCTCGCTGATCTTCAATGCCAGAAGGCGATCCAGCGCGTAGCTAGGTGCACACGACGAGCCGGCGACGGGCTGATGAAATTGCGCGAGTACAATTCGCCTCTGGGCGTCAGCGTATGCGCTTCTGCTGCCCATTTTGCCGCAAAACCGGCTCCCGCTTCATATTTGTCGGCTATTGAGTTAGCCTCTGACGCAGCATTTCGGGTTGGCCAATTTACTGAGCCAGCACCAATTTGAACCTCGCCCTTCCCATGCCCCTCCCCGCCAACTTCGAGAACAAACTCTGGGCCGCCGCCGACCAGCTCTGGACCAATAGCGCGCTACGCCCTTCCGAGTACTCGACGCCCGTGCTCGGGTTGATCTTCCTACGCTACGCGGACGCGCGCTTCGCGCAGGCCGAAAAGACGTTAGCCGGGCGCGCCCGGCGCCGAGGTGGTGTTACCAAAGAAGACTACCACGCGCAAAATGTCTTGTTTGTACCAGCTTTGATCGGTGTTCTGCGAGCCAATTGGAAGCAACCGGTTTGAAGGGGTTCTTTGGTCCGGCTCGTTGTGGTCACGGGTCCTGGCGGCATGACGAAACCACCGCGTGCCGGCGCACGTGGCGAATCGAGGGGCGGCCAAGGCCGAGTATGTCATTCGTGTTTAGGGCGTCAGCCCAACAGGTGGGTCAGTTCGTGTCAATTGGCGAGAGCGGAGTCTGATGTTCGAGGCCGTAGGCCGTCGAGTACCGAGGCCGTTGCAAGCAGGACCGCATCGCGGATGCGCTGCAGTAGGCAGTGCCAAGGTTCTTGCCGTCGGTCATCGGAGCGCTGGGTGATGCTTCGAAAAACGGTCAGAAGCGTGTAGCCGATACGCCGCAGAATCATCACAACGAGCGTCAAACGAGGATTTTCCAGAACCCACGGACGGTCATCTTCCTCAAATGCACCATCGAGAATCTGGTGGACCGTTTCGACAGCCCAGTGCCTACGAATTACAGTGAGCCACTGCTCAGTTGACAGCCGATCCATGGCGAGACTGGAGATGTAATAGAAGGTTTCAGTGTTCGGTTGACCGAGCCGATCGAATGTCTCGGTATCGATACGCACGAGCGTTCGGAGGTGGTCCCAGCCGTCTGGAGCCGCAGGACAGGCGGCAAGAAAGATGCGTCGGGTCACTTGCCCGCGCCCCGCACCTTCTATGTTGACGGCGTCCGCTTGCTGAAGCGAGCGTTGTCCGAGCCATAGTTGAGCCCAGTACGATAGCTCGGGTTGTGAGCCTTTGAGACTCAACAAATAGTGCAGCCCGCGGACTCTGATGTGTTGCGCATTGGCTTTGGAGCAAGCGCCAGCGTCGTAAGTCACCAGGCGAAACAGGTCGAGTGGGCCATAAGCGGCAAGCAGCGCATCCAGGGCTCGCTCGAAAACGCCCATCTCATTGGTCACCGCCGGGATAGGGTACACATCAATGCAGGGCCGAGCCTGGGAACTCGAGAGAACCGCTGTCATCGTGCCGATACGACCGCTCAAACGTCCTTGGTCAATATCTTGCGTTATGAGCTGCGAATATCGGTCGTCCACCGCGGGCACCGTGACGTACTTGCCGTCCATCGAAACAACCCCGAAGGGTAATTCGAAATCGACACCCAGTGACTTACTCCGATGAGCTGAGCGCGTTGCCGAGTGCAAGATGGGACGCAGGTCCTGCGGCTCGACTGTCGAGAGGGCATCGCGCAACGTTGTATCGGGAACTTGACGACGAATGCCTAGCAGATGGCGTGTCGCCACCGACAGACTGGCTGTCAATTGCTCCACGTCTGCAAAACTCTTCTGACCCGTCATGACACCGAGCAGCGTGGAAAACAGCAGGGTGTCGAGTTTCCATCGCCGACCGCGGCGGTCACGATGGTCAGGCACCCGATCGAAGTGAAGACGTGATTGACGAACCGATAAAAACCCACAGATTCTGCGAACTTCTCTGGAATCCGGCATAGTGACCTCGCTTTGTGACTTGCCCACGAGGTGCCCGATTTGGCAGAGTGTCGATTGCCTCGTGGGGTTGTGTTGTTGGCAAACGCAGTCGATCACGACTGCCGCAACGAAGCGAGGCGTTATTGTCGAAGGGCAGAAAATGGCGTCGCGTTGGCGACGAAACACCCCCGGGTGCACCGCAACTCCCCTGATCGGTCACCCGACTTAACCGAGACAACCGCTTCGAACCCCGATTGCGAATTTATGCCTCAGCCCGGCACCGACTGACGCCCCTAAGCACTCCGCCTTTTCCGTGCCGAACCGACATCAAACAAACCATCACCCGGCCCGACCTTCGATTGGAGCTGTATTCAGACGCCACACAAAAGCCGAATAGGTCCGCTAGTCCGACCCGCTTGACGCAACGAACCCGACATTGATAAACTCCGAATCCAGATCTCGGAATCACGCTGATTCAGGCACCAAGGGCATAACTTATGAAACGACGCAACAGTGTTACAACCTCGATCAAACTGGGAGCGGCGCTGACAAGCGTGACGTTACTGACCCTATTCGCATGCGGCGGGACTTCTTCAGACAGCGCGATTGTCCCGGCCGTAACCTGCGGGCAAACCGCGGCTTGCTCGAAAACCTGCTGCGTAAGCACAGATACTTCGAGCCCGCCTGTCGTGACGCGCACTTGCGAAGCGTCATGCAGCGATGCCGGTGCAACCCCTCCCATCCCATTCACTTGTGACGGCCCCGAAGACTGCGCAGCAGGACAAGCCTGCTGCGGCTACGTTGTCGTGGGTGTGCTCGAGTACGTGAAATGCAACGCCACATGCGACTTCACCGTTAGCCCTCATCTATGCCACGCCAAGAAAGATTGCCCGAGTGAGCTACCCTATTGCTGCCCGTCAACGCGCTGGACGACGGGCGTCAACTACATGGAATGTCAGGCAGCGGACAACGGCCAAGGCTGCACCTAGCGGGCGAAACTCGCGTTTCCGTGCCGTAACCACAAACAAATAGAGCCGGCGGCGATTCGCAACCCGCTACCCCTTGAACCCCGACTCCACCAACTTGCGCGCCTCAACAATATTGTCCTCAATCGAACAATAAGTCCACCCGCCGTAACGCCCAATCGAATACACGCCGTGCTCCCTCAAGATCGCACTCAAGCGTGCATATTCACTGATTGAAGCCCGCGTCAAGTGCACGTAAGCGGGATCCATAACCACACAATGCTCGGCAAGCAATTGGTGTTCGTCAATAACGCCCTGCCGCCGCATGTCATCAAGCACCCGCTTTCGCGTTTGCCGCAAGAACTCAGCGTTGACGTTCGTATCCGATCTCAGTCCGATCTCAACGTACGTGCTCAATTGACTCGTATCGAAAATATTGTCGTACAAACCAATTCGATAAAAGACGCACGCCGGATCGGGATAATAAATCCAATGCACGTCACGCGGGCCCTTGCGGTCGAAACCGAAGTTGAACACTAGTACCTTGTTCCAACTCCACGTCTGTGGCGTCGTGTGGCAGCCCGGCGAGCCCGAGAAGCCGATTGAACGGCGCGCTCGAAACCAGGTGCGCGAAGGCAATTTCGCGCCGATTCGTACGCGCGACACGCTTTTCGAGGTCAACGCGGACGAGTGGCTCCTCGAGCGCGATGCCCCCGGATCGAGTCGCACTCGCCAGCGCATTGACAAACTCTATCGCGCCGCCTTCGGGATAGATGAACGTCGAATTGTAACTCGCATTATCCGGCGCCTTAAGGTTGCGCATGATCTCCGTCAGATCGGCGTGCGGGAAAAAGCGCCCCATCGCGTGCTCGTCGAGCGACGCTAAATCGGTTGCGTAGACCTTCTCGTTATAGGGAACCAGAAACTTTTCCGTGATGGAACGACCCAATCGCGCATAAAGCATATCCTTGAAGTTACTCGGTGCGGCCTCGGGCTTAGCTTTGGTCCCCAGCAGTTCGCGCGGTGCGCATGCAAAGTACAGATCGTGAATGCAGTCGATGAACTCACTCTGCTCGAGTTGATGAATATTCTTTTGAAACGGAAAGTCGATCTGGCGCCCTTTGTAAGCAATAAAGGCGCGCTTTTCCACGGTCCGAATGCGTTGCCCGGGCATGCGCGCGCGCATCCAGGCTTCGATTTCCGGGTGCTTGAAGTGAAAGAAGTGCCCCGAGTAATCCCAGGTGAAGCCCTTCGCTTTGACAGTCTTACAATATCCACCAATCGCGGAGTCGGCTTCGAGAATCAGGTAATCGTCGTCGCCCGCTTCCGTCAGAGCGGCAGCAGTAGCTAGGCCGCTGACCCCCGCACCGACGATAAGGGTTCGGACCGATTCCAATTCTTCACCTAGCCGATTCCGAAGCGCGAGCGATTCGCAGCCACGTATTCAACATAATACGCCGATTCCTGATGCGAATCGAGCTCACCCGTATCGACGGCGGCTTCGAGGGCTCGCTTGATATCACCAATCAACTTGCTCGGCGGCAGTTTGAAAGTCGCCATGATGTCCGTTCCGACACCCTTTGGAAGCGGCGGAACCAGGGCGTCGGATGCAGCAAGTTGCGAGATGCGCTCGGCTAGTTCGTTGATAAGGCCAACGCCACGCCTGCGTTTTTCGATACGCTTGGTAGTGATGTCCGCTCGCGAAAGGCACAGCAGATTATCCAATTGCGCGCCCATTTCGCGGGCAAAACGCCTGACGGCGCTGTCCGTCCATTGACCGTCGTATTGGCTGGCCCGCAAGTGGTGAAACACCAATCCCCGAATCGATTCGCGCAGGGAATCCTCCGCCGCGAATAGCCGCTGGCGTCGTTCCATCTTGTCGAACATGCGCGCGCCCACTTCTGCATGGCCAAAGAAGTGGACCTCACCTTCCGGCGAGATGCTGCGAGTCTTCACCTTGCCGATGTCGTGAAACAACGCGGCATAGCGAACCTCGAGTCGAAGTTCGGCCTGAGCAACTACCTGCTTGGTATGCTTCCACACATCCTTGTGTCGCCACTCGCCGTCGCCAAAACCCACCAGGGCTCCGATTTCCGGCAGCAATCGATCGAGCATTCCCGTTGTCAGCAATACATCGAGGCCCGCTTCGGGGAAGCTGCCCATCACGACTCGATCGAGGTGAGGGCGAATATCAGCCGGCCCGAGTGCGTCCAGGTCGGCGTTGGACACGAGCACGACAGGCCGATCAGGGCTGCCAGCCTCCGCCGCGAACGCAGCACTCTCCAGGGCGTCAATTGCACGGTCCTTGGTTGGGATGGGGGTCACACTAGCGGTCGTCATTTGGGGTGCCATGGCCAGAGCGACGTCACGTGCAGTTCGGGTCGGCCCGTTTAGCACGGCCGACTCATTCGTGCGCGGCCCATTACAACCGAACAGCCTGGGCCATTTTCCGTCGAACCTTAGACGGCGCCCCGCGCGCACGGTACGCTTCGTTCTTAGCGCTCATGCGGTCAAAATCGACCGAATCCCACCCGAAAGATCGGACGCCCTGGCGGCGCCGCATCGCCCAGATACTATGTTTGATCCTTGGAATTGTTGGGGCTTTTCCGCTATTTGCTGGCTTGCTCCTACGGAACAGTCGGGTTCAGCGCTGGACCAACGCCACAACCGAGCGACTGATCCACGACCAATTCGGCCTGTCAGCTAAATACCGCGCTACTGTGGCCCTGTGGCCGCTCGAGTTGCGCGTCGATGACTTAAGTGTGGCTGCAATTGGCTCCGGCCCGCCGGCGCTTAGCGTAAGCCGGGTGCGCCTCCGGCCGCGCCTCTTCTCGCTGCTCGCGGGTCATGTGGACCTCGGCGAGGTCCAGGTGGTGAGCCCCAAGATTCACTTGGTCATTCGCGACGGAAAGCTTTCGAACCTTTCGTATCATTTGCCAAAGGCAAAGCCTTCCAAAGCTAAACCCAGTACTGAGCCGCCGTTCGCGTCGCTGTCCGTATCGGACGCGCAACTCGATCTCGACATCGACGGCAGGCGAATCAAATCGAGCGACATCGATGTCAACGTCTTCGCCGAGCGTGGACCTACCTTCGAGATCACGGTTACCGATGAACGAACGACCATCGACATGCAGCACACGCTCAGTGCTACCAAAGTCAACGACGAGATCCATGCGGTTGACGAAGATGTACTTTGCAACCTCGAGCTAAGAGCTCATGTTGCACCGAAGAGCGTGCGGATCCGCCGCTTCGCAGTCTTCGGGTTGGCGGACTTGGATCCAAAGTCGGGGACACGTGGCGTCTGTTCACGAAGCGCTTTTGCGAAGGACCCCGGGCAAATCTCGCTGCAAATGACCGAGTTTGCGGCAGATTGGGCGAAAGCGAGCGCCAAAATCTCGGGAAAGATTGTGGCACGCGTGCCGCTATCCCCAGTAAATAGATTCCTGAAGTTCCCTCCGGTCAAAGGCTGGGTTTCACTCAACGCGCAAGTCAAATGGGACACATCGCACCTGCTGCCCGAAATGGCAGGTCATCTTGTCGGGGAAGGCATCGAACTCGAGCGCTATCACATTGCCGACAAACTCGACGCCGAGTTTTCCATCGAAAAAGATGACTTGAACATCAAGCGAACCGAAGTGTCGTTCGCCGAGGGCCGTACGATTGTGTACGACGCAAAAATCCAACCCTTGGCGAAGGACGCTCCCTTTAGCAGTCGGCTGGTCGAGACCCACGGCATGACGTTCCCGGGGTTGATGAAGGCGCTCGGTGTCACGCAGCACACGATCGTCGCGTGGAACTTTGGTGACGGTCAAATCACTGACCTCAAAGGCCAGTTGGCGCTGCCGCATCTCGAAGGGCACCTGCGCACGGATACGCATGATTTCGAGGTCTTTGACCGGTCTTTTGACGATTCAGCGCGCCGGCACATGATCGGCGTGCCTCGAGCGCTAGTGCGAGGGCGCATCGTGGTGCAGCCGGATGCGTTCCAATTCCAAGATACAGTAGCTACGTTTGGTCACAGCCAAGTCTATACGCCGCTGGTTTCGATCGGGTTCGCCAACGATCTCGAGGTAGTTGTCGATAACAAGGGCTCCCTTGATCTCGCGGACATTAGCCCAATTACGACGATTCCAATGGCGGGGCGCTCACGACTGGGTGTTCGCCTCGCGGGCAAGGCGAGCGACCCACTACTCACGGGAAACTTGGCGGTTGAAGATCTCGTATTTGGCGGTTTTCCTTTCGGTAGTATCCAATCCGCGAAGGTGCAATTCCGGCCGCTGAAGGTTCAGTTGTCAGAGGTGAAGGCGACCAAAGGCAAGAGCGACTACATCGTAAGTAGTGCATCTCTCGATTTCGACCATCCCGGTGCGCTCATTGTGGACGCGCAGGCCTCCAGCTCGAAACTGGACATCAGGGATTTTCTTGCGATGTGGCATTTCGACCGCGATCCGCGTTACGAATCGCTATCCGGGTGGGGCAAGATGAACACGCGCGTTCACTATGCCCTGGGGGGCGCCGAGGACCGTTGCGGCGAGGGATTTCTGCGCGTATCGAGTCAGGCCTCTTTACAACACCTCGAAATGTACGAGGAACATTACGATTCCGCGAATGCAGACATCGACTTTACATGGCTCGATATGCGCGCGGGTTACATGGGCGTCAGCATAGACGTGCCCAGTCTGACTCTACGTAAGGGCTCAGGCGTACTTCTGGGATCGGTTCAAGTGCGGCCAGGCGCAGCGCTGGCGGCCCATGTCGTGGCTACCTCCATTCCGCTCGGGCGCTTCACCGCATTCGGAGCGCTCGGTAGAATCGTCGATGGCAGCGTCGCGGGAGTCGCCGATGTGAGCGGAACGCTCGATGCCCCGGCTGTCGATGCGCGAGTCACTGCGTCGCGACTAATCGTCGGGCGAAACCGTTTGGGCTCCTCTGATCTCACGATAAAACTCGAATCCCCGCCGCGCGCGCACTTTACGGCGACCAGTCGGTGTGGCAATCCGATCTTGCCGCCGTTTGATCTGGCAGAATATCGTGCCGACAAACCGGACGGCACATTTCATATCAGTGGCCAGCTCTTTGGCGATCAGGTTAATATCGATGACCTTCGCATCAGCCGCCAGCAAAACAAACACGCGCAGGGCGCAGTCATCCTGAAGGATTTCGACATATCGGCGCTCAACGAACTATTGCCCGCTTCGCAATCGCAGGAATTCACGGGTAAGATTTCTGGTGAGATCCAGATCACGGACTTTCCGCTGGCCGAACCCGCAAAGACCAAGGTCAAGCTCACGGGATTTAGTGCTCAGCTCGGGCGTGGCAATCTGAAATTGAGCATTCAATCGGGGGCCAACGCCTTGAAGCTAGAGGCTGGCAACATCGAGCTGTCCAATTGGGCATTGAAGACGGCCTACGGTCAAGTGGCTGCAAACTTCAAGATGTCGGCACACTTGGCTCAATTGGGTAAAGACCCGACGATTGATGCCGAGCTCCAACTGCAACCCGTTGATATCGCCCTGCTCAAAGGCCTTTTTCCAAAAGCCGAGATACTATCAGGCGAGCTCAAGGGTAACCTCAAGATTAAGGGTGCGCTAAGTCACCCGCGTACAGAAGGATTGCTCCAGGTCGGTGGAGCGGAACTGCAAATGAGAGGGCTTGATTGGCCGATAACCAATGCCAACCTAAGTATCGCGATTGGTGACGGCGAAATTCGCATTGCACGAGGTGAAGCCAACCTCGGAACGGGTAAAATCCTCATATCTGGCGGCGCGCCCTTGACGGGGGTTCAATTGGGCCAGGTGCGGCTCGATGTGAACGCGACGGATATTCCTATCCCCGCCAATCTAGGCGTGAAGGGTTCCTTCGATTCAAGGCTTGAAGTCGGCCTCGATCCGAATGCCGATCTGGTGCGCCCCCATATTACAGGTGTCGTCACCCTCGACGACCTCGAGTACAATAGACCAGTCCAGATGACGGCCGATGTGAGCACGCTTGCTCAGAGGGGGCGTCGCAGCCAAGTCGAGGCTTATGATCCGGAGGACGACAAGGTTGACTTCGACCTGATTGTGCACGCGCGCTCCCCGTTGCGAATCAACAATGAACTCATCGAAGCGGAACTCGTTGTCGACAAGGCCGGTTTGCAGCTGACGGGCACCAACCAGCGATTTGGCCTGCGCGGCCTCTTAACGGCGAAAGCCGCTGGGCGAATTCATTTGCGGCAACATACCTTTGAGATCCGTGAAGGGTCAGTAAGGTTCGATGACAGCACCAGAATCAATCCGCGGGTTGACCTGCGCGCCACCACCGAATACCGGCGTTATTCCACCCAAGCGCCGACGACCACGGGCCCTACAAGCGCGGCGCCCACTGGAACCGACTCGACGACGAGTGCCACCGGGGGTCGATGGCGCATCACGATGCACGCGCATGGGGACGCGGACGAGCTTCACGTGGACCTTACAAGCGATCCAGCTCTTTCACCGGACGATGTCTTTATGTTGCTCACCGTCGGGGTAACACGCACGGAGTTGAGTCAAGCGCAGTCGGCGAGCATGGTTTCAAGCGTAGCGCTCGAGGCCTTAGGGACGTTGAGCGGGGCCGACAAGACCGTCAAAGAGACGATACCAGTCATCGATGATTTCAAGTTTTCCAGCGCCTATTCCTCGAGAACCGGCCGAACTGAGCCCACCGTCACGATTGGCAAGCGCCTCTCGGAGAGAATTCGCGCGACCGTTACGAGCGGCCTTGCCGAATCGCGAGAAGTCCGCTCGAACTTGGAATGGCAATTGAGTTGACGCACGAGCGTGGAGGGGTCCTACGACAACGTCAATGATATTTCCAGTTCACAGCTCGGGAACCTGGGCGCTGACATTCGTTGGCGAATGGAGTTTAGGTGATGCGAGCTATCAGCCTTCAGCCTTCAGCCAGAAATCAGATATTTTGACAACAAATAGCTGACATACACAGAGCTACGATGGGCGACCTTGCTTCGAGTGCCGCTGAATGGCCATGTCGCGGACTAGACGGCGCAGGGACTTCATGTCGAAAGGCTTTTCGATACGGGGATTGTTCACGCGCGCAAGGAATTGCGCCGCTCGTGGAGTGAACGCACCGCCCGTCATGAATACAATTCGTTCCTGAAAGCCCGGATAGCGCCGTGATACCTCTTCGTACAAATCGACTCCACTCATGTTGGGCATTAGCAAGTCGCACAGCACGACGTCGAAGTCCCCCCGGTCGAGCAGCTCCAGCGCTGTCTCCGCGCTGGTCGCCACTTCGACGATATGCTCCTCAGTTAGGATGCGGCTCAGCATGGAAACGACGGTTAGCTCGTCATCGACAACGAGCACGCGCGCGCGCTCTGAAACTCGCGCTGGAGGTGGAGTCGGTGTCCGAATCGTTGGCGCACGTGTCTCTCGATCAATCGGCAATCTGATTTGAAAAGTCGAGCCTCGGCCCACTTCACTCGATACGCTGATTGCGCCACCCATCTTCGTGATGATGCTGTGACAAATGGGAAGGCCCAGACCTGTGCCGAGGCCTACGGGCTTTGTCGTAAAAAATGGGTCAAATACACGGTCCAGGTGCTCGGGCGCAATTCCGACGCCCGTATCGGAAATTTCCACGACGACAACGTAGTCGCCGGAGCGAGCGACGCGGATTCTTATAGTGTTGGCAGCGGGGTTCGTCCCAGACAGTGCCTGAATCGCATTGATTAGCAAATTTAGAAATACCTGTTCCAGCCGCGACGCGTTGCCTCTGACCGCCGGAACATCGTCCAATATCTCGATGATTTGCCCGCGGTCCATCAACTGGCTTCGCGCCACCTTGATAGCACTTTGAAGTACCCGCCGTAGTTCGACCGCCCCAACGCTCTCTTCGTCCGTGCGCGAAAAGGTGCGCAAGTCTCTAACTATGGCGCTGACTCGCTCTGCGCCGTGGCGAGCCTCGCGGAGCCGTTCGAGCAG
The DNA here is from genome assembly GCA_963819085.1 of uncultured delta proteobacterium. GTDB lineage: Bacteria > Myxococcota_A > Polyangia > Polyangiales > Polyangiaceae > FEN-1139. The sequence continues at coordinate 166,772 of CAWFUX010000041.1, forward strand.
TTGGCCAATTCGATCATCGGATGTACCCAGTTTTGGAATCTCGCGAATCAGGTACTGAAGATTTAACAGGACGTATGCTAGCGGGTTGTTTATTTCATGTGCGACTCCGGCGGCCAGCGTCCCAACGGCTGCCAGGCGATCCGTTTTGATTGATTGGCTCTGAACCTGACGTCTACCGCTGACGTCGCGCGCAATCAATAAAATTGCCTTTTTGGTATCCCATTCGGTAGCAACTAGCAGCGTTTCCACGGGCAGACTTCGGCCGCCACGATGCGAGATGCGAAGCTCGAGAGGCGATGCCAATTTTTCGCCTCGCGTAACCACCTCGATTGCCGATTCAGCGACCTCCAGATCGTCGGCGGCAACTAAATCCTTGAGCTCTAACTGAGCAAGTTGGCGCGAATGCGAACAGCCGTGCAAGCGTGTAATGGCCTGGTTTGCGTAAACGACTCGCCCCTCCACCCATACCAGGACACCGTCTGGAGCGGCATCGATAAGTCGCCGAAACCGCAACTCGGAATCCACGAGGGCCCGCTCGGCCCGGTATTGTCGATCCGTGCGAATCAACCAATGCACGAACAAGGATGCATCGTTCGACTCTGATTCAACGGTAATCCAGTGAATCGGGATCCGCCTGGCGTCACGACGGATAAGCTCCCCCTTCACTCGACGAACATGCGGTCCCGAGTGATGATCAGCAGGAGCTTCGGGACTAAAATACGCGTTGCCAATGAAGGATGGTTCTACCAGGTGCCCCAACAGCTCTGCTGACGGCGTCCCAATCAAATCGATTGCGACCGGGCTAGCGAATACCCAACGTTGTGCATCCGCGTCTGGATTCTTGGTGCTGACTGCGACTCCAATTCCAGCATTTCCAGCGGCCGCGACGAGCGCCTCCGCCCAAGCCGGCGCGGCGTCGATACTGGGCGGCGACCCGGACACAACCATGTTCGGCCTATACCACCAATTTGGACAAGCATCACATTGGGCCTGCTTGAAGAGCACATAGGCTTTGCGATATTACTCACGGCATGCGCATCGGATTTATTGGCATCGGAATTATGGGCACGGGCATGGTGAAAAATCTCGTCGCCCATGGTTACGACGTAACTCTGTGGAATCGAACACCAGACACTCCCAGGGCCTTGTTTCCGGGGCTCGCGGTCAAGTCCAACCCCGCCGAGCTTGCAGCTTGCACGGACGTCGTAATTTCATGCGTTTCCGGCCCCGACGCGGTGGACCAAATCATTCAGGGCAAGGGTGGCATTCTCGAGGCTGCGAGTCATGAGTTGACTTACGTCGAGTGCTCAACGATTGGACCTGATCAAGCAGAAAAAGTGCACTCGCTCCTATCCGGTCGGGGTGCGTCTATGTTGGGGGCACCCGTTACGGGTTCGAGACAAGGCGCTGAAAGTGGAACGCTAGTCTTCATGACTGGCGGCGATCAGGAATTGAGTGTGAAACTCGCGCCGTTGCTGCTGAGCATGGGACAGCGAGTCATTCATTGCGGTTCGGTTGCTCAGGCATTCTTGGTAAAGCTCGCAAACAATACGCTGGTATCATTCATGTTAGAAGGCCTGTGTGAAGGTGCTGTCGCGCTATCGCGTGGAGCCGTTCCATTGAGAACATGGCTTGAAGTCATCCAGAGCAGCGTCCTTTCCTGCAAATTCTATGATCTCAAAGGCCAGGCACTTGTCGACCGCGATTTTTCGACGCATTTTGCTTTGGAGCTGCTCGCAAAAGATCAGAATCTGATGCTCGATCAAGCCGTTCGCAATCATGTCCCGATGCCGGGTCTCGCGGCGATAAGAGAAGTTTTTCGAAGTGGACAAGCCCAGGCCCTGGGCAGCGAAGACATGTCGGGTGTCGTACGTGTGCTCGAAACGCTTGCCGGCATTGAAAGCGCCTGAACTTGGATTACACGCGAGACCTTACGCAACCAATTGAGCAATTGTACAGGGAGCTCGCAAGTGCCGTTGGCTCGGATTCGGGTTTCGATGGGCAAATCCCCTTGAATCCGAAGTCCGCCGAATCACTCTTCGCGCACCGAGAAGTTACACTGAGCTTGCTTGACCCGGCGCGTCCGTCATCCGCGCAAGCGAGGGCTCAGCTAAACTCACGTTTGGCGCGAGAGTCACGGTGGCTGTTTCAAAAGGTAAATCAATTCAACCAACTGTCGGAACAGGATCTAAAGCTGCTAACGACATTGGTCGATGATTGGCTAAACGCCTTGCATAAGGCACTCGTGGCCGCCAATAGTGCAACCGAATGCCTTGAATTGCTGCTGCCCCGAAACGCCGCCCATGTTCGAGAATTGTCGGCTTTGCTCACACGCTCCGCACAACCGAACGAGCGAATTCACTCCGAGGAATACTCCGCTGACACGCAACTGGGAGTTCTCCGATTGCAAGGGGTGACGCTCGTTCAACCTGTACTCGACGTTGGTTGTGGAAGAGATGCAGACTTAGTGAAGTGGCTTCGGCGCATGCACGTAAATGCAGTCGGATTTGACCTATTCGACTCGGGAACTCTGGGTTGCTTGGTTGCTGATTGGTTCGAGTTTCCGTTTGTGCCTGAACAGTTTGGCACCATCATCGCGCACCTCTCCTTTAGTTTGCACTTCCTACACCAGCACCTTCGCCCCGACGGCGAGGCGCGTCGCTATGCGCTTCAGTATATGACAATTTTGCGCTCGCTTAGACACGGAGGCTGTTTTGCTTATGCCCCCGGTCTGCCCTTCATAGAGGGAATTTTGCCGTCAGATCAATTCGCGGTAAGAAAATATGCGATTGACCATCTGCCGACGGACGAGCGAGCAATGGAAATTTTCACCGAGAAACTGGGAGAAAGTCCGGTTTATGCGTGTCATGTGGAGCGCAAGTGACCCGCACGCATTTCTGCCTGGCGCGAATGCCGAATGGGGGCAGAATACCAACGCGTGAAGTTACTTCAATTGGCGCAACTGAGTTTTGCGGTCGCCGCCGCGGTCGGAGTATTTTCATTCGTTCGAACGGCACAAGATGGCGAGTTGAGGCGACAATGCTTGCCGCTTTGCCAGATTACACCCCGATATGCGAGCGCGAACCGCCGCGCCCCAGACTTCCACTTGCAACGATTGGGTGGTGGTTCAGCTCGCCTCAGTGATTGGCGGGGGCGAGTCGTCATCCTCAATTTCTGGTCCGTAACTTGTGTGGAATGCAAGAAAGAATTGCCGAGTCTTGCGCAAATTGCCCAAACCCTCAAAGCGCGTGGCGATGCCGAAGTCATCACGATTACACCCGATGAATCCGCTGACGACATCAAGAACATGTTAGCGGCCACCGTTGGAAATAAACCTCCCTTCGAAGTGCTTCTCGACCCGGGCTCGCGCGTGATTACAGAACAGTTTGGGACCAAATTATACCCCGAAACTTGGTTCATCGATACGCAAGGCGTTATTCGCGCAAGGATTGACGGTGCGCGGGACTATTCTCAGCCAGTGTACCTAGAATTCGTCAAGAGCCTGCTTGATCGAAGTACTTGCGACATTGAGTTTGCGCGGGGCCAAGTCAAAGGCGAGCAAACCTGGCTCTGCGACGAAGTTGGCGTAGGCACCTGATTACGCAAAAGCCAACAACGCGTGGGGTCGCGACTCGCACGCCCATTAACTACCTTCGTATTCACAGCGGGCGTCGCGGGTTTCCATTACTGTGATCCGCTCAAGACCCGGCAAACGCTGTTTGAAGTAGTCCCAGATGTAGAGGGCCAGATTCTCGCTCGTGGGATTCTCCAGACCGGGAATCTCATTGAGAAAGTGATGGTCGAACGACTGATACAGTGGTTCCCACATCGTGTCGATTTCACCGTAGTCGATGCACCAGCCAAGATTCGGATCCACGGGGCCCCGGACCACGACATCGATGCCGAAGCTGTGGCCGTGTATCTGTGCACACTTGTGGCCAGCGGGTACATTGGGAAGTTGGTGAGCCGCCTCGAAATGGTAGGAACGAATTAGCCTAACCTGCACTTTGCGGGGTTTAGCAGCAAAGCGGCCGGTGTGCACCGTCAATAGTGGCCCCTGTGCGTTCGTCCTATTGCGCCAGGGCCTCGCGAAGAGCAGCTCGGCCAAAGGCGGCGATTATTGTTGGACATGATATCTTACGTCGGGTGCCCCGCGAACCGGATGAAATTGACCGACTCGAATCGAAGTTGCTCAAGCGAATAGCTCGAGCGAGTCACGATCATCGTCTGATTGAGCCTGGCGATAGGATAATGGTGGCCGTTAGTGGCGGCAAAGATTCCCACGTCCTTTTGCACTTGTTGGAGTTGATAAGAAGGCGTGCACCATTTCAGTTCTCGCTAATCGCCTTGAACGTCGATCAAGGTCAACCTGGGTATCCGAAAGAACTACTACCAAGCTTCTTTAACCAGCAAGGATACGACTTTCGGATCGTGAGTGAGGACACCTATTCGGTCGTTAAGGAAAAGATCCCCGAGGGAAAAACCACTTGCTCGTTATGCTCCAGGCTGCGGCGCGGGATCTTGTATACTCAAGCAACGCAACTGAACGTAACCAAGATAGCCTTGGGTCACCACCGAGATGACTTCATTGAGACTTTGCTGCTCAACCTGCTCTACTCAGGACAAATTAAGGCCATGCCGGCGCGGCTGCATAGTGACGACGGACGCCACGTCGTTATTCGACCTCTCGTGTACTGCGCTGAGGCTGAAATTGCGCACTATGCTCAGGCAAAGTCATTTCCGATCGTACCTTGTTCGCTCTGCGGCAGTCAGCCCAATCTACAGCGTCAACGTGTAAAGGAGCTCATTGTTAAACCTGACGCTCGAGAATGCCAACATACCGAATAGCTTAATGGCGGCGCTCGAGAATGTGCGACCCTCTCAATTGCTGGATCGGAATCTCCTGGCAAAACTGGGAAACAACCTCACGCCATTCGAGCAGGTGTTGCCCGACGCGGACCTCGACCACGGATTGGTGCCGGTTGAGAACCTAACCGCCGATGCAAGTTCTTCCAAGTTGCTAGGTTGATAGATCAGGATTCACGAAACTCGGTGAGGATTCAATTGTCGGAGCCTGTGGTCGCTGAGAGTCGGCTATCGGGGCGTCTGTAAAACCGCCAAGTCAAGACGCCGTCTCGGTGATCGACTTTCAGGCATGACGACCTTGTCGTAGCCTGTCTTGTCGGGGTGGTGTCCAATTGCCTCAAAAGCCCCACGATAGTCGGCAAAGGTTCCGCCGTTTTGGAGTGCCTGAAGTACGGCTAGCCCTTCGCTCGGTCCACCCTGCGACAAGACATGTTCTACCCAGGCCCAGCGAGAGCTCGTCGGACGCACTTCCGCACGCCCCGCCAACTTCGACCGAAGTCGATTCAATCGTCGTTGCACGGTGGCGACGCCCGCATACGGCATGCCGTCCAAAGGCGTATTTCGTTTGGCGCAAAATGGCGAGATGCCTAGAGTCACCGGTATTATTCTGGACAGGCTACCCACGAATTCAGCACATTCGTCAATGTCTGCCTCAGTTTCCCCAGGTAGACCGATCATCAAATAGAGTTTTACCTTCTCCATCCCGTAGGCTTTCGCCAATTCGGCAGCCTGCACGTAGTGGGGCGGACGCCCGCGCCGCTCAATTTGTTGTCGCAAGCGTTCACTTGCGCCGTCGAGGGCCGTCGTCAGCGTGCGGTATCCCGCGCGCGCCAGCGCGGCTACAAATGGTTCCTTCAGCTTATCTGGCCGCAAACTCGAAAGTCCGACTTTACAGCCTCGAGCCACCAAGCAATCGATAATGTCAATTATCCCCGGGTGGTCACTGACGGCAGCTCCCACCAAACCTACACGCTCAACGTCCGACGGAATACAACCAACGACTCGGTCTACGTCGACTATTCGCATTCCGCCGTTAGTGGTGCGGCGCATCACGCAATACGTGCACCCTCTCGAACAGCCCCGCTCGGCTTCCACGAGGAACATATTCGAAAGTTCGGTCTCGGGCGTGCGAATTGTCGCAAAGGCAGGCAGCGAATCCATGTCAGCCTGAGCAATCTTCGCACTCCGCATTGCGCCGGCTTCGGGAAGAATGACACTGGGGCAGCTGGAAAGTGCGTCCAGCAAGGCATCCCGAGACGTGGCTTCGGCAATTGACTGGAGTAACCATGGCAGATCGGCTTCACATTCTCCGAGCAACACCGCGTCTACGAAGGGGAAGAGTGATTCGGGATTGGAAAAGGTTAAAGGGCCCCCGACTAGTACGAACGGATACGCCTGTCCACGCTCTTTTCGAAGGGCAGGGATTCCGCTCGAAACCAGCATGCGAATCAAGCCCGCAACTTCGAGCTCGTACGCCACACTGAACGCGATCAGCGAGAACTCTTGCAGCGAGCGTTCGCCCTCGTAACTAACGGGACTCTCCTCGCAGATAAGTCCGCTGGTCGCGTCGTCGGGGTGGAATACTCGCTCGCAACACCAATTCGAAGTGGACTGAATCGTTCGATAGGCGGTCTGATAACCGAGCGAACTCATTGCCACCGAGTAGGGTGAAGGGTACGAAAGGGCCGCTCGAAATGGCGCATCCTTCGAGATTCGCCCAACTTCCGCGGCTAATCTGCGGCGAATCAAGCTTCGAGGCGTTGTGACCTGGGACAATATTCATACCATAGCGCTTGATTCGCGGCGGAACAGCAATAAGGCGCTATCTATTGCCGTAATGGCAACCTTGCCCCGTCGCGCGCTTACCAATGTGGGAGGAAAAGTACTCGTCGAATTCGGCAATGCGCGAGATCAGGATTTACTCAAGCGTGCCCTAGACGTCAGAGCGGACGACCCCTATTTGATGAGCCATGTTCATGGCTTTCATGCCTATCCGGCACGGCTACATCCCATTACGGCGCGCCGATTGGTAGCGGGGCTGACGCGCCCCGGCGACTGCGTGCTCGACCCGTTTTGTGGCAGTGGCACCGTCCCCGTCGAGGCATTGCTACAAGCGCGGGTTGCCTGGGGACTCGACGCTAATCCACTATCGGCGATGTTGGCGTCGTATAAATTGAAGAGAACTACCGCACTCGAGCGCGGGCGCCTGCTCGCGAGCGCAAAGATGGTTACGGAGGCTGCTGAGGCACGCCGCATTGCGCACGCTGGCGCAACCCGTCGTTACCCAGCCAATCAAGCCAGCCAATTTGACCCGCATGTTTTGCTCGAGCTCGATGGACTGCAATCGAGCATAAAAAAATTGCAGGATGCCCAATGTCAAACCGGACTCCTTCTCGTCCTATCGGCGATAGCCAACAAAGTGAGCCGCCAAACCAGCGACACCGCGGCTCGACCGAATCAGCGTCGATGGGCATCCGGCTATGTCATCAAGTTCTTCTACAAAAAGACCGAGGAATTGGTGCGGCGACTAGTTGAATTTTCCAGAGCAGCTGCCAGCCGACACCAAGCCAGTATCGGATATCAGACTAGGCGACGCCCAGAAGCTGCCGTTTCGCAGCAACGGCGTCGCGGCCATTATTTGCTCACCGCCATACCCCGGCATTTACGATTACGTAGAGCACCACCGGCTGCGCTTGCAGTGGTTGGGACTAAACACCAACTACCTGCAAGAGCACGAGATTGGCGCAAAACGTCAGGCTCGTGGCCGTGATGCCCAACAGTTCAGAAAGAACTACAATGGGCAGCTAGGGCAATGCCTCTTCGAGATGGCTCGCGTGTCGCGCCAAACCGGCACAATCGCGCTGATAATTGCGGACTCCGTCATCGATGCAAAGGCCTGGTATGCCGACGAAGAAATCGATTCATTGGCGGCTGGGGCCGGGCTTAGCCTGGTCGCCACAGCATCACAAGTCAGACCCCATTTCCATAGGTCCACCGAACAAGCCTTCGGCCGACGCACTCGCAGTGAGCGCTTGCTGCTACTTCGCCATAAGTAGCCGATGAAAGAATACGGTATCCCTTGCACCGCTGCACATTCGAGCAGCACTTGGGGTTTCCACTGAAGAACATGGATCAAGGGCGGCGCGCTAAAGTAATCTCGCCCGTATGCGCATTCATACGGCCACGATAACGCGCCTCCGAGACGCCCTACTACAGAGCGGACGACGTCCAAGCATCGTGATGAGTCCCGCCTACGAGACATTGGCGCGGAGCGGCCTTTTGAGCCCGGAAGAAACAGCTGCCATCGAACGAATCGACCCGCTTGCGGAAACGATGTACTTGATGATGACTGCCGACGGCAATGTTTCCGAAGTCGAAAGGGATGCCCTGCGTGGCGCTGTCCGTGGTCTAGCGGACAATCTGATACGAACGGGCAGCATCAACGTAATGCTCGAGACTTTTGCCGCAAAACTTAAGGATCACGGCCGAGAGCTGCGGCTGCAAGAAATAGCCGAAGCGTTGTCGGACAATCCGCAAGAGGCTGAAGCCGCGTTTTCCTTGGCTGCCGCAATAGCACTTGCTGATGATACTGTTCACGAATCAGAGAATAAATTCATCAATCAGCTCGCTGAGTGGTTTGGCATATCCGCCAACCGGGCCGACGCGATACTCGATGAGTTGCAGCAAGATCAGGAAACCAGCGACTAAGACAGCGCACCGGTTCGCTTATGCCGGTGCAGGCCCTGTTCGATTCCTTCCGCGACAGTCTCGAGCACCACTAAACGTGCCGAGAGTTTGTCATTGGCCGGTACTACGGTCCATGGCGCATGTTTCGTGCTCGTTAGGACGAGCAGGTCCCTTACGACTTCTATGTAGTCGCTCCAATGCTCTCGATTGCGCCAGTCCTCGTCGGTAATCTTGTATTTCTTCTCCGGCGTATTTTCCCGGGCAGTGAATCGAGCGAGTTGTTCCTCTTGGTCGATATGCAGCCAGAACTTGAGAACCACTACACCTGCATTCGCGAGTGAGGACTCCATGTCGCAGATTTCTGAATAGGCGCGCATCCAATCGGAGCGTGAGCAGAAACCTTCGACGCGCTCCACGAGGACCCGGCCATACCAACTGCGATCGAATATCGCGATGTGACCCCCTTTCGGCATTCGAACCCAGAATCTACGAAGATAGTGGTGTTGTCGCTCGGCCTCGGTGGGCGCGGCTATCGGAATAACCTCGTAGCCCCGCGGATCTAGGCCGGAAACTAGACGTCGAATGCAACCACCCTTTCCTGCTGCATCCCAACCCTCAAAGACGATTACAACTCCGACTCGTTCGCGATAGATTCGATGCTCCAGTTCCCGAAGCTTCAATTGCATCTCCGATAGCCGCGACTTATATGAGTCGCGATCGGTGCGAAGCGTCAGGTCAACATCTTCGAGCAGGCTAGGGCCACTCGTGACCCGCCCGGTCACACCGACGTCCTTGGCTCCTTGCGCTGCGGTCGCGTGCTGCAAACGTGATAAAAGCGCCACCGCCAGTGACCGAAAAACGGTCAACGCGACTAGGTGCTTATTATTCGCGGGAATGATCTGCCAAGGTGCAGAGTTGGATTGCGTGGCCTCAATCGTTTGGCCTATTGCCTTGAGCCATGCACGATAGTCGCGATTCTGCTCGAGGTCACGCTTGTCTACCCGCCACGCAGTGGCCCGATGCGCCTTGAGCTTCTTGAAGCGATTGGACTGCTCCTTCTTCGATATGTGAAGGAAGAACTTGAGAAGAAGCACGCCGGATTCCGTCAGGGCCTTTTCGAATGCCATGACGTCGGCCAACGCCTCTTCGCGTCCCCGTTTCGAGTTCGGGCGAAACAGCCTATCGTACCAACTTCGATCGAAGATGGCTATGTTGCCTGCAGGTGGCAGCCTTTTCCAGAATCGCCAAAGCGGTGGGTGCAGACGCTCTTCCTTGGTAGGCGGCTGTATCGTATGCACCTGAAACCCACGGGGATCCAAGGCGAGCAGCAATGAATTGATGGCCGTTCCCTTGCCGGCCGCTTCCCAGCCCTCGAAGATCACGACCACGGGAATTCCTGCCGCGCGAGCTTCCCGCTGCAAACGGCCGAGATCGCGGCTCAGAACTTCGATCTGCTCGTCGTAATTCGGCGGGGCTGATTCGGCGTGACTTGGGGCCTTGAATACCGAGTCGGTCATTGGGGCTCACCATTGTCAGGTATTTCCTCCAACAGGGGCCAAATCCTGGCTGGCAAAAGCATGAGTGCACCTAGCGGCGGCACGTTGAGCACAAGACTTTGGGTGCGCCCATGAGACCACTCGCTACTCGTTTCATAGGTTTCGATGGGGAAGCACCCGCTGCCGCCGAACTTTGCGTCATCGGAATTGACGACGCACAGCCACTTGCCCGCCTCAGGTGCCCCAATCCGGTAATTGGGGCGCGGCACGGGCGTGAAGTTGAAGATAACAATCGCGTGGTCCAAACCCTCGCGACGCAAGTAACTTAGGACGGTGTTTTCGCGATCCTTGAAGTCAATCCATTCGAAACTTTCTGGGTTTGGGTCGGCACGCCAAAGGACGGGGCTGGCCATATAAACTTTACCCAGTGTTTGAATGAATTCTCGAAGTCCGATCCGATCCGGCAGCTCGGCGAGATGCCAATCAATACTCGATTCTACGTCCCACTCGCGACCCTGGGCCACCTCGGTGCCCATGAATATCAATTGCTTGCCGGGACGTGTATATTGATACATCAAAAGCAGCCGAATGTTGGCCATCTTTTGCCATTGATCCCCGGGCATCTTCGAATAAAGCGAGCCTTTGCCGTGGACCACTTCGTCATGTGAAATAGAGTTTATGAATCGTTCCGTGTTTTCGTACACCATCGAGAAAGTCAATTGATCCACGTGGTACTTGCGGTGAACGGGGTCGCGCGTAAAAAAGAAGAGAGTGTCGTGCATCCAGCCCATATTCCACTTGAATGTAAAGCCCAAGCCGCCCCACGACGTTGGATGCGAAACGCCGCCCCAGGCGGTCGATTCTTCTGCAATCGTGAACGCCCCAGGCGCGTCCTCTGAAATGGCCAAATTGAATTGACGCAAAAAGTCAATGGCTTCGAGGTTCTCCCGGCCCCCGTATGGGTTCGGCAACCAATCTCCCGAGCGTCGGCTATAGTCGAGGTACAACATGGACGCGACAGCGTCCACGCGCAGGCCGTCCACGTGAAATTCACGTAGCCAATACAGGGCATTTGCCGTCAAAAAGCTGCGAATCTCCGGGCGTCCGTAGTTGAAGATCAGCGTGCCCCAATCGGGGTGCTCTCCTCGGCGATGATCCTCGTGCTCGAAAAGGGCGGTACCGTCAAAGCGCCGCAGCGCAAAGTCGTCCTTGGGAAAATGCGCCGGCACCCAATCGATTATCACGCCGATGTTGGCTCGGTGCAGGACATCTACGAAATATCGAAAGTCGTCCGGCGACCCATACCGAGACGTTGGCGCATAGTACCCCGTCACTTGGTAGCCCCACGAGGGATAAAACGCATGCTCCGCAATTGGCATCAACTCAACGTGAGTAAAATTGTGCTTGTGACAGTGTTCGGCAAGCAGCGGTGCAATTTCTCTAAACGTCAGCCAGCGGTTGCCCTGTTCAGGCACGCGCGCCCAAGAGCCAATGTGCAGTTCATAGATGATCATCGGCTCGCGCTGCCAGTCCTTGTCCAAGCGCTTGCCCATCCAACCCCCGTCGCCCCATTCGTAGCGCGTTTCGACGACACGCGACGCCTGAGCCGGCGGCGTTTCCATTGCAAATGCCAGCGGATCGGTCTTCCGGCGCAGCCAACCTTCCTTGGTCTTCAATTCGAATTGATAGAGCGCTCCTGCATCAACCCCGGGAACGAACAACTCCCACACGCCGGACGCTCCCAGGCTACGCATCGGGAATACTCGCCCGTCCCAGCCCGTAAAATCACCAATTAGAGAAACGCGGCGCGCATTGGGAGCCCAAACGGCGAATGACGTACCGCGCTCTCCGTCGATTGTCCGGGGGTGCGCACCGAGAACTTCCCACAATCGACGATGGGTTCCCTCGTTGAATAAGTGAAGATCCACATCGCCGAGTGTTGGAAGAAATCGGTACGGGTCCCCGCGCTCCACGCGACGCCCGTCGGGAAAACGAAAGTGCAATCGATAGCGTAACGGAACGCGTGTCCCCGCAATGAATGTTGCAAACACTCCATTGCCCAGACCCGTCATGATGCGCTCTTCACCGCCGACGACTACCCACGCCATGTCGGCATCCGGATGGTAGCCTCGGATAATGGTGCCCAGCACACCGCCAACCTCCGCCGGATGAGCGCCGAGATAGGCATGGGGCTGCGCATGCTCGACCGACCAAATGAGTCGGTACTGCTCTGGATCGCCTAAAAGAATTGATATATCGTCTTGTAATTGGCTAGCGTTGCTCATGGGTTCATCCGTTCGTAACTGAGGAGTGTAAGCGCATGTGGGGCAACAGCAAGACCATCTTCGCGAACCGATCGGCGTGAAGTCTGGGCCGTATTGACTAGTTCTTTCCAGATGCCTTTGTTTCGAAATCTTGGAAGCACAAACATTTTCGATCGATTGCTGGCGTTGAGTACCAATAGCAACATCGGACTCACTATGCTTTGACCCAATTCATCCACTTGGTCTTGCACGCCGCCGTGAATCAACATACCTAGGCTGCGCGTCCGCGCGTTCGCCCAGTCCTCAGTCTGCATTTCGTGACCGTCGAATCTGAGCCAGGTAACGTCTTTCAGTTTGGACGACTCCACGGGTCGACCAGTAAAAAACTTGCGGCGACGCAGCACCGGGTTGTTGCGTGCAATCCGAAAAAGCTCGCGGGTAAAGTCGAGTAGCTCGCGATCCGAATCCGACAGCTTCCAGTCCACCCAGCTTGTCAAATTATCTTGACAATACGCATTGTTGTTCCCTTTTTGCGTGCGTCCCATCTCGTCGCCCGCCGTCAGTAGCGGCACGCCTTGAGAGAAGGCCATGGTCGCAAGCATATTGCGCTTGATGCGTTCGCGCAGGCGGCGAATTGCGGGCGCAGATGTGCCACCCTCGGTCCCCCAATTGCGACTGTAATTTTCCGAGGAACCGTCGCGATTGTCCTCACCATTGGCAAGGTTGTGCTTGCGTTCGTAGCTGACCTGGTCGTGCAACGTGAACCCGTCGTGGCAAGTGACGAAGTTGATGCTGGCAAGCGGGCCACGGCCACTTGATTGAAATAGGTCACTCGAACCGGACAAGCGCGAGGCCAATTCGGGGACCTGACTTTCATCGCCTCTCCAAAAGCGGCGGACGCAATCCCGATAACGGCCATTCCATTCTGACCAGCCAGGCGGAAACCCACCCAGTCGATAACCACCGGGACCCAGGTCCCAGGGTTCGGCAATCAGTTTGACGCCTGACAGCACTGGATCCTGTTGGATCATCATGAAAAATCGCGACAGCGGATTGAACTCAGTTGGGTCACGCGCGAGCGTCGTGGCAAGATCAAACCGGAATCCGTCGACGTGCATGTTGACCACCCAGTAGCGAAGACTGTCGAGAACCAATTGCAGTACACGTGGGTGCAGTAAATTGAGGCTATTGCCGCAGCCGGTAAAGTCTTCCGTTCGGCGCCGGTCGTGAAGCGGGAGCCTGTAGTACGACGCGTTGTCGATTCCGCGGAAACAGAGCGTTGGACCTAGCTCGTTTCCCTCGCCGGTATGATTGTACACAACATCGAGGAGCACTTCGATGCCAGCGCGGTGAAACGCCTTAACCATAGTTTTGAATTCGGTAACTTGCTGGCCGCGTGAGCCAGTAGAGAAGCGCGCATCTGGAGAAAAAAAGCCGACAGAATTGTAGCCCCAATAGTTGACGAGCCCCAAATTCAAAAGCCGTTGATCGTTGACGGCTTGATGAACCGGCAACAGTTCCACAGCAGTCACACCCAGGGACAATAAGTGCTCTAGGATGCGGCCCGAGACCAAGCCCAAGAAAGTGCCTCGCAAAGTGGGCGGAATGTCGGGGTGATTGAGCGTCATCCCCTTTACATGACATTCATAGATGAGTGACCGGCTCCAAGGTGTGCGCGGCGGGTGATCATCGCCCCAGGTAAATGCACTATCGAGAACCATACAGCGTGGCACATCATCTGCGCTGTCCTCCTCGTTGACGGAAAGGTCTCCTTCCAATGAGGATTGCCCGTAACCGAATGTTGATTGAGCCCATTGGACTTGTCCAACAACAGCCTTGGCGTACGGATCCAATAACAACTTGTTTGGGTTGAACCGGTGCCCTTGTGCTGGCGCATTCGGCCCATACACGCGATACCCGTACAGCTGAGATGGCCGTATATCCGGCATATAACCATGCCACACATGATTGGTCCGCTCCGGCAACGTCACGCGGGCAGTTTCGCGCCGCGGGTTGGTAGAATCGTACAGGCACAGTTCCACTCGTTCCGCATGTTCCGAAAAGAGAGCGAAGTTTACACCCTCCCCATCCCAGCCTGCGCCGAGTGGTTGAGGAAGCCCGGGCCATATCCGAAGCGTCAAGAGAAACGCTCCTTGGCACGTGCCATGGTTTCGGACTCGATGTCTCGCCCAAATTGAAACCACGATTTTCTAGTCAACATCGCCTGCATGGCTTTTTGTGATCAGCGCCCTCTCGCGTGAGTCAGAAATCGAACTAACAATCAGCGTGACCAATACCCTAGCACGACCGGGGCCCTACCAATACCAGGGGCATTTCTGCCTGCGTCCAACCCACGCACCACTTAAGGGCTGCAGCCAGGGCGAAATTCTAGACAGGCAGAGGTTCCTGGCCGGGAACCCCGGAATTTTGTGACCGCCGCGCACCGTGAAGGAACTTGCTTCGGTGGACTGCAGCGGCCGCTCGAGCCGGCCCCTGTGACATTGGGTCTAACGGCTCCGAACCAGTCGAAGGATATGGCCCACTCTTTCGCTCGGGTCGAGCCGCACATAGTTGCGACGTCCGCGCCAAGTGTGGCGAACAGCCGTCAGCAAATCTTCTACCTCGAACATCTGGTCTTCTCCAAGGTCGAGATCTTCCAGCGGGATATGGATCATGCACTCGTGCATCCTTTGAGGATCCAGGTTGACAATCACGATCAAGTCATTGCCGGGTGCATGCTTGTGGTAAGCAATGATTTGTTCGTATTCCGTCGAGAGGAAACGAAGGTTCCCGAGCGCGCCTAGGGCGGGATTTTCCCTGCGGATTCGGTTGAGTCTCGCGATATCGTGTTTGATGTTGCCGAACTGATTCCATTTGCGCTGACGAATCTCGTACTTTTCTGAATTGAGGTACTCCTCGCTACCAGGGGCGAACGCGCGATTTTCGCACAGCTCGAACCCGCTGTATATTCCGTAGGACGGAGCAAGGGTTGCGGCTAGAAGTAGCCGAATTCTGAACGCGGGTCGCCCGCCTGACTGCAAGAATGCGTGCAATATGTCAGGCGTATTTGCGAAGAAATTGGGACGAAAATATTGAACGGTACTTTCCGCAGTTAGCTCGGTCAGGTAATCGCGAATTTCCCAGGCCGCATTCTTCCAAGTAAAGTAGGTATAGCTTTGAGAGAACCCATGTTTCAGAAGGCCTGTCATTCGGTTAGGGCGAGTGAAGGATTCCGAAAGGAATACGACGTCCGGGTGTTGAGAGCGGACCTTCGTTAATAACCACTCCCAGAAAGCGAATGGCTTCGTGTGTGGGTTATCAACTCGAAATATCTTTACGCCGTGCGAGCACCAAAATAGCATCACCTCAAGGCAGGCAGCCCACAGGTTCGCGCGATCTGCGCACCAAAAGTTTAGCGGGTAAATGTCCTCGTATTGCTTGGGAGGATTCTCGGCATACTGAATCGTTCCGTCGGCGCGAATGAAGAACCACTCCGGATGCTCCTTGCACCAAGGATGATCGGGGGAACATTGAAGTGCGTAGTCGAGCGATATCTCCAGCCCAAAGTCGCTAGCGGTACGAACGAGCTGATCGAAATCCGAAAGCGTGCCGAGCTCGGGATGCACCGCCATATGCCCACCCTCGGGTGAGCCAATTGCCCACGGGCTACCGACGTCCCCCGGCTGCGCAACCCTCGAATTATTGCGACCTTTGCGATGGGTCATGCCGATGGGATGTATCGGCGGTAAGTAAATTACATCGAACCCCAGCGCTGCCAGTTCTGGTAAACGTTCCTCGACATCGGCAAACGTGCCGTGACGACCCGGAACTTTGCTCTGAGAGCGCGGGAATAGTTCGTACCAGGCACCGAACAGCGCAATCTCCCGTTCGACGAGGACATGGAGAATTCGCGTATACCGCGCCAGTTCTTCCGGATTCAGCGGTCCATAGGCGTGGGCGACGACGTCTTCGGACTGCGCGGTGGCTAACCGATCATCGATCTTTGCCGATGTATCTGCGATGCGGCGGCTGGCCGCGCGCAATCGGGCCGCAACATCGGGTGTCCGATGTCGCGCCGCATGATCGAGCAATGCCGCCCCATCGAGGAGTACCGTGCTGACGTCCTGACTCGCGCCGAGTCGTTTGCGAAGGTCCCTTACCCACGTACGGTACCGGTCAGGCCAAGCCTCAACTACGAATTCCCACAGACCCAGGCGGTCAACTCGGAATTCCGCATGCCAGCGATCGGGGTCGAACTGATAGTTGAGTTTGATCCGCTGCCATTCTCCGGCGCCCGGACCACGAAATAAGACGTGGCCGGCAATCTCGTCATGGCCGTCCTTATAGATGTCCGCTTCGACACGAACAGATTCACCCAAGACGCGTTTTACGGGGTACCGGCCAGCATCGAGGTCGGGCGTGACACGCTCGATTACTAGGCGCGGCAGCGCAGTTACTGCATTGCTCATCGCGATTATGGAGATGCCCGGATTCAAATGGCCAATACCAACTGGGCAAGCCAATGGGCACAACGGCCGGCAGTTTTCACGTCCCAACGCGGTTCGTCAAGCGGTAAGCGGCCTCGAGCCCAGATCGGCCAGCCGCCGATGGTGCCTTTCATGATCGAAGCCTTCATGGATGCAACAGCCCCCGCTGGACAAACTTGAACAGTAATCTTTTCAAGTACTTGAACAGCAATTCCTGTGGCATATTTCCTGCTGGTTGACCTACCTAGGTCCCAGCGCTCAAGTTTCTGTTTTGAATCGCACTGCCGATAATGCCGTATTCCCGAGACAAAAATAGACCACTAGGCACCCATGAAGGTGAATGTGCGCTCGACTTAGGCGATACCGCCGCGGCGCGCTGCGCTCCGGACACGAAAGTCCAATCCGACTGGGGACCCATCGCCAAACCCGATGCGCCTCGCCTGCTGCTGGCTTGTCAGGACGAGGCTATTCGTTCGGTCCTCTTGCCTCTCTTCGATACGCTCGGAACCACTTCAATCAACGAAGCTTCTGACGGTAGTCAATTAGACAATCAGCTGCTGCACCACGGCCCGTTTGACTTGGTGATTACTCAGGCTGCATTACCGGGTTCGCGCGGCCTCGATGCATTGACGAAGGCGCGCGAACGCGGCGACGAGACGCCATTCATTCTGATTCAATCGGTGCATCAGAATTTCGTTCGCATCACTATAGGCGGCGGACTCAATTCAATCGTCTCGACGCGCCTGGTAAACGTGGTCGCCCTTCTCGATTTAGTGCGGCAGATCCTATTCGGCTGAACCGGAAGAATCCGGGGCGTGGGTTGCAGCCGGTGCTGGGGGCGGCGTTGAGTTTTCAACGTTGGGCGGCGGAGTTGGGGTTGGCGCTTTCGTCGAAGCATCCTGCGTCTTCGTCGCGTCAGCGACCGGGCGCGAATTCGCTGCTGGCGACGAATTCGCTGGGCGTCTAGCGACGCTCGAGTACTTTTCGCGCACGGTGGGCAACCGTGAGGCTGACCCAGTCAATCGTGCCGATACGGGGGGGGCTCGCTCAGCGAGATTGGTGCTCGCGCGGCCTGCCGCAAAAGTGGAAACAGACGCAGAAGCTGCCACGAAGCTTGTCCGAAAACGATCGATTTTCTTGGCGTTACTGTACCAAACACCGAGGGCCACGACCGCACCGAGCACAACGGCCACGGTCAACCATGCGAGCGGTCGATTCTGACGGAGGCTCCGCCCTGTCGTTGACGGCTCTAGTGGACTGAAGATGGTGTCGGCGAGCTCCAGCGAACCACCGGTCACAGCGGCGCGCCCCGGATGATTGGGAATTATCGACGACGTGCTCAGGCCATTGGCACTCCGCGATTCGTCAACCTCGTCCGCGACCACGAGCGCGGTTTCGTTACTACCGATGACATCGCGCAATGACTGAGCCAATTCACGCGCTGACTGAAATCGCTTTTCCTGATCGCGTTCGGCGGCGGTCGCAAACCACTCGTCAAAACCAGCTGGCACTGGCGCCAGCTGTGAAGGCTTGATGATGTCACGAACGCAAATTTCGAAGTACCAAATCCCCAGCGCGTTCCCCGTAAACGGTCGCTGCCCGGTAAACATCTCGAATGCAATGACGCCGAGTGCCCAAATATCCGATCGATAATCTACGGTCTTGTTCCCCTGAACCTGCTCGGGACTCATGTAGTGCGGCGTCCCGATCAGCGAGCCCGTGCGGGTTTGAGTCGATTCATCGACCAGAATCGGGCTTTTCATTTTCGCGACACCAAAGTCCAATACCTTGGCAACCTCGTCGTCCTCATTGCGCACCAGGAACACATTTTCGGGCTTTAAGTCACGATGGACGATATTGCATTCATGAGCCCGACTCATCGCGCGCGCGATATGCGTAACGATGCGCAGCGCCTCGGAAGGAGCGAGCCGTCCAACCCGGTGAAGGCGCTGGGCGAGAGTTTCCCCTTCCAGCAATTCCATCGCGATAAATGGCTGGTCGCCCTCAACGCCATAGTCCAGTATTTGAACCACGTGTGGACTGCGAAGCGTCGCGGCGGCTTGTGCCTCTCGGAGGAATCGCTCAAGGGCTCCAGCTTGCCGTGCAATCGCGAGATCAATGAGTTTTACCGCTACCGTCGCACCGAGAACGAGCTGTTCGGCTTGCCAAATCGTCCCAAACCCACCCTCGCCTAACTGGTGCTCTAGGCGGAACCGACCGCCCAACACCCGTCCTGCTTGTGATTCCGGTTCGCCCATTTGACGAGGAGACCATAGCGCTTGTAAGGTCGATGTGCAGCATTACTCGCATGGCCAAAGACACATCGGTCGCGCTCATGGTATGCTCGGACCCTATGACGCATCGTCGTAACCAAAACTCTTCAAATCGATTCAAGAAGGCTTATTCGTGGTTCGCGGCCCTAGCGACAGCGGCCGCTGTGCTGGGGGGGTCGGCGTGCAAGTCCAAAAGCAAGCCGACCAATGCTAATTCTCCGTCTCCAGTTGAATCATCGACTACAAAGTCCTCGACTGAAAATTCGTCGCGGCTTGCAGCGCGCAAAGTCGTGGTGCCTAGCGGTCCCGCGTTTGCAATTGAAGCCGGGGCTGGGTTAGGTCCGGTTCGATTTGGTGCCACCGTCGCGACGGTTGAGCGACTCATGGAGGCCAAGTGCGATGAGATCTCCGACAAATACTGTCGATATATACCCGCCGGCATCGAGTTCGAACTTTCCGACGGCGTTGTATCGGGGATTGTCGTCTATCGCCACGACCGAGCCGTTGCGGGCAGTCCTGGCAAGACTTGGGGTCGCACGCGCTGCGTCGTGCCTCCAGACATATCGCCCCGAGTAATTCAGTCGTATGTTCATACGACGCTCGGCAAGCCCCAGGCAGCTGAACCAGTCACTTTAGCAAATCCCAATCGGACTGCGCTTAGGGAGACTTATCCGGGCCTCGTAATTGAATACGATCGGGGCGAATATACCCAAGAATTGATAATCGGCAGCATTCGAGTCGTAAAGACTAGAACCGGCAACTAACGTCGCGCCCGCCTTCGCTCTTGAACGATTTGCTGACTGATGGACCGCTGAGCTTCGGCGGATTCGACCAGCGTCCAGAGGTCGTGAGCGGGTCGGTCGAGGGCAAGCTCCAGTAGAAGCGCCGAAGCCTGATCGGGAGCGATGCCGTTGAAGTGGCGTCCCGGCAACTCCACTACAGCGGTGCGCGCCCGCATTCCTTCAAGGGTGGTCAGAATCTTGAGCAGCACGGTTCGGTAGACGCGCTCCCCGAAATCAGCCCGCGTTCCCGCGCCAAAGAACAGCAGTTTGTCGAAGGGGAGTTGAGGTTTGCCCGGAAGCAGGACAACCTCTCCCAATTGTCCCGTGACGAATCCCGAGCGCATCAGGCGCGACAGGCGTCCACACAACCGCCAGTCCACCAATCCCGCAACGCCGTGCGGCGGTCGTTCATCCTCGAGGATTGACGATACGAGCACCTCCGTGCTCGCGCAATCGAGGCGTCGTAAGTGCGGGGATATGAACCTCAAATCCATTGAATACTGCGCTAGGTGTCGTCCTGCCCAGCCGCTGGGGTTGCCACTGGATCCACACGGCCACAATCATCGGCAACCTGGTCGAGTACGCCGTTAACGAAGGCCCCGCTGTCCTCGGCACCAAAGCGCTTTGCCAATTCAACGGCTTCATCTAGAGCAACGGCTCTTGGCACATCGAGGCGATAGAGCAACTCGTAGACTCCCAGCCTCAGCACGTTGCGATCGACTCGCGTCATGCGCTCGACTCGCCAATGGGCGCTGGCCCCTGCGATGCGATTGTCGAGTTCAGTGATAACGGCCGCCGCTCCTTCGACGAGCTCATTGGCGTAGGACTTTCCTTCTGGATCACCGGGTGTTTCACGCCAAAAGTCGAAAATAGTCTGAGCTACATCATTGCCGGTCGTATCCAGCGCAAAAAGCATCTGAAGTGCCGCTTCACGGGCTGTGGTCCGCGCACCCATTCTCAAAGACCGTGATTGCCGAGCTCACGCATCAGCGAGACCATTTCAATTGCAGCCATTGCCGCGTCAAATCCCTTGTTCCCAGCCTTCACTCCAGCCCGATCGACGGCCTGCTCCAGTGTATCGGTAGTGAGAACTCCAAAAGTGATGGGAACTCCGGTGCCCACGGTTATCGAAGCCAACCCCTTGGTTACCTCAGCCGCGATGTATTCGAAGTGGGGTGTGCCCCCTTGGATTACCGCACCCACCGCAACGATGGCGTCGAATTGTTTAGTTCGAGCCAAGCGAGAGCACAAAAGGGGCATCTCCCATGAACCTGGCACACGAAACAAGGTGATGCGCGCGCCGTCGGCACCGTGACGATGGAGCGCGTCAAATGCCCCTTCAACGAGCCGATCGACGATGAACGAATTGGTACGCCCAGCTACGATGGCAAATTTCGCCTCAGGGGGCACCACCAGGTTGCCGACGATTGCCTGACCTCGCGATGAGAAATCTTCCATGTTCATGTGACTTTCAACGTTAGCGTGTCATGCGAGCCGATACCAGGGGTACAAACTCGAGGATTTCTAGACCATAGCCCTCAATGCCCGCGAGCCGCATCGGGTTATTGGTGAGTAACCGGAGGCTCCGGATCCCGAGATCGCGAAGGACCTGGGCGCCCAGGCCATATTCACGCAGGGTGCCAGAGGTCGATTTCCCGGTTATTCCCGGGTCGCGCACGCCTCCCTTGGCCGCTTGAACCTCCGACAATAAATCGCCCTGTGACGGCAGGTAGACGATGACGCCTCGGCCCTCGACTTCAATCGCATCAATGGCTTCCTGCAAATTGCGGCGCCCGTCGCCGGAAAGTGCCGTAAATACATCACCCAGTGTAGACCCGACGTGCATTCGGCATAGGGTTGCTTCCTTTTGCAACGAGTCGCCGAATACAAATGCCAGCGACTGCAGGGAATCAATCGAGTCTTCGTACAGGTGCACAGTCCACGGCTTTCCCGTGCGGCCAAGTATTACCGATGCTGACTCGATTCTGCGAACGAGTATCTCAGTTTGCAGCCGGTACCGAATCAGATCAGCGACCGTCATGATCTTTAGCGCGTGGCGCTCGGCAAACTGTTCGAGATCGGCGAGGCGCGCCATCGTGCCGTCGTCATTCATGATCTCGCGAAATTACGCCGGCTGGATTTAGCCCAGCAAGGCGCGCCAAGTCTACCGAGCCCTCCGTTTGTCCCGCGCGCACCAGGACGCCCCCTCGGCGAGCCTTCAGCGGCATAACGTGACCGGGTACCACCAAATCCTCGGGCTTGGCGCTCGGGCTCGCCGCAACTCGAATTGTGTGGGCACGGTCCGATGCACTAATACCCGTGGTGACGCCCTCGCGAGCCTCGATGCTTACCGTGAATGCCGTCCCAAGGGTGGGCCCCTGGCGGTCAGGCAATTGCATCATCGGTAATTCCAATCTCTCTACCTGCGCTTCGGTCAATGTGACGCAAATGAGTCCCCGGCCGTGGGTAGCCATGAAATTGATGGCGTCCGCTGAAATGTGGTCGGCGGCAAGGCACAAATCGCCTTCATTTTCGCGGTCCTTGTCATCGACCAATATCACCATCTTACCGGACCGAATGTCATCGATCCCCGCGACGACCCTTTCGAGCAGCCCCGGGTTGATGTCCAATTGGCGCGGCGTGTATGACGGTAATCGTCTATTTCGAGTCATGAACGAAGCCCGCACGGATCAACGCCGTTTGAAGAGCAATGTCCGCACCCCGATTCTCTTGTTGCCCATTTTCGGAGTTGGCCGGATGCCTGAGCGCGCGAACCACGTAGCGCGCCAAGATGTTGACCTCCAGATTCACGCCATCCCCGGGCAGAGTGCGTTCGAGCGTCGTAACCTGCCGCGTGTGAGGTATAATCATTACCGTAAACCGATCGTCGAACACTTCATTGACGGTAAGTGAAACGCCCTCGATTCCGACGGACCCCTTCGGCGCCAGAAAGGCGGTTAGGGTTGGCGGTAACTCGAGCGTTACGCTATTCGAAGCCCCCGCTTTCTTGGTGCTGATCCAACGGATAACCGCATCGACGTGACCCGTCATCCAGTGCCCGCCCATCCGATCGCCGATGCGCAGTGCCCGCTCCAGGTTCACCGCGGACCCCACCGCGAGCCGCCCTAGCGTGCTTCGTTCGAGGGTTTCGGCCGACACATCGGCGAAGAAGCCGTCGGGCAGCACCTCCGTCACCGTTAGGCAGACGCCGTTGACGGATACGGAATCCCCAATCTCTCCAATGCCTAGCTCTGATTTTACGAGCAAGCGTTGCCCAAGGGGCTGTTGGCTTCGGGCTTGAATATGCCCGACTGCTTCCACGAGGCCTGTAAACACGCGCAGCCCATAGCATTTGTCGTGGGCGGGGCCATCTTGGCCGCGTCCGCTTGGCCGTTTGTTGCCGCGAAAAATTGGGCCCGAGCGGACCGATGCCTCAAAAAATTTCGGCCTGCGATTGCAGTTCGGGCAAAAGCCCGGCAGTCTGACGAAGTTATGTCGCGAATCTGCTTAGGGCCTCCCCAAATTATTTGGGGTGCCGTTGCTGGTTTTATTTTTGGATGCGGGCCCAATGTACAGATGATCTACGAGGGCAATGTTCGCTTCGAGCATTGCTATCGATTAGACCTGGATCCCACAATCGCACCCACTCACCGTCGCGCCTGCTGGCAAGACTGGCTTGCTCGACATACGTATGCGCAAAGCGGCGACCGTTTGAGTCACGCCCAACAACGATTGCTCGCGCTCGACAAGGGCGATCAAGCAACGCTTTCCCTGGACATCGACGCAGGCCCGCAAGGACAACCCGCTGCGGACGGTGTGCCGATGCCATCCAGCATTCACGCGGCTCCCCCGCCAAAAGCCATCGAAGCGGTACCCGCGCCGAGCCAAGCGCCGAGCTCGGCAACTAAAACTGCACGAGCACCCCCGGAGGCCGAATGCTCGGACGGCTGTCGCGCGCGCTGGAGCGAATGCTCCAGTGGCTGTGAGAGTCAGGACAAACAGACGTCGAGCGAGATTGCGTCAGCCAAGCCGCCCATGGGTGTCTCCGTGCCGACAAGTCAAAAAAACATCAAAGACGCCTGCAACAACTGCCGCAAGACGTTCAAAGCTTGTATGCACAGGTGTTTCAAGTAGCGCGCCGCAATTGACAACCAGGTTCCCCAAGGCCGGATAATCGGACTCACATCGAGAATTTGACGAGAACACGGTATTGGCGTTAACCCCTAGCTACAGCCCCGAGCTGAGCTAACCCATGTCCAACGTGGTTTCTCCACTGCCCCGAATTTTTCGACCCCAGCGAGCTATCCCGTCCGATGCCGTTCGACCGACACGGGCGGAGATTAATCTAGGCCATTTGCGGCACAATCTGCACGCGGTCAAAAGGGCGGCTGGAGACGTTCCAGTCTGGGCGGTACTAAAGGCTGACGGCTACGGACATGGCGCCAAAGCCGTTGCACGCACGCTCGAGCGCGACGGTGTAGCCGGCGTTTGTGTGGCGCTGGTCGAGGAAGGCATAGAACTTCGCGAAGCGGGGATCAGGGTTCCAATTCTCGTTATCGGCGGTCACTACGCGCGCGCCTGGAGTGACGTGATTGCACATCGGCTGACGCCCATGTTGCATGATCCGGGGCAAGTTGAAGAGCTAGCCGACGAGGTCCGCTATCTGGGCGTCGAATCGGTTGACGTACACGTGAAGGTCGATACCGGAATGGGCCGTTTGGGCGTCACGTTGCCGGAGATAGGTCGTTTGGTTCGCGCATTCGAGAGCCACCCCGAAGTGCGATTGCACGGGCTAATGACCCATTATGCATGCGCCGACTCGCCCGATACGACTCATCTCGAGGAGCAACGCGTAGCTTTCGACGAAGTTACCGCCGTGCTAACGCAACACGGGTTTCAGCCGGTGATCCGGCATGCGGCGAACAGCGCCGCGTTGTTCGTCGACAAGCGGCACCATCTGGATCTAGTGCGACCAGGCCTGGCGCTCTTTGGTGTCAACCCGATCGCCGACATGCCCGTGGAACTGCTGCCTGCGATGCGCGTTCGGACGGAAATAGTCGCGATGCGACAGCTTGCCGCCGGTCAGAGCGTCGGTTATGGCGCGACTTGGTCGGCGAAGCGCACCAGCCGCATTGCGACGATACCCGTCGGTTACGCCGACGGCCTTTCCAGAGGTCTGTCCAACCGCGGACACGTCCTGCTCGCCGGGCGGCGCGCTCCGATCGCGGGTATCGTGAGCATGGACATGACAATGGTCGATGTGACCGATTTACCAGGCGTTGACGTCGGAGAAGAATGCGTCGTTTTGGGCTCGCAAAAAGGCCGATTGGGTTCGGATTGTATCACGGCCAACGAAATTGCCGAGGCGCTGGGCACCGTTCCGTGGGAAGTGCTGACGAGCGTTTCGAGACGAGTGCCACGGTTTTACCGTGAGCCCTGAGTCCATGCCCAAGCGGAGCCGATAATGCCGAGAATCGTATGCCTGGATCTTGAGGGAGTCCTCGTACCCGAAGTGTGGATTGCGTTTGCCGAGGCAACTAAAATTCCCGAACTGCGGCGCACGACTCGCGACGAGCCCAACTACGACAAGCTAATGCATGGGCGCATCGAACTGCTCTCGAAGCATGGCCTGCGGCTCGGCGACATTCAGCGTGTCATCGGTGAAATGGACCCAATGCCCGGTGCTCGGGACTTTCTGGATCGGCTGCGCGCGCAGGAACAACTCATCATACTCAGTGACACTTTTTACCAGTTTGCCGCGCCATTCATGCAAAAGCTCGGGCAGCCTACGCTCTTTTGCCACCAGCTACTCGCGGATGACGCGGGTCGAGTGACGGGATATCAGTTGCGCGTACCGGACAGCAAACGCCGCGCAGTTCTCGCTCTAAAAGAGATTGGTTTCGACGTGCTGGCCGCGGGTGATAGCTACAACGATACGACAATGCTAACCGCCGCCGACCGGGGAGTGCTCTTTCGGTGCCCCGATAACGTGGCCGCGGAATTCCCGCAATTCCCGCGAACGAACACGTACGAAGAGCTCTGGCGCGCGCTACTCGAGTCTTAAGTTACCGCCGAAGTACTCTCGGATCGAAACAAACTCGACAAATGCAGCGCGCGGGGTCGGGGCCTGAGGGATCCCCACGAAGTTTAGGGTTCATGGGCGGGCAGCACATCTTTGAAAGACTTCAAGAAGCGCCCCTGAACCGAAGTGTTGCCGGAACAACGGGCAGGGTGAACCTGGCTGTAGATGCACCGCTACCGCGAGAGCTGCGGGCCTCATAAGTGATCGAAATGATCCAGGTTTTCGATCCATTCCCCAACTACCAATTCAGGGGATACCTCAGGCCCCGGCCCCGCGAGCCAACATGAAAAAAGCATTCGAGGCACGGAGACCGAAACCTGTCAGCTAAGGGTCGGCCCAACAAATTCGGGGCCCCGCGAGCCAACATAAAACCGCATAAGCGCGCGACGAACGCTGGTACGCCCAAATAACCCCCAAACAAAATCCGCAAATCTTACGCATCATCTAGCTTCGTGACGCAAAAAACCCGGTGCGGCGGCATCGGGAAAAAAAAGGCGTATCCTTGATGTATGAGCGCGGGCAAATCCTTACGCGTTAGATCACCCGCCGTCGCGGGCATATTCTATCCGGGTGGCGCGACCGCATTGGCGACCAATGTCGATACTTGTTCTCGCAAGTCGAATGAAGCCATTGCGGGCGGCCCCGTGCGTTGATTTGCCCGCACGCCGGTTATCGTTACTCGGGTCCGATGGCAGCCGAGGCCTTCGCTCAACTACGAGGGGTAGTCGTTCGACCAAGTAATTTTGATGGGCCCCAGTCATCGCGTCGCTTTTCGAGGCGTTGCATTGCCGGAAGTTGACGCGTTCGAAACCCGCTTTCGGTCAGATACCATTGGCGAGTCAGCTCGATACATGGGCGCGCAGCAAACCCTTCA
This sequence comes from uncultured delta proteobacterium, assembly GCA_963819085.1. Lineage (GTDB taxonomy): Bacteria > Myxococcota_A > Polyangia > Polyangiales > Polyangiaceae > FEN-1139. The sequence goes on from CAWFUX010000041.1 coordinate 193,583, forward strand.
TGCGGTCCAACGCGCCTCACGAAGAAGAGCATGCGCTCGAAGTAGAATTGCCGTTTTTGCAGCGCACTTTGGGCAAGATATGCCCTATCGCCCTTAGTATTTGGCGAGGTAGACGAGCAAGCCGTAGCGCAAGAACTCAACCAAGGGCTCTCGCCCTCGACCTTGATCATTGCGAGCAGTGACCTGAGTCACTTTCACAGCTACGACAGAGCCGTGCCTCTCGATCGATCGACGATTGACGCCATCTTGCGCCTAGATGTGTCGGCCGTGCGCGAATCTGAGGCCTGTGGACGCTCACCGGTGACCGCACTCCTGCATCTAGCGGTTTGGAACAACTGGGAGGCGCGTCTCCTTGGCTATCAAAATAGCGGCGACACCGCTGGCGACAAGGATCGAGTCGTTGGCTACGCAGCGATAGGTTTTTACGATAAGGCCTCGTAGCTCGTGTGTCGTTCACACACTAGCGGTGGCTAACGCGGGCTACTCAGCTCGCCCCTGGGCGAGTTCAGTAAGGCATTCGTCGATGCCTGCGGGCCGTATCCAGCGCACGGGCTCGTCACGCAACCACGTGCGCTGCCGGCGCACGAAGACGCGAGTTGCTCTTACGATGGCTTCGTGGAGCGGAGCCGGCTCCAAGTGTCCGCTGAAAACCGCGTCGCGCAGTTGGCGATATCCTACGGAGCCCATTGCGCGGGCCGAGCCGTAGCCTCGTTCGATTAGATCACGCACCTCTTCAATCCAGCCCGAGCCCAACATTTTTTCCGTACGTTGTTCAATTCGTTGGTCGAGTTCGTCGCGTTCGCGGTGTAGGCCTAGCAGTTGATACGAGTGCTTCTTCTCGCGAAAGCCATGTTCGGCTTGCCATTGGCTCATGGGTGTCCCGGTCAACTCATGCACTTCCAGCGCTCGACTTACCCGAACGAAGTCATTGGGATTGAGGCGCCGCCCCATGACGGGATCGCATTTCAGCAATTGTTCATGCAAAGCCGAGCGACCTTCGGTTTCGGTTAGCGCCCGATGTCGCTCGCGAATTTCCGGAGAAGCGGCAGGTGCATCCACAAGCCCGTAGAGCAATGCGCGCACCCATAAATAGGAGCCCCCGCATACGATTGGGACCTTGCCACGAGAGCGAACTAGTTCGAGCGAAGCTTCCGCTCGCTCGGCCCAGCCCGCGGCATCAATGCCTTCCAATGGCTCGAGAATATCGACTAAATGATGTCTTGCGCGGCTACATTCCTCCGAGGAAGGCTTACCCGTGCCGCAATTAAAATAGCGATAGACCTGTACGCTATCGGCCGACACGATTTCCCCGTTGAGCTTCTCGCACAGGCGAACAGCAAACTCGGTTTTGCCAGACGCGGTAGGACCGACGATGACCAGCAATGCGGAAGCATTCATCGCCGCCCGACTTTGCGTTCGAGTTCGTGATACGACATAACTGCCACGACCGGACGACCGTGGGCGCAATGACCCGCGAAATCGACGGTATCGAGAGCACCCAGTAACGCTTGGGCTTCATTGGGGCTGATCGTATCGCCGGCGCGCAGGCTGCCGTGGCAGGCCATCAAGGACAGAGCGTGCTCGAGTGCCGCTGAAAATCCCCTGCCTCCGCTGCGTGTCATCTCGCCCACGAGGTCGCACAGGAGTCGCTCAGGGCTCGCGCGCTGCAACAACCTGGGTATCGCATGCACGGTAACCTGTTGGCGACCGCGCACTCGAACATCAAGGCCCACCGCCGCGATCTCTTCACCGCGCTGTTCGATCAGCTCGACTTGCTCCAACGGTAGCTCGACGTTTACGGGAAATAGCAGGGTTTGAGCCGACATTGTTCGCGAGCGATATTGATCGAGTAGGCGCTGAAAGGCCACTCGCTCCGCGGCTGCATGTTGATCGAGAACGTAGATTCCGGCGGGGCCTTCGCACAATAGAAACGTCTGCCGCAGCTGGGAAATAAAACGCAGGCTCGACCAACGAACATCGCTCGCTGACGCTTGCGCGGTATTTTCTCTAAGTAGCAAGGTTGCATTGGACGACATTTCGGTGACATCGCGCAGCAGACCAGTCGATTGCCCGTTTATGGATACTGACAAAGCGGTCGAATCATCCGTAGAAGCGATATCCAATGTCCTCGGCGCGGCGCTCGCTGACGCCCCGAGCGGAGTCGGATGGGTAGCAGTTGGCGCAGCAAGCCGTTCATCGGCATCCGGGCCCCGCTGCTGCGAAGCTCCCACTGGGGTCGGTTCTTCATCGGGCTTTCGTTTGCCCCACATCGATACTGCAGGCGGTTTCGGCTGGTTTTCACCCCGCGCGGCAAAGCGATTGCGGGCGCTGGGCGGAAGTGAAAGCGCGCTCCCCAATTCTCGCGATGCAATCGAATAGAGGGCATCGGCGGTGGCGCGTGGGTCTACGAACCTTACTTCGACCTTTTGAGGATGCACGTTTACGTCGATCAATTCGGGGGCAAGGTCGATGTAGACAACGCCGCGCGGGTAGTGCCCAACGTGCAACACGCTGCCGAACGACTGGGCAATCGTCGTAGCCAGCATTCGGTCTCTTACGACGCGATCATTGACGATAAGCCAGAGCCCAGCAGCGCCCGGTCGCGCATGCTCGGGTCGAGTGAGATAGGCCTCGAGCTTGAGCGGACCGCGTTGCCCAGCGACGGCTACCAGATGCGACTGCTCGAAGAGTTGCTCGACGCGCTCGGCCCGCGTGTTGGCTCGCAATAGCTCGCGTACGAGCCTTTCGTCGCGGGTCAACGTAAACGTTACGCTTGGCCGTGTCAGTGCCGCCCCTTCGACGGTATTGGTAACATGAGAAGATTCAGTGCCCGTCGAGCGGAGGAATTTTCGTCGCGCGGGCACATTGTAGAACAAGTCCCGCACCTCGACGGTGGTGCCTACGGGCAAACCCGCGGGCACGACCTTTAGCTGCGCTCCCCCGTCGGTTTCGAGAGCTACCCCGACTTCATGGTCGCGCCTGCGTGTGCGAAGCGAAAACCTGCACACTGAGGCGATGCTCGGTAACGCCTCGCCCCTGAAACCGTAGCTGCTAAGATTTGCCAGATCGTCAATTGAGTGCAGCTTACTCGTCGCGTGCCGCTCCAAAGAAAGCCGAGCATCCTCCTCGGACATGCCCTCGCCGTCGTCGGTTACACTGATGCGCGTCACGCCGCCTCCGTCACAAATGATGTCGCAGCGCTGCGCGCCAGCGTCCATCGCATTCTCTATCAATTCCTTGGCAGCGCTTGCCGGTCGCTCCACGACTTCGCCAGCGGCAATTTGACTGGCTAAGGCCGGCGGCAATATTTCAATGCGACCCACGCCCGGAAGAGAACTTCACTTGCTACGACTTTGCAAGGTGAAGGTCGCTGCCGGACGAGTTATTGGCGTTAGGGATCAGCAACTTTTGCGACCTAAGCCGCATTTTTTCGACCCACACCGAATAGGCCCCGAGCCACGTCCCGCGAAGAGAAGGCGGGGCGCAGCGGCGCGCATTGCGTTCGTGGACCGTAAGTCGTGTAAAAGTGCCGTGATGACCCCAAAGTCAACGTCCCGCGGCGCAGGACATCGGACACACTTGAACGAATCTGCGTCGGACTAGATCAATCCACAGCGCTCGGCGGCCTCAGCGATTGCGCCCCCGGTATGCACCGTTGCCCGCAGTTCATTGTTGGCGGCGGCTTTCACCTCCGCTGGCGCCTGACCCATGACGAAAGAGCGCCCGGCCACCTTGAACATGGGTATGTCGTTTACCCAGTCACCGACTGCGATGACATCCGCCAGGGCCACACCAAAGTGTTCGGCAAGCCAAGTGACAGCGGTTCCCTTGTTTATCCCAGCGCGCCGCACGAGAATTACCCATTGATTGGCGAGTTGCCCGCGCAGGATTGGAAAATGGGCGAACTGGATTTCACTGTCGGGCACCGCGCTGACGGCACTAACCAGCGACCGAGTACTCGCTTGCGACCCGATCACTACGAGCGCCGTCAGATCTTCGAACCCATTCCAACAGATCGGCTCGAAGATGTCGTCGACCTTGCGCATTTGAGTCGACCATGTCCTCAAATAGTCCAAGTAAACGCGGCCACGCCCGTCGTGGACGATGATGTCTTGGCTGAACGCAAACACGGCCAGATCGGTCGAGCAAAGTAGCGCCTGCAGTGTAGCTCTGGCCTTACCCGGAATCGGTAGTCGCAGCAGGCTCTCGTGAGTGTCCGCATGAACGACGTGACACCCATCGACGCAGGCTACCGGCGAGCGCAGGCCCAATTGTTCTGCGACCAGTCGCGTGCCGGAGTACATGCGGCCCGTACACAGCGTCACGATGACGCCGCGGGCCAGTAGGCTCGCAACGGCCGCTCGATCACGAGCGTGAACCTGCCCGCGAACGTTGAGCAGCGTCCCGTCTAAGTCCGTGACCAAGAGCGGCAGTGTCAGTTCGCCTGCGGCGCCTGCGCCAAGACGGAGACTTTTTTCTTGTGACGGGTCTTGAAGCCGTAGGTCACGTGCCCATCCACCAGCGCGAACAGGGTGTAGTCCTTGCCTAGACCGACGTTGCGCCCAGCCGCGATGGTTTCACCCACCTGGCGAACGATGATACTTCCGGCAGTGACATGTTGCCCGCCGTAGACCTTGATGCCGCGACGCTGGGAGTTGGAACCTCTACCATTGCGAGTTGACCCGCCACCTTTTTTGTGTGCCATTGCTCAAGCCTCGATGCTGGTAATCTGGACGGAAGTATACTTTTGACGGTGCCCATTTTTGCGGCGGTATCGCTTACGCCGCTTGAATTTGAAGACGATCAGCTTCTCACCAAGATCTTGAGATACGATCTTGGCTTTGACGCTTGCGCCAGACACGAGAGGGGCCCCGAATGTCATCGTGTCGGCACCGACAGCGAGGACCTCGGAAAAGACCACTTCATCACCAGGGTTGCCGACTAGTTTTTCGATCTGAATTACGTCGCCGGCAGCGACCCGGTATTGTTTTGCACCGGTACGAATGACTGCAGTTGCCATTGGAAAAGGGTCGCGAAAGGTAGCTCAGGATGTCAGCGACGCAAGCTCCGCCGCTGCAGCTGATTACTTGTCCAGTTAGATTACACGCGACGTAGGGCCGCCTAACACCGAACTTATGCCGCGATTCCACCGAAGTGGTCAGGGCAACGACGCGAGCGATTTTCAATTAGCGGGCGACGGGCCGACGATCTCGATGCTCCCGCCGTTGGCCCATCGAAGAGCCGGTGCATAGGTTCCCAGCAATTCTCGTCGCCAATAGATGCCGTGTTTGCGTAGGTCCTCCAAGCTCGAGAACCAATAGCGATAAACGACCGTTCGAACTTCACGCGGCCTTCGGCCTCGAAAGGGATCGAACGCGAACAGTTCGAGCACCGCGGGCTCCGCGCGCAGCAGGCCCGCCGCCGCCCGCAGCACCCAGGGATTTCGCCTCGCGTTGCCCAGTGACGCAAACCACAAATTCCATTCGAAACGCGGCTGGTAGGGTGCATAAATTCCCGGTGGCGTTTTTGGATTTTGGGGTTTGTATCGGAACGGGTAAGGAATGTACGTCTCGCCATCGAGCGTTCCCTGAAACTCGATCTCGTAACGCTCACGAGTCATTACGGCAAACAGCCCATAACTATTGGCGAAGCGAAACGGCTCGAGCACGTCTGCCGGCCACCGAAGCGCCGCGGGAAGTTCCTCCAATGACATAAGAGGGAATCGCAACACCGTTGCGTAAAACACGATTGCCAGAAATACGAGCTGCATTCCCGAATACAATTCTTCGAGTCGAGATCGCGCGGTCACCCTGGATTCAACTCGCGCTCGTGCCAGTAAACGAAATATCCTCCGCGTGAATTGCAGCGCTGCCCATTCGATGCGAATCATGAGCTTATGTAACGGGTCGGCGGCGCCGGTTCGCGCCTTGGCCCTCGGCCGCAAGAACCGACTCAGACCGGCGAGGCCGCGTCTGACCGCGATATCGTCCACCAATAAGAATCCCAAGATCAGCACTAAGTAGTTAAGAAAAGCATAGTTGGCCGTCGCGATGATGCCGATCTGCAAGGGCGTTACGATTGCAAAGAGCAGCAGACGATAGCGGCGCGGCAAAAACACCGCCCACACCAACAGTAGTTCAATCAGCAGCGTACATAGCGTCGTAAACGCGTGAAACGCATGCGGCAAGTGTTGCACGTACCAGCCAATCCAAGTTGGCAGTGGCCCGTTTTCGTAATAGTGGTCGAGAGCCGTAAGATTTTGCCATTGGGGATCGCCACTTGCGAGTTTGACGACTCCGGATTCGAAATAGATCCGAAACCACTCCCACACCAACATGAAGCGGGCAATGCGCGACGGCGCACTTCGAATTCCTAGGCCGGGTCGAAACCCCGCGGGTGCAAAAAATAGTGCAGCCAGGCCCGCTTCTAGGAGCATCCCATCGGATTGGTATGAAGCAAAGACTCCGGAGACGCTGATTATGGACAGAAAGAGCAGGGTGCAAAGCGCAATGCAGATCCGAGGCGCTAAGTTGACAACGAGCAGCAGCGACGCGACAAGGCCGGCACTAACGGCGAACTTGAGCGCCGGTGAGCCTGCGCCGATAAGCCAAAACAATGTCGGCACCTGGAGGTATCGTGCCGGCGTTTCAAGGTTCTCGCGTGCGGCGGTGAGGTAATTGACCGCGGGCGATATTCCATGCGGCCCCATCAGACCCTGAATTTGGAAAGCATACGAGTAGAACGCGGAGAAGAACACAATCCCGAGCCCGCGCAGTACCACCCAACGCGCCGCGAAGAAGCCCGCGGGATGCGGTCGGGTCAGACTCCACACCATCGCACTGGGCGAAGCATGCGCACTTGAAAGACGTGATTCGAGAGCCATGAGTGTGCTGCACTAAGGTTGCGTGATACGCTTGCCGAACATCTCGCGAAGCGCCGCGCGAGCGGCGTGAAAACCGCACATGCCGTGTACCCCAGCCCCGGGCGGAGTGGAACTCGAGCAGAGATAGATGCCCAGTGCCGACGCGGAATAGGGAACCAGACTCAACCGCGGGCGTGCGAATAGCTGCCGGTAATCATTGGCCCCGCCGGAGATATCACCGCCTTCGCAGTTCTCGTTGTAACGAAACAGGTCGGCAGTAGTGGTGGCGTGCCGTCCGAGGACCCGATCTCGAAAACCGGGAGCGAATCGCTCGACTTGATTCTCGATAGCCTCGGTCATATCGAGAGTCGAACCATTGGGCACATGACAATAGGCCCAACCAGTGTGTTTGCCCGGCGGTGCTCGGGTTGCGTCAAATAGACTTTGCTGCGCGACTAGGACATAAGGTTGCGCCGGATGCTCCCCTCGATTGACGCTCGCTTCGCCGGCTGCAATTTCCTCGAAAGTGCCACCCAGATGCACGGTGCCCGCCCGAGCGCAAGCTCCAGCGCGCCACGGAATCGGACCCTCTAGGGCCCAATCGAGCTTGAATATGCCCGGCGCCCGCCGAAACGACGTCAATTGATCCTTGATACTCGAGGGCAATCAATCTTGGCAGATTCGCGCCAGCGCGCGTGGGCTCGTGTCGAACAGAACGGCTCGTGCTGTTGGGATGTCACCCCAAGTCGCGACACGATGACCCGTCGTGATCGTGCCACCGAGACTCAAAAGGTGTTTAGCCAAAGCATCCGATATCGACTGCGAGCCGCCCTTGGCACAGGGCCAACCCGTTGCGTGCGCGGCTATGAGTAACGCAAAACCAATGGCAGCACTGAAAGGGGCGTCTAGCGGCAAGAACGAATGCGCCGCGCAGCCGCCGAAGAGCGCACGCCCGAGTGATCCATTGAACCAATCGTTCGCCAATCGCTCAGCTGATTTCATCGCGGACCAGCCGAAGCTGGCTAGCAACTTCGGATGACGTGGAATCCCGATGGGTTTCAGCAATTCTGGGAAAAGGGCATCAGCCGCCTCAACCAGGGGCCGTAGAGCATACAGATACGCGTTCCTATCGGGGTGCAGGCCGCTTGCAGTCTCATCCAGTGAGCGTGTCACCAGCGCCACTCGGCGATCATCGAGCGGGTGAGCGAGAGCGACAGGCGGTTCGATCCACGAAAGCCCGTACTGTTGTAGTGGCAATCGACGAAACATGGGTGACAGCGCCCCCATCGGATGAATCGCGGAGCAAACGTCGTGCTGAAACCCGGCAAGCGTTAGCTCGGCTGTTCGTGCGCCGCCCCCCACACGTTCATTGGATTCCAGGACTAGAACCGAGCACCCGTTCTCGGCCAACGTAATTGCCGCTGCGAGTCCATTCGGCCCGGAACCCACGACAACGGCGTCGTATTTCTGGTCCATGCGCTGCAAACCTTAGGACGACATGCCCCCAACGAGAATCCGACATGCCCATTACTCGTCGATTCAAGACTGGATTGAGCGAGTTGCCAGGCATGCCTCGCTCCCGACTGGACCCGACGGTTCGCGGCGAATTCTACTTCGGTTTGGTGCCGCCCGTCGTTCCAGCGTCCGCTTCGATGTATTCAGGAACGAACTTGAGCGGCAGGTTGAAATCGACGCAGCCGCCTTTGGGCTTTGGGTAACTGCGTTCGAGGAGGGCTCGAATACACTGTTCGAGTGTACCCGAGGCGCCAAGATCGTTCTGGATGAACCTTATTGGACAAGCCTGTCCCTCGTGTGTGACTCGAAAGCTAGCCACGATTCGACCCGCTAAGGTGGGCATCGCCTTGAGTGCTTCTTCGTAGCAAGCGCGCGCCTCGGCGGCCCGCGTGCGAACCGAGTCTATCAGTTGTGGCGACGGGTCAACCGTGCAATCAGTGAGGTCGCAGTCGTTGACGGGGACCAGTAACTTATTCGTGCCGGCACGACCCAAATCATCAGTCGATCCATTGCGATTCGGATCCGACGCAGAGTGCACCGTCACGTGCGATGACGGATCCGCTGCGGGCTCAGGCGTGCTCGCCTTGTTAGTTCTCTCAACCCCGGCGCAACCCTGGACTAAGAAGAAGCCAGTCGCAACGAGAATGTTCACGTGGCGTTTCACGATCACAAGTCCGTGACCAGGTCGTCCTTGTGCACGACGACGATATCATGCTCGGATGCGACCAGATTGGCCAAGCTTGCGCCTTTCTTGCCGGCCGTTCGCGCCACGTCGATGGCGCCGAGCCGCGTGAGACCGCGACCGATGACAGCGCCGCTCAAGGCGATGAGCTCGACGGCATCCCCAGCGAAGAAGTCGCCGCGTACGCCCACAACGCCGATCGGCAGCAGGCTGCTCTTGCCACCTTGAATTGCGCGAGCCGCCCCATCATCGAGCAATATCGCGCCGCGTGGGCGTAAGGTGTAGGCAATCCAATGCTTTCTAGCCCGGAGGGTTTTGTGCCCCGATGGCATGAACGTGCCTACATCCTTGCCTGCTAATACCTGCTTTATGATCTCCGGTTTGCTTCCAGGCGCAATTACGACCGAGGCGCCCGATCGAGTCGCCATTCTGGCCGCTGCGAGCTTGCTTTGCATTCCGCCCGTTCCCACCCGCTCACCGCGAGACTCCACTTGACCTACCTCGGCGGAGTCGGTCAAAACCCCGATTCGCTTGCCATGAACGTCTAGGACCCCGTCCACGTCGGTCAAGAGAATCAACAGATCAGCGCCCGATAGTGGCGTTACCATGCCAGCGAGTTGGTCATTGTCGCCAAACCTAATTTCGTCGGTGGCGACCGTGTCGTTCTCATTGATAACTGGGACTGCCCCAGCCTCGAGCAATTCAGCTAGCGCTTCACGTGCGTTGTTTGCGCGTTCCCGATCGGCAAGGTCCGCATGCGTGAGAAGCACTTGCGCGGCGGTCAGCCCGGCAGCCGCAAAGGCCTCGTCGTAGCGCCGCATCAAGATACTTTGCCCAGCGGCTGCCGCAGCCTGAAGCTTTGCCATCTCCTTCGGTCGCGTTCGGTAACCCAGCCTCGTGCACCCGATGGCAATCGCCCCGCTGGTCACGAGCACGAAGCTGTAACCGCGGCTGCAGAATGCCGCCAATTCTGCCGCCAATTGCCCCGCTGCGGCTTCGTTGGCAACCAATGTGCTCGAGCCAATCTTTACTACTACGCGACGCGCTCGGGTTATCGACGCTCGAAGTTCCGTCACGATGACCTCAACATGGCCAAAATTCCGACCGGAGAATGGCGCCTTGTGCGACATCGTCAAGGTAGCCTTCGGCTTGCCGGGCTCCGGTACCCAGTCTGTTTGGCAAAACCCAGTCACTATCCGCACAAATCCCGGAGATCTGCGCCGAAAGCGCGGCGTTGTCTCGCATACCTTGTAGGCTAATCAGGCATCCAATTCTCGATGTGCGCGCACCACGCTCGCGGGTGATCGCGGCTAGCCCAATAAAGATTGGCCCTGGACTCAGGGTTGGTACAGGATATTGGGCTAGCCGCGGAACCCCGCACTTAGCCCCGGAAGCGCTCGAGTCGTTACTAGGTAAAGATGATTGTATCTGGTCGCTGGATTGCCCTGTGCTTGCACGATTTGTCCAACAACTATCAGCGAATGTTGTGGGACGAAGCCAAGAAGGTGGCGCCTCGGTTTGATCACGCTGTTAACGTCTATTCCGCGGACAAGAATGGCGATAAGCAAGTCGAGCAGATTCGCTCGATCCTGGACCTTCCCCAGAATCGAAGGCCTAGTGCCATCCTGATCAACGCAGTTAGAGAGAACATGCTGTTGAGCGTGGCCAAGGAAGCTGCGTCCAAAGGAATCGCGTGGGTATACCTGTGCCGTTGGACAGACACCATAAACGAACTTCGTCAACTATTTCCTCGGGTGCCGATATTCTCGATCAGTCCCAACCAAAACAATGTCGGGCAGATTCAGGGCCGGCAGCTGAAGTTGCTGCTTCGACCCGGTGACGAGCTGGTCTACATTCAAGGTCCGAGCGGCACGTCTACTAGCCAGCGCCGGTTGGCCGCTGCCAAGCAAGTGCTCACCGATCTGGCCGACAGCAAGTGGTCGGTCTTTAACAGCGATTGGTCAAACGAAGGCGGACACGAAGCGATGAAGGGTTGGCTGCAAATCTTCACGCGCGGCACTTTGCCAAGCTTCGTGCTAGCCGCGCAAAACGATGATATGGCGAGTGGAGCGAGGCGCGCCGTCTTTGAATGGGCTTCCGCGGCGCGTCCAATCGCGCTCGATCAATTGCGGTTTATTGGTTGCGACGGCAATCCTGGCTTCGGGCAACGGCTGGTTACGGAGGGTGAATTGGCGGCAACGGTTGCCGTGCCCGCGGTGTCAGGCCAGGCCATCGAAGAGGTTTTCGCGAACCTTAACGGCGGACGGCCGCCGTCGGCTGAGATAAACGTCGATGCCGCTTCCTTTCCTACCCTCGACGACTTGGCCAAGAAATACTCAAAGCCAGTCGGTCGTCAGAAGTGAACCTACCCGGTCCAAACCAAGATTTGTTAGCCTGCAGGCGATAGGCCTATAGGCGAGAGTTCCAGCACTTCCAACTCCAATTGCAGACAAACGTCGAGCAATGGGCCCGTGTTTGCGACGTCACTCGAGTCACGCTCGACATCGACCAGAAATGCTGCTCGTTGCAGCTGCCAATCACTGGGCGCATGAATGGCCGTAGCGGTGATTCCAGCGCTCTGCAGCGCGGCCGTCACTCGGTCGCGGTCACCAACGACGCGCAGCAGATACCGCACTTTACTGGGTGCCTCGGGACACCAGTTGCCCGCCGCCCCGGCCTCGAACACGTAAACAATCTCGTCGAGATCCGTTATCCACCGATCCTCGCCGGTGTGCGACGCGGGCCGCGCCAGCTCGACCGCAAACGATAGGCCATCGACGGCGCGCGCCATTGCGCTGCTGTAACGCACGACCTCTTGATCCCGAAGCTCACCGAGCGGCAATCGAATGAACATTGCCGCGGGTTCGGTCAGTAACCCTAGGGCAAGCGTCGCGAGCGCTCGTTCGATCGCGCTAGCGCGGGACCAAAGACATTTCAAAAGAGGCGACTCTCCGATTTGTGCGACAACGGCTGTCGCACGCCTCGTTGACTCACTTCGCGAATAGCCGGCCGCTTCGGCGGCAAGCTCTAGAATGCGGCGCACCGTCCACTTGGGCGGTACACCCCGGGGTGGCAGCGCGCAGCCAAAAACTCGCTCTGAACGCGCTACCTCCAATGGCCTACCCAGAACATTGAATTGTCCGGAAACGAGGCGCGCCTGTCCCCTCAGCAGCGCGAACATTCCCTCGGTCTTACCCGACAGGCCTACGCGCTGCGCCGAAGTGCAAAGCGTCACGTTATCCAGCAACGTTACATCGTCGAGACTGCAGCGTACTCGCTCCAATTCGAGCAACACCGAACTCATGGTCCAAGTGCCACCCATTCCAGACGCGCGAGCGGCTGATCGGGGCTCTGAGTGGCAAAGGGGACCAGGGCCCGGGTCATGTCGAGCAGCGGCTTTGGCAGTGGCAAATTGGCCTGCACCGACACACCCTCGAGGCCAAGGATTCTACCGATAAGGCTCGTGTCCGGCGGAGGCAGCTCGACGATTGGCGCGTAATCCGGGAGGCCCGCCACCCGTCGCGCGTATTCGAGCGCCTGACGCAGCCCGCCCAATTCATCCACCAAGTGGTTCTTTAGCGCCTGTTCGCCAGTGTACACGCGCCCCTGACCGAGCTCGTCCACGCTGTCGCGGGCCATATGGCGCCCAAGCGAGACCCGATTCAGGAACACTTCGTAGAATTGTCGAACCTTGTGATCGAGCTCCGTGCGTTCTTCCGGCGTGTAAGGTCGAAATATCGATTCGACATCGGCGCGCGGCGCAGTCTTGTAAGTTTCGGTGCCAACGCCGATCTTCCGCAGCAATTCGGCGACATCGGCTTTGCCGTAAAATATGCCGATGCTTCCGGTAATCGTGGCCGGGTTGGCAAAGACACGGGTTGCCGGAGAAGCGACGTAGTATCCGCCGCTCGCGGCCACTCCGCCCATGCTGACAACTACGGGCTTACCCCCGGCCGCATCGGTCAATTGAATCTCTCGCCACAGCGTGTCGGCCGCTAATGCCGAGCCGCCGGGTGACTCAACCCGCAACACGATGGCTGCCACCGTGGGATCGTTTCGCAATTGACGCAGCGTCTCACCAATGGTTGCCGAGCCCACCATCTTGTTTCCAAACAGGGGAATCGTCTGACTCTTGCCATCGACCATGTCGCCTTCGATGTACACGACGGCCACCTTGCGAACGCTCTCGAAGTGCGCGCTTTCCCTGCGTGCCAGCGGTTCGTTGACCACTTGCGCCCCATGCCCGAGGAGCTTACCGACCTCTTCTTCGATCTGATCGGAATAGGCATATTGGTCGATGAAACCCGCCTGCTTGGCCTCGGTCGAGACGAATGGACCCTGGGCAATCTGCTTAGTGACTTCCGCTTGAGACAAATGCCGCCCTTCGGCAATGCCGCGCACCAGTTGTTGATTGATGGCATCCAGCAATGCCTGGGTGTCAGCCTTGGCTATATCCGTCGGGCCTTCGCGCATGAATGATTCGGGCGCACTCTTGTGGTCGCCCACGCGCACGAAATCGGCCTTGATGCCAAGCTTATCCAGCAAATTCTTGAAGTAAAAATGGGTCGTGCTCATGCCCGAAAAACGAATGCCGCCGGCGGGATGAATCAACACGCGATCGGCGGCCGAGCAAACGTATAGAGCGCCCCCTTTGGCGTCGTCCAAGTGGCACACGACGCGCTTACCGCGTGACCTGAGGTGCTCGATCGCATCGCGCAATTCCTGTGCGTACGCCAGGTTGCGTGCTGGCGCGTCGCGCAATTCAAGGACCACTGCGTCCACGACCGACTCGTGATCGGCTACCGTCCACAGCTTGCGCAGCAACGCCACGTGTTCACGCGCGCTCGGCGTCTCATCGATCAGGAAGCGCAGCGCGGTGCGCGGAACTTCAATGGCAGCGGAGGCCCGATACGAAGTCAACGCGCCTTCGAAATACAGATTCGAATAGGCCTTGTATCGAGCGTCGTGTCCGAGCGCATTGCCCACCAAAGTGCCCGCGGCAAACTGCGAGCCACCCTGCGGCCCGTTGATATCCACGACGATTCCGCCCGTGGCGAGCCACGCCCGCTCGCCTGCGCGATTGTCGGGATCATTGATGGTCACATCGGCACGGAACCGTCCAAACCCCGGAATTTTTACGCCCAGCGACGCGCGCGGCGCGAAATAGTCCTCCGTGTAGCGCGGGAAGTAATACGAATTCATCAACCCGATTTCCAGTGCATCGCTACCAAACGGACGAATCGAAATCGCCACTTCAAATGACGGATCGAGCCGGTAGCCACCATCGGTCAAAGGGGCGTTGACGGCACGGCCCCAGATGCCAATCCCGAGCGTTTCCCAAAAGCGCGCCGAGTAGCCAAGCGCCCAGGCATCGTACGCGTGAAACCAGCGCGATTCCGAATACGACCGTTGCCAGGCGAGGCCAATTGACGAGGCGTCCGTCAGCTTGAAACCGGCGCCCCAACTCAGCAATTGATACGAAGGGTAACCCACCGAGGTAAGGTAATAGGGTGAAGGGACGTAAGTGGCTGAACTCGGGGGACTGATCAGGTCGATTCGCAACGCCATTCCCATTCGCAAAAATGGAATCGGGAAACCGAGGGCAAAGGCGTGACCCTGTAGCGGCAGTGTCGACTTTTCATTCAAAAACACACCGGTCCAGCGCAGTTCGGCGCCCGGAAGAAACGCGAGCAAGGCCGGATTGGTTACGACTGAAGTCGTGTCCACGGTGCCGACCGGATCGCGACCGGGCGCGGGCAATGCCACTGGACGTTCAAAGCCGGATTGCGCGTGGGCCACGCTGGGGCTCATGAGCGTGACCGAGAGCAGTAGCCCAATACCGAAAAGGCGAAGGCGTCGATGTTTCACGGTGGCCAGCTTAGCCTCGATTTGTCTTCGCACGGGACGGCGTCCCCAATTTGTTTCGCATTTCGGCCGAAGGGCAAGACGCGGTGGGTGGTAAAGTCCGGTTGCCATGAGCGAGTCCGAATCGGCTTACAAGCGCTGCAGCACGTGCAAAACCCCCATCGAGTATGGGGCGGAACACTACCTTTGTAGTGTGTCGACATGTAACCGGCCTAAACTTGGCATGTTTTTTTGCAGCCTTCCCTGCTGGGAGGCACATGTTCCCGAGGCGCGGCACCGCGACGCCTGGGCGGAGCCGCACAAGGCGCCGACCCGCGCCGAATATGCCGGCGCAGCGAACGAGCAGCAACCACCACCCGCCCGCGCTCGAGTGGTCGTAACACCGGTCGCCAACCAACCGAGCTCGCATGACGAAACCGAGTCAGAAGATGATGTGCTCGTTGTGGTGTCCAAGCTCAAGCGCTACATTCGAATTCGCTCGGAGATGAATACGTCCGATACGGTCGTCACTCCGCTTTCGAATCACTTGCGCCAGCTGTGCAACGAGGCGATCCGAAACGCCACACGAGATGGCAGAAAGACCGTGCTCGATCGGGACTTTACACCGCTCTTCGCCAAGAAACCGAGTTAGGCGAATCTTGACAGGCCTCCCAAGTTTTCCGCCGTGGACTTGGCCCAAGCTAATGAGTGGCTATTGGGTGGCGGTCGGCGCGGCTATCGCTGCCAATAGCTGTGTGCCCAGCATTCGCAACCGCCCAGACACGCAAGCAACTCGCGAACAACCCGCGCCGCCCAAGGTTCGCCGCACAGCAGCGGCCATGGCGGCGAACGAACCGTTGACAGGCCCCGGTGCACCCGCTCCACCGCCGAATGCCGATCAAAGACTGGTCGAAGGCCGCTGGCATTGGAACGGGGTCGAATGGCAATGGATCCCAGAGCACCTGGAAAAGAAGGACGCGCCGTTCGAGTGGAAACGATAATCTGCAGCTGTCCCAGGAGCGGTAGCCGCCGCACCCTCATGTTGGGTGACGAAAACGGACAACTCTTGGCGGACTTGTCCGATGAACTCGGATGATGGCACAGGAAGATCGGAAGAGGTCCTTCGACCATTTCTCGGCGTCATCGGAAGATTTGCAGACGGCACCGACAACGTAATCGGAGCGCTCATCGAAGTGCATCGGCATCTGGGTCCAGGGCTGCTGGAATCCGCCTACGAAGCTTGTGTATGCGCCGAGTTGCGCGAGCGAGGGCTCGAGTTCGAGCGGCAACGCCCCCCTGCGCAGGCTCACGCCAAATCACCCCAAGTCCTTCCGCTCTTCCGTCCTTCCTGTGCAATCCAAATGAGCCGATGGCTCAGGAGAAACCCGGGACACCCGCTAAAGCGAGTTTGTCCTAGCGCGCGCTCGCGCGGCAAGCCGCCGAATCGCCCGAAACCGCGGTCAACTCGTAAGGACCGACGCCCAACCTCAGAGGCACCGTCGCTTGCATGCTAAAGTGACCCTTGTCGTCGGTTGCCGTCGAGCCGAGCCGATATCGCTCTTTGTCGCGCTTGAGCTCCAAGTCGATGCGAGTCAGGCCGCAAGGGCCACCATCACTTCGTGCATTGCCCTCGACGGTCAGCGCTTCACCGCGGTGAACGTTCGCATTGCCCACCACTTTGAACGTCAGCTGAGAGATGCCTCGATTCTCTGCGACTGACGACGCCGGTGCGGGCTCGGCGGTTGGCTCGGGTACGGCTGCGGACTCGGACAGGGATGCTTTGGGATCATTGGAGGGAGATGCTTTGTTCGCACCCGGCTGGCTTTTTGATTGAGATGCAATGCCGGTCGAATTCCCGGTGGGGCTCTTGGCAGAGTCGGTTGAACTCCCTTCCGATTGATCGTCGGGAGGTTGCGCACTCGCTTGTTCGCCGGATTGCGCTTGGCTCGGCCATTCGTAGTTGTCCTTGGGCATTCGGTATGCGGGCCCTTCCGGCTTTTCCCCGTCATAGTGAAAGGTCGAAGCGGCGCCCCCGAGGTTGACGCGGTGCCAGAGCTGTCCGTCGAACGCCTCCACCCATGCATGCGCTTCATTGTGAACGAAGCGTGCCGGTATGCCCAAAACAAGAGCCGTTACCACGAATGCATAGGCGCGATGTCGGCACACACCCTTTTGGGAAAGTGTCAACTGCTGGTAAAGAGTGCTCGATGACGTTTCGTCGATGTGCTCCTGGCTCGGCACGAATGACCTGAAGTATCCGATGAGAGTTCGCATGGCCTGCGTGGGCGAAACGGCTCGCGATACGCCAATATGGGCCAAAAGAGGCTCGGCGACGCGCCGCACCGACGTGGGTACCTCGGGCAGTGCCGGCGCGAGCTCCGCGTAGGAAGTCGCAGCGAATTCGGGCGACATCGCGGCGCGTGGTGCGGAAAGTCGCATAATCAGGCGACCCTTGCCGACTAGACTCGGCGCTTGAAAGAACCAATTGTCGGCCGTATCGACGAGCAATTGAAACGGAACATTGGGCTCGAGGTCCGTCGCCAGCACGTGCATCCCCGAGGCCACGCTCGGAATGCGCACGAGCTGTCCGCCGCCTACTGTCAGATCGGCGAAGAACTCGTCGTCGCCGGCTTCAGGTGAACCCTCGAGGCTGACCGCATGCCGTGTGGGGTCACGCAGGTAAAGCTCGAAGGCTTCATTGACCGCATCGAACACGTAGAGTCGCTTGAAGGGGGCAATGCTGGGGCGAAACGGCTCGTGATAGTGCAGCATTCCCGGGTCGCTAGTCGTGCCGTCAATCCGAAAACGATTGGCGCTTTTATTGGCTAAAGTGGAGTAGGCGGGCGTTTGACCTTCCGCGGCACTTCGCAATTTGTCGGGGGCGCTTACAAGGCCGCTCGGCGTTCGCAGCACGGCGGGCATCTTGCCCGAGGGAGTCATGGCGCCGAGCGCGAGATCCTCGGCAACATCGGGTGGAATGTATTCGTGAAGAACCACACCCGATTGACCGTGTACAGCGGACGTGACGAGCAGTCCTACGATCGCGGAAAGAACCGAACGCACAATCGTGCTTGTGCGCACGGCCCCGGCCGAACGGGTCTTCTGCTTCAAATCGATTGTGAGCGACACAACTCCAGCGCAACTTAGCACTTTTGTCGGGTGGCGCGACGCGCGCCTTTCGGATTCAGCGGCTTCCTGTTACGCTCCTATACGTCCATATGCGATCACTTTGGCGGTTCTTGTTATGGAGCGCGGTTATCGCGGCCGTCATTATTGGTGCACTGCGGCTAGTGGCAATTCGTTGGTGGCGCTTGCCAACCAATGACCCTTGGCTCGAGGCATCCATTGAACCGACGTTACGTGGCGGCGACCTCGTAGTTGTTTGGCGTCTGACCCCCCCGCATTACGGGGACTTAGTTATTTGCCCCGAACCGGGCGCTCCCGAGCGAGTGGTTGTTGGCAGGATTCTTGGTGAACCCGCAGACAACATCGTGATTGACGCCGCGAGCGTCACCGTGAATAACCACCTCATCCCAACCGAGCGCGCCTGCAGCGAGGCGACGACGATCGTCAAACATCCGCGAACGGGTCAGCCGATAAACCAGGGCTGCGAAATGGAGAGCGTTGGGGGTACGCTTCACCCACGCGCCTCCGCGAGTGGGCAGCCGGGTCAGCCCGCCCGGGTGGCTACGACGGTTCCCGAAGGTCGTGTCTTTCTAGTGAGCGACAATCGATTTTTTCCCTTCGATTCTCGCGATTATGGGCCGGTAGAACGAGCTTCTTGTCGCGAAACGGTTATCTATAGGCTATTGGGCCAGGATGGATTCTTCGACGTTGGCCGACGCTTCACGTACATTCCATGAAGTTGGGCATACTCCATCTTTTCTAGGGCGCCCAATCGCTCTTCCAACGGCCGTAGTGAAGCCAAGCGAGCATGTTCGATCCGGACCTTGAGATTGGAATTGTCTGCGGGCGCTGTGACTCCTGCAGTCCAGTCGGGGCGATTGTGTGCCCTGTCTGCGGCTACGAGCTCCAGCTCTTTCCCCGAGGTTACCCCGCGCGAACGGCCTCGGCCGCGTATTCGTCTTTGATGAGTCAGCCACTTGACCCTTTGCAAGCGGCGGAAATTGATAGACCCTCCCTAGCTGCGGCGGCAACGGACCCGCCCCCTGAAACTCCGAGTCAACCTTCGGAGGAGACCCTGATGGACCAAGTCAAACATTACGTCTGCACCTCATGCATGACCCCCGTTCCACGCGGCCATAAGTTTTGCGGTCGCTGCGGCGCACCTATTCCTGAAGATATCATCAACTTACGCGTCAAGTTCTTCAGTGACATGCAGAACCCGGACAAGGCGCGGCTGCTGCTGATCCGCGGCGATGACATGGATGGCCTTTCTTACCATCTGAAAGCCGAGCAGCACTTCGTAGGTCGTCAGGGCCAGATAGAGTTCCCCGAGGATGCATTCGTCTCGCCGCGACACGCGAACCTGTTTTATCGCGATGGCAAGCTCATCGTGCGCGACGAAGGCTCGCTCAACGGCATCTACTTTCGCGTTCGTGGGACGGTCGAAGTCGTCCCCGGCGATACATTTCTCGTCGGCGAGCAGCTGTTTCGCCTCGATCCGGCGCCCAATTCAGCAGATGCCCCCGATCCAGACGGTACCTTCTTCTACTCTTCGCCCAAGTATCCGAGCCTCTTTCGGTTGAATCAGATCCTCGAGGGCGGCTGCCTTGGGATGACAGTGTGCACTCGCGGTCGAGCGCTCCAAATTGGGCGCGAAGACGGCGATCTCAACTTCCCCGGCGACGCATACATGTCGGCCAAGCACGCCACCGTCGAATTACGTGACACCAAGTACTTCCTGACCGACCATGACAGCCGCAACGGCACGTACGTGCGAATCAAGTCGGAGCAGGCCCTTGGTCACGGCGACTATCTGTTCATCGGCCGCAAATTGCTGCGCGTTGAACTGAACGCAAACTAGCCGCTGTCCTGGGTTTTCCCTCAGCCGTCCTCTCATTTGGATTGCACAGGAAGGACGGAAGAGCGGAAGGATTTGGGTAATTGGGCGTGAGCCCCCGGATATCATTTCGCAAGACCTAGTCCGTTCCATCTGCAAATATTCCGATGACGCCGAGGAATGGTCGGAGGACCACTTCCGAGCTTCCTGTGCCATCATCCGAGTTTATCGGATAATTACTAGGGACACCCCCTTTGCCTGGTTTGGTTTTGACGGCACTGGTTACGTTAACTTGCGTGTCGCGCGGCTCGTGAAGACATCACTCGCGCGACCACGAAACTGTGAGAACCGGCGCGGATAGGCCCTCGTAAGCGCGTAGAACCGGCGCGGCTAAGCCATTGTTAGCGCGTGCACGCGAAGTAAACCGCTGCGCAGCTTTGGATGGCGCAGGTCAGCATCGGCCCAGTGAGGCAAGTTTGACAAGCTGACGAAATTGCGCAGCTGTTGGAAGTCGCGTCACAATTGTGGCCCTTGACGCAAGTCGCGTACTCAGCGCACGGCGACGACCCGTAATTGCCTTGCAAATAGTCGGCACCCAGACATTGGTTCAATGCGGCGGTG
Source organism: uncultured delta proteobacterium (assembly GCA_963819085.1). GTDB lineage: Bacteria > Myxococcota_A > Polyangia > Polyangiales > Polyangiaceae > FEN-1139. Next base: position 214,070 of record CAWFUX010000041.1, read on the forward strand.
CAACTACCTTTGACGCAGCTGGCAGCCGTTTCACAAATCTTCACATTGGCTGCGGCGACCGTTACCACGTCACAAGAATTGCTCGTGCCTCCGCCAGCCGCGGTGGTACCCCCCGCGCTCGATTGGCCCCCATCCGAGCCATCGGTGGTGCTGCCGCCACAATCTGCAAGTGTCGAAGTTAAAACAACAATAAATGCTAGGCGATGAATAAGCTGTTGCATAATGCGATTATCGCTAATTTGGTCGCATAAGGGAAGCAAACTTCTCTGCGCCCTAGGACCTCTGGTACGCTCGATAGCCTGGAGTGAATGGTTCGATGACTCACGACATGGAATGGCCCAGTTTCGTCGGCGTGCCTGACGAGGATCTCACTCTGCTGACGCGGCCCCAATCGCAAGAGCTGGCGCGTTGGCTCTGGTTCGATGGTGAAATCCGCGAAGCCGAAACTACCCGGGTTCACTACTACGCCAACGCTCTTCATTACGGCACCGGTGTGTTCGAAGGGGTGCGGTGTTATCCGACGCGCAAAGGCACGGCCCTGTTTCGACTGAGGGATCACGTCGAACGCCTGTTTCGCTCAGCCAAACTCTACGGGATGCGCCCGACATTCGAGGTCGCCGACCTAGTTCGCGGCGCAACCGAAATCACGGCGCGCAATTCGATCGCACACGGGTACCTGCGACCGCTCGTGTTCTTCGGCAACGGCCCCATCGACGTAAAGCCAAAACTAGCTTGCCCGGTACACGTCCTACTCGCGATACGGAGCCTCGGAGCGTTTCTTGGCGAAAACGCCATGCGCAACGGCACGCGCCTGACCATTTCATCCTGGCGCAAGATCCACCACTCGATGATCCCGACCATGGCCAAAGCCTGCGGGCAATACGTCAACAACGTGCTCGCGGCGCAAGAAGCCATCGATCGCGGCTTTGACGACGCGATCATGCTCAACGTAGACGGCACCGTCGCCTGCGCCACAGGAATGAACGTATTTTTCCGTCAAGGCGACCAATTGATAACCAACGACGCGCAGTCCTCGATCGTACCCGGCATGACCCGCGACTGCATCATCACCCTCGCGCGTGACGCGGACATCGACGTAAATATTCGGTCATTCACGCGCGAAGACCTACTGCGCGCCGACGAAGTATTCCTCACCGGCACGGCCGCCGAAGTAACACCCGTGAGAGAACTCGAAGGCGTCACGTACGAGACTGGGAAGAAGACGCTCGGGGCACTCATGCAGCGCGAGTATTTACGACTCGTCACGGGTGCTAACGAGAAGTACGCGGATTGGTTAACCTATGTGTAGTGTGGTTTGTTCGATCTGGCGGGCGCTCGCTGAATGAGATAGAATTGCTGCGTATGGACCATTCCGGCTATCACGTCATTCTCGAACCCAGTCCCGAGGGTGGCTACGTTGCCGTCGTGCCAGCTTTCCCCGGATGCTACAGCCAGGGCGAGAGTGCCGAAGAAGCCATACGGAATGCGCGCGAAGCCATCGAATTGACGATCGAAGATATGCGAGCCAACGGAGAGTCCGATTCCTGATCCGAATGCTGAAATTCATTTCCGCGTTGCTATCGGTCAGTAACAATGCCCACATTGCCCCGCGTTTCGGGCCGCGAAGCTGTACGAGCCCTTACGGCATTTGGATACGAAGTCGTGCGGCAGCGTGGAAGCCACATTAGGTTACGGCATCGCGAAGGACGTAGACCGCCTTTGACGGTGCCAGACCATCGCGAAATCAAGACTGGGCTACTGCATCGGTTGATTCACGACGCGGGCTTGACCGTAGAGGAATTCATAGAGGCACTCAAGTAGCGCCAATCGAGGTTCACTTCACTTTACAGCGGCCCGCCACGCACGCGACGTTGTCCATCGTTTTGCCCTTCACTTCGCACTTTGACTCACCGCATACTGAGTCGCATGGCTGCGGGAGCTTGCCGGCAACTGGGTAGGCTTTGCACGTGCAACAGTCCGCAAAGATGGAACAGTCCTTGTCTTTGGTGCATTCGGGCTCCGTCGATTCGGGAGCTGCCTCTTCCGCCTTGGGCTTCGGCGATTCTGATTTTGCCGCTGCGGCCGTGGCCTCGGGGCTAACCTCGGACTTTGCGGCGGGTTCAGCCGCGGCAGCGGGAGTCTCAGATGCCTTACCCGAGCCGCCACAACCCACAAGCAACAACGCAGGAATAACCAACCAGATTCGCCGGAAACAATTCATGCCGGTACAATTACAGTAAATCACGGGCGTTGGCTTTTATTTTCTCCCACCTTAAATCCCGCCCGCTGGGCGGGACTTCAAACCCCTGTATTTTCTGATTGTTCCAGACGCAGACCTATAGTTGTCTAAACGTTGGGAGGTCAAAATGAACTGTTGGGGAGATTCCGGTTGGTTTTTTCATGTTGTTTGCCTGGGCCCCAACCCCGGCAACGGCGCTCCGAAAGGCCCCCCCCTTTGGTTAGAAGCGGGGATTTCTAAACGCGATACGGTAGGTTACATTCTTCAGCTCGATCGAGACGCTCTTGTCGGGGCATAGCGGCTAACATTTTTGAGACGAATCGAGAAAATTTCTCGTCGCCTGCATTGCCCAGAAACACGAACGGAGAGGATGCTCCCTGCTGGTTGGCGGTATTGAATTTGATGACATTAGGGTTATGAAAAGCCACAAGGAACCGTTAGTGACAGGCGTGACGGCCCGGGCAACGGCTGTATTTCCCCCATCTTGCGCCGCGAATCCCGCGCGGCCCAGGATGTCGCTTGCTGGGCGCCGCCCGCCCAAGTTACGCTTGCGCCTGCCGTCCAAGCGCGGCAGCCGTCTTTACTTGACGAGGCACCTATGAAGAACTTGATCTGGATCGCGGCGTTATTGGCTTTGGTTTTGGGTTGCAGCGGAAAAAGCGATTCGCCTCCGGTAGCAACGTTTAGCAACGGCGGCAATGATGCTGTCACAACTGGTGGGAGGAAGAGTACTGGGGGTTACAGTGGGACTTCGGTGGGGGGTGGCGGGACGGCGGGGTCCAATGCGGGAGGGAGCACGGGCGCAACTGGCGGTCTGGGAGGAACAGCTGTGCCACCGAGTGTTTCCATCACAAGTCCACTAGCAGTTGCGACTCCAGACACCGGACCCGTGTTAGTCGACCCGTCTGTGGATGTTCTGTGTTCGGTAACTCCGGGCTCGGCTGGCCTGAATCCAGTAACGATCACCCTTACGGATGGCACGGGCAACGTCACAACCGCAACAAACGTGAGCAACCCGAGCCCCAATATATATACAGCAAATTTCACACTCGCGTCATCCGGACCAGTAAGATTTACATGCTCGGTGACGGACAAATCTTCTTCGGCTCTCAGTGCTAGTGACTCGGTCTCCACATTCGTTGATCACGGGCCAGCAATTACCATTACTAAGCCGGCGAAGAATGCTGCTGTTTCAGGTATCGCGATTCTGGACGTCAGTTTCACCGTAACGCCGGTCGCATTAACGACTTCGGGGGTGGACACCGGCAAGGATGTCAGCCAGGTCGTTCTGACAATCAATGGCGTACCAATACCAGTAACACAAGACCCTAACGACTCAACGCTCTATGCCCCTACTAACAATGTCAGCCTAGGAGATACAAGCCTATTTCAGCAGCAGCTGCCAGATTCCGTTGCGGTGTCTGTAACGGCAACCAACAAACGTAGCCAGCCCGCGCCCGTGACCAGTTCGACAACTGCGTACATTTACCCAGATTCAAACGGTCCCCTTATCAACGTCCAGCAGCCGGTAACCGGAACCGTCATCGGGGGACCAACTCTCCTCAGATTCACCGTTACCGATGGCACAAATGGCTCAGGAGTGGACCCGACATCCATCACATTTGAATATGCTGATCGGCAACCTATGTTTAGTGTCGGCGACGCTACGTGGGGCCTCGCGCAAGGCGTGTACAACTACACTTTCGACGCAACCGTGCTTGACCCGTTGGGTCAAACCGTCCAAGCGCAGCTAAAAATTCAAGCGAAGGACAAGGTCGGGAACACGTCATCTTACACTTGGCATGTCTATCTGGATGATCAGGCTCCATTTGTCTCTTTGGATCCGCCTGCATGCCGAGTTACAAGGCCAGGAACCGGTGGCCTGAATTGCTCCGCTCCCTTCGACCCGGTAGGTAGTAAGGCAATATCCAATCTCGATAGTACATATCCAACAAGTTACGTTCGAGTGCGCGCACTGGTGATGGAACGAACCAACAATAATGGCGGTGATGCACTGTTTTATGCGCATATGGACAGGGGCTCTGCCAAAGTTTACGCGAGCGACTCGTCCGTTCCCTTGCTTGTCGGAAGCACTCCCGGAACCGGGCCCTGCATTGTGAACCCAGTTACCCAGAAATCTGGAATATCGTACGCTTTGACAATGGTTCCTATTGCCAACAGCGGCAGCAACAGCCCCGATTGCAGCGGTGCTAGTGTCGCGTTCGCAACCGGCAGTCCCGCTCTTCCCAATCCGACCGCATGCGTTGTCGGCAGTCCGGCCACAGACGCCCTCTGCAGCAAGACCTCTGACATGAACTACGTGATGCAGCAGTATTACGACAAAACTGAGTCAGCGATCTACGCTACGGACGTCGCGAACGATTCGACAAGTACACTGTGCGCAGGTTACCAGTTGGACCTTCTTGGGCCGGGTGTTGGCCTTCAGGAGGGTTGGGTTTGTCTGGCAGCACAAGCGTCTGACAACGTTAACAACATCGGAGTTTCAGCGCCTATCGCTATCTGTCTCAACAAGAGCGGCACAGCGAATTGCACCGCTGCAAGCCGGCCGACATGTACAGACGGCTGCACTCCAGCGAGTCGAAGCTATGATGGCGATGACTCAAGTGGAAACCCGCTACCGTTTGTTTTTCCGTACAGCACTTACTAGCTTGGCGTGTATTCCGTACGTGGGCTAATCGCCACCAGAAGCCGATTGGGACAGTGTTGACCATCCGGTCCCTCGCGCCGCAATTTATAATGTTGATGCCTGCTGGAGTCGCCAATGAGTTGACCCGCGGCGCGCAGTGAGTCGTAACTCTGTGACAACAACGTCCAGACGTCGAAGCTGCATAGTATCCACCTACCCCGTCGCAGGCGCCGGTTGCGGTCCGGGTGGTTGCGGCCTGCCGCGGAACTCGATAGACGAGACTGCGTTGCGAATGTTATCAGCGGATGCTAAAATGATAACATGATCCGAACCCAGATATCCGTAGACGAAGAATTGTACCGGCGGGCTAAGATTGTCGCCAAGCACAATGGGATATCTCTGGCCGAACTCTGCCGGCGCAGTCTCGAGGCCATGGTTGCCAAGGCACCGAGCAATAAACCTTGGATGGCATATTCCGGCGTCGTTGACGGTTCACCCACTGACAGTGACTCTGTAGATGACGTTGTCTACGGGCGCGAGAGGCCATGAGCAATCGGGTGTTCTTGGATAGCGGCATCTTCATAGCGTTGATGAGTCGCCAAGATCGCTGGCATGACCAAGCGGTGGCGTTGTTCACTGGCGCGGTTCCTGCCTGGCACACGTCCGTTCTGGTATTGTCAGAGACCTATAGCTGGTTCCTACATCGAATGGGGGAAGAACAGGCTCGCGCATTTCGAGGACTGATTGACAATCTAAAGGGCTTGAAAATCCTTGATGCCACGCAGGCGCACCACGCTGACGTGGCTCGGACGTTGGACAAATTTCGCGGCACTAAGTTGACATACGTTGACGCCTCCAGCCTGGTGCACCTCGAGCAGAAGAAGATCAAGACAGTCTGGTCAACTGACCATCACCTGGGCCTCAGCGGGGCAGAGGTCCTTCCTCGGTCGTAACCTGGCAGTCCTCGGCCCCGCCGCGTTCCTTCGCCGCTTCTACCCTGCCGCGGGTACAGGCGCGGGCACCGGCTGCGGCTCGGGCGGCGTTGGCGTCGGCTTTTGGCGCGTTGCCGGCGCCCGCACTGCCGCTACCAACGATGGGTATGTGGCGTCCACGTCTTCCTCGTTGCGAAATACGAGTTGGCCCGCTGCGCGCAGGAGGGCTGGCGGCGCGAAGCGCCTCGCGAAGTCCATGCCCAAGAAGCCTGCTCCACGTGCGGACTTCGGAGCACCGATTGATGGCTTCTTTGCCAGGCAGCCGCCGCAGTTTCGGGTAATTCTAGAGACTTTGCGCAAGATGGTGGAGGAGGCCGCGCCCGATGTCGAGTCTTCAATCAAACGGGGGATGCCTTTCTTTTCGATACGGCGAGGCATGATGTGCGCGCTAACTGGTCACAAGTCGCACGTCAACTTGGTGCTTTCGGGGCCGTCTACGGCTTATGTCGATCCCGATGGTCTCTTGACGGGCACGGGCAAGAGCGGGCGGCATTTGAAGCTAACTGCTCTTCGGGACCTTCCCCGCGCAAAGGTGCGTGGTTGGTTGCGCACGGCGGCGAAGTTGGCACGTGCGAATGGCTAGTGGTGGCGGCTGCGCGAATCACGTGTTGGAGCTGCGGGCGCCCTAACCCTGCTCAACCGTCCAGATGATTTGTGTGGGCCCGAGGCATGACCTAAGCCTACATTGGGCGATTAGCGCCGCCTTCGACCTTGACAGGAAGCCCGCGGTGCATAGGTTCCATACGCCGGTTGGCACTCACCGGGTGTGACTGCTACTGGAAACTGAGAATATCAGTTATTTCAAGCTGTTACTGTGGATGCAACCATCCATTCCGGCTGGCCAACTCGAAATTGTTACGGAGGCAAGTGAGACTATGAAGATTCGACCGCTTCAGGACCGCATCATTATCAAGCGTGTCAAAGAAGAAGAGAAAACCAAGGGTGGCATCATCATCCCCGATACGGCCAAAGAGAAGCCGATCGAGGGCGAGGTGGTGGCCGTGGGCAAGGGCAAGATCCAGGAGGACGGCACCGTTCGTCCGTTGGATGTCAAGGCGGGTGACCGGGTGCTGTTTGGCAAATACAGCGGCACTGAGGTGAAACTCGAAGGCGAAGAAACGTTAATTGTGCGCGAGGACGACATCCTCGGCGTCATTGAAAAGTAAGCAAAGGTATAAGGAGCAACGAATATGGCTGCCAAGGAAATTGTCTATAAAGAAGCGGGTCGTAACTTGATTCTGGCGGGCGTCAACGCCCTTGCCGATGCGGTGAAGGTTACGCTCGGTCCCAAGGGTCGCAACGTCGTCATCGAGAAGAGCTTCGGCTCGCCGACGATCACCAAGGACGGCGTCACCGTCGCCAAGGAGATCGAGCTCGAGAACAAGTTCGAGAACATGGGCGCACAGATGGTGCGTGAAGTCGCCTCGAAGACCAGCGATGTTGCTGGTGACGGCACGACGACCGCCACTGTGCTCGCGCAAGCGATCTTCCGTGAGGGTTCAAAGCTGGTTGCCGCGGGTCATAACCCGATGGAAATCAAGCGCGGCATCGACAAGGCCGTCGAAGCGCTCGTCGAAGAGCTGAAGAAGATGTCGAAGTCCACCAAGGACGCGAAGGAAATTGCGCAGATTGGTACCGTGAGCGCCAACGGCGACACCACCATCGGCAAGCTCCTGAGCGAGGCCATGGAAAAGGTCGGCAAGGAAGGCGTCATCACCGTCGAAGAGGCCAAGAGTGCCGAGACGGCGCTCGACGTCGTCGAAGGCATGCAGTTCGACCGCGGCTATCTCAGCCCCTACTTCGTCACGGACGCAGAGCGCATGGAAGTCTTGCTTCAGGATTGCTATATCCTCATTAGCGAGAAGAAGATCTCCAACATGAAGGATCTTCTGCCCGTGCTCGAGGCGATTGCGCGTCAGCAGCGCCCGCTGCTCATCATTGCCGAGGACATCGAGGGCGAAGCCCTGGCGACGCTCGTCGTCAATAAGCTCCGAGGAACTCTCACCTGCGCCGCCGTCAAGGCCCCTGGCTTTGGTGACCGCAGGAAGGAGATGCTCAAGGACATCGCGATTCTCACCAATGGTCAGGTGATTGCCGAAGAACTCGGCCTCAAGCTCGAGAATGTCACCATCAGTGATCTTGGTCAGGCCAAGAGCATCAAGATCGACAAAGACAACACCACCATCATTGATGGCGGCGGCGTCAAAGAGAAGATCAAAGCCCGGCAGCAAGAGATCCGCAGTCAAATCGACAAGACCACCAGCGACTACGACAAAGAGAAGCTCCAGGAGCGTCTCGCCAAGTTGGTCGGCGGCGTTGCCGTGATCAAGGTCGGTGCGGCTACTGAAACCGAAATGAAGGAGAAGAAGGCCCGCGTCGAAGACGCACTGCACGCAACCCGTGCGGCCGTCGAAGAGGGCATCGTCCCCGGTGGCGGCGTCGCGCTGCTGCGCGCTCAGAAGGTTCTTGACACGCTCAAGGTCAGTGACGAGCAGAAGTCGGGCGTTCTAATTATTCGCCGCTCGATTGAAGAACCTCTGCGTCAGATCGTTGCCAATGCCGGCGAAGAGGGCTCGATTGTCGTACAGAAGATCCGCGAAGGCAGCGGCAACTTCGGCTTCAATGCGGCCACCGGCACCTACGGCGATCTCGTTGCCGAAGGCGTCATCGATCCGGTCAAGGTCGTTCGCAGCGCGCTGCAAAACGCAGCCAGCGTCGCGGGCCTCATGCTCACGACGGAAGCCTTGGTTGCCGAGAAGCCCAAGGACGAAAAGGCCAACGCAGGCGCCCATGCCGGCCACGGACACGGCGACTACTAAGTCATAGTCGAGATTTCGGCTTTCGAGGTCGAGGCATGCCTCGACCTCTGCCGGAGCCCGACGCTCGGAAGCGCCGACGACGTTGAGGAGTGGTTAACGAACCACGGACCTCAAAGTCTGTCGGCGTTTTTGATTTTGTCGTGACGGCACGGAAAGCCGCGCTGGCGCCGCCAAACCCATGTGCCCGTGTCGCTACGGGCTGCGGCTCGACAGGGGATTGATCGTCCTTAGCCCAGAGAATCGGGAAAAGTCACGGTCTGCGGACCACAGCTCACTGACGGCATGTTGAATGCACAGCGCAGCGATTCGTGCATCGTGGACGCGGGGCCCTGCGACTTTGGAGTCGCGAAGTAGCGACGCAAGGACTTCGAGATAACCCTCGGACTCACTAAGCAGTACCAACGACGGTGATTGTAGCCAAGTTTCCACGGCGCACAGCGCATCGCTCAAAGGCGAGGGAGGGTCAAATACCCTAGGATGCGTTGCGATCGCGAGAAATTCGTGAATACATGGCCAGGGTATCGACCATTTCTTCCCCCCGATACGCGCCAAACATTGCAGGGCCCCCTTGTGCCAAGGCGAGTCTTCCCGGTGCGCGTAAAGGAGAATGTTCGTGTTGAACGGCGATCATCCGCCGCGACCCTCATAACTCAAACCTCGAATACTCGACCAGTCATCCCACGAGAGCCCGGCCTGCACGCCTTGGCCGCGAAAGGTGTGAGTTTTGATGGCCGGCGCGGACGCGTTCAATGGCTCCTTCGACAATTCCTCGCGCAGTGCATTCTCAACCAAATCCTTGAGGGTAGTATTGCGGCGGGCGGCAAGCCGCTTCGCTTGACGAAGCAGCGGGTCAGCAATATCGATGGTTGTCTTCATATGGGTGAACCATATCACGTGCGCCATATTGACGCACGAGTGAACAGCCACGCAAATTCAACAACTCAGCCGGCGGTCGGCATCTGGGAAGCCGAAAGCCGATCCGGGCTCGATGACCGCACAATCGCGGTCCCCATTGTGCCCAAGCGTTCCAATTGCTACACCCTCTCGCGTGGATCTTCGCAATCGCTATACGCTCATTACCGGTGCTTCGTCGGGTTTAGGTCGCGAGATGGCGCGCATCATTGCGCGCCGTCACGGGGGGCACCTAGTCATTGCCGCTCGGCGTCGCGAGCGGCTCGAGGAATTGACTCGCGAACTGCGCGACGAGACAGGGGTTGACGTCGTGCCGCTCGAGGTCGACTTGACCTCTCCCGAGCAAGTCGAGTCGCTCTTCGAACGAGCCACTTCGCAGCGCACAATCGATGCAGTCGTTCTCAATGCCGGGGTGACTTACTTCGGTCACGCCGTCGAGCAGTCGCTCGAAAGCATGCAATCGATGCTTGCCACCAACGTAACGAGCGTGGCGCAACTGGCCACGCGATTTGGAAAGCACTTTGTTTCCAATGGCCAAAAGGCGCATATGCTCCTCGTGTCGAGTACGGCGAGCCTTGCTCCGATGCCCTATCAGGCCCTCTACGGGGGTACCAAAGCGTTCATAACCAGTTATGGGCAAGCCCTGCGCCATGAACTTTCGCGCAGTGGCATCAAAGTCGGGGTTTTTCTCCCTGGCGGCATAGTGACGGAGATGACGGAACTCTCCGGCATCTCGAAGATTCATGGCTCGGGTGACGTGGGTATGATGGAAGCCAACATTTGTGCGCGCTTTGCGGTGGACGCCCTCCGGCGTGGCTCTGCAATCTCTATCCCAGGTGCGAGCAATCACCTCATGGCCGCTGCCATGCACCTGCCGAAGGCATTGGTAGTACCGTTCGTTGAGCGGCTTTACCGTGCCGGTGTGGACAAAAAATAAGAGCGGAGTGCGGTGATTCAAGCGAGGCGAAACTTGCGCCTCGCGATTATCAACGCCAAAAGGGCACCGAAAATGCCCCAGATTGCACTCGGTAATCGGGCTGAATAGCGCGCAACTCCGCAGCCCTGACCCCCGACGACATCGCCCCGCGCGCTAGGCACGTCCACACCGATAAACAGCGATTCCCTCAATAGTGGCCGCTTGTCCACCGAGACGTCCACTTGCATCGTTTGCCGCCCGGTTCCCGCTCCTGCGGTGAAGTCAAACGTGTAGTAGCCATACCCCTCGGCTTTGATCGGCGACAACAGATGCCCCGGTGAGAAATTGATATTGATCCGGCTCGGTTCAACGGTGACGGGCAGAATTTGGTTGCCTTGATGGTAACGCAAATGAAGGGACCCCTTGGTGGGCCAATGATCGTCGGGGTGGACGAGGCCAGTCGAGAAAGTCATCCAACTCGAGGTATCCGGGATTCCGGCGGCAACGGCTTCATTGGCAAGCGCCGCAAGTGCTCCGTTTACATCGAGCAGTCCGGGGCCTTCTTGGGCCAATGTCAGCACGAGCGCGTCGCTCGGGAGATTCTGTGCACCGGCCTGCAAATACTGTCGCACGTCGCCCTGCGTTAGCGATGGATTGGTGTCAAAGAGGAGCGCGACAGTGCCGGCGACCAGCGGGGACGCCATCGACGTTCCGACCGCGACGCCGTGTAGATTGTCGGCCAGGTAACACAAGCATTCATTGGTGTTGTCAGGGCATTGGGGGGGATTGTTGATCGCAGTGTCCGAGCAGGCACCCGTGCTATCGAACATGCTGCCCGACTGTTTTCGCGGATCGGCAAGTGACGCTAAGGCGCCAACGACATAGCCGCCGGGTGCCAGGATGTCCGGTTTCATATCATCCAATTGATTGGGCCCGCCTGCGCTAAACGACGCTACATCGCCTACGACTGGATCGGATATCGCCCCGAATCGCTGGAGCTGCTGTTTGTGACCCGTCACATCGGTCCAATCGGTTCGATTCAACGTAGCGCCGACCGCGATTAAGTTGGTGGCTGACCCCGGTATCGCAATCGTGCGCTCGCGTGTGGCGGAAGGCAGTAACGCCCCCATGGTCGGCAAGGCTGGGTTTAGCCCGCCTTCACTTTGTACCCAGACAAATGCGGTGCCCGAGCCCGTGAATGTAAGCGCGAATACCCCCGCTGTTTCGAACTTGCCGCTGACGATGAGGGCCATGCCGGGCCGCTCGGGGGAGCCCCCGTTAGCATCGTCCGTAATACCGTTATAGAGGGTCAATTGTGCGCCGCCGCAGCTCTTTTGTACGGGCAGCGAACTCGCCCCAATGGGTGCAATGCATTCCCCGGAGTCCGTGTCGACACCCACCGACAAGCTGTCTCCCTCGCGCGCTTGTACCCATGCGATGAATTCACTGTCGAGGGTCGGTTCGGCGCTCTTATCGACTACCACCGGGACGCGAGTCTTGTTTCCGTCGGGCAACACTTGCACCGAGGTGTGGATGCCGAGCGGCTTCGGATACTGAGTCGTTGTGTCGTAAAGATCGGCGCTATTGCCCGCCGCTACCACAATCGCCCTGCCGGGGACATCAGGGCCTACGAGGCTACTGAGTTCTTTCTCCAACGTCGATGTGCCGTCGTGCGCACCTGCATCGCCACCCAGGCTCAAATTTACGACTGCCGGCAGGTGCATGCGGCTGGCGATATCGAATACGAATTTTACGCCTAGGATGATGTCCGGATCCTGCAAATCGCCCTGATTTTGGCGTGATGCATTCACGATCACGAGAGTGGCGTCGGGGGCAATTCCGACGTATTTAGGCGGCTTACTCGACAGGCCATTGCCCGCGGCAAGGGATGCCACGTGAGTGCCATGACCAATGGTGTCCTCTGGCAGTGCGTTATTTGGGTCTGAGTTTATGAGGGCATCAATGTCATTCGCACTATAGACCGCACACGGTGTGTTTGGATCCGTGCACTTGTAGGTAGCTTCGAGTTCGGTTTGAATACCGCGCGGGGCCGATTGGGCCAAGTCGAGGTACCAGGCTACTCGAGTATGACCGTCAGCCGTGCGCATATCGGGGTGCCGCAAGTCAATACCAGTATCGACGATGCCGACGATCACGTTGCGGCCAGTGCGGTTGAATGTCTGCAAAGCGGTATCTGCGTGCACGTTCGCGATGACGCGATCGAGGAGCAGATGGCGCGGCGGTGACCAAAGCCAGCGCCAATTGCCGTGTTTCGCAATCAGGTCCGAAAGGTCCTCGGGCGTGCGATAGGTTCCGAAGAGTCCCTGGCTGAGCGGGAAAAAACCCTCATCCGCTGCCGCGGATGTCTCCGCATACGGCACGCGGATCATGAGAGGCACGTGGTTGCTGCCCGCCGCCTTGAATTGAGCGTAGCCCGCTTGGGACGACTCTACCTTTAGCGCGCCCAAATCGATTTGTCCCTTAGCGCTAGGCCCAAAAAACAAGAGACACAACAATAAGCACCGGCCAATTTCACGAACGATGCGGTCCGACATAACCAAGCTCCTCGGGTCACATGGGGGAAATAAGATGCTTTCGCCGTTGGCTTGCCGACGGCATCTGAGTTGCAGCTGAGAATCGTTGCACAATCTCTTCGCGTAGCCGATCAAAAGGCAATAGTCCGTCGATGACCAAATTGCTCGCCAACTTCAAGATATCGATGTCGCTTCGGTACTCTTCACGAAGTTGCTCGACCAGTGCTTCGCGTTCGACTCCTTCGGGAACCTCTTGCAATTTATTGTAGTAGACCGCGTTCACGGCAGCCTGAGGCCCCATGACCGCGATGCTGGCGGTGGGCAGGGCGAGACACGCGAGCGGCTCGAATGCGGGTCCGCACATTGCGTATAAACCGGCACCATAGGCTTTTCGCACGATAATGCTTATTTTCGGCACGGTGGACTCACTGACCGCCGCAATCATTTTCGCCCCTGCCCGAATGATGCCCTGCTTTTCCACCTTGGACCCGATCATGAAACCCGGGACGTCCGCCAGGAACAACAGCGGAATGTTAAAAGCATCACAGAGCCAGATAAAACGCGCAGCCTTGTCAGCGCTATCGACGAAAAGCACACCCCCCAAGTGCTGGGGCTGATTGGCCACTACGCCCACCGTGCGGCCGTCGATGCGCGCAAACCCAGTGATGACTTCACGCGCAAAACGGTCCTTGATCTCGAGAAAGCTCCCCTGGTCAACTAACGCCTGGATGACCAGAGCCATGTCGAAGGGCTTTGCCTCGTCCACTACGACGATTTGCTCAATAGGCTTGGAGGTTTCCACGGGGCCAGACGAGGGGGCGAGCGGTGGCAACTGCGACGCACTAGCCGGCATGAACGCAAAATATCGCTTGGCGAAGTCGATGGCTTCATCCTCGCTGTTGACGAGCGCGTCGGCACAACCGGACACGCTCGTATGCATTTTGGCTCCGCCCATGTCTTCGAGTGAAACCTTTTCTCCGGTAACCATCTCGGCCATTCGCGGGGAACCCAGATACATACTGGCATTGCCCTCGACCATCACGACCACGTCGCAAAACGCTGGAATATAGGCGCCGCCGGCTGCGGAGGGTCCGAATAAGAGGCAGATCTGTGGCACCCTACCGCTCAGTGCGACCTGATTGTAAAAAATGCGTCCCGCTCCGCGCCGCCCGGGGAATAGTTCAACCTGATCCGTGATGCGAGCTCCCGCCGAATCCACGAGATACAAGAGAGGGATCTCGAGGCGCAGCGCGGTCTCCTGAATCCTGATGATTTTTTCGACTGATCGCTGCCCCCAGGAACCGGCCTTTACCGTCGAGTCATTGGCCATGACGGCGACAGTCCGCCCCACGATGCGACCGAGGCCCGTAACTACTCCGTCTGCGGGTAGGTCATCCGCCATTGCGTTGGCGAGTAAGCCGTCCTCGGTAAAACTGCCTTCGTCAAGGAGTCGCCGCACCCGTTCGCGAGCAAATAGCTTCCCTTGCGCGGCATTCTTGTCGTGATACCTGGGATTGCCCCCAGTTTGTACCTGTTGCAGCAGCGAATTGAGATCTTCGGTTTTCATGACGGGGCCAACAGCTTCTCGACAAGCCTCTCCATTTTATTCAATTGTTGCGACGAGTACCCGAGGCTGATGGCGCGGACAACGCCAGCGCCATCAATGACGAGAACTAGGGGTACGGCGTATGCGTCAAACGCCTTGACGACTCGCTCTCGCGGGTCGGCAAGTACGCGATATTGCATGTGGAATCGCGGTGCGGCCTCTGCAATCTGCGCCACTGAGCCCGGTGCAATTCCGATTACGGCCAACCGCTCGCCAAACCGCGTCTGCCACCTGTTGAGCTCCGGGCTTATCAAATGGCAAAACGCCGCACCAAGGGGCCCAAAATCGAGCACCACGATTCGACCATGCAGTGATGGCCAGGTGGGAGGCGCTTCGCCAGAAAGTGACACCAAACCGTCCAGAGTGGGCGCCGGTAGGTCGAGGAATGTTCTTTCGAGCACTCCATTTTCGTCCGGTAGGTTTTCGATTTTCAGATCGAAAGACCTGCTTTCCGAACCCCGCGATCCGACCAGGGTCAAGTGAGCACCCGGGCGCCGACTTCGAATCAACTTCACGAATTGTTCCGGGCTATCGAGCGGGTGACCCTCGGCACTCATCAGGTGATCGCCAACGAGAATTCCGCCGATCGCCGCCGGTGAACGCGCAACGGTGCTCGTGACTAGAACACCCCTAACACCGTTTGGCATTGCTTGAACACGGATGCCGACCCAACCGCTGTTGGAATGAGTTCCGCCTGGCGCCAGTTGGAAATCCGATTGACGGTGAAGAGCACCAGTCGAAGAAGAACTATTGGCACTGCATGCAACGTGGATTGCTGCGGACAAAATCGCCGCGTGCTTGCCCCCATACCGGTGAAACCTGCGAGACGCGACTGGCATTCTTCGACATCGTGGTACCATGGAGCCCTGTCCCCGCGAACGTGCCGGCAAATTCGAATGATGATATCCGAAGATCCAGCGGGAGACTAGAAAAGTTTGCGGCGTACCTGGCTGCCAAATCCCAGAATCCCCGTGGCAAGCATTAAGAAATTTTGCAAATGAGTTTTTTGTTGCCGAGATCGGGCACTTCAGGCAGAATGTTCTCCCCATGAAACATTCAAGGCTGGTGCCGTCACTCGTCCTGCTCGTAGTGTCTTTCTTGCCCGGTTTGTGGAGTTATCTCGACGCCCAATTTGTGGCTCGCGATCCTGGACCGCGGGGTGCACCCGTCGACGCTGGGAAACCAATAGCCGGCCTCACGGATAGCCAGACCGGCTACTTTGAAGATGGCATGTTGCGCTTCGGGGAAATCGCTTCTGTCAGCGGAAATCTGCTAGGCGAGGTCGGCGTGGGCCTTGGTCCGGGCTTCAACGGCAATTCGTGCGGCAGCTGTCATTCGCAGCCCGCGGTCGGTGGAACCAGTCCCAACCGGAACGCCTATCCGAACATCGGACCGAATCCGCAGGTCGCCGTGGCTACGCTCGACGGAGCCAGCAACACGGTGCCGTTCTTCCTCACCCAGGACGGTCCGGTGCGCGAGCCGCGCTTCAAGTACTATCTCGCCTCCAATGGATCGCTCAGCAGCGAGCCTGATGGTGGCGTGCACAATGTGTTCACGATTAAGGGGCGGGCCGACGCTACCAATATCGCAGGCATCACCGGTTCCCTGCAGAGCTGCGAGATGGCGCAGCCCGATTTCCAGCAGATGCAGACGCTGAACAATCTGAGCCTCCGCATTCCTACGCCGCTGTTCGGTGCAGGGTTGATCGAGAACATCCCCGAAGCCACTCTGGTCGCCAATCTGCAATCTAATGCGACTCAAAAGATCGCGCTTGGCATCAGCGGGCATTTCAATCGCAATCCCAACGACGGCACCATTGCGCGCTTCGGCTGGAAGGCGCAGAACAAGTCGCTGCAACTGTTTTCCGCCGAAGCCGAGAGCGTGGAAATGGGCGTCAGCAACGAGGTGTTTCCCGACGAACGCGGCTATCCTCCGGTACAGCCGCCGGCCAATTGCATGTTCAATACGACGCCCGAGGACCACACCGAAATGGAGGCCGGTAACGAAGGGCCGGCAGTGGTGAGCAACGCGGTGGAATTTGCCAACTTCATGCGCTTTCTCGACCAGCCCAGGCCCGCCTGCTCAGGCTCAGGATGTCCGCAAACCGTGCAAAACGGGCGGCAGTTGTTCTCCAGCATCGGCTGCGCGCTCTGCCACACGCCCAGCATGAGGACCACCGCCTCCTACTTCAGCGCTCAATTGACTAACAAGGAAGCGAATCTCTTTTCCGACCTCGCGGTGCATCACATGGGTTCGGGATTGGCCGATGACATCATTCAAGGCACGGCCGGGCCGGACGAGTTTCGTACCGCGCCGCTGTGGGGATTGGGCCAGCGCGTGTTTTTCCTGCACGATGGGCGCACCCAGGACCTGGTGGAGGCGATCAAGCAGCATGCCAGTGCGGGTTCGGAGGCGAACAGTGTGATCGGGCAATATAAGAAGCTGACGGAAAGTCAGAAGCAGGATCTGCTGGATTTCCTGCGGTCGTTGTAGAGACCTTGCAGAAAAGTAGTGCCGGCCGGTAGCTCCGGGGATCGGGATGCCTGACCGTGGATTTCGGCACCATATTGAAGAAGCCTCCTGGCCGCTGTCTGCTTTCCGCCAGCATTCCGTTTAGCTTTTCCGATCCTTCCTTCTTGCAACGGTCTTACCGGTGTTTAAGGCTGAGCGATAGGAACGGTTGTTATCGCTCAAATAATTGTCTAATGTGAGCGATAAAAGGAGTGTGAGTGATAGAAGTGAAGCTATCGCTCGTGCGAGTCGCTGACTGATTTCTTGATCGATAAGGCGAAGCTTTTGACCGATTGACGGGACAGCTCAACGAGCGACAGGAAAAAGCCCGTTCTATGCTGCTACGTGATTGGGGCGGAAACTCTGGCGGAGGACGCAGTCATGTGCGAACCGTTCTCCGGTGAAATTCCCTGCTAACAGGGAAAAATACAGGGAATTTCGCTCAAAATTGCCGAGCTAACTCGACCCACAGAGAATATCCCCTTGGTTTCCTGCCACTTTGCACCCCTCTACCACTCGAAGTTGGCGAAATGGAACAGGGAATCATATGGAACGTAACTGGGATTTGATTTCCCTGTTACCAGGGGTTTCGTTAACGCCGGCATAATCGGCGCCTCTCACCAGCCGGTGCTCGTCTTTGGTTTTCAACGAGCGGGTCGCGCTCACAACCGTCTCACGCCGCTCCTGATCTGCTGCTCTTTCCCGCGATGAGTCAGCACTCATTCGACTGTTGTTCGAGGCGGCGCATTCAGGACCTTGAGTAATACCTCGGCTTGATAGTCGTACAAGAATCGGGCCTCGATCCGTTATAACGCCTGACAGCATAGGGCCAGTCGCAAGGAATATTTTGGCGCACGGGAACGTTTTGGTAGCTGCCTACATGATACTGCGTTCGTTCAAACGTATCGGGCGAGCCGTTGTAGATTGGCGTTTCACCTGCGACTATGTCCTGTGTTCCGGCCTGTCGCAGACAGTTCACACAGTCGCGTAGGTAATGGGGATCCGAAGGGTGAGATTTACGGGAGTTCGATGGGTCCGCTTCCTACCCTCCTGAATTCGGTCGTCCGCAACACTCGAAGGACCGATTACATCGTGGTCGAACTTCTCGCGCAGTTCCTTAACCGCCTGTGCAACATTAGCAGCAGGTTCCATGATGAACGTATTAACTTCGCTGGCGGTCGGTGGATGATGAAAGAGCGTGAACTGCCCGATGCCGTATCCCCGTGAGGTGACGTGATCGGGGTTCCGGTGATCGTTAACATCGAGCCCCACGGTGACAAACGTGTCCGAGTCGCCGGCCCCAGGCACGTGGAAGTGCTGTCCGGCTGCTTTCCTGCATCACGATGGCATAAAAAAACGGGAACGGTACCTGCACTCACGACCCGTAGTAGCTATAGCCTGCAATGCTCGTCGGTTGTCATAAGTCGGCGAAGCAGACGAGGGTAGCTTCGGGTACACGATCGTGGGCGTTGTCGGAGATACATGCGGCAAGATTATTAATCCACCATGCCTGTAATTACTGCGACACGGCCCTGGTTGTAATCCTTCACAATCACGGGAGCGGATCCATCACTCCCAGTACCCGCGTTGTGTAAGAGATCATGTTGAAGCGCGCGCACCGATTTCGCGGTACCAGATCCAAAAACACCATCGATCGTTATTGTGGCGAGGGGACTCCATCTCTGTGTCGCCACCTTTCGGCTATTTACAAGATCTCTTTTTGGCGTAGACTAGTCGCCATTACTCGACCGTTGAATTTTCCTCTTCTGGCCGAGACTTCTAATTCCTCGGGACCGCTCTCACCGTGATGGACTGGCAATGATCGCTGACGATGAGCGCTTTATGGCTGGGTAGTCATACGCGAACCAACCCTCGATAGTCGAGAGGACTATACAGCAGCAAGTCGCTCGCGTCATCTCATGGCAATGCACAAAAATCTTACTACCGAAACCGAGGAAATCTGCAATAGCATTGCAACGCAGAATGACACCCTTCCCTATCTTGCTATCTTCGGTGTGACGAAGGGATTTTCGTTACCGGAGTCCTTCTCGCAAACAAAGTACTCTGGTCTTCTCTGTTGCCATGTTACACGGTCCAGCTGCGAGTCAAAATTGCTGACCTATTGGCGAGACAGGGAATATTTCGACGCAAGCACCGACTCTGTCCAGCAACAGTTGTCTCTCAATGTTCCGGAGACGACAGGTTATGTTACGGACGTTAGGCGACCCACTGAAAATCTCTGGAAGCGACTAAAGCTCGGGACTATGCTACTTTCGCTAGCAGCGATCTTTGGTGCACTCTCAGCGCTACAGGATTACTTCGGCAGGATCTTTGCGTCTCCTGAGGTAGTGCTTGCGCAAGCCGACACCGGCAAACTTGAGGTTGTTGAGGGTCTTCCTTTCGGTGTCACATTCAACGTCGTGAGCGAGGTTCGGTCAGCGCCATCCAAAGTAGCGTTGTCAGCCACGATACAGTCTCAAACTGGCACGGTTGTGAGCAATCTTGCCGTTGCACCAAGTGTTATAGCTAATCTTGGTGCAGGACAGTCCGCAGCCATTAAGATAACGGGGATAGCGCCTAACCATAGCCGAGCGAGTGGGGCACCAGACGTATATCGGATAATATCGGATTGTCCTCGGTGGGACAGCCAACACCGGTTATATACGATCCCAACGCCAAATCGGGGCAAGCCGAGACGTGTCGGTGTGGACCAATAGAAATACGCTTGGGGTTATCCGGGTGGCATGTAATTAACGCTACGGGCCACCAGTGCCAACTGGAGGGTGCATTGTATACCGCCTCTGCTCGGCCCTCAGGGGCGCTAATCGAAATCGTGCTCACCGGACAGCCTGGCGAAATCAGCGGCTTTTACGGCTCCGCTCCAGGGGTCAACGTCGGTAGCCCTCAGGTGGCTGGTAATGGCACCGTGCAAAAGTTGGAATTTCAGTCCGCGCCTCTGGAAGCCTTTTCTCGATATCCAGTTTGGCTTTATCTACAAGCTGATAGAACAGTCAGCCGAGAAGATTGCGACAAGTGGTCTAAGAACATACGGCCATCGGTGCAGTAGTGACCTAACACGAAGGAGCGAGGGCTATGTTGAATAGGAAGATTGTCAGTGCGCTTTTGTTTGCCATACTGACGGTTGTTGGTCGAGTGCATGCACAAAGCACGACTCTTAAGGGCGTAATCACAGATGCCGTTGACGATGCACCTATCGCCGGCGTTGATGTGTCAGTCAAGGCCTCATCAGGCCAGCCCACAAAAGTGATCAGCGATGGCACTGGCGCCTATAAAATCTCGGGCTTGGCGGTTGGGGTAGCTTCGGTGACTTATTCTCTCGGAGGATATGTTCCTCGGCCTCGGATTGAGCAGGTATCCTTGACTGGCACCGAGTTAACCAAGAATATAGTTCTGATCCGGGATACGACAGCTAGTACATATTGGGGTAGATGGGCAAGCAATACTAAGCAATCGAGGGAAGCCGAGAATCTCCCCAAAGAATAAGGTTACGGAATGGTATACAAAAGAGGTTTACCGCTCTCGCGAGCCTGGGAGGGGAGGAAAATAAGCTGGTCAAGTGGAAGCGGCGAAGCAATTGCAAAACAATGCTCCCGAAGCAGCTAATTCGCCAGAAATATGGGCCTTCGGAAGGCGGCACCCCGAGCCGAATTGACCAAATTGCAACAGAATTTTAGCGCTGCGGCTGAGGGGCAAACTCCTATGCTCCACACCGACTTAATTCCGCCCGATGTCGCTGCCGCGGTTGCCGCCGACTCGCTAAGAAATCAACCTTCCTGCAACTCGGAAGAATTTCTCGGACGGATTTGCCGCCACTTGGGGAACAAATGCCAACGAAAACCTAATCTTGAGGTTGAACCCTGAGTTGCCAAGCGCGATCACCGTTCAGAATGTCAACAAAACCGGCGCTACAGCGTTCAGTTCTAGTGAACGAGAATCCAGATGAGACTACACAGTTCATCGCTACGTTCTAAACTACAAAATAAAAGGCGCGTGGTACGGTGCCCCGGCCCTCATGACACATGCCTCAACTTGAGGACCACTTCGTCGACCATCGCAGTCTGTCCTTCGATTGACTAGAACCTGCTGTTCTTCTTCGATTTCTGTGATTGGCGTGGCGGAGCTTACCCGGTGTTAAGTCTTCATTCGTGCGCGCCGTCATACTTTCCATGAAACCGCCACTTGCTCGCCGTCAAACCCCTCCAGCAGCACCGCCGACCCCGCCGCGGGTGTCAGCGCCGTCAGCGCCGTTCCGTCCTTCACATCGACACTTAACGCTGGCCGGTTGTTGATGTACACGTCCACGCGGGTCACGCCTTGCGATTGGATCGTCAATCCACCCTCGGCCACCACACCGGCTAGCAAATATCGCTTCTTCTTTTGCAACCGGCTCGCAGCCTCAGCGATCAGATCGCGATATCCTGAAACACGTCGTTGCGCGTCATCTTATACACCGGCGCGTCTGGAATCACCCCAAGGTCTTCAAGCGGCATCCCTGACATCTCACCCACGCGTGTGGACCGCCGGATCGCAACCCGCATCGATGTCCCTTTGGGCAACTTCTTGAATAAGTCGGGCAGCGACTCCTGTATGTCGCTGTAGTTCCAGACATTCGCGCCGCCCGCGCCCGTGTTGGGGTCGGTACCAAGTATCAGCCCGATGCCATGGTCCTTGAATCCTGCCGTGAAGATATCGGTCGTGCTGTAAATCAGTGCGTTGGTGATTAGCACAACTGGCCCTTGATATACCTGCCCAGTGGAGTTAGCTTCATCGTCGGATGTAGGGAGAATCCCTGCGAGTACGTGGCGCCCATCTCCACCGCCTGCTCGATCGATGGCGCCCAGGCCTTTAGGTCGTCGTACTTATCAACCAGGGTGCGCGTGGTCGGCGTGTTGATGAAAGAAAATGGCTCCGGCGTGATGGAGTTGGCGTGAAAAGTTGCAGGATTCGCTCCCCCGCCGTATGATGCCGCCACCATTACCGCGCACATCGAGAATCAGCCCGTTCTGCGGTAATAGGCGGAGAATGCGCACCAGCTCCGCAAAGAAAGCCTGCACGAACACTTCCTCATCCATCAGCTCGTCTGGGGGCGCGAACGAGTACACGCGGAGATAGCCGATTTTTCCTCGCGGTGTATCCACCGTCTCAAACCTCAAGATATCGGGCATGGTGCTCGTTGTGCTCAAGTCGATTCCCGTGGCATTCTCCGCCGAGCCATACGTTCCAGCCAAGTTCAGCGCTCGCGATCTCGCCGCCACCTCGCTGTGGAACAGCTGGATCTTCGTGCGCCGCACCGCTTCCGTCAGGTAGTCCATGCCTACCGCCCGCGAACTCATCCCCCGCGCCGGAGTCGGCGCTCGCCCTTGGGGATCCGGTTTGTAGACTTGCCAACCGATGCGCGTCTCCCTGTCCTGCCCGTCCAACTGGTAGCCCACCACAACCCATTCCTCGTCGGGCGGCAGGCTCATGCTCATGGGACGCAACGTCATGTTGTCCAGCCCACGCGCGTGGCGCGCAGCGTTGCTTCCTGCATTCTTCTCTGCATTAATCTCCACCGCGCGCTCGATCGGTACGCCGTTCCAATACTGCACCACTACACCTTGCTTGAAATCTGGGTCTAACCCGAAGTCCTCCCTCAACCTCGATACCGCGTACCGCCGCTGGTCCCCTTCCCAATACTCTTCCAGATAGAAGGGCAAGAACGCGACATGCGAGGCAAAGTACTCCGGCAACATATAATTGGTGTGCAGATCGCGCAAGCTAACAAAGATCCCGATCATCAGGTTGTGAAATAGCCGTTCCTTCATCGGCGTCACTGTGCTGTGCAGCGGCAGCTTCACAGCACAGTGACGCCGATGAAGGAACGGCTATTTCACAACCTGATGATCGGGATCTTTGTTAGCTTGCGCGATCTGCACACCAATTATATGTTGCCGGAGTACTTTGCCTCGCATGTCGCGTTTTTGCCCTTCTATCTGGAAGAGTATTGGGAAGGGGACCAGCGGCGGTACGCGGTATCGAGGTTGAGGGAGGACTTCGGGTTAGACCCAGATTTCAAGCAAGGTGTAGTGGTGCAGTATTGGAACGGCGTACCGATCGAGCGCGCGGTGGAGATTAATGCAGAGAAGAATGCAGGAAGCAACGCTGCGCGCCACGCGCGTGGGCTGGACAACATGACGTTGCGTCCCATGAGCATGAGCCTGCCGCCCGACGAGGAATGGGTTGTGGTGGGCTACCAGTTGGACGGGCAGGACAGGGAGACGCGCATCGGTTGGCAAGTCTACAAACCGGATCCCCAAGGGCGAGCGCCGACTCCGGCGCGCGGGGGATCAGCTTCGCGGGCGGTAGGCATGGACTACCTGACGGAAGCGGTGCGGCGCACGAAGATCCAGCTGTTCCACAGCGAGGTGGCGGCGAGATCGCGAGCGCTGAACTTGGCTGGAACGTATGGCTCGGCGGAGAATGCCACGGGAATCGACTTGAGCACAACGAGCACCATGCCCGATATCTTGAGGTTTGAGACGGTGGATACACCGCGAGGAAAAATCGGCTATCTCCGCGTGTACTCGTTCGCGCCCCCAGACGAGCTGATGGATGAGGAAGTGTTCGTGCAGGCTTTCTTTGCGGAGCTGGTGCGCATTCTCCGCCTATTACCGCAGAACGGGCTGATTCTCGATGTGCGCGGTAATGGTGGCGGCATCATAATGGCGGGGGAGCGAATCCTGCAACTTTTCACGCCAAACTCCATCACGCCGGAGCCATTTTCTTTCATCAACACGCCGACCACGCGCACCCTGGTTGATAAGTACGACGACCTAAAGGCCTGGGCGCCATCGATCGAGCAGGCGGTGGAGATGGGCGCCACGTACTCGCAGGGATTCTCACTGACATCCGACGATGAAGCTAACTCCACTGGGCAGGTATATCAAGGGCCAGTTGTGCCAATCACCAACGCACTGATTTACAGCACGACCGATATCTTCACGGCAGGAATCAAGGACCATGGCATCGGGCTGATACTTGGTACCGACCCCAACACGGGCGCGGGCGGCGCGAATGTCTGGAATACAGCGACATACAGGAGTCGCTGCCCGACTTATTCAAGAAGTTGCCCGAAGGGACATCGATGCGGGTTGCGATCCGGCGGTCCCGCGCGTGGGTGAGATGTCAGGGATGCCGCTTGAAGACCTGGGGTGATTCCAGACGCCGCGGTCTATAAGATGACGCGCAACGACGTGTTTCAGGATAACGTGGATCTGATCGCTGAGGCTGCGAGCCGGTTCCAAAAGAAGAAGCGATATTTGCTAGCGGTGTGGTGGCCGAGGGTGGATTGACGATCCAATCGCAAGGCGTACCCGCATGGACGTGTACATCAACAACCGGCCAGCGTTAAGTGTCGATGTGAAGGACGGAACAGCACTGACGGCGCTGACACCCGCGGCGGGTCGGCGGTGCTGTGGAGGGGTTGGACGGCGAGCGAGTGGCGGTTTCATGGAAAGTATGACGGCGCGCACGAAGGAAGACTTAACACCGGGATATGTGCGCCACGCCAATCACAGAAATCGAAGAAGAACAGCAGGTTCTAGTCAATCGAAGGACAGACTGCGATGGTCGACGAAGTGGTCCTCAAGTTGAGGCATGTGTCATGAGGGCCGGGGCACCGTACCACGCGCCTTTTATTTGTAGTTTAGAACGTAGCGATGAACTGTGTAGTCTCATCTGGATTCTCGTTCACTAGAACTGAACGCTCGTAGCGCCGGTTTTGTTGACATTCTGAACGGTGATCGCGCTTGGCAACTCAGGGTTCAACCTCAAGATTAGGTTTTCGTTGGCATTTTGTCCTCAAGTGGCGGCAAATCCGTCCGAGAAATTCTTCCGAGTTGCAGAAGGTTGATTTCTTAGCGAGTCGGCGGCAACCGCGGCAGCGACATCGGGGCGGAATTAAGTCGGTGTGGAGCATAGGAGTTTGCCCCTCAGCCGCAGCGCTAAAATTCTCTTTCAATTTGGTCGATTCGGGTCGGGCTAACGTTGCGAAGGCGTATTTCTGGCGAATTAGCTGCTTCGGGAGCATTGTTTTGGATCCTTCGCCGCTTCCACTTGACCAGCAGCCGAAACTCCCAGGCTCGCGAGAGCGGTAAACCTCTTTTGATACGATTCCGTAACCTTATTCGGGAGATTCTCGGCTTCCCTCGATTGCTTAGTATTGCTTGCCCATCTACCCCAATATGTACTAGCTGTCGTATCCCGGATCAGAACTATATTCTTGGTTAACTCGGTGCAGTCAAGGATACCTGCTCAATCCGAGGCCGAGGAACATATCCTCCGAGAGAATAAGCCACCGAAGAACCTCAACCGCCAAGCCCAGATTTTATAGGCGCCATTGTCGCTGATCACTTTTATGGGCTGGTTGATGAGGCCTTGACTGACATTCAACGCCGGCGATAGGTGCATCGTCAACGGCATCTGTGAGTACGCCTAAGAGTCGTGCTTTGTGCATGCACTCGACCAACAACCGTCAGTATGGCAAACAAAAGCGCACTGACAATCTTCCTATTCGACATAGCCCTCGCTCCTTCGTGTTAGGTCACTACTGACCGATGGCCGTATGTTCTTAGACCACTTGTCGCAATCTTCTCGGCTGACTGTTCTATCAGCTTGTAGATAAAGCCAAACTGGATATCGAGAAAAGGCTTCCAGAGGCGCGGACTGAAATTCCAACTTTTGCACGGTGCCATTACCAGCCACCTGAGGGCTACCGACGTTGACCCCTGAAGCGGAGCCGTAAAAGCCGCTGATTTCGCCAGGCTGTCGGTGAGCACGATTTCGATTCGCGCCCCTGAGGGCCGAGCAGAGGCGGTATACAATGCACCCTCCAGTTGGCACTGGTGGCCCGTAGCGTTAATTACATGCCAGCCGGATAACCCCAAGCGTATTTCTATTGGTCCACACCGACACGTCTCGGCTTGCCCCGATTTGGCGTTGGGATCGTATATAACCGGTGTTGGCTGTCCCACCGAGGACAATCCGATATTATCCGATATACGTCTGGTGCCCCACTCGCTCGGCTATGGTTAGGCGCTATCCCCGTTATCTTAATGGCTGCGGACTGTCCTGCACCAAGATTAGCTATAACACTTGGTGCAACGGCAAGATTGCTCACAACCGTGCCAGTTTGAGACTGTATCGTGGCTGACAACGCTACTTTGGATGGCGCTGACCGAACCTCGCTCACGACGTTGAATGTGACACCGAAAGGAAGACCCTCAACAACCTCAAGTTTGCGGGTGTCGGCTTGCGCAAGCACTACCTCAGGAGACGCAAAGATCCTGCCGAAGTAATCCTGTAGCGCTGAGAGTGCACCAAAGATCGCTGCTAGCGAAAGTAGCATAGTCCCGAGCTTTAGTCGCTTCCAGAGATTTTCAGTGGGTCGCCTAACGTCCGTAACATAACCTGTCGTCTCCGGAACATTGAGAGACAACTGTTGCTGGACAGAGTCGGTGCTTGCGTCGAAATATTCCCTGTCTCGCCAATAGGTCAGCAATTTTGACTCGCAGCTGGACCGTGTAACATGGCAACAGAGAAGACCAGAGTACTTTGTTTGCGAGAAGGACTCCGGTAACGAAAATCCCTTCGTCACACCGAAGATAGCAAGATAGGGAAGGGTGTCATTCTGCGTTGCAATGCTATTGCAGATTTCCTCGGTTTCGGTAGTAAGATTTTTGTGCATTGCCATGAGATGACGCGAGCGACTTGCTGCTGTATAGTCCTCTCGACTATCGAGGGTTGGTTCGCGTATGACTACCCAGCCATAAAGCACTCATCGTCAGCGATCCGTGCCAGTCCGTCACGGTGAGAGCGGTCCCGAGGAATTAGAAGTCTCGGCCAGAAGAGGAATGAGATGGCGACTAGTCTACGCCAAAAAAGATGTTGTAAATAGCCAAAAGGTGGAACACGAAGATCGGAGTCCCTCGCCACAATAACGATCAATAGGTGCTTTTGGATCTGGTACCGCGAAATCGGTGCGCGCGCTTCAACATGATCTCTTACACAACGCGGGTACTGGGAGTGATGGATCCGCTCCCGTGATTGTGAAGGATTACAACCAGGGCCGTGTCGCAGTAATTACAGTACAGTGGGTGCGACGAATGCATTCTTCCCGCATGTATCTCCGACATGCTCAACGATGGCGTACCCGAAGCTACCCTCGGTCTGCTTCGCCGACTTATAAGAAAGACGAGCATTGCAGGCTATAGCTACTACGGTGCCGTGAGATGCAGGTACCGTTCCCGTTTTTTTATGCCATCGTGATCAGGAACAAGACAGACACACTTCCACCTGCCTGGGCGGGCAACTCGGACACGTTTGCTCACCGTGGGGCTCGATGTTAACGATCACCGGAACCCCGATCACGTCACCTCGCGGGGATACGGCATCGGGCAGTTCACGCTCTTTCATCATCCACCGAGAGCCAGCGAAGTTAATACGTTCATCACGGAACCCTGTGGCTAATGTTGCACAGGCGGTTAAGGAACTGCGCGACAAGTTCGACCACTATGTAATCGGTCCTTCGAGTGTTGCGGACGACCGAATTCAGGAAGAGGGTGGGAACGAACCCATGGAGCTGTTGCAGATTCTACCCTTCGGATCCCACTACCTGTGAACTGTCTGCGACAGGCCGGAACACAAGACAATTTCACAGGTGAAACGCCAATCTACACGGCTCACCCCGATCTTTTGAACGAACGCATATAATGTAGGTTTTTCCCAAAACGTTCCCGTGCGCCAAAATATTCCTTCCAAGCTGGCCTGTGCTCTAGGCGTTATAACGGATCGAGGACCGGATGTCGTACGACTATAAAGACCGAGGTATTACTCAAGGTCCTGAATGCGCCGCCTCGAACAACAGTCGAATGAGTGCTGACTCATCGCGGGAAAGAGCAGCAGATCAGGAGCGGCGTGAGACGGTCGTGAGCGCGACCCGCTCGTTGAAAACCAAAGACGAGCACCGGCTGGTGAGAGGCGCCGATTTGCAGAGCGGTTTAGACGAAACCCCCTATGCTCAGGAACTCAAATAATAGGTTAACATCCCAGTAGTTTCCCTGTACATTTTGAAAGCTTTTGAAAGTAGGTGGGTACCGACGTGCAGCAAGCTTTGGGCAATAAACTGTATACGTGGAGGGTTTTGGCCTAGGCAATTTTGAGCGAAATTCCCTGTATTTTTCCGTGTTAGCAGGAAGTTCACCGGAGAACGGACAGCATCATGACTGCGTCCTCCGCCAGAGTTTCCGCCCCAATCACGTAGCAGCATAGAACGGGCTTTTTCCTGTCGCTCGTTGAGCTGTCCGTCAATCGGTCAAAAGCTTCGCCTTATCGATCAAGAAATCAGTCAGCGGCTCGCACGAGCGATAGCTTCACTTCTATCACTCACACTCCTTTTATCGCTCACATTAGACAATTATTTAAGCGATAACAACCGTTCCTATCGCTGAGCCTTAAACACCGGTAAGACCGTTGCAAGAAGGAAGGATCGGAAAAGCTAAACGGAATGCTAGTGGAAAGCAGACAGCGGCCAGGATGCTTCTTCAATATTGGTGCCAAAATCCACGGTCAGGCATCCCGATCCCCGGAGCTACCGGCCGGTACCACTTTTCTGCAAGGTCTCTACAACGAACGCAGGAAATCCAGCAGATCCTGCTTCTGACTTTCCGTCAGCTTCTTATATTGCCCGATCACACCGTTCGCCTCCGAACCCGCACTGGCATGCTGCTTGATCGCCTCCACCAGGTCCTGGGTGCGCCCATCGTGCAGGAAAAACACGCGCTGCCCCAATCCCCACAGCGGCGCGGTACGAAACTCGTCCGGCCCGGCAGTGCCTTGAATGATGTCATCGGCCAAACGCGAACCCATGTGATGCACCGCGAGGTCGGAAAAGAGATTCGCTTCCTTGTTAGTCAATTGAGCGCTGAAGTAGGAGCAGTGGTCCTCATGCTGGGCGTGTGGCAGAGCGCGCAGCCGATTCTGGAGAACAACTGCCGCCCGTTTTGCACGGTTTGCGGACATCCTGAGCCTGAGCAGGCGGGCCTGGGCTGGTCGGAAGAGTGAAGTTGGCAAATTCCACCGCGTTGCTCACCACTGCCGGCCCTTCGTTACCGGCCTCCATTTCGGTGTGGTCCTCGGGCGTCGCATTGAACATGCAATTGGCCGGCGGCTGTACCGGAGGATAGCCGCGTTCGTCGGGGAACACCTCGTTGCTGACGCCCATTTCCACGCTCTCGGCTTCGGCGGAAAACAGTTGCAGCGACTTGTTCTGCGCCTTCCAGCCGAAGCGCGCAATGGTGCCGTCGTTGGGATTGCGATTGAAATGCCCGCTGATGCCGAGCGCGATCTTCGACGTAGCATTGGACTGCAGGTTGGCGACCAGCGTGGCTTCGGAATGTTCTCAATGAACCCTGCGCCGAACAGCGGCGTGGGAATGCGGAGGCTCAGATTGTTCAGCGTCTGCATCTGCTGGAAATCGGGCTGCGCCATCTCGCAGCTTTGCAGCGAGCCGGTGATGCCTGCGATGTTGGTAGCGTCGTCCCGCCCCTTAATCGTGAACACGTTATGCACGCCCCCATCGCGCTCGCTGCTGAGCGATCCATTGGAGGCGAGAAAGTACTTGAGGTGCGCCTCGCGCACCGGACCGTCCGCGGTGATGAAGAACGGCACCGTGTTGGTGGCGCCGTCGAGCGTAGCCACCGCGACCTGCGGATTCGGTCCGATGTTCGGGTAGGCATTCCGGTTCGGGCTGGTTCCACCGACCGCCGGCTGCGAGTGACAGCTGCCGCACGAATTGCCGTTGAAGCCCGGACCGAGGCCCACGCCGACCTCGCCTAACAGATTTCCGCTGACCGAAGCGATTTCTCCGAAGCGCAACATGCCGTCTTCAAAGTAGCCGGTCTGGCTATCCGTGAGGCCGGCTATTGGTTTCCCAGCGTCGACGGGTGCACCCCGCGGTCCAGGATCGCGGGCGACAAATTGGGCGTCGAGATAACTCCACAAACCGGGTAAGAGAGACACTACGAGCAGGACGAGTGACGGCACCAGCCTTGAATGTTTCATGGGGAGAACATTCTGCATGAAGTGCCCGATCTCGGCAACAAAAAACTCATTTGCAAAATTTCTAAATGCTTGCCACGGGAATTCTAGGATTTGGCAGCCAGGTACGCCGCAAACTTTTCTAGTCTCCCGCTGGATCTTCGGATATCATCATTCGAATTTGCCGGCACGGTTCCGCGGGGACAGGGCTCCATGGTACCACGATGTCGAAGAATGCCAGTCGCGTCTCGCAGGTTTCACCGGTATGGGGGCAAGCGCGCGACGATTTTGTCCGCAGCAATCCTCCCGCATGCCATGCCATAGTTCTTCTTCGACTGGTGCTCTTCACCGTCAATCGGATTTCCAACTGGCGACAGGCGGAACTCATTCGAACAGCGGTTGGGTCGGCATCCGTGTTCAAGCAATGCCAAACGGGTTGGAGTGTTTTAGTCACGAGCACCGTTGCGCGTTCACCGGCGGCAATGGGCGGAATTCGCGTTGGCAATCGCCTGATGAGTGCCGAGGGTCATCCGCTCGATAGCCCGGAACAATTCGTGAAGTTGATTCGAAGTCGGCGCCCGGGTTCTCGCTTGACCCTGGTCGGATCGCGGGGTTCGGAAAGAGGTCTTTCAATCTGAAAATGGAGAACCCCGGACAAATGGAGTGTTCGAAAGAACATTCCTCGACCTACCGGCGCCCACTCTGGACGGTTTGGTGTCACTTTCTGGCGAAGCGCCTCCCACCTGGCCATCACTGCGTGGTCGAATCGTGGTGCTCGATTTTTGGGCCCCTTGGTGCGGCGTTTGTCATTCGATAAGCCCGGAGCTCAACAGGTGGCAGACGCGGTTTGGCGAGCGGTTGGCCGTAATCGGAATTGCACCGGGCTCAGTGGCGCAGATTGCAGAGGCCGCACCGCGATTCCACATGCAATATCGCGTACTTGCCGACCCGCGAGAGCGAGTCGTCAAGGCGTTTGACGCATACGCCGTACCCCTAGTTCTCGTCATTGATGGCGCTGGCGTTGTCCGCGCCATCAGCCTCGGGTACTCGTCGCAACAATTGAATAAAATGGAGAGGCTTGTCGAGAAGCTGTTGGCCCCGTCATGAAAACCGAAGATCTCAATTCGCTGCTGCAACAGGTACAAACTGGGGGCAATCCCAGGTATCACGACAAGAATGCCGCGCAAGGGAAGCTATTTGCTCGCGAACGGGTGCGCGACTTCCTTGACGAAGGCAGTTTTACCGAGGACGGCTTACTCGCCAACGCAATGGCGGATGACCTACCCGCAGACGGAGTAGTTACGGGCCTCGGTCGCATCGTGGGGCGGACTGTCGCCGTCATGGCCAATGACTCGACGGTAAAGGCCGGTTCCTGGGGGCAGCGATCAGTCAAAAAATCATCAGGATTCAGGAGACCGCGCTGCGCCTCGAGATCCTTCTCTTGTATCTCGTGGATTCGGCGGGAGCTCGCATCACCGATCAGGTTGAATTATTCCCCGGGCGGCGCGGAGCGGGACGCATTTTTTACAATCAGGTCGCACTGAGCGGTAGGGTGCCACGGATCTGCCTCTTATTCGGGACCCTCCGCAGCCGGCGGCGCCTATATTCAGCATTTTGCGACGTGGTCGTGATGGTCGAGGGCAATGTCAGTATGTATCTCGGTTCCCCCGCGAATGGCCGAGATGGTTACCGGAGAAAAGGTTTCACTCGAAGACATGGGCGGAGCCAAAATGCATACGAGCGTGTCCCAGGTTGTGCCGACGCGTCCGTCAACAGCTGGGATGAAGCCATCGACTTCGCCAAGCGATATTTTGCGTTCATACCAGGCTAGTGCGTCGCAGCTCCCACCCCCGCTCCGCCCCCCTCGTCTGGCCCCGTGGAAACCTCCAAGCCTATTGAGCAAATCGTCGTAGTGGACGAAGGCGAAGCCCTTCGACATGGCTCTGGTCATCCAGCCCCCAAGGGAGCTTTCTGCGAGATCAAGGACCGTTTTGCGCGTGAAGTCATCACTGGGTTTGCGCGCATCGACAGCAGCACGGTGGGCGTGGTGCGCCATCAGCCCCAGGCGGTGTTTTTTCGTGGGGAACTTGACGAGGCTGCGCGTTTTATCTGGCTCTGTGATGCTTTTAACGTTCCATTGTTGTTCCTGGCGGGAAATTGCCGGTTTTCATGATCGGGTCCAAGGTGGAAAAGCAGGTTAGGGCGGGGCAAAAATGATTGCGGCGGTAGGTGCGTCCACCGTGCCGAAAATCGCGTTTATGGTGCGAAAAGCCTATGGGTGCGGGTTGGTGCGCAATGTGCGGACCCGCATTCGAGCCGCTGCGCGGTATTTCTCGCCCTGCCCACCGCCAGCATCAGCGGTCATGGGCCTCAGGCTGCCGTGAACGCATGCTACTACAATAAAAGGATAGAGGTTCCCGAAGGAGTCGAACGCGAAGCACTGGTCAAGCAACTTCGTGAAGGTTGCCGAAGCGACATCGATATCTTGAAGTTGGCGAGCAATTTGGTCATCGACGGACTATTGCCTTTAAATCGGCTACACGAGGTACAAGTTGATTCTCAGCTGCAACTCAAGATGCCGTCGGCAAGCGACCGGCGAAAGCGTCTATTTCCCCCATGTGACCCGAGGACTGGTTATGTCAGATACACATCATTCGTGAATGAGCAGGTGCTTATTGTTGTGTCTCTTGTTTTTTGGGCCTAGCGCTAAGGGACAAATGGATTTTGGGCGCGCTAAAGGTAGAGTGGTCCAAGCGGGCTACGCTCAATTCAAGGCGGCGGGCAGCAACCACGTGCCTCTCATAATCCGCGTGCCGTCCTGGGGAGGCATCCGCGGCAGCGGATGAGGGTTTTTTCCCGCTCGCCGGGACTCTCGGCGAAACTATACGCACGCCCGAGGACCCTCAGATCAATTGCGAAACACGGCAATTGGCGCTGGCTTTGGTCACCGCCGCGCCATCTGCTCCTCGATCGCGTCATCGCGAACGCTGACAGCAGATACCGCTTTGCAGAACATTCAACGAGCCACTGGCCGCAACGTAATCGTCCGCATCGTCAATCTCGGTATTGACATTTTGAGGCAGCCCGATATGCGCACGGCTGACGGTCATACTCGAGTAGCCTGGTACCTCGACTTGGCCCAATCGAGCCGCACGGGTGTTCAAAAATTGAACTCAAAGCTGGTTAGCAAGTGCACGGGATCCAAACACACCGTGTGCGGTCTATAGTGCGATAGCATTCGATCCCCTGTGAAGAAGCTCAACCCAAATAACGCACTGCCAGAGGACACCATTGGTCATGGGCGCTCGCGTGGCATCCCTTGCCGCGGGCAATGGCCTGTAGAGCAAGCCACCTAAATACGTCCGGAATTGCCCCCGAACACCACTCTCAGTAATCGTGAATGCGTCAGCGCGATATGGGGCCATTTGCAGGAATCCAGGACATCATCCTAGGCGTGAAATTCGTATTCGATATCGCCAGCCGCATAATTGCAGGCAGTGGTTGAATTTGAGCCTCGGGTGGCGATGAGTGGGGACGAAAGCACCATGAACAAGTAAAGAAAGAACTCAGTAGCCTCGTGGCCCTGATGTCCCCGGCAGGGCGATTGTGGTAGCGGCGGGCGATAGCACGAATCTTTACGACACAACAACTCTGGTATCCGAAGCCGCTCAGCAGTCCAAAACGGTGCAAGTGTTGCCCGACGGAAACAAGACTCGCGTCCCGGTGGTAGTCGATAGAGCGGGAAACGACCTTCGACAGTGAATTCATCGCATGGGTACAAGCGCGCGAGGGAGACACTTTGTGGGTGGGGTGTGAACACGGACTCCGGGGAATGCATTGCACAACGTAAGGGCGAGTTCGCTGCCCGTACAAGGACTGCGGCGGCGCACAATTGACCCTCTATAACGGTATTACGGACGATGCTGACGGGGGCTCCCCCGAGCGGCCCGGCATGGCCCTCGTCGTCAGCGGGGGGTTCGAAACAGCGGGGGGTATTAGCAGCTTACATTCACGGGCTCGGGCACCGCATTTGTCTGGGTACCAATTGAAGGCGGCTAAACCCAGCCTTGCCGACCATGGGGGCGTTACTGCCTTCCGCCACACGCGAGCGCACGATTGCGATACCGGGGTCAGCCACCAACTTAATCGCGGATCGGGGCTGCGTTAAATCGAACCGATTGGACCGATGTGACGGGTAAAGCAAACGGCAGGTTCGGGGGGGTTGCCGATCCAGTCGTAGGCAAAACGCGTCGTTTAGCGCAGGCGGCCCGATCAATTGGATGATATGAAACCGGACATCCTGGCACCCGGCGGCCATGTCGTTGGCGCCTTAGCGTCGCTTGCGATCCGCAAAAACAGTCGGGCGGCGTGTTCGGTGTTGCTCGGACACTGGAATCAACAATCCCCCCCAATGCCCTGACAACACCCAATGAATGCTTGTGTTACCTGGCCGACAATCTACACGGCGTCGCGGTCGGAACGTCGATGGCGTCCCCGCTGGTCGCCGGCACTGTCGCGCTCCTCTTTGACACGATCCATCGCTAACGCAGGGCGACGTGCGACAGCATTTCCAGGCCGGTGCACGGAGACTCCCGAGCGACGCGCTCGTGCTGACATTGGCCCAAGAAGGCCCCGGACTGCTCGATGTAAACGGAGCACTTGCGGCGCTTGCCGATGAAGCCGTTGCCGCCGGAATCCCGGATACCTCAGTTGGATGACTTTCTCGACTGGCCTGCGTCCACCCCGACGAGGATTTCCACCACCAAGGGTGCCTTTCATTTGCATTCCCGTCGAGGCAACCAAATTCTGAGCGTCACGATTAGGAACCGAGCCGGAATAAATCAAATTCTCACCGGGGCGGTGTGCGCCGCCGATCAAAGCCGAGAGGGGTATGGCTACTACACGTTCACTTCACCACAGAGCAGGGAAACCGGACGGCAAACGATG
>CAWFUX010000042.1:0-73877 GCA_963819085.1 uncultured delta proteobacterium
GCCCGGAGGCCCACAAGGCCAGCTGATCGCGCCCGATCACCGAACCCCGGAACGTCTCCGACCAGCCCTCGCAGGCCTGCGCGGCCAGGCTCGCGCGACAGCGATCGCGGCCCGCGGGTCCCGGTGGGTCTGGATGACCAGCGCGTCCGGGTACACCTCAAGCAGCGCGTCCAGCGCGAACAGGTGGCTCGGGTTCTTCAGCACCCAGCGCCGGCCAGCATAGTTCAGCCCGATCAGCTGCAGGTTGCGGCGGTGCCGCCGGTACGCGCCGGCCCAGTCCTGGTCCCGCAGCCACGCCGAAGCACCCATAGCAGTTTGAGGCAAACACGCCAAGGGTTCGTTTCAGCACTCTTTGGTGACGAAATGCCAAGTTCTCAATCGCTAGCTCTCACTGAGTTACAAAGAATGAACGGACCGCTCCGAGGTGGCTTGTGAGCACGATGAACATCGCCTCGTAACTTGAACGCACGTGATGTCTTCAAGAGTTTGAACGGTGACGAGTTTATGCGACAGAATGAAATTCAAGCTTGCGGGTCGATATGTGCAGCACCGCTGGTCTACACCGCGTATGAATCATTGACGTACAATTTGAGCGGCGTAGCTGCGGCTACTACGAACGGCAGTCTAGTAACGACCGCTGTCGGAGAGTACCGCGAATCTCGTCGCTGGAAAGAACAACTACATAACAGTTGTCGTTACGGAAGGCTCCGGCGACAGCACCGTTTATCGGCGCCATGCCTATGTTTTCAGTGAAGCTTCGCCATTCTCGACGAAAGCATGATTGCGATTCGGACAGACAATGACGACGACGGTTATCGAGATCCTGCAGTCGAGCAACGCAGCTGCAAACGCTCGTACCGGTTACGCCGTACCTGGCCGCTAAGCTTGCACTGTTTTGATGCAAACAACGCATCAGGCTTCTTTGGAGACACTCGCGGGGCCTCCGCATCCACGACGGATTAAGCCTGGAATAATGGAATAATGGCAGGTGAACAAGTGTCACAGGGACCCCGCCAATGACCTAAGGTTGTTATTGAGCATGCGCCGAACCGTTCGTCCTCGTAGGACAGAGATTTTGGAAAGCAGCACCAAGGAGGGGCACGGATTCGAGGCCCTCTCGTGCGTGAGTACGCCCGGCGAACTTGCAGTCTCAATGATAGAACATCACGTCATCGATCGTAACATTGGGCGCGCATGCAGCAGTGGCGCCCGTTGGGCAATTGAATTGAAATTGCAGACCCAAGAGACCCCCAGCGTTAAGAGCATCCGTCTGCTTGCCACCTTTGAACAGACCCCAGCTCAGCTGAACGGTTTGTACAGCGCTCGACACTGTTACGCCCAAAGCCGTGTGAGGGTTCGAGCAACTTGACCATTTACTAACACTGGCATCTGGCGCATGATCCCAAGCACAGGAGCCCTTCGGACACTTGCCTGGCGAAGACGGGTCTGTAACTGGGTAGTCCTCATTCATTTGAAGTTGAACGTCCACAGACGCGCCGCCAACATCACCCAAGATAGTGAACGAAATACCGGTGAAAGCGGTGGCGTCCGAGCCGCTATCGGGACCGAAGTAGAATCCAAACCCCGAATAATCTCCAACGGGAATGTTGGCCGTCAGAACAGCGGCGCCATTGGCGATTGCGACAGTAATTCCGTCACTTGTCTTCGGCGTCACGCCATCGGCTTCATTGGGCACGTAGAAGAATGTGCCTCCCGTGAGCGTGGTACTCGTGCCCCAACTGAAGTTAGTCGCCGTCGTTGAGCCGGCGTAACCATAAGATGGGCCTGCGGCAACTTCGGAAAAGTTGGTAATCGTTCCGTTGTCAGGTACGGCCTTTGGTACACAGGCTGTTCCCCCTCCCACGGCTGCAGCGCCGGCGGTACTCGTGCTTCCACCTGCCGACGTGTTGGCACTCGTATTTCCACCTGGGTTACCACCACCTACGTTTGCGTTCGCCCCGCCCAGACTATTGAGTGGTGCGCTCTTGTCACCGCCGCAGCCGCCCAATGTGAAAAGCGACGCGACTGCGCTGAGACCAATGCCGCCTAAGACCGAAGTAACTAACTTCATACGCCTATCCTCCACGCACACGCGATTCGCATTCCAACTGCATGCTCGCGTGTGAGATCTTTACCAGATGCGCTAATTACCAGAATTTGCAGCTCGGAGCTGCTCAAAAATTACAGCGCCAAAAAAATACTACATCTAACCTTTTTTCTTTCTTAACCGTTAATAAAATAATCCCGCAAATACGATTTCTGATCACAAGACAACGCTGATTTCGTTGCCTGTTGCGCCCAGTATAGCTTGGAGAGCCTTTTGCTTACCGCCCGATGATACGGTCACCTCATACTCTCCCAGAAACCCACGCGTCCTGTAGGAGCCCGAATCGTCGGTTTCGCCCTTCACATTGGTCTGCCAGCGGCTCAGCACCAGATCCCGATATGCTTGGCCCGAGGGTTTGAGGGACCAATCTTTGCGGTAGATGGGTGAGTTGTTCTTCCAATGGTCGGCATCCCAGAAGCCCCACATGACGATTCCACCAACAGCCGGATGGCTGAACAACGTCGTATAGAAGTCGCGGGTAAAATTCCCTGCGCAGCTCTTCGTCGTCCATGACGATGTCGAACTCCGTAATCCAAATCGTCTTATTGAACTTCGCGTAACGGTCCAGGATTGCCAGCAAGTCTTCGGGACCGGTGAGCGAATTGCCGAAGTGGCCCTGCAGTCCAATCCCATCGAGCGGGGCGCCCTTGTCAACGAGCAGCTTGATCATGCTCTCGTACGCGTCGCGATGGGCTGTAGTTCCGCCGCCGCCAGATAGGATTGCATAGTCATTGATGAACAGCTTGGGACCCGGATCGACCTGATGCGCCAGCTTGAACCAATCGACGGCGACTTCCTTGCCGAGGATGTCGAGCAGATCGTGATTGTCGAAAGGCTCATTGAGGGTATCCCAGTGGATAACTCGCCCCTTCATTGCGCCCACGACTTCACGAATGTGCTTGTCAGTTTCCTCGCGCAGCTTCGCGGGCTCCTTCTCGAGACGTTTCATGAATTTCGGCAAGTTGTGCCAACCGGGCCACACGAGTACGTGCCCGCGGGCGTTTATGCCGTGATTCTTCAACCAATCAGTGGCTGCCTGGGCACGCTCAATCGTGTAACTCGGGCCCCAATCTTGGGCTAGCGGTGCCCACTTCAAGTCGTTTTCCAGCGTTACCGTGTTGAACAGGGATAGCAATTCCTGCTGATATTTTTCGTTGCCCTTGTCGAGCAGTCGCTTGGCAGGGGCGCAGGTGCCGAATCCAAAGGCATGCTTTTTCAATTTGGCCGCCACTTGGGCATGCGGTATTGGCTTTCCGGAGGTATCTTTGACTGCCACGCGCAGTTCCGCCTTACGAATTTTATCGATTCGCTCGGCGGCTGCAGCGCGCCAACTTGCGTCAGGCTCACTCCCCTTATAACTGATCTTGGTTACCGGGAAGTCGGCCAGCGCCAACTGCTTACCGAAGTTTTCGACGGTTATGCCCCCAATGTCTATCGTCTCGGGTGAGTAACCCAAGCGAAACACGACTTGACCCTCTCCTGCTTTCAAGTCTTGATCGGAGATAAAGGGAACGTAGAACTTCTGCCATTCGTGGCTTGCGTGGACAGGGTGAATCTTGCTCTTGGTCCAGGGATCATGCGCTAGCTCGAAATCCAGTTCAGTCTCGCCTTCACCGCTTTCTTGAGGTGTCCACTGGGTTCTGAAATAAAACGAGACTAGGACCGCGTCCCCGACGGATACCGGCTTTCTAATCCGAGCCTGCACCTGGACGTCCCAATTGTTTTCCGAGCCAACCTTAACCTTGGCGCGAATCGCCTCTTTGAACTCGGCATGGTTGACCTTGATGAAATCCACGTCCACCCGCTCAGCCTTGCCATTCACCTGAAATGCGTGGACACCCTGCGAATCGAGCAACTCAATTCCGGCAACTTTACCGTAGTTTCCAGTTGTGGCGCGGTCCGTCGAAGCGGCGGTTGCGGCCGGGGTAGGTTGGCTGGTAATTTGCGGCTTTTGACTCATCGTAACTGGTTCCCTTTGGATGCAAGCGGCGACGCAAAGTGACACGATCGCCGATACTGCCCATTTTGTTACGCTCTTCACGTTGCCTCCGACCTGTCCTGAACCAAATTGGCTCCGTTGTCTCCCGGTTCAAAGAAATGGGCGCGCTGCATATCGAAGCGCACCACGTGT
Source organism: uncultured delta proteobacterium (assembly GCA_963819085.1). GTDB lineage: Bacteria > Myxococcota_A > Polyangia > Polyangiales > Polyangiaceae > FEN-1139. The sequence continues at coordinate 4,239 of CAWFUX010000042.1, forward strand.
GCTTGCTTGGTTGATAGTCCGCTGAACGCGTCCATATGAGCGACCAAGTGGGTCCCCTTGGCCGTGGTCAAGTACACATCCATCTTATCCCCGAGCGGTTGTACTAGTGTCACAGTCGTCTGAACGCTATTGTTGGTCTTGTCGAAGCGCACGTGCGCCTCATCGCTGATGGCCTCGGGCCTTACGCCTAACACCACCGGCTTGTCTTTGAAGGACTTCAAGGATACCGCTTGATTGTCAGCAACTTGCACCCGAGCCGAGCCTTCGTCGAAGTACAGCAGTCCTGAATCTTCGACTAGATGTCCCTCGATGAAATTCATCGGTGGGCTTCCTAAGAATCCAGCTACAAATCGATTAACTGGATTTCGATAGATTTCGAGCGCGCCAGCACTCTGCTGCACTACGCCGTCCTTCATGACGACCAGACGATCACCCAGGGTAATCGCCTCTTCCTGATCATGGGTTACGTAGACAGTGGTGCTTTGGAGGTTGAGGTGAAGGCGCTTCAACTCGGCGCGCATCTCCACGCGAAGTTTGGCGTCGAGATTCGAAAGGGGCTCGTCGAATAGAAAGCACTTCGGGTCCCGAACAATGGCGCGGCCTAGCGCCACGCGCTGCCTTTGCCCGCCGGACAATTGCTTGGGGCGACGGTCGAGCAATTGCGTGATCCCCAAAATCTCAGCGGCCTTACGCACTTTCTCGGCGATCGCACTTTTTTCGACTTTTCGCATCATCAGACCGAAAGCCATATTTTCATAGACCGACATGTGCGGGTAAAGCGCGTAGCTTTGAAACACCATGGCAATGTCGCGGTCCTTGGGCGGTACGTCATTTACGATGCGCCCCCCGATGCTTATTGTGCCTGCGGAAACATCCTCTAAACCCGCTATCATTCTCAGTGTCGTCGATTTGCCGCAGCCCGAGGGACCGACTAAGACCACGAACTCTTGGTCTTTGATATCGAGATTGAAGTCATCGACGGCCTTGACGTTCCCCTCGTAGACCTTATCTACATGCTTTAGTTCTACGCTAGCCATTGCTTAATCTCGGCCTTCACTCACGTCGAAAGATGCTTGCTCAGAGGCGGCAGATGCTAGCGAACCGCTGCTGAGCTGTCTACGGAATCGGGCTCAATTTCTGCCAGAAGCAGACGCTGGACACCGCGATCGCCAGTCAAGCTCGGCCCGAGGGATAGTGAGTCACCTGCATAAAATGCGAATGTCCCAGAAAATGCGCAATGCCAGTCGCGCACGAGTCGGTGACCTGACTAGACCCGATTTGATTCCAATACCTCCCGCAGCTTTCTGGCCAAAGCCTGCAGGGAATACGGCTTACCGATGAAATTGAGATGTTTATCGATGATACCGTGATGTACCACCACATTATCTGTGTATCCGGACGTAAACAGAACTTCGGCTTCGGGCCGAGCTTCCAAAATGCGCTCAGCCAGTTCTCGCCCATTGGCATCCGGCAATACGATGTCGGTCATCAACAGATCGATCCGCCCGTCGAACCCATCCGCGAGATCAAGCGCTTCACTCCCATCGGTAGCGATCAATACCTGGTAACCAAGCCGCTGCAGCATTCTTAGCGTCAAGTCGCGCACGCCCTTGTCGTCCTCCACCAGCAGCACCGTCTCATGCCCAGTCGGCGAAGCAGCACTATGTCCGGTCGCGGCAGATGCCTCCGGGAGATCCCCCGAGCGAGGTAGGTAAATCGTGAATGTCGAACCTTGGTTGATTTCCGAGTACGCTTCGATGCTACCGCCCGCTTGACTAACGGCTCCAAAGATGGTGGCAAGACCGAGGCCCGTTCCTTGTCCCTTGGGTTTGGTCGTGAAAAAAGGTTCAAAGAGCCGCAGTCGAACCTCTTCGCCCATGCCGTGGCCAGTGTCGCTCACGGCAAGCATCACGTATTTTCCGGGTTGAATGCTCGGGTGCCGAACGCAATAGTCCTGATCCAATTCCCGATTGGCCGTTTCAATCAGCAGACTTCCTCCGTTTGGCATCGCATCGCGAGCATTCACAACTAGATTGACGATTACCTGCTCGAATTGTCCTGGATCGACGAATACCGCGTGACAATTCTTATCGAGAACCGTGCGAAGCACTATATTCTCGCCAATCAGCCGCACCAACATCTTCTGAAGGTTGTCCACGAGCGCGTTGAGATCGACGACTCGCGGTTCTATTATTTGCCGCCGAGAGAACGAGAGCAGCTGGCGCGTAAGTGAAGCCGCGCTCTGGCTAGCGTTGGCGATCTCGTCGAGATGTCGAGCCATCGCATCGGATGGTTTGAGCGTCAGTTTGGCCAACTCCACGTTGCCGGTGACGATTGTAAGCAAATTATTGAAGTCATGCGCTATGCCCCCAGCCAAACGACCCACGGCCTCCATCTTCATGGCTTGCTGCAATTGATTTTGCAGCTTGTCCCGTTCCGTCTCGCCCTTCTTTCGCTCGGACATATCCCTGATGTTCAGGATGATGCCCTGGACGGACGTATCATCGAGTCGATTGGTGCCAACAGCTTCCAGGTATATCCAAGTTCCGCTCTTGTGCCTAAACCTATACTCTAGCCGGTGCACGGCGTTAGGCCGCTTCAGGCCTTCATAAAAAGCACTCCTCGCGGTCATGATATCATCGGGGTGTATCGAATCAAAGCCGCTCATGCCCACCAACTCCTCAGGCTGATACCCCAGCAGATTGCCTGCTGGGCCGCTCACGGAAGCGTAAACGAAGTTTTCGTCGAGCGTTGCAATAATGTCGTTCGAGTTTTGCACTAGGCGCTTGAAACGCTCCTCGCTGGCAATTAGAGCTTGCTCAGCGCGACGATGCTCGTTGCGCGTACGTAACACCGAAATACCGAACGCCAAATCATCGGCGAGTTCTGCGAGCAGCGAAACTTCCTCAGCATCAAAGGCATCGGGTGACGCCGAATAGATTCCAATGGCTCCGATGCGTTTGCCTCCCGTGACTAGCGGCAATCCGCAAACCGACGCGTAACCTCGCTCGGTCGCGGTCTGACGCCATGGGGCAAACAGTGGATTTACAGCGATATTTTGGACGGGGCAGGGCTGCAATTTGCGAATTGCCATTCCGACAGGCCCGCGACCGCTTTCCGCTTCGGACCACGTGACGTGAATATTCTGAAGGTAACCGTCCTCGAATCCGGCATGTGCTACGGGTCGCACGGACTTATCCGGGTCGTCTACCGCAAAGCCAACCCAGGCCATTTTATAACCACCCACTTCGACGATGATATTGCAAACATTACGGAGCAACTCGAGTTCATCAGTGTTGCGAATCAACGCCTGGTTACAATCGCTCAACATTCGAAGCTGCCGATTGACGCGACGCAGTGCAGCCTCTGAGTCCCCTCGTTCCGACAGGTCGCACTGCTCCCTTGCCCGCGAACGTTGACGTTCGAGTTCTGCCGCCTGCGTTAGGTCAATGACCTGTTGCCGCAGCTTCAGAATGTCTGAGTCAGATTGGCCGGATTTCATTGACGGTGGAGCCGCCCCCGCTCAAGCAATAGCATTTCTACACCATCGGCTTTGAACGCCGCAGCCGCAACGGGGCACAGATCCACATTCAACACTGACTGGATTTGGCATTCATCGGAGGTTTCGGCATGAGATCATGGCATTTGCAGCAATTTCCTTAGCGGCTCTTGGTTCAGTCGGTCCAATCGCCTGTGTGACACGATCAGACGATCAACTGGATTCAGTTCGCGAGGCGTTACCCAAGAAAGAGTCCATGCAACTAGACGGACCGGAAAGCACGACATCACTGGATACGGGGTCCGCATACGGATGCGCTTGAGCCCGCTACGTGGCGCTTTCGGGCAACCCATCAAGGCGGACAGGAATACGACTATGTTTTGGAGGGACGGCCCAAAGAGTCCAGTTCCGACCAGGATTATCGCACGGTATTGAGCGGCGTGGGCTACGCAAAGGGTGATCCCAAGCATGGCGACGGCTCGCGGGGCGATCCGACGTAACTCTCGCTGGGTGCGCGGGCCCTGCCGCGCGCGATCCACGAAGGCCGTTTGACTGCTGACGATCGACGACCGCTGACAATCGATGACCGCCTCACTTCGAGAGGTCGGCGCGGGCTTTTTGCACTATTTCTACTAGTTTTCGAGCCCTTTCCGTGATCGCCGCGGCGCCCTCTTGTTCCATGAGCTTCAGATCGATCAGAGCCGCGCCGACACCGAGAGCGGCGGCCCCCGCAGCGATGAAGTCAGGCGCTGTCTTTAGATCCACTCCACCCGTCGGAAACAACTTTACTTGCGGCAGCGGCGCGCGCAGTGCTCGCAAATAACTGGCCCCGCCCAGGGCCGAACAAGGAAATACCTTGGCCATGTCTGCCCCGGCTTTCCAGGCGGTGATGACTTCCGTTGGGGTCAATACGCCTGGCATTGCGGCTTTATCCAGAGAATGCGCGGCCTGGATGGTTTCGATGTCGAGCCCGGGTGATACGATAAATTGCGCGCCGGCGTCGATGCAGGCACGGGCCGTGTCAGCGTCGAGCACGGTGCCCGCGCCCAGGAGCACGTCCTCACCGAGCTCCGAGGATAGCAATCGCATCAGCGATAGCGCGTTCGGAACCGTCATCGTAATTTCGAGAACGTCGATCCCCCCCGCATGAACGGCACGGGCGGCCCGCGCCGCCAATTCCACCGTCGGGGCCCGAATGATTGGAACAATTCCAAGGTTCTCAATATGCTGAACGATAGCTTGTCGATTCATCGTGATATCCTAGCGCTTCCGCCCTTGATAAGACGTTCGACCTCAGCGCGAGAGGTCATGGATGTATCTCCCGGTGTCGACATGGCCAATGCTCCGTGAGAAACGCCGCAGCGCAGGGCCCATTCGAGGCCACGCTCTTCCAGGATTCCGCAAATAAAGCCCGATGCAAACGAGTCCCCGCCCCCAACCCGATCGAAAATCTCCACATCGCGCTGTGCCACCTCGACGAACTCCCCCTGGAAGTAACCAATGGCACCCCAGCCGTTGATCGTCGCGCTTTTAGCCGTTCTGAGTGTCGTGGCAACCGCCTTTATGTTGGGGAACGTCTCGACGACGTTCTTGATCATGCGCCGAAAGCTGCCGGTATCGAGATCGGCATAACTCGAGTCAGTTCCTTCGATTTCGAATCCCAGGGCAGCCGAAAATCCTCTTCATTGCCGAATAGAACATCGACATGTTGCATTAGTTCGCGATTCACTTTGCGGGCCTTTGGCTGGCCGCCCACGGCCCGCCATAGCGAATCACGGTAGTTGAGGTCGTAGGATACGATGGCGCCGTTCGCCTTTGCGGCTTCGAAAGCACACCTTGCGACGTCCGGCGTTGAATCGCTCAAGGCACAGAATATGCCCCCGGAATGCAGCCATCGCGAGCCCGATTGGCCAAAAATTGCGGCCCAATCGAAGTCGGCCGCCGTAAGTTGCGACACGGCAGTGTGACCACGATCGGAGCAACCGACCGCTGCCCGCGGTCCATAACCACGTTCGGTGAAGTTCAGCCCGTTGCGCACTGCGCGCCCGACCCCATCATAGGTGTTCCAGCGAACCAGCGAGAGATCGACGCCCCCTTGCAGCATGAGATCCTCAATTAGACGCCCAATGGGGTTATCGGCAAGTGCTGTAATAATGCCCGTGCGGTAGCCAAAGCAGCGCCGTAGGCCGCGCGCTACGTTGTATTCACCGCCGCCCTCCCATGCGTCGAAATTTCGCGCCGTGTGAATGCGCCCTGCGCCTGGATCAAGGCGCAACATCACTTCACCGAGGCTAAGTAGGTCCCAGTGGCAATCCGAGGCTTGTTTGATCTTCATCGAGAAATGACCTTTGCGATTGAACTTGTACTAACTTTCGGGCAGGCTTGCGTAGAGCCGCGCGCAGCCTACATCACTGCAGGCCCAGTGACGAGCCGGATGCCGACACCGAGCATTACTTGAGTCGGTTCCAGGGAAAATGCGATGAATGCTACGATATTTGAGCCAGATTTCTTGCTGGAAACGTTGACCGCATGTCGGCTCTATCACGACTACGCCAAGGGCCAGCCGATTATTGACTATCATAACCATCTGCCGCCGGATCAAATTGCCGGCAATCATCGGTTTGGAAATATTACTGAACTTTGGCTAGCGGGTGACCACTACAAGTGGCGCGCTATGCGTAGCAACGGCATACCCGAACAATACTGCACTGGGGCAGTTTCGGAATGGGAGAAATTCCAAGCGTGGGCCAAGACGGTTCCCTATACGTTGCGAAATCCCCTTCATCATTGGACACACCTCGAGCTCAAATTTCCATTTGGCATCCTTCAATGGCTCGACGAAAATAGCGCGCGCCCCATCTACGAACAAACCCAAGCAATGCTGGCAACTGATGCCTTCTCAACGCGGGGCTTGTTGTCTCAGTTCAATGTCTGGGTCGTGTGCACCACGGACGACCCGACCGATACGCTGGAGCATCATATCGAATATGCAAAGTCAACGGCCGCCCAGACGATGCGAATGTATCCCACCTGGCGTCCTGATAACGCAATGAATATCGAGGACCCGGAAGTCTTCAACGGTTGGGTAGACACATTGTCGGACCGTGCCCGCATGGACATCAACACATTTGACCAACTATTGGCGGCACTCGAAGTTCGTCACGCGTTCTTTCACGAACAGGGGTGTCGAGCCTCTGACCACGGTCTTGAGACTGCTTACTCGGAGCTTTACAGTCTGTCGGAGGTGCGCCGTGCCTTCGATACGTTGCGCCATGGTCAATCAATTTCCGAGCCTGAAGGGCGCAAGTACAAGTCCGCTCTAATGCACGAATTCGGATTGATGGATCATCAACGCGGCTGGGTTCAGCAAATGCATTTGGGCGCAATGCGAAACAATAATACGCGCATGTTGGAACGTTTGGGGCCAAATACGGGCTTTGACTCAATCGGGGACTTTGAGATAGCGCGACCGCTCTCCAAATTTCTCGACCAACTGGAGCGCAAGGGTCAATTGCCCAAGACGATATTGTACAATCTAAATCCGCGCGACAATGAACTCTTTGCCTCGATGATCGGAAACTTTCAGGATGGGTCCGTTCCCGGCAAGGTTCAGTACGGTGCTGCTTGGTGGTTTCTTGACCAACTAGATGGGATGGAAAAGCAGATCAATGCGCTCTCTAACCTCGGCCTCTTGTCACGGTTCGTTGGCATGTTAACGGATTCACGCAGCTTTCTGTCATTCTCGCGTCATGAGTATTTTCGGCGTTTGCTTTGCAATATGCTGGGGCACGACGTGCGCCGCGGGTTGATTCCCAATGACGAAGCACTGCTCGGCAAGCTCGTTGTCGACATCAGCTTTCGCAACGCTCGGGACTACTTTGGCTTTGAACTACCGAAGGCCGAAGCGTTGGTCTAAGGGACGCCGTCCCACTAACCAGCCCTTGCCGCCTCATCGTTACGGCTGCTCGCCTCGAGCAATACCGAACCGATCGAACGGGGCGGACCCGAAACGACTTCCACGTTTACCTGCCGAAACGAAAATCGACCGGTAGTGATGCGAAGCGCATCGCGAACGGCCTCGACCGGATCTACTGCAACGTCCTGATTGCGTGCCCCCACGATTGTCCCTCCGCGCAGCGTTGCTGTTACAACGCTCCCGTTTTCTGCGCAGACCGTAAGTATACCGGTTCGTCGCTCTAGCTCGAGCATTGCCAGGACCGTCGCCAGCGACATCTCCGATAGGTTGCCACGAATCGAAGAGCCGACATGAGCCCCGTTGTCCCAATCATCCTGACCCTCGGGAGGCGAACTGCGTGTTTCGGCCGCAGGATATGCCGAGAATGCCTCTTCGAAGTCGCTGAGATCGTCGAAGTTATCGCGCGCCGGAACCCGACGTGACTCGGTCAATTCATTGGTTAGGGTTGTGCCCCCGGATCTCAGCGAACGCTCGATGCGCTCGATCCGTTGCTCCATTCGCTGCATCGTTGTAGCCAGGGTTTCGAGAGACAAAGCCTGCCGTTCCAAAACATCGGCAGTGTTCTCGACGCGTTCCAGAAGCCGTTGTTCATGTCGCCGTTCGTGCACTGCCTTTAGTGCGAACCGCTTGCCGAAAGCGTCAAGGGTGTCTTCCAAAGCCAACAGTCGATCGAAGAGTGCATCGAACCGAGCTCTGACATCGCTGCGGCGAGCTTCCGTATCCCGCGGGGGCAGTGTGTTCCGTTCCGGAGGCGGGGGTGTAATCGTTGTTGCCCGCACTTCTGCGGCGGGTGCTCGTGGGGCATCACCATCGGCTAGCCGACTGCGCAACCAATGCTTCCAAGTCTTCCGCCGCCAATCGGCGTCCAGGAGTTGCAACGGTCCAAACCGAGATTGTGTGGCTACCATAAATTCCGCCCAGGCGGCGGCGCGCCGCCCGGGTCGACTTACACTAGTTGCGAGGCGGACGCAAAATACAAGCGCCTTCGAGAGGTAACATCTCGGCAACAATGCGCTGCCCTGATTCCCGCACGTGTTGCGCTGGCGCTGCCGTGCCCCTGAATCTCTGGCAATAAATGATGGATGGAAACGTTGCCCGTTGCCCTCGTCTTGCGTAACAATCCCTTGGAACGAAGTACTATCCGAGCTTATTGATGTCTGACAATACGAGCATCATTGCCCTAATGTTTCTAACGGTTGCAATTGGCACCGCGTGCCGTCAATCCGAAAAAGACAAAAACCGACCGCTAGCCGTTGCCTCCTCAGCCTCAGCCGCCGCAATTCAACCGCTCGCGCTTGCATCGAGCGTTACGCCAGCATCGAGTTTGCCAAACCCCGCGTCCTTGGGCCCCTCATCACTGTGCAACGAACAGGCACCGCAGGAATTCCTAGTCAACGCTCACTTCAACGGTCGCTCGTTGATCAAGGTTGATGCTCTGCGCGAATGGAAGGATTCCGTAGCCCGTTCGATTCGCTATCGCACGGAACAATACGGGTACTATTCGGGGTTTGGTAGTTATGCGTGGAACAAGAAGCCGCTTCACACTCAGATGCGCACCGTCAAATTTTTTGGCTTACCCGTGCGCCTCCACGAACGTGTTATACCTGCGCTTCGTTGTGTGGAAACTGCGCTCCGCAGTGATTGCTCGCAATTTCCCTACCAACCTAGGGCCCTTTCGGGTCGTCGCGAAAGCAATACGTACCTGGACGGCGACGTCTCCAATCACGTTTACGGCATTGCCATTGATATCGATCCCTTACAAAATCCCTGTTGCCACTGTATCGAGCCCTGGAAGAGCAGCCCCCGCTGTCAGGGAAAAAAAACCGATCTTGAGCGCATGGACATGCCGGCGTGTTGGATTTCAGTGTTCGAGCGCTTTGGTTTTTACTGGCTCGGGCACGACGCGCTCAAGGACACGATGCATTTCGAGTTTTTGGGAGATCCAGAACGAGTCGCCAAGGGCGACGCTGGCGTGTCGCGCTGAGTCGCCGCGAGCCTTGGGGTCCAGCGGTGGCGCGGGCAGAGGGGTGGTTCCGTGCCGCTGTGACAAAGCGATCGGGCTGCGACCAGACGCACGCACCTCAATGGGCTTAAATCATAACTACGGGGTTATGTCACCGTAGCCAACGCAAAGCAGTTGCGGCACAATGTGCCCTCGTCCCAATGCGCACTTTCGCTGCCACGCTGGTTTCGTTCTGTTTTCTTGCTGGCTGCGCAAAATCAACGACGCAAAACAGCCAGAGTTTGCCGAAGAGCATTCCTACGCAGGCGTCGTCCGCAACTCCAACCAACGATAAGCATGCAAAGGAGCAGGGGATTCAAAGCGGTTCGTTCGCAGCACTGTCCGCCGAACTCCTCAGCGCGGGAGCCACCGCGCCGTCGTCCGAAGGGGCGCAGTCCGCCCCAGAAACTTCGCAGGGTTGGGTCCACTTGGTTCCTAACTTCACTGACCCCCACTTTGTTCCCGGCGGCTCAAGCATTGCGGCCAAACTCGGCACTAGCTTTGGCATCGAGGTGATCCTGCACGGCCCGCCAAAGATGACGGTTGTACAGCTACGAACGCGCGTGACGCACCCACCGATGACCAATTCCGCCTCCGGCGTTACCAACACAGTCGACGAATGGGACAACCCCACGAACGTTGGCATACCGCGGTACATAGGTTGGTCATTTGACAATTCTTGGGAGTTAGTGTCTGGTGTCTGGGTGATCGAATTGCTCGATCATCAGCGGTCAATTCTCGAGCACGAGTTCACGATTACAATTAGCCCTAGCGCCACTGCGCGACCCGAAGACGCCAGCGACGTCCAACTACCTGGACGTTGACGAGGTAAATATCTCGGTGATGCGGTTGACGTCATGGTACCAGAGCCGAGGTCGTGATATTGCCGCCGGCTCTCGGCCTATTGGAGTTCATTCGGGAATTCCAAACGCATATCGATACCGGCACCAAACGCTACAGTGTTCGTCCTACTCTCCGCACCGCAGCACCCGTTTCGGCAATGACCGCGTTGTGAGTGTGCCGTCGCCCAGCTGTCCATTGGAGTTTTGGCCCCAGTAACGTAGTCACACCTGCGCTTGGCAAGCCGGATATGTGCGTCGGCGTGGGCATTTCCGAACAGGACGACACGTCCCAGGTTGGTGTCCCTTTCGCGCCGTCCGTACCCTACGCGCCCGAGTTGGCACGCTGTGCGACATTGTGATACAACTTGGTTGTAGTGGGAGCGCCTCATGGGCATCGGTGATGCCTAGACGGAGAGACATCGATGAGAACAGCGAATATGCGGACTCAATTCGTGCTCGTTGCCAGTCTGACTGTTACTCTTTTTGGTTGCAGTGGTTCGGATGGCACGACGCTCCCGAGCAGCGGGGGTGGCGTTGGCGTTGGAGGCGCCGGAGTAGGTGGCAGCACGAGCGTTGGAGGGGTCTCGAGTGTCGGTGGTGCGCCCACCGGAGGAGTAGTGGGTATCGGCGGAGTTGGGACGGGCGGAGTTGCTGCCACTGGCGGAGCGTTGGCAACGGGAGGAAGGCTCGCAACGGGTGGTTCCACGGCCGCGGCGGGTGCGACATCGGCAACGGGAGGAACGGTCGGCACCGGTGGGGTCAACGCGACGGGTGGTACCAAGGCTACGGCCACAGGTGGAGCAAAAGCCGGAACCGGTGGAGTCGCGACAGGCGGCGCGCCCCCCGCTACGGGCGGCCTGAGTAGCGTTGACGCGGGAACCGGTTGCACGATTGGCCCGTGGCCGGCGGCTGATCCATCGGTGGATGGACCGTATGCGACGGTAACCGAGCAAAACGTGGGTCCAGAGGCAGGTGTCGGCGTTGACGGCGGAACGCCTCCTCAATTCACGTTGTTCCGGCCGTCGGACATGGCGCAGGGCGGGCTATGCCATCCCGTTATTACCTGGGGCAACGGCACCGGATCGACGCCGAGCGTGTATGGTGTGCTTTTGACTCACCTGGCCTCGCACGGCTTTGTCGTGATCGCGTCCAACAGCACGAACGTCGCACAAGGTACTCCGGCGCCGATGCTAGCTGGAGTAACCTGGGTTCTAGAACAGAACGCTGATCCAACGAGTGCGCTGTACCAGCGCATCGATACCACGCACATCGGGGCAACGGGGCACTCTCAAGGTGGCTTTGCCACTACGACCGCAGCCGCAGACGCTAGAATCACCACGATGGCGCCGTGTAACGGAGCGTCCACGCAGCGAAATCTTCACGGCCCGGCATTTTTCTTCTGCGGTGGTGCCGACACCACCGTGCCTTGCAGCACCATCCAGCCAGCGTTCACTGCCGTCACCAACCAACCCGCGATTCTAGCCGAAAATCTAGCGGCTGATCACGCCAGCTGGCTCACTTTCTACCGCACCGGAACGAATAAGTCGGTGAGCGTGGTCGAGACCGCCATCACCGCTTGGATGCGCGTGCAGCTGATGGGCGACACCGCGTTACGTCCGAGGTTCTACGGTGCCACGTGCACGCTGTGCCAGGACACTGCCTGGCAGATCACGCAAAACTCGCTGATGGCGCAGTGAGATCAGGCTAACCGCGAACGCACGAGTCGCTCGACGTGCAGAAGCCGACAGCAGCCAGCAGATCCCTCGCTCAAGGATTGATCAACCCGTGCTCCTCGAGCTTGTTGTACAGCGTCCGGCGACTCACGCCCAAGATGCGCGCGGCGACCGTGCGGTTGCCACCCGACTTGCGCAGGGCCTTCTCGAGTGCCCGACGCTCAGCGCGCCGCACGACCTCGTCGAGTTCGAATACGGATATCCCGAAGTCAACCTCGGCGGGCTTCGATTGGGAGACTCCGCCAACCGCATTGAGCTCCGACTTCACGAGCTGAATGCCAATTTCGTCTGTTTCTGCGAACACGACGAGCCGCTCGACGAAGTTTTGCAACTGGCGCACGTTGCCCGGCCACGGCTGAGCTCGCAGCACCTGCAGTGCCTCGACCGCGATGCTGATTCGCGGTTTGCCGTTCTGCGCGCCGAAGATCGCACAGAAATGCCGTGCGAGCGCCTCGATATCTTCGGGCCGCGAGCGAAGCGGCGGGGCAACGATGGAAATCACGTTGAGCCGATAGTATAGATCCTCACGAAACTCTCCGCGCTTTAGCATCTCTTCGAGCGAACGATGCGTTGCCGCCACGAAGCGAACATCGGCTCGAATCGTGCGCGTTGAGCCAACCCGCTCGTACTCTTTGTCCTGCAGCACGCGCAAGAGCTTGACCTGAATCGCCGCACTAATGTCCCCGATTTCGTCGAGAAACAGCGTGCCCCCTTCCGCAATCTCCAGCCGTCCGGGTTTGCGCGAAGTGGCCCCGGTAAAGGCGCCCTTTTCGTGGCCAAAGAGCTCGGTCTCGAGTAGCGGCTCGGGGAGCGCCGAACAGTGAACCTTCACGAACGGCCCGCCGCGGCGCGGCCCGAGTTCGTGAATGTGCCGCGCGATCACTTCCTTGCCCGTTCCACTCTCGCCTCGAACCAGTACCGTCGCGGTGCTCGCTGCGGCGCGACGAACGAGCGCTTCGACTTCGCGCATCGGCGACGAATCCCCCACCATCGGCGTGCTTGCGGGCCCTTGACTCGGGCTCGGGCGACAATACTGCGAAGGCGGGGCGCTGGCGGACAACTCGGCCGCCGATATCCCGTTATCTACGGCAAGCTGCAACTCGGGACCTTCGAACGGCTTCGGAACGAACCCGGCTGCTCCGGCGCGTAGCGCCGCGTACGAGTCGGCGTCACTCGGGCCCTTGGCTGTAGTCACGATGGGTAAATCTGGCCACCGGCTAACGGCGGCGCTCAGCCAATCTGACCACTTCGCGCCGAGCAATGCGGTATCGATGACGAGCACGTCGATTCGACCACTCGCCACTTCTCGCTCTACACCTTCAAGATTAGACACGGTAACGATGGCCAGTTCAGGCTTATGCAGCAACCGCTCCGCTTCTGCCAACGCGGCGGGGTCGATGTCAGCGTACAAGAGTGTGGTCGGCACGATCGGCAGCTTATACCCCGGCGGCCCTTCCGTGAAAAGTCTTTAGAAGCGCCCCGAAAAGCCCGCGCTACCGATATCGACCCACGGTGTGAAATGCTCGCGGCCCGCCCGATCGCTGCGCGGCGCGAAATAGAAGAGCGCACTGCCGACCGCGAGCCCAACGCCACCGACGACGAACGCCGACGTCGACACGACGCGCAGGGAATTGTACGTGTGAACGTCTCCGTCTTGCCCTGGGCCGCACACGGTGTTGATGCAACCGCTCTTATCTAGCTCATGTCTCAAGTGAAAAACCTCGATGCCCGTCCCAATTCCAGTCAAAAGCCCAGCGGCACCCACACCGAGTGAAATCCAACCGAGCGTTGGCACGAGCGAAGTGCTCGGCTTCGGTTCACGCGGTGAATCGTGCACGATGGCTGGCTGAGAACTCGGCGGCGCGGGCGGCGCCGCAGCCGGAAGCAAGCGCAAAGTCACTTGTCTTCGGCTGCCTTCCTCTAACGTAACCTCTTCGAACGCCGATTGACTCCCCGCCGTAGCTCGCACCCGGTATCGTCCCGGGTTCAATTCCAATGCCTTTTGCCGCTGCGACACGGGCAAGGGCTGGTCATTCAGTGTGACCAGCACCGCATCGGGGTCAGGGGCTTGCACGATGACTTCGAGGTGCGAAGCGCGAGCTTCGATTGCGGCGCTGCGCGACTGTGCCGTCGCAACCGCGAGACGAAAGGGTTCAGTCGCACTATCGTCAACCGGAAACTGAGCGGCTTTGCGGTACGCTGCGGCCGCCTCGACGAGCTGCCCTAGCTTTTCCAAGCACTCGGCTTGCCTCACGATCAACGTAGGCGCAGACACGAGCTCACTAGCACGCGTGAACCTTTCGAGGGCCGCTTCGTAGTTACCACTCGCGAACAGGGCATCGCCGCTCGTCGCCAATTCGAGCGCGGCCTGGCGCACCTGCGGATCGATGTCCTGTGCACGTGCTGTGACTGCGAAGAGGTGGGCCACGACGAGCAACCAGGGTGCGGTGATGTGGCGCTTCACGTGGCTCTGTCCCCGATTCGATCAGAAGCCATAAACACCGTCCGGCACGACTTTCCGCGTTGACGCGCTCGGCGCCGGAACCGGCGCGTTCTTGTTAGAAACCCGAACTCGCTGGCGCAGACTTGCATCCGTGTTCGCGCTTGAGTTCGCATTGGAGTTCGCGTTCGAGCTCGAAGTCGAATTTGCAGAATTGTTTGGACTCGGTTCGGGCTTCAGCTCGGCTTTCCGTGGGCCCGCGTCATCAAAAACCTCCGACGCAGGAGGCAATTGGGGGGATGCAAGGTGACTCGTGACGGTTGCTTGCACGGGATTCGCCGCCGAAGATCGAGATGCGTTGACGCCGACCCGGTTGCGCAGCAGCATCGCGGCCAGCAGCGCTAGAACCACGCTCGCGAGCAACCAAGTGCTCCGCTTCGAGGTGTTAGAGGGAGCATCATTGGCGGTGCGCGCCAGCGGCCCCGTCGATTGTTCGTGAATGCTCGTTGATGTAACCGAGACATCGATGCTGGTTACCTCGGGTGCCGCTGTCGGTGCTGCCGCCGCGGTCAAGAGCAGGTCTTGAAAGGCTTTGGCAAGCTCGGTTGCCGTCGAAAAACGCGCGGCACCGATTCTGTCACAGGCTTTGGCAAACCAGGCGTCAAATCCCTGCGGCACTTGTGCGAAAGACGAGGGAATCGGCAGCGGATCGGCGCAAATTCGCACCGTGAGGTCAGCTATCGACGTTGCCCCAAATGGCCTTTGACCCACGAGGGCTTCGTACGCTACAACGCCGAGCGACCAGATATCGCTCGCGGGATCGATGCCCGCAGCGTTACGCAGTTGCTCCGGGCTCATGTACGCAGGAGAACCCACCATCGCCCCCGTGCGCGTCGCGCCGACGGTCGGGTCGTCGTCGTTGCGCAGGGACTTGGCAATTCCGAAATCAAGGAGCTTGACGCAATCGCTGCCATTGTCGGCTTTGCCAATGAATAGATTGCCCGGTTTCAGATCCCGGTGCACGAGGCCCTGCTCGTGGGCGCGGTCGAGCGCGAGTGCGACTTGAGATAGCAAGCTGGAGAGCTCGCGCGTGCTCAGGCGTCCCACGCGCTTCAAACGCTGGTCGAGACTTTCACCCGTGAGTAGTTCCATCACGATGTACGGGGTTTGTTCGTTAACGCCATAGTCGAAGGTTCTTACTACGTGGTCGCTGCTCAAAGCGGCGGCGGCCTTGGCTTCGCGTCGGAACCTGCCGCGCACTGCCGTCGATTCCGCCAAGTCTTCGTGGATAAGCTTGACGGCGCAGAGTGAGCCCAGCTCGACATGTTCAGCGCGCCAAACGGAACCCATCCCTCCACTTCCGATTTGCTCGAGGAGGCGATAGCGGCCACCCAAAACGCGCCCGACGTAAGCCATCGTTTGATCGAGGCATTGTCCCCGACTCAGACCCAGTTGGCCACTGCCCCCAGCCCAAGGGCATCAATTACTTTGGCCGGCCGTTGGGTATTGTTCGCTTCCTCGAGGTCAATTGCGGGATATTCCGATTCGGCGCGTCTCGGTTTACTGTAGGTTCAAGCCCATGAAAGCGATCGACGAGGCTCCGAATTCGGGAGCGTGCCGGCGGGTCTATGCCCTGCTGCCTCGCGGCGAGCACCTCGTCCATCTCGGTTGCGTCGTGCTCGTGACGGCGACTACGGCTTGCCTGGCACCCAGGTACAGCGTCGAAGATCGCAGGGCAGCCTCCGGCGGAGGTGCCTCGGCGGGTTCGAGTTCGCTCGGTGGATCGGGAGGCTCCAACGCGGGCGGCGCGACGTTGGGTGGCGCAACTTTGGGTGGCGCAACTTTGGGTGGCGCAGGCGCGGCGGGAGAGCAAGCATCGGGAGGTGCGACGCCCGCGGCTAGTGGGGGCGCGAGCAGCGGCGGCAGCGGCGGTAGCGCCGATGCCGGTGACGCGGGCAACCCACTGACACTTCACTACTGCAATTCGTTAGCCTTGGCGAGCGCGGATGCCTCCGTTTCGCAGGATTGGAGTTGCGTCACTTCCACCAAGAATAACGCGACGGACACGCCGGGTGTCGTTGTCTCGGGTACGTTCCTGCCGACCTTCAACAATACGGTCTTCGACAGTCTCGAGTATTGCCCAATCTTCCTTGCCACGTGCGACGACACCCAGTCACCGCTTCCAGACTTCAGCTTCACCTCGACGCAACAAGGCTGCGCAGTCATCAACTGGCACGAGGGTAGCACCGCGTACAGCGGCACGATGTGGCACACGATTACCCATGCGTCTTCGTTGCTTATTGGCACCGTGCCACTCGTGAACTCAACGGTCGTGCGAGCATTGGCCTCGGCGCTTTTGATCCCAATCACTGCGGATGGATCAGCTCTCATCGGTATCAAGGATTGTGCGGGAAATACGGCCTCCGGTGTGCGGTTCGCGGCGCAATCGAGTGCGTCGGCGCCAGTGATGGGGCTACACTTCTCGATTCAAGGCGATTTTTCGGTTCCGGAGACTACCCCCACGGGCAACACGGGTCTTGGCGGGCTGGCGAACTTGACCCCGGGAGCGTTGACCATCTATGGCACTATTGGGGATGGTTGTATCGTCGCGGAAGCGCGGATTGTCTCGGAAGCTAGCCGCATCGCGTATGTGTACCTCGTGCCGAACGGCTATCTGTGACAGCACGCGCGACGCGCGCAGCCGCTGATGCTGGCCCGGCTGCACAGGCCTGCTGGGTCATAATCGGCACGTGGCTGCGGTTCACGGTGAGCGAGACGCCCTAACGGGTGGCGAATCGTTGAAATAGTGGACCCAACTCGGCGGCCGGGTTAAACTCCCGGCAACCATGCTTCAAAAGAACGAGCGTCGCCGAATTGATTGGCGGGTAACGATGGCCAATGATCCGCCCCAAATAAGTGTCGTTCCGCCCTCGAAGCAAGCCTTCGAGTTGGCGGAGTGGACGTCTGCAATTCTTACCGATCCGTCACCCGATACGATCGATCGATTCCTTCGCTACGCGGTCGAATTCGCACGCGATGTCATTCGGTTGGAACGAACGGGCCTTTTCGTCTTTGACGCCCAAGAACGAGCCATGATCGGAACGTGGGGTACTGATGCACGCGGACTCACAGTGGATGAGCACGACATCATGTACGACTACGGTGACGTGGATCGCGAAGTGTTTGCACGCGCCGAACGAGGCCACGCTTGGACGGTATTCGAGGATTTTCCACTTATCGCCCAAAGCAATAACCAGACGAGCATATTGTGTCGCGGCTGGGTCTGCTGCAGCGCAATTGTCGGCGCGCGTGGGCCCATCGGAATTCTATTCAACGATACAGCGCTAACGCGCAGCGCTCTCGACGAGTCGAAACAGGCTCGTGCCGCTGTGTTGTGCTCATTGTTGGGGCGTGTCCTCGACCCGTGCCGCAAGAAAATGCTTCAATCGGGCAGCTATCATAGACGGCCACAACATCCCCTGGTGGGCGATGTCAGCGCGTTGCTCGCACAAGACCCATCACAGGGGTGCGAATCGCTCGCCAAGCAGTTGAGAGTGAGCATCTATCAGCTGGCACGCCTATTCAGGCGTTATGCCGGCACATCCATCGTCGATTATCGCAATGATCTTCGACTGGCTCGGTTCTTGGGGCAAATCGACCCGCAGGCAGACAATATGCGGAAGGCAGTGCTAGAGGCCGGTTTTGGCAGTTACGCACAATTTCTCCGAGTCTTTCGTGCGCGCTTTGGGCAAACTCCCAGCGAATATATGATCGCATGTCGGGATGGGTTGGCGCGCGGGCAAGACAACTAGCCGAACTGCACTCACCCGGCGCGTCCCACCTTTACAAAAACGCGTCATGCCGGTGTCGCAGTCCACACTTCGAGTGCGTACTGAAACACCGGCACGTGAACACATCGGACGCTGTGTTAGTTTCCGTCAACCGCGTAGTCGAGGACCCAATACGTGTGCCCTGTGTACGTGTTTTGGTACGGGTACACGAAGGGTGTCGAGCAACCCGAGCTTACTCATGACCGTGAGCCCGCCCGCTTCCATACTCGTCGTCACCGAGGCATCGGTGCTAAACGTCGTCGTCGAGCCTTCGGCAACGTCGATTGTAAGCTCGGTAGCGCGCGGACTTGCAAAGGCCAATAGTCTTCCTTTCCCCCATTGCGGCACGTCATGGCGGCGTCTTCGCTCGAAGGCGTGGTAAGTGCCGTGGTCACGGGTTTGCCGATGGACAGGCCCGTTGCCAGCCCCGTCACGGCGTTGATCCCCGTGATGTCAACCTTGTAAACGCTGGCTTTGGCGGTGGCGGCACAATTGCCGTTATAGCCTCGCGCGATCACGAACTCGTCCACGCCGTCGCCGTCGAAGTCGCCAAAGCCGGCCGCGAGCATCGCGACGGCTGTGTCGGTATTCGTGTAATACCAAAAAGCCGAGCTATCGGCATTGGTATAGCCGTCGTAAAAGGCGCATTGATTGTACCGCTCGCAGACGACGAGTTCGTCTTTGCCGTCGCCATCAGCGTCACCGGTCGCCACGCTCGTCACCTCGGTTTTGAAGCTGAGCTCACCGACGGTCGTCAAGGCTCCGTCGGGAGTCGTTGGCACGTTCAGGATGTAGACCGTGTTTACGACCGTAAGAAAGATTTCGTCGATGCCGTCGCCGTCGATGTCACCTTTGGTCACGCTAAACATCGGTGCCCAGACGTGCCCGTCTACGCCCGGTGTTATTGCAGATACGAAGTCCGCTTTGCTCAGGTAGCTGATTTTCGAGTTGATCGGGCCAAAGGTCGTGGCATTACCGCCAGCATCCGCGGCGGCTTGCGAATCGTGGCGATACACGAAAAAGTCGATTTCCCGATTCTGTGTCGTGTCCAAGACGTCTTGCGTGGTGCTCGTTTCCTGTAAGGCGGTCGGCTTACCCGTGACGAAAAAAACAACAACGTCCTGGATGCCATCGCCATCGATGTCAGCGGCAACGCTCGCCTTGGTCTGCGAACAAATCGGGACCGAGGGGCGGGTATTCGGCATGACGGCTCGACCACGACGCGCTCAAGGACACGATGCACTTCGAGTTTCTTGAAGATCCGGAGAGAATCGCCAAGGACAACGGGCGCGCGTCGTACTCATTCGGGATTGGATTGTCTCGGGCGTGAACTCATACGCCGCTTGGAACTGGTGCTCGACACCGTAGGCATGAGCCTGGACAAATGGCCCCAGAACGCGCTTTTGGTCGTGGACCGCACTGCAAAGACGCTAACTGCGACCACGGCCCGGGTTCGACGTCCCCGCCCACGGATGGGCAACCCTGCGAACTGCGTCGTAAGGCACGGTTTCGGATTTCCCTTCCGACAGACGACCCACACCTCGGGAAGAGTTAGCGCACAATTTGCGGGACCATGGGAAATCCCACAATGGGCTTTTGGGCCTTCACACGCTTAGCCACGGATGATACGAGCATGCCGCGGTGTCGGTTTATGTCTTGGGCGTGAGGCGCGGCTCGATACGTCAGTGCTGTCCTACGCTCGAGCCAATATCGCTCGAATCCTAAAAGCTACCCAAAATCCGGAGCACAACACATGACTTTGAATCGCGACAAGGGCACTCACCGGTCTCATCTCGTTATACAGCCATTAGCGCCAGCCGAAATTGTTGCTGGACGAGCTCGAGTGCCGTTACGATTCATCGCCGCCGGTACCATCATCGCGATCGGGCTTGCCGGCTGTAACAGCGAGCCACAGCGCGACGCCCGGACTGCGTCCGTGAAGTCTTCGCTTACCGCAGCCGCAGGCTCGAACGCGCAGACCGTTACGGCCGTGACGCCAATTGATGATCTGGCCGCGAAGGTTGCGCAAGCCAATCAGTCGATGAGCGACTTGACCAACGAACTTATTGGCGAGGCACCGCCTGATCAATTGGCGCAATCCGTTCAGAACGTCGCGTTATCGGCGGCCCAGATGGCCAACGCCGCCAGCCAGATGGCAGAAAGTACCGTTACGGCGGATCCCAGTGACACCGTGGCCGAGAGCGCCGACAATACCTCCAGCAAATCGTTGGTGGCAGCGTCGAGCATCTCGCAGGCAGCTTCTGAGACATTGGCGGCACCGGAACTCACCGGCAATGTCGTTGTGGCCCTTGGCGCAGCAATTGCCGGCGCCCACGACAGTGTCAAAGAACTAGCCAATGCAGCAGCCAACGCAGTAACGGCGGCTGCGGGCTGTTCGGTTGCCACATCAGCTGCCGAACTTATGACCCAAGCGGGAACTGCCTCCGCGGCTGCCGGTCAATCGGCACTGCAATTGGGATTTTTGGCCACATGGGCCGCGGGCAATTCATCGGGCGACACGGCCAACGCTTTGACTCAAATTGCCTCGGCGTCTGCCAACAGCCGCGACAAGTCCGCCGATTTAACAAATGCACTGAACACAGCGCAAGCAGTCGTAGCCGCTGGCGGAGACGCGAGCAGCGCACTAACTCAGGTTGCAGCTGCAATCACGGCATTAGGTTCTGCAACGCAATCGCTGGCGGGTGTCGTCGATGCGGCGGCCCAAGTGATTGCCCCCTCCAGCACGAATGCGGCAATGGCTAAGTTGGTCGCTGCGGTTAGCAATAGCGCGCAACCAACGCAACAAAGCCAAGCCGAGAAGGTCCTAAAGAGTCTGGCCTCGCCGTTATCGGCCGCGCAGACCGTAGCGGCCAGCCTAGCTGTGGCAACGGCGGCGGCCAATATTAGCAATGCCGACGAGACGGTGCAGCCGACCGTCGATATTGCTCGCGAAGCTGCGGTGGCCTCGGCGCAGCTCGCTAATGCCGCGAGCAAGGCTCAAAGTGAGACGCAATTGCTCAATGTTTCCGATGCCACGCGCCAACAGCTGGAAAACACGGCCACCGCAGCACAAGCTACCGCAGCCGCGCTGGCTGAAGCAGCGGGCAAGACATCCAAGGCCCATACCGACGGCACGTCAACCGTATCCCAATTGGCGGCGCTGAGCTCGGTGAGCAAAGGTTCTGCAAAGAGCCTGGCGCAAGCGGTCACCCAAGTGGTTAGCGCGTCCAGCGCGACCAGTAGCGTGGCCGCGTTAAGCCAACGCGCAACCGCAAGTTCCATTTCGGCCAACACCGTCACCAATGCGACGAGCAGCGTGGCCCAGCAGCAAGCCCAATTGAGCGAAGGCGAGCTGGCGGCTAAGCTCGTCGATTTCCAATCGCAATCGAGCGCCCAACCCTCGGGTGACTCACTGGCAAACAGCGCGGCTTTACTAACGGAAAAGGCCGTTGGGTCGAGCGCCGGTCTCGCCAATCAGTTGACTAACCTCGCGTCGGTCGCGCAAAGCGATTCACAAGAGGTCGCAAACCTTGCGGGCTCCGCGGAACAGTTGGCGACCGCCGATGTGGGCGAGAGCAACGCCTCGGCCTCGGCGAAGCTGGTGCAGGCCATATCGCAAAAAGACGCCCTAACTAGCGCGCCGGGCTGCGGCGACGTCGCGACGAGTTTGCTCAAAGAGCTAGCGGCGCCCCTGGCCGCCGCGCAGACTTCGGCGGCCAGCTTGTCGGCGGTGAGCTCGATGGAAAATGGTTCCATCGACAGCGTTAGCGCGTCGTCGAAGGTGGCAAACGAAGCGAACGTTGCGGCAGCCAAACTTGCCAACTCGGCTAATGATGTTTTGGCGCAAGCGCAAAACGCAAACCTCAGCGATGCCACTCGCAAACAGCTCGAGAATGCGTCTGCCGCAGCGCAAGCAACGGCCGTCAGTTTGACGCAGGCTGCATCCAAAACTCAGGAGGGCAATCTTGCAACCGTCCAGCAGCCGGCAGTGGCCGAGCTCGGCGCGTTGGCTGCCGCCGCGCGAGGCGCCGCGAACGGCATGGCGCAAGCGATGGCTCAGTCCGTCAGCAGCTCGAATAGCTCGACTGACACGGCGCGCGTCACCGCCCTAAATACGGTTAGCGCCACAGCGGCCAATACGATGACTGATTCCCTCGGCCAAGTCGCGGGGCAGCAGGTTGCTAGAACCACCGGCGACGTGCAGTCGAAGATGCAGGCTGTCCAAGACGCCTCAAATCAACAGATGGTGGCTAATTCACTCGCCGACAAATCGGCGACGGCGGCCCAGGCTGCCGCAGTTTCGGGGGCGAACATCTCGGGGCAACTCGCAGATGTCAATTCGGTTTCGGCAGCTGGCGCCTCGGAGGCGGGGTCGCTGACGAATGCAATCAAGGATGCAGTCAATACCGTCGCCAGCGGCAGTAACGCCGCCGCGCTGGCCCAATTGGCCTCCGCAGTTGTCAAAGGTAACGTAATCAGCAGTCCCGCATCTTGCCAAGATCCCGCGGTTGCGGCGATCAAGCAATTGACTTCGGCTATGGCCGCAGCACAGATTTCGGCAGCCTCGCTGGCGGGAGCGTCGCTGATTGCACAGCAGGTCGCGAGCACGAGTAAAATAAATCAAACCGCCAATGAAGCGCTTGTTGCGGCGGCGCGTTTGGCCAACACGGCCAATACGGCACTGGCCGTCGCCAGTCAGGCGGGTGTCGCAAGCTCGCTGCGCAATCAAATTGAGAGCACCGTAGCGGCGGCGCAGGCCAAAGCGGCAACGCTGTCGCAAACCGCTTCCAAGTCAATTTCAAACCAGAGTGTCGTGTGCGGCGCGCAGCCTGCCGTTGCGGAGCTCGGAGCTCTAATCGCCTCGGGCAAAGGCGCTGCTAACAGTGTCGCCGCTACTGCAAGCCAGTCGATTAACACCGCAACCGACCCGTCCGACGTGGCTCAGGTAACCAAGCTCAACGCGGTGAGCGCAGCGTCCTCCAATGCTGCTTCGCAAGCAGTTGGAGATATTGCTGGGCAGCAAGCTGCAGTTAGCTCAGGTGATATGCAGGGAAAGCTCTCGAACCTTCAAGAAACGGCGGAGCAGCAAAGCTCGGCCAAATCTTGGCCAATAACTCGGCGGCAGCTGCCGAGGCGGCAGCCACGCCCGCAACGGACGTATCGAGTCAACTGGCGGCGGTGAACACGGCGGCACTAAGCGGCGCGACACAAGCCGGTAACTTGGCGGCAGCCGCACAAGCGGTGGCAGAGTCCGTTGCGAGTGGGAGCAATACATCAGCACTCACCCAGTTGGCAGAAGCCGTCGCCAAAGGCAACCTGACCACTACCGTATCAAACTGCCAGGACCCCGCCGTTGCTGCTCTAAAGCAATTGTCTTCGGCACTCGCGGCAGCGCAGACAGTGGCAGCCAGTTCAGCTAGTGCCGCGTCGCTTTCGCAGATGGACTCGGCCAAAAGCACACTAAATAGCTCGATGAACGAAGCAACGCTCGCAGCGACCCAGCTCGCCAATTCGGCGAATAAGGCATTCGAGGCCGCGAATCAAGCCGGCGTCTCGAGTGCCGCACACGACCAGCTGGAAAGCAGCGCGGTTGCGGCCCAATCGATGGCCGCCAGCATGGCGGATGCCGCAGCCAAAACACAGCAGGCCCAACTGCAAGATCAGAACAACGCCGCGATATCCGAGCTCGGCGCGCTCGCCGCGAACGGTCGCGCTGCTGCCAACAGTATCGCCGCGACGACGGCCCAGTCGATGACGGCAACCAGCAGTTCTGCGGATGCTGCGCCCATTACGAAGCTCAACGCGGTCAGTGCGGCCGCTGCCAACTCGATGACAGAGGCAATCGGTAAAGTTGCGGGGCAACAAGCCGCCACCAGCACGGGTGATGCCAAAGCGAACCTGCAGAGCTTGCAATCTACCTCGAGCCAAGCGCCCATGGGGGACTCGCTTGCTAACAATTCAGCGATGGCCGCGCAGGCTGCAGCTGTTCCCGGAACCAACATATCGGGGCAGCTCGGCAGCGTCAATGCCGCGGCCATCAGCGGGGCGACAGAGGCAGGTGCCTTGGCAAGTTCTGTACAAAATGTCGTCAACACGCTATCGAACGGCAGCAACGCTTCGGCGCTGACCAAACTGGCCTCCGCGGTAGCAAAAGGTAACTTGGTCAATTCGGCATCAAGTTGTCAGGATCCTGCTGTGACGGCACTCAAACAGTTGGCTTCGTCAATGACAGCTGCCCAAACGGCCGCGGCAAGCTTAGCCGGCGCCGCATCACTGGCGCAAAAGGCCAACTCACAGAGCAAACTCAACGAAACAGCCAATCAAGCGGCGGTGTCAGCGTCCCAGTTGGCAAATACGGCAAATAAGGCGCTCGAAGCGGCCAACCAAGCCGGAGTCGCCAGTACACTGCGCGATCAATTGGAAAGCGTGGCCGCGGCTGCGCAAGCCAAAGCAGCGAGCTTAGCGGATGCCGCAACCAAAACGATTGCGAGTCAGAACGCCGTTTGCAGCGCTCCTCCGGTTACCGCTGACCTAGGCGCGATGGCGGCATCGGATAAGGCAAGTTCGAACAGTATTGCGCAAACCCTCGTTCAGGCGGCCAGTGGCGCCAATAGCTCGACGCCGATCGCTCAAATCAGCAAGCTTAACGCTGCCATTACCGCGGCAGCCAACACGACGGTAAACTCCGTCGGTCAGATAGCAGGGCAGCAAGCGGCCAAGAGTACTGGCAACGTTCAGGCCCAACTTCAAAGCCTGCAGTCGAAATCGAACCAGCAGATAGCAGGCCAATCGTTAGCGAATGCATCGGCAAGTTTAGCCCAAACCGCAGTCGTTTCGGGAAGCGATATTTCGGCTCAATTGGCGAGCGTCAACACTGCCGCAGTCAATGGGGCGTCGGAAGCGGGCACCCTTGCGAGTACCGTGCAAGGCGTTGTCAACTCGGTGGCAAGTGGCAGCAATGCGGCCGCTTTGACCAAACTCGCTTCGGCCGTTGCCAAGGGCAACTTGACGAGTTCGACACCCAGTACGGCAATTGAAACAACACTCAAACAACTTGTCTCGGCCATGTCAGCCGCGCAGGTTTCGGCCGCCAGCCTTGCGTCCACGAGCGCCGTTTCGCAGCCAGGCGACAACAAGGTCCAGCTCAGCGACGCAGCCAATCAGGCATCGCTCGCGGCAGCCAAGTTGGCGAACTCCGCCACTAAGGCGCTTGAGGCCGCCAACCAGACAGGCGTTTCAAATACCTTGCACGATCAGCTGGAAAGCACTGTCGCGGCCGCGCAAGCCAAGGCTGCAAGCCTATCTGATGCGGCATCCAAGACGATGAGTCAACAAATTGCCGCGTGCACCAGCGTTTCGCCAGCGGTCGCGGAACTCGGTGCCGTAGCGGCGTCCGACAAAGCCGCGGCCAACAGTCTTGCGCAAACGGTGGCCGAGGCCGCCAAGGCGGGCAAGAGCACGGTTGGAATCGCTCAGATTAGCAAGCTCGTCGCGGCCGTTAGCGCTGCGGTCAATACTACCGCCGCAGCCGTCAGCCAAGTTGCGAGCCAGCAATCGAAGGTCAACACGGGCGACATCAAGAGCACGCTTCAAAATCTCCAATCCGTAGCCAGCCAACAGGTCTCTGGAGCTTCGCTCGCCAACAGCTCGGCGGATATGGCGCAAGCTTCCACCGTGTCGGGCGCTGACATATCGGGACAAGTAGCTAACATCAACTCCGCTGCTACAAACGGCGCCTCGGAAGCGGGCTCGCTCGTGAACGCCGTACAAAATGTCGTCAACCTGATTGCAAGCGGAAGCACGGCGTCAGCGCTGACTAAACTGGCGGGGGCCACCGCAAAAGGCAACGTGACGAGCACAACGGCGAGCACGGCGCTCGAAACGTCTCTCAAGCAGCTCGCTTCGGCGATGGCGGCCGCTCAGACATCCGCCGCGAGCCTTGCCTCGACCACGGCAATTTCGCAACAGAATGAGTTGGGCAACAAGCTCAGTGACACAGCGCAGGAAGTCGCCACCTCGGCCGCCAAGCTCGCCAACGCGGCCAACAAAGCCTATGAAGCCGCCAACCAATCCGGAGTCGCCTCAACGCTGCGCGACCAGATGGAAAGCACTGTAGCAACCGCTCAGGCACAGGCTTCCAGCTTATCGGATGCGGCAGCCAAAACGATGACCAAGCAACAGTCGGTCTGCAGCGACGTCACGACGGTTGCCGAACTCGGCGCAATGGCGGTGTCGAACCGCGCGGCTGCCAACAGCATGGCCCAGGCGGTTGTCGAGGCTGGCAAAGCGTCGAGCAAGAGCACGGCAAGCATGGCCCAGCTCACCAAGCTCAATACGGCGAACGCCGCAGCCGCCAGCACGTCGGTTAGCTCGATGGGGCAAGTCGCGGGACAGCAAGCCGCACTGAGCGCCAGCAACGCGAAGACGAGTCTGCAGAACTTGCAGACGGCCGCGAACCAGCAGATTGCGGGCGGCACGCTAGCGAACAACTCAGCCATCGCAGCTCAATCGGCGGCAGTGGTCGGCAGTGATATATCGGGTCAGCTCGCTAGCATCAATACGGCAGCATCCAGTAGCGCGCAAGAAACGCAAAGCATGGCATCCACCGACGAATCAGCCGCGAACGCCGTAGCGAGTGGTGGCAATGCTACAGCGTTGGCTCAGCTGGCGTCGGCTATCGCCAAGGGCAGCGTGCAGTCCGCAACGACGAAGACGGCACTCGAAACCACGCTCAAACAGCTGGTCTCGTCGATGTCGGCTGCCCAGACTTCTGCGGCAAGCCTAGCCGTGAATACATCGGCGATTGCCGGCGTTGCGCCGAGTGCGGGGCTGGGCAAACTGAATGATTCGGCAACGGAGGCTAAAAATGCCGCAAGTGATATCGGCACAACGGCGACGCAACTTGCCAGTACGGCAGGGAGCCTCAATCTAGATTCGACCAAGCTTTCTGCTTTGAAAGCGGCGCTGGCAGAGGCTCAGGCGTTATCATCGACGTTGTCGAAGTCTGCCAGCAAAGTAACCGACGCAACGGCAAAGATCGCTACCTCATGTGACCCCTCGACACCGTTAGCGGGGCTCGAGGCAGCTGTTTCCGCGGCCAATACCGCGGCGAGTAGCCTCGCTTCCGCCGCTGCACAAAGTTTGTCGAGTTCGAGCGCAACGCGCAGCACCGCGCAAATCGGACAGATGCTCGCGTCCCAAATGGCCGCGACCAACACCGCAAACAGCGCACTTTCGGCGGTCGGCAGCGCCGTGGCGAGCAGTACCAGTAACTCCTCGCTGGTTACGCTCATTGACAACCTGCTCGGGGCACTCAGCAGCAACGCGGCCGAGCTCGCTCTCGCCAACAAGGCGGGCGCGACGGCCAAGGCGCTGACTAGCGCCGCCGGCAGCATCACCGCGACGCTCAAGGACCTCAGCGATGCGGTCGTGGCAGCCGGCGCATTTCAAGCCGGGCTACGAGCGGTCGCAGCGATCGCAGCGGCAAGCAGCCAGACCGAACGTATTGCGATGCTGTCGGATCCCAGCCTCTGGACTGTGACCAACGGCAGTGTCACCCGCAGCGCCATTTCCGCAACCGGCTTCGATTCATTGGCTGTTGCCGCCAGTAATTGGACGGCTCTAACGAGCGCGGCCATGTCAAGCTCGGACATTCGAAGCATATCTGGTACCGACCTGTCCAAGATGTCATTTGCGTTGTGGATACCCAAGGCGCAACCGAACCCCTACTGGATCGGTAATACACAGTTATACGTGAGCGCACCGAGCGCTAACGTGAACAACGTATACGTCGGCCAGGTCATACTGACCGGTCTAGCTCAGGAAACGTTCGTGCGACCCACGTTTGCGGTGCCATCATCGGTGATCAACGCGCTCGTAACCAATCAGCCCGATGTAACGGTGACAATTGTCTTGAACGTCAACGCTGGTACCAGCGGCTGGCTGCTAAGCGACTTGCGCTTTGGCACCTGATTGCCGGCCCATTGATGATCGGCCACGGTAAATTGAGTGTATGCGCCGGTTGTCCCCTTCTCACAGTCAACTCGGCGATTGAGACGGGGAGGGGACAACGCTACTGGCGCGCACTCGCTGCTACCAATTGAGGTGCCGCGCAATCCGATCGTAGCCAATCCGGCGAACGCGCTCGGGCGACAGGCGGTGAGTCACGCACAATTTCCTCCAGGAGGAATTCGGTCCGAAAACGCCTAAGTAGCGTACTAGCGGATGGCGAGGAGGGGGGATGATTGCCGCAATTCGAGCCAAGAGTTCGACCGGCGTCATGACCCGACGCGTAGCTCGTCCCTTCTGAACGTGGCGCAGACGAAAAGCGATGAGGCCTTCACCTGTCTAGCTGATGCCGTTCCACGAACTCATCGTGAGCCGACTGCCCCAGTGGGTGCAAGACCAAGAAGTTCATGAATGATGTTCCACCATCACGCATGAGGTGACCCGTGCAGTAATGCCCCAGCCACAGTGTTGACTCTACCTTGCAGTTTCAGGAGTCGCTGCGTCTTTGACTCGAGCGTCACTCAGCGCGTCATCGACGATCTCACGTAACTCGACGACGCCGTACGGCGTGGGCACCGATCGACCATTGGCAAAAATTGCGGGGAGCTCGGAGATGAATAGGCTCTTGCCGAGCTCTTTGTCTGCCTGCACGTCCGCAGAATAGGTATGGTCGTCGAGTGCTTTCTTGAACTCTGGCATCTTCAATCCGACCGCCTTTGCGTACCGATCGAGCGCGGCGCGGCTGTGATCTTGAGGATTCGAGAACAACACGTCGTGATACTCCCAGAACTTTCGTTGCGCGTGCGCAGCAAGGCTCGCCTCGGCAGAAAGGCGTGCGCCGGGGTTTTTAGTGAGCGGAAATTGACGAAAGACCAAACGGACTTTGTCCGCGTGCAGGTTCTTGACGATATTGTGCAGAGGCGAAAGCCGCCCGCAGTTCTCGGAATCGAAGTCGCAGAACACGACGAGAACCACAGGCGCGTCGAGTGGCCCTTGAGCTGGCGCCTCGACGTTCCCCAACTTCTGAGTGGGAGCGGCAATCAACGTCAGTGCCTCTTGGTACTTCGAGAGCTCGGTGACACTTTCCCCGAACTTGTCGAGCTTGCTCTGGCAAAACTCCGTACGAAACCGCTCGGTCTGGCGTTCGACGAAGGCGCACATCTCCGAGCCTTTGCCAAAGTGCGAGCACAACCTGTCGGCCAGTTGCTCGCACGGAGTTTTGGCGGCAACAACAACGGCAGCAACGGCTGTGTCGCGCTTCGGTTCTTGCCGAGACTTGCACCCCGTCAAGAAGTCGCAAAGCGCGCCGAGAACGATGAGTTGAATTGAAAATCGCGCTAACGAACAGGTCACTGAGGTTCCGGCTGCGATGGCGAACATGGCGTCACCGGTTGGAAGAGTCCCGTTAGATTTATTGCTGAATAATTGAAGGGACTAGTCAGACTACCACGGTCGGGTGGTGGTTGGGGCGATGACGCCGCCGCTGACGATCCGGGCCTGATAACTAAAATGTTCCTGCGCGTCGAAGCCCTTGCCGGAGCCGTCGTCTCCAGCGCCAGTGCCGTTCGGGTTGATCACCGCTACGGCCAGGTTTACGATGCCGTTGCGAGCGCCGCTGGGAATTTGGATGGTGTTCTGCCCGCCCGAGAACACGGTGCCATAGACAGGGTTGTCGGACGTATCCCGATACACGAGTTGGGCCTGTATGAGTTCGGCGGTGCCCTTGTCTCCCGCAGCATCCGGCGTGAACTCCACGGTCACTGACGTTGCCCCAGTGTTGACTTTGATCGGAATCACGTTGCGACCCTGATGGTGCGGGACATTCGCTGTGGGTGGTCTAAACGTGGTGGTTCCGTCGCCAGCAGGATACGTATAGAACCAGTAGCTGTTGTTCCAGTTGCCCTGCATATTGGCGCGCATGGCCGCCGTCCAGCCTGCAAAATCCAGGATGGCGCTGCGGGCCGAGAAATTCTGAATCGTATGCGCGACTGCGTCCCAAGAGGAGCCCTTGGCCATGGCCTGGAGCACCGAGAGCGTTCCGCTCACTCGATTGTCCGGTTTGCCCGACTTGCTGGCGCTGTCCCAGACGCAGTTGATGAAACCTTGACCCATCTCGAGGTTTACAACTAGCCAATAGATTTCGAGGCCGTACCGATTGATACTATTGACATAAGTCTTGGCGTTCTGATCCGCGGGGCCCGCCCAAGTGCCATCGGTGTTCATGCCCATCGACTCGATCGGTCCGTGCGGCATCTGAAGAGTAAGAGCTGTTCCCCAACCCTCGGAGTACTTGTTCTCTACCAGATGGGCGCGCATGGTGGCAGTGTAGACGTTGTGCGCCTCGTGAACCCAGCCCGAAGCCTGGTTATTGAAGGCCCACAGCTCGGCTTGCAAGGCGTGGATACTCTCGTGCAGCGCATTGCCGCGGTTCGAATCGTCGCCGGTGCCCCAATTGCACGGGCACTCTTCCGTCGATTCGAAGTTCATATGACCGTAGCGATCGCCCTGGTGACCGCCTTGGCCCGTGAGCGTCGCATTGGGAATACCGCTATTGAGGATGACCCAGTTCATGTAGTAGCCACGCTTCCAGTCGAGGAAACCGTAGAACTTGACCGTTTCGACAACGTCCTTGAGCTCCTGGTTGAGATCCTGAACGTCGAAATTGACCACAGTATCGGTGAGGCAAGCCTGACGATTCGCCCCGATGATCATCGCGACACCGCCGTAGGCAACCTGCGTCGTGTAATCCGATGCTGGCGCACGCTGCAGTAGCGCGGTCGTGGGCACTGTGTCGGTTCCCCAGCACTGAGGCCAAGTGGAACTCGAGCCTCCGGTGCTGGCTCCTCCAGCGGAAGCGGTGCCTCCGGTCGCAGTCACGCCGCCCGTCGATTTGGTTCCGCCGGTGGCCGAGCTACCACCGACCGATTTGCCACCTGTGCCTGACGAAGCGCCACCCGTTGACTTCGTGCCGCCAGTATTAGTATTGGCTCCCCCGGTCGCAGTATTGGCTCCGCCCGTCGCGACGTTTGCGCCGCCCGTGGTCGATGAAACACTGGTACTCGAGTTCCCTCCCGTTGAACTTTTGCCGCCTGCTTGTGCTACGCCGCCGGTCGATGGTGCACCACCCGTGGCTTGCACGCCGCCTGCAGCCGCGCCGCCCAGCGCCGAAGTGGTCCCGCCCACAGTCACCGCACCACCGGTAGACTTAGTAGACGTGCCACCGATGCCGTTCTGCCCACCGGGAGCGGTCGTAGAGATTGCGGAACTGCCCCCGGTGCCCTGGATTGCGCTGCTCCCGCCTTCGGAAGGGGTGCCGCCGGAATCCGAACCGGAACAGCCTGCTAGCACTAAGAGTGCCGCGGAAACTCCCAAGTATCGGGATTGAACGGACAAA
This sequence comes from uncultured delta proteobacterium, assembly GCA_963819085.1. GTDB lineage: Bacteria > Myxococcota_A > Polyangia > Polyangiales > Polyangiaceae > FEN-1139. The sequence goes on from CAWFUX010000042.1 coordinate 35,963, forward strand.
CCAATAGTAGGCTTCAGAATATTCTGTGTCATGGGGCTACTGCTGCTGCAACCTCATGGGGTCCAAACGGGTCAGAAAAATGAACTTCTATGAATTCCAGGCCTGCTCTTTGACCTCTAGGAATCTCACTTTCGGCCAATCTTTCTTGGTCGTGTCCAGGTGCCAGGAGTTGCGTGCCAAAAACACGGGGGCTCCGGCGTGATCGTCAGCCATGCTCGACTCGTTCGCGTTCGAAAACTCTTCGATCGTCTTGTGAGAATCGGCCTCCACCCAGCGAGCGGTGAACAGTGAAGTTCCTTCGAACGCGACGGGAATTCCGTATTCAGTCCGGATCCGATCGGCAAGTACATCGAATTGCAGGGATCCGACGACACCGACGATGGCACTATTGCCGAATCTTGGCCTGAAGACGCGCGCCGCGCCCTCTTCGGCCAATTGCTCCAGAGCTCGACCGAGGTGTTTGGCGCGCAACGGATCGGTGGCTCGCACTCGCTGCAACAATTCTGGTGCAAAACTCGGAATGCCTACATAAGAGAGTGCTTCCCCCTCGGTCAGTGTGTCGCCAATTCGAAGCTTGCCATGATTCGGAATGCCGAGAATATCCCCCGCTACGGCCTCATCTACAATCTCACGATCCTGAGCCAGAAAGAACATGGGGTTGTGAATGGGCATCTCGGTGCCAGAATGTACATGCAGCAGCTTCATTCCCCGGTGGAAGTGCCCTGAACACAACCGTATGAAGGCAACGCGATCCCGATGCTTAGGGTCCATATTCGCCTGAATCTTGAATACGAACGCCGTCACCTGATCCTCATTCGGGTCCACCAACCGTTGCTTGGCCTTCTGCGGTCGGGGGGGCGGCGCGTAGTCGTGAATTCCGCGAATCATCTCGCGTACGCCAAAGTTATTGAGCGCGCTGCCAAAGAAAACAGGAGTCAAATGCCCCTCGCGATATGCCTGAAGGTCGAAGGGCTTACACAGGCCTCGAGCCATTCCCACTTCTTCGCGTAGCTGATGCAGCGCATTTTCAGGCAAAAGATGGTCGAGCTTTGGATCGTCCAGGCCGGAGCAGACTTCTGCATCGGTGTCCTTGTCCTTACGATCGAACAGCAGCAAGCGATCGCGCAATAGGTCGTAGCATCCGAGGAAGTTGCGACCCATCCCGATTGGCCAACTGGCAACGGTTACATCTAGCGCGAGCGTCTGTTCGATCTCGTCGAGCAACGTAAACGGATCGCGCGCTTCACGATCGAGTTTGTTGACGAACGTCAATATTGGAACATCTCTCAAACGGCAGACTTCGAAAAGCTTACGTGTTTGAGTTTCAATGCCCTTGGCTGCGTCCAGCACCATTATGGCTGAATCCACTGCGGTCAAAACCCGATAGGTATCTTCGCTGAAATCTTGATGACCCGGAGTGTCGAGGAGGTTGAACGTTACGCCCTCCCAATCAAAGGTCATAGCTGAGGCGGTAACCGAGATGCCTCTTTCTCGTTCAACCTTCATCCAATCGGAATGGGCGCGCCTTTGGTCACCACGCGCCTTGACGGCTCCCGCAAGTTGAATCGCTCCGCCGAATAGCAGAAGCTTTTCGGTCAACGTCGTTTTTCCCGCGTCGGGATGGGAAATGATCGCGAACGTGCGGCGTCGAGCGACCAAGTTCGAAAGCGTACTCATTGAGGGTGCGAAATCTGGCTCAGTTTGCAGGGTGGCGCCAGCTTCTCAGTGAAGTGAAAGGCATTAACGCCTTTCGGCTCGAATCAAGGATGCGGCACTTGCGGCAATTGCGCGTCGAGTTGAACTACCCAGCCGGCAAGCTGTTGGTGTTGGCCGCCCAGGTCCTCGGTTACAACCGGTTGATATTTGCCAAGGGCGTCCACCAGCGGGGACATCGCTGCAGTCGGATGACTTGCTCCCAGAAATTGTGACGACAACTGAACTTGTTGTCGTGCAATCCCGAAGTTTCGGGCATCGAGCGCGGCCTCGGCTTTGCCAAGCAGGCGACGTGCTTCGAATCGGAGCAAGAGATCCCTTGACGACTCGAGATCTTTGGCGAGCCGATCGCCCTTGTCCTCGACGGCTCGGGTTGCAAAGTAACCTTGAGCGCGCCCCGTGCCCCACATGAGCGCATGCGTCGCCAACAGCAGCAGCGAGATCCGGATGACGCGACGCCAACGAGACGACCGTTTCGGTGCGACAAGCACTGTTTTTGCCACGGCGGCATCCTGGTCGCGCATGCAGGCAGCCTAAAGGAATAAACCGGTCCGCGGCAAGGGATTTCCTGGGACCGTTACCGAGCCAATACGGAATTGTCACCCGCTGATTCTCGCTTTATGGGGTTCTTTTTGGGGCTTGCTCGGCGTGCTCAGGTGCATCACTTTTATTACTCGCTTCTCATCACGAGCGGAGCTTGAGGACACATGCGAATCGCGATCATCGCCGAGTACGTTGGGATACTAGCAATGTTAGTGAGTGGCTGCGGCACGATGACGGCGCTGCCCGACGAAGACCCCGAAGGCAGGGGCAATCAAAGTGCTACCGGTGGAACCGGCAACGACACTGGCTCTGACATTGGAGGCGATCCTGCGGCGAACAGCACTGGCGGAAGTGACTCAGGCACCACTCAACCTTCGTTCGTGACGCCTGTCGATATTCACGGACAGCTTTCCGTAAGTGGAACTCACCTGGTGGACAAAAATGGCGACGCCGTACAACTCAAAGGGCCGAGCAGCATGTGGCTCAATTGGGAATCGACCGGCTACGCGGAGAATAAGCAAGGTGTACAGTGGTTGCGCGACAACTGGAAGGCCACGGTCATCCGCGCGGCCATGGGCATAACGCCAACAGGCGCATACCTATCCGATCCCGAAAAAGCAAAATCGCAGGTTGCGACCGTCGTCCAAAATGCCATTGATTTAGGCATGTACGTCATCATCGATTGGCACGAGGAAACCGCTCAAAATCATCAGGCCCAATCGATAGCCTTTTTTACGGAGATGGCTCAAACCTACGGCAGTTACCCCAACATCATCTACGAGACATTCAACGAGCCGCTCAATGTGAATTGGACCACGGTCTTGAAGCCCTATCACGAGGCAGTTGTAGCCGCGATTCGGGCCGTCGATCCGGACAATGTCATCGTCCTCGGCACGCCCAATTATTCGCAGTTCGTCGATGTAGCCGCGCAGGATCAATTGGTTGGCGTCAACCTGATGTACACTTTACATTTCTATTCATGCACGCACGGGCAGTCCTTTCGAGATCGTGGCGATTTTGCAATGTCGATGGGCCTGCCCATTTTCGTAACGGAATGGGGCGCCACCAATGCAGACGGTGGTACCACAGGCACGTTATGCCTGGATGAAGCGCAGCTTTGGAATGATTGGATGAATCAGAACAAGATTAGCTGGGCTGCTTGGAAGCTCGACGATTGCACCGACCTTTCGTGCTACTTCAAGGTGGGCGCGCCGGTTGACGGCGGCTGGACCGACGATCAGCTAAACGGACATGGGCCATTCGTGAGGGATCGAATGAGGGAGTAAGCAAGCGCTGGTTCCCGCCTGAGCGCGGGTTGACAGCAAACAAGCCGCGGCCAGGGGTGCGCCTGGCCTGTGCCATGGATTCTGGGGTCTGGACTCAACGCTTGCGGCCCGCCTTGCCGAGCTGTGCTCCGTGAAATCCCTGAACTTTTGAGGCAATTGGGCGCCGTTGCCCGTAATTGCGTGCCAATCGGCGGCTTTTCTTGCCGCAGCGGCGCGAAAAGCTTCGTGAAGCAATTTCGTCGCGGCTTCCGTGAGTAGTTCCCGCGGCGATTCGCGCGGAATCTCTAACCGCGGAATCGGCTGTCACGATGATACAACAGTTGCGGGCATTGGTGCTCCCAGCGGAAGCGAGGGTCGCGATAGGCGTAACGCTTCGGTGCCCTGGCACCTCGTGGTAGAAGTGGCCGCCAATGGTGCCGTCAAATCAGCCAAATCTCTCAAAAGGCAATTCTAAGCGAGCCATCTGGGGTTGGGCTCTTTACGATTGGGCGAATTCCGCCTTTGCCACCACGGTGCTTGCGGCATTCTTCCCGCTGTTTTTCGGACACTTTTACTCGAAGGGTGCGTCCGCCGTCGTGGTGACTAGTCGTCTGGCGTGGGCCAACTCGGTGTCGATTCTGATTGTTGTCGTGCTGGCCCCGGTTCTGGGCGCCATCGCTGATGGCACGGGTTTGCGTAAGTGGTCACTGAGCCTTGGAATGCTGCTCGGCAGTGGTGCAACCGCGACGCTTGCATTCATCGGGCAAGGCGACTGGCTGTCTGCGGTGATTGTCTTTGCACTCGCCAATGTGGGATTCTCGTTATCGAACGTCTTTTATGATTCGCTGCTTGTGTCCGTCGCTAAAGAAAGCGAGCGCAATCGAGTTTCAGCACTGGGCTACGCGCTCGGCTATTTAGGAGGGGGCCTGCTCTTTCTCGTAAACGTCATTATGTGGCTAAAGCCCGCGCTTTTTCATATTCCTGACCAAGACCGGGCGGTGGGCATTTCTTTTTTGACTGTCGCTGTGTGGTGGGCGCTCTTTACCGTGCCACTTTTGCGCACGGTTCGCGAACCCAGGGGCATGCAAGGTTCGAGTGTCAGGGGTGCGGTGTCAACGGCGTTGCGTGAACTGTGGACGACCGCTAAAGCGCTACCGGGGCAGCGTACGCTGCTGACCTTTCTGATTGCCTTTTGGCTCTACATAGATGGCGTTGGGACTGTCATTCGGATGGCATTGGACTACGGTCGCAGTATCGGCCTTGCGACGAGTCATCTCATCATTGCGCTCTTGATTACCCAGTTCATTGGATTTCCGGCAGCAATTCTGTTTGGTCGTCTCGGCGAGCGCTGGGGCGCTCAGCGCAGTGTATTGCTGGGGATTGGCGTCTATGCAGCGGTCACCGTGTTTGCGACTCGGATGCACACGGCGGCCGAGTTCTATGCGCTTGCAGCCACCGTCGGGCTCGTGCAAGGAGGGGTGCAATCACTGAGCAGGTCCATTTACAGCCGCTTGATACCCGCAGATCGATCGAGCGAGTACTTCGGCTTCTACGGCGTGCTCGACAAGTCTGCCGCGTTCTTGGGACCGCTGCTCATGGGTTGGGTCGGGTTGGCCACGAACAATTCGCGCCAAGGGCTCTTGTCGATATTGGTGTTGTTCGTGGCTGGCGGCTGGCTTTTGAGCAAAGTGAAGCTCCCGGCGCTCAAGTGAAGCCGGGTGCAATCGCGGCGCGAGTCGGCGATTGGCCACGTGCCGCTGCGACAAAAATCAAATCGTGCGGATCGACAGTCCCAAGGTCGAACGCGCATGCTGGCTTAGTCGAGGGTTCCAGCAGGGATTCGACCAAACCAGTTGACGGCGCGTTGCTACGCGGACAATCTCCCTCTCTGCCATGGAGACGAAGATCATCCTGACCTCTGACGAGGCGATACTTTGTCCGAAATGCGGCGAGAGTTTTCCACTGCACCAAGGCATCACGAAGCAAACGATTCAGAAGTACGAAAAGGAATTCGAAGCCGCGAGTGAAGAGAGGGAGCAGGAAATACGCGAAGATATCCGAAAGGACGAAGAGCGACGGGCTAAGCGTACCTACCTAGAAAAACAGACTGAATTGACCGAGCAATTGCAGGCGAGTCAGGCTGCCCGCGTGAAAGCGGAAGCTTCGGTTGCAAAGGCTGCCGAGGCGGCGCGCGCCCAGGCCATTTTAGAATTGCAAGCAGAGAGCCACGCGCTAGCTGAAGAGATTAGGCTCAAGAATACAACAATCAGCGAATTTAGAGCCAATGAGCTCGCGCTCAGGCAGCAAAAGCAGCACCTCGAGCAAGAGAAGGAAAACCTAGAGCTGCAGGTGCAGCGGCGCATCGACGAAGAGCGGCAGGCCATTCGCGAGCAGGCCAGCAGGCTCGAAGGGGAAAGGTTTCATCTGAAGGAAGCCGAGTACAAAAAGAAACTCGAGGATGCGCAAGGAAGACTCGAGGAGTTGACTCGAAAGCTCGAGCGCGGCTCCGAACAGTTACACGGCGAAGTGTTCGAGCTTGAAATCGAACAAGCCCTGCGTGCTGCGTTTCCCCACGACACCATCGATCCGGTGCGCAAAGGGCAACGCGGCGCGGACGTGCTTCAAGTGGTTCACACCAACGCTGGCCAAAATTGTGGGACCATCATCTGGGAGCTCAAGCGCGCGGAGAACTGGTCTGACAAATGGATACGAAAAGCTTAAAGACGATCAACTCGAAGCCAAGGCAGAACTAGCCGTAATCGTTTCGACATCTATGCCTGGACGCGGGGATGAGCCCTTCATGGTCCAAAGCGGGATCTGGATTGCTAAAGAGCAGGCCGTGATACCCATCGCGCAAACGCTTCGACTGATGCTAATTGAAGCCCACAACGTGAAATTGGCCAACACGGGTAGAAGTGAGAAGGTCGAGGCGCTGTACGACTATTTTTGCAGTCCCCAGTTCGCCCAGCGCGTACGGGCCGTCGTTGAAACGTTCAGCTCGATGAAGCGCGACCTCGATCGGGAAAAGAGCGCCATGATGACGCTCTGGAAGAAGCGCGAGGCACAGCTCGAGCGTGTGACTGGCAATATGAGTGCAATGGTGGGTGAACTCCAAGCGATCGCGAGTGAGTCGCTCCCGCAATTGGAAGCGATTGAGCAACTCTCGCTGCCCGGTACTGAAGACGTGTGAGGTTCCCGCGCGGGCCCATTTGCCGCGAGCTCACCCGTTACCGGCATGCGGGGGGCGAATCTGAGCCCTGCGCCGTAGGTGTGGCAATGTGTCAAAATTGCGACAAAAGCACCGCGTCTTTCGAGCTTGATTCCTAGCGTTCAAGTGGTAAACCGGGGCCCGTTCAATGTTTTCTGCCGTGCCCGCTTCTGCCGATAACCCTAGTCCTCAACGTTAGGCACACGGGGTAGCCTCTTGCAACTCCGTGTGCCTCGGAGTTGCAATGTCTCCTAGTCTCGCCCCTGATGCTCCGCTCACCATTGACGAACTTCGCGATGCTTGGCCAGTCCTTGCCGCGGAGGAACGTTTCGAGGGGTTCTTGGCGCTCGATCGCGAGGCCGCGGACGATTTCTTTTTGGGATTGCCGGCCCACGATCAGGCCGTGATGCTCCGTTCGATGCCTCAGTCGGAGCGCCGCTTGTGGTTTCACTTGCTGCCCCCCGATGACGCAGCAGACGTAATTCAGGAATATCCCGAGGACGAGCGTCCGGCGGTGCTCGCCATGATTGATGAGGCATTTCGCCGAGAAATTCAGGGGCTACTCGCCTACGCGGAGGACGCCGCCGGCGGCCTCATGAGCCCGCGCTTTGCGCGCCTGCGGCCGGAGATGACCGTCGATGAAGCCGTCCACTATTTGCGGCGTCAAGCGCGTGAGCACCTGGAGACCCTGAACTATTCGTACGTATTGGACACTAACCAGCGCCTAATTGGCGTTGTCTCGTTTCGGGACCTGTTCAGGGAGTCGGGTTCCAAGTTTTTACGCGATGTCATGCAGCAAGAAGTCATCAGCGTGCTTGACACGATGGATCAAGAAGCCGTTGCGCGAGTCTTCGCCACGCATGGCCTGACCGCGATTCCAGTCGTCGATGCCGATGGCCGAATGAAAGGCATCGTTACGGCGGATGACATCGTTGAAGTGGTTCAAAGCGAGGCTACTGAAGACATTCAGAAACTAGGCGGCATGGAGGCCTTGGACACGCCCTACATGCGCACCGGTCTGCTGGACATGGTCAAGAAACGAGCCGGGTGGCTATCAGCTTTGTTTTTGGGTGAGATGCTTACTGCGAGCGCGATGGGTCACTTTGAATCCGAGATCGCGCGCGCCGTCGTTTTAGCTCTTTTCGTTCCGCTAATTATATCGAGTGGCGGCAATTCCGGTTCACAAGCTACGACTCTGATCATTCGGGCCATGGCGCTTGGCGAAGTCGGAATTCGCGATTGGTGGCGAATCATGCGGCGAGAAGTAGCCGCCGGGCTGTTCCTGGGCGTGATTCTAGCGGTGCTTGGGATGCTCCGCATCTTGGCGTGGCAATTCATGTTTCAAACATACGGCGTGAACTATGCCTACGTAGCAGCGAGTGTTTCCATAAGTTTGGTTGGCGTTGTCACCTGGGGCACCGTGATGGGTTCGATGCTTCCGTTCGTGATTCGCCGATTCGGGTTCGACCCCGCAAGCGCGTCCGCGCCGTTCGTGGCGACGCTCGTCGATGTATCCGGCCTAATAATTTACTTCAACGTCGCCCGCCTAATACTTCACGGCGTAGCGCTGTAAGAAACGGCAAACGTGAAGTGCGGGGTCGGGGCCAACGTATTGGAACCGGCACAAGGGAGCGTTTTGGGGCCCGACGCGGAAAAGAACACGTTTATGCAAGAAAGCGCGCGGGGTCGGGGCCCCGCGCGCCAGCATGATGAAGCAAATTCAGATTGCCTATCCGAGGATTCGCGTTTTTGTCTTGCCAGAACCCTTCAGAGCGGCAGACACAATTCAATACTGAAACAGCATCTCGCGGTACTTTGGCAATGGCCAGAGGTCGTCTTCGATCAGACCTTCGAGTTCATCAGCGATCTTTCTCACGCCAAGCATCGCCGGGATAATCAAATTGCGGAAGGTCTCGCCTTGGTGATGAGGGTCCGCAGCGTTCGCTTTGGCAAGGCTGGCGTCCAAAGTGTCCAGAGCGGACTTCAATTCGCCCGTGCTCTTGGCCACTGTCTTTAGTAGCTCAAGCTGCGCAGCCGGCGCTTCGACTCCCGCGGTTTTGAGGGCATTTATCGAGTCTGCCACGGCCTTTTGATAGGCAAATGCTGCCGGCAGGATTTGATTCTTTCCAATATCTAGGGTCGCAGTTCCCTCGATATTGAGGATCTTGACGTATCGTTCCCAGCCAATCTCGGTGCGGGCTTCATACTCGATCTTCGAGAGAACCTTGTGCCGTTCGAAAAGCGCCACGTACTCTTCCTTGCCGGCTGCTTGTAAGCATTCGACGGTATCCTTCAGATTCGGAAGGCCCCGTTTGGCAGCTTCTGCGTGCCACTCCTCGGCGTAATTATTCCCTGAGAAGAATACCTTCTTGTGCTTCTTGACCCAGCTGCGCAGCGTCTCGGTCAATGTCTTATTGAATTCACCGGGCTTGGCCTTTTCGAGTTCGTCTGCCAAGAGCTTGAGCTTTTCAGCGACGATCGTGTTGAGCACGGTGTTCGGCCAGTAACACGGAGCCGAAGAACCAACTGCACGGAACTCGAACCGATTACCCGTAAACGCGAAAGGCGACGTTCGGTTACGATCGGTCGTGTCCTTGTTGAGAGGCGGTAACGTGGTCACGCCAAGTTCCATTACGCCGCCGCCGGAACTCTTAGTCGGATGCGCAGTCTCCAGCTGAACCATAATGTCGTCCAGCTGCTCGCCTAGAAACACACTGATTATGGCCGGAGGTGCCTCATTGGCGCCTAGACGATGATCGTTGCTGGGCCCGGAAACCGCGATTCGAAGTAGCTCGGCATAGTCATCCACAGCCGCAAACGTTGCCGCCAGGAAGGCCAGGAATTGGGCGTTTGCATGAGGTGTCTTACCCGGGTCGAGCAGGTTTTCTCCGAGGTCGGTGGACATCGACCAGTTGTTGTGTTTGCCGCTGCCATTAATGCCGGCAAAGGGCTTTTCGTGCAGCAAACAAACCAAATCATGGCGCAGCGCGACCCGGCGCATCGTCTCCATCGCGATCATGTTGTGATCGGCACCGAGTGAACTCTTTTCGAACATTGGAGCGAGTTCGAACTGGGCGGGCGCCACTTCATTGTGGCGTGTCTTAGCCGGAATGCCCAATCGCCAAAGCTCGCGATCGAGATCCATCATGTACGCCAAAATACGCTCGCGAATAGCGCCGAAATAGTGATCTTCTAGTTCCTGACCGCGAAACGGTGGGGCTCCGAAAAGCGTACGGCCGCTCGCAATGAGGTCGGGGCGCAATTCGTAGTATTTGCGGTCAATCAGGAAGTACTCCTGCTCCGGCCCGAGTGTTGTAAACACGTGAGCGGCCGTGTTGTTGCCGAACAACTTCAGGACACGCAGCGCCTGCGTCGAAAGGGTTTCACACGAGCGCAAGAGCGGCGTCTTGTGATCCAGGGCTTCCCCCGTGTAGCTGACAAATGCGGTTGGAATCGTGAGCGTAGCGCCGTTTACTTCTTCTTGAATATAAGGCGGGCTTGAGGGATCCCATACGGTGTAGCCGCGCGCTTCGAATGTGGTGCGAGTGCCCCCGGAAGGAAATGAAGACGCGTCTGGTTCACCCTTAATGAGTGTCTTTCCACTAAACTCGACAGAGACTCCGCCGTCGCCGTTTGGCTCGAAAAATGAGTCGTGCTTCTCCGCCGTCAGCCCCGTCATCGGTATGAACCAATGGGTATAGTGGCTGACGCCGTGCTCAAGAGCCCACTCTTGGAGGCCTTGGGCAACTTGGTTCGAAATGGATGCGTCGATAGGGTCGCCGCGCCGGGTCGTGCCCCGCAGCTTCTTGTAAACATCCTTCGACAAATACTGCTTCTGAGCAGAATCATTGAAGACGAGTGATCCGAATATTTTCTGACCCGGGTTGTTCTTGTACTCCTCCGGTTCTGGAATCTCACGTTCGAGGGATACGGCAATGCGCTTGCGAGCAGTGGGCATGGGTTACGGTTCTCCTTGGTGTTGCGGCCGCAGGTCACGCTTCGAACCTGGGCTAAGGCGAAATCACACAATTTTCGAGCTGGGCGAGATGACGTTGGGTGTTTACCCCAGCGCACATCGAATCGAAGGCGTAGTACTGCGGAGATTGTTTCCGGAATGTTTCTGCAGTGTATTGGTCCCCCTCCGAAAATACTCGGCCAATTGACCAATTTCCTATGACAGCGCCACGCTTCCAATTGCGGCGTGTAACTGCGCGTACTTCAATAGCCAAATGGATTACTAGCTATGTTTTGGCCATAGGCCCCACTCACCGATCGGGCTGCTTCTCGTCACGCTCGACGCGGAGGCCAAGGCTGGTTCTCGCCCGTTTGAACCAGGCCAAGCCTCGAATCAGTTCGCGAGGACACAAGCCATGTTGGTGCACTTGTAGCCGGGGTCGCAGTCCGAGTTGATGGCGCAAGTTTCGGTGCAAAACCCGGTCCCACCGTCGACGATGGTACAATAAGTAGTCGGAGCAATACAGCTCTTGCTAGTCGCGCAGGTGGTGCGACAGAGGTTGCCAAAACAGGCAGTGCCTGCAGTCGAACAATCCGCGTCGGTAATGCAATCAACACAATGCTTCGAAGAAGTGTCGCAAACCTGAACGCCTCCGGGGCAAACCCCCGGCAATTGACAGGCCGTGTGGGACCGGCACGAATTCAGGTGGCAATACTGATCGACGCCGGCATCGGCCGGGCAATCATTGTCCACGACGCATTGAACGCACTGTCCTCCATTGGGGTTGCAAGCATGATTGGAATCTTTGCGGCCCGCGCAGTCATCATTGCTTTCGCATGTTGTAGAGCCATCAGCAGATTCGGAACTGGCATCCGAACCGCCGCTACCGCCAGAAGTACTTGCGCTTGCGCCGCCAGCACCGTGACCCCCAGGGAGTCCACTCGTGTAGCAGCCCGCGTGGCCAAAGCCAAAACCTACCAACAAGATTGAACTCGCCAAGAGCCAGTTGGACTTACGCATTTAAAGAATTCCTTACCCGTGCCTGATATACCAGACTGCGTGGCCCGGGCGCCAGTCGGGCATAGTTGGGCGCCGGCAATCGCGCGATTGGGTACAAAAACGCCGCCCGCGTGGTTTCTATTCTGCCAGAAACAACTAAGTCCAACTGGGACTTCGCGGGCGAGCGCACACCTGAAGTGTCACCACGGGGTCATTTACGCTACCTGCCGCGCCGCCGGGCATTGGCTCTTCAGCCACTCCTTGGCGTCGTGGTTCTTCAACCACTCCTCGGCGTCGTCGCCCGAGCCTCAGTCTTGCGAGGCGAAATCCTGGTGCTCAGATTCAATTGAATTGAGCTATCAGTCAGCCGTACGATAACAGGCGCCAATATGCGATCCAAGGGCAGCGAAAACCGGAAGCAAGCTCAGCTCTGCGCTCAAGTTGCCGAGGTCGCCAGCCTGGCGCTCGGCTCTTCGCGCGACCCAAGACTGAATCAACTGTTGGTGCACTCGGTGACCGCATCCGCTGATGGCGCGAAGCTCATTGTGAACGTAGTGCCAACGGATATCGCGACTTTCGATTCACTAGAATTACTAGTTGCGGCGCTCGATGCCGCGCGACCCTGGCTACGAAGTCAAATTGCATCCGAAATCTACCGCAAGCGAACACCGGATATCAGATTTCAAGTTGTCCTTGGCGACGAGAACACGCAACGTTGAACGCTATTTGGCGCTTTGCCTACAAGCCGCAATGATTTTGGGGCTCAGCTTTACCGGATCAAGAACAGCCGCGGGATCTGCAGTCTTCCATTCGCCACAGGCGGCCGCGGCAAGACCTTGCGCGTCGAGCGCCACGTACGCTTCCAACAACTGACGATATACGATGGCCTGTTGCGGTACCGTGAGCGACCGAGTAGCGACAAATCTGTTGGCGCGCGCAACGGCATCGACGTAACGGCCCCCATGAACATCGGCTATCAGCGCCGGGATTTCACCGGCGACACGTTTTTGTTCGCGCCTCTGTTCAGTCGAGGTCGTGTCGGTTTCCATTGCCTTGAACTCGGTTGCTATGCGCTGGCCTTCCTCGGACAACTCAATGTCCGTCAACGGGATGAGGACCACCGCGCCCCGTTCCAGATTCCCCTTCTTTAGGTCGTTATAGCGCGTAAGCATCCAAGCCTTATTTCGATCGCCCAAGTACTTCTGGGCAATCGATACGACGGTCTCGTCTGCCGAAATGAGCAGCGACAAATTGAACGGTATCGTGATGCTAGCCCCTGGTTCCGGTGTCATCCACGGACTGGACCCATTGGACATCGATAGCACATCGGAACGTCGAGCTTCCCCGAGGAAACGTTGGGATAACGCGGCCCATGAATCACCTTTTTTCACAATGTAGTGGTTGGCGGTGGGAATTTCTAGGCGCATGCCGGAAACCAAAGGGATACCCCCCTGAAGATCGAGTCGATTAGCCGCCACTAGGAGGCGTTCGTGCTGAATCCGTCCGTAGTAGCGTTCCGCAATAGCGGCCAGCGTGTCTCCGGGCTGAACAATGTGAACTAGCGCATCCGCCCGCGACGGCAAAAATACGCAAACCGCGCTGATCACGAACATCCAAAACCAATGTCGCATGCGGCGTAGCCTACTCTAAATTCAACCAATATGCTGCTTTGGCACCGACGGCGTCGGCGTACCCGCCGAGCTTTCCGTTTGGTTCAAGGAGTTCACGCGCCCTGCACGCGATGATACGCTTACAATCGGTCTTTCCGAGGGTAATTGGGCCAATCGGCTTTCCAGTTCGCGGGCATTCGTCGGCCGTTGCCCGGCGCGCTTGGCTAAGCAGGATAGGACGATGCGGTCAAGTTCTTCGGGGATCTGAAGTTCAGGCTTACGCTCGCGCATCGAGACGGGGACCGCGCGTTGATGGAGCTCGAGTAGATCGCGGCGATTGCGGCTCTGGATCGGGATATCACCGGTCAGCGTTTCGTACATCAAGACGCCAAACGTGTACAAATCCGAACGCGGATCGAGTGGGGCACCGATACACTGCTCGGGCGACATGTATTCGGGCGTTCCCAGGGTATAACCCTCCTGAGTCAGCGATTCAGCTTGAGCAAATTTGCTCATGCCAAAGTCGAGTACCTTTACCGAGCCGTCAAAACACAAAAATACATTGCCTGGTTTCAGGTCCCGATGGATGACGCCCATGCGATGGGCTGCGTCGAGCGCACGACACATTCGAATGAAAATATAGACTGCTTGCGCGGTTGGAACGGGGCCTTCACGCAAGCGCTCGGCGAGGCTGATGCCGTGCAGCAATTCCATAACTACATAGATGCTACCGTCGGGTGTTTGATCTAGATCCAGTGTGCGAATTACGTTCGGGTGTTCGATTGAGACTTGAACCTGGGCTTCCCTGCGCAGGCGCGCCGTCTCGGAGGCATCTGCAGCGGCGGCACCGCGAAGTAGCTTTACGGCAATTCTGTGCCCTAGCGACACGTGCTCTGCGGAATAAACCGCCCCGATTCCGCCCGAACCAATCCGATGCAGGATCCGGTACTTCCCACCGAGTACCGTGCCGCCGAGATCTCCCTCCGGCAGCATCCCGAGCCCACGCAGTTCGAGCCCGCGCTCGAGCGCGGCTATTCGATTCTTCTCGAAGGCGCGGGCCCTTCGCTCGCTCGTTATTCTTCCGGATAGAAAGCTGATGGTTCCGCCAAATACACCACCCACGATGGCGCCAATGCCAGTAGCTATGACACTGCCCGACAATGCAACCGGTGCGGCTGTTGCAACTACGCCCCCTGCGATGCCGAGCCACAGTTGATGCTTGCTATGCTCTTCCCAACGAATCACATATCGACAAGCTTCACCATTTTGCGACAGGCATTCGGTGTGCTCGATGGTGGCCGGCGGTAGGCCCCAGAACAAGGGGACACCCTCGAGCTCAGCTGACCTCGCGAGACAAAGCAGTTGATCGTGCTGTTCGTCGATTGCACCAGGTTGGGGCATATAGGCAATTTCGACTTTGCCTTTGCCAATTTCTCGAAGCTCAAATGTGCCTACTCGAGTCGATTCGCCTGCATGTGCGGTCAAATATCGGTAGACATCCATCGGTTCGGACGCCACCCGCAGCATCTGTACATAGCCGCCTAGCGTTTCCGGGTGTGTCATCCAGCTCGAGCAGTGAGCAATTGCGTCACGCCCCAAAGCCGTTTCCAAAGCACCTAGTGCACGCCGGGCTGCACCCACGGAAATCCACGCCGTCTCGTTGTCGAGAATCAGTGATGAGAGTCCGACCGTCGAGAGCAAGGCACGTGCAGTGGATTCGCCGCGCTCGTCGCGGAAGCGCAGCAGGTATGGTTTTAAGATACTTGCCCGCAGCTCTTCGCGGCCGCCGACAATCGACGGGTGCGGCTGTGAATCTGGCCCAGATTTTCGCGAGGGTCCCATTGATCGTCCCAATATAAACTAAATTACATCCTCGAATGCGGTTGGACGTAATCATTCAGCCCCCAGCAGAACTAAGCCGCAAGAAACGGGCGGCGGCCGGGCTGCCAGTTCAGATACGACTAGCCTTTCCCGTAATTAAGCTAAGCCAAGGCCCCAAAGCGAGGTGTCAACCTCCCGCGAAGGCGCACAAATCGCCGTATTTGTTGCAGTTCCACTCCCGTCGCTGCAATCGGCGGGGCCACCAACGAACCGCATTTTGCGATATAGCTGAATGCCCCCGTAGAGGTTACGGTGCTCTCTCGCGGCGCCAGCGAGCGCGCTCCTCGTCCTGATACCGACCTAGCCGTCGTTGTTCTTGAAGAAATGCAGCGTACGTTCGCGGAATCCGCGGATCGGGCAAAAGAGCGAGAAGGACCTTGAGTGCCGCTTCCGCATCATCGGTCGCGCGGTGGGCATTGGCCAATGGAATTCCGAGGCGCAGGCAAACCTCGCCCAAGGACTTACTCTTTTCACTGCTCTGAACCTCGCGAGCCCAAACCAGCGGATCGAGCCATTCGACATTGCGACGAAGCGCAGGTACCGAGCGCGATTCCACGATGGCACTACGCCCAAATTCTTCCATGAGGAATTGCCGGTCGAATTGAGCGTTGTACGCGAGGGGTACGCGGCCACTCAGGGCCCCCAATAATTCTGGCAATATTTCGGAAAATGTCGGCTTGCCTGCGACGTCGGCATCCGAGATGCCATGAATATCGCTGGCTTCCTTGGGAATGGGTCTGCCCGGGTTCGTGAGCCAGCTAAGCCGATCGGTGATTTCCGTTCCGTCCCACAATACCGCGGCAACTTCGACGATGCGATCCGTAACGGTATCACGCCCGGTGGTCTCCGTGTCGATCGCTACGATCGGCA
Organism: uncultured delta proteobacterium; assembly: GCA_963819085.1. Lineage (GTDB taxonomy): Bacteria > Myxococcota_A > Polyangia > Polyangiales > Polyangiaceae > FEN-1139. Next base: position 52,007 of record CAWFUX010000042.1, read on the forward strand.
AACGAACTACCTCGGCATCTACTGTGAATTCCTCGGGCACCCCAATGGCGGCCACGCGCAGCAGGTGCGCGATACCCGGGTAGTGCAGGCCAGTCGGGAAACATCCCGGATCTATGGGTGCCTTCATCGAGCGCTCGTCGATGACTGAAGCGTCCACTCGAGATCTACCCAAGGCAACAGGTCATCTTCGAGATTGAATGAACGTGAGTCCACGTTCCGTCCATTCACCCAGACAAATGGCGTCCCGGTTAAGCCCAACCGGTCGGCTTCGGCACGGTCCTTGTCAACTTTGTTTTTCACTTCCTCAGACGTTAGATCGCTATCGAACTTAGCCATGTCTAGGCCAATTTTCTTGGCCATTTCGTGAATACTCGCCCCATCTAGCCCCGAGGATTGATGCTCGAATAGCTGATCGTGCATGAGCCAAAATTTGCCCTGCAGATCGGCGGCTGCTGCTGCGCAAGCGGTGAGCTCACCATGCGGATGCGAACTGAGCGGGAAGTACTTGAACACGGCGCGTACGTGTCCGGGACGGTTCTTGACGACCTCGTCGAATATTTTGGCTGCGCGCGCGCAATAGGGACATTCGAAATCTGCCCATTCGACGATAACGACCGGCGCCTTGGGATCACCCTTCTGCGGCGAGCCGGCGATGTCGATCTCGCTTACCGCCTTGGGATCAAAGCGAGTGCGAAACGCCGCTTCCACTTGCGGAGTGGTACGTCCGCGGCTGATGGCGTCACGTAAGAATAGGGCTGCGGGCAAACAGGCCTTGCATGCTGATTTCTTCTCGACACATTCGCCGACGCTTTGCGGCAATTCTGGACAGGGTGCGAGGAGCGTGTGAACCAGCTCACTGTAGGTTGCTCTCTCATGCGCGGTCAGACCCGAGACATCCACATCCGTTGCCAAAGACGAACTTCCACTTTGGGCCGAGTTGTTGGCTGAGCTGGCGCCACAGCTCAGGGCCAACATCGAGATTGACAGGGCCAACCATTTTTTCATGATGGCGCCCAGCGTACAGCATCGGCGGCCCGGGGCCATACTGGGACGCGGACCAGTCGTCTGGCAGCGGCGAATTGGCCAGAATCCCGTGCGCTAATTGCGCGGTCGGGCTAAAACGGCGGTCCCATGCATGACAACCCAACCCTGCCGCTGCTGCACCCAGACGGAGTGGCACCGCGCACCGTCCGGCATGTGCTGGCGGTGGGTGGCGGGCGAGGTGGCGTTGGAAAGAGCACCCTTGCCGTAAACCTGGCGGTCTACTTTGCGCAGCTGGGTCGGGCAGTCATTTTGGTCGATGCCGATCCTTCGGGTGCCGAGCTTCATACGCACTTTGGTTTGTCGCCGGAATTGTTCGACCCGAACTCCGATGACAATGTCGAAGCCGAACTTCGCACAGTTCCGACTCCGGTACCCGGCTTGATGCTGATGCCGCAACTGTATACTACCGGTTCGACGGTTCCGGTGCGTCCGGGTCGAAAGGCGCACTGGGCCAAGCGGCTTCGCCTGCAGGAGGCTGACTACGTCATTTTGGATCTCGGCGCCGGGACGTCACCGCCAACGCTCGATCTATTTCTTTCCGCAGATATCGGGATCTGTGTCACCGCGCCTGAGCCGCCCAGCATCGAGGCGACTTACCGTTTTACGCGGGCACTGTTTCTGCGGCGCCTGCGGCGAACGCTAATAAAGGATCGCTTCCGGCTGCGCATGGTTGATCGCGTATTGGCCGAATTACCCCCGCTACCACTGCCGCTGGACGTCGTGCACGCCCTGGCGCGCTATGACACGGCGCTCGCCGAAATGGCTGCCAGCGAGCTTGGGCGCTTGCGGCCGCGGCTAGTCGTGAACGGAATCCGCTTGCGCGCGGACAATGACCTCGGCGCCGCGATGTGCGAGATGTCGCAGCGATATCTCGGTATCGGAATGGACCAGGTGGGTCAAATTGATCAAGATGATTCGGTTTGGCTAAGCGTAGTCCGCAAACGGCCCATCCTGATTGATAGCCCCACCAGCAAGAGCGCCCGCCATCTCGAGCGCATTGCGCGACGGGTGATGGCGCTCATTGCCACGCGAGATCAGCCCCGCACGGAAATCCCTCCGCCGCCCATCGTACTTCCCGACTTTAGCTTCTACGATATTCTGGGCACCCATCGTGGTGCGACCGATGAGGACATTCGGCGGGCTTATAAACGACAAAAGGACGTTTATCAGCCGGACAGTCTAGCCCTGACATCAATTCTCAGTGATTCGCAACTCGCTCAGGCGGTTGCCAACATCGAAGAAGCCTACGACACGCTACTGGACCCACTGCGCCGGCGTGCCTATGACCTTTCCCATTTTCCGGAACCCGAACGCCCAACGAGCGGGCTCAATGCTCAGGAAGACTCCGCATTGGCTGCGGAAAGACAGCTGCTGCGCAACGAGCTCACCCGCGAGATCTCGGCTGAAACGGAGTTCACTGGAGCACTCTTGCTCAAGGTTCGCGAGTCGTTGGGAATAGAAGTCGAAGAAATAGCGCGGCGCACCAAGATTTCGGTCTCGCATTTGCGTGCGATCGAAGCCGAAGAGTACCAATCACTGCCAGCGCTCGTTTACACCCGCGGCTTTCTGCAGCAGGTCGCAAAGTGTCTGGAATTGGACCCCGCTCAGGTCACGCGAACTTATTTGCGACGCATGCGCGGTGAAGGCCGCAGCATGGGAGGGCACTTTCCGGCCACCTAAATCCTTTCGCAATGATGAACCTGAAGAAAATCGGCACCCGACTCGGCAGCCTTGCGCGTGCATCTGCCGACACCCGAACCGATTGGGTATTCACGGTCGTAATCGCCATCATTGCGTTGCTCCCGCGCTTGTATGTGGCTTTGGTCTGGGCCAAAGAGCCCGTCTGGGATGGTCATTACTATCACTTCGGCGCAACGCGTATTGCCGAAGGTCTTGGCTATTCCGAGGACGTGATTCGGCAGGGCCTCAAAGTGTGGAAGCCCTGGACGCATTACCCGGTTGGTTACAGCGGATTTTTGGCGATTTTTACGCCATCCTCGGGCCGCACAATTGGGTGGCACCGGTCGTCAATGCACTTGCCGGCACCGGCCTCGTCGTGCTCGTTCATCGCATCGCGCAGCAAGCCTTGGGGCTGTGGCGTGGGCGACTGGCAGCTCTTCTCACTGCGATTCATCCCGGACTCATCGCGTACAGCGCCGTCGTCATGACCGAGCCGTTCGCTGGGTTTCTGATCGTCCTGGTCGTTTACTTCATCGTCCGAGCGCCAGAGCGCAAGTTCAACATTGCTACTAGCCGGTTGCACATTAGCGCTGGCAGTACTGGTACGCCCATCCAGTCTTTTGGCGACGCCGCTCCTGATCGTCCTATTTCCGTTTTCCTTTTGGCATGCCGTCGCGCGCACGGCGATTGTCGGTGCCCTGTGTGTTCTCTTCGTTCTGCCCTGGACGGTTCGCAATTGCCACAGAATGGACGGATGCGCGTTCGTATCGACCAACGCCGGCTGGAACTTGGCCATTGGAGCACTTACAGACACCGGACGCTTTCGCACACTACGCGCCGCGGATGGTTGCCCAGTCGTAACCGGTCAAGTGCAACAAGATCGCTGCTGGTGGCAAGTGGGCCTCGAGATTATCAAGCGAGATCCGCGACACTTTCTGGCGATAGCTCCCAAGAAGTTGGCACAGACGTTCGATCACGAATCATTCGTGATCGAATACCTCCACGAGGCTGACCCAACGACGTGGCCCGAACAACGACGCCAGAACGGCCGAGAATTCCTCTCCGCGAGCCATCGCGCCCTGGTTGTGCTCGCCTTATTCTGTGTGGCAGCCGGTGTCAGCTGGCGTCGCTACAAGTCAATCGCGTTCGTCGTACAGGCGCTCCTGATTGCCTCGCTCGCGTACGCCTGCACATGGGTCATCGACAATGACGAGCATCCGTACTTTCTGCTCATCATCGCGCTTTGCACCTTGTTTTGGCTGCCCCTACCAGGCCGTCCGAAGCGCTCGGGGCTGCTGATCTTTTCCGTGGCTTTCATCGCCGTAACCGCAATCACTCACGTGGTGTTCTTCGGGGATGACCGCTATCACATGGTAGTGACTCCCTTCTTGTGCCTATGTGCCGCCGCTGCGCTGGGGCCCGCAGCAAAGAGATGCGCCAGGCTCTAGTGGCACTTATCTCGCGGATGCTTCACTCTGCAGCCGCCGCGCGCCAGTCATGCAGAGGGGCACACCACTCGTGCCCCCGCTCTGGAATCCTGAGGCGCCGAGGTCGTACTAATTTGGGGAATGTGCACTCTATCGACGATGAGTACTTTAAAGGCTAAAGTAAGTTCATGAGTACGGGGCGGCGTGTCCACCATAGCTATGACGAGTACTTGAAAGTGCTCGAAATTAGCGTGGTCAAGCTCGAGTATTGTGACGGCGAGATCTATGCAATGCCCGATCAAAGTGTACCCATTGAGTAGTGGCGCGCGCAGCAACCACTTTCTCGGGTGAACGCGTCGCCGCTTTGACTTGCACACCTCGATTCTCTAGTCGTTGGAGAACAGCGCTCCCCACTTTACCCGTCGCACCCAAGACAAGAACTCGCCCACAGCCGCTTTTAGTCACGCTTGCAGGGTACGTCCGAGTTGTCGGATACGCTACCTAGATAGATCAACTGAGCATTTCTCAATCGACATTTTTGTCGACGCATGACCCTCGGTCGGCAGTCGAACAGAAGAAATTATTGGTCAAACCGGTTTGTGATGGCATCTCCTGAAACAACAGCTAGAATATAGACACACATTGACACAAGGTCGGGTTATAGCCGATTCCCGAGTACCTGCCTCAACCGTGCGATCGCAGCGGGCAGCGCGCGCACTAGCAGCTTTGCCCCTTGCTCGTCGTACGTCTCGGTTAACACGCGTGCTTGAGCGTAAATCTCCCCGAGTAGTCCTTGTTTCGAGTAGGGGACCAAGAGCTCCTCATCGCGCATTGCCGCCTCGAAGTGTTCGATCACTCGCTGGCGGAGCGTCAGAACATCGCTCGGGTCCTTCGCGGATATCAAAATCCCCGTCGGGTGCCGGTCCATGGTGGCATTGCGGCCCTCGTCATCGAGGCGGTCGGCTTTGTTCAAGACGAGCAGGTGTGGTACCGCGTCGGCACCTATCTCCGCCAACACCTTGCGAGTCACTTCTAACTGTTCGTCGCAAGTTGGATCGGAGGCATCCATCACGTAAAGCAGTAAGGATGCCTCGAGCGCCTCGTCTAGTGTTGACCGAAACGAAGCGACCAAGTCATGAGGCAGCTTCTTGATAAATCCGACCGTGTCGGAAACAAGCAGCCGCGGTTTTGTCTCGGGGTAAAGCGCCCGGACCGTCGTATCGAGCGTGGCGAAGAGTTTGTCCGCGATAAGAACGTCACTACCCGTCAGGGCCCGCATCAACGATGATTTGCCAGCGTTGGTATATCCGACGAGCGCGATGCGCAGGTGGTCCTGGCGGGCCTGTCGGCGGTTGACGTGTTGAACCGCAATGGCTTCTAACTCCTCCTTCAGTTCGGCGATCCGGTCACGAATTTTTCGCCGGTCAAGCTCCAGCGCAGACTCGCCGGCGCCTTTGCCCTGTTGCCGCTCCTTGCGACCCGCGGACGCGCGCATTCGCGGTGCCACGTATTTCAATCGAGCAATCTCGACCTGCAGCCGCGCCTCGCGGCTTTGCGCATGACGATGAAATATCTCTACGATGACGCCCGTGCGATCGAGTACCTCGGCTCCGGTTGCCCGCTCGAGATTGCGCGCCTGTCTCGGGCTGATCTCATGATCGACAACGACGAGACTCGGCCGCTCACCCATGAAGTCAACGCCATTGCCCGGTGTCGCCGCGGCAGGTTCCTCGATCGCCTCGGGCTCGTCACCGAATTCTAGATCATCGAAGTCATCGACCTCGTCGGTGTCGTCAACTTCGCCGATGGCGGCCGCTTCGAAGCGAGCGCGCGCTTTCGATTGCGATTCCTTGACATACCCCGGCACGACGCCGGTCCCGCCCGTATATTGCGCCAGCTCTTTGAGCTTACCCTCTCCCAACACGGACCCCGATGACAGTGCATCCCGGTGTTGCGAAACCGTGCCGGAGACTTCGTAGCCCAGCGTCTTTACCAGGCGCCCCAGCTCCAAAACGGACCCCTCATGTTCGGCGTCGCTCACGGTAGGCAATTGCACGCCGACGAGTACGGCTCTCGGGCGTGGTTCGGTAGGGGAAGTCATTGGCAGCGGCTCTAGCACGCTTCGCACCGCGACTCCGGTCGCACGCTTCTGCACGACTTACCCGTGACGTCAAAAGGCTTGGGCCTTCTGAGCTTCGGGTTGAGTTCACCCGTAATTCACGCTGTTCACGGCCGCGGCGGAGCCGCTGTCGGAAGTCTCGGTTTACACCTTGCACTACCGACGACGGGCGCCCTGCTCGGGATGTCGATCAAGAAGGGCTGCCCGAGTTCTTCGAGTTCTTCGAGTTCTTCGACTTCGGATGACTTCATGGGTAATTTCTGCATCAATCTCGGATATCTCGTTGAGGGTTTCGTCGCGGGAATGCTTCTGGCGAGCGTGCTGGACGCAGGGTTTCTCTCATGGGAATCGCGGTATAGCGGGAATCAAGACTCGCAGGCCATTTCACTCTCGATTGCGCCTGCTTTCGAGCCTAGGACGGGAGCGAAGGGGTTGAGTCTTTCCGGGCGCTTTTGAAATTCGACGTTCGCGCTCTGCGCCTAGGCGGTTTTTGCTTGCTCTTGCATAACATTCACAACGTCATTGAAAATTGCGCCGGGTCGCACTGCGCGCGAGCGATGACAGGGGGGTGAGCCCCGCGGGTTTGCTGCCCAGTTCGATTCTCGGCCCTTGCCATCGGGGGCGCATGGCTCAATTGGTTGGGGTAAGGATTTGTGTGCGACCAATCGGATGACCAGAGATCTACCTTTATGCGTCTTCGCGCTGATTGTTTCGTTGGGTTTGGCCAGCCCCATTGTTCGGGCGCAGGAGGCGCCCAAGGACGTTCCTGTATTCGCACCACCGCCCATCTCGGATCCGATGCTGTCACCGCCCCCGGGCGCTACAGCGCAGGTCAAATCTTGGGAAGAAGCGCTGACTTTGATCCGGGCGCATTCTCCGGATTATCGGGGCAGCGCCGAGAGCATCGCGCGGGCTGAAGCGCAGAAGCGAGTCGCGCTCGCAGCGGTCCTACCTACGCTAACGGGCCTCGCGGGCTACACGCACAATTTTCTCACGACTCAATTGTCACTGAGTGGCTCAAGCTTTGTGACGCCGCCCCCGGACATATTCAGTTTGGGCGCGGTTGCAAACTGGATTGTCTTCAACCCGCGGGGACTTTACGGCCTATCGACGGCCGACAAGTCCATCGACGCGACTAGGCTTGCGTTCGAAGATCGACGGCGTGAAATCGCGACGATTGTCCTTGCGGCATTCTTAGCGACACTCGCAGCCGAACGGATTGCGGAACTCAACCGCGTCGGCCTGCGCACGGCGCTCGAGAGGCTGACGCTCACGCAGACTCGGCTGCGCTTCGCCAAGGGTACGCCGCTCGACGTGGATCGTGCCGAGCAGGATGTCGCAAGCGCGCGTGCGACGCTGATCAGTGGGGACGAATCGCTTCAACAAGCGCGCGAGGCGCTAGGTCAGGTGCTCGGCTCGCGCGCCCCACTTTCCGCGCCGGGGTCACTCGATCTGATGGGCCTCGAGCGCGCGGTTGCGCGAACCTGTCGTCTCAATAGCGATCTCGAGCAGCGTCCCGATGTTGCCACGGCCCGTTTGCGCGTCGAATTGGCGGAGCGTCAAGTTCACGATGCGGAGCTTCAGATTGCCCCAACCGTGACCGTGTCATCCCAGGCAGGCTACGCGACGGCAGTGACGCTCGGCCCCAAGGGAACATTAGCCCTGCAGGGCGTGCTTACCATCCCGTTCTATGACGGAGGTGCTCGATATGGGGCGATGCGCGATGCCAAGGCTGCAGCCGAGCAAGCGCGGCAGACACTCGAAGCGGTGCGCATCAATGCCATCGTGAGCGCGGCGCGCGCCGAGCGCGCCGTAATGGTCCTGCAATTATCGCGCGATGTAGTGCGCGAGCAGCGCGACTTAGCAGCGCGCGTGGATGAGCGAACCCGCAGCGGTTATATACAGGGCCTAGGGACTAGCCTCGACCTTGTTACTTCCGCCCAAGCGCTGCGTCAGTCGGAAATCAGCCTCGCTTTGCTCGACTTTCAGGTAGCCCAGGCACGCGCCAATGCGTACCTGGTCAACGCGGAGTGCGCGTATTGAATGCGGAGGTCTTGACATGAAGATTCAAAATCGGTCGGTCTCGCCATTTTCCCGTGCCTTCGTGGTAAGCCTAGGGTTTTGGGCAAATGTTGCTTGCACCGAAGCAAAAGCGAACAAGGCCGAGCATACAATGCCCCCGCCCACGGTCTATTTCACGACCGTGTCGCGACACGACCTGCCTCTATTCATCGAGGCCGTGGGGACACTCGACGGTTACGTCAACGCCGACATTCGCGCTCGGGTCCGAGGCTTTCTGCAGACCCAGAACTACAAGGATGGCGCCTTCGTCAAATCGGGGCAAACGCTGTTTACGATTGAACCGACCGAATACGTGGCGGCGCTCGCGTCCGCCAACGCCAACCTCACTCGGGCAAAGGTTGCCGTATCCAAGAACAAGGTCGAGCTCGAAAGGGATCAGGGCCTGTTCAATACCGGAATGCTCTCTAGACAAGATCTCGACAACGCGACGGCGAGCGTCGCGGACACCGAAGGGCAGGTTCAAGCGACGCGGGCGCAAGTCACTCAGGCGCAGCTCAGCCTGTCGTACACGCAGATTCGCTCGCCGATTTCCGGCGTAGCGGGGCTTGCGCTCGTCCGTGTCGGCAATCTCGTCGGGCAAGATGGCCCTACGCTGCTGACGACGGTTTCTCAGCTCGACCCGATTCGCGTCAATTTCCCGATCAGCGAAGTCAACTACGTTCGCTATCCGGAGCGTTTCAAACACCTGGAATCGCGCGACCTCGAGTGGGCAAAAAAGCAGTTCACGAGTCTCGCTGCGGGAAAGCCCACCGATAGTGGTGATCCGGGCATCGAACTCGTGCTCTCGGATGGCAGCTCGTATGCGGGTCGTGGCGTGATCGTTTCAGCGAACCGTCAAGTCGACCCGAGTACGGGCACGCTGCAGGTCCAGGCTCTCGTTCCCAACCCGGAACTCGTGCTTCGACCGGGTCAGTACGCGCACGTACGCATGAAAAGACAAAATGAAGGCAAGGATGTCTTGTTAGTTCCAGAAAAGGCGCTCATCTCGGTGCAGGGCACTTACTCGGTCGGCGTTATTGGGCCGGACAACAAGGTAAAGTTGCATCGCGTCGAACTCGGACCGAGCGCGCAGGGGCAACGTGTCGTTAACTCAGGGGTATCGGAAGGCGATCGAATCGTCGTCGAGGGGGTGCAGAAAATCAGCGATGGGGCGCTCGTTGTCCCGATGTTGGCGCCTCCGACCAATCCCGGCGCCGCCCCCGCCCCCGCATCACCGCCAACGAAATGATGAGGCTTGGTAATGTCGGAATTCTTCATTCGCCGTCCGATAGTCGCGATGGTGATCGCCATCGTCACGGTTCTCATTGGGGCGGTTTCGCTGATGGGGCTGCCGATCGCACAGTTTCCACAGATTTTGCCGCCGCAGATTAACCTAACCACCACTTACACGGGCGCCGATGCGCTCACCATCGAACAGTCGGTTGCCACTCCCATTGAGCAGCAGATGAGTGGCGTCGAGCGGATGCTCTACGTCCAGTCTACCAACGGCAACGATGGCTCGATGAACCAGACGGTGACGTTCGACATCGGCACCGATATCGACGTCGATAACGTGCTCGTCAACAACCGATTCTCGCAGGCGCAGCCGTTTCTGCCACCCGATGTCAGAAACTTCGGAATTACGATCAAAAAGTCACTCGCGTTTCCATTGATGGTGTTCTCGCTCTATTCACCGGATGCTCGCTATGACCCGACGTTTCTTGCGAATTACGGACTCATCAATATCAATGATGCGCTGCTGAGGGTGCGCGGCGTCGGAGACATCCGTAATTTCGGTTCTTCGGACTACGCGATGCGTGTCTGGCTCAAGCCCGACACGCTGGCGCACCTCGGGATTACCGTCACTGACGTTCAAAATGCGCTGCGCCAGCAGAACATCGTCAACCCGGCGGGGCAGATTGGAGCCGAGCCCGCCCCGCCCGGCCAGCAGCTGACGTACACGATGCGGGCGCAAGGGCGGCTCGTTGAGCCTGAGGAGTTCGGAAACGTCATCGTACGCGAGAACCCAGACGGCTCCAGCGTACGGCTAAAGGATCTCGCGCGCGTCGAGCTCGGAGCTCTGACGTACCAACAATATGGCACGTTCAACGGCCAACCGGCGGCGGTCGTCGCCGCATTTCAGTCACCCGGTTCGAACGCACTCGACGTGGCCAAGAACCTGCGCGCGACGATGGATCAGCTAGCAAAGCGCTTTCCACCGGGTATCGCTTACAAGGTATCTCTAGATACTACGCGTCCCGTCACCGCGGGCATCCGCGAGATCCTGGAGACTTTAGTTGAAGCGATTCTGCTTGTGGTCCTCGTTGTATTTCTCTTTCTTCAAAGCTGGCGAGCAACGCTCATCCCGCTATTGACGGTGCCGGTTTCGCTGATTGGAGCGTTCGCGTTTTTTCCCCTGTTGGGATTCTCCGTCAACACACTTTCGCTCTTCGGATTGGTGCTAGCCATCGGCCTGGTCGTCGATGACGCGATCGTCGTGGTCGAAGCGGTCGAGCATCATATCGAAGAAGGCATGAGTCCACGTGATGCAACATCCAAAGCCATGTCGGAGGTACAAGGGCCGGTCATTGCTATTGCCCTGATTCTGGCTGCGGTGTTCATCCCTGTCGCGTTCATGAGCGGCATAACGGGGCGCCTCTACCAGCAGTTTGCATTGACGATTGCAATCTCGGTGCTCATCTCGGCATTCAATGCGCTGACGCTTAGCCCCGCGCTCAGTGCCCTTTTGCTTCGCCCACGAAAACCGGCGACCGGGCTCTTTGGGCGTCTAGGTACGGGGTTCAATCGAGTATTTGGGCGCCTCACCGATGGTTACGTCTCTGTCAACCGCCGCCTAGTGCGAAAGCTCGCGATTCCACTGATTCTGCTCGGCGGCGTTGCTGCTGCTTCGGGTGTGCTCGGCAAGCGTCTACCAACGGGTTTCATTCCCGACGAAGATCAAGGTTACGCGATTGTAGGCGTGCAGCTACCCGACGGGGCGTCACTGCAACGTACGGGTGCCGTCTATACAAAAATAAACGAAATCTTAGCCAAGCAACCGGGCATCAGCACATACAACGGTGTTGCCGGTTTCAGTATTTTCACTCGCACCGCAGCGCCGTATACGGGCCTAGCATTCATCGGGCTCGCACCGTGGGACGAGCGAAAGACCCCCGAGCTAACCGCCACTTCAATCATTGCAAGTTTGAACAAGCAATTTTCGGCTATCCCCGAGGCGCGCATTTTTGCAGTCGCGCCGCCGGCCATTCCCGGTATCAGCGCGGCTGGCGGCTTTAGCATGATGCTGCAAGACAAAAGCGGCGGCAGCTATGGCTTCTTGGCGCAGAACGTCATGAAGTTCATCGGCGAGGCGCGCAAGCGCCCCGAGCTTCAGAATGTGCGACCCAACTTTTCGCCCGCCGTGCCGCAGTTGTTCGCTGATGTGGACAAAGACAAGGCCATCAAGGAAGGGGTTCAGATCTCGGAAATTTACAATGCGCTTCAGACCTTTCTCGGGGGATCCTACGTCAATGATTTCTCGCGTTTCGGCAGGCAATGGCGCGTATTTTTGCAGGCAGAGCCTGCTGACCGCGTCAAGCCCGAGGACATCGGCAAGTTCTACGTTAAAAATACGCGCGGTGAAATGGTACCGCTTTCCTCGTTCGTGAGCGTACGGCCCGTTACCGGTCCCGAGTACACGGTGCGCTTCAACATGTACCGTTCAGTCGAGATCATGGGGACGGCTGCACCCGGATACAGCTCGGGCGACGCACTCAATGCGCTAGAGGAAGTAGCGAATCACACACTGCCGCCCGAGATGGGCTATGCCTGGAACGCGCTATCGTATCAAGAAAAAGTCGCAGCAGGCAGCGCCGCGAAGACTCAAGGCCTCTCACTGATCTTCATATTTCTCATCCTCGCGGCCCTTTATGAAAGCTGGACGCTGCCCTTTAGCGTACTGCTCAGCACGCCGGTCGCCGTGCTTGGCGCCTACCTTGGCCTCTTGTCGCGCCACCTCGACAACAACGTCTATGCGCAAATTGGGCTTATCGTGCTCATCGGCCTTACCGCAAAGAACGCGATTCTGATCGTGGAATTCGCCAAGCATCGATTCGAATCGGGTCAACCGCTTTTGGAAGCGGCGCTCGAGGGCGCCAAGCTGCGGCTGCGTCCGATCTTGATGACGTCGTTTGCATTTATTCTGGGCTGTGCACCACTGTGGTCGGCAAAGGGCGCGGGCGCTGCGGCTCGTCAAATGCTTGGCACCGCGGTCGTCTCGGGGATGCTCGCCGCCACGCTGCTCGGCATCTTCTTCATTCCGGCTCTCTTCGTATTCGTCGAGCGACTGGCATCCAAGAAATCCTCAGACCGCGTCTCGCGCACCACGATCAAGCCGCCAGGTTCGGAAGCCTTGAACGAACCACCGAATCCCGACGCGATCAACGCCGCGGAGTGAGTGACCGCTATTACCCATCGAGAGTGCCTCCGTTGAACGGCTGCAGGATTGGTGCTGACCGAACGTCATTGGCGGGGTGTGCAATCACTGGCGAGCACTGTCCCTTAGTGCACAATGTGCCTAGGTTGACGCTCGCCGATGCCGAGGGAATTGCGATGGTCCTTGCGTTTGATGAGGGTGCGCGCCGTTGTTGCCCAATCCGAATACCAGCGATATAGCGACAGTAGCGCTTGATCGCGTGTGTCGTTATCTTGGACATTGTGGGGAATTTCGGGATCATTTACCGAACTGGCAAGCTCGACCAGCTCCGCCAGGCGTTGGCGCTCGTCGCGACCGAGTCCGCGCTGGGCCAATATTTGGACTATTGGGTTTTTGTCGGCACTCTCAGTCTCGTTGAGCCAATTCAGTAGTGCACGCATCGCTTGAAGGGCTGCCGCAGGATCACGGGAGGTGGGCAGCGGGATCAGATGGGCGAGATTCGGATAGTGGCGGAGCACCGTGCAACCGGATGGCAGGAGTGCCATTATTAAGCCGCGGGCGCCGGCTCAGGCTGAGATGAAGGGGGTTCAGGCTCTTCGCGACGCCTTCGCTCGGATAGACCCATTATGATTCGATAGTCCCGACGCTGTATGACAGCGCGTGCCGTCTCGGACCAATCCTTATACCAAACCAGTAGATCGCGGAGCGCTTGCTCGCGAGATTCACTGTCTTTGGCAGTGACGTCCAAGGTTTCGATGGGTTGCGCCATTTGCGCAATCGCAACGAGTTCGCGCAGCTTCTTGAGCGCAGCGGCGTCAATGCCGCGTTGAGCCAAAGTTGCCAACGCTTCGTGATCCGCCTCGCGCGTGTCTGCGCGCTCTGCGGAGTTATCGAGGGCGTTGAGGCGTTCGAGCAATTTAGACACGGAGACTACCGCCGCCGCACCCTGCCCGGGCCCGATGCCCGCGAACACGAACATGTCTTGCTCGGGATATAGGCGCCCGAGGGCCGCGTGTATCCGCCGAAACACGGACTCGTCTGCGTGATCGAGTTCAGCAATCGCCGCACGAGCCTTGGCATCGGCCGTAGCGGGAGCTGGACCCTGTGAATAGCCAGTCGCCGCCAACAGCAGCTTCCTGCCAACGCGCTGCTCTTCGTCCGTATAGCCAGCATTGAGCATGGCCAGCCGGATCTCGAGCTTGGTCGCGATACTGCGCAAGAACGGCAGCACACGCTCTGCGCTCGAACCACGTTTGCTTGTGACCGCTGGGCCACGCATAAAGCCATTCTTCTTCGACGCGGCTTGCGCTAACGACGAACCCGTAACGAAAGCGAACGTCGTCCACCACAATTTCGACTTCATAGAGTGATGGGTCGGCCCGCTTTTGCGAAAGTGCAAACGGCTCGGTTGGCACGCCTGAATCTGGTTCCCAAATTCGGTACGAATCCACTATGGCGTTTCGCATGAACCCCAACGCCTGCAAAACGTTTGATTTACCGGACGCATTGGCCCCATAGATGGCAACCAAGAATCTTGCGCACATTCAACCAAAAACGAGCTCCAGCCTCATTTCGAGGCACATTTGGGCCGTCAGATTCACCACGGGCGCGTGTCACGGTGCGGGCAGGCACAGAACGCGCGGCGCGAACCCGCTTTCCGATTGCCGAGCCGGGAGGTCACATCATCGGACAAGTCTCCCGTCGGGCGGACTGCTTCGCGTTCGGCAACGCGCTCGGGTACGAGCTGATTACCAAAGAGTCGGTGCGTCGTTCTGCGCGGCGCGGTCGCTTAAAGGGCTAGAGCATGATGTTCCAAAGTCCGTCCATGCCAGCGCGACCCCACTCGTCATCAGCCAGAAACAGGGTCAAAATTGTCGCCATCTAGTGGTCGTCCCCCCGCGCTTCCGTGCCGCCCAAAACAATAATAAACCATTGGGGAAGTCCCGTTGCTATGTGTCACGCGTCCCTCCAACCGTCCCGAACGCGCTGGAGAAAGGCACTCCACGTTTCGTCAGGCTCCCATACCTGAGCGATGTGAGCATTGGCCCGTTCGCGTGACCAGCCCAGTTCGGCTTCGGCATATAGAGCGGTAAAACAGGACACGCGATAGTTCATTGCGCAATGGACGAAGACTGCCCGACCGCGCAAGGTGCACATGGTTTGGTGAAAGCGCTCATAATCTTGAACCAATGGATTCTGAAAAATCACCGGGATGTGGTGGTAAGACATCCCTAGCGCCGCGACTGATGCCGCCTCATTGGGCAAGCAGTACTTCGGATCGAGCAGACCCAGATTTACTACTGCAACGAAGCCACCGGATGCAAGCTGGCGCAAGTGCTCCTCGCTTGGCTGACCCGCTGTGGCGATTCCATCGCCAATCGGTAAGTAATTGCAAATGCCATCCAATTCGACCACGACAACGTCCCCGTTGTTGGGCATGTAGCGCTTGGCGTTACCCAGCCTGCTTGCGACTTCGCAGCCATTTCTCAAGTGAAGGTTGAGATTCCGCCGATGCGCGACCTTCGAGTAGCCCTTCGACACTGACGTCTTCGTCGAGGTCTGCCCAGTGGATACCTTCGCCGCGGCCAATCACGCGCCAATTGTCCCTTTCAGTCACCGTCGCGTGTGCGAGTCGCGGGTACCAGGCAAGCGGAACCGAGACGGTGCGGCCATCGACAAGGTTGAACCGTCAGCGTGTCGTCCGTCACGGCAACTTTCACGCCCTCAGCGCGTCGCGATTCACGTGGAGAAGAACTCATCCCAGGACCTCAATAACATCTGCAGATTGTCTTCTACTATAGCTCTGACGCGGCCAATTTCCACCCGGTTGAAACCACCGCTATCCTGGAGCCGGACTGGCGCCAGCCAGAATTTGGCTGTCTTGTCATCGCGCTCTACGTGCAAGTGGGGTGGCTCCGCTCCGTCGGCCGAGTAGAAGAATAGCCGATATTGTTCGCTGCGGAGTACCGTCGGCATGGTGACAGTATCGCATACGTATACTCGGACCGTGCCTGAAAAGAACTAATGAGCAACCCGAGCCAACTCGTCCAGAAACTCAGGAACTACTGCAATATCCTTCGCGACGACGGACTGTCCTACGGCGACTACGTCGAGCAGCTGACCTTCCTATTGTTCCTGAAGATGGCCGAGTAGCAGTCAAAGCCGCCGTTCAACAAGCCGTCACCAATACCCAAGGATTTCCGCTGGACCGCTCTCCTGAAGCTAGATGGTGACGACCTCGAGACGCACTACCGCCATACGCTCGACGAACTCGGCAAGCGCTCGGGCATGCTCGGCGTGATATTCCGCAAGGCCCAAAACTGAATAGCCTCAACGAGCGGGCGCGACAATTCGACAACTTTGATGGCGTGCTCAAGAACCGGGGAGCTTTGTGGGTTTTGCATGCCCAACATGGGCGCGGCTTGCGTGCCAACGGCAGGCCGTGAATCGATTGAAATTGCCGCCCGTTGGAACGGAAGGTGCGCCGCCGGTGCAGGTCCGGGGCGGATTCAGGTTCTGGTTCCGCTGACAGAAGGGGAAACTGTGGCCGGAACTGCAACTGTAGCGGCAACAGCTACTGTGGCAGCCCCAGTCCCAGAACCAGTCCCTGTCACCGCCCCAGTAACAGCCCCAGCCCCTGTCAGAACCAGTCCCCGATCCCGGCGAAACCTAATTCCCCCGCGGCTTTTCGCGCCGTGGCGCATCATACAAAGTCGGTCTAGTCGAAGGCGCGCTCCCATTCGGCTTCCACCTCACCCCCGAGGGTTGCATCGCTTCCGCGAGCGCGTACAGCGTCGTAGTCTCGTAGCCACCTGTTGGCGGGTGATCGGTGCCCGTGCGGTGAAGGTAGCTCGGGTGACTCGAGCCGCGGTCAAGCTCGACAACATCGCGACACCCCGCGCGCAAGAGCACTCTCGCCATCGGAATACTGTTGTCGCTCTTTGCGCGCCCGATGAGTGTACGTCCCTCGGGCGTCACACACATCGCAGCTCGCTGCCGCATCGTACCCTGAGACCTTCCCTCGGAGGTAAGCTCGCCGTCTCGCGCCAAGAGCGGCAACTGTACAGCCTCTTCATTCGAATTGAGCTGACTCGGAGGTGTCTGATAAATCGCAATCGAGTGTGGCGGCGATACGACCAGAGTAGCCATCTGATTCTTGAATGGAATCGAAGGCTTACCCTCGAATGCTAGCCCGTATCGAGTTACGGGCGTCGTGTGCCCGAGACCCAACGCCAAGAGCATGCGGTGGCTGGGTTCCTCTTCGAGATCTGTCTTCATCAACGCGGCCCCGAGATCTCGCGGTTCCAGCGTGCCGGCGCGTACGGACCATTGGACACGCCCCTTTTCGACGCTCAAGAGTTCGACGTTGGCACCCGAGACGTCAACCTGAGCCGAGAACAACGCGGGCCACCAAGTGGGTGGCGGCTGAGTCCCGCCATCGGGCACCCAGTGGGCTTGTGTTGCGTCCTCGGGCACCGGATCGCGCAACATCACGTAGAAGAAATCCTTCGGTGACCACCTTACGTAGCGTTCAGGCGGCACGGACATCTTGTCCACGGCGCGCTTGACGGAGAAATCCTTCCGCTTGAAGTCATTGACGCGCGTGTACATAAACCCGCAATGCCCGGGGTTCATATCGAGGTGAATCGCGTAGCTGCAGCCCGCTTGACGCATCGCCTCACCGAGGATCTTGGCGTCCGTTTCCTCAGCCCAGACGTAATAGATATGACCCGCGCTGGTAACGCACATGGCCGTGCGCTCCGTCATCACGCTCGTGCCTTGAAGCTGCCATCCCCAGATTTGCCGCCCCGTGGGATTGACCTGCCCATCTTCGACGAGCGGGTCCAGGTTCTGCCTAAATGATAACAAATCGTCGGGAATCGTGGGTGATTTGGGCCAACTGCCGAAGGCCACTTCATGCGCCGTGGTGACCGCGACTGTCGCCGCTCCCGGTACCGGTGGCAAAAGGACGCGCTTAGCTACCATCATGCCGTATCGGCCATGCTCAGTCTTGAACGCGCCGTTGAACGTCCCAACGACGCGATTCAGAATCGACGGATCGTCGGGCAGGCGACCTTCGCCCGCGGGGCCCGTGAGTGGCTCGGGATCTTCGAAGCCCGCTTGCATGCCGAGTGTGAGCTGGCGCATGTCCATCGCGATGAACCACGCCTTGGCGTAAGGCCGCTTGGGATCGGGGCGCGTGAACGTCCTATAGAAGTAGGCGGGTGCCGGCCCGCTCGCGGGCGTGACCATCGCGTGCGACGGCCGCAGTAAGGCTTCGTTCGCGGCCACCCATTGGCCTTCGTTCGGTTCGGCTTGCTTGAAGAGCGTTGCGATGGGCGGCGGCGGCCAGTTCTCTTCGAACACGCGAATCTTGGGTGCACTTGAAGCTACGAGTCGCGCGGACGCCGAGGCACTGCCGGAACTGCTACCCGAAGCGGTTGGGTCTGGATCGCGAAGTGCGTTGACGTCAGACGTGGGCGCAAAGCTGAAGGCGAGTCGCTTTACCGAGTCTTTCGCGCCGAATACTTGATTTTCGAGCCACGCAATCGCTTCGGGACCGACTTCTTCGCGTGCCGTATCAACAGACCATAAAATCAGGGGCTTGCCCGGGTGGCGATTGGGAACCACCTTGACGCCATACGGTTGAGAGCCATCTGCGGCGCGCAGCGTTCGATGAACCGGGTCGTAATTTAGATCGCGCTCGGATTCACGAAACTTGACGCTCAGATGCTCTGCGTCAAGTTCGAGATTGGCACCTGCCGACGGCACATTGAACACGAGATCGGTGCGCCCCAGGCCCGCGAAGGTTCCCGTCATTTGCAGGTTGGTGATCTTGAGTAGCAGTCGCTCGAAGCGGGAACCCGAGACATCTTCGTCGCGCATTCCGCCGAGGTCGAGCACGGTGATGCCCTGGATTTTCCCATAGGCGACCGTCGCAAATACCGCGTGATCGCCAGTGACTTGCAGACCCGAATCGTCACCGAGCGGTGTGCGTGTCAGGTTGTTGATGCCAACGATTGCAATCGGTTGCCCACCGTAGCCGAGGCGCACGGTTGCGCGATACAGATCGCGCGGTTGACCCTTCTCGGGTGCCGCCAAAAATAACAGGCGCCGCCCGAACAATGCTTCGGTGATGAAGTCCCTTTGAGGCTCCCAACCGATGTCATCCGCCAACACGGATTGATCGATGGCGGCTCCGAGCCATTGCGCGAAACCGCCTGGGGTCAGCTCGGCAGGCTTTTGCGACATACACGAAGCCGCCAAGCCCAGGCCCAGACACAGGCCCACCCAGATTCGGCGGCTGCGCCAATATTCAGAGATTTCGTGGCGACGCCACACGGCCCGGGGCCTTAGCCGGCCCTCGTCTCTCACGCAAGAGGCAAGCGTCGGTATCTACCAATCCCCCCCAGCCGGCCTAAATGAGCCGATTGTGTCGCACCCTCTTGTGAAAGCCGAAGCAGACTGATACCTGGCGCGTACGTGGCTACGAGCAACCTCACCGTCCGATTGCTGACCAGCGCTGTAGCCGTGCCGCTGCTGCTCGTGCTGCTTTTTCGCGGACCCGCCCTCGGTTGGGCGCTGTTGCTCTTCGCGGCCACGGTAGCCGCTAGCGTGGAGCTGTACGCGATGACGGTTTCGGGCGACCGCGTCACACAAACACTTGCAACAGCGTCGACACTGGGCGTCGCATTGACCGTCTATTTTGCCACTGGCGATGCTCGCGCCCTCCTCACTCTCGGGATAGCGGTGCCGATCATTGGCTTTCTCGTGCCATTGCTGCGCGTCAAAGACATTGCAGGCTCGGGTCTTCGGTTGATGACCCTTGCGGCGGGGCCTTGGTATATTGGCGGGCTACTCACCACCACCTCATTGCTGCGACGCGACTTCGGCGCGGGTTGGGTGCTGCTAGTGCTCAGTATCGCGTGGCTGGCGGACACAGGTGGTTACTTCGTTGGGCGACGTTTTGGTGGCGCTAAGCTCTACGCGGTAGTCAGCCCCAACAAAACTTGGGCAGGCCTTTACGGAGCTCTCATGGGCAGCACGATTGCCGGCGCAGTTGCTTCGCTCACCTATCTGCCCAGGCTCCCTTTGTTGCATGGCCTAGTTCTGGGTCTTTTGGGTGGTGGCATCGGGCAATTGGGGGATTTGGTCGAGAGCCTACTGAAAAGGTCGGTGGGCGCCAAAGACTCGGGTTCAATCATCCCCGGTCACGGGGGAATTCTCGACCGAATCGACGCGCTGCTGTTCGTCGCACCCGTTACTTACTTGTATGCAATTTGGTTTCTGAATTGAAGGACTAAGGCTACTATCCCCGACGCACTTACACGCCGGACTTCGCTGAATTCGCCGCCCGAGCGTTTGCGCCCCTGAATCGCCGTCCGGTTTGCGGCCCTAATGTCCGATCGTTCCCCACCCTCGATTCAATAGAATCGATGTACTAGTGCCGCGATTCCACTAGAGTGATGGGTGTCTTCCTTGGGCATTCGCCCAAACCCAAATTCGCTTCGCGAGTTTCTAGTACATCGATTCAGTAGAATCGATGTACTAGTATCATTCAATATTGGCTCGCATGGATCTCAAAGCCGAATTGGTTCGCATCGCCTCGACGGGTGAAGCGCACCCAATTGGCAAGGTCGCAAGCCAACGGTTGCGAGCACGCGCGGGCGTTTACCGGATTCTCCCGTCGCCTGGTCACGTCGTGTTCATGCGCTTCACCGGTGAAGACGGTTTGCGCGACGAACGTGACGGAGCGGTGGTCAGGATTGCTGGTGAAGTCACACACCCAGGGTGCGCTCTGCGATATATTGGCACTACTGGCTCAAACCGGTTGGCGAGGCGAGCTCATGGTGTTCGAGGAGCGAGAAGCGCGCTCGCTCTTGATCGATCAGGGCAATGTTCTTGGCGTTACCACAACCGTCGATGACGAGCGTCTCGGCGCGGTTCTCTATCGGTTCGGAGTCTTACGCGAGGCAGATTACGCTTCAATCCGGGCTCAGGTCGAAAGCGGTAAGCGATTCGGCGATGTCGCTGTGGAACTCGGGATACTAACGCAAGAGCAGGTGTTTCATCACATTCGAAAGCAGATTGAAGAGGTCGTGTATTCGGCATTGATGACTGCCGACGGCACATTCTTTTTTCTCGATGGGTTTGACGATGCTCGCTTGCCAACGCGGCAGGCGGTGAGCCTGCACGCGCTGCTCATGGACGGCGTTACGCGCATGGACGAGATGCACTATTTTAGGCAAAAGATCCCGTCGGCGGACCATGTCCCGGTGCGCTCGGAGAGCCGAGCCCCGCCGCCCGAAGAGTACCTTCCGACGTTCCAATCCGTGGACGGCGTTCGCAGTATCGAAGAGATCGGAAGGGTCACGAGCCAGGGCGAGTTTGCAACGACCAAGCAGCTGTATGCCCTGGTTCAAAGTCAGCATGTCGCCATTCACCCACCGAGGCTTTCGGGGGGCCCCCACGCGCTCGTAGCTTTGGCGAATGACGCCCTGCGAAAGATTTTCGACGCGGTAGACGCCAGCGGCAAAGGTGGTCAGGTGCGCGAAGGCCTAGCTTCGTTTGCGGTCGGTGCAGGCGTGTACGACATCCTATTTAGAGGCGCCGGACCGAATGAACGTGGGGAATTGGACGCGGATCGAGTTGCGGAGAATTCACTTATTATTGCGGCGGGTGCCGATCCGGTGAACCTGCTCAAGCAAATCCTCCACGAATACGTCGGATTCGCACTGTTCTGCGCAGGCAGCGCTGTCGAGTCGAGCAGTGAGGAGACACTGATGAAAGAAGTGTCAAAGGTCCTGACTCTGCTCCGACCCGTGGGGTAATAACAGACTTCGCGTAGGGGCATGTCACACTTGTGACACATACTAATGTGTTCAGTGACGCGAAATTCACAGGAAATTCACAACCGCCCACAAACAGCGAATCTGAGGACACATGGGATTTCCCACGGTCACTCTCACTAGTGGCGCACCCGACACTACTTCGAATTGCAAGAGAAAGAATCATTCAGAAATTGGCGGCCAACTACGCAATGGTCTACCAGCCATAGTCGAGGACACTGGTGCACAAGAGCAACATAATATTGTCCCGAGAACC
>CAWFUX010000043.1:0-156365 GCA_963819085.1 uncultured delta proteobacterium
TGTTTCTGCCTGTTATTGAAGCATACGTATTGCTATCGCGATGCTGCCACGCATTTGCAATATTGCCTAGACAACTTTGCCCCATCGGCAAGTGAACAGACATTCGAAGCCATCAAGCAAGCGCATGCCGATGCAAAGAGTCACATCGGGACACTGCACATCACCGCAAGTCGTGATGGCACCGCCGTTCTCATTGACGGTCAGCCAATCGGCGAGATTCCACTCACGACGCCGGTCTACGTCAATCCGGGGCAACACGAGGTCGAATTTAGGCAGGGCGGCGATTCAGCCAAGCAGGCAATCATGGTAATGGCCGGTGGCGATTTGAATGTCGACATCCCACTTGAACACAAGCCGCCCCCCGCCGCACCGGAACCCGTAGTCGCACCAAAGCCCGCGCTCCCAGCGGCCCACAGCAGCAAACACATCCCGAGGCACAATGCGCGACAGGTTGAATCAAGCCGCGGTCCCCGCAGCGATTGCGGGCGGAACATTCGTAATAGGCGTTGGCATGGCAATCGGGTTTCGCCTTGCCGCCAATTCAAAAGACAATCAGGCCGACGACCTGCGCAAAAAGGTTGGCCCGAACGGTTGCGCACCCGGGGCTGCGCCCAATCCAGATTGCGCGGTGCTCATGGATACCGCCAAGAGCAAGGATAGTGATCGAAATTGGTCAACAACTGGGATCGTTTTTGCGAGCATGGCCCTGGTCGCCGTGCCCATCTATTGGTATTGGCCTCGAGGCAACACTACCGGGGCCGGGGGCGGCACGAGTCTGCGGTTCAATGCCAACCTGGGGTCGCGCGATTCCAGTGTTATGCTTAGCGGTAATTTTTGAGAGCGCAGGACGTGGAGGGATTGAGCCATGAAGAAACCGCATCAAAGGATGGTGACTGCCCTTGCCGTAGTTGCGTTCCTGTTCGGTTGCTCCAAGAGCGCCGATGACTGCAGCTACACCGCGTCGTGCGGAAATTCAGAATCCGAAAGGAGTGACAGCGGCAATTCTGGAAGCTGTAGTCCGGCATGCGCCGGCGCAACCCCGGTGTGTAACTCGGCCACGTCGAAATGTGTCGAATGCGCTAAAGATTTAGACTGCGCAGCCACCGGCAAACCTTACTGTGACACCACCGCCGACGAGTGCATTCAATGCCGCAGCAACACCGACTGCAAGGGCGCTGCGGCTTCTGTTTGTATTGCCGGCACGTGCACGGGCTGCACCGACAATTCCGACTGCAACTCGATTCCCGGCAAGGGCGTCTGCGAGTTGGCCGTTTCGGCGACGGGCGTCGTTGGTCAGGGCGCTTGCGTGGCCTGTACGCCCGCTAATGAAGCGGCATGCGGCGGCAATTCCTGTAACCCAGCCACGAAAACTTGCACCAATACGCGTATTGGGTCGCTTGGTACCTGTCATGCTTGTGTTGCAGATTCAGAGTGTACGAGCGGCACCCGACTCACTGCGCGATGCGTTTCAATGAATTACAAGGGAAGCCCTCACGGTAGTTACTGTCTGCAACGCGCAGACCTCGTTACATGCGCTCAACCCTACACAGCTACATTCTCCTCATCCAGCCTGTCGGCGGCTACCAGCGAGTCCAATTGCGGCATCAATCAAGATGCAACCACTTGCGAAGCCGTGTTGAGTCTGTTGACACCAACGAGCTGCACCCGGAGCAACACCTGCGGTGCGGGCCTGGGTGATGGCCTGTGCGAAAATCTCGGCCTCGGCGGCACACAGAATATGCGATGCACGATCCCGTGCAGCGTGGCGACCGAGTGCGCAACCGGGCAAACTTGCACCAGCGCAATAAACGGATATTGCCGCTAACGAGGCGAGTCCCCCCAATCGGCCGCGGTGCCCCCTTGCCAAAGCTCGTGGCGGACTCAATCGATCGCTCGATACGCACTTGCGAAGTGAAGAAGGGAGAGCTGACCATGATTGTAATATTTGGTGCATCGGGCAATACGGGTGGTACGGCCGCACGCGAACTCTTGGCCGCAAAGCAACCAGTGCGCGTCGTAGGTCGCAGCAAGTCGAATCTTTCACAGCTGGTCGAGCTGGGTGCAAACGCTGTCGAAGCCGATCTAGAAAAAATGGGAGATGTCAATCGTGCACTCGAAGGCGCGGATGCCGCATACCTGCTGATCCCTCCCAACTTCGTCGTGTCCGATTTTCGAGAATTCCAGCAAAGAATAACCGCCAACCTAGGCGAAGCCGTTGAAGCGAGCCGCTGCCGAAAGGTTGCCATTCTAAGTAGTCTAGGTGCCGATCATCCGAGCGGAACGGGGCCCATCGTCGGGCTTTATGAGCTAGAGCAAAGGCTCAAGCAAATTCGCGGCCTTGACATTCTGTCGATTCGCGCCGCTTACTTCATGGAGAATTTTCTCGGCAGTGTTGGGATGGTCCAATCAATGGGCATCTTTGGGGCGCCAGCGCCTGGGGATGCCCCCTTGGCGGTGATTGCTGCCGCGGATATCGGCAAATACGCGGCTCGGCGCCTTGGGGCGCGGGATTTCACAGGCTTCGAAGTCATCAATTTGATCGGCCCATCATTGATAACATTCGCCGAGATAACCGAAACCATCGGTAGTGCAATCGGTAAGCCTGATTTGCCCTTCGTTCGATTCTCATACGAAGATGCGAAAAAGGGCATGGTTTCAATGGGCCTCTCGGACCAAATGGCCTCACTTTACGTCGAGATGTATCAAGGCGCCGCCAACGGCCTGCTACGGCCGCAAGTGGGAACTGAAGTGGTCAATACCAAGACATCATTTGAGACGTTTGCCCAGGTGTTTGCGGCGGCCTATCGAGCGGCGTCGGCAGCGTAGCGCGGAGCCTACAATTCAGGGTGCATGAGTGAGACTTTGACGATTGGTTTTGCACCAATTGCCGAGAGCGCGCTAGACCATTTCCTCGCTTGGCTCGCACTAACCCTACTTTCGTCGCCCTGCAGTCGCGTAACTTCCGGTTGCTCTGGCTTGGCACGTTGATTTCAATGGCGGGGTCCATGATGCGAAACGCCGCCATTTTATGGCACGTTTCATTGCTGGTGCCCGACAACCAGAAGGCGTTGGCACTCGGTGGTGTAGGGCTCGTTCGCGTGGTCCCCATCGTCATCTGTTCCCTTGTCGCCGGGGTAGCTGCGGATGCGTATGATCGACGGCGGGTGTTACTGGTCACGAATTCAGTCATGCTCGTTATATCGACCGCCTTGGCGATCACGACTTTACTCGGCGTTGCCAATATTTGGGCCGTGTATGCGCTTGCCACCTTGAGCTCGGCGGCGGCAACCTTCGACAACCCGGCGCGCAATTCGTTCTTTCCGACGCTCGTCCCACGCGAACATCTTCCGAACGCCATCAGCCTCAACAGCATCATGTTTCAGGCGGCGTCCGTGGTAGGTCCAATGATCGCCGGCATTCTGATCGCGGCAACCAGCGTAGGCTGGGTGTACACAGTTGACGCGGCAAGTTTTCTCGTTTTGATTGCCTCGCTGCTGACCATGCGTGACGTCCCGGTGCGTCCGACCTCAGCGCGTTCGGCCGTTTCGCTGCGAGCGGCGTGGGACGGCATTGCCTTCGTATTCAGTTTACCGCTGATTCGGTCATCGATGCTTCTAGATTTCTTTGCCACCTTCTTTGCGTCGGCGACGGCCCTGTTGCCCATCTTTGCACAGGATATTCTGCACGTAGGCGCCCACGGATACGGCCTTTTATCATCGGCAACGGCGGCGGGTGCCGTTGTTACCAGCCTATTGATGGTCAAAGCCGTGGAGCGGATTCAGCGCCGTGGCTACACGGTGATATTGGCCGCTGTCGTGTACGGCCTCGTAACGATTGGGTTCGGGCTCTCGACGGTATTTTGGCTGAGCTTCGGGTTTCTATTTTTGTCCGGTGCCGCCGACATGGTGAGTACGGTGCTTAGAAACGTGATCCGACAACTGGCAACGCCGGACGAGATGCGCGGGCGCATGACCAGTGTGAACATGATATTTTTCATGGGCGGGCCGCAACTGGGTGAACTCGAGGCGGGCGTCGCGGCCCAGGGCTTTGGTCCCCTGGTGTCCGTCGTTTCGGGGGGAATTGGGTGCGTTCTGTGCGTACTCTGGATTGCTTGGCGAACGCCCGTTCTCGCAAAGTATCGAAAGGAGTGAGCGGCATCAGCTTAGGGCGTCGGCCATTTTCGACGCCTAAGATGCCCGAGCGATAGCGTAGGTGCTATTTCGGCGGGACACCAGTCCTGGTACGTGCCGTCAAAACCAAACAAGACAAAAGCGTAGGCAGTGTGGTTTGCGCATAATCTGCATTTGGAAGCGTTTCCGGTTTCTTTGAGTGACACTTCGTTTTTGAACCATTCTCCGGCACAATGATTCAGATCGAGTCAATAGAGGTCACTCTGGGTGCTAGACTCGATCAATCGGACGCGCGTCGTGGTACCGGATGGGATTTTACCCTATGTGGACTAATGAGTTTCGTTTTGCCGCAAAGTTGGCGTTTTTGGCCGCCTGCGTCAGTTGCGCAAGCTGCAGCGGAGACAGCGGTGGGTCAACTGGCGGCGGCGGTTCAACCGGCATGTCAACCGGCGGTAGCTCGCAAGGCACAACCGGGGGAAGCGCGGGAGGTAACACGATAGGGTCCGGGGGCAATGCGATTAGCAGCGGGGGCTCGTTGTCCGGCGGTGCGGCGAACACCGGCGGTCGTGACAACGGTGGCGGTGCGGCGGCCACCGGCGGCGTCATCGGCAACACGGGCGGATCTTCCGCGGCCGGGGGAAACCCAGACTCTGGTGGTACATCCAGCAAGAGCACGGGTGGCACTTCGAGTCCCGGTGGTACATCGAACTCGGGCGGCAGCCAGTCTACGGGAGGAAGCAAAAATATTGGCGGCCTTGCCAACACTGGCGGCATTACCCCGGTGGGCGGTGGCTCAGCAACTGGCGGCAAGAGCGGTGGAATTTGTCCGGGGGGCACGTATCCAGTGCCGACCCTCACCGGGACGCCGACTCGCGTCTATAATGCAACCGGTAGTGGCCAGTTCGAGGGTACCGTGTGGGATGCCAGCACCAGCGTGCTTTTTTTCTCGAATATGGCTACGGGTAGCACTAACCCTGTGGTGCCCTCGCAAGTCCAAAGGCTCACTCCGCCTAACAACACGGTTGACACACCCGTAACGGATTCCGGTACCAATGGCCTGGCTCTGGACGTGGACGGCAGCTTGCTCGGCTGCTCACACAAGGTTCAGGGCATAGTTCGGGTTAACCCAACTGCGGGGACGGTGAGTACGTTGCTCAATACGGACAGCAACGGCAAGCATTTCAACTCTCCCAACGATTTAACCGTGCGATCGGACGGGACCATCTATTTCACGGATCCCGACTATCAGCTCGGTAGTTCGCGAACCTCCGAAACTGGCACAAAAGGTATTTATCGAGTCACTCCGGCTCGTCAGGTGTCACTGGTGGACGGCACCTTTGGCGAACCGAACGGCGTCGCGCTTTCACCCGATGAAGGCATTTTGTACGTGTCCGACATGACGGCCAACGCCATTCGGAAGTTTACCGTCGCATCCGACGGAAGTACGAGTAATAAGCAGAACTTTGCTACTGTTACTAACCCTGACGGAGTGGCGGTGGACTGCGCGGGGAACTTGTATTGGGCGTCAAATAGCGCCGGTAAAGTTATCGTGCTTTCTCCAAGCGGTTCGCAGATCGGTAGCATCACAGTGGCGACCGGGACGACCAATCTTGCCTTCGGCGGCGCGGATCGCAAAACACTCTATATTTCCGCTGGTATGGCTATTTACACTCTCCCGCTCAATGTGCCTGGTTATCCCTATTGATGACGTGAATTTCCAGATGCGAATGCGCCCGCGCAGTTCTGGAATTGTTAACGCCAACTCAGCCGATAGCGGCTGGCTTTTTGAGTGATCACTCTTGGGCAAGCAGGGAATCTAAGTACATCGGCGAGTACTAGGTGATCGGCTCTAGGCTCACCGTTCCACTTTGCGTTCGAACGCAATTTCCTACTAATTTAAGGATTCTAATCATGTTGATGCGGACAAGTGTGGCGTTATCGAGTCTGTCAATCGTCGTTGCGGCCTGTTCGAGCTCGACCGGCAACGGAGTTGAGGACTCGGGGAACAATTCGCAAGGCGGCACCTACTATAGTTCGCAGGGCGGCGCTTTTTGGGACTCGCAGGGCGGCTCTTACTGGAGTTCGCAAGGCGGTTCCTTTTGGACCGCCGGCGGGAGCGCTGCGACGCAAGGTGGGAACAATAATAGTGCCGGCAGCGGAAACAATGCAGGCGACGGCAACAACGCTGGAGATGGCAACAATGCCGGCAGCGGAAACGGCAACAACGGGGGAACGGGAGCGTCGGGCGTCGGCCAGACTACTGGCGGTGATTGGGGTGCGGCTGGCAGCAGCAGTGTTTGCAAGCCACTGACAACCACCGGCAAACAACTGCCGCCTGTCATTTTGTTCCAAGTGGACATCACCAACTCCATGACGCACGTGCTGACGTCACCGCCGGGAACAACGCAGACCAAGTGGCAGGCCACTCAAACGGCACTTGAAACCGTGCTGCCCAACTTGCCGCAGGATTGGCTAGTTGGAATGACGTTCTTCAATAAGCCAGCCCCCAAAAATGGTGGTTGTTATGACGGCACGCAGTTCCCCATGGTGGCCCCCGCACCGCTGTCGCAAAATTTGGCTGCGATTAACGCCGCGATCAACGGCATCACACTTCAGGCCAATGTGGACACCTGGACACCCACGCTCAATGCCTGGCAATATGCATTTGGCTATATTACAGGCACGTGGCCAAACTCTGACCAGTATACCAATAGCCACAAGTACATCGTGTTCATGACGGATGGCGTTCCGACCGTTAACCGTGATGGCTGTAATGCAGGCGCGGCGTGCACCGCCGCCTGCGTCGCACAATCGGAATATGACTACTTCGTTCAAACCATTGCCAATGCAGGCGTACCGAACGGAATTCAGACATTTTTCATAGGTGTCCCCGGTTCGGAGGAGGCACAGGGCGCGCCCTTTGATCCTCGCGGCATGCTCTCGGAATTGGCCTATGCCGGCGGTACTGCGCCCGCCGGCAGCACCCTAGCGAGCTGTGGGGCAGCGACGGCCGGCAACTATTGCCACATCGATCTTACCACAGCCGCCGACTTCGGTTCAGCGTTGCAGAATGCGGTTCAATACACGGTGGGCAATAGCATTACCAAGTCGTGCGTCTTTAACGTGCCGAGCCCGCCTTCGAATCAATACTATGTCGATTTGCCTCACACGACGGTTACCTATACGTCGGGCGCAACTTCGCAGACGCTCAAGGCAGCCTCGTCGTCGGGCTGCACGGACGGCGATTTCTACACGGACGACCCGAACGTCGCCACCACACTAACGCTGTGCCCCACGATGTGCACGCAGCTTAATGCCGACGCGGATGCACAGGTGACTGTCACCTTCGAATGTTCTAAGATTGGCTAATACTCCGAAGTTTTTCGCGGCGCGCAGGGGCTAAAACCCTGCGCGCGCCGAGTAGTAACGCTAGTTGCAGACCGCCGCGGGGCCTGCGAATTGTTTCAAAACGTCGGCGACCTGCCTACCGACGACTGTGATCTTGGCTGTGTCCGTCGTGCCGAGGCCGTCGGCTTCGAGCTTGGTGAGGTAAGGAACCTTCTGCGGATCGCAGCCCATCACGAGCGATTCAACGGTGTCCAGCGCGACCGCGTTGCGCGCAGCTAGAATCACACGCATGTTCATTTTGTCCGATGCAGGAGCGTTGGCTGTACAGGGCCCGTTTTGTAGGCCCTGCAGCCCGTCCATGATCGCAAAGTCCGCGGGGCGCACGCTATAATAGTCGTGAACGAATTGACCTAGCCCCGCAAGGCTGTGGTCAATGTAGCTGTCAACCCCAGCCGTGCTCATGTTGCGGGTACAGTCGGTCGCCGATGTCGAGACTGAATATTGGGTGTTCGGTGTTGCGCCAATCCCAAGATTCTTCACGCAACCGGTAACCCCCGCCTGGCCGTGAGTCTTCATCGCGCCAATGCTAATGACTACATCTGCCTCGAAATAGCGTTGGTTCACCCAATAGAGCTTGCCTCCCGTGGCTGGCTTCTGAACGAGCCCTGTCTGATAGTTCGCCCCATGATTGGCGCAACTCGCGCCTTCGAGCGCGATGAACTCGTCGACCGATGTTCCAAAATTGGCGCTCGTGTAGCCGAGCAGCGAGAAAGCCGTGGTGGTACTTCGGTTGGAGCCCTCCATAACGAGAATTTTGCCTGTGGGATTCTTTGCTCGGACCAAATCCGCCACGGCGCGGGTTACACGCCAATCGGTCGTAACTCCGTTGACTGTTGTTGACAGTGCCGTCCCGCCATTCCAGCAACTGACATAAGGCGTCAATAGATTGGGTTTCAACACGACGGTCTGGCCGTCCTTGATGAAGTCCAAGCCACCGGCCTGGGTCACCGCGTCCGTCACCATAGTCTCGATGTCGTCTTGCGTGATGTCCGCGGCTTGGGCCTTGGTCGATTGGACCATGGCCACAACGTACTGACCATTGCTCGACCCGCCCGCGGCGTTGCCGCCAGTGGGCGCCGGAGCTCCGCCGACTGGTGAGCTGCCTCCCGTTGCAGGACTTCCGCCACCCGCTTTGCTGCCACCGGTTCCTAAAGTTGAATTACCGCCAGTAGACTGATTACCAGCTGTAGTTCCACCCGTGCTCAAGGCTCCGCCGTTGGGCGCATTGCCGCCGGTTGAAACACCACCGGCTCCGACACCTCCGCCCGTCGGCAGGCCGCTCCCTGCCGCGCTATAACCTCCGGTGCCTGTCGATGACGTGCCGCCGGAAACCACACCGCTGGTTCCGCCATTGGCAGCCTCTTGCGGGCCGGAGCCAGAATCGCCTCCGCAGCTTTGTACCTGTCCCGCGGCCATAGCCAGAAGGGCGGTTGTTAGGAAGGCGCGTTGTGCGGACCCGAGCAGTGCAGACATGGTGATTTCCCTACGCTAAGTATTCCCGCAACCACACTTTCGTCCCACGGAGGAGAACGATTTAGAGTGACGGGTGCAATCCTATCACAGTGTCGCAAGGAGTTAACGTTGCCACTTGATGCTACAGCGGCACTTGGCTATTGCGGTTGCGCTAAATCCAACCGTAGAAAATGCCCACGAGTACCGAATAACTCACCAGTGCGCAGACGTACGCCACAACGAATGCCGGGCGTAAAATGGTCCCTAACGCCATGAGCGGTGGCAATCGCGAAGCGGGACCCGCGATTAGGAACGCCATTGCTGCACCAGGTGCCAGGCCTTGCTCCAATAACGAACGGACCAGCGGAATCGCGCCGCCGCCACAGGCGTACAGAGGCACGCCCAACAGGGAAGCCAGCAATATTTGCGTCCAGCCTCCCGAGCCAAACAACGCAAGGATCCAACGCCCTGGAACGACCACTTCTACAACGGCACCGAGCAGGACACCTATCAACACATAGAAACCAACGAACTCGAGCGTGTGCCAGCTCCGAAGCGCATAGGATTTGAGTGTGAATCTCTTCGGCGGACGTTTTTTCGGCGACTGTTCCTGGGTGAGCACGGGTAATACGCTCCAGGCCCGCGGTAAAATGTACAGGACTGCCCCTAGGATCAGCCCAAACACGAGAACACCGGCAAGCCGGACACAGGCCAACTTGGCGCCCAGCCCTCCCCAAGTTAGAACCAATAATTGGGGATTCATCAACGATGATGTTGCCAGGAATGTCGCCAGCGGCGCGATGGGTACCCCTGCGCGCAGCAACTCCAAGACCACCGGCACCGTCCCATACGTGCAGAGCGGCGAGGCCATGCCGAATACCGCTGAGAACAGCAGGCTTATCACCGGCCGTTGTCGGCAAATGCGTTCGAGCACCCGCGTGGCCGGCGTGTATCGAAGCGCCTCACCCAATAGCACACCAAACACAACGTAAGGTGCGAGATCCCAGGTAGCGCTGCCCGCCTTTTGCAGGATTTGGTGCAAGTTATCCACTGGGATTGTTCGCTCGAGTCGCCACCGCTAAGTTGCCGCGACGACCCGAGAACGATAGTGGACTTCTCAATCGGGCGAAACGCAATTCGTGAGCGAAATGACGTGTCAGAGGCGTCCCGAAAATTCCCTACTGTTTGCCGAGTGAGGCGAGGCTTCGTTCGTCGTGGAGCTCGAAGGCTGCTTCTGCTTGCAGGCTCTCGAAATCGCGGCCGATGGTTACGACGGCGAGGGTTTTCTGGTTGGCGCGCAACGCCACCACGCAGTTTCGCTGCGCCGGATCGCCGGAAATGTCGGTGCTGTCCCAGCGCTCGGCATGCCCGACATACGAGATTGCTATGTCGTAGTGTTGGCTCCAAAAGTAGGGGACCAACGTACAAGGCCGCTTTTGCCCCAGCATATTTCGAGCAGCTAGCTGCCCGTGCCGCTGTGCAACAACCCAATGCTCCACGCGAATACTTTGCTCCGAGTGAGGATCAGGCCAGCGCGCGATGTCACCGGCGGCGTATACCCCAGCCGCGCTAGTTTCGAGGAACTCGTTGACGACTACACCGCGATCAATGGCGAGGCCTGCCTTCTCGGCCAGCTCAATCCGCGGTTTTACCCCGATTCCGACCACGACGAGATCGCAGGCGATCCGGCTGCCGTTTGCCAATGTCACTCTGTCAGCGGCGATCGACCGCACGGTGTTACCGAGGTGAAAAACGACACCGTGCTCCTCGTGCAATGCGCGCACGGCAGCCCCAATTTCGGGCCCCATGATACGCTCGAGGGGCTGCCCTTCTGGGCCGACTACATGAACCGCGAGCTCACGAGTCCTCAACGCGGCTGCGACCTCCAGCCCAATGAAACTCGAACCAATTACGACAACGGACTTTGCTTGCTTGGCCTTTTCAATGATGGCACGACTATCCGAAAGCGATCGGAGGTAATGTACGTGCGGGCTGTCCGCTCCCGGGAGCGAAAGCCGGACCGGCTCGGCGCCGGTCGCCAACAAGAGCGCATCGAACGGGTACGGTTCTCGCTCGTGTGTTTAGTGATTCGACACGGGTTTCCAGCTCCAACTCAATGGACTGCTCGGCAAAGAACTCTGCCGTCCTCAGTGGTACCCACTCCTCCGGCGCGGTACCTGCGAGGTAGTCCTTAGAAAGATTAGGTCGATCCACGGGCCCCGAGCTGTCGGCGCTCAGCATCTTGATGCTTCCTGCGTAGCCTTCGCGGCGCAGCATTTCCGCCGCGGCCAACCCGGCTGCTCCGCCCCCTATAATGACGACATTCTTGAGGGCAGTGTTGGCCTGCTTTTTCGCCGATGCTGGCTTTTTTGCCAGCACGAAGAGCCTGTCGCCGTTCCGTTCGACCGAGTAGCAATCTATCGAATTTAGGGCAGGCGCATCGGGTTCGCCCGTGCGAAGGCTGAAACAAGCGTGATGCCAGGGACATCGAATGGTATCGCTCTCGACCAGCCCTTCGGCGAGTGGTCCGCCGTAATGTGAGCAGCTTGCACCGATCGCAAAGAACTCGCTGCCGCGCCGAACAACGACAACTCCCTCACCGTTGGCCTGTCCGAGCAGTGGTTTACCGTCGGCTAACTCGGCGATGTCTATGCCATCGGCAAGATTGGGTCCCGTCAACTCCGCGGGTTCGCTAGTCATGATTCCCTCGTTGCGCGAGCATATCAGAATGTCGAGGCCCCGACTCTAAGGCGGAAAAACTCAGCGATCCCATAAAAGGGCACGGGCCACAATTGGGGGCTGACCAATTGTGACCCGTGTCGGGCTGTCGCTTGCTTTTCGGGAATTGAGGAAGTTCTTAATCAGGCCATGGCCGGACGTACGGTGACGTGAGGGTGCTTGTAGGCTCGCTACCCGAGCCCCCAGGGCCCGCGTTATGTCTGGGCAACCCTGAGGACGAATAATTCGAGTGATACAGTACGATGGGCTGCCTCATCCGCTAGAAATGGCTGACATGAGCCCAAGTTTGGGCTCGCAGACAAATGCCCAAGAACCCGAGGAATGATCACCGAGCCTTGGATTGTCTCGCCGGGTGTCGAATTCCCCTCATCAATCGCGCCAAATTGCCGTACTTATTGTTGTTTGTAGCGGCCCATGAAATCCAACCTTCCCGGTCACCGTCCAGAGCGCGGGTCCGTCGTCGTCCTTCACCACAAGGATCGCGAACTCGTGTTGCTTCCGGGAAAGTACATGATTGGCCGCAGTCGGTCTTGCCAACTCGTGGTCAATGACGAGGTCGTCTCGCGAAGGCATGCCGAGCTCGAAGTATGCGTCAACAATGTGGTCGTGCTCCGGGATCTAAGCAGCCACAACGGAGTAATCGTCAACGACCAACGCATCCAGGGCAAAGCCACGACCCTCAGAAACGGCGACAAATTCCTGATTGGCGCGGACACATTTCAGATTTTCCTCAACAACGATGCTCTCGATAGCGCAAACATGAAAGTCGTCGAGGTGGTGACGGAAACCGCGTCCACGGTCGTCAAAAAATCCTCGAAGGTTCTGCAAGACGAGACGCGTGCAACGCACGACCTAGACCTGGTCGCGTCTGTGGCCGAGTGCGCCATCGACTCGGGTCAGGTTGCCGAAGCGGAAAAAGTGCTGGCAAAGCACCTGCGTGCCGTGTTGGCGGATATCCGGAGTTATCGACAGACTAGCCCGGCCGTGCGCAATAAGGCATTCAAGTTTGCTCTGCGGCTTGCTGAAGTAACGCGAAAGGCGGAGTGGTTCGATCTCGCTGTCGATGTGCTCCTGGTTCAGAGCATCGTGTGCTCCGAGGAGCAAGTCGAAGAACTGCTACGCGTTCAGAAGTTGTTGCCAAAGCTGGAGACGCACCGGCTCGAGCAATATGCCCAAGTCGTGCGCCACAAGGGCACCGGGATCGCCAATCAGCGCATCGCGTCGCTTCTCGACGCGATGATTGCCTCGGCCAAGCTTGGTTCGCGTTGAGCTGCTTTCGCAATGAATGCGAGACTACCCCTTGATACCACCCATCGCGCATACAAGCTTCCATTCTGAGGCTGTGACTGGTTGCACGGACAACCGTGTATTGTTAGCGAGCACCATACTGCTCAGGCGGGGTTCGGCCTTCACCGCAACTAGTGTCACGGGTGACTTCAGCGGAGTTAACGCCTTTACATTCACAGTGACGAATTTTTCCGTCTCATCCGTGGGATCTGGGTAAGCCTCGCGAATGATCTCAACGATTCCTACGATCTCCTTGGTGCGCCCGGAGTGGTAGAAGAACGCGCGTTCGCCGCGCTTCATCTTTATCAAATTGTTCTTGGCCATGTGACTGCGCACACCCGACCACGTTTCGCCGCGAGCCCCTCGACTTAGTTGCATGTCCCAAGACCAAGTCTCGGGCTCGGTTTTCAACAACCAGAATGCCACGGGTGTCCCTCTTTCGTAGTGAAAAAACCCCAGCAACTTTGGCAAAAACGTAACGACTCTGCCAGCTTGAACGTCCAAAGTTGCCAAGCCGGTGACCTCGGCAACTGCCCGTGCTAGGCCCCTTTTACCTTGCCATCGGGTTGCCAATCGGCCAGAATTATAGGGAAGCGGCAAATTAGGATCGCAATCGTGCCTAGGCTTAACGAATGCCAGATCATTGGTCCGTACCCATTCGGCATTCCGACTTTGCGTGGCTATCCGCCGCCCGCTCCGGCGCGACAACCCACCGTATTTACTAAGCCGACGCCGCGTCGTGCAACTCCGAGTACGCCTGCTCCGGTATCGGTTCGCTCGCCTTCGTACCGGAAGTTCCACAACTGCATGTTCCTTCCCAACGTCCACGATATCGTCGAGTTCGTAGACGCGCGCCGCCGGCTGCTTGAACTCGATTCGCAGTTTCCCCGCAGGCGCATCGCCAAACGCGAACCCAGATTCACCAGTCCGCTGGCAATCGGACTGATGCTGGCCGTGATGCCGCCACTAGCCGTTGCGCTCGTTTGGTCGAGTCCGCACTTCGTGCACCCAGCGAAGGTAGCCATTACTCTGTATGGTATGTTCACGCTCGTCGCGTTGCTCGCGACAATTGTGCTGGTCCTTCACTAGCTATCAGCTGTCGAACATCAGCTATCAGGATTCTGATTTCTGGCCGATTCAAGTTGGGTTGCTGTGGCTCAGTGAATGGTCCGAGCCTGCAATTGTCGCTGAATCCTCCGCGCACCCTTGGCAACTGGGGGCGGCGACTGCTATTGAAGTCGAGTTGGGTGTCCAATCGGGTGAACGACGCAAGGTGGCAATTCGGCTTACTTCGTGAGCCGCGGGCGGTGCAGGGTTTCAAACACGTCTGCCACGGCGCGCTCGTCGCTGTCGTCGCAGTAAGTGTGGCCTGGGCGAAAGGTGGACTCGCCGATCCTCTGTCAGACGTTACGGTCCGATGGGAAGCGCCTCCAGACTGTCCAGACCGAGTAGCTCTCGACCAGGAGCTGCGTCGCGATCTCGAGGGCAGCCAGGCGCCGAGCATTCGAGTTCATGTCGATGCCAATGTCGCGCAACTGGACCCTGATACCTGGCGCGTTTCGATTCGGACCGAGAGCAATGCCGGGCAAAGCGAACGCGCGATCACGGCGCATTCTTGCTCGGCATTGGTTGACGCCACGAGCCTGATTATTGCAATGCTCATCGATCCGGAAACCGCCGCTACGCACGCGCGCCCCATGGGAACCAGCGAATCCGCGGGACCATCGAGTGCAAACGCAGTCAATTCCGCGAATATTGCCGCAGCACCGACTTCGAACGTGCCGCCCGCGCCGCCGCTCGCTTCGAATTTGCAAAGCAACCCGGTGGCGCGTGAGACAAAAAACCAAAATCCAAATGTGGGTTTCGTCTGGCCAGTAATTCCTCAAACCCAAAAGACGAGTTGGCCCGTTTCGGGGCTCGTTGCGGCCTGGGTTGCCGGCGATATCGGTTCACTTCCCAAGTTTACGGAAGCGCTAGGCGGCTCGTTGGGACTGCTCTACGGACCTTGGCGCGCCGAAGCGTCACTCGGCTATTGGTTGCCAAAGCACAAGGTTTGGGGACAGATACCGAACCCGAATGCCTGGGGGGAGTTCGCAAAGTTGGCAGGCAGCGCCGAGCTCTGCGTGAGGGCCTGGGCGCCCAGTCGTTTTGCCCTCAGTCCCTGTGCCGGGCTCGAGTTGGCTCGGCTGTCCGGTATCGGGCATGAGTTTCCGGCACAATTGCCAACTGCACATCGACCGGTTGCGTCCGCAGAGGCTGGGGCTCTTGGAATCCTTAGCCTTACCGATGCCTTAGCACTTCGCTTTGATTTGGATGTCGTGCTCCCACTGAACCGGCCAAGGTTCGGCTTTTACGACCCGAACGGTGATGAAAACACCGTATTTCAGCCAGCCTGGCTTGCCGCGCGCGCCAGGCTCGGTGTTGAATTACATTTTCCGTAACCAGTCATTCCAGGACGTATCGCTTGCGCTCGCACTTCGAGTGAAAACTAACGCCCGCATTTGCCAAGTTGCACCGGTCGGACGCGGGTGCGAGATGCAGCTGCGGGAGATCTGTGGGCGCCCATCACAATTGACGCTGCCAAAATAGCATAGGCGGCTCGCATTCACCGAAGGATTCTTTCCGATAGAGCCGCTGCGCCGCGACATTGTCATTTCGAACTTCGAGCGTGACTTTTTGGCACCCACGATTCTTTGCATCTTCGCAAATCTCACGCAAAAGCGCGCGGCCAAATCCGCGCTGGCGTGCCGACGCGGTTACAACGAAGTCGTGAATGTTCAACAAATGGAATGCCCCAAATGTCGAATACTGGAGAAAGCAGATAGCCAGACCAACCACCATGATGCCAGAATCGGCCAGGTAGACGATAGCCGAGGGGTGTTTGGCCAAGTCGGTAATCACGCGTTCTTTTGTCGCGAGGTCGAGTGATTTACCACTGCCCATCGGGTCGCAAGCATATTCATTAAGAAGGCGGACAATATTGTCGGCGTCTTCGGTTGAGTGCAGGTTCGCGACGCGAACGGTTAGCATGCGGTCCTGACTATTTTCCGATCATCACGTCTGACGCCTTTATTATTGCTGTAACACGGTCACCAACTGTCAGGCCAAGCCTCTCTAACGCACCCATCGTGATCGTGGATGTAAGTTGGTGGCTGTCGAATTCGACGACAACTTCTGCCATTACTGCGCCGTGCTTTATGGAAATGATTGAACCCTTAATCTGATTTCGCGCACTGATCTCCATGGAAATTCTCCTCTACTGTTGAAACGAGTCAGAAACATCCGGCACGGGCGACTTGCCCCAGCGGTGATTCACTTACCAGGGCGTGAGACAAGTTCAATAATTCGTTCACGAGATGCCGATCCAGTTTTTTGATCCAGCGCTGTGGAATTTCCTCTAGGCCGAAGTAGGCCCCAGCAATCGCTCCAACAATCGCCCCAGAAGTGTCGGCATCGCCACCTTGATTCACCGTATTTACCACGCAATCTTCAAAACTCCGTGCACGGAAGAAGTGGTACAGGACTGTCTGCATGGTGTCAACGACGTATGCCGTACAAAGACCGCGGTAGTTTAAATAGCCAAACGCAGGGACTTGGCTGATTGAGTGTTGGGTGTATTGGCGCATACTCTCACGCGACCGGCCGAGATACGCCAAATGCAAAAGGGTACCAACGTGGATACAGGCTGCGTCGGACAGGGGATGATGGTGAGTAATGTGAGCCTGTTGGATGGCCCAAGTTTTCAATAGGCTTGAGTCGCCAAGGGACGCAATCGCAACCGGCGCCATTCGCATCACCGCTCCGTTGCCTGCGTCGTCGT
Source organism: uncultured delta proteobacterium (assembly GCA_963819085.1). Classification (GTDB taxonomy): domain Bacteria; phylum Myxococcota_A; class Polyangia; order Polyangiales; family Polyangiaceae; genus FEN-1139. The sequence continues at coordinate 16,837 of CAWFUX010000043.1, forward strand.
CACACGGCGGCCCCGACAGTGAGTCGAAATGCATGTAGCGACGAATTCCGCGACGACAGGTGTTGCCAACGTCCAGTGGTCGCGAACGAAGCCAGTCCGCAAATCGATTGGCAATGTCCCGCGGTGACCAACCGGATTTATCGATCGACCGGGCTATGCACAGCGTCATCTGGGTATCATCAGTGACTTGTCCGGGCGCCAGTCGCAACCACCCCCCACCCCGAATATCTCTCAGCACGCCGTACGTTTGTTTGATTTCCGAAGCCGTCATGAATTCTACGGTCGCTCCTAGCGCGTCGCCTATCGCTACCCCCAATAATGAGGCGTACGCACGCTTTCGCACTTCCTCTAGATTCACAACTGCCTGCGGCATACACTTTGCGAGTCGTCCGGGCTTCGGCGCACTACAGGTACGAATATCCGATGTCAGACGCATTTTGCTTGCGCTCCAGCAGTACGTTCACGATTGAATCGAAAAGCCACGTGCTACCCCTGTACCCCATCACCTCAATACGACCGGCACCGATTCGGTCGTGAATTGGAAAGCCTAATCTTAGTATTGGAATGTCCAGAGTACGAGCAACAGCATAGCCTTTGCTGCTGCCGATGAGCAAATCAGGGTGGGTTCGGCGGCACGCTGCTTCGAACCTGACGAAATCCGTGTCGTCGAGTACTTCGTCTACCGAACCGGGGGGGCATTGTTCCAAGGCTTTTGTGAGGGCTCGATTGCGCGCTCCCGTTGCGCAAACGACCGGGCGCGCGCCGATTTCCAAGAGAAAAATAGCTAGAGACGCGACCCATTCGGGATCGCCATAAAGCGCAACGCGCTTCCCGAAAACATACTTGTGTCCGTCTGCGTACGCGTCCAAGAGTCGACCACGTTCCTGGGCCAACCATCGCGGACTATCCACTCCGGTCACTTGGGTCAGGTGCTCGATGAGAGTATCGGTTGCCCTGATACCTATCGGTAACCCGAGTATGTAGGATTGACAACCGCGGGCGGCTAACACAGTACTTGCCCGAGGCGCTTTTCCGGTCAACGTCAAGTCGAGGGTCGTCAGGGACCGCGCCATCAGCGATATATCCTCTAAAGGCGTTCCGCCCTCAGGCATGGCCCGGTATTCATCCAAAATGACGCCATCCAATGTGTCCGAGTAGTCCGGAAGCAGGGTGGCTTTTGCCCCAAATCCCCCGACAATTTCGCGCAGATGCCGAAGATCGGCCGGGGATATCAATGGTGGAAGTACGTTTACGGTACGCGTTGGTGACCCCGTGTTCGTTGCCAGACTCTGCACGATACTGTGCACCATCGAATGAAAACCTTCGACATGGCCATCCTTATAGCTGGGAGTTGCCGCATAGACGACCGGGAGGGCCAGATTGCGCCGGGAATTGTAGCGTTTGAGCAACATTGGGACATCTTCACCGACGGTTTCCGCCACACAAGTCGTTGCGACAGTTACGATTTTGGGCTGGTATTGTTGCTCGATATTGTCGAGGGCTCGGCTCAAGTTGTCCTCCCCGCCAAACACTGTTTGCGATTCGCCGAAGCTACTCGACGCAACATCAACCGGTTCGCGAAAATGACTGATGAGGTAGCGACGGATATACGTTGCACAGCCCTGTGCGCCGTGTAGGAGCGATATCGCCCCCTGAATTCCGGTGGTCGCTAAGGCTGCGCCGAGTGGCGCGCAGAGTGTGCATGGGTTGACCGTGGCCTGAGCGCCCTGCGTCGAGTGCGCGACGGAGTTCTCTTGCACGCCCTCGGTGTTGACGGCGGTCATGGCTGGACCCTTTCAACGCGCGGTTTTTCCAGCCGTGATCGTCGGGGCATCAGGCTCCAAACCGGACTGGTTGCGGTCGCGTGTATTTCCCGTGCAAACGCAACGGCCCCCTCGTAACCCGCCAGTGCAATTTTGCGTTCGTGATTGTGATCGCAAAAACCAATGCCAAGTTTATACGCCACCGGCCGCTCTTTGACGCCGCCAATGAACACGTTGACGTTCTTCTCGACCAGAAATGCGGCCAATTCAAGCGGGTTCGTATCATCGACGATAATCGTGCCTTCGTCGCAAACTGCCTGTAGTTCCGCATACTCTTCCTGGTTGCCCGTCTGAGTCCCAGCAACCACGACCGAAACTCCCAGCTGACGCAATGCACGCACCAAGGAAAATGCCTTAAATGCTCCACCCACGTACAAACCTGCGCGCTTACCCTGCAATTCGCGTCTCATAGAACGGAGCTCCGGCAGAACCCGCGACAACTCGGCACTCACTAAAGCCTGGGTATTGCGCAAAACGCCCGGCGTTTCGAAGAACTTTGCCGTACGATAAAGTGCGTCACTAGTATCTTCGATGCCGAAGAATGACACCCGTATGTACGGTATTCCGTAGCGTTCCTGCATGCCCTGCGCGAGCGGTGTCATCGAGCCGGCACATTGAACGACGTTCAGCTTGGCACCGTGAGCGCGACTGATGGCATCGACGCGACCGTCGCCCGTCAAGACGGACACGACTTCGATCCCCATTTGTTCGAAGTACTTCTTGATGATCCAGCTTTCTCCGGCGACATTGAAATCGCCCATGAGGTTAATCGAATGCTGGCCGATGTCCGAGGTGTCACCGCGCCCAATCAAGGTCAGCAATGCGCGCGTTGCCGCGTTGTAGCCATCGCGCTTGGTGCCACGAAACCCTTCCGCCAACACGGGAATGACTGGGATGCCTACGTCCTGTTCAACTCGACGGCAGACCGCCGCAACATCGTCGCCGATAACCCCAATTACACAAGTACCATAAACGAACGCAGCCTTAGGTAAATACTTGGAGATTAGCTGCCGCAATGAGGTCTCAAGCTGACGTTCGCCGCCGAGTATTACGTCCTTTTCCCGCAAGTCCGTAGAACAGCTGACGCGATGCAGCTCGGGACCCGAGGAAAGCGCACCGCGAATGTCCCAAGTGTAAGCGGCACAACCCACCGGACCATGTACGAGGTGCAGAGCATCTGCAATAGGATAGAGAACGACCCGCGATCCACAAAATGTGCAGGCTCGTTGACTGACCGACCCAGCAACACTCGCCTTGTTGCATTCGACGCGCGCGACCTCATTCCGCTGAGATCGAAGTACTTGTGACTGTCGGTCTTTCAGCAATTCGAATGCCATTGTTCTCGGCCCTTCGTTTCCTTTCACAAATTATCTGCAATCTACGAGTTAAGCCGTTTCTGGACGCAATCGTACAGGTTTCAGTTCGAACGAGCCGTGTAACGTGTGCTGCTTGGGCTCGTCAGACTTCGCGCTTCTTGAGCCCTAGCGGCACCAAACCTTGCCTTACTCCGGGAAATACCGAGGGTTCACAACTGCATTGACCGAGTGCGTACCGATCATGCGCTTGCAGCAATGCCGATGCGTAAAGGATGGACCGGTCTTCTTCGCTGGGCGTGGGACAGCGCGCTTCGATTTCTTCAATTTGTTGTCCAAAATGTTTCAGAATATGCAGCCGATACACTCTAACGGTGTGTTTGTCGAAATCGAGTTTGAACAGGGTGAACAAATCTTCGACCGACTCTATTGAAGCAACTCTTTCGGCGAGCATTCGATCTGACCTTTCTCGATGAGCTCTAGTTGGTTCACTAGGCCATCAGGGGTTCGAAACTGAACGCTTTCTTGTTGCAAGTGCGCCCACAAGCCTCGCACCCAATGCAGTTATCGGCATTCGCAATGCTGCAAAACATCTTGGCCGACTCCTCTTCGTCCACCTCTTTGGGCGCGAGCACACCGTGCGCGCAAATCTTCATGCAGCGGCCGCAACCGATGCATTTACCATCGTCAACTGAACGCACATATCGTGGCGTCCATTCTTGCTTTCCGCGAGTTAGCCCAGTAATATAGCCCATTTCAATACCTCCAACACTCCGTGCGCAATCTGCTACAAAATTCGTTGACAGTCGCCGCTCCCTCTTCGGGTACTCTAAGGTTGCTCATTTTCAATGACATGTTCTAGCTTGGAGTGAGCTTGGCCCAATGCCTTCCTCAGCCAAGGAGGTGGACGGCCAACCAACACTCGACGAAGATCAGAGATAACCTTCTTGATCGGCACTTCCTTGCCGGTCTTCATAGGGTGCACGTGGCGTGCCACTAACTTGGCCGCAGCCGGGCCACCAATTTGCAAGGAATATACTATGGCGCAATCCCGCAGCGCATTCGCGCGTGCCACGATCTTGTCTTCTTCCTCGTGGTCTACGGTGTCGGTGGCGATTAGCCCCAGATAGCAAGCTGTCTCGACGCCGATCTCCCATAAGTGAAATGCGTTAGCCGTTCCAAAATGAAGGTCAATCTTCATGCCGTCACTACTGGCGAATGCAACTTTCATTTCGTTGTCCTTTCTTATCGCATTATTTCGAAATGTCGGTCGTCACAGGTCTCATCGGTAATGTCGATGAACTTGTTACAGATGTCGGTGATCATCCGAATCACACCGTGATATCCAATGATCGGACTACGATGCATATTGACACGGTCAAACACCGGAAAACCAAACCGGAACAACGGAATCTTGGCGTCCCGCGCTGCAAATTTCCCGTGAGTATCGCCAATGATGGCGTCAACCGGGTCAGTCATAATCAGTGATCTCAGATGCCAGAGATCTCGGTTCATGTAAGTCTTCCCCTGTGCACCGTAGGGTGAGGCTTCCAAAAGTGATCGAATTTCCCGATCGAGCTTTTTTGACCCCTTGGAGCAAAGTATATGATACGGGGTTGCCCCCATTTCGAGCAAGAATGAAACATATCCGAGGAGCAAATCAGGGTCGCCATAGATTGCGAATTTCTTGCCATGCATATACTGTTGTGCGTCCGTCATGGCGTCTACGGCTCTTCCGCGCTCGGCCTTGAGTGATGCTGGCACGGGCTTGTCGAAGAGCTCGGAGAGCTTCAACAAAAACGCATCAGTTTTGCCGATGCCCATTGGTACCGGCATTGTATTATGAGTGCCCGAGTACTGTTCCTTGATCCAGGTAAATGTTTTGGCTGTAGCAAACGGAGCGACACTCAGAGTAGCTTTACCGTTAATTGAATCCGCTGCCTCCTCGAGCGGTGTGCCCCCGGCATAGATGCGATAGTGTCCATCATTGGGAGAGTCGAATGTTTCGGAAATGTCGGCAAGAAAGGTATAGGCAATCCCGAATTCCTCGAAAAGCCGCTTATATTCCCGGTAGTTGGCAGTATTGGTGTCAAAGCCTGCAATGAAGTTCAGCTTCCCTGTACAACGGCCTTCGATGGCCTTGTTAGCCGTGACCGTCTCTAGGATGGCTTGCAGCATGGAGTCATACCCGTTTACATGCGAGCCATTGAACGATGGAGTGTTTGCGTATGCAATCGGAAACTCGTTCGGCACATGCCCCTTCTGACGGGCGTTCTTGATAAACGCGGTCAGGTCGTCTCCAATGATCTCCGGCATGCACGAAGTAAATATCGCGATCATCTTCGGCTTGTACAGCGCATAAGCATTTTCGAGGCCTTCATGCAGATTGTTCTGTCCTCCGAATACCGCTCCGTCCTCCGTCATCGAGTCGGAAACGGCTGGGGCAGGTTCTCGAAAATGGCGATTTAGCGTCGAGCGGTAATAGGATGCACAACCCTGTGCGCCATGGACGAATGGCAATGTGTCGGCGAATCCATGAACGGCAAGTTCTGCGCCGAGTGGCTGGCATGCATGAGCCGGGTTAACGACCAATGCCTGGCGCGCAAAATTCTTGTCCTTGTATTCGTTGGTATTGATCCAATTCAGAACACGATGCTCATCCTCCGGGGTAATGCTGGTAACTTTCTTTACGGTTAGACCCAATTCGTTCGACATAACTCGCTCCTTAGCCGAGGTCCAATCTGACCCACGACGTGGAAATATCTAAAGTGACTGGCAGTTGTGTAATAGTGGGCGGGGTCAGCTCATATTGCTGTTCGCTAAGAGCAAGAGCTAAAAGGGCGCCTTGACGAGTTTCCAAGTGGGGCTGTTGATAGCCATGTCAATATCGCGAGCGAAAATAGGAAACCCGTTGTACGCATGGTAAGGGCCAGAATAGTCCCAACTGTGCATTTGGCGGAAGGGTAACCCCATCTTCTGAAACACGTATTTCTCTTTGATGCCGCTGCCCACGAGGTCGGGCTTCAATTCCTCGACGAATTTCTCCAATTCGTACTCGCTGGCGTCGTCATAAATCACCGTTGCGTCGGGCATTTCGGGCGATGTTCGCTCATAGTCGTCGTTGTGAGCAAACTCATACCCTGAACCCACGACGACCATGCCGAGATCTTCGTAGGCGCTGACCGTATGACGTGGGCGCAAGCCACCTACGTAAAGCATCACCTTCTTGCCTTCGAGTCGTGGACGGAACTCATTGATGACGGCTTGCATTTGGGGGTCGTATCTGGCAATAACTTTTTCAACGTTTTCCTTGATAGGACTGCCAAAGTGCTCACCGAGCTTGAGAAGGCTTTGCCGGATCTTGGTTGGCCCAAAAAAATTCAGTTCAAGCCAAGGAATTCCGAACTTTTCCTCCATAACCTTGGCCATGTAGTTCATCGAGCGGTAGCAGTGGATGATGTTTAGCTTCACTTGGTGTGTAGCTGCGATGCGCTCGATCTCTCCATCACCGGTCCAGGTAGCCTTAACGTTGAGGCCACATTCCTCCAATAGCGGTTTGACGGACCACACATCGCCACCTATATTGTAGTCCCCAATGAGTGCGACATCATAGGGGGTGCCCGCTTCTGCAAACTCACGCGTCTCGATAATATAGTCTCGAATCGTGTCGTTCGAGATATGGTGCCCGAGCGACTGCGACACGCCGCGAAAGCCCTCGCAGTTGCAGGGAATTACCGGCAAATCGAGTTCAGTCGTCATGGTCTTCGCGACCGAATTTATGTCATCACCGATGAGGCCTACGGGACATTCGGACAACACCGAGATGCCCTTAGCGAGAGGGAATAGCTCTTTGACTTCTCTAAGCAAAACAGCAAGCTTCTTGTCTCCGCCATAGACGATGTCCTTCTCCTGAAAGTCAGACGTCATCTGCATGGCAAAGTTGGAGACGCCGTTGATGCCCGACATCAAGTTGCGGCGTGTTCCCCAGGAATACCAACCGCAACCCACGGGGCCGTGCGACACGTGGACCATGTCGCGAATCGGCCCCCAAACCACTCCCTTGGCCCCGGCGTACGCGCAACCGCGAGCACTCATTACTCCGGGGACAGTCTTGCGGTTGGATTTCACACAAGCACTGCCGGATTCAGGGTCGTTGGGCGCGAGGTGAGGGGCCCGCTTTGCCTTCCCTTTTGCAGGGTAAGCCTCGAGCGTTCGGTCGATCATCGCTTGGGTCAACTCGCGCGTGATGCCGTCAACTGTCTTAACGGGTTTGGTTTCCATCGTTTTTTTTCTTTCCGCTCGAGCTCGCCTAACTATGCGGTTGCAGCTAGTGGTGCGGCTTCGGCAATGCCGACGACTGATTCGTCATCGTCAGGAATAATCCCAAACTCCATGAGTAGCTCCTCGAGCTCCTCCATTTGCAGGGGCTTCGGTATAACGAACATCGTGTTGTCTAATATCTTGCGGGCAAGCGTCCGGTACTCCTCTGCTTGAGCGTGTTCCGGAGAGTATTCAATGACGGTCATGCGTCGCAATTCGGCGCGCTGTACTTGATTTTCGCGAGGGACGAAATGAATCATTTGGGTCCCCAGCTTGGCGGCAAGCGCTTCAATGAGCTCAGCTTCTTTGTCTGTGTTGCGCGAATTGCAAATGAGTCCCCCGAGACGGACTTTGCCGTTTACGGCGTACTTGAGAATGCCTTTCGCAATATTGTTGGCCGCATACATGGCCATCATTTCTCCCGAGCAGACTATGTAGATTTCCTGGGCCTTGTTCTCGCGAATCGGCATGGCAAAACCACCGCACACAACGTCGCCCAGAACGTCATAAAACACGAAGTCAAGATCCGGAGTGTAGGCACCCTCGGCCTCCAAAAAGTTGATGGCAGTAATGACGCCACGGCCGGCGCAACCAACACCTGGCTCCGGACCGCCGGATTCGACACACTTGACTCCGCCGTAACCTACTTTGAGTACTTCGCTGAGATCAAGATCGTCCACGGTGCCGCGCTCTCGAATTAGGTCCATGACCGTTGTCTGGGCCTTAGCGTGCAACATCAGGCGAGTGGCATCTGCCTTCGGATCGCAGCCGACAATCATGATCTTTTTGCCCAGAGCGGCGAGGCCGGCCACCGTGTTTTGGCACGTCGTTGACTTCCCAATGCCGCCTTTGCCATAAATTGCGATCTGTCTCATTGTTCGATTCCTCGGGTTGATGCTGTCGGTAAATCCAAGTGGAGTTTCCGATTGTTTCTGAATTCGATTCAGTTCATTCATCCATGAGCAACAACAATGCCAGAGTCCTGGTTCATGCGAGGTTCACCCGGTTTGTTGGGATGAAATGTTCCGGCAATCGTTCAATCGCGGTATTGCGGTACAATCATGTGCTCTGCGTGGTGCGACGGTACGGAATTGTTCTGAGCTCCGACGCGGGTCCCCCCGGTGCAAGGCAAGATTTCCAGAGTGTTGAAACGTGCCGGCCAATTAGTACCCTGGCGCGAGAATAATAGCGGCTGAAGCTGATGCCTGACCGCTGTTAGCTCGATTCAGTTGCGCACTTCAGACACACGATATTCACCCCCAATGACGAGGTGCTCGTTTTCGCCCCTAAGAATGCTGCGTGGCAACAGATCACCGTAAAAGAATATCTTGCAAACTGGTACTTGGACTGACCATACGGTAGTGCCAAATTCCCAAGCCCGCTCCGGCTCCGACGTAAACGAGCACAAGTTGTTAAGCTTCACGTAGTACAGATGCTTTGTGACTTGCTTGGTCACTGTGTGCTCTAGGGTGTCGTAAGTGCCTCGATAAAGCGTCAACCAGCGGCGGTTTGGATCACGTCGGGCCAACTCGTATTGAGTGTAACGGTACAGAAGATCGAACTGCTCGTTGATGCTATTCGTGCGGCTGTGGCCGCGCATCTTATCGATATCATACGGGGTATAGTCGTCTTCGTTCGTTTCGCGGATGGGTTGCTTGTGGTAATTGGGCATAATCCCAAATCGGCTCTCGACCCAGCCCTTGAGAACCGCTCCCTCGAGCATGTTCGAATCGACGCCCCAGCCGCGCAGAAACCTAACGTAACTGTTCTTAAGTGATCGGCGCGCGCCTTGGGTTTCCTCGTTCCATTGGTGCAAGTAGAATTTGACGGACATGTAGTCGTCAAAGAATTGTGCGCGCATCTGCTGATCGTCGATGGCATTGAGTCGTTCAAACAAAAAGCGGTCTGTCTGCTGCGTACCTTGAATGACGAGTGGACGCGGATCATCATTGAAATAGCGCGAAGCAAGTATCCATGGTGGCAGCTCACAGAGGCTCAACACGCTGGTCAAGGTTCGAGTAGTCTATCGCGACGCGGCGAGCGTGACCAGATCTTGTACCGTCACTGACCGCGCAAACTCCTCGGCGCGACGGCGAACATGCGACAATATTTCGCTCAGGCGGGCAGAATCAACCGCCAGGCCTTGACCCTTTAGAATGTTTTCCAGTGCCGCTGTGCCGCTATGCTTTCCCGCAACGAAGCTCGATCCTTCTCGACCCAACAGTTGAGGTTGGAAGGGCTCGTAAGTTCGTTGGTCACGTAACATTGCGTGTACGTGAATGCCCGACTCGTGGGCGAACGCCGCGTCGCCCACTATCGGCTTTTGTCGATGAATTTCGCGCCCGGAGCTTTCAGCAACCAATTGACTGAGCGCGACGAGCTCCTTTAGAACAATGTTGGAGCGCATGCCGCGGGCTATTTCGAGCGCCATGACTACCTCTTCGAGGGCAGCGTTCCCCGCGCGTTCGCCGAGACCGTTAACCGTTACGTCTACCGAATCGGCTCCCGCATGCAAGGCCGCGATGGCATTGGCACTGGCCATGCCTAAATCGTTGTGCGTGTGCACGCCCAATTCCATGTTGGGCAAAGCGGAGCGCACTTCGAGTACCGCGTCATAACATTGAATGGGATCCCATACGCCCACGGTGTCCGCAATTCTCAACCGGTGGGCGCCACAGTCCGCTACATGAGCTCCAAACTGCTTGAGCCATTCGATATCGGTGCGCGCCGCATCTTGGGCGCCAATTGATACGTATGCAAAGCGTTGTCTTGAAAGATTTATCAGGTGGAGTGCTCGTTCCAGTACCCAGTTCCGACTTTTGTGCAGCGCCTGGAGATGAATGTTCGACATCGGAAATGAAATGTGCACCGCGCTGACTTCCGCACGGCAAGCGGCACCAACGTCGTCTTCACGGGCGCGGCACCAGGCTGTCGTGCGGCACCCAAAGTCCGCACTGACGATGCGCCGCATCTTTTCAATTTCGCCCTCGCCCATCGCAGGTGTGCCGAGCTCCAGTTCGGGAATGCCAATGGAAGCCACCTTTTCCGCTATACGAAACGCTTGATCGCCCGAAAACGCGACGCCGGCGGCCTGCTCTCCGTCACGCAGAGTAGTATCTACTAGCCACGGTGTTTTCATTTGTGCCTTCCTTGCAGTCAGCCAATAGCTGTCAATTCAACCACGAGCATATTGTCAGGATCACCCGCGAAGGGATTGTTCAAGTGGGCCCACGACATAAAATCAGCCACAGCCGAGCCCGTTTCCCCCGCACGTAGCGCCCTTTCCGCAGCGGAAGCCGCCTGTTCTCGCCTTGGGTAATAAGCGATTTTGGTATACGGCATCGAGCGCCTCTTCGATCAGTCCATCCGTTTGATGGGTTTGAATGCCCGACGCATCCAAGAGTCGCATTGGGCTCGCGCCCGCCGCACTTACCAGCAGCGCCTGGCAGTCGGAGAGCAAGTGGGCCAGCTCATTCCAGCGAGTTGCGCCGGAACCTTCCGTTGGCGCCTCGCGCTTATCGACGAGAATAAAGCCGTCACCGCGGCGGCCAAAGATCCAGAGACATTTTGCCTCGCCCAGGTGCTGATTGACGAGCAGCCCCTCCTCCGAGGCAGCTGCAACATAGGGACGTTCGTCGCTGACGGTTGTCGCGTGTTTGCGCAGGAGAACGAGTTGTTCCTCTGAAGGCACATGCCCGATGCGCCCAACGGCGTCGGCACGACAGCGTGAACAATGCTCCATTTGTGGTAAATATTGGCCACACAGCGAGCGGAGTCTATGAACCACGTCTTTGGTGGGCTCTTCCAGGTTGCCGAAGGGTGTCGTTGGAACCGGTCGCATGGGTAAACAATTGAAACGGGCTGCGCCGAGCGATGCCATTTCGCGCGCTACATCTTCGATATGATGGTCATTCACACCGGGCACCAAGATTGAATTTATTTTGACCATCACCCCCGATTTTACCAAAGCCGCTATCCCGGCTCTCTGCGCCTGCAAAATGCGTTCGCCCGCCTCTCGCGCTCTGAGAATGTCATTGCCGTCTTTCACCCACTTGTAGATTTTTCCGCCAATATCCGGATCCACGGCACACACCGTTACCGTTACATGACTAACGCGCAGAGCCGCCAAAGCCGCCGCATTTTGCGGCAAAGCCAGGCCATTAGTAGCCACACACAGGAGCATCTCTGGATATCGTTCGCGGACCAACCGTAGCGTTTCCAAGGTCTTCGGGGCCTGCGCGAGTGGGTCCCCAGGTCCCGCAATTCCCACCACTCGAATCGAAGGGTCCCTTAGTACAACGTCATCCACGTATCTGGCGGCCTGTTCGGGATTTAGCAACGCGCTCGTGACACCGGGACGGCTTTCGTTTGCGCAGTCAAAGCGCCGATCACAGAAGTTGCATTGCACATTGCACTTGGGCGCGACGGGCAGGTGGACGCGAGCATACTTCAGCCTTGCTGCATTATCGAAACAGGGGTGGGCGGAAAGGTCCATGCGAGAGCCTCGATTGTGTTCCTTGGACGGAATGACATCGAGTCCCAGTGCACGACACGGGCCATGGACTCATTTCTCGTGAGAAAGCTCTCACATTTCCGTATCGCAAAGAGTGAGACATCGAATCGAAACGAGCCACGGAACCATTTCGTATCGTCGTGTATAGGGTCGATTCGTTTTTGTACCGGTACCCCAGAAGCATCGAGGGCTCAACCCTTAGGTACAAAACGCTCCCACGGGATACTGTAATTCCGAATCTTGTATTGAATGATCCGCTTGGTGAGTCCTAGACGCTCGGCAGCTTTCGTCTGGTTACCATTGGCGTCTTTCAGTGCCTCGGTAATGAGCTCTGTTTCAAAATCAGCAACACGAGTTGCAAAATCGAGATTTTCGGGCTGGCTCGCGTAACGATTCATTTGCAGTGAGGGTGGCAGGTGATGACCATGGATGACCTCCCCTTCAGCCAGCACCACCGCCCTTTCGAGGACATTTTCGAGCTCTCTCACATTCCCAGGCCAGTGATACGCGGTGATCATATCGATCGCCGGCGTATCGATGCGGAAAATGGATTTCCCCATGCTACGACCGTGGCGGTCGATGAAGCTGTCTGCCAAAAGCATTAGGTCAGCTTTCCCTCGCTCGCGAAGCGGCGGCATGACAATTGGGAAAACACACAATCGGTAGTACAAATCCGCACGAAATGAGCTGTCTGCGACGGCAGCCGCTAGGTCCTTGTTCGTAGCAGCAATGATTCTTACGTCGGTTGTTAGGGTTTCACTGCCACCCACGCGTTCAAAACGATGCGTTTGAAGGACACGTAGGAGCCGCGTTTGCGCGGACGGCCCGAGCTCGGCGACTTCATCGAGAAACACAGTTCCGCCCCGGGCGCGTTCAAATACCCCCAGCCGTCGCTGAATTGCACCGGTGAATGCGCCCCGTTCATGCCCAAAAAGTTCGCTTTCGATTAAGTTCTCCGGAATCGCTCCGCAATTGACTTCGATAAATGGTCCTGATGCACGCGGGCTCAGCTCGTGAACGAGAATTGCGGCTGCGCTCTTACCTGTGCCCGTTTCCCCCGTAAAGAGTACTGACGTAGTTGCCGGTGCGACTTTGGCGATTAAACGCCGGACTTCTTCCATTGCCGATGAGCGCCCCACGAGCCGCGCAAATGGGCCTTCGCTGGAACGCAAGCGTCTAAACAGTGAGAGGCTCTCTTCGAGACGCCGCCGCTGCACGAAAGGGGCAAACAATTGGGCGATTTCACCGAGCAGTTCTAGGTCGGAGTCGGCATCCTTGAGTAGACTGTTCTCTTTGTCCACCGATAGCGTACCAATGACGGTCCCCCGGTCTCGAATGGGCACGCAAAAGAATGCGAGTCTAGATAAATCGAGTCCCGCACGTAAACCGGAGCGGTCAAGAAAGCTTGGGCTGGCTTGTAGCGAGGGGAGCATTTGCGCTCGACCCGTTGAAAATACCTGGCCGGTAACTCCCTCGTCGATGCGATAGCGCATCAGATCGGCCTGTTCCTGCTCTACCCCGTACGTGATTTGCGCCTGAAGTGTTTCTCCCGCTGCATCCACCAGAGCAACGACACCTCGCTTTAGTCCAAGTGACTCGTCCAACCAGACCAATACTTGAAGGATGGTTCCAACCGTGTCGTCTTCCGAAGTGGAAAGCCACCGGGCCACTTTCGCAATGAGTTGCAGCTGTCGCAGCGCTACTCGGCGTACATTGAATTCCGGGGCTAGGTCAGGATTGCCCGAGTCTGCTAGCCGAACCGCGTCGTCCTTGTTCAGTACCGAGGATTGTAGCAGTGCGCGTAGGGGACCCACCTGTCCCTGCGACAGGCATCCAACTGAGTCAGCTGCGCAAAGCGTGCAATGCTTAATGAGTTCGATGTGCCGGCCTGCCAGCTCACGCGCCAGATTCATTTGTTGAAGATTCGGCACGGAAACGTCAGCGAAATCCGAGCGTCTTATGACGGGTGGCTCAAAACGCTGCACGTGAAAGTAACCCGCACCGACCTGCGAAACTGTCCTTGCCACTTCCTCGATTTCACTATCGTTGACTGATGGCATGAGCTGAAAGTTAACGCGAACGGCGATTCCAGCGGCTGAGGTTGCGCGAATGCCGAGCAACTGCTGCGCCAAGAGGTACTGCGCCGCCTCTTCGCCCGCCAAGAGCCCCCTCGGACCCTGAACCCAGTCAATCATTCGGGCCAGCGTCTCGGAATGGACGGCATTAACCGTTACAATGCAAAGCGTCACCCCGAGCTCCGACAACTGGTCCACATTTTCGGCGAGATTGAGCCCGTTGGTCGCTATGAAGAACGGAAGATCCAGCAGGGTCATGCGAAGTTGGCGCAGAGTAGCAAACGTGGCATCCGGGTTTGCTAAGGGATCGCCAGGGCCCGAAACACCAATGCATTTGATGCGGGGTTCGCAGCGTATTGACTCCAGTGCGTAAGATATGGCCTGTTTCGGTGTCAGCAAGAGAGAAGCACTGCCACGCGGGCTTTGGTGAACGCAGTCTCCGCTTCGGTCGCAGTACACGCACTGAATGCTACAAAGTGGCGCTACCGGTAGGTGCAACACCGCCATGTCGCCGCGTTGCTCCTGCACACAGGGAAAAGCCCGCAAATCCTGACGACGCGGTTCCAATGGCGAGGAGGCCGCAAGCGGTAGATGGATCATTCGGGAATGGCTCGCAGCTTCAACCCTACGGTCCTTGTATGTCGAAGCGGTAACGTGGACGTATCCGGTACTGAGTGCTGCGGATAGCCGAACTCACGAAATACTTAGGAAATGTGGTCAGCTGCTACAAAACCACAATGCTGACTACAGCCAGGGGTTTAGGATTTGGATTGGACGGCATTCGGCCACAAGCAGCGTTCAGCGAGGCGCTATGAATTCAGGAAACGATGGCGAAAGGCCAGCATCAACCTGCAGAGGCAACGTTCCGGAAACCCGTATACGGCAACGTATGACGAGGATGCCTACGACCCGAGACGCCTCGCCCCGCATTCGTTTTGACCGCCACGAACTAGCCGGCGCGTTTGGCGACATCGGCACGGACTTACCCCTCCTCATCGCCCTGATCGCAACCTGCAAGCTAGATGCGGCGAGCGTTTGCATCATGTTCGGATTGCTCCAAATCGCAACTGGAATTCTCTACGGTATTCCAATGCCGGTTCAACCGCTCAAAGCAATGGCCGCTATCATGCTGGCGCAGCGTTTATCACCGGGAACCCTTTCAGGTGGCGGACTTGTCATCGGGGTGTCAATGCTTTTTCTCGCGGCATCCGGCCTGCTCGACTGGCTCGCACACATCGTTCCTAAGGAGGTCGTCCGGGGCATTCAGCTTGGGCTTGGCATCACACTGGCGACGCTTGCACTGAAGTCATACGTGAGCATCGAGGGAACGGCGGGATACATCTTGGCCACGATCTCAGTAGCACTATTGCTTTTGATGCGCGGCCAACGTCGTGTGCCGGCACCGCTCGTCGTAATGGGTCTCGGACTGCTGTATGCCGTTCTGACCAAATTCGACAGTGCGTCACTTACTGGAGCGTTTGGATTTCGCCTCCCGGTCTTTCGCGCCCCGACGAGCAACGAGCTGCTCCAGGGTACCCTACTTCTCGCAATCCCGCAGATCCCACTTTCACTCGGCAACTCCGTCATCGCCACGAGCCAAACGACACGAGACCTCTTCCCGGAGCGCGCGGTACCGGTACGAAAGATCGGCTTCACGTACGGATTGATGAACCTCATAGCACCTTGGTTTGGCGGTGTGCCCGTATGCCACGGGTGCGGTGGCCTCGTTGGGTTCCACGGTTTCGGCGCGCGCACTGGCGGCGCGCCAATCTTCTATGGCACGATGTACCTGGTGCTCGGGCTGTTCTTTGCGCCGGGGTTCGGTCAAGTCGTACATATCTTCCCGATACCAGTGCTAGGCGTCGTACTATTATTCGAGGCCATCGCGCTCATGACACTACTGCGCGATGTGGCCGCCGACCGCAACACGTTGTGGGTAGCGCTCGCGGTAGCGGCCGCAGTTGTCGGGCTACCGTACGGCTACGTCGTCGGGCTCGTCGCCGGGACAGTCATCTCCTGGGGAGTGCGTCGAGGCTGGGCGAAGGTCCGTCCGTTCCAATGTTCTGATTAGACGCCCCCCATTGTGTCATTACGGCACGTAGCCACGGTTCACGATGAGCGAGACGCCCTGACGGTAGCGAATCGACAATGGAAAGTGGCGAGCGCCACCCGGCAAGCGGCAATGAGGACTGAAGTATCCTGGCTCCTTACTAAGAACGCGACGTGCATCGAGCATCTCTCTCGTGCTCGACGCTCTCGACTCAACGACGCCAGCCGCACCGCCCATCGCGCAGGAACGGTTGCATATCCTGCCCGATAACCTCGTGCGCATCGAGCTCAAACGTCCGTTTCGCGATGGCACCGTCGCCATTGACCTCGACCCGTTGTCCCTGCTTTGCCGGTTAGCTGCGTCGGTACCTCCACCAGGCCTTCACTTGGTCCATTACGCAGGAGTACTCGGAGCGGCCTCCAAGTTGCGGGCGCTCGTTGTGCCGCCTCTGCCACCCGAGTCATCGACGGCAACGGCGCATTCGCATCGCTCAATCTATCGCACGTACTCTGAGCTTATGAAACGAACGTTCCAAATTGACGTTGAGATTTGCCCCAACTGCGGCGGGCGGCTCAAGCTGCGTGCACTGGTCATCGAGGCTCACAACATCGAGCGCTTGCTGCGCCATCTCGGTGAACCCCTCGTGCCTCCGCCTCGCTCACCTGCCAGGGACCCTCCATTTTTTGAGACTCAGGTGTTGCGGCGCAAGTCCGGCGTCGGTGCTGCCAAAAACCAACAACGACGCCACGTATTGGCGCTTGCTATGCGTGTCACCTTCGAGCATGGCGGTCTGGTTCGCCTTTGGTGGAACGGCGCTCAAAGGGTCAACAAACTCTCGAACTTGGTTGGGGACTGCTGGGCGCGTGCCGGCGGGCACAGTGACGGACTTATTGTGGTTGAACGTTGGCCGTATCGTCACAGAATCCGAAATGGAATCGGTCGGAGGGATGGAACGCCATGGGTATTGATGAACTGCTGGCTAAGCTGGTTGAAGACTATCGGACACAACCAGAATGTAAGAGGTGCCATGATCGCGAATGGTACAGACAATCTGGAAATATTTCCGAGGCGATTCGGCGTGCCGCCCACGCCTGTGTACCAAGGTGGGAACACGCTCCCGGCAAAAAGCACGACCCTACGTGTCGCCGCACGAACCGTGAGGGCAGGCATCCTCATCAGAGGCACCTCACAGACAAGTCCATTCAAAATTTTCACGGGCAACTTTCGAAAATCATTGGTGTTCAACCGGATCCAGTCGATTTCGGCGCGCTACATTTGATCGTCAATAATCCCCGAGCTGTTGGCATCGGAGAATTGGCCGTGTACGATGCGTCGTTGAGAATCGGTTTCTTTCTGGGCGTTCTGCCGCAATTGGTCTACTTGCATAAGGGAACTATGAAAGGTGCCAAGAGGCTATTCAAAAGGCTGGGGAACGAAAAACTGGCCACCGCGTGTAAACATCCGACAATTGACCCGCAAGCGTTACCGGAACCGGTTCGCAAACTTGAGGTATGGGAAATTGAAGACTTCCTTTGCATATACAAGAACCGGTTTGGATGAGCACCGCATTCCGGCGAACCTTTGTGGCCCACCCGTTTGGCCCGGTTTGGAGTGAGTGCTCAACATTTGCCGCCGTGACGATGAATCCAGCGGATTAGGTAACCGCTGGTTGAACGGTGACCCCTGAAGAGCAGAGCTGGTCGGACGTTAGTCGATGCTCAAGTGGAATTCATCGCTCGTTTTGCCGACGGCACAAATTGAACGAACCTAAATCTGAGGCGCGTCGAACTCGAACACGCGACGTGTGAAATATGTAATCAATTGCATTTGCAGTCTCTCCCGTCCCACTTCGGTCATTGAAGCGAGTTTGGAACTAGACACCACCAAATCATGCGGCAGAGAAACCATTGATCGAAAGTCCGCGAAGCAAGTTCCTCGACCGGGAAGTTCCGGTAAGGGTAGGTGATGATAACTTCCGTTGAGCAAGACCTGCTCAGCTTCCTTTTCTTGAAGTGTGTCAATTTTCGCAATTGGCACCACTACAATTCGTTTATTTCTCCGCTCCTTGTCGAGCTCGCAGCTATGCGACAGGATGATACAGTCTCGTCTCTTGCCAATTGCCAAATTGTGTGACGCGTGCTCCCCGCCGATCTCCACCCAAGCGACCTGATTGCCCTTTAGAGTTCTTTTCTCAAGCGATTGGGGAGGTACAGGACTCGCCAAGAACAATGCAGACGCGAACACATCGCCCTGCGACGGTCGAGGCTCGAGCTCGTCTGCCCACCAAGAGTTCATTTGGAATTAGACGAGTGGCTCAATATCAATTTCGTCTAATTCCGGAACAACCGGCGCAGCCCGCAGGCGAGTTCGCAACCGTTTCCAGTGGCCAGCAGGCACCCAATCGCCAACAGAATCATCAACTATTGGATTGGTGCAGATAGATACGTTTGACGTAGCTGCTCGCAGATCCCCTGTCTGAAATGCTAGTCCGGGTGTCGTCGCGGCCAACACAGCGACGGTAGTCGTCACCGCTCTTGCCAATTTGCCCAACGTCTTCGTACGAATGGCGGGGACTGGCGGAGGGAGAGGAAATAGGAAAACCCCATCCTCCTGCCATGCACCTGGATCATATTCAGCAAAATCCGTCATACCGCCTCCGGCGGAAATCTGGCGTCAAGTTCATGCAACTTATCGAGCATACGTAACAGAAGGTCAACTCCGCAGTCTACTCGAACGATCGGCTCAACGTCGATTTCGTTTAAGTGTGTCATTTAGTTGGAAGCGGCGCACAGCATATGCCGAAAGATGATAAAAACATAGCTCGGCTTCCCGACCGGAATGGCTGATTGATGAAAGATTTGCGTCAACCGGAACGACTACTGGGGGTTCCTCGATGTTCTCAATCGACAACAGCTCTGGCAGTTCGATGCCATTGCGCCGCACGAATTCGGTCAATGAATTCTGAAAATCGGAACCTATCAAGACAAGTTGCCTGGCCCGCTCGGGGTACATTCGGATTACAAGCAGCGTTCTGAGATGGCTTCCACTTAGGTCGGTTTGCCCGAACACCCATCTGACTGTCCCCTTATGGTAGTCCAGTCCGCCGACATCGGCCGCGTACCGCCTCGCTGGCAATGGTGCATTATCAAGTGAAAGCGTTATTGTTGCTTGGGAACCATTCACCCCCGTCGTGATATTGCGCGTCGCCTTGACGGCAGTTGAAGACACAGAGAGGACGGGAAGCGCCCCCCCGCCCGAATGCGCGGACATTCTTCCTTGGACGTGTGTCGGTCTATTTGGGGCCATTGGTGCTCAATCCTAGTATGCCTAGCAGTGGCAAGTTCTCCCTCAAGCGACAATCTACGACACAACAA
This sequence comes from uncultured delta proteobacterium, assembly GCA_963819085.1. Lineage (GTDB taxonomy): Bacteria > Myxococcota_A > Polyangia > Polyangiales > Polyangiaceae > FEN-1139. The sequence goes on from CAWFUX010000043.1 coordinate 36,305, forward strand.
TCGGCAGGGCTGAAACAATCCCCCTAGCCGAGTGAAATTAGTCAGGATTTCGTTCCCCTTCTATGTCGGATTGAAAGCCTGAACATACGTCCCGCAGTCCGTTCCTGAGCATTGGCCCACGCTCTCGGCCCACCATGACGTGTGAATTTGACTTTGCGGTGCCAGTAGCGCTCAGTAAAGGTGAAACCCACCGAAAAGAGCTCGCCACGAATGGCCAGTCATCGGGTCTCCCGGATGACGTTGCCGTCGTCCTCGTCGATTTCGATATCGGCTTCATCCGCTGGTAATTGGCGAGGTTCAGGCGGAGGCGTCCAGCCCGATTCAATGAGCCGTTGGCAAGCTGAAACTCCGAGGAGCATCCGGGTCTACTTCACCACATACTCGTCACAGATCCGTTGTGCGGCGATGCGCGCCGCTTGCGGCGCATCAGCTCTGACCAAAAGGTCGAGGCCTGGCAACAGCGCAATGCGTTGCCAGAATTCTGCTGGCGCTCTTCCGAGATCGAGCTGAGTCGTGATCGTTGCAGCCAACGCCGCCGGATCCGATGCGGCAGAAGGCATCGCAGCCGGGAGGCCAAGGGCCGCCGCCGCTGCTGGCGCGAGAGGGCCTGAACCGAGCCACTTCTCCAAATCGCTCGAACTCATCGAATCCAGTCAACGCTGCTTTTCTGCGAGAGTGGACTTGCCTTCGGACTTCAGGCGCACAATCCCGAGGAGCCGCAGCAGTTCAGGTCGTTGATAACGCGTGAGGGTGCCGCGAAACTCAGCAGGTCGAAGCAGCCGTTGCTTCACGTAGTAACGCACCGTTGTGACCGAGAGCCCGGTAAGCTCGGCGAGCTCGCCCAACAGCCATCCCGTTTTGGGTGCCGGTGTCTTCGGGCGACGGTGCCCAATGTCCCTCGCCCTCGTCCAAGGATCTCGCTTTCGAACCATCCGCCCCCGCCTTTCTTTCACTTGAGCTGCCGTCCATACAGTAACTCAGTGGACGGTCCCCGCCACGAAGCACCGTCCATAAAGTAACTGGTGGGCTGTACTTGCGGCGAAGCGCCGTCCATAGGGTGACTAGTAGGACGGTCCTTGCCGTGAAGCGCCGTCCCATGAGTATCTGTCTGGACGGTGCTTGCGGCGAAGCGCCGTCCATGGGGTGACTAGTAGGACGGTCCTTGCGGCGAAGCACCGTCCATGAAGTGACTGGTTGGACGGTGCCTCCTGAGGCAGAGAAGCAGGGGGACAGGAATGGGTTTGGCTGGTTGAAGTGAGTACAGTTTCTTGCAAACCCATCACGGCACGACGGTGAGATCATAGGCGGCATAGTCAACTCCCCCGCGAGAATCGCGCAGGACGACCCATAGTTTGGCAATGCCAGATGCTGATGGGGCCATCCAAACATTGCTCGTTACTGTTGCAAGGTCATTTTCGTAACGGCCGGTCGATTCCGTGTCGAGCCGTCCCCCGGTTACGTACCAGGCTGCGCGCATGGACTCGCGTTTGGTTATAATGGTCTGAGAAGCGAGATCGTAATAGGCATAGCTTTCAGAGTCGGCCACAGGCCAACTCACTTCGAGATCGATGCGTGCACCGAGCGGTACCCGGTCGAGTGCTACAGTTTGACCCGCCATGGTGGCGTTGATCGGCAAGAGATGGGGGTTCGTGTTCGGGATGTACTCGTTGCCGAACTCGTAAGCGATGTCGAACGATGCGTCACCGAGATCGCAGAGGATGCGTTCGAGGTGAAACGCAGGAACGGCACCGGGCACGTCAACGCGCAGCGGCTGGTAATAGCCGCCGGTGCCATCGGGATCGCGCGGGCGGACCCCTCCGGGTGGAGTACTGGGCCCAAAAAGCGAACAGCCGTTAGACGGTGTCGCGGCAACAATTGACGCGCCAGACCCCGCATCAACGAGTGACGCAGCATCAAGGCATGCCGTCGAGACCACATTGTCTTCGGTGGGAGGTTTCGGAGCAATACAAAACTGCCAAGCTATCGTCGAGGCATCGCTTGATTCTAAGGGATTTGCGATCAAGGCCGTAAACGTCAGCGGAGTCCCGGGCTTGGCTTCCGCCGGTTCACTCTTTACTGCAAGCACGCGGGTAGAAGTCACGAGCCAATCGCCTTGAGAGAGATCAGGTTTACACGAAGCGAAGGCCAGACCTCCGAGTAGGGCCGTTCGAAGAGTCATAATTCGAGCCTTGCTCCGACTACACCGACGATGGGAAGACCGGTGATGACGCCTCGTCGTGTGTAGTCAGCGCTGTAGGTATATTCTTCCCCGTTCGAATGGTTCGTCACATTGAGTGCCTCAAGGTATACAACCAGTCGAGTGATTTCGCTCAGCGCAAAGTTTCGATCAACACGCACATCGAGCTGCCAGAAAGCAGGCAGGCGGATTGAATTGTGCGCGCCGAAGATAGGCTGGTACGCGTCGTCCTTCTCGTCATAAAAGGCGCCGATGACGGGGGTTCGCGGAGCACCACTCGTGTAGCGAAAGCGCACCCCCATTTTCCAGCTTCCGAGCTCTTGGCTGCCTACGGCCGTAAGTACATGAGGCTCGTCGTAATCAAAGAGTCGGACACTTGAGCCCGGGTGTGTCACGCCGCTCGCTGCGCGACACGGTGTAGGCAACCCAGCCGAAGAATCCTCGCCACGGCCTTTGGCGCAGGACAATCTGCACGCCATAGCTGTGGCCGACGCCAGTCTCAAGCAGAGCATTGGCAAGCCTGGGAGTCGGGGCCGGGTCGCGCGCCGCCAGATGATTCATCGACCGATAGAAACCAGTCACAACAGCGGACAGAGAATCCGTCAGGTTGACGGACTCTCCGAGGCTCGCATGCAGTGCGGTTTCGGGTCCGAGCGTCGGAGTACCAAAGACCGCACTTAGAGTCCTGTGCGGCTGGCGGCTGCGAGTACAGGCCAACGGCTGCTAACAATGCGACGCGAGGGGAAAGTCTCAATCTTGCGCCTAGGCGCGGTTCGAGATTCAGCCTGAAGCGTTGATTGACCAATAGACGGGGTTTGTCCAACCCGCGGAGTCTTTCTGCTGGCTTCGAGCAGATAGCCATCGAATCGTAGTCCCGGGGTTAACGTAAGCGGGCCCCAATCGAAATCGAGACTTGCGTAAGGTGCGACATTGAGGACGAGGGCGGTCCAAGTATCGGTGTTGGTGTCGTCTCCCGGAGGTTGACCAAAGACCGTGATGTCGCCTTCGCGCGCCGGGATGGTGAGCGAACCGTCACGCGAGAGCTGCGCACGGGTGCCTCCGATGTCAATACCTAGCGCGAGCGTTGCAACCGACTCCACATGCGAACGATGCTCGGCGCGCAGGCCCCAGCGCAGCGAGTCTTGGTTGAGATCAGCCGGTGCTGGGCCAAAATGGGCGTTGTAGTGGCTCGTGTCACGGCCAATCCAAGGCACAGCGTCCACGCTTGAACCGTCTTCTGTTGTGCGCCGGTAGTGCAGATAGACGCGCTCGAACGCATTGCTCGTCGCAAGGTTCCGATTCCGTGCCGGATCAACATTAAGGACGTTCTGCGTGAGAGCGTCTGTCGATGTCAGCATCACCAGATCCAGCGATTCCCTTTTTCGCAGTTTGAACTGGATCTTGGCTTCGTAATCCTGGTAGTGTGGAATTGCAACATAGTCAGTGATATTCGGTGCATTCACAGCAGCCAATGTTCGGTCCAGCCATCCGTAGCGCGCGGCGAGCGCAACGCGCACGCGCTCACCCACAGGAGCACTCACAAACGCAGAACCGTCGAGCGTGCTCGCATCGACATTGGCATGCATGCCATCTTCGGCAAGATCGCACGTCTCGAGTCGCACCATGCCACCGATGCCGCGTCCATAGTCGGCGCTATAGGCACCGGGTGTAAGCGCCACACTTTGCAGCAAGTCGCCGTTTAGGGTCGATCGAATGCCACTGCCATGAAAGAGCTGTGGGATCTCGACTCCATCGACGTAAATGCGCGAGTCCTCGGGCGCGGCGCCCCAGAGAACAAGCCGATCCGAGCCAAAGGGTGCGCGTGCGATGCCCGGTAGACTTTCAACGATCTTTACCGGATCGCCCTCGGTGCCCACTGTTTCGCGAGCTTGCTCGGCGCTCAGCTTCTCTTCAACTGCGTCGTGACGCGGCCTCAACCCGCGCACGACGATCTCGGACGAGTTCACTTCGTTCGATGCCACGGTCGCGGGGGGCGCCGATTGGGCGCGCACTTCACTCGAAAATCCTATCAATGCTGCCAGCGGCGCCATAAGTAAGAAGCAGCCGAATAACGAGGTCGTGCTCACGGCACGTCGAACCCGATGGCAAGCACACCGGCGCCGCGATCATGCGGCCCCCAAGTGTCTGAGTCGAACGCCGTGCCACTGGCCTCGGCTAGTGTCGCTCCGTCTAGAATAACGCCTACTGTCCAGTGTGCACTCACTTGTCCACAGAGAGACGGCGTATCCACGTGCACCAGGTAATGTCCTGACGGAGGCGCATTGGCCCAAGTGATGTCTTCTTGCCTCAAGCCGTCGATGATGCAATTGGCATTAGAATCAAAATCGAGGATCCCGTAGCTCGCTGCAGATGTTGTCGCGCGCGCCACGAATGCATCCTGTGAGCTTGGAGCTCCGTGGTATATTTCATTGCCGAGCGGGTGGACCACGTGCAAATCGACGTCTGCCTCCGTGTCCCAGGTCAGCGTGACAACGAGATCACCTGGAACGGAACGCGACGGCGGTCCTGAAAGCGCCGTCAATGTTTGCACACTTGGAGGCCCGAAATGACCGGCGTTATCGACTGCATGAACTTCAAGCGAGTAGGCACCCGGCGCAAGCATGGTGGAAAACGCGGCCGTCGCACGGAACGTCGGCAGCGTTGGAGCGGACACATCCGGAACACCGGCAGGGACAATCCAGTAGCCACCGTCGCCGCTCAGGGCGAGAGTTGCGGCCGTTGCCAATGTCCCCAGCGCACCGTTGATGGGCTTGTTTGAATACCCTGGCCACATGGTATTCGTGAGCAAGTTGACACTGGCAACTTCGGGCCCACTTTGAGGAGCCGGCATCGGGCCTGCCACGAATTGGCCCCCTATAATCCGCATGCGCGCATTCAATGCTGGATCATCCGAGGCTCCACTCGAGCAGCCGATTAATGTCGCTGCGGCACTAAAAGCCCAGCCGCGCCATTGCACGAGCACCGGGTGCATCAGAACCTCACCTGGGCTCGAACCGTGAGCGCATCACTCTTGAGATTCGTCGGAGCCCCGTTGGCGTCACGACCGAGAGCGTTGCGATTGATGTCGTACTCGAGAGCAAGTCGAGCATCGTCATAGCGAAGCATCGCAAGCAGGGCGCACGTGCTGTAACTTCGGTCGCGCGGCACGACTTGGACCGCCCGTTGTTCACTGGAGTCTTGGTCCGGATTGTATCGGTCGTAACGAATCCCGACCAAGCCGAAGGACGTTATCTCCTGTGTCGCGCCCAGGTACCACCCGAACTCACGCAAATCGCGACCGGCACCTATCGGATCGGCCGGTTCAATGCCGCGATCCAGGTTGCTCGCGCGTACTATCTCCGCGCGAAGGTTCAGCTCGGCATGCGACGCAAATCGAATCGCGAGTCTCGCATCGCCGCCGAGCGCAAAACGGTGGAATTGCTGCGAAGGCGTCGCTGATGAACCGGGGATTACCTGAATTTCCGTTGCTTGCACAATGCCGTCGCCATTGTCGTCGCGCCACACCAGTTGATCTTTGGTGGTCGGAGTGCCGTCGTGAAATCCATTGCCCGTATCCGCGGATACACCCAGATCAAGAATAACCGACGGAGCAATTTCAGCGTGGGTGCCGAGCCTTCCGACGAACTCTTTGGTTCGATCGGGAGCGACTGCGGGAAATACCTTGTCACCAATCGGGTGTCCGTTCATCACTGCTACAGCCAATTCCGCGAATCGGTAGCGACCTTGAAAGCGTGCACCCAAGTCGAACTCGCCTGGAAAAAGCGCGCGCAATACCGTGGCGCGCTCGAGAAACGGTCGGTTAACGTCAAGCTCGGGTACTTCGAACCCAAACGGTATTTTCATCAAACCCGCAGTCGCTGTGACGCGAGGCTCGTTCGGGTTGTCGGTCGTCGTCGAGTGTAGCGACACCTCTGCATCAATCGGGCGAACTTGCGGACCATTGGTAGTATTCGCGTCAATCTCGAGCGCGCCGCTCAATAACCCACGCTCCGCATCGACTCGGACATGCCCGCGCCGGAGCGTGAAGCGATCTTGATTCAAAGGTGTCCCGGTCGAATAATTAATCTCATCTTGTGAGGCTTGATTGTGGACGACCCAGTCAACTTGCGCATACCCTGACAAGCGCACAGCAAGCTTATCTCGCGCACTCTGCTCTTCGAGCGCCTTGAGTCGAGCGATCGCAGCTGACTGCTCCGCAAGCTGCGCTCGGATTGCAGCCACGTCATCGGCCGAGGCGAATTGCTGAGATTCGGGCGGCCCCGCCGGCACACTTGATTGGGCACCGGCTGGATTCGGAAATGTCAGGATTAGGAGCACCCCGAAGATGGCGAGCCTGTAAAGACCTCTCTTGCCTATTGATGACGATTGGGAGTGGCCAGACCAACAATTGCAACAATTTCTCAACCTGCACCCCATCAGGGCAATGGTGTAAGCCCGCCTGCCGGAACCACAACGGTCTTCGATACGCCGGGGGCGTTCGTGCAGGCATTGATGATATCAGCGTGCGTTGTGGGCGTTCCACTAAAGCAGGTCGAACTTGGCGCGCCGACAGTCGATATGCTGTCGGGCTCACAAAACCCGTGGTTGCACGTGCCGGCACTACAATCAGCAATCGTTGCACAAGCTGTGCAACCACTCGGGGTTGCACTCGCTCCAGGGACTTTGCTCAAATAGTAGCAGGTGCAGGATTCCGCTGGACTGTATGGGCTCAGATCACCGCCGTCGGTGCTGCGCGTCACGTGCATCGCGCAATCGGGGATCAGCCCGACTTTTACGACGTCGGCAAGACCGTCAAATACGGTGCCGCCGCTCGGCGGTTCAGCATCTGCATTGCCGAGAACCAAATCAGTCATGTACTTGACGGCGGGGTTCGTGGGCACATTCGAGCCATCGACGCTGGTAATGTACACGGTGGGCGACCACAGCGTGTAATGGCCGTCACGCAGATTCTGCTTGTCAAAGCTGGTTGATGTCGAGTCGGGATAGCAGGCCGTGTTCTGATTGAATGCCTGAAATGCCAGGGTTTTTATGCCATTGCTGCGATTGCTGTCGTACACTTCCACGCCCAGGATCCCAATGGTCGGTTCAGGCTGCGCGGACGTTGACACAGCCGTGACGACGCTGCTCGATGCGGCTTCCTGCACCCCTTTCCACTTATTTGGGGGTACATCAATATTCAGCGCAGTTGCTACCAATGTGCTCTTGGTCGACGGTCGAATAAACATGAACGCTTCGTTGTTCCAAGGGTTGTACGTTGGCGCGAGCGGGTTAGCCGCACCGAAACCAAAGGCGTAATAAGCCTCTTCAGCCCAGATCGCGGTTTGGTCACTCGCCGTAGGAACGATGAACGTATAGGCCTGAATCGGGCCTTGAATCAGGCCGAGGTTGGAGCCCGCCGGTGGCCCGCCAAGCCCACAGCTTTGCACGAACAGCGCGGATATCGCGACGTCAATCGAAACCCCAGTGGCACCCGTAGTACAGGTCGGTTCCGCCATTGATGGTGTCCAGGCGGCGTTCTCAGCCGTTGACGGAATATACTTGAGCGTGCCGTTGGGAACGACCTTGGCGCCGGTATAGATGTCGTTCGTGAGCGTGCAGGAGCCCGTCAGATTGAATACTATCGTAATGTTTGCGGTGTCCCTCAGGTGGCGCCCAAGATTCTTGAGCAGATTCTCCTGAGTATCACCGGACTCGATATAGACAATCTTTCCCGGCAAAGTGGCGCATGACCCATCAAATGTCGTGCCGCCGGCATCTTCTTCAGTACCCGAGTCACCCGCCGCCGCATCGGGAGTACTCGTCGAACCTGCGCTGCTACCCCCTGAACCGTTCATACTGGACCCGCCACCCGTCGGACCAGGAACACCGTTCTGGTTCGACTTGCTGCTACTGCAGCCCGCGACAAGGATGGTTAGTGAGAGTGCTGATAAAGTTCCACGGAGGCGTTTCATAATTCGATCATTCCTTTCCAAAGCTTCAGGCTGCAAGAATTTCAGCAACGCGGTCACCGCATTGCGCAACGTCGTAGCCGAGTGAACTCAGTTCCCGACGCAGCGGCGCAGCAGTCATGACGTCAAAAAGGCGAGCCATGCGAGGGTCATTGAGTTCGTCACGCGGAACCACGAGGTCGTATCGTTCCTCGGTAAGAGGCACAAACGTGAGGCCAAACGCAAGGGCTGCATCACGAGTCGCAATGCCTGCATCGCCGGCTCCTATGCAGACTGCATGAGCAACCTCCAGGTGCCCCGCTGCATGCAACGCTGCATCACGAGCGATGTCAACGGCGAGCCCGGCGCGCTTGAGCTCCCGATCAAGCAGTCGTCTTGCACCTGAACCGGGTTCTCTGGACACCACTCGCAGCCCCTTTTTGCCAAGATGCGAAACTTGAGAAACTCCCTTTGGATTGCCCCGGGCGACTACGAGGCCCACTTCCCAGCGAGCCAATGTAATCAGAGTAACTGCGCGTCTTAGGCCATGGCGACGCACGTCAGGCACGTTGGCCTCACCGGTTTTCAGATCAACTAGATGAACGCCTGCAACATGCGTCTGGCGCCGGCTTAGCGCTTCAAGCGCCTTCATGCTGGATCGTCCAAACCAAAGGAAGTGGCCCGGTCCGGAGTGAGTATTGAGTCGTTCAGCAAGCAGCCCGAGCGCTGGCGCGCAACCCATGATTACCAAGTTCTCGCGAGATTCGGATGTCGGTCGAAGGATATCGACCTCGACTCGTCCGCCCTTTGACTTGGCAACCAGTGCATCAGCGGAACGACCAATGCCCTCCCGATCGAGCGAATAGGACAGCCACCGTCCTGAAATGTGAGCGAGTGCGACACGACCTGCGTTGGCTTCAGTCACCGGCTCCGTCGCGAGCCGGGTGTCGGCTGCCGTCGCTCCAAACAAAGACTCGACCGGGCAATCCAGCGCTCTTGCTATGCGCAATGCGACATCAACGGCTGGAACGGCACGGCCGGCTTCGATGGCGTGTACACTTTGCCTCGTTAAGCCGATGGTTGCGGCGAGCGTGACTTGTGAGAGGCCACGCGCTTCACGCAGCTCACGCACACGGTTTGAAGTGGCGTTGGCCATATGGGGATTCCTTGATGTGATTGGACAGTGGGTGGCACAACAGTGAGAAGAACGAAACCCAACGACGCTCCGCGCGTCGGCACAGGTGACGTGTTCCATTTACATCATGTATAGTAAACATGCCATCTGGAAAACGCAGGACGTCGAACTACGTCTCAGCAACGTCCCTGCCGTTTCGATGATGTTTCGCGTGTGCGATTCGAGTCCGATCGCTTTGCGACGCACGTCACGAAAATGAGCCGAATGACGTTCAGCGAGTGACAGCTTCGTCACAAAAGGTGATCGGGAAGGTTCAGATGGCTTATTGTTTCCAACAGACCCGCGCGGAGAACTTCACACTACAATTACGACATATGAGGCGTCGTGCACACCGAACCGCGCGTCAAGATGTCGTATCAAACAAAAGGCTCAGCCTCGATACCGTTCGAGTTACGCGCCCGCTGTCACCGACCGTCCAATTGAGCCGCCCTTTTTCAATTTGGCTCATGTTTGAGCCCGCTGGTCATTGCGGGCGATCCAGTGCTCGAGTTCCGACACGTGCTGCGCCTCTTCGTCGGCGAACGATCTCGCCATTGACAGCACCTCGGGGTCGGTCGCGGCTTTGGCAATCGCGGCATACCAGGCGTGTCCAGTGCGCTCACCCTCCAGCGCAACCTGGAGTGCGCCAGTCACGTCGAGCAGCGAATCCACGCCGCGCCATTCTGCTGCTTCAGGAGTCACGCCATCAGGCCATTGAAAATCCTCCCGCGCCAACTCAGGCAAACTGCGAAATCCTCCCCGCGCCATGGCCGATGAAAGGTGGAGCCTGGACAGTTCCCCGAGGCGACGAAAAAGACTCTCGAGTTCGCGATTGCCAGCCGTTTGCATCGAGCACATGAGGTCCTCGAAGCGCCGAGCCGCGTCCCGCTCCAATTGGATGGCATGTGCCAAAAATAGGTTCACGTCGTCCATTGGTTGCTACCGGTGTGCTCGCCTGCGGCCACGTGCTCCGACGCCTCTCGCGACGCAGATTCTTCCTTCAGGATCCACCTTTTCAGTATCTCTACATGCTCGGTCTCTTCCTTCACGAATTCCTTAGCCACCGAGCGGATATCGGGGTCCGCGGTAGTGCCCGCCACCGCATAGTAGAATTCGAAGCCTCGCCGTTCGCCTTGTAGCGCCGCGCGCAGGGCGTCTAGGCGCGCGAGCGACCGATCGCCAGCCCAAAGAGTCGTCCGCTCGGGGGTTTGCTGGTCGGGCCATGCCGAGCTTGCCGGCAAATCTAACACGGCGCCATGGTTCGCTGACTTTGACTTGGCCTCTTCCCAATGGAGGCGAGAGTATGCGCCGAGTTGCGCGAAAAGCGCCGCTACATCGCTATTGCCAACGGCCGCCATTGCCGCAGCGAGTCGCTCGAAATGGATAGCTGCATCCTCTTCCACTTTGACTGCATAGCTCAAGAATTCGTCCAGTGAATTGAGCCTGACTCCGCCTGTGTATACGGCCGCAGCAATCGATAGGCTGGGGCGCTCAGCGGGCATTGTGGCATCGCCTTCGAAGTTCACCAAGATGTCCTCGTCTCGGATAAAACACTGGCACGCGAGGCGAAAGCGGGGCGGCATGTCGTTGACCTCGGCATCCTTGATTTCTTCGCGGGTGATCTTGCCGAGCTGCTTGAGCAACTCTTTCTCTTTCTCTGTTAGCGCGATGCAATTGCGCACGCTGCGCGAAAGGTGCCGGACCTCCACCAGGCAGGACCCGCATTCGCCATCCTGGCAGTCGAACGGGATGGGTATCTTGTGCTCTTTAGCTAGCGCCAAGATTGTTCCCCTTTCGCCCGCAACTGCATACACGGTGAGGTCCTTCGCCATCATTGGCGAAGAGAATGTGACATTAGCCATGGTTCAATCAGCCTTCCTACTCTCGGTTGGTCCTGACGCACAAATCATGCCGTGCCTCTTTCGCTCGCTCGAGGTGAGCTCGATCGCGAATCAAACAGGAAACAGTTGTAGCTAGTCTCGCTTGATTCGGGATCGGCAGGCGGGCTGGCAACCTTGGTATGGACCGCGAAGGGCTAGTCCGCCTCGAAGGCATCTCGCTCGCCGCGGCGCGTGGCCACGTGTCGTCACGACATAAAGCTCAACATTGATCATCCATCATGGGTTGGCTGGTCAAATGGACAGCAGCGAGCGAGGTCCCGCGCGTCGGAGCCCTTACAACAGTATGTCGTAGTTCCGACAAGACTCAGTAGAACCTTTGGTCAGGTTCGCGCCCGAACGGGCTCGTTGAGCGCCATCCGAAATTCCAGGCTTTGGTCCCGGAATTGCAGGCTAACGGGGCGTGCCCTGGTTTCACGCAGAATTGAAGGCCGTTCGGTTTTGAACGTTGACGATAGAATTAGCTTTGGCGACATCCCCGCCTCTGTCAACGCGCTGTTATCCGGGCTTTTGGTGGGGCTCTCATGAACGAATCATATGATTCTCCGGTGAGCGGGTCTGCGTGGCTCGAGCAGCGTTCGTATCCAGACCTACCGAGCGAGGCCGAGCGCGCGCTGCGTCGAGCCGGTCTCTCGTGGCACGATGAGGCTGAGGCCGAGCGGTGTTTGGCCCAAGCCGCGTCGCTGGCGCCGGGGCATTTGGCGGTGCTGGTGGCCCATTATCGTTACCACTTTTACAAGCACCACTACGAGGCTGCGGCCCGCCACGCCCGCGATTGTCTTGCCGTTGTGGCCGCGCGGCTGGGGATCCCGTGCGAGTTCGAAGCGGTCCAGAGCGAGCAAGCGGACTTCACTGGCGACGACCCACTGGTACGTTTCTGGCTATTTGGCATGCAAGCATATGGCTATGTTTTGCTTCGGCTCGGGGAGCGGGAGCGTGGTACTTCGGCGCTCGAAAAAGTCGCTGCTTTGGATCGCAACGATTACACAAAAACGCGAGTACTACTCGACGTCATTCGTCAGGCCGGCACCGAGGAAGCCTGATTCGAGCGACGAGGCGGGTCCGGCAGTTCTTGCTGATGTGCTACACGAACCGCCTCATCTCCCGATGACGCCGGAAAGGTTTGCCGCACGTGGAACAATACGGAAAAAACACGATCGTCAATATGGAGCTTAGAATCATCGGTCGAATTCGCTCGCCATTCTCCGAGCCGAGTGGAACACCGATTCAATCGGTTTACGGCCGCGACGTCGAAGGGCGTGTGATCGTCGAGAGCTCATTGACCGCCGCGCTGGACGACATCGACGGCTTCGACAGGCTTTGGCTGATTTATTGGATTGATCGGGTAGCGGCCTTCAAAATGCGAGTGGTGCCGTATCGTGACAATCGAGAGCGAGGCTTGTTCGCGACGCGGGCTCCGAGCCGGCCCAATCCGATCGGCATCTCAGTTGTTCGGCTGTTGCGGCGCGAGCAATGTGTTCTCCATATCTCCGATTTGGACATTCTAGACGACACACCACTGCTTGACATCAAGCCCTATGTGCCGGAGGTCGATGCGCACCCCGCCTCAAAAGCTGGTTGGCTCGACACGTGCGCCCTGGACAACAAAGTCGCCGACGGACGATTTCATGATGAGCTCGATCCCACGCGGCGCCGGTGACAGCGAGCGTCACGGACTTCCGAACCCGAATTGAATGATGCCGCTTCCAAGCAGGACGACGCCAAGTCCAGTCCAAGTTGACACCGCTATTTTCTCCGCAAAGAGCACACGTCCAAAAATGATGCTCACAATGGCGAAGAATGCAACGTACGTCGCGAGAAGTTTGGAGAAGTCGATTGCGAGCAGGTTGACGACAACTCCATAGGCTCCAAGGGTGGCTACGCCGAGGCCGCAGAGGAGCCAACCGTAACCGCGGAGACCCGCGCGAATCATCGCGTCGCCTCCAACCTCGAATATTGCTGCAGCAAGCATGACCGCAACCTCGATGACCCGACGAGCGCCGGCGGCGTTATCCTGAAAGTGTGGCAATATGCTCATAGGCGTCCTTACTGCAACGGGCGGGCCATTGCAGTGCTCGCGGCTTTGTTGTAAAGATTGCCGTTTTCGCGCAGTAGCTGTGCGTCAGACATCCGACAATCATCGTTCCCTTGTCGGGCTCATGACAAATCATGGAGACTAAGTCCGATCCGGCGCGTCGTATCGATTCATGACCGCGTTCCAATATTTCCGCTTGGTATCCCTGGGCTGGAAAGGGTGGGCTCCGAAAGCACAACTTTAGAACTGCCGCACTTGGAACTAACGTTACTCTCAAGTCCACTGAACAGACCCACTGGGCTAAATGGCTGTTGACACGTCATGAAACAAACCCGGAATCCCGAGTCCAATGATCTCTTTGTGATGGTTCCCGAAAACTATTAGCAACAAAGGGATCTCAAAACTCTTCAGAGAGGCAAAGCAGCCAGTCGTCCCGAAGAAGATTGCGCGCCAGCGGATTGCCGCAATTGCCATGGCGCGCTATAAATAGAATTGAGCAGCAACCAACCTCGACTAGTGTCTCGTTCGCTTCGATTGGTGTTCCGATGAGGAATCGGTTTTCCAAATGCATGGTAGTCCGTTAGTGAAGTCAGACTCAAAGACACGGCGAGCTGACGTCGCCTTGTACGGCGTGTACGAAATCTCGAAGCTGCTCACATCGCCAACTCGGCTGGAAGTCACACTCGCCAAAGTAATGCATCTATTGTCGAGCTTTCTCGATATGAGGCACGGCCTTATCGCGCTGCTGGGCAACGATAACGGCCCGCAGGTCGTGGTGGGCTCGGGCTGGAGTGAAGCTACGGCTCGACAATATTTCGACAAAATTCCCGAACGCGCCATTGGTCGGATCGTGGTCACCGAGATGCCCGTCGTCGTCGAAAATATGCGTGAGGATCCACTATTCGAAAGCTTCGACTTTTCCGAGTGGGGTGAAATTGCTGACGGCTCATTCATCGGAGTTCCAATTAAGGACGAAGGGCGGGTGATAGGAACACTCACGATTGACGCCGACGTCCGTGCCCATGCCGACTTAGGCTTTGATGACGACGTGCGCTTCTTAGCGATGGTCGCCAATCTGGTCGGTCAGACTGTCCGACTGCACCGCTTGGTCGCTCGCGATCGGGAGCGATTGATGGAAGAGCGCCGACGCCTCGAGCGTGAGCTCGAAGGTTCGATGGTCAACCGCGCTGAGCTCAAACGAGGAGGAATTGTTGGTGACAGTCCCGCGCTGCGCGCAGTGCTCGACAAGGTGCGCATCGTGGCCCGCAGCAACTCCACGGTCCTGTTACGAGGTGAGTCAGGCACCGGAAAGGAGCTTTTCGCCCGAGCTTTACATGACCTTTCGTCTCGCAAGGAGAAGGCCTTCGTAAAGGTCAACTGCGCAGCGCTTCCCGAGAGCGTGCTCGAGTCCGAACTCTTCGGCCATGAGAAAGGCGCCTTCACAGGCGCTTCCGGACTGCGCAAAGGACGCTTCGAGCTGGCCGACGGCGGAACGCTCTTTCTCGACGAAATTGGAGACATTTCTCCCTCGTTTCAAGTAAAATTGTTGCGCGTGCTCCAGGAGGGTGAATTCGAGCGCGTGGGTGGCAGCCAGACGTTGAAAACGGACGTGCGACTCGTAACCGCCACCAATCGGAACCTCGAAGAAGCGGTGGCCAACGGAGATTTTCGTGCTGATCTCTACTATCGAATCAGTGTCGTTCCTATCTTCCTTCCCGCGCTGCGCCATCGAGCGACCGATATTCCACTGCTAGCGCATGAGTTTCTCGAGCGTTTCAATGGGGAACACGGCACGGCGCTTGAACTAGGTGACGACGCACTACCGATATTGATGGGATGCCAGTTTCCTGGCAACGTACGGGAACTTGAGAACTGCATTTGCCGGACCGCGACGCTTGCCGCCGGTACATTAATTCATGCGTCTGACTTTGCTTGCCAGAAGGACGAGTGCCTGTCGGCGGCCCTTTGGGCGCCTACGGCAAGCAATCCCATGGCCGGCTTGGTACCGGTGTCACTAGCGCGAACACCGCGCTCCCCTCATTCCGCGACAGGCGCACCTCCACATTTGACGCCACCTCCCCAAGAAGAAATTGTGTCGCTTGCTCTCAACGGGCAGGGCGAACGTGAGTGTCTAATTGATGCAATGGAATCGGCGGGTTGGGTGCAGGCTAAGGCTGCACGTCTCCTCAGAATCACGCCACGTCAAATGGGTTATGCTCTTCGCAAGCACGACATTCCCATCAAGAAATTTTAGGGATGGTTTGTGCCGGCACTGAACCGTCACGTCCCGTAACTCAACGTTCGCGGGCTGACTGCAATCCCCATCGCCTTGGCTAACCATGGCGGTGGGGAACCCACCAGAACGCGCTGCAGCTGCTGCAGGATATTGCGGGCTTGGCCGCCTTCGGGGACGGAAATCAGATGGATGTCGGCTTTAATTACTTTGGCTGATGCTGGACCCCCTACATGCACAACGTACAATATTTTGCAGTCCTTGATCAGACTAACTCGATATGAGTTTTTGTCGTCAGAGGTATCCGCCCCCGCAGTGTCTCGAGCACCAACAAGTTTCACCGCGGAAGCGCCAACTTGATACACCAAGAATCGAACACAGGAGCCGAAGTGGCCATTGAGATCTTCGCCTGAGTTTGAAGCAAATGCCACACGCACTGATCCCGACACATCCGGGGCCTCGCCGGGCTCGACTAGCGGAAGCCCCTCGTCGTCGCCCGCCTCACCCCACAGTATGCGAACAGCCTCTTTGAATGCGTCCATATCTTCGACGCGAGTATCTCGCTCCGACTCTTCGTCGCCGTCTACGTCTTTTGCTTGGCCGAAAGAAGCTTTCAGATGACCGACCGTGATCTGGCTCAGGCTCTTCTCGTCAATCTGGTCACCCAACTTCAATTGTATCGCCTCGATGAGTTCTCTCGCGGAAATGCCTGACAGACGACGAGCCGCGAGTCCGATCCTCAACGCCACTTCATTCGATAGGGGTTGTTCCATTTCGTAGGTCCTTCGGTTTAGGGCGCACTTACCTGACTATTGCAACAGGGTCGCAGCTCGCGCTAGGTCCGTGGATAGCTCTGGCCTGCACCTGAAAATCCCAGTCAACACTGCGTCTGCAAGTTGATCGATGTTCGAATTCGTCGCATCGATCAACTCGGCCGTATCACTGCGTGCGCTGGGTGCATATACTTGCTTGACAATGGTTGGAGAGCCCTTGAGGCCACATTTGCCAGATCTTCGATGCCAGCATCCTTCGCGCTCCATCGAATAACCTCCGCGCGTGCCGCGCGCAGCGCGTCCTCGATGGTACCCCGACGCATCTCGTTGGTTCCCTCCAACATCGTTACCAGTACCGGTAGACGGCTCTGCAGCCGTTGAACGCCGCCCTCGGCACGCCGCTCGACGACAATCGTGCCAGAATTAGTGTCGATGGATTCGATACGGGACACGTACGTGAGTTGCGTTAGGCCGAGCCGTTTCGCTACACCAGGACCCACTTGAGCCGTATCTCCGTCAATGGTCTGCTTGCCGGTAAACACGATTCGAGGCTCGCCCCAGAGTTGACCGGCCTTAGCAATGGCGGTTGCCAAAGCGTAACTTGTGGCGAGAGTGTCGGAGCCTGCGAAGAAGCGATCGGTGAGCAGCACGGCCCGATCGGCGCCGAAGGTGAGCGCCTTGCGCAGCGAATCCTCGGCCATCGCAGGCCCCATCGTTAGTACGGTCACTTCACCACCAAGCTTGTCGCGCAAACGCAAGGCCTCTTCGAGCGCAAACAGATCGAAGGGGTTGATGATGGTAGGCACCCCTTGGCGCATGATCGTATTGGTCACCGGGTGGACCCGAATCTGCGTACTGTCCGGAACTTGCTTGATACAGACTACGATATGCATTTCAATTCCTCTTCAATGAGGCCAGCGGAACGAAAGCTCCAGATTGCTTGGGAGCAACAGCGTCCTTGAGCACTTTGAATACGCGCTGCTCGAGTGGGGAACTTTTCACAAAGTCTGAATAGGCGACTTCCAGAAAACTGCGACAGCGTTCGCGCAGGATGGCCTCGTCGAGTTCGGTGAGCGGCTCGCTGCGCAGGTAGTCGCCCATGCGTCGCAGAATGTGCAGCCGGGCAACGCGCAACACGGCCGGCTCGTAGGCGACTCCCAGAAACGCAAAGATCTCCTCCGCGGCCGAAAGTTTGCGCAGCTCGTCCAAAATCGTCATATTCAATCTCCTCAAGCCCAGGTCCAAAGCGTGGTGTAAAATCAGGCGTACGTGGGGTTGAACGCAACCGGCGCGCTCTTCTGGTCATGCCAAAATGGCGAAAGCGAACGCAAGTTGGCGATGACTCCGGGGACGGCCTCAATGATGCGATCGACCTCGGAATCCTCGTTATCGCGGGAAAATGAGAATCGAATCGCGCCGTGCGCCGCGGTATACGGCACGTTCATGGCCCTAAGCACATGCGAGGGCTCGAGCGAACCCGACGTACACGCGGAGCCCGACGATGCAGCGATTCCTGCTCGATTCAGAAGTAGCAGAATGGCCTCACCCTCAATGAACTCGAACGCAATGTTCGTGGTATTCGGAAGGCGAGCGTCTTTGTCTCCCATCAACAGTGACCGATCTACACGGTTCAGGATCGCCTGCTCAAGGCGGTCGCGCATAGCACGAACGCGCGTCTCCTCTTCATTGAGGTGAAGCAAAGCGAGCTCGGCTGCTTTGCCGAGGCCGATAACTCCAGGCACGTTCTCAGTGCCGGCGCGGCGCCCTCGCTCTTGATGACCTCCACGTACCAGAGGACGCAGACGGACGCCGCGGCGAACATACAGCGCGCCAACGCCCTTCGGCCCGTGAAGCTTATGCCCCGATAGCGAGAGCATATCAATCTCGGTGTTTCTGATTTCAAGCGGGATTTTTCCGACAACTTGCACTGCGTCCGTGTGAAATAGTGCCCCTGCCTCGTGTGCAAATGTAGCCAGGCGCTCCACCGGAAAAATCGTGCCCGTTTCGTTATTGGCCCACATCACGGTGGCAATGGCGGTATGCGGTCCGAGCGCCTTGCGGTAGGCATCCAAGTCTAGCCGCCCCCGAGCGTCCACACCAATATAGTGAACTTTTACTCCGCGTGATTCTTCGAGGTGCTTGCATAGGGCCAAGATTGCCGGGTGCTCAACCTTGCTGGTAACGATCTCGTTTCGACCAACTTGCGTCTCTAGCGCGGACAGAATCGCAGTGTTGTCGGACTCCGTGCCACCTGACGTGAACACCAGCTCGTGGTCAAATTCGGCACCAATCAGCCGTTGCAAGCTTTGGCGCGCCGTCTTTACGGCGTGCCCCACTTCGGCCCCGAAGGCGTGCATCGACGAGGCATTGCCAAAATGCTCAGTAAAAAAGGGCAGCATCGCCTCTACAACCGCCTTGTCGACGCGTGTCGTTGCATTGTTGTCGCAATAGATCGGCTTCATGTTCCGCTCCTCAGTGAGTGTGTGCTTCGATGGGGATTACGCGCAGAGGCTGTCCGAGTTTTTCCATCAATCGCTCCTGCACACCCTCCAGCGTCACGCTGGCGAGCTGGCAGCCAAGACAGGCGCCCGAGAACTTCACGAATACACGATTGTCTTCGACGTCGATGAGTTCGCAGTCGCCGCCGTCACGGCGAAACACGGGTCGCAGCTCCTCGAGGCATTGCTCGATCAGACGAATTCTCTGCACGTTCGTAAGCTTTATCGGTGCACCATTTTTCTTTTGCACGGCCAGGGGTGAAACCTTGGCCTTCGGCTTGCGCACTCCCTGCGTGCTGCTTGGATCGAATGCCTGTTCGGGGGTGAGTTTGCCCTCGGTGACCATCGCCGCGTGAACTCGCGCCAGCACACCCTCGACCTTTTCCGCGCAGGTTCCGCAGCCACCTGTAGCCTTGGTGAAGTTCATCACCTGGTCGAGCACGGTGAGGGAATTATTGCGAATGGCTCGTTCAATCATGCCCTCGTCCACGCCAAAACACTTACAGATCAGGGCTCCATCTTCATGGTCGTCAACCCAGGTCTCGCCCTTGTAGTTAGCTACGGCGGCACGTAGGGCTTCGTAGCCCATGACGGAACAATGCATCTTTTCGGGCGGCAGGCCTCCGAGAAAGTCGGCAATGTCTTGGTTCGTGATGGCCATGGCTTCGGCAATCGTCTTGCCGATGATCAACTCGGTGAGCGCGGAAGACGACGCGATCGCCGAACCGCAGCCGAATGTCTGAAACCGAGCATCAGTAATGATATCGGTTTCGGGATCGACCTTAATCATCAAGCGGAGAGCATCGCCGCAGGCAATCGCGCCCACGTCACCGACGCCATTGGCCTGCTCGAGGACACCCGAGTTTTTCGGATTGAAGAAGTAATCCTTGACCTTTTCGGAATATTCCCACATGGCTTGCTCCCGTCAGCTGAAGGACTTCCCGCAAGAGCAGCTTGAAGTTGCGTTGGGGTTATTGAATGTAAATCCCGCGCCCTCGAGGCCGACACTAAAGTCCAGTGTCACTCCACTGAGCAGATTCACGCTGTCTGGATCCACGAAGACCTTGACCCCGCTTCTCTCGAACACCAGGTCCCCTTCTTGTGCTGCTTGAACCAGGCCCATAATGTATTTGTGGCCCGCGCAGCCGCCCGCCTGGACCATGACGCGCAGGCCTTCGACCGGTGCACTTGCGCCGGACATCGCAGTTCGGATGGCACTAGCAGCGGATTCAGTGAGCTCGATCATAAATATTTCTCCGTGTTTGGCGGTTTGACGTTCTGACATTGCGGGGAAAGCCCAGAGCAGGCTCGCTGATACTTCGATAGAGCAAGCCACGTGCCACAGTGAATCGACGCGATCCTGATGTCGGAGCTGCGAATCTGCGTCGGTTTTCAAACGATTGTAACGTTTGCGACAGACACAAGCTGCCGCACACCGACGACGAAACACCCGGAAAACTGAGTGATATCTTAACGACACCAACCACACAGCTCCAGGTTGATGCCGCAACAAACCGGCGTTGGCGAATCGTGTGCTTCGACCCCGCCTCCGGCTGCCTTCCGAATCGTAGGTGCCACGAGGGCCAGCCTAAGGGGAGAAGCAAGACCGGGATTCCAACAGCCCCGTTCATTTATCGAATCATCCAAACTTGAAGGCGACGCCGAAGCCGCCCCGAGGATAATTCCACTCGACTTCACCCGTGCTGGCGCAGACGACGCGACAGGTGCCGCATTCAAAGCAGCCGTCTACGGAAATCTCGACCTGGCCGTTGTCGTTCTTCGAGTAGCAGCCAGCCGGGCACGTGGTGACGAGCGCGAGCAGGTGCTTGGACGGTGTCGTGTGAGGCTTTACCTGAATGTGGGGGCGACCGCTGTCGACCAGATAGCGATTCTGAAACAGTTTCTGCTCAACCTTTGCCGTTGATTTCAAGGTCATCTCCACACCCTCATCATCTTGAACGCATCACCCAACAATCCGCCGAAACCCCTGCCTTTTCGGAAAGAACCGATGATCTCCCTTTCTCGACTCAACTTATCGGTCCCGTTGACACGAAACCAGGCTTGCGTTGCTTGGCTCAAGAGCCTTGGATAGACATCGAACATGTGTCGGTTTTTGTGCATGAACGACGGAAGATCCTTGTACTTTTTCAGATCTTTCATGACGAAAGTCTGGTCCAGCTGGCGCTTGTAAGCCCTGAGGTTCTTGCGATTGAGCGGCGAGCCCGCCTGCTTCAATTCGGCGATCGTCTCACCGGCGATTCGCCCGGTAGTGATGGCCAGGTTCGAACCCTCGCGGTGCACACCGTTCACGAAGTGGCCAGCGTCACCCACGACAAGCCAACCATCGCCGTACAATTCGGGAACCGCGTGATAGCCGCCTTCCGGGATCAAGTGTGCTGAATACTCTTTGACCTCAGAACCCCTGAGGAGCGGCTCTATCGCTGGATGATTCTTGAAAGCCTCAAGCAACCCATAGGGTGTCGTGCCGGAGTCAACGAAGTCCGACACCAAGCAGCCAATACCAACAGATAGTGATTCCTTGTTCGTGTAAATGAAGCCTGTTCCAACCATTCCCGCGGTGACCGTTCCCATCGCTTCGATGACCACGCCCTCGTTGCCCTGCAGATTGAAACGACTCTCGATGACCTCTTGCGGCAAGAAATGCATTTCCTTTGTAGCCAGCGCCACGTGCTCAGGCTTGAGCTCGGTGCGAAGTCCTGCCCGCTGCCCCAACAGGCCGTTGACCCCCTCGCCGAGCACGACCACGTCCGCGTAGATTGGGTCGCCGTCGCGGTCGGTACGAACGCCGACTACACACCCGTCGTGATCACGAATGAGTTCAGTGACAGTGGTCTCGCACAGCAGCAGTGCACCTGCCTCCCGTACGCAGCGTGAGAACCACTTATCAAATTGAGTGCGAATAATCGTGTATCGATTCGGGCGCTCTTCGTTGAAGTCCTCCGATCGGTAGTGCATTCCGACGTACAACGTATCGTCGAGCATCCACAATCGCTGCTCGATCACGTGTCGCTCGAGCGGCGCGTCTTCTCGAAACTCTGGCATGAGCTTGTCAAGTGGGTCAGCGTACAGAATTGCGCCCTGCACGTTCTTGGTTCCTGGAAACTCGCCACGCTCTAGCTGAAGCACACTGAGCCCAGCTTTGGCCATAGTGTAAGCGGCAGCGTTGCCCGCCGGGCCTGCTCCCACCACGATCGCATCGAAGTGCTCGGTCATCTGCATGCTCCTTCAACCGGTAAGGCGACTCAGCCGCAACTGTTTGCGAAATGCGGCGCTTAGTGCAGGCAAGAGCTCGACCGCGTCGGCGACCACACCCAAGTGTGCGAAGTCGAAAATTGGCGCGTTCGGATCGATGTTGATCGCAAGGATCAAATCGGCACCTTCCACGCCCACCCGATGTTGAATTGCCCCGGATATCCCGGCCGCAATATACAATTTCGGACGAATCGTCTTACCCGTCTGTCCAATCTGGCGGTCGTGAGCAATCCATCCCTTTTGAGCCAGTGGTCGAGTACCGCCATGCTCACCGCCCAGCACGAACGCCAATTCCTCAACCAGTTTGTAATTGTCCGGTGACTTCAGTCCGAGCCCGCCGCCAACGACGATGTCGGCGTAGGCCAGCTGGGCCTTGTCGGAGCCGCGGTCCGGGATAAATTCGAGCACTTTGGTGACAATCGACTCTTCGATCAGGTTCACTCGGTGCTCAACGATTCGACCCTGGCGCCCAGCCTGGCGCGCCGGCATCGCGAAGACGCGCGGACGCACCGTGGCCATCTGCGGGCGATAGTTGAGCGTGAGGATTGTACAGAGAAGCGATCCTCCGAATGTCGGACGAGTGGCAGCGAGTGAACGTTCCTCGTCAATGGCCAAAGCGGTACAATCCGCGGTCAGACCGGTGAGCAAAGTCGTCGCAACGGCGCCCGCCAAATCACGTCCAAGTGTCGTCGCTCCCAACAATAAAATCTCCGGTTTATGGGAATTGACGAGTTCGGTCATGACTTTGGTGTACGGTTCGTTGCGATAGCTCGCTAGAATTGGGCTTGGCGCCAAGTACATGACGTCAGCGCCGCGCTCGAAGCATTGGTTGGCCGCGACTCGAAGCGCCGCGCGGTCGGCGCCGAGGAGTACGCCAGCAAGCTCGACGCCAAGATTGTCTGCCAATTTGCGTCCCTCGCCGAGGAGCTCCAACGACACAGGATGAATTTCACCCTGCTCGTACTCCACAAACACCCAAACGTGCCTGTACGCCTTGAGATGCTCGGGCAGCTCCTTTTTGGTGGCGGCTCTCGCAACTGCAACAGGTTTCTTAGGAGTTTCGCTCATGACGTCTACCGAACCAGCAACCCCCATGCCAACGACTGTTTTGCCCGTCCTATCCGATCCGTCACGAAGCTTGCCGTCAACTTCCTGACAAAGCGTCTGGTTTGGGACACTGCGTCCGACGACGGCGATTGCGAATTGTTACTGGCGTCACAAGCCACTCGGCATGAACTCCTCAGCCTGACGGACCGCGCAGCGAAGACCGCGCCTCGATTAGATTGACAAGGTTTGGCTCAATGTGCTGGAAATGCGCGATTTCGGCTCGAGCTCCCTCCACCAATTCCTAAGGACCCAAAGGTGCGCGTCGAGCAGGGTTCCGACTCCCGATGAAAATGAAAGCCAATTGTCGATTAGACCCCGTCGAATTGTTGTCAAAACCGGACGACCGCAGCCAATGGCAAAACTCAGCTCCTCACTTAAACCCCTCCCGTCTGCCTCTCGCCTGCTAAACTGTGGGAAAAATACTATATCCACGCCTCTTACACTTGCAGCGTGAATCCGCTCGGCAGCCTCTGCATACCCCGAAGGATCCAATGCGCAATTTTGGCCATTCGGTCCGGTTGCTTGACACAGTTGAATGAGGTCGCCCGTCGCCACGTCTCGCAACTCTAGGAGTGCTTGTGGGCCACAACCCGGTTCCAAACGGGGAACTTGAATA
Source organism: uncultured delta proteobacterium (assembly GCA_963819085.1). Lineage (GTDB taxonomy): Bacteria > Myxococcota_A > Polyangia > Polyangiales > Polyangiaceae > FEN-1139. The sequence continues at coordinate 60,057 of CAWFUX010000043.1, forward strand.
ACGCCTCCCAGCCGAGTGCCCTGATCGAGCAGCTCGGAAACGAACACGGTGAGCAGGGCGTTAACGGCGACGCCGTCATCATAGACAACGGCAGCAATTTTTCTTGGGTCGAAGCTAGATTCATCCGACATAATGTCACCCAGCAGAAACATTCGGTTGCTCATGCTGCCGCGTGATTCAATTGAGACGAATTCAAGCAAGACGCGAGCCATAATACGCGGACTCTGGTTCAGTTGCGCCAGGGGGCGACGCTGGACAACGCACGATCGAAATTGTAAGCACTAAGCAGGCGGCCGCTTGTCCGCACTGATCGAACAGGACCCCATGAAGCTCTCAGCTCGAAATATTATGTCCGGCAAGGTAGTCGCTCTCACCAAGGGAGTCACCACGGCTCACGTCAAGATCGAAGTTGCCCCAGGCTTCGTCATCACCGCTTCCATCACCAACGAAGCCGTCGATGATCTCGGCCTCGCCATCGGGAAACCAGCCACGGCGATCGTGAAATCGTCGGACGTGATTGTTGCGGTTGATTGATCATCAGCGAGACCAAGTTGACTCGGATCGAGTAATTCCTTTGATGTTGGTCCGGCACGGAAACGCGACTGGTCCCGGCCCAGACGGCACCAAGATTCTAGATCGGTGAACGCTGCAACGTAAGTCCAAAGTCAGTGGCGGAGTGAAGCACGAGTACAGCGACTTCAGTGCGCCGACGAAGCGATCGCAATTGACTCGCGCGCGAGCAAGCTCTCCCCGCTTTCGTCACCGAAGCAGTGGTGAAAGTCCGAACATTCGCTGCAGCTCGGGGCCACACATAACGCAAAGCCGTCATCGCGACAGATGGCACGATACAGATATTTTTTCCACTTCATATCGTGGACGTTGCGCGCCGCGAGGCGCTCGAAGTGCCGCTCCATCAACCAGGACAGCTCACGCCGATTGCGAAGGCCGAGATCTTGCCAAAGGTGGTGCGGCCGAAGTGCCCGACGCGCGATGATTACGGCCAGACTGACCGATAGCTTGCCTCCGCTGGCGTGGCGACCCAAGTACTCCCGAAGACATGCTTCATCGGCCTGCACTAACAAGCTGACTTCGTTCGACACGACCCGCTCGAAAGCCGCAATGGCGAGCGGAAAAACATCGGCAATCAGGCTCAAAAGCGGCGCAGGCTCGAGCCCTACTCCTTCCACGAGTGCCGCTGCGTCTCCTTTGCCCTCGAACGCAGCGAGCGACAACACAGACGCAATCACATGCGCGTCGAATCCGTCACAAGCTCCGCCGCTTGCGGAACTCATCAGCCATGGGTAAATTTCACTTGAGTCCATATCGACACCATAGATTTGTATCGCTCAGGCAACCGTTGTGACAGCGCCGTGGCTCTGGCAGTTAGTCGGGCATACCCGTGCGCAAGCGCCACATCCGATGCAGGCGCCCGCGTCGTTGAGCACCATGATTTTTCGCTCGACTTCGTCGTCGTCGTCGAGGTCAACCTGCTGGCCTTCATCGTCGAGCCCCTTGAGTGTCATCACTCCGCGGCCGCAGACTTTGAAGCAACGGCCGCAGCCGATGCAGACATCACTGTCTATCTGCAACAGGTACTGGGGCTCCCAATTTCGACCATCACGCGTTCCCATGGCTTACTCCACTAGAATTCAAACTGATGCTTCCAACTTCTGCAATTCCCCACGTTTCGCTTCCAACTCCGCATAGGCGTCGTGCGCCTTCTGCGCCACAGTCAAGATCGTTTGCCAATTCTGCGGTAGCTCCTCAGAAAGATCGTGTAGATCCATCTTGCACTGCATGGCGCGTGCCGACAATCTCTTGAGTTCTGATTTCGAGTTTTGAACATCTGCCATAACGTACCTCAAGCGAGTCTCAGGCCCGAGCGACGTCGGGAAACTCCTCAATGCTCGCCAGAGCCTTGGCGACAGCCTTTTCGCCTTCTTCCGAAAGCGCTATCAAGCTATCAAAACCAAACCGATGAACGTCTCGCAACGTCTTAGCGAGCGCAACCAGCTTACCTACCGTGATGAACAATCGACCAAAACCTTCGTGATGAAGTTTGACCGTCGGCGACGCCATGAGACCCGTGCGCTGCTCGATGCGCAACCCCACGGCCTTGTAGAATTGCTCGACTCGATGCATCACATCGGGATCGGGGTCCCCCATAATCGGTAATGCCCGGCGTGCCTCCTTGCTGACGACAAACTCATCAAGCAAACTCAGGTCGCTCTTCCTTTCCCAAGCGCCGTAGCTATCTTCGGCGCGAATCAACGCGATCAGCACTTTCAGAAAGGGCAACTCCTTGAGATCGACGGGAGGTTCGTGGGTGGGCTCGGCTGCCTTACTTAGCTCGGTTTGCATGGCTTAGTCATCCTCTTCTAGAAACTGCATGGAACGTTCGCGTTTCGCGGTCATTGCTTTACGGAGCCAAGGAGGCGCATTGCCGGTCATCATTACCTGCACTTTGGCGAGCACGGAATCAATGGGCTCCGGTTCAGCAAGCTTTATCGGATGAATTCTGGCACCGACGACTTTCGCGGCGGCAGGCCCACCGATAGCCAGACAAAAAAGCAGGTTACAGCCTGCAATCGCTGCAACTTTGGGGCCAATCTTGTCAACCTCGGAATTGTGTGTGCCGCTTTCGTCCGAATGGGCGTCGAATGCCACGGCTTGCACGAAACGACTCGAGGTCGGTGTCACCTCGTAGACTGCGAACTTCTTGGCTGAGCCAAAGTGGGCGTTCACAGACTTTACGTCCTGAGTTGCCACCGCCACCCGCAGCGAAAGCGGTTCAACGTCACCCGGCTCAGGCGGCGGCTCCACCACCGAAAGCTTACGCATCGACATGTCGGCTATCCTCCAATATGGGTGCGGGGGGTATCGCGGAGGCGAAGTCGTCGGGGTGGTGCTCGTGGAGTTGGCTCATGAAACCATTGGCGATCTCACACACAAGCTCTCGCGTACCCCGGTAGCCGCCCAGGGCTCGGTGCTGATGACCGAGCCGGTCAAATATCGGAAAGCCAATGCGAAATAGAGGAACGTCGAGCGCCGCGGCTGCCTGCCGACCGTGACTGTGTGTGACGAGAAGTTCGGCCTTGGCTGCCCGTGCAAGGTGCTCCAGGTCGCCCAGGTCCCCAACTCGAACGGTTTCGCAGGGCAACGCCTCAAGCATTGTGCTGTTCTTGGTCGAACTCACAGCGACCACTACTTGGGCACCGAGGCTCGCGAAGAGATGTACCAGCGCGCAAAGCAAGTCGGGATCGGCAGCGATGGCGACGCACTTGCCGCTGAGATGAAAATGGGCGTCCAGCATCGCGTCGATCAATTGGCTGCGCTGCCGCCGCAGGCGGGCAGGCACGGATCGGCCCGACACGCGAGATAAAAGCGCGATGAGACGGTCGCTAGGCGCAAGCCCGATCAGCGTCGCAAGCAAGGTCACAGGAACGCCAGTCTTTGCGTGCAAGGCTTCGGCTGGATTTCGCATATGCTCACCAATCGCAATAGTGTGCACGGCGCGTGCCATACTTTCGATCTCGGACAGCGGTGTTCCACCTAGGCTTGTCCCGATGTAACTTTCGGGCAGGTGACCGTCGAGCGAGCCGGAGATATCGGGCACGAATCGCGGTTCGAGCCCGAAAGCCTCGATTGTTTCCTTCAACTCCAGGATGGCACCGGGGGTCTCGTGCACTCCCGGCAACACATTGACGACTCTCGATGGCTCCTCGTAGGTTACGGAGGGTAGAACCAACGTCTCAATAATTGCCGTCGTTGCTCTTGACCAACCGTCCTCGAGCGCCCCCTCGAAATCCGGCGTTGAAGCGAATACTACCTTTGTTGCATCGAGCTCGCGACGCTGCTGCAAAATAATCTTGAGCGCACCGGCAAAGTCGTCGCCACGGGTCTCGACCAGAGCCGTGGAGGCAACGCCCACGAATTTGGGCTTCATCCTTGTGACGATGTTCACCAATGCTTCTTCCAGATTCTCAGCACCGCCGAGAATTGTCGCGGGCTCACTCATGGCCGTGGTCTGAAGCGGAATGGCCTCCTTGAAGTGCCGTACCGCCAGAACCAATGCAAACGACGTGCACCCCTGCGAACCATGAAAGAGTGGGACGGCTCCTTCAATACCGAGAAACGCCAGCGCTGCGCCGAGCGGTGTCGAGGACTTGAGCGGGTTCTCGGAGCATGACTTCGTGTTTTGGATGATAGTTGCCATGTCGCTCTTTACTAGGCGCTAGCCGCGAACGCAGCTGCCGGCGACTCCGCCTCGGTGTATGCGTCTTCCCAAGGCGCGGGCCGCCGCACCTCGCGCCAGACGGGGCTGTTGATTTCGAGATCGAGCTGATGCACGAGCTCGACCATGCCGTCATAGCCGCCGTAGGCGTGATGTCGCTCCTGATTGATGTCGAGCCAAGGAACTTTGGCTTTGAGTGCCACGAATTGAGTTCGACCACCGGAAAGCAAGATATCAGCTTCGCCACGCGCTAGCCGCTCATACATTTGACGCGGTGGAATTGAATCGACCATGTGTGCGTCTCCGCCCATCAGCTCTTTAATTCGCTCCTTGTCCTCATTGGTGGACTTGCGGGTCGAAGTCCCGACAATCACCATGCCGATTTCCTGCAACGCCGAGACCACGGACCAGGACTTGACGCCACCGGTATAGAGCAGAACCCGTTTGCCTTCTAAGCGCTCTTGGTACGGCTTGATTCGCGCCCAAGCACGCGCCTCTTCGCTTGCGATAAGCACTTCGGTGCGCTCGAGAAGATCAGCCGGGGCCCCGCGCTCGACGAGCATTTTCGCGGTCGTTCGGAGCGCCGTGGAGGTGTCCTCAATGCCGTAGAATGAGCATTCAAAATAGGGGATCCCCCAGCGTTCTTCCATTTTGCGCGCCAGGTTGATCAGCGCAGTCGAGCACACCATCAGATTGAGACGCGCGCGATGCGAGGAAGCCACTTCACGATAACGGGCATCTCCAGTAATGCACGCATGAAGTCGAATCCCGAGTTGCTCGAACAAGGGCCTCACCTGCCATAGCTCACCGGACAGGTTGTATTCTCCCAGAATGTTGATGTCGAGCGGAGTTGTCAGGTCCGGTTCAATCGTGCCAATCACGTGATCAAGGAGCGCCTCACCGGCGAGCTTGTTACCGAGGTTCTTTGCTCCGACAAATCCCGGCGCATTGACGGGGATGACAGGAGTCCCGAGCTTCTCGGTCGCGTGCTTGCACACGGCATCAATGTCGTCGCCAATCAGCGCGGTGACGCAAGTCGAGTATACGAACACGGCAGGTGGTGAGTGGCGCGCGATGGCCTCCTTGATCGCACGATAAAGGCGCTTTTCGCCGTTCCCCATGACGATGTCCATCTCGCTCACATCCGTCGTGAATCCGCGTCGGTAAGTGGTTGGCCCGGAGCTCGCCGCGTGACGATTGTCCCAGCCGTTTCCCTCGCATGCCAACGGCCCATGCACCAAGTGTACGACATCGGTTATGGGCTGAAGTGCGATCTTGGCGCCGTCAAAGGCGCAGCCACCTGCTGCAGCTCCCGGCGTCAGCGGTTTGGAACAGCCTTTCTTGCGCTCTTTCTGGCCTTTCGCCTGGTTCTTATCACAACCCGGTTCGTTGAAGACGTCTGCAATTTTTAGACTGAGCGCATTACTCATGAGTTGCTCCGTGGCCCGGGCACTCGTCGCGGTCTGGGGCATAGTGCGGCTGACCGCGCCGAGTATTCGGAGACTAGCGAGTGATATCGTACGAGTAATCGGTGACTGCCGGGATGATCGTATCGACGTCAATCTTGTCGAAGATCTTGTCAAGCAGCGTTACCAGCACTCGCAATCCTCCCTGGTATCCCCAAGTCGGAAAGCGATGATGATGGTGTCGGTCGAAGATGGGAAAAGCGAGTCGAATCAGTGGTGTACCAACGTCGCGCTCAAGATATTTGCCGTAGGTGTTACCGATCAGCAAATCGACTTTCTCTGTCGCCAGCAGCGAGCGCATGTGCCAGAGGTCACGACCGCCCCAAGCCTTGCATAGATTGCCGTGTTCCGACGAGTCGAACAACGCCTGCATCTGCAATTCCCAATCCTGTTTTCCGTTTGTGGCCAGGCAGTGGCGTGGTTCCCCACCCGTCTCGAGTATGAAACGGGCCATGCCGTACACGAAGTCCGGATCACCATAGATCGCATACGTCTTTCCGTGCAGCCAGCTCTGACTGTCCGCCATGGCGTCTATCAGCCGACCTCGCTCCAGTTCGAGTTCGGCCGGAATTGGTATACCGGTAAGCTCGGAAACCTTCATCAGCAGATCATCGGTTCCACCAATCCCGATGGGGTAGTGGAAGCTGTGCGTGGCTTGCCCCAGGCCTTCACAATAGCCGAGCGTTTTGGGTGTACAGTACTCCTGAAGCGATAGTGTCGCCTTAGCGTTGAGGGCGTTCTTAGTCGCTTCAATAGTTGTTCCACCGGAAAACATGCGAAACTCACCGTCGGAAGGGGTATCAAACTGATCCGAAACATCAGACAACAATGTGTACTTGACGCCCATGACATTAAGCATCCGCTTGAGTTCTCGATTATTGCCGACTGCAAAGCCATCGAAGCCCGGAATCAGGTTGATGCTTTCATCAGGTTGGCGTTCTGCCTTGGCCCAAAAATGCTCGAGAATGCCTTTGAGCATGTTATCGTAGCCGGTGACGTGACTACCAACAAACGCAGGCGTATGCGCAAACGGTACGTCAAAGTCCTCGGGAACTGAACCTTTCTGTTTTGACGTCGTGATGAAGGCGTGCAGATCATCGCCAATCACCTCCGCCATGCACGTTGTAGACACGGCAATCATCGAAGGATTGTAAAGCGAGTAGGCGTTTTCCAATCCTTCAATCATATTCTTCAGACCCCCGAAAACCGCCGCGTCTTCTGTCATTGACGAAGACACGACCGAACACGGCTCCTTGAAGTGGCGCGACAAATGTGACCGGTAGTAAGCAACACACCCTTGCGAGCCGTGCACGAAGCTTAGCGTCCTGTCAAAACCTGCCGCCACAAACACGGCACCGAGTGGCTGACAGGCCTTTGCCGGATTGACCGATAAGGATTCGCGCGCAAAATTCTTCTCCCGGTATTCCCAAGACTTGGTCCAATCTGCCACCTCCTGCGTTTTGTCGCGAGGTGGCAAGTTCTCCTGTTGGCCCTTACGCGCCAACATCTCGGTATACTCGGGTTCGCGAAAGAGCGGGGCATGATCGAGAACTTTTTCAGCGGACTGGGGCATAATAACTTCCTCTCATTAGGTCCAAAAAACTATTCAGTGCGGGTTTGCGCGAGCAGCGCTAATTCACGTCGGGCTCGCGCACCTGACACTTGCGGTGCACGACTCTGCAACTACTACTCGGCTGCAGCTACCTCGCCCCGTTTCCAAGGTGGCTTGAAGAGGTTCCAAACGGGGTTGTTGATGGCGAGATCCATGTCGCGCGCGAAAATCGCAAAGCCATCGTAGCCGTGATACGGCCCAGAGTAGTCCCATGAATGCATCTGGCGGAATGGAATACCCATCTTCTGTACCGGGTATTTTTCTTTGATACCAGAGCCGACCAGGTTTGGCCGAATCGTCTCGATGAACTTGTCGAGTTCGTAGGATGTCACATCGTCGTAGATAAGTGTGCCTTCCTTGACGTAGTGCCCCGTGCGCTCGTAGTCGTCACCGTGACCGAACTCGTAACCCGTTCCAGCAATGACCATTCCGAGATCTTCGTAGGCGGTCACGACGTGTCGCGGCCGAAGCCCGCCCACGTACAACATGACGCTCTTGCCTTCGAGGCGGGGTCGGAAGCGCTTGATGACGGAATCGACCAACGGTTGATACTTCGCAATGACGCGTTCGGCCCCTTCCTTGATTTTGTCATCGAAGTGAGCCGCGATCTTGCGCAGACCGGCTGCAATTTGGCTCGGGCCGAAGAAGTTGTATTCGATCCAAGGCATTCCGTACTTCTCTTCCATGTGCCTGCAGATGTAATTCATCGACCGGTAGCAATGGATGAGGTTGAGCTTGCCCTGGGGGGCGCGTTCGATCTCCGTGAGTGTCGCGTCGCCGGACCAATTTCCAACGACACGCAGTCCCATTTCCTCGAGGAGAATCCGCGATGCCCAGGCATCACCGCCAATATTATAGTCGCCTATCACGTTCACGTCGTATGGCGTTCAACTCGAACTCGACAGGGCGCTTGTCGAAGACCCAGTCACGAATGCTGTCGTTTGCGAGATGGTGACCCAGCGATTGCGAGACACCGCGGAAGCCTTCGCACCGCACTGGGACGATGGTCTTGCCGGTCTCCTTGTTTTTCTTTCGGGACACCGCTTCTATGTCGTCACCGATGAGGCCAATCGGGCATTCCGACTGAATGGTGATGCCTTTGGCAAGGGGAAATAACTCGTTGATCTCGTCGATGACCTTGGCGAGTTTCTTATCACCGCCAAACACGATATCCTTCTCTTGAAAGTCAGACGTGAATTGCATGGTCACGAAGGTGTCCACACCCGTAGTCCCAATGTAGTAGTTGCGCCGCTGTGACCACGAATACTGCCCGCAGCCCACCGGACCGTGGCTGATGTGCACCATGTCCTTGACGGGTCCCCACACTACACCTTTACTGCCTGCGTAGGCGCATCCACGAACAGTCATCACGCCCGGTAGTGACTTGATGTTCGACTTTACTTGGCATTCCGTATGACCGCTCGGATCGGTGTCATTATCCTCTTCGCTATTGACCTCGACCGCCGCAACGTTCAGGTGCTTTTCGCGCCTCTTGCGGGTCTTGTCCGGATACGCCTTCAGCACTTCTTCGATCAACGCCTTGTGGGCAGCCCCGTCGTTCGTGTAGGTCATGTTGAATCCTCAGTATCTATATTGCGCCTGTGTGATGACGAGTTCCGGGAGGAGTGCCGCGCTCCAAATGAGCGCAGCCTCCCCACCTCAACGTTCCTTTAGTTTGCTGCAGCTCCAGCAGTTGCCGCCAACGCCGCCACCTTGGCTTCCTTGGCAGCCAGCTCAGCAAGCGCTTGCTCTTCGGTCTTCATGATACCGAAGTCAAGCAACATGGCTTCGAGTTCATCCATCGTGATCGGTGTCGGGATCACACCCTTGCCCGCGTTCGCGTGGATCTTATTGGCGAGCTGGCGGTATTCGTCAGCCTGTTTCGATTCCGGCGCAAATTCCATTACTGTCTGCCGCCGTAACTCAGCATGTTGCACAATATTATCGCGTGGAACAAAGTGAATCATATGCGTGCCGAGGCGCTTGGCGAGTGCGTCGGCTAAATCGTACTCACGGTCGGTTTGCCGCTCGTTGCAGATGAGGCCTCCGAGGCGAACACCGCCCGAGTGGGCGTATTTGAGAATTCCCTTGGAGATGTTGTTGGCCGCGTACAGTGCCATCATCTCGCCGGATGCAACAATGTAGATTTCTTGAGCCTTATTCTCACGAATCGGCATGGCAAAGCCGCCGCAAACGACGTCGCCCAAAACGTCATAGGAAACATAGTCGACGTCGTCGTAAGCGCCATTTTCCTCCAGGAAATTAATAGAGGTGATGACCCCACGACCGGCGCAGCCAACGCCCGGCTCAGGTCCCCCCGACTCGACACAACGGATGCCCTTGTAGCCCACCTTCATTACCGCGTCGATGTCGAGATCCTCCACAGAGCCCAGTTCCGCCGCTAAGCTCAACACCGTGTCTTGAGCCTTGGCGTGCAAGATTAGGCGGGTTGAGTCGGCTTTGGGGTCACAGCCGACGATGAGAACGCGTTGTCCGAGTTCGACCAGCGCCGCTAGCGTATTTTGGGAGGTCGTCGATTTGCCGATGCCGCCCTTTCCGTAAAACGCAATCTGACGAAGTTTGCCCATGGTATTGTCCTATCTGCGGTTGTGTTTTTGTTACAGCTACGTTGACTGCGACACCAACCGAAGCAGGGGGTCGCGCTATTTTCACTTGCAGCTGCCATGCCACCCACAACTCAGCCTATTTCTCGAGGAATCTTCGATTGTTTGATAGGTGACCGACATCCGCGACGCGCGACACATGTCGGAAGTGCGACAAACCCAACATTGGACGATTCAGTGCTCGAAGTCGCTGGCAACCCAGAACGGGAGTCATCGAGTTAGAGTCAAGCTTTCGGAGCGTCGTTGTATAGATCGGGGCCCAGACAACCCAGACAATCAACCTGTCGGAACGTTCGGGTCACAAGCGAAACGCCAATGTACCGGCGGTCGATGTTTCCATTTCGAATGGGTCGGGTCAACGTTGCCGGATACAGGTCACCGACGTTTCAGGTCAGCGCGGCAGACATGGCTTCATCGGCTGCGCCCCGCAACAACGACGAAGTCGGCAGCGGGGCGGGAGTGAGTCGTAGGATGCCTAGCTAGCAATCAAGCCGATGCGGCCACCAGGAGATCGAGGGCACTAGAGAGCGGGTGGTCAATGGCTCGCAAATCGAGTTCGCGCACGAAACGCTGTTCCATGCGCGTCAGAGGTCCATGATCGAAGACCGCATAGTGGGGACCACGAGACCGCTTGACGATCTGCCTGGCGAATGTGCGAAGCAATTGGTCGTGAAAGCGGCAACCTAAAAATAGGAACCCCAGATCAGTGCGTCTCGTTCGGACCGATTGCGGAATCGGCGTTTGGATGTCAATCTCGGTCAGAACCTCGACATAATCCGAGTCCGCGATCAGAAAATTTCCCGCCGGCGTTGCACAGCCGTGTGGCTTATAAATCAGGGTAGCTGCGGTTTGTTCCGAACCCAGGGGCACACAATTACCGCCTGGATCATAGGCACGAAACCAGCCCGTCTCGCCAATTTGTGCGCGGTTAATTCCCTGGACCTCAATCCAACCCGTACGGCCTCTAAAGGCAAGGCGCAGGGCGCCATCATACCAAGTGTCAACGATTAGAGGCAGGTCGAGTTTGGCTAGGTGCGCATGAAAAGCGAGCGGCAACACTTCCGGCGCGAAAGCCGCCCGCATCAACTTCGTAACGGTCGAACGGTGATGCCGACTCTCCACGTACTGGGCCGCTGCCCATGCGTTACCGCGCGCGCGGCGCGGCAGAGCGACGTTCGCTGCGAAAAATGCCGCGAGGTTCTCGTACGAGGTCGGTATAGTGATGCCAGGCGAAAGCGCGGCCAGGCCGGAGCCCATATATGGGGCGAGGCGACGGCCCCGCAACGCACTCCCCACCTCTGCGAACCATTCATCCGTGGCGGCCAGATTGGGATACATCTGAGCCTCGACAGCTGCGGCCGCCGCGGTCATGACTCTTCGCCGCGTTTGCGAGCATTGACAGTGATTGGAAGGGATGTCTGGGCATCCATCTCGGGCAAGTCTAGCACCCAGCCATTTTCAGACGGATCCATCCGCCCCAAAGCGATGCATGCTCCTGAGCCACGATCATTGCCTCCAGATCCTTCTTGGGCACGTAGGCGGACAATACACCTTCGGATCTACGAATCATCACCTTCACATTGCCTTGCCTTTCACGAAGCTGTCGTCAAGGAGCTGGAGTTCACGGCCACGCATCCCAACGACTGTGCCTAGTTCGACGAACTCGACGGCGTAGATGTAGTAAACTTGAAGATATGTGCCAATGTCACGCACGTAACCCACAGCACCTTTGCGCACAAGAATCTCTCCGATATCTTTGCCAGCGTAAGTACCATCATTCTTCACGTACTTGGTCGATCGTACCTTCGCGCCGGGCATGAAGCGCGGCGGTTGATAGACTTCAATTTCCTGTTCTCGTCCAAGTCCCATGATAGTTGTTCTCGTGCATGCGGCGGGCCATAGTCATCCGTCTAGACGACTGCGCTTTCGTTCTTCCACTTCAGGCGGGCACGCAGGTCTTTGGTACCGGGCAAACCGCAGCACACTGCGGAGTATCGAAGTGTCCCTCGCACTCGGTGCATAATTTCGGATCGATGCGGTACATGTCATTCTTGATAGCAATTGCGGCGTTTGGGCATTCGAACTCACAGGCGCCACAAACGGTGCATTGAGAAGCGATGATCTTATAGGCCATATCGGTACTCCTGTCAGTTCAGGCCGTGGCCTGATCGATGATGTCTGGTGAGTCGGCAGTGGCAAGCGTTTGTCCGCGCTCCGCCGCGAACCAGGCGGCGATGCCGGCTTCGATCCATTCGTGAGCGAACGCGTCTGTGGCGTTAATTCCAGCTGCATTCAGGCTGTCCTTGGGACAGTCACCAATCTTCGAACATAAGACGACATTCACGCCTTCCAGTGCCGCAATGACTCCATCGAGCGTCGCGTCCTCGCCCCAACCCCCTTGGCAGTACTGGTCAACCTTGCGATGACCGATGAACTGAATTCCGTTCGCGGTCGCTTCGTATACCTGGAATTCCTTGGCATGACCGAAGTGCTGATTGATTCGTCCGCCACCCTTGGTCGCCACGGCAACCAGCACCGAGCCGGTTACTCCGAATGCCGCCATCTTTTCCCCGACTGCTTGCTTAGTTGCGACGTGCTCACCACGCTCCCGCGCTACTACCTCCTGATACGCTTCACGCTTCTCGGGGTTGTAGGATATGTCGTCGGGCACGTGATTCATCGTAAACTCTTGCCCGCGATCTTCACCGAGCAGACCGACCGCGTCGGCGCGGCATTGACGACAGTGCCGCATCAGTTTGGTGCCCTCGGATAGTTTGTCCTGGAGCGCTTTAAGCTCCATCGCGCGCGGACCACGCTGACCGGTGAGACCATAGTGCGTGCCATGGGCCGCCTCAGATATCAGAGGCATGATGTTGTGGAGGAACGCGCCCTTCATCTTCACAACGCGGTTGACCTCGACGAGATGTTCGTCGTTGACGCCCGGGATCATGACTGAATTCACCTTCACCAGGATCTTGCGCTCAGCGAGCATCTCGAGGCCCTGCATCTGTCGCTCGTGAAGGATTTTGGCGGCATCCAGGCCCGTCCAACGCCTGTTTTTGTAGAAGATCCAGGGATAAATCCCAGTTCCCACTACCGGATCGACGATGTTTATCGTCATCGTAACATGATCGATGTTCATGTCCTGTATCTCGTCGACGTGCTCAGGCAGGGCCAACCCGTTCGTCGAGAGGCAGAGCTTGATATCCGGAATTTGCTTGGCAACCAGCTCGAACGTCGCCTTGGTCTTGCGCCAGTCGTAGCAGGCATCCCCGGGGCCAGCGATACCGAGTACGGACATTTGCGGCACTTCGCTGGCCACAGCCATGACCTTTTTTACGGCCTGTTCTGGCGTCAGCTTTTCGGACACGACTCCTGGCCGACTTTCGTTCGAACAGTCGTATTTCCGATTGCAGTAGTGGCATTGAATGTTACAAGCCGGCGCGACAGCGACATGCATGCGAGCGAAGTAGTGGTGAGCTTCCTCGGAATAGCAAGGATGGTTCTTCACCTTGTCCCAGATCTCTTGTGGCAGGTCGTTCTTGCCGTCGGAGCTTCCACAACTGCCCGAAGCGCAACCGCTCGATTCCAGAGCCTTCTTCATCTCCTCGGTCGAAACGGGAGCTTTCAATGCGTCCAGCCGGAAATGAGCGTGCCCATACTGGCTGGGCTAGCAACGGACATGCCAAACGCCTTATCGGCGAGAATGCGAGAATTCTTCCATGACGATTGTCAGTTGCCCGACACGATGTCCAAGATCCGACAATACTTTCGCGTTTCGCAGCTGACAGAATATGCTCAACCATACGCCGCGCGCGGGGTCGGGCCCGAGTGGCACGTTTCTCGCTTTTGCGAGTGAGTCCCAGACCATCATAGTCGATGGTGGCGGCTGCATCGGAGTTTGCGCATGAGTCTGCCTCTGCCCGTGTATGATGAAAAAGGCCCACCCCCAGTCGATTTCAACGGCAAGCCCATCAGCTGCAAGTCCTGCGCTGCACGCAAGGTGAACGCGGCCTGCCAGCTAAGGCACGCTTGCGTGCAAGACCGTTATGCTTTGCGCGTGGATCGCTTTTTTCGCTGGAACCCGAGGGGAGCGGAGGCGTGGCTTAGCCACCCCTACTTTGAGGTGAGGGCGATTGCTGCGCGCTTCGCGTGCATATTCAGGGTGGCTGCAATGGTCAACGACCCTGATGAAACAGTGCGGACATCGGTCGCGATGCGGGTGCCGCAGACTACCCTGAGAAAATTAGTCAACGATCCGGATCGAGAGGTGCGCGTGCGCGTGGCGCAGCGGTTGGCACCTCCGTCGTTAGTCGCCATGTGCGGGGACGCCGACTACTACGTGCGCGTGTGGGTGGCGCGAAGGATACCAAAGGCGTTGCTACTTCGAATGGCGGAGGACCCCGAGCGCGAAGTGAGACTCGAGGTCGCTCGACGACTCGATCCGAACGCCCTAACGCTGATGGCCAATGACGCCGACAGCGCTGTGCGACGCGTGGTAGCTCAACGAGGTTCGGCCGTTATCCTCGGCGTGCTCGCGCGCGACCCTGACTGGGAAGTACGCTGGGAGGTTGCCCAACGCGCCAATCCTCGCCTTGCCGAGCTCATGTGTCGCGACTCCGAAGAAGAGGTGCGCTCCGCCGCCAAAAAACGGCTCTTGGAGCTGTGACTCACATGGAATTGCCCATCGTAGATCCGCCCAATCCCCACTTCGACCGCATTGGCGGCGCCGAGGCAGTGCGACGCCTCACCGGCCTGTTCTATGACACGATGGAGGCGCTGCCCGAAGCGGCGCGACTCCGATCATTGCATCTGGATCTGAGCGATGCACGCGTGAAGTTGGAGTTGTTCCTCACGGAATGGATGGGCGGAGAGCAAGTCTACAGTCGCGCGTACGGCCACCCGCGGCTTCGTATGCGGCATTCGCGCTTTCCGATTACCCCGGCCGATCGGGACATGTGGATGACTTGCATGCGGCGAGCATTGGAACAAGTCGTAGTGGACGTTAGCTTTCGTGTGGAGCTCGAAAGTGCGTTCGCGCATGTCGCGGATGCTCTCATCAATACGACCTAAGGCTGACGCGGCGAACTCCCAAGTCGACCACCCCCTCGGCGGTCAGCTCATCCCAGAAAAGCAGTCGCCCGTGGGAGGTGTCGGGTTTGTCAACTTTCCGACAACTACCTTGGCAGTCGCGTCGCGAAAAGCCCACGAGTTCAATTAGCCCGCGGGGACCCGACCCTGCGAGCGGCAGTTTGCTGAACATGTTTCGAAGTCGATACACATTTTCCGTTGGCATGCAGCATGCACGCCCTGGAATTCGGAAAACCTTGGTTGAATCCTCCGAAAAGCCGTCGAAACAGGCAGAAAGCTGAACCGTCATGCTGTGCATGCAAGCCCCTCCTATCGTTGTCAATGACAGCACCCTTCGCGACGGTGAACAGGCACCGGGTGTCGCGTTCTCACTTGAGGAAAAAGTGGGGATCGCTCAAGCGCTCGAACAGGCAGGAGTCGATGAAATCGAGGCGGGCATCCCTGCCATGGGTGAAACAGAAATTCACGCAATCCGCGCCGTCCACGAATCTCTGACATGCGCCAAGACGATTGCTTGGTGTCGGATGACCGACGCTGACGTGGCGGCTGCAGCCGCGACTGGAGTGAACCATGTCAATCTTTCGATACCGCTTTCTGAGCTGCAGATCAAAACCAAACTCAGGGTTGGCAAGACCGCCGTGCTGGAACGCATTGGCCGCGTTGTTGCCGCTGCGCGAAAGCAGGGTTTCACGGTGGCCGTCGGTGGTGAAGACTCGAGCCGCGCCGATTTGGATTTCTTGCTGCGCGCTGTTGTAACGGCGGAAGAAGCCGGTGCCACTCGGTTCCGATTCGCTGACACACTGGGCGTGATGGATCCCTTCGCGGTGTACGCCGTATTTCGTCAACTTTGCGCCGAGACGGATATGGAGCTTGAGTTCCACGGTCACGATGATCTGGGGCTCGCTACAGCCAATACTCTCGCCGCAGTGCGCGGCGGGGCCACCCACGTGAGCGTGTGTGTGCTGGGATTAGGGGAACGCGCGGGCAACGCCCCGCTCGAGGAAGTGGTCACGGCCCTGGCGCAGCTAACGAGCTTCAAAACCGGCGTATGCACGTCGGCGCTGAACGACCTGGCCATACGCGTGGCCGCCGCTGCGGGTCGAGCAATTCCCCCTGGCAAAGCTATCGTCGGTGGATCTGCATTCACCCACGAGTCCGGGATTCACGTGTCAGGACTATTACGCGACGCCCGTACTTACGAAGAGCTGACCCCAGAAGTTTTCGGTCGCAGCCGAGAAATAGTACTTGGCAAGCACTCGGGACGAGCTTCGGTCGGGCACGTGCTGCACGAGCTGGGGTTGCCGGCAGACGAAGGCTTACTCGGAGACATTCTGGAGTTAGTGCGCGAACATGCTGGGCGCACCAAGGCTTGCGTCAGTCACAGCAAGCTCCTTGAGTTTTATTTCGAGACTTCCAGCGTATCGCGTAACTCGCGGCTTTCGACTCAACGTGTCGCGGCCAGCCGCTAGTAGGGAGTCAGGGGCGTGACGATCTGTGCGACACGTACAACTGCGGCGACAGAGCGCGTCCCTGGAATTGTCCTTGGCGCCGCGATTGGCGATGCGCTGGGCTACCCGGTCGAGTTCGCCAGTATGGCTGCGATCCGCAAGCGCTTTGGCGATGCCGGAATAACTGGCTACGTCGATTTTCGGCTCGAGCAGGGGCGCCGATTTGCTCCTTACTCAGACGATACACAGCTAGCGTTGGTAGTTCTTGAAACGTTACTCGCCAGTCAACAGATGGGCGCGGACCTCAATGCCACCATGAACATGATGGCATGCCGTTTGGTGAGTTGGGCCAATAATCCACTTGGCGGTCACCGGAGCCCCGGCGCCGCCTGCCTTGCAGGCTGCGACGCCTTGGCGGCTGGCGTGCCATGGCATTTGGCAGGGGCAAAAACGGCTGGAGGCTGCGGGTCTGTGATGCGCGTCTACCCATTTGCATTGGTATTCTGTGACGACCCGAAACGAGCAGAGAGCTGGGCCGTAGCCCATTCCAAGCTCACGCATCGTTCACCGATCGCATTCGCAACTTGCGCCGCATTCGTTCGCGGAATGCTCGCGTTGTTACACGATGCGACGCCTATCGAACTTGGCGAGGTGATGGCCGTCGCTGCGGAACGCTACGATCCCGGCACCGCAAAGCGCCTTCGCTGTGCCCTGAACGCTGCGCTCACTCGCGAGCCCCCGGAGATCGTCTTGAGTCGCTACCTCGGATGGGCCGCCCACGACGCCGTCGCTGCAGCGTATTATGTTTTTGTGCGGCACGCGGACGACCCACAAGCAGCGCTGCTCGAGGCCGTCAATTCGCCTGGTGATAGCGACAGCATCGGAGCCCTCGTCGGAGCCCTGCTCGGTGCTCGGCATGGCATGGAGCGCCTGCCAACCGACTGGATCAGAGACTTGGAGCGCAGTCCCGAATTGCTAACGCTTGCCGCTCAAGCTCAAACGTTGATCGCACGGCAACTTCGCCGCGCTCAACCTGACGCAAAAGCTCGTACGCAGACTCCCTAGCGCCGCGTCAATCGGTAATGGTTCCTGAGCGCGTCGCGAACGTGCCCGTGGTGTTTCATCCGGCCATCCGATATAACTTTGTTGTCTTGGCCTCACTGAACCGGCCAAAGTTCGGCTTTTACGACCTGAGCCACAATCCAATCACCGTTTTTCGGCCGGACCCGCTTGCCGCGCGCGCCGGGCTCGGTTTTGAATTACATTTTTCCGTAACTAATCGGTCAAGCGATGGCCACTGCAGTGGATAGGAAGATGCAAGTCAGTGCCGCCGCTCGCGAAGTCGCTCCGGTGCCGACCGAGGGCGTGGGAATGCCGCACCCAGACTTCGACACACTGTACGAGAACTTCGCTGACTTCGTCTGGCGCAATGCACGCCGGCTCGGAGTGGCGCAGGCCGCACTGGATGACGTGATGCAAGATGTGTTTTTAGTCGCGCACCGAAGGCTCGGCGAGCTGTCGCGGCCGGAATCATTGCGTGCCTGGATGTTCAGCATCGTGATTCGCGTTGTTCGTGACTATCGCCGCACTTTGCAGCGCAAGGACCCCGGGCAACGTTCCGCGGCTCCGCTCTTGGACCCGGACCAATTGCCCGATACACGTGCCGGCAATCCCCAAACGGCAGCCGAGCAAATGGATGCCGTGCGGCTGCTTCATTGCATGCTTTCCGAGCTCGATGACGCTAAGCGTGAGGTGTTCGTTTTGGCGGAACTCGAAGAGTTGACCGAGATGGAAATTTCGCAAGCACTCGGTGAGAATGCAAACACCGTGCACTCGCGCCTTAGGGCTGCGAGAAAAGACTTCGATCAGGCGGTGCTGCGGCACCGCAAGCGTGACGAATGGAGGCTGCGATGAACCAATTAAAGTCGCGAATCACGAGCCCTGCTGGCCGCGGCGCGACATCGCGACGGGTTGAGCGTGGCGGATAAAGATCGCATCCGCGGAAAGATCACGCGGCGTCTCGGCGCCGGGTTGGCACTGGGATCCGCAGTGACGGCCAGCGCGACTGTCGCTGAAGCCGCGCGCACCACCGTATTGGCGACCGTTGCCAGCTGGTTGCCCGCGGCCGCAAAGGTGGTGGGAGTCATTGCTCTCGCAAGTGGCGTGACCGTTGGCGTCGTGCGGGTAACGCATCCCGCTTCGCATTCATCGGCCGCGGTGGTGCCTGCCGTGCGCGGCGTCGCACCCGCGCGTGTTGAACCTAATACGCGGCCCCACGAAGTGCCCCAAGCGGTCGCGGTGCCAGATGAGCCAGCGCAATCGATCAAACCCGAAGCCGTAGCGGTACCTGTTGCCATGCACGAGGCTGCGCCGTCGGCAAAGCGCGATCTGCGCGGTCCGAATCCTCCATTGGCGGCGACGGATTCGCAGCCCGTGGTGAAGGCGGCCCCGGTTGATGATGGCCTTGCGAGTCAGGTTGCCGCGATTCGCGAGGCTCGCGCGGCGATCCGTCGCGGTGACGGTCGGGCTGCCCTCGCCGCAATTGACCAGGGTCTGCCGCAGGGACAAGCGGGGCCACTCGAGCAAGAGGCGACGCTGGCGCGTGTATCGGCGCTCTGTCTCCTGGGTGATACCGCAGCGGCGCGGCGCACGGCCGAGCAGTTTTTGGCGCGATTTCCAGGTTCACTGTTGGCTTCACGCATCCGAAGTTCCTGTGCATTTGATGCCACGGATTCACCCTGACGATTTCTTAACTGCCGGGCTCAGTACCGGCCACTGCCGAGATGAGCATACGGCACCCACCTTGGTGCCCAGAGGGAGTTTCGATTATGAAGACTTCACGAATTTTAACCGCGATTAGCTTTGGAATCATTGTTTTCGGTCAAGGATGCAGTGGAAAATTTGCCACAAATTGGCTCCGACCAAGATGCATCCGTAGGGGGCGGCAACAGCGGTGTTGGAGGCTCTACCGGTGTCACTTGCATGTACCTAGGCGTGCGCTACGCGGTAGGTAGCAGCTTTTGGTCAGCCGACGGCTGCAGCATGTGCAGCTGTAGCTCGGATGGCCAACAAATACTTTGCACCCAGATGGCTTGTGCGGTCGGCGGTGGCAGTTCCAACGGCGGCGCGACTAGTGTGGGCTGCGTTTGTACCGGGCCGAGCCCGGCGGCGCCGTCGGTGCAATGCTGGGATGGCTCGGTTGCCGGACCCGAGTGCGTGACCAACGCAACCGGGAGTTGCGCTTGGACCGTGACCACTTGTCCGCCTCAGCCGGGCGCCGGTGGTACTACCGGTGCTGGCGGAACCGCGGGTGTCGGCGGCACGACAGGCGTTACTTGCATTTACAATGGTGTCAATTACCCAACCGGCACGATCCCCGCTAATACTTGTTGCATCTGCGGATCCGACGGCTCGGTTAGCTGCGCCAACAATACGGCGTGCGGCAACAAAGGCACCGGCGGCTCTACCGGTGTTGGCGGCTCCACGAGTGTTACCTGTGTTTACAATAACGCAAACTACGCCGTCGGAGCCAGTTTCAAGTCTTCGGATGGTTGCAACTCTTGCACTTGCACATCAAATGGGATTGCCTGCACGGAATTGGCTTGTGCCGCCGGTGGAAGCAGCAGCGTAGGCGGTGCGACGGGAACGTCGGGCTGCGTAACGGCCGCCGATTGCAAGGGAGCCTTGCCGGCACTCTGCGAACAATGTACCGACGGCAGTAGCGGTTGCGCGCACTACGTATGCAACTCGGGCAGCTGCGAGATTGCCTATTGTGGCACCGTGGGTTGCACTTACGAAAGCGTAGACTACGCCGCGGGTAGCAGTTTCAAATCGACGGATGGCTGCAATACGTGTAGCTGTAGCGCGACGGGGCAGGTCACATGTACGACGCTCCCGTGTCCAATCTCCGGCACCGGCGGTGCTTCAAGCGCAGGTGGCAGCGGCCAAGGCGGGAGCTCTTCTTGTCCTGCGATCCCGCTAGTTATGCCCAAGTGTACCAACGGAACTGCGATCCTGCAGCGCGATCCGACAACCGGCTGCGCTACCGGCTATGTTTGTCCAACTTGTCCCGCCATCAATCTGCCAAACATCACTTGTGCGAATTACCAACTCGTTACAAGTTCCACGACAGGCTGCCCGACGGGCTACGTCTGCCCGATTGCCGATGCCGGTGCCTGCCCTCCCATTGCGCTTGTGGTTCCAGCCTGTGCCAATGCCTCGGCTGTACTGAAATACGACGCTTCGGGATGCGCTACCGGCTACGTTTGCCCATAAATCAAGCGATCCCACACTTCGCGGCCGGGAGTTTCGCCTCCCGGCCGCATTCACATTACTTCGCTTCCTTATATTTCTTACCATTCTTGCTGCGGCCTGCGGTCGCTGCGTTTGCGCAATCGTCACTCGTGCAGGGGTCGCGCGCAAGCTTTGACAGCGAAGAGTATGCGCCGCTCATCGGGCAAACCCAGCAGCCGCGCGCGGCTCACTGTCAGGCCGTCATCGCGTTGCTCCGCCGCGTGACGTGGCAGACGCCCAATTGCCCGCTCTCGCTGAGTTCGGGTTTGTAACTTTTTTGATTCTTGGACGTGACGGCACGGAATCATCAAGTCGGCCCCGTGCAGCCCGCGCGACTTTAGGAAGTTGAAGTTCGCGCCGCGCTGCCGAATCGGGAGCGCGCACGAAATTCGAGCAAAACTGCGCGATTTCTGAGTGCGAACGGCTCGTCCGCGACGATGGTGCTGGGTACGCGAATCCTAACTCAGTCGCGCAGGCGGTTCTCGTGAAGGTTGCCAGAAATTTTGACTCTAAGTCGGAATCGTTGCATGAAGTTTAACTGAGGGAAACTTGAGATGACGAAATTACGAATCAACATATTTGGGATCAGCCGCAAAAATTGCGGATTAAGCTCGACACTAACCCTAGCCCTTCTGGGTGCCTTCGCCGGTTGCTCGTCGGACAGCACCCTCGAACAAGGGTTGGTGTCCTCGCGGCAATACGTGTACGCGACAGTCCCGTACCGAGGCGTCAACCTTGCAAGCGCGGAGTTTGGAGCTGACGTTTGGGGCAACGGAACGTTCCCGGGAAGTTACGGCAGCACCTATATCTATCCAAGCCCCTCGGAAGCGGACTACTACATCGCCAAGGGCATGAACACGTTCCGAATTCCATTTCGTTGGGAACGGCTGCAGCGCACTCTGAACGGTGCCCTCGATGCGACAGAGTCATCGAATCTTACGACTACGGTCAATGGCCTTACCGCCAAGGGAGCCTACGTCATCATCGACCCACACAATTACGGCCGCTACCTTACCAACAATATTGGTTCGACTGCGGTAACCAACGCCAATTTTGCGGATTTTTGGACGAAGTTGGCTAACCTGTTGAAGGGCAACTCGAAAGTGATCTTCGCGGTCATGAACGAACCTCACGACATGACGACTACGGAAGACTGGGTGACCTCTGCCAACGCAGGCATTGCAGCGATTCGCTCGACCGGGGCCACCCAGCTCATCTTGGTCCAGGGTTACCACTGGAGTGGTGCGCATGATTGGACCGTAAGTTCTTACGGTACGGCGAACGCCGTTGCCATGCTAAATATCGTCGATTCAGGCCACAATATGGCCTTCGAGGTTCACCAATATCTCGATAGCGACTATTCGGGAACCTCCGACCAGTGCCAAAGCACGACGATTGGTTCGCAGAGCCTGCAGAACTTCACTGATTGGCTCAAGGCGCACAACTTCAAAGGATTTCTGTCGGAGTTCGGGGGCGGCCGCAACGCCACTTGCTATGCGGCTATCCAGGACGAAGTCGCCCACATCATGAACAATTCCAGCGTGTACTTGGGTTGGACCTACTGGGCTGGGGGACCCTGGTGGGGTGAATACATTCTCACGCTCGAGCCCACGAATGGCCAAGACCGGCCGCAAATGGCCTCCCTCACGCCGTATCTCACACCGTCAGGAGGAACCGGTGGCGCTTCGAGCACGGGTGGCGCCCCGGCGACGGGCGGAGCCAGGACCGGTGGGGCACCGAGCACGGGTGGAGCAAGAACCGGCGGTGCGCCGTCCACAGGTGGCAAAAGCGGCACTGGCGGCACCAAAGCGACCGGCGGCTCGACGTCCACAGGTGGCAGCACGGGCACGGGTGGAGCCAAATCGACTGGCGGCGCGACCTCTGTTGGTGGCACCAAATCCACCGGAGGTTCGAGCAGTTCCGGTGTTGAACCTTGTACTCCCTCAGCGACCATTACCGGCGGACAATCCGGCAACTTCAACACTTCAGGTCCGTATTGCTTCCGAACTCCCGACACCATCAACGGCTGGGGCTGCTCAAACTTCGATGGCCGAACGCTTCAAGTAAATGATGTCGCGGAGACTTGCGGCAGTTTACCGATGCCTACGAAATATAACGGCTATTACTACTTCGAGGCCAGCGCGGGTACATTCGCATGGGCCAGCATCTATTGGTGGTAAGGCTCCAATTCTGATCTGAGAGCCGGGTGGCGTTATTCACGCAACGCCGCCCGGATTGCCGTGGTCAAGGATTCAATCGTGTAGGGTTTGGGTAGCCACACTAAATTGGCCGCGCGAATTTGCTCTTCGTGATCGACGAAGGCGTGACCGCTGGCTAGGATTCCTTTTTGCTCCGGATAGAGCTGACGGATCTTGTCGTAGATTTCAAGGCCGTCGTCTTCCTCGTTCAAAGCCAAGTCCAAAATGACGAGGTCATAACTGCTTGTCCTAGTTTTCCCGTGTGATGGCGACTGCGCAACCTGACGGGCTTCCGCCAATTGGTTGGCTTCGAATGCAATCAATTCGTAAGCCTTGGCTCCGCTGGCCATAGTCGTCACTTCGTAACCGCAGCGCGAAAGGACGCGTTTGGCGGTGCGCAGTTGCGTTAGATCGTCGTCTACTACCAATATTCGCGCCGAGCCCCCCACTACCGGCGCTTGAACCGGACGTGACTTCGATATATTGCCGACCTTCGGGAAAAATAACGTAAAGCGCGAACCGCAGCCGAGTTCACTATCGACGTCAACAAACCCCTGATGCTCTTTGACGACACTGTGCACAATTGCCAGCCCTAGCCCGCTGCCGCTGGATTCCCCGAGTCGTTTGGTCGAAAAGAAGGGCTCGAAAAGCCGCTTCAGACTACGCGAATCAATCCCGGCTCCAGTATCCGATATCGTGACGACAGCATAGCAGCCACGCGGGACGGATTCATATCCCTGCAAAGGCCGATCGAGCACTTGCTGAGAAACGGACACGTCGATTCTGCCGCCATGGCTCACGGCTTCGGTGGCGTTGCGCAGGACATTACTGACGGCTCGTTCGACATGGGCTTCTGACCCGGTAATGATTAGATCCTGCCCGTTTATGTCGAAATTCAGCACGATAGACGAAGCTTCTTTGGCAAGCTTCGTCCTCTGAGTCTCGACGATACCTTGTGTCAAACGGACCAGATCGAATGGTTCCTGATGCGTGCGACGAATCCGGGCAAGGGTCATCAGATCCTTGATGGTTTCCGTCGCGCGAAGTGCGCTCGACTTGATGGCGCGCAAATCGTCGGTAGTCTCTGGGTTTAGTGGACTCCCGGTGCGGCGATGCTCTTCGATCTCGTCACACACGACATCCGACAATGACACGAGAGCACCGAGGGCGTTATTGAGGTCATGGGCCACTCCGCCTGCCATGGCACTCATCGCACGGCTGCGGTCAGCGGCCGCCTGACGTTCCTGCTGACTGCGCTCGGTGAGCGTCGTCTGGCGAACGACTTCCTCGCGCAGAGTTATGACCTGCCAGGCGCTGGCCAAATGATCGCGAATGGCAGGGTAGTCGAAACCCGCGCCGCCCAATTCGAAGCCAACGAGCCCGAATAGCTCGGCGCGAAAGGCCAATCCCATCATCAACAAGGCGCGTGGACGCTCCTGACACCCCAGCTGCGATAGGAACGAAGCGTCCGCGGGAAGCGTGGAGCTTTCGAGTGCGAGCCGTAAAGGCAATATGGGTCGCAGGCGGCTACGCAGGCCATCGGGGTAGAGGCCAATGAAACAGTCCAAGGTATGTAGCAAGGGGAGCTGTTCGCAGACCTGCCGTTCGAGGTCTGCCCGGTCAACTGTGAGCGAAAACCGACGCGCCATCTCGAGGATTTGCCCATAAGTGGTTTCGAGCTGCAGGCCTTGCTCGAACGCCCGCTGCGAGGTTTCCGTCAATTCTTTGAGCGTCTGAGCCTTCGTCGACTCTGTGTCACAACCGCAAGAATGTCGGACGACTAACGCCGAGGGCAGTTTTGTCAACAACGGCGGCCGTTGCCCCGCAAGTTGTTGCACAATATTCTCGACGGCGGCTGTTGCCATCTCTGCGAGCGGTTGCGAGACGCTCGTAAGACTCGGCTGCACCATTTGCGCCATCGGCAGGTTATCGAAACCGGTGACAGCGACCTGTTCCGGCACGAGCAGGCCCCGCTGCCGCAGCGCATGCAGCGCACCCACGGCAGAGCCATCATTGACGGCTACGATTCCGTCAATCGATGGGTCTTGCTCGATCAGCCGAAGCACAGCCGATTCCGCTGACGACGGTTCGAGCCAACAGGTCAACATGCGGTGCGGCGGAACTTGCAAACCGTGCCGCTGCGTCACCTCTACAAAAATGTCGCGTCGTTGGTTACAATCGAAATTGTCCCATTCATTGCCAACGAACGCCAGATTGCGCCGACCATGATGCACAATCAGGTGTTCAACGGCAGCCGACATGCCAACGCCATTGTCGACAACGATGCTCGGCACGTCGGGGAGCGATACCCCGAGACTGCAGACGGGTAGCCCTTCTAAGTTAGCTAGTCGTGTTAGCAGGCCGTCGGTTCCCGAATAGGCGCAAATTCCCGCGGGTACCAGGATGACGCCGTCGAAATGTTCCGCGTTGACGAGGTTATAGATCTGGTTGTGGACCCTAAGCTCAGGACTCGGAGCGTCGAGTTCGGAGCCACATACGAGGGTGAAATCGAGATCATGTTGCCGACAGGCCGCAACGAAAGCTCGCCGCAGTATCTGCTCATAGCCACCCGAGGAACGCTCGATATAGTGGATCATTACCGCGATCATCGGACGGTGCCGCTTGCGTCTTGCGGTTGGGGTGAGGTTCATTGAGACTGTCGCCGAGTCGCGATACTCTCATACTACCGGTCGCTCAACTCGATGTTGCGCCGAGAGTTGGCGGTTTGAAAAGACGCAATCGGCTGTTTGACCTGGGCGCCCCGAACTTTGGGATGGACTCTAGTACAGGCAAGACCAGACGCCATTGAGGCACGTGCACTGATGATTCGGGGGCAACGCAACGTCAGCGCCGGCTCCACCAGTGACCTCTGGCACGGGGATCTTCGAAGCGGCACCCCCGGTAACGTACGGAATGCCGGCAGCTGCGCCACCCGTGGTTGGTGCAACGAACCCGGCGCTGCCTCCTGACGGAAAATATGCCACATCGGCTGCGCCGGAAGCTTGAGTGGCAGTACAACTGACGTCAACCTGCGCGCACCCATACTGCGCGTTCACGGTGCAAAGGCAGCTCGTGAAATAGTTGTAGGTGCAGGCCATCGCATCGACACTGCAGCTTGTGCCGGCCACGGGCAACCTCGCGGGGCAACGAGGATCGAAATTCATGGTGCCTCCGGTTCCAGTGAAGCCACCGTCGGGGCCGTTCCAGATGCCGCCGGTTCCAACGAAGCCACCGTCAGGGTTACCGGTGTTGGGTTGGCTGCCCCCGCCGGTGCCGGAATTTCCGGCCTTGCCCGCGGCTCCGGCGATGCCGGTGCTTCCTCCAATGTCATTGCCCGCGCCGGCAACGGCCAGCTGCCCGGTGTCCGTCGCCCCGCCGCAGGCTAGTGCCAAGAGTGCCGACCAAGACCAGAAAGAAAAACTTCGCCGCATGCGCAATCGGTTAGCACGGCGCGTGCCGCACCCATGTCGCCGATTTGCCGGAAATTATGGCCGTGCCGAGTTGTGCCACGCTGTGCCAAGCACGAATTTGAGTCACTGTGTGTCACGGATGCGGGCCGACTTCATACCCGAAAGTCGAGCGGTCGCTCTGACGGATTTTGCATCTGCGGCACGTGGACACACGTTGATTCGATTTCGGCGTTGCTGCCGTCACTGCACTTCGGCGGCAGGGGAACTGCTTGGCGCTGGCGGCTGAGCGACTTTAGTGTGGCCCGCGTTGCGCCTCACGCAGAGCCAGCCGATGCCGCCGCATTGGGCGCTCGGATCGCGGTGCTCGAGGCGGGGCGCACTGTACAGATCGGCACTTGGCAAGAGCTGTGTGATCATCCGGCGACCCCATTTGTCGAACGATTCGTCACCAGCGCGACCCTGTCCCTGACGAATTGATTGTTAGTGAAGAATAAGGCAACGGTACTTGTCAGCGCAAAGAGATTCACTCGCCGCGCCGGGTAGAGGGGTACGGAACGGAACTCGGGCTCGCTTCGAGCGCGCGTTGTCTCAATCGCTCCGTAGTTTCGAGCTGACGATCGGCATTGGCCTCACTTATCGACGTAAAGCGCCAGACACCGCGTCGTCGTGTGCGCGGGCAAAATAGAAAAGTGCGCCGCCACAGCGCCCGAATATGGGACACTAACTCTGTCGCCCCGATAGGTTCGGGTCCGGGCATGTCGCTGACGGATCGATACTTGGACACGGGCATACTCGCTCAGTCGTCCTCTCCGAGATTTAGAATCGAGCGCAGAGCCATTGCGTCGGCCTTATCGATGGGACGCACCGTATCGCGCTTCATGCGATATAGTGTCCGCGGTGAGGCAACTCGAACCAAAACTCCCTCGATTATCTTTTCTTCTACCTGTAAATCCGAGTAAAGGGTCGCTTCTCCGATTCTCGTTAGTATGTCCAGATAAAGTTCCCCGTGCGGAGGTCCATACCTGACAACGGGGTAGTCGCCGCAAAGGTCATCGGCTGTGATTTTGTCAATCTCGGAATCGGCCCAGACCGCCTTGAGAGCCAGCCGCAAGCGCTCGATGTTTTCCGGGTCTGGTCGAACGAATAGGTCCAGAGCCTCGGTGGCGCGTACAAGGCCATGAATGTTCAGCGCCACGCCTCCCACAACGACATAATCTACACCCGCTTCATTCAAGCTCGAAATCACACGCAGAACATCATCCAGAGCATCCACCTTCTCTAAGGTACCACGACAGCGGCGGAAAAGCGAACGGGTGCAACTGATTGCACCGGTGGGACTTATCCCAAATCCACAACAAAAGCCTGAATTGATGCCGGTTGAAGTGAAGTCAGTCGTGGTCGGACGCGCGTTTCAATCCATGATAGGTTAGCAACCGAATATCGGTCTTGAGTTCCCCGACCTCCAACAAGTACCTGCAAATGCTCGAGAGTCACGAGGCAGACTTGTTGCGCCTTGGAGTTCAACGACTTGGCCTGTTCGGCTCATGCTTGCGAGGGGAAGAGCGAACGGACAGTGACATTGATTTGCTGGTGGAGTTTGCACAGGGCCGCAAGACTCTCGCCACCTTGGTCGAATCTTGGCGATTACCTTGAGAGTCTATTCGGACGGTGCGTTGAACTGGTCACGATTGAAAGTCTCAGCCCCTATATTGGCCCGCACATCTTACGTGAAGTCCAGTCGATTTGAAGCAGGTCAATCGCGGACTGTTGCAACCCCACTGGCGTCATAAGCGCGAACAGGAGGAGTAGAACACGCTCTTGATTCGGCGTGAAATAACCTCGAACCTTACGACGCGCGAGGGCACCTGTACAGCCGATGCAGAGCGAGCAGCATCGCAACCTCTGCGTCAGCTGTTTCTGTTTCGATGCATATCAATTCCGCACTCAACAGGCAATTGCGCCCTCAAAAGCCAGTCACTGTAACAGGCACCGTGCTAAATGTGGTCGTAGAATCAACTCCGAGCTGCCCACGGTCGTTGGAGCCCCAGCACTTGATGGAACCGCTGCTGAGCAGCGCACAAGTGTGGCTGTCGCCCGAGGCAATGTCCGTAGCATTCGTGATACCGATAACTGTGACAGGAACGTTTCTGTCGATGGTCGTCCCGTCACCTAACTCACCCATACCATTGCTACCCCAGCACCTAGGCACGCCACTTTTGAAAACGATGCAAGAATGACCATATCCCACGCTAATTGCCTCTACCGTGGTCAGTCCGAAAATATCCACGGGTACGCTGCTATTCACGGTGCTGCCATTGCCGAGCTGGCCGCGGTTGTTTTGACCCCAGCATTTGACGACGCCATCAGTCAAAAGAGCGCAACTGTGAAAGCCTCCGGCTTCTACGATAACGGCACGAGATAGTCCAAAAACTGCGACCGGTTGGTAACTATCGGTAGTTGTGCCATTACCGAGCTCACCATCGCCGTTGAAGCCCCAACATTGCACCGAACCGTCTTTTAACACCGCGCAAGTGTGGCCATCGCCGGCCGCAACACCGAAACCGCTGGAGATGCTGCCGACGGGCAGCGGAGTCAGGCTACCAGAGACAAGGCCGTTTCCAAGTTGGCCAAAACCATTATCTCCCCAACAGCTTACCGTCCCATCAAGAAGTACCGCGCAGCTATGCGAATAACCCGCGGCAATGTAAACTGCATTGGTTAGGCCGAAAACTGACACGGGCACAGAACTGTTGTCAGTCGTGCCGTTGCCGAGCTCGCCGTTGCCATTTAGCCCCCAACACCTTATTGTCTGACCTACAGTTATCGCGCAGGTATGCGACCCGCCGCTGGCAACGTACGGGCCACTGGTAAGTCCCACCACCGAGGCGGGCAAGTAGCTGTACGCATTGGTCACTGTGCCGTTGCCGAGCTGACCCACCGTATTGAGGCCCCAACAGACGACAGCACCGTTAGAGTAAGCCGCGCAGGTGCTCCCGTAGTCAGCGGCAATTCGGCTCGTAACGATATCTGTGTTCGTAAATCCTCCCGTAGAAGTGAAACCGCCACCTACCGATGTACCACCAATCGAGCTAGTCCCACCAATGCTCGCCGTTCCGCCCGAGCCCATTTTGCCACCGGTACTTATCGCGCCACCCGCGGAGGAATTTCGTCCGGTCGTCGTTGCCCCACCGGTCGCCCCAATTCCTCCAATGTTGGCGCCGCCAGTACTTCTTGCGCCGCCCGTATGCGGTACACCACCCGTCGCCAAGTATCCCCCAGTGGTCGTGTTTCCACCCATACTAGCTCTGCCACCGGTGGCTTTGCTTCCACCGGTAGTGACCGAAATGGAACCGCCCGTGGGTGGGCTACCACCAGTCGAAATCGCTTCGCCCAATGATGTCGATCCGCCGGTGGAAATCGTCCCGCCAGCGCCACCTTTCAACAAAATCAAGACTCGTGCGTCCCCCACAAGCTGACGTCAACTGGGAAGTACCAAACAGGCATAAGATTAGATGTCGCACAATTGTGCCGAAGCTCGACCTTATGGCCTCGGGTGGCGGAAAGGAGGTAGTTGGGGCGTGTCGCATCGCGTCGAACTGTGATGTCCATTGCTAATCGGCGGGCTTATCACCACCGCGGATGAGGAATTCATCAACCTCCTCGTCTGTCATCCAATTGAGTTTTCTGACGACAATGTAGCGCCATAACTTGAAGCACCATATCAAAACAACAAAGGCAGCGATGAGGGCCAGAATCCCGCCAATATTCCAAAGTGTCTCCTCCGTTTCGGTAAACCACGGTGCCGACACTGGAAAGACCCACGATTTTATTGGAATACCGGTAATGGCAGACAGGCTGCCTCGGCCTATGAGCACGACTAATCCGGCGCTAATCCAAGACATGACAATTCCTGCCAACGCAAAGCCAGGGAGAACCAGTATCATGCCCAATAGAGCCGCCGGAACCTGTCTATGCTTCACCGGATTCACCAGCCACCTTCCGCGGCCTTTATTGCGCCTCCCACAAGGCCTCCAATAGCACCACTTCCGAGCCCATACCCGATGGCTCCGCCGAGGCTGACAGGCGTTGGTCCCGCCATGAAGCCAAAGAAACCACGTCCAGTATAACGCCCGCCGTACTTATCACAGGGCGGGCGCATCTTATTTCCCTTGAATTTCTGGCAATCCTGCCTGAAGCAGCTTGAGAAGGTAGGCGTCACTCCAGGCCGCAAGTTTTCGTTTGGCTTGAATGCCGTGTTTATGGGAGCGCTCGTTTTTCGCAAGATTCATCGCAATCTTGCGGAGCTGGGCGATGTTTTCAGGCCCGTGGTCGGTTCGGATTCGCGATTGATCCTCATTGAAGGCAACGTCAAGACACCAATGCAGTTGGTTCTCGATGGTCCAGTGGCCGCGAATCATTGACGCGAATGACTGGGCGTCCAGAGCCTGGCTACTCCAGTAGTAACGGCACTCAATGGACGTTTTCTGATCGCCGACGGTCCGCTCGCTCTCGATCAGAATGACACTGCGCAAGCCCTTCCACTTCGGCAGGTCCTCAAACCAGCTAAGTTGTTGCGAGGCCCAGACGCGTCGCACTTCGAGTCGGCCGTGTTCACTCCCATCGACCGTCTCGTGAAAGGTGTGTTCGACTTCTCGAAAGTTTGCAGCTCGCGCATCGGTGAAGAAATCTTCGACTTCCTTTCGAGCCGTTCCTTGATTGCCTTTGAGGCCCATAATGTAGTTGCCGTCCTGATCAATAATCGTCTTCGCGATGTCCCTCTGGCATCCCATGGCGTCAACCGTAACGGTGGCTCCTCTGATATCCAAGAGTTCAAGAAGCTTCGGAATGGCCGTAATCTCGTTGGATTTCTCTTCAGTCGCGATCTGACCGAGCGTCAACTTGTTGTCCGCGATCCAGGCGCTCACTACATGCAATGCCTTCTTGCCTGTCGCGCGATCGAACGAGTGGCGTACGGTCTTGCCGTCAATTGCAACGAGTTTGCCGTTAGTTCCTCCCGACAGAGCTTGCACCCACGCAATGAAGCCTGCATTGAAAGCCACTGGGTCAATTGCGCTCAGCACCCGTCTAAACGTGTCCGCGCACGGAATTCCCTTGGGCAGACGCAGGAACGTCCTGAGCCAATCCTGCTTAGCAATTCCGAATTCCTCCATATCCTCCCATCCTTCGCCCACGCAAATCATCGTCAACAGGGCAATGATAAGAATATCCATGAGCAAGTGATACCGGGTGCGCTCCACGCGCGGGTCTTGCACCCCTTCAAAGAATTTGAAATCCCAAGATGGCTTTCTTCCTCGTCACTCATAGGCGCGACGAGATATCACCCTGCAGCCAATCCTACACTTCGGTCGATGTCAGATGGTGCGCCCGCCCTGCCTGCTCGTGTGATGCTGGCCCGCGCCAAGTTTGAGTTTGGGGCGCCCGATGACTACCGAGCCCTACTCAGACTATTCTTGGAAAGTCAGACACTTCCGCTCGGGTTACCTACCGGGCTTCGAATGGCGGTACTTGCTGATTTCGCCGAGTGCGTGTGCGAAATGAAAGACACTCATGCTGCAGGAGCGCTCACGGCCAGGCTTCAGCCTGGTCTCGGGCTACACATTTCTTTTGGAGGTTTTGCCTATGGCGGGCCGGTGAGTTACTTGCTTGGCTTGCTTGCTGCGACAAACTCCTTGATGACCAAGGCGCGCACAATGTTTGCACTGGCAATCCAAGAAGCGGATTCGCTGGGCTCCAAGCCCTATCGAGCCTGGGCCGAGTATCGCTTGGCTCGTACCTTCAAGGTACACAATGGCGAAAAGGACGCCGACGAGCGCCAGCGCGCTCTCCTAGACAGTGCCCTAAGCGTTGCCAGACAGCACCAGCTCGGTCGGCTGGAGCGGATGATTGCGAATGACTAAAATGGGAATAGACACATGTTGGTGATCGGAGTTTCTCCCTGGTTCAATGGCCCCAAGAAACAATTTGGCTAGTCCGAAGCTAAGTCGCGTTCAACATACAGCGGCTAACTCAAATGTGTTTGCACGAGCTTGCGCACGCGAGCGACCAATACATCCGGGCGAACGGGTTTCTGTAAGAATTCGACGGGCATTCCCCAGGCGTCACTCTCACCGACTAGACCAGCACTGTAGCCGGATGTGTACAGGACACGTAAATTCGGTCGAAGCTTCCTTAGTTCACGCGCCAATTCGACACCATTCATACCGGGCATGACTACGTCAGTGATGAGCAGATCGATATGCTCTTGCTCAAAGGCTATTCGCATGGCTTCGCTACCGTCTCGCGCCGAGAGCACCTGATAGCCTTTGCGACGAAGTAATCTACAGGTGGCGTGGTTTACCAATGGCTCGTCTTCCACGAGCAGTAGCGTCTTGCCGCTACGAAATTCGTGCGGTGTGTGTTCGATTCCCGCTTCGGGCTTCATGGATTCGGATGTTTTCGGAAGGTAGATTCTAAATATCGTGCCGCGCCCTACGTGGCTTTCGACGTCGATGACTCCGCCGCTTTGCTTTACAATTCCGTGCGTAGTCGCTAGACCTAGTCCTGAGCCGCCCTTTTCGGATTTGGTAGTAAAGAACGGGTCAAAGATCTATCTCGAATCGAGGGCTCAATGCCCTGACCCGTATCGCTAACTGACAGGACCGCAAAGGGACCTGGTGAAACTCCGGAGAGTCGTTGGGTTTCGGCTAGCGATAGCATGACATTGCTCGCCTGAATTCGTATACGTCCCTTCTCGTCGATGGCGTCGCGTGCGTTTGTCACCAGATTGGTCAGCACCCGATCGAATTGTGAGGGATCCACCTTTACGGGGTACACGTCGGGTTCGATATCGAACGATAGCTCGATATTGGATCCGACCAACGATCGAAGCACGGGCATGGCTCGTTCAATCAGGCCGTCCAGCAACACTACCTCGGGTTCCAGATGTTGGCTGCGCGAGAAGATTAACAACTGGCGTGTCAATTCCTCGGCGCGCTCGGATGCGCTTTGAATGGTCCTTACATTCTGCGCGACACGGTCACCGAGTGTCGGCTGATCGAGAATATCGTCTGCCGACATCCGGATTGCAGCCAACATGTTGTTGAAATCATGCGCAACACCGCCGGCCATGCGCGCCACAGCCTCCATTTTCTGAGTTGTCCGCTCATGTTCCTCAAGGCGACCGCGTGCGTTCAGCCAGCGCATCAATTCGAGAGCGAGCGGAACCTGACAGGCTAGAGCGTTGAATAACTCTGCGTCATCTTCAGTAAATTCGCCCAAGCCCACCCGGCGATCCAACCTCACAATTCCTACGACTGCGCCCTCGAGCACTAGGGGTGCCACCACCGTCGAGTAGCGTGTGCCTGCGCCATTACCATTCGTGCGCGGCGATTCCGGTTCGGGCTCGACGATGTAGGCCGTTCCGCGACGCATGGCCTGTTGCAATAACGCGGAATCGAGATCCCTTCGCTCGACATCGCACTGTCGATCGTCGCGGCCGGCAACCAGGCGAAGCTCTGGGAGAGCGCTCGGCAACGTCCGATCACCGGAACCGCGGGAGAATCCGAGATAGAGAAATCCTCGCTCCGCGCGCAGCGCACGCACCAACTCGTCGACGATGGTACGCGCCTGGCGTTCGGGATCGAGGTCCGAGTGGTGTGCATGCATCACGTGCAGAACACTCTGAAGCTGACCGGGCGCGCGCGGCGACGGGCCGGGCGCCGGAGGACTCTCGGAATCGGACGAATGTGATGACAACTCTGAATAGCCGGATTGCTCCGCCCGCCTGAGATCGAATTCTTCGCGTATCCAACGCAGGCGGTACGAAGCTCCGTGCGCGCGGGCTAAAGTTGCAGCAAGGCGAGCCTCGTCGATCGCAGTCTCAGTTTGCCCTTCGGCACGGAGCATGTGGGCTCGTCCTCGGTGTACAGCGTACAATACCCACGGTGCGCCCTGTTCTCGACCGATTTGCTCGGCTTTCTGGAAATCAAGTTTTGCCGCGCGTGTCCTGCCGTCGAACCAATTGAGGTAGGCACGCACGGCGAGATGGTGGCCTTTGATTAAAGGTATTCTAGCAGCCTTGCCGAGATCGGAGACAGAATCGCGGAGTTTGGGTAGGAGCAGCGAGCGCTCCCCTACGGATGCGCGTATGCACTGATGGACCCGCGCGTGGCCGACATTGATGTAGAACTCGGCCAATACTAGATGCGCTTGGGCTGGATTGAATCTGGCATCGCGTACCTCCTCTACGATAGCTTCGAATTCTTCGCCGAGCCGGCCGCATTCAGTGAGGGCAGCCACACGAGGGCCATACATGAACGACACCAATGCGC
This sequence comes from uncultured delta proteobacterium, assembly GCA_963819085.1. Classification (GTDB taxonomy): domain Bacteria; phylum Myxococcota_A; class Polyangia; order Polyangiales; family Polyangiaceae; genus FEN-1139. The sequence goes on from CAWFUX010000043.1 coordinate 94,763, forward strand.
TTCCCGTTGGCGTCAATATCGTCACGTCCCGTAACCGGTCTACGATATTCCTGGCTTCAACATCACGACCCATAGCAATTAGCGCAGCCCGGGCCTTAAGCACTACGTACTCGGGCACGATGGCGTCACCTTGATAGTGCATTAGGCGTTGAATCCCACGGCGGCCCCATTGCCAAGCAGCCTCATTGCGTCCCTTGACTGATTCAAGCAGTTGCTGGTTGTGAGTCATTAACCAGTACTCACTGAGCTCTCGCCAATGGCCGCATTCATCCAGCAATTGTTCACCGGCTCGAATCGCCCCTGAGATGTCACCGGCCCAAGCTAAGAGCACCGAGCGAAGTTGGAGCAAGTAAGCGTGCAAAGCAGGATCACCAAGGGACTTGCATAAATTCTCAGCGCGACGCAGGTACTTCAAGCCAATTGACCTCATTCCCAGGAAAATGAGAAGGAGTGCATACCGCTGGAAACTGAGCACGAGTGCCGGGGTTGGCCCTAGTTGCGCGGCAAGTTCTAGCGAGGTCAACGTTGCGACGATAAATCTCAGCGGTTGGGTGCATTGGAACGCGAGCCGCGCCGCTTGATGATTCAGTGAGCAGATTACTTCCAGAGTTCTCCGTTTTTCCGCGGACGAGACTGTCCGCCAATGACGGGAGTGAATTGCCCAGCGGAACCATGCGACTATTGCAAAGGATACAGACCTAAGCGAGCCTGCGGGTGACGGTTTGCCTATCGCGCGAAACGCGAGGTTGAGTGAACCCCAGGCTTCTTCAGTGTCGAAGTTGGCTTCATAAATCTTGGCAATTTGAGCATGAGCTTTGGCGACGAGAATCGAGTCGCTGGCTCGGGTGAGTACTTTCTGAAATTGCTTTCGGCTTCGTGCCAGAGCTCCTGTTCGGAATTGTGCCTCCGCTATGGTAAATTCAAGTTCACTGCTGAGCTCGGTTCCGAGTAAATTCGCAGCACTGGCAGCAACTTCAAAGAAACCGAGTGCTCGTTCGTTGTCGAAACTTTGAAATGCGGACTGTCCAGCAGCTATGTTGGTGTCGAGTACTCGTTGTGGGTTCAGCTCTACGTTGCCCTGGGAATAGTGAGTAGCGAGTAAATAGCACTGATCCATTTCATTGATGCTGATTCGCGAATTTTGCGCATCTGCGTCAGATTCCGTCGCCCCTGAATCGTCTAGCGCTTCCGCTATACGCTGGTGAATTTCACACCGTTCATCAGAGCTCAGATGCTCGAGCAAGGCTTCGCGCACCAGGTCATGCACGAAGCAGTGGCTGCCTTGTGTATGGTTCTCGATGAGCGTTGCCCGACGTGCAACGCCCAATGCCGCTTGTGTTTCCCCCTCAGTGAGCCGGGAGATCCGAAGTATGAGTTTGTCCGCGAATGAGAAACCCAATGCCGCAGCGGCGACCAGTGTCTGTTGTGTTTGTGGTCCAAGAGCTTCGATACGGCGAGCGACGAGCTCCGCGGTTTGGGACGGCAGGCGAAGGCGCGCAATGGCCTCGTGATCGAGGATCCAGCGCCCCCAGGAAAAAACGAGGGCGCCGCTGTCGAGCATAGTACGCAGCAATTCAAGTACACTCAGCGGGGTGTTATCGGTGAAACCCTCGATGTATCTCATGACGTCGTTATCGAGATCGGCCGTGCCCAGGTACGAGCGTGCCATTGCGGCTACTTCAGCCTGTTCTAACGGTTTGAGATCGACTCGCAAAACTTGCTGGGACTCTAAACCTCGCGTAAGAGCCAGCGCAATTTCCTGACCGCCAGTTCCCGTGCGGGTCGCGAATATTACAAGTGTTCGACTTGTTGAACAACAGATCCGCGACGCGCGCGAGCACTGGTCGGCTGCCGCTGTCGAGCCATTGCACATTGTTGACGAACAGCGCAACTGGTCCCAAATCGCGCATCAATCGCGCCAAGAAATCAGCGAGCCCTTCGGCGAACACCTTATGCGCTTCTTCCGCGTTAGGCATTGGCCGCCCGTCTCGAAATACCTCGGAAAGCAACGGGGATAACACACGAATGAGCGGAGCAAAGTCGCCCGCCAGTGCCCGCAAATGGTTCTCGGCTTCGCCTAGCCTGGCCGACGAACCTTTACGATGGGCACGTATGTAGCCCTCCAAGAGTTGTCGGACGACGCTGAAGGGCCTTGGATCTGCCGGGTCGCAACTCAAGCATAACGTCGTTACGCCCTTGCTCTGGATCTCACTAAAAAGCTGAGAAATCAAGCGTGTCTTACCGACGCCTGCAGGACCGCGCAAGATGACGACACGGGCGCGTTCGTCCAACGCATCTAGCCACGCATCGCGCAATAACTCGAGATCACGGGTACGGCCGAATAAACTAGTCGATGTTAGCTTTGCGGTTGATACCGGTGCATTCCACGCGCCGGTTTTTTGAATGGACGATTCGAGCGATTCCCCGCGCTGTAGTCGCTCGAGATCCGTCAACAGCGCTTCAGCGGTCAAATAACGATCATCCGGATTGCGGGCGAGCAGGCGCGTAATAAGCTCTGACAAGTACGGATTTACTTGAGGAACGATCTCAGCCAACGCCGGTGAAGCTGCGCGCGAATACTGTCTAAGGTGTCCACGTGAGTCCACATCAACAAAAGGCGCCCGCGCAGTAAGGCATTCATACAATACGCAACCGAGAGCAAACAAGTCACTTCGCCCGTCAATTTGCTCTGTTCCCGTGAGCTGTTCCGGAGCAGTGTACGCCCTAGTACGTGGGGCCCCCGTCGCACTTAGGTCCAGGCTTGGCTCGGCGGCAAGGCCAAAGTCTACGAGCCTAACTCGCGAGCTATCCGATTCGAACAGAATGTTGCGTGGCTTGACGTCCTGGTGAACCAAGCCGCAACTGTGGATGGCAGCTAGTGCACTGGCGAGCTGCCTCGCAAGCTCCAATGTCTGCGCCTCGGTAATTGGCCCCTGCGCGAGCCGTATATTCAAGGGTTCGCCGTTGACAAGCTCCATGACCAGATACGGCGTGCCGTCGATTTCACCAACTTGCATGACCTCGGGCATTGCCAAGTGTCTGACGCGAGCTAACGCTGCGGCCTCGCGTCTGAAACGTTCTGCCAAGTACTTACGCTTGGTAACGTCCTCGATTTGCAGAGGTACCTTCACGGCGTAAATTCGTCCTCTGCGACGAGCGCGGTACACGATGCTATGCGCGCCGCGCCCCAGCTCATCCAAAAGCTCCAAGTCAGGTATGGAGAGAGGATGGGAGACCAACGACCGAGACAGTACGACTGGTGCTAGCTCCCGCCAATCCCCCGTTTGAACGATAGCCAGATTGACGCAATCTGTCAGGCGATTGGGTGGATGGCCAGCGGTTCTGGAGGCGCGCACCGAAGGCGCGGATGGCCTCGGCCAAACGTGAGGGGCAGTTCACTTGCTGGCAGCGCCTTCACGACGACTAGTTTCGTTCGTAAAGCATCGGGCGTGAGATCCACGAAGTAAGTTGCTCCTTGCTCAGGAGCTCCATCCGCCAGAACGCCAGCGAACTTTTCGTGGTCGCCATGCAGCCAATCACGCAGCTGAATTTGGTGGGGTGGGTGCAAGTAATATTCCTGGTGGAAATCTGGCGTGGGGGCGAACGCGGGGAGATCTTGAGGAATCGCCTCACCCCATAGAAAGCCTAAGCGTTGCAGGCATTCGCAGGTTGCTGCGGCGAGCGCCTCGTGCACTTCGCAGCGAGCGCCAAATCCAAATATGAGTGGTGCGGAGTCTTGTCGCGGAAATCCAAAAACACTTGCCACGGTTGTCGCATCACACTGGGCGCCCGCACTAGTGAAGAGGTATGTTTCGAATTCATAATATTGGTCTAGTGACCGAGGCAACAGGCCGGATGACAATTCAACCTTCTGGGGAGCAAATTCGCCGTACCAGGAGCGTAGGATTCGGTCCCGCTCAGTCAGCTCAAGCCCCGCACGACGGGTCGCGTCTTCCCAATCTAATCCCACTGCCACGCCGTTGGAACGCGCGTAGCGCCATTGCTGCTCATCGGGACTCTGAAGGAATAAATCCCTATTGCGAGCGTTGCCGACCATTTCACATTGGATATCTCGGATCTCGAACTCCCGGTGCACTTGCCCCATCGCCTCGATAACGGCGGTTCGTTCAATGAGCTCGTAGTAGGCACGGGCAAGTGGCGAGCCGACCAATTGTCCAGCGCTGCCACAGACGCATTGCCCCGTTTGATCGACCGCGGATAGGCCCACCAAGTGAATCTGGGTGTCACCGATTTGGGTAACATGCCGAACTACTGACGGACGCTCCCACTGGGGCGATAGTGGGAAATCCTTCTTTAGCTGATTGAGCTCCATATCCATCATATATAAGGCTCCAGATAGTACTTCGGGGTAAATTCCGAACCCCGCGCCCGTCATTTCTGTGAATTACCAAATTTCGCGCGCGAAGTTCGGATGGATTTGCTGCTAATGCTACTTCGCACTAGGCGTTCGATTAGAAGCAACCGAGAGCAAACTTCTTCATGAGCGTTCTCCTTATACGCTGGCCCGTTTTGAGCAAGCGTGATCCCTACTCTGATAGTGAACCCCCGAACAGAATTGGTCGATAAATACCCGCTCTGCGCTGGGGTTAAGGTAACGAGTAAGCTTCAATAAGGCCCCCCAGCGATCCGTAAGCACGGTGCCGGAAGGATTGAATCGCATCCGCGAGAGCAGGTGGATCACCGCCAAATTGGTCGGTGATGTTTCGGCTTCGATGCGTTCGACGCCCGCGGCCTTCAGAAGTGCGAACATAGGAGTGAAAAAGCGCTGAATCATCTGACTGCCTTGAAACTCTGGGAGTGAGGCAGCGCTGCGGATGTAGTAGGTGCTCCAGTCAACGGCTGTGCCAATCAGCAATCCAACGGTACGCGGGCCCCGCTTGAACTCAAAGAAGTCCCCAGCAGTTCGGTAATACCGAGCCTTTAGGGTCGGGGTTTGCGAGTTGAAGAACCGATCAACGCCTTCATCCTCGAATATCGTGGAGTAGTTCGCCTGGATGAACGGCAGGGCTTGGTCGAATGAGCTGGCGACCACCGTGACATCCCGGGTTACCTGATGCGGCAGTATGTCTTCCCAACGGATCCCCCACAGAGTTTCCGACAACTGCAGGCGGTTGGCAGATTCGAAACACCCGGAGGGCGGTGGCGCCGGGGTAGTCTGACTTACGCTGCATTCGATTGCGGTTGCCCGGGCATCCATATTCGCTCCCTTGTTTGAGTTGCAGAATTATTCATCACCCGAACTTGCTCGCTCAAGTTATCCGCTCCGCCCAATATTAGGTTGGAAAGCACCAGGTTCTTGTAATCCCGCGGGTCGAGATCGCCCATCAGCGCCAACATGTATGAGGCATCATCAATGTGCGTGAGCGCCCCGAGTCGTTCCACTTCTCGCACGAACTCGCTGCATTCGGCGAGCAATTCCGGCATGGTCTTGCCATTTAGCAAATAGCCGTAGTCCGACCAACTATCGCGGGGCAGCAAGTAGTCGTTGGAGAGCTTCATTCCGCGCAGTACGTAGGCGCGACGATCCATGCCTGGGGTGAATTGGAAGCCGAATTCCTCCATTTCATTCCACCACTGTGTGCCTGGCGTGAGAAATGGCGGTAGTGTCAAGACTGATCCATGAGACTGTCGCGTGAAGATATCCCCAATTAGATTGAGCGAATTACGCTTAGTCGCTGCCGTCTCGAACGGTGCCGGTACTATGAATGAAAGGGTAATGAAGATTCCGTGTTGCATGGCCGCCTGGCTTACCCTCACCACGTGTTCGCGACTGACATTGTCCTTTTTATGTGCGCGTTCGAGCAGCTCGAAGTCGCCGGATTCTATGCCGAAGAACATGCTGCGCAGGCCTGACTCGTGCAATAGGCCGAAGATGTCGGGGTTTACGTTGTTCATCGAAGCAAATATCGAGTAGCAAACATCGAGCTTGCGCCGGAGGATCTCCTCGGCAATTTGCGCAATCAAGCGCCAGGGGGGATTGGAGCCCGAGAATCTGAAGTAGTTCACACCTTCGGTTCGCTGCAGCCGTTCCATCTCATCGACAACCAAGACGGCGCGCCGACGGCGCGTTCCGTGCCCGTTCAACTGAGTGTGGCTGCAAAATGCGCATTGGTTGAAGCAGCCGCGGGTTTCGTCTAGGATTCTGAATTTGTAGAATTCGTCGATGTTGGGGTAGAGCGCGCGATCGTAAGTGGCAAACGGTAAGTCATCGAGTTGCGAAACCCGTGGCATATCGAGCGAAGCTGATTGCCGCTGTATCGAGACTCCCTGCCGAGTCAATGCGTCGCGAGTGATGAGCCCGGCATTGTGCGAGCTCGATTGGCCGCGCTCTTGGCATGCGAGCGCCGCAATCGCGTATTCACCCTCGCCTGGTACCAGTTGATCGAAGGCCCGTGTTAGTTCGAGCAGGTAATTGCCGCAGTATTCTACCGCTGGTCCGCCCGCAACGAGTGTTACGTGCGGGTATGTTGAACGAATGGCTTCGGCAATTTGAACCGCGCCCAGGATACCTTCACCTGCCCAAAGCTTGAAACCGATGAGGCCGACATCTTCGTCGGAGATTTTGGACAGGAGTTGCGTGATGGCGTTGTCGATGAGCCATTGTTCGCCTTTGCGACGATCATCCTGATAGTGACGAATCAGTGACTCCGTTGCGACTTGGCCTAACTTCAATTGCTCGACCAACGCTAAAGCGGCATTCCGATTCGTGTGATCCATGACACTGCCGGTGGCGCGCGGCGCTTGAAAATCCACGATCTCGACCGGGACGTTTTGTCGCCTAAGCATCGCTGCCAGTGCACCGAGGGAATTGTCTGGAATGAAGGTGTTTGCGCACAGGAAATAGCCGGCGTAATTCACCAGCAGGACTTTCTTGTGTTTTTCGGTGGACATAGAACCCTATACTCGGCGTCGAACGAATGGACAGGTAGCTCGTGAAAAATCCAAGATAAGGTCACCGACTTGTCACAGTGGATAAGCGACGTCACCGGTCAGCAGGAGTTCTGCTAGGACAAGCGAACGCAGCGCTAAGGCTTGATAATCTGAGTAAATGATCGCGTGGAGCAAGGCCAAGTTCTTGCGAAGTTTGCTGCCTGAATCGCCAACTAGGCCCGCTATAATGTCGTGTAAGTACGAGGTCTTCGCTAATACCGCGACGACTTCAAAAAGTGCCGAGCGCACCTACTCCCACCATCCCAGGTCCCGCTAGCGGCTGCGCGGAAATCGTCAGGTCTTCGTGCTTCGGGTGGCCACGCTCCGTTTGGTCTTCGACCGCACGTCCATCGAGCGCGATTAGTAGGGCGCCGCCGATTGCTAAGCCTGCCCCAATGCCAACCGACGCCAGAGCTGCCGTGCGCAGGCGATCACGCGCCATTCGCGTCGAATCATACTGGGATAACTCACCGGGCAATTGCTGCTGACGCCCTTTGGCATCCAGGAATGCTTGGGCGGAACTTTGCTGTTGGAGTGCGAAGTAGGTAAATACTCCCCCTACAGTGACGGCCGACGCTGCTGTTCCGAGCATAATGTACGACACGGTTCTCTTCAGCGTTCGCGGCATCGGTGCAGTCACCACTGTTGTTTGCCCCCTGACCAACGTTTGCTCCCGCGATACGCCGACGAAGCCACTCATGGTCAGGGTAACGAGATGACTACCCGCGGGAAGCTCGAGCGGTTTAGGGAATGGACACTCGCCTTGGACACGGCCGTCAATGCTGAGCAGCGCGCCCTCGGGTGCGATGACAACTAGCTTTGCTGGGCGCTCGGTTAATGCCACATCAACGGTGATGATTGCCCCATTTACAGCCACTACCTTGCGGGTGCTGTCCACGTATCCAGGCGCGGTTACCTGAATCTGATGCTCGCCCGGCTCCACTTGCCGGATAAGTGGTGATTCCGCAGGAGCCTGATTGTCGAGCCGGATTCGCGCTTCCTGGGCCTGCGAAGTAATCATCAACCGGGTGGGTGTCGATAGCGAATTGCTCGGAGTTGCCTTCGCCTCCAGCGCAGGTGCCGCCGTTTGCGCGGCAAGGGGCTCCAGTTCCGAGAGCGCTTGTACTGCGTCCGCTTTGCGAGCAGCTTGCGGCTCCTCATCCAAGTATCGCTTGTAAAGGCCGATGGCTTTGAGAAGGTGCTCAGACTGGTGATCGAGAAAGTATTGCTTTCGCTCGGCTTGGGCAATCGAGAACAAGACCGCCGGGCGGGGCACGAGCTGGTAGGCTTGCTCGAACGCCTGGGTTGCGGCGGCGAACTCGCCGACTGCATAGGCCTGGGCGCCCGCCTGGAAGAACTCTCGAGCCTTGTCGAGTGAGCTCTCCTGGGCCCGCGCCACGCGAACTACCAGAGTGAGGACCATGCCCACCACAAGGATCCTTGCCGTACGCAGAACGTGCAGGGGGCTCATGGTTGCTGGGGCGTCTCCTGGTACAGTTGGACTTGATTGGGAACGGAAGCGCCAATGGCTAGATCCAGCAGGCCGTCCCCCGTCATGTCCCCGAGTGCAATCGAGTCTCCGCCCGGGACGTCAGGGATCGGCGATGCAAGCAGGCCGCGACCAATTCCCCTTATTTCATAGGTGGCCTCGTCGGTGGTCGCCACCAGGCGCGTTGCACCTCGGTCGCTAACCGTAGAAAAGGCGCGCGCCTCTTGCCCATTGAGCTCGACGCTAATAATCCCGGATAAGTCGAGAGAATTCGCTTGGTTCCAGACTACCGCGAGTGTCTGCTTATAGTGGCCATCCGGCGCCAATTGTTGTGTGACCATAACGAGGTCGAGCGCGCCGTCCTGATCCAAGTCGACGAGCGTGGGGCTCGACGTCACACTGAGTTTTCCGGGTGTAGTCGATAGCAGCTGCACGGCTGCTGTCTGGTCCGTCCAATTGCTCCCCGTCGCGGGCACATTTACGCCCCACAGATTAATCGTCGCTCCGTCGGTCCCCTCAGAGAGAATGAAAGCTTCAACTGCGTGGTCCTTATCCCGATCCACGTCGCCGAGGAGAACGTAGTACGAGACGTTAGCCGCATTCATTGGATCGGAACCGGTCGGATCGGGCGCAAATTCAACCGGCAATTTAGGGCTCGGAATCGGAGGGCCAAACTTCCCGTGTGCGACACCAGGCACGAGCCAGACCCGGTACTCACAAGTGCTTTGACAATTCATGGCCACGGACAACGCCCCCGGATTTGTGTCCGTTCCGATATTTCCGACTGCAGTAGCCAGTGGAATTGCATCGATCAAGTCGCTGCCCTGCGCATACGCTAGGCCGAGCGGTGCGATCGGATGCCTGCCGGTACTGCCGATGAAAATGGATAACTGTTGGCCAGAATTGTCACCCGATTGTGCGAAGACCCCAATCTCGTCAATCGAGTCAACGCCCGAGTATTTGGCGGTTTGCATCTGCTCGATCGTAGCAATTTGTCCGATTTCGACCGGCGTCCCGGGTGCCCCCGAACTGTTGCCGAATGCTATCGAGAGCTTTTCGGTCGTTGAAGTGGAAGCTCCCGCAGTTGCGCCGGTCTGCACGCTAAATGCGACATCGGATATCAAATCTCCATCAAAGTCACCGATGACCACTTGACTGAGCGGACCACCACTGAGAATGCCGAACGGGTTCAAGACATCGAGCCCCGTGCCCTCAAGAAAAGTGAGGTCGGGCGCGCCAATTGAGCCAGCAATGACGTCTTGTAGTCCGTCGCGATTGAGATCTGCAATTTTCGCCGTTGACCAAGTTCCAATGAACGGTCCGTTTGAGACGCATGCCCGAATGACAACGCGTTGCGTGGTTGAATCAACCGTAACGCTCTGAATAAGATGTACCCCGTGCGGCATAACCCAATCGGATATCCCGTCGCGGTTCAGATCTCCCACAGCGAGCGGAAACTGCGTATCGACGGCCGTCGAGTCCAGGCAATTACCCTGCGTGATCGAGACTGGCCAAGCCTGGCCCAACGTTGAGATGGGATTGCCCGGGTCGGCCACGAATGTGCCGTCGCCGTTGCCAAAGGCCACATACGGATTGCCTGCATCATCGGCGAGCAGAAGGTCGAGGTATTCGTCCGTGTCAACGCGCGCGGCGATAGGTGTCTGCCCGATTGCAGGATTGCCCGTTGGTGATGTCAGTGAAGCTACTGGTGTGGGTGCGAGCGTTGAATGGACCCACTGGCCGCTCGAGTCGCAAGGCGAGAGCATGTAAAGATGGCTGTCGCCGGTGTAGGCCAGCAATGCCTCTTCGCAAGGTGAGTCGGTGCCGCTAATGACGTTGGCTGCAATTGGTTCACCTGCGAGCTGACTGACAGGATTTGGCATTGAGCCTACCTGAAAGCCAGAGTTGGCAACAATGATCTGACCGTTCATAGAGTTGTTTGGTGTAGACAGGCTCATAAAAATGAGAACGGCTTCGTGCACGGATGTTTCACCAGTCCCCCGCACGCGCACCATGCGGTATTGCCAGCCTTGTGGCAATTGCTGAATCGGGTAAGCAATCGGCAGTACGGACCGCTCGACGGGCGTAACCTCGAGGGCGCTGATTCCATAGGACGTGCCAGCCACGAATTGCTGACGCGGATCGGGGGGAGTGTCGGATTGATTGAGTGTCAGAATCGACGGCGAACTAACGGGAATTCGTGGGTCAAAGACGTCTTGCGGCTTTCCCGCGCCGTCAAAAAATAAAACTATTGGAAAGGATTGCCAGAGGTTGTTCGAGTTACCGAGCGCGAGCAAATCCTGTTTACCGTCGCCATCGAAATCACCGAGCCTGAGTGACTGCGCCGGGATTGCCAAGGGCTCGCCAAAGGCCGCATAGGTAGGATTAGGGCTGGAGAAATGGCAGATATGATCAACTCCGCAGCGCGCGTCCTTGGGGCAAGCTTCCGCGCCCCCACTTTGCGCCGAACAGTCATATCTGCACGGGTTCGCGGTTGCGGACGGGGGGCGACACACATTGCCGGGCGGCGCATACGTATCGCAGTCCTCATTGGCCTCTACGATTCCGTTGCCGCAAACGCCTGTGTCCACGACTGGGAGATCCGCACAGGCAAGCGAAACTAGCGATACCGCAAGCCCGGCCAGCGAGTACTGAAAGCGTGAAACCATTCTCAATATGGGTTCTCCAAATCATGCGGCACGTCGCTTTTCGCCGGTCGATTGGGGCGCGAAGTGAGAGTGGCGCTTAGCGTGAGATTTTGGGTGGGCTTTAGCGGAATCGTGAGCGGCATGTGGCCGTTTGCCTTTATTGTCAGCGATGTCTCCGTCTCGCCGCGAGGAAGACTCACGGGGCCCGGAGCCGTGCCGAGCAGTCGATCATTCCAGTAGATTTCCGCTCGAGCGGGTTGAGTATGGACGGTGATTGCGACCGACGGCGGCTGTCTCTCCGCGCTCGACTGAATTGCGGATTGCGTCATCGTCGAGCTTGGCACCTTCTCGGCCAACTGCGCTGACGCGATAGGCAATTGAGGTTGCGCTGCCGGGCTTGCGTGACGCCAAACGACGAATCCACCGACGCTGGCGGACAAGGCAGCCACGACGAATGGCAAGGCTAAGGAACGCCGGGGCGGGGCGCTCGACGGAGGCATTACCGGCCGCTTGCGAGGCTGAGGCGGTTCTTGCGAAACGGGAAGGGTTCGCTCGCGTTCGCGAATGAGACCCCGAAGCTGCGCCGAGGCCAGTGGATTGACTTCGTCACCGATGGCACCGACACGCTTCGCAGTTGACGCGATCAATTCGTAAGCATCTAGAAGCGTCTGCGGACGGTCGCCAGGCTGCTTTTCGAGTATCTTCAGCACCGGTTCATCGAACTCGAGGTCGATGTCCGCGCTGTGACTCGACAGCGTTGGAGGCGGCATACTAACGTGGGCCATCATGAGTTCGAGCGCAGACGACGCGTCGAACGGTGGGACACCGGTCAACATGCGATACGCCATGCACCCCAATGCATAAATGTCGGTGCGGTGATCGACAGCAACACCGAGACATTGCTCGGGCGACATATAGCGTGGCGAGCCCATCGGAGCGCCGCTGCGCGTCTTATGGACGGTGACCATATTCGGTGCGAGCAACTTAGCCATGCCGAAGTCCAAAAGTTTCGGCTGAACGTTGCCTTCATCGTCAATTTCTAGAAATACGTTTTCGGGCTTCAAATCGCGATGAGCAATGCCCGCCTCATGCGCGGCGCCGAGCGCTTTGGCAATCAGATGAAGGATTGACAGACTCTCCTCGATGGGCAACCGCCGTGCGTGGTCGAGATAGACGTCGAGCGGAACTCCCTCGAGCAGCTCCATAACGTAGTAGTGACGACCGTCGGGAAGATCGCCGAACGAGAATATGTCTACGATATTCTTGTGGCGAATCTGATTGACGGCGCGCGCCTCAGCAACGAAGCGTGACGTGACCGATTCATCCGCGGAATACTGCGAGTGCAACACCTTGACGGCGGCCCTTTTCCCGATCACTGGATGTGTCGCTTCGTACACCGCGCCAAATCCACCTTCGCCTAACTTCTGCTGGACGACATATTCCCCCACCAAATCGCCGGGCTCCAGATCCAATCCCGTTTGCTGGTCAGGGCTGCTCGAATCCGCAAGTGTAGGCACGGGCGTGAGCAATCGTGTTACCCACTTGTGGAACCCTCTCACCGTTGGCACGCTGGCGAGTATAGTCAACCCGCCCTGGGCGTCAACGGGTCTGGCTTGAATCGAACATGTTGGTTGCGACCCGAAACGTGAAAATTTTGGGGTCATGACGGCACTGAGACACGCACGGCCCCGCGAGACTACCTGGCGTGAGCCACGTACGAGTTCGTGCGCCCGCCTCTTCTCAACTAGGCGGACAGTTGTCGCGGCACCCGGACATTTGTCCGGGCTCTCAATCCAACGGCCGTTCCGATTGTTGCCGCACTTGGCATTGATTGCGGACTAATTGGGCCTTTTCAGGCTAAAGTCGGCAGCGCAGTAGCGACATCGACTGTCAGTTCCGTCCGGCACGACCCTTGCTGGTTCGGACATTGGAAGCACTCCACTTCTTTCTGGGTTGCCCAAACCAACGCTTCCAAGAGGAGCCCCGTGAGAATCACAATGCGAACAGCCAGCGTCCTTATTCCGATCGTAGGCTTGCTCGTTGAGTCAACCGTTCTTTGCGCCACGCCGTCTGGCACTGCAGTCGCGCCCACACTGACGGCGGCCTCGACAACGTCGAGCGAGTCTCCCGCTGCCCAAGCTGCCGCTCCCGCTGCGCCGGCTGCTTCTCCCTCCGTACCGCCGGAGCAGCCCGCAACGATTCCCCCGAGCACGCCGGCACCGTCAACTTCGCCAACGTCAGTTGCAGCTTCGCCTTACGGTCCGCCCAAAGCTGCGGCGCCAACCGCGCTGCCACCGAAGCCCGCACCTCAGCACAAGGATGAAGGTCCCCCGACGCTGCTGAACATGTCCGGAGACTACGCAATTGGCGGTTTCGGCGGGGTTGGCGTCATGTACACGCGCTTCGTGGGGCATGACGCGGTTCAAGTTTGCGGTGAAGGTGCGGTAATCATCGACCACGCGCTTACGCTTGGCGGCGGCGGCTGTGGCATAGCGACCGAAGTGAATGCCGAGCAATACGGTCCCACTCCGCATTACGCCAATGACAAGATGAAGTTTGGATATGGCGGCGCCATCATCAAGTACCACTTTTTCTCGAATATGCCGGTAAATCTAGGGGTTGGGGTACTGATTGGGGCCGGAGGCATTACGATTGGTACGCTCGACAACAATAATACTAACCAATACGGACCCGATAATTACACTCATCAACGCAGCTGGGCCGTGTTCGTGATGGAGCCGCAAGTGGGTGGCTATGCCAATCTCACTCGGTGGCTCCGGGTCGGTGTTACCGCCGGGTATCGAATCGTGGCGGGCGTAAAGACCGAAGGACTCTCAGCATCGGATTTCTGTTCGCCAACCCTGGGTGGGGTTATTCAGGCGGGTTGGTTTTGAGGTAAGCCATTTCAACCCTTTGGTCTGCGTTCGAGTTCTATTCCGAGTCTTTCCATTCGGCGATACAGGGCTTGACGGCTGATTCCGAGTTGGGCTGCGGCGCGCGAGACCATGCCGCGCGATTCGACCAGTGCCGTTTGAATCTCGGCGTACTCGGGATCGCGCGCTCGGGGCTCGGCGGCTGCATTCGCCGACGCGGCGTCGTTGGACGGGGCAGGGAACATTGACCCTGGTTGCGCCGCGCCCAGGCCTAGATCCTCGCTGCTAATGGCTTCACCCGAATGCACCAGCATGGCTCGCTTGGTGCGGTTTTCGAGTTCGCGGACATTACCGGGCCAGTCATACGAAAGGAGATGTTGTTCGGCTTGTTCCGTGAGCGTCGGCAACTTACATCCTTCGGCGTTTGCCGCCGCCCCTAGGAAGTGCCTTGCCAGTGGGAGCACGTCATCAGATCGATCGCGAAGGGCGGGCACGGCGATTTCGATCACATTAAGGCGGAAGAATAGATCCTCCCGAAACGTTCCCGATTCGATGGCCCGCTGCAAATTGGCGTTGGTGGCGCTGATAATTCGAACATCGGCCTTGCGAGTGACATTGCTCCCGAGTCGCTGAAATTCCCCTGATTGCAGGACCCGCAGCAACTTCATTTGAGCTCCCGTCGAAAGATTTCCTACTTCGTCCAGAAAGAGTGTGCCTCCGTCGGCTTCTTCGAATCGACCCGTCCGCGTGCGAACGGCGCCGGTAAAGGCTCCCGCTTCGGCGCCGAACAACTCCGCGTCCACCAAGTTCTCGTGCAGGCCACCCGAATTGACCTTCACGAAGGGCTTCTTGCTTCGGCGACTATTGGCCCAGACAATCTCGGCGACCTTCTCTTTACCCGAGCCGTTCGGCCCTGTAATTAGAACGGCTACATTGGCTGTCGCCACCTTGGTTGCTAGGCTCACCACTTGGTGCATCTGCGCGCTTTCGTAGACGAGCCCACACAGTTCATGACTTCGCTGAACCTCGCGCCGGGCTCGCAGCCCCTGCCAGGTCAGGCGCAAATTCTCCTGTTGCAGTTGCCGCATGCGAAGTAGATTCTTTGCTGTCGCAACGAGTTTGTCGTCATTCCAGGGCTTGGCAATATAGTCGTTTGCGCCCTCTTTCACCAATTCCACGGCCATCTCTAGCGATGTAAACGCCGTTATCAGTACAATTGGCAAGTCAGGATCAAGTTTGCGAATTGCGCGCATCAGTTCCACCCCTTCCACTCCAGAAGTCGTGTCTCGGTGGAAATTCATGTCTTGAATTACAAGCCCAATATCTTCGCGGGCGACGAGCTCAAGAGCCTCTTCGGGTGAACTTGCGACCATCACCGGAATGTCATTCACGTCGAACAGCACCTCGAGGGCTGTGCGCACCGAAGCTTGATCATCGACAACTAGCACATTTAGCATGTAAAACTTCCGGTAGGACGGGGCCTAGTATCGGCAGCGGCTCACTCTTAACCCCAAGTCGGTCGCGAAAGCAAGCAACCCGAGCGGCGCCGCGGGGCCACGCATTTGTCTGGGCCGGACCCAGACAACCCACATAAGCTGGCTTGGCGATTGCACGTATCGGGGCCCGAACGATGATGTAAGATGTCGAAACGCAAATGCCTGGCATCAGGATTGTTGTCTTCACGCTACTGGTCCTGCTTATCACACTGGTTGTCAGCTCGCTCACCGGTGCACTGCTAATGCGAAGTTTCAGGCGCTCACTCGGCCAAATCGAGCGCGGGCTCGAGCAATTTTCAAAAGCAAACTATACGCCAGTCGTTGCTAAATCGATCGGTGGCCTGCAAGGTCTGGTACATAAACTCAATGCACTCGGGAGCAACCTGCGTGAACAGCATCGCTCAGCCGAGCAGAGCGAGCAGCTGCTACACACATTGATCGATGCCGCGCCGATGGCAATCCTGCTCCTCGAAGGCACGGGTGAAATCGAATATGCCAATGAGACAGCGAGGGCATTGTTCTTCGAAGGGCGAGACCTGGCGCACGCCAATTTCATAAGTCTTCTTAGCGAGGCGCAGGCCCCGCTTCGCGAGGCGGTCATGGACGTCAACGATCGACTTTTTACCGTTGAGGTCGAGGGTATGCTCGAAACTTACCATCTCGCCAAACGGCACTTCGATCTCCAGGGCAATGCGCACACGCTGCTCATGGTAAAGCACCTTACGCGAGAATTGCGCCGGCAAGAAATCGATATTTGGAAGAAGCTCATCAGGCTATTGAGTCACGAACTCAACAATTCACTAGCTCCAATCACCTCTCTCGTGCACTCGGCTCGGGTAATGACCAAGACCGATCAGAGTGGCAAACTCGAACGTGTGTTTTGCACCATCGAGGAGCGAGCCCGCCACCTGCAGGGTTTCATCGAGGGTTACGCTAAGTTCGCACGGCT
Organism: uncultured delta proteobacterium; assembly: GCA_963819085.1. Lineage (GTDB taxonomy): Bacteria > Myxococcota_A > Polyangia > Polyangiales > Polyangiaceae > FEN-1139. Next base: position 111,169 of record CAWFUX010000043.1, read on the forward strand.
ACCCGAACCCCGTCGCGAGCACGTGAACATAGGCGAGTTTCTGGGCCACATTGAATCGCTGGTGCCTCACGTTCGCATTGACTCTTCGGCGAACAATACGGTGGCTTACTTCGATCGCTCGCAGCTCGAACAGGTCATCATCAACTTGCTCAAAAATTCCACGGAAGCCGGCGGACCCGAGGATGCGATCACGATGCATGTTAGCGTGGCCAAGAACGGCGTCACAACGTTCTTGGTGGCAGATCGCGGGCCCGGTATGAGCGAGCAGGTGCTGCAAAACGCGATGCTGCCATTTTATTCGACTAAGGAACGCGGTTCGGGTTTAGGTCTGGCGCTGTGTCGGGAAATCGTCGAAGCCCACGGCGGCACTATCCGAATCGAGAATCGACTCGGGGGTGGGCTGAGCGTTACTTGCGTCCTGCCAGGTTTTGAACCACAGGAAACCAGCGCGCGCGCAAAGCTAACGCTATCGCGCATGTGATGCACTGTCGCTCTTGTCCAAAGTAAAACCTCCCCGCGTTACGATCTTTAATTTGCTGTTGATTCGGCACGTCAGGCGCGAGTGACGGACAATACACGCGCACTAGCGAGAGCCCACCGGCGTTTCACGTTGCAATTTCAACATGACCTCACACGCTAGGAGGCGCCCGAGTACTTGTCAAACGTCCGGCGGGCGGAGAGCCGCACAATTGAGCGGCAAGGGCTCGCGGTAGTGTCTGTCGCTAACCGACGCGCCAGACGGTGGTCGCGCTCGGAGTGCTCAACATGCCGCGGCGATGGTGGTAGCGGACTGTTTCCACGCCCACTCCGGCCGCTTTGGCCAGCTTGCTGATGGTTAAATCTTCTTTCAATCCCTTGACTCCGTACCTAGGTACAGACCGTATACTTAGTCCCGTGAGGTCAAAAATCCAATCGAGGCAGTCATGACACCCCCCGCGGCGCAAGTGGTCGATTTGAGTGTCGGCGGAATGACGTGTGCCGCCTGCGCTGCAAGGATCGAGAAGCAACTGAACAAACTACCGGGAGTTGAAGCTGCCGTAAACTTCGCTTCGGAAAGAGCTCACGTCCGCTACGCACCAGGGTCCGTGGACACCGAGCGGTTGGTCGCGACGGTCGTAAAGGCTGGCTACACGGCAACGGTTGCAAGCGATGACACGCGAGAAGTAGACAAAATCAATAAACGTTTGGCCTACCGGCGAGAGCTCGCCCAGTTCTGGATTGCGGCAGTTTTGACCCTGCCCCTGGTGGCTCAAATGGCTTTCATGTTCGATGCCAAGTCACATCATGACGTGATAGCTCGCTGGCTCCAATTGCTACTGGCGACGCCCGTGCAATTCTGGATCGGTCGGCGCTTCTATGTGGGTGCCTGGAATTCTTTGCGCGCGGGAGCAGGCAACATGGACCTGTTGGTCGCGCTCGGCACTGGTATGGCCTGGCTGTATAGCGCAGTCGTGTCGGTGATGGGCCTGCACCAGTATCACGTGTATTTCGAGGGCTCATCAACGGTAATTACACTCGTACTGCTGGGAAAGATTCTCGAAGGTCGAGCGAAAGCGAAGACGTCTCTCGCCATCGAATCATTGGTAAAGCTTCAGCCCCAGACGGCGCGCCTGGAGCGCGACGGCCAATTCATAGATGTGCCAGCGGCCACACTAATACCCGGCGACATTTTCGTCGCACGTCCCGGTGAGGGGATTGCAGTGGATGGCGAGGTTATTGAAGGCGCATCGACTGTCAACGAGGCACTGCTCACGGGTGAGGCGATGCCGGTCGTCAAAACGATTGGTCACAAGGTGTTCGCGGGCACGGTAAATGGTGAGGCTCTGTTGCGCTGCAAGGCGACGGGCGTAGGTTCGCATACTCTGCTAGCTGGCATAGTTCGTTTGGTTGAGGAGGCTCAGGGGTCCAAGGCGCCTGTGCAACGCTTGGTGGACAAGGTGGCCTCCATTTTCGTGCCTGTCGTGACGGCAATTGCCCTCGTGACATTCGTAGGCTGGTGGATTCAGAGCGGCAATTTTGCAGAGGCCATGATTAACGCAGTGGCAGTGCTCGTAATTGCGTGTCCCTGCGCGCTCGGCTTGGCAACGCCGACCGCGGTGATGGTCGGTACAGGCAGAGGCGCCAGTGTCGGCGTACTGATTCGCAACGCGCAGGCACTGGAACTGGCAGAAAAGATTGATGTGTTGGCCGTAGACAAGACGGGTACACTGACGCAGGGCAAGCCCGCCGTAACGCAGCTCCTTTCCACCTGCGAAGGCTTGAGCGAATTGGACATTTTGCGCTTGGCGGCGAGTCTCGAGCAGGGTTCCACGCATCCGCTAGCGGCGGCAATTGTAGCCAAAGCGACAGCTGAAGCCTTGGAGCTCGTCGTCCCCCCATAATACTATCGATTTGCCGGGCCGTGGCGTTACCGGCGAAGTCGATGGCAAACGCGTGCGCGTCGGTTCCCCGATCTGGCTCGCCCTCGAGGGGCTGACGGTTCCTGATACTGCCGAGTTGCAGCGAGCTGGGCATAGTGTCGTGGCCGTAGCGTCCGATACGGCAGTGCTCGGAATCATTGGTATTGCCGACCCGTTGCGCGAGACAACTCGCGGCGCTGTAGCGCAAATTCAGCGCCTTGGAGTAGAAGTCGTAATGCTCACTGGTGACAACGCGGGTACGGCGAGTGCCGTAGCCAACCGAGCAGGAATAGCCCGATTCGAGGCGGAGGTATTACCCGCCGACAAAGCCGCCGCAATTGTGGCGCTCAAGTCGAGCGGACGCACAGTTGGCATGGTTGGCGATGGCGTCAATGATGCACCGGCTTTGACTGCGGCGGACGTAAGTTTTGCCATGGGTGCCGGCTCAGACATAGCCATGCAGGCCGCGGACGTGACATTGATGCGCAACGATCTGGGTGGAGTAGCGAACGCCATTTCACTTTCGCGCGCTACGCTGTCAAAAATCCGGCAAAATTTGTTCTTTGCCTTTGTATACAACGTAATCGGCATTCCACTGGCGGCGTTCGGTAGGCTCAGCCCGGTGCTCGCTGGCGCTGCCATGGCAATGAGCTCGGTTTCTGTGGTGGTAAGTTCATTGCTTCTAAGAAATTGGAAGGAGTTTAAGCCAAACGGGCCTCCTAGCTAGTTGCGTACCAGCCACCGAAACGCCGGTGACCTGTACCCTTGGATTTTCATGTGCTACCAGTGCTGGCGTTTCGGGCCCTGACCCGAATCAAGGTATTTGTCGAGATTGGAATATGCAATGAATACAATAGTCCTAAAAGTCGGCGGGATGTCTTGCGGTGGTTGCGTCAGGAGCGTTACCGGAGTCCTGCGTCAACTACCCGGGGTTGTGAGTGTCGAGGTTTCCCTCGAAAAGGCTGAGGCCCTAGTTGAATTCGACCCGGCGCTCTTGGACAAGCCGCAGATGGCCCAGGCCATCGTGGACGCGGGGTTCGAGGTTCAATGACTCTGTTCCGAGCATCCAAGCATATTGTCGTCCCTGGGGTGGGCATATGCGTCTGAGCGCACGAGAACTGCAGCAGATAGACGCTGCCGTCAACGCACACAGCAAGTGGATCACCGAACTTAGGATCGCCATCGAGGAAGGCTCTAGTGTATTTGACCCAGACATAGTTAGAGCGGACAACCACTGCGAATTTGGCAAATGGCTCTATGATGATTTCCCAAAATCCACCGAGAGCCAGGAATTGTTCGATAACGTTCGTGAGGTACACGCAAAATTCCATCGAAAGGCTGCACATATTCTGCAATTGGCTGTCAGCGGATCTGCCGAACAGGCTCTGAAGTTGATGGACTACCAGGGCGAGTTCATGAGGCTCTCCGGTGAGCTTATCCTTCTGCTCAAGGGGTTGCGGACGGCTTGATCTCCCCACCCAAGATGTGGTTAGCGGATACGCCAACGCCCCAAAAACCTGGAAGCTCTCGGGGCGTTGACGGAGGCCTAATCAGGGGGCTTTTGCGAGCGAGCGGCCTCAATATGATTGTGTTCGCAATTTGTCGCGAAGTCTAGGGCCTGTTCGAGGTTTCAGACAAAGCGAAGCCCCACAGAGGAACCCTACAGGAGGTCGCAAACTCGTGGGGCTTCGATAGGAGGCTAGTGCAGTCGAAAATTGCTACGGGATTCAGGATAGCCTCCTATTGCCAATGGCAACTTTTGCTTGGGTTCTTCCTGGGTCTTGCTCGATATGGGCCTTGCCTCCTCGTGGCCGTGATGGCCTCCCTCTCAATGTGGGGACAAAGCATGTGAACGTCGAGTGCCACGCTGGGGCATTACGCGAAAATTCGAACTTGCGACAATTGGGTTTTCGAAATCATACAACCAACAGTGATGTCAGAAACAAACGCGCAACACAATCGGCAGCGGAATTGTCCTTAAGGCGCTACCAGCGCACCTCAGGAAATGCCGGTCCTGGCCTCGCAAACAAGTAGCCTTGAAGCAATTCACAGCCAAGATCGATAACGGAGTCGCGTTCGCTGCGCGTTTCGACGCCTTCGGCTATCACGAATAGGCCCATGTCTTTGCACATAGAGGCCAGGGATTTCACTAGCTTCTGCTTAACGCTCGACGTATCGATGTCGCGGATCAGTGTCATGTCCAACTTGACGAACTCGGGTTCGAGCAGGGCAAAGCTGCTAAGGCCGGCATAACCCGCGCCCAAGTCGTCGATGGCGAGTCTAAAGCCGCGCTCGCGCAGGCCCATGGCTAACGACCGAGCGTTCTCAATATCCGTGATCGCGGATCGTTCGGTAATTTCGAGGACAACTCGGCCGGCAACGCCGCTCAGGGCTGCACTCTCGTTATGCAAATCAGGGTCGAGCAGATCTTGAGGATGCAGATTTACGAACAGCGTATATGAGCGATGCGCTGTCGCGATCGATTGAGCGGCTTTATCGCGCACGGCTCGACCTAGGCGAGCGAGCGCTCCCAGACGCTCGGCTGCTTGCAAAATGGGTCCAGGTCCTGACATTGACGGGGAGTCGCTGCGCAACAACGCCTCGTAACCGAAGATGGTGCGATCGGATGCGCGAACGATTGGCTGGAACGCAATCCAGATACCTTGAAGTGCGCGCTCGAAATGGGTCTCGAGTCCCACGCGCTCGGACTCCACCGCGCCGTCGCCAAACATTTCGATTGCCTGGCGCTTAGTTTGAGCTAGTCGATACAGCCGCGCTGCCCGCTCTACGGTACTCACGAATGTTTCCCGTTTGATCGGTTTTATAAGGTACATGAAGGCGCCAAATTCCGTGGCTTCCGCCGCGGTTTTGAAGGCCGGTTGACCCGTGACCAGTACTACCGGTAGGTCCGGATCGTGCTGCCGAATCATGCGCAGCAGTTCTATCCCGGATATTTCCGGCATTGCGACGTCGCTCACCACCACCCGCACGTTCCCATTGGTAATGTGATGAATCGCCTCGTGCGGGGACAAACAAGGCACCACTTTGTAAGGACTGCGTTCGAGCATTTGTGCGAGACCACGAAGTATGATCGGTTCATCGTCAACGATGAGCACAATGCCTGGATGTTCCTGCGCCGGAATCGGCTCTTTCAATGCGGACAACGACCCTCCAAGTAAGAGTCTAGCCCAGAGTGGTGCAATGACAAATAATTGTGCTTTGCGTCAAGGCCCCGATGGGTTTTCCCATGTTGGGCGCCAAGCGTTGGCAATTATTGCGATTCAAACGAATCATTCATGTTTCGGGCGGGCCACGATTGGCGTTCGAGGATGTGCGATGGCAACAAATCCCGGTTGTCGAACTGCCAGCCTGCTCCAATTGATTGGCACATGACGCACTCCACCACGACCCCAATTTGTATTTTCTTGTCATGACGGCACTGGGGACGGTCGTGAAACTGGGATCGCCGTAACGCGCAGTGAACGACTCGCCTGACACGGGCAGCGAGCAAACGGCTCCGAGATTGGCTCAGACGACGAGAACCTTGTTACCGACACGTCACGATATCGCCGTCACTCTGCCCATCTCGTCGAATTCCGAGTACTACCGGGGTCGAGGGCCTGGAGGGCAAAGGGGGCGATAGTGCCGGCTATTCTTGAAATTTTGAGGGCACTTACAAGCTTAACTCGTTGATCACCCGTGCCGACATAATAATGTGGATGCCAATCACGCAAGGACTTCACCTCGCACGGCTCACCGAGCCACGCATCCTTCGACTACAAAAATGACTTACCCCGATAGTCGCTATAAGCAGCGATTTGCGCACTTCGAGCGGGCACTAACGTTGTTGAGAGATGCGGTAGAGCCTGGTACCGCAGCGCTTTCTGCGTTGGAACGCGAGGGCGTCGTTCAGCGGTTCGAGTATACTTTCGAGCTCGCCTGGAAGACGCTCAAAGACTACTTGGGGCATGAAGGCATGTCCGTCATCCCCACGACGGCTCAACAAGTGTTCAAAGAAGCAGCTAAATCTAATATAATTACCGATGAACGAATCTGGATTGCCATGCTCGACCATGTGGCATTCTTAGCTCACACGTATGAAGCCCTTCGCTTCGAGCAGGCCGTAGACGCAATTGCCTCGCGGTACGTGCCGGCGCTGACATCGATGTACGGTTGGTTTGAACAACGTCAAGCCGCCGAGTAGTTCTGGTTGCTGCGACACGCGACTAAGAATTCTAAGAGAAGCAATGAGCACTCTCTTGGAGCGCACTGACGAACTTCGGCCAAGCTGCCACAATCCAGGGTGCCGTGAGCCCCAGGTATGCCGCATCTCCGCCCAGAACCAGTGTTTCTACGAATGCTTCATCGACCTCTAGGTTTTTCCAGATTTGATACTCGATCGAATTGGCAATGCGCACAGAAGCAACTCCAAATGCTACGGGGCCACCCGCCTCATAGGCTCGACCGGGCTGGTGATGCCAGGCGACAACTTCGGCTACGTCGCTCGGCAAACCCCATTGGGACACGACGTGAGCGCCCAGCACCGCGTGGTCGAAGCCATTTTGGCCCCGCTCGTAATTGTTCACAGTGTCAGCTTGATTCAGATTCTCGAACGACAAGAGCGTATAGTCGAACTCGCGTGCCTGCATGATCAACAATTTTCCAATATCGTGAAGCAGACCGCATAGGAAAGCATTCTTCACGGGGTGACCATGCCATTCGGTTTCAATCACCCGGGCGATGGCGCCAACCGCGGTGCAGTGCGCGCGAAAGCGCGCGCCGATACCCGTCTCATCCGAGAACAGACCCATGCTTGCGAGGGCCGTAACGATGTCGGTGACGTGTCGCAGACCGAGGCGTGTCGTGGCCTCGCCGATGTCTCGAATTTGTCCGCGCGCTCTGTAGAGTGACGAATTGGCTACTCTGAGGACACGCGATGCCAGCGCGGTATCAGTCTCGATCACCGCGCACAATTTCCGCATCGAGGGTTCGGGTTGATGTACGACCGCGAGCGCTTGTCGAGCGATCTCTGAAAATGGCTTTAGTCCCGTAGCCACGGCAATGGTGGCAGTCATCGACTGTGAGGCTTCGAAGTGACTAAGTTCGGGGTTCTCATCACCAAACCACAGTCGTTCGACCACGTTATCTGCCAGTTGCATTGAATCCCAGTCAAGAGCGGCCCGGCGCAACGTCCGGTTAAGGGAAGGCCTCTTGCCGCAACGACGGGCGCGATGAATTCGTATCCAACGCGCCCGTCTGGGTTGCCTAGGCGGGACAACAACTCGCTAAAGAGCGACTAAGTGGGCATAGCCGCTAAGGATTCTGGTTGCTCAGCTGCAGTGTCCCGGTAGCTCCATCCCGTTTTGAGCCCGACGAGAAACCAGACGAACCCTCCGACGCCAACCAGGAATAGGGTGTCACCGATGATCCTGAGCCAGCGCAGTTTCTGAATTACTGGAAGCTGGAGGAACTCACTGGAGCGGGCATACCACAGACCTACATCTACACTTGCGTAGCCCTGTGCAATCCCGATCGGAAGAATACTGAGAACGACCATCAAAGCGAGACCGATATTCATACCCCAAAACGCCAGGGCCAGTGATCCCTCGCGCCAAGGTCTTTGCCCCGTCAGTACACGAGCCATCGTCAGGGTGAGGCCGATTGAAAGCAGTCCGTAAACGCCAAAAAGGGCAGTGTGCGCATGTACGGGGGTCGTATTTAGACCTTGCAGATAATACAGTGAAATCGGCGGGTTAATCAAGAAGCCAAATAGACCTGCACCAACCAGATTCCAGAATGCGACTCCGAGAAAGCAGGAAAGCGCCCAGCGGTAACGTTGCATCCAAGGCACACTCGTGCGCAGGCGGTACGTGCGATAAGCCTCCCAACCAACAACGACCAAGGGCACTACTTCAAGCGCACTAAAACTCGCGCCAACGGCCATGATGGGTGTGGGCGTCCCGCTGAAGTACAAATGGTGGAACGTCCCCGGGATTCCGGCTGCCAGAAACAGACTGGATGATGCCAGCACAGCCGAGCCCGCAAGGCGAGCCTTGATCAAACCCAGGTGCACGAACAAGAAGGCCAGGGCCGCCGTTGCAAACACCTCGAAGAAGCCCTCGACCCATAGGTGAACCACCCACCAGCGCCAATATTCCATGACCGTAAGATGGCTGCGTGCCGAAAAGAAGAACCCGGCGCCATACATCAATCCGATGGCGACCGTGCTCGCGACGAATAGGCGGACGACGGTGCGGCTGTCACTCTCGCGGTTCCAGGCCGGTGCCAGGGCTCGCACCATGAGTGTAAGCCATAAAAGTAGCCCGACGAACAATGCAATCTGCCAGGCACGCCCGAGATCAACGTACTCGTACCCCTGTTGACCGAACCAGAACCCAGTATTTAGACCGAGGCGCTGCTGCACGCTCAGCCATTCGCCGGCGAGGCTTCCGAGCACGACAACGACCAACGCACCCAATAACACGAGTACACCCGTGCGTTGGTAGCGCGGCTCTTTGCCGCCGACCAATGGCGCCAAAAATAAGCCCGCGCCGAGAAATGCCGTCGCGATCCAGAAGACTCCAAGTTGAATATGCCAGGTGCGTGTAACCGCGTAAGGCAGGTAATCCGACAGCGGAAATCCAAAGACTGACTGACCTTCTACGGTATAATGGGCAGTTAATGCACCCATCAGTACTTGCAGAGAGAACAAAAATGCAACGGCTGCAATGTACCAGCCGCAAGCTCGCATCGAGGGCGTGAGTTGAATTTTTGCAAGCGGATCGTGGGGCGGCGGCTTGATCGAATCGTCAGGCTCGGGTCTAAATGCTCGCCACCAAACGAGCGCTCCGATGCCAGCGAGCAGCAGTACCACACTAATGATTGACCAAAGGACATTGGCCGCTGTCGGATGATTGCCAACGAGCGGCTCGTGAGGCCAATTATTCGTGTAAGTAACCGAGCTGCCGGGTCGCTCGGTTGTACAGGCCCAGGCCGTCCAGAAGAAAAAGGCGGTCAGTTTGGTTCTTCGTTCTGCATCTGGAACGGGAGTTTTTGACAGCGCGTAGGCTTCTCGTAGACCGGACTTCGCGGCAGCCCCGCCGAATAGATCGTCGTAGTGTTGTGCGACGACTGCCATCGCGGCTGCGCGTTCACGAGAAACCGTGACGGTTCCCGTACTTGCGTCGAATGTATTGCGGCGAAGTTCTCGCTCTACTCGCTCGCGAGCGACCGCGTCTGACGCTGCGGCATCGAGGCCTGCCGGCGCTGTAAGGCTTTCTCTTAATGCCGTGGCTTCACGGTGCAGCCAATCTGCCGACCAATCCGGCGCTTGATACGCGCCGTGGCCCCAAATTGAGCCCACTTGTTGCCCGCCGAGCGACTGCCAGACTTGTTGTCCGTCGAGAATATCCTTTTGCGTAAATAGCAGGCTGCCATCGCTCGTTACGACACGAGCGGGGATCGGGGGTGCCTTGCGATAAACCTCGACCCCGAGTCCGCCGAGCAATAGGAATGCCCCAATTACGCAGCTGGCCAATATCAGCCACAGGCGTTTGCTACTTGGCATGATTCAAATTTCTCCGTTGATTGCCCTGGGGAAGAGCACGTGATTTTCGAGATGTATGTGAGCCATGATGTCGGCTTCTAGCTGTTCGCATCGCAGAAACAGGGCCCGCCAACTGGTACAGGCCTCAGCCGGTGGCGCAAAGTCGGATGCCAACGCCCGCAGCCTTTGCAGATTGACAGCGTGCTCGTCATGTTCTCTTTCCATTTGCATTGTGGGGCCGCGCATTTGAATCCCTTGCCCGCGCAGGATTGCCGGAAATAGAATCTGTTCCTCCTTTTGCATATGGGTCTCGAGCGCGAAGCGCATCGACGTGAGATGCTCTGCAAGCCCGGCGGGAACATTGTCTTTGTCGGCGTGAACGCGCTCGACCTTGCGCGCGAGCTCAATCAGATCGGGAAGTTCGCGACGATGGGCTTCGTGAAAATTCGCGAGTATGTGATCTACCAGTTGTGCAAGCGGTTGCTCGCGCCAATCCACGTTCGGCTTGCGATTGTCATTAGCTTCGATTTCTCGCAGAATCGAACTTGCATCGAGTCCGCGCTGCTCGCACGCGTCCGCGATCGAGCGCTTGCCTCCACAACAGAAGTCCAATCGGTGAACGCGAAATACTCGGCTTGCTGCCGGGTAGGTGAGGGCCAGTTCGGCCAGTGTCTGAGTTGTAGTCGTCATGTGGTGTTATTGAGCAAGCCGCGCGCCACACCTGTAAACAGATGAAATTACTAAACTTTACTGAGAGTGGTTACCAAAACAATAACAAAGAACGTTATGATAACGATAACTGTGTTATGATAAAAGTAACATGATCTCGGCAAGGTTAAGTCTTGAGGCGCTCGCGGATGTGGCTGGCGATCTGACGTCCAGTTTGGCGGCGCGCGATCGCTACGAGCGGCTGCTGCAGGCTGTAAGGCGTGTGGTTCCCTGCGATGCAGCATGTCTAATGGCGCTCGAAGGCGAAGAGCTCGTGCCGCTTGCTGCACATGGGCTATCGGCGCAGGCTTCGCGGATTCGGTATCAGAAGGGTCAACATCCGCGGCTGGATGCGATCTTGGCCAATCATTTGCCAATCCAATTTCCAGCGGACAGTCGACTGCCCGATCCCTTCGATGGACAATTGCAGGTTGACCCGGGTGCACACCATAAGATCCACGCATGCCTCGGATGTGCCCTGCGTGACGGCGACGCCATCGTGGGCGCGCTCACTGCCGATGCAATCGAGCCGTGCGCGTTCGATAACTTGGACCCGCAGTTGCTTCGGTTGCTAGCGGGCCTCGCTGGCGCCGCGGTGCGCACCGCACGTTTGATTGAGATACTCGAGACGACGGTTGACAGGCAAGCTCAGGATCTTCGTGATCGAGCTCGCGACGCGTACCGCAGCGGCTTTTTGGGAGTCAGCCCCGGTGCACAGCGCGTCATGCAAGAGGTGCAACTCGTTGCCGCAACGGATCTTCCCGTGCTCATTTCCGGTGAAACCGGCGTGGGCAAGGAATTGGTCGCAGCGATGGTGCACGCCGCGAGCCCCCGGCGCGATCGCCCGCTAGTGATTGTCAATTGCGCTGCTTTGCCCGAGACATTGGCGGAAAGTGAGCTCTTCGGGCATTGCGCTGGCGCGTTTACTGGGGCTAACCACGACCGGGCCGGCAGATTCGAATTGGCGGATCGGGCCACGATATTTCTCGACGAGATCGGGGAGCTGCCCACGTCGCTGCAACCAAAGCTGCTCCGAGTACTGCAACAAGGTGAGGTTCAACGGGTCGGATCCGACAAAACTCACCGAGTCAATGTGCGAGTCGTCTCGGCCACGAACCGAAATCTGGAGCAGGAGGTTGCGGCGGGTCGGTTCCGCGCCGACTTGTATCATCGACTGGCAACTTACCCGATTACGATTCCACCCTTGAGGAACCGACAAGCGGACATGTCGATATTGGCAGACCATTTGCTAAACCAATTCCGACGTCGGATTGGTTGCCCTCCGCCGGTGCTCGGTGCACAGGCCCTGGAACTCTTGAAGGGCTACGCATGGCCGGGTAACGTTCGCGAACTCGACAATGTGCTGGCTCGTGCGGTGGTGCGTGCGCTCGGCGACAACCAGGACGGCCGAAAACTCGAGATAGCGCCGCGCCACCTGGCGCTCGATCTAGACCCTCAAGGATCAGGTTTCGCAGTGAAAGTCGATCCGGCTTCGGCCTCTCGCGATGAGCGCACGCTCGTAAAGCAAGTCGAAGATTTCCAGCGGCGTGTGATCGAAGAGAAAGTGAAGGAGCATCACGGCAATTGGGCCGCCGCGGCGCGCAGCCTCGGAATGCATCGAACGAATATGCATGCGATGGCGAAGCGGCTGGGGCTCAAATAGTCGCGGAGTGCCTGGCGCGCTATCGGCTGGGTTTCACCGTGGTTTTCTGGGTGCTGCGGCATTTTGGGGGCAAAGTGTCGAGATTGGGGGTATAATGCCCCAAGCTAAATGGGTCGATTAACTTAGCGGAAGGAATGAATTATGAGCTGTCAACCTTGGTATCCCGCGGCAGCCCTTTCTGCGGTGATTCTTAGTTGCGGTGCAATAACTGACGTCAGCCCGGCAAGTCCTTCCGGGACCGGCGGCAAACCGAGCATTGATGCGGGTGCGCCCGGCGAAACGGGTGGGCAGCCCGTCTACCACTATGGTGTACAGACGACCGTTGGTGGTAAAGGCGGCGCCAGCGCCGGTGGCAATGCGGGAACGTATGTGGTTCCCCAAACCGGCGGCGCACCAATATACGGTATACCAATTTACGGTCCGAAGTTCGATAGGCCGCAGTCGAGCTCGGTTAGTACCGGCGGAGGTCCGGCAAGCGCCCGCGTTGACACGGAGGGCGGCGCGATCTCCAAATTTGCAGAGCCGACGCCCAACGGTCGTTACTGATCACAATCGACCCTGTGAGTAGCCGAGCAATTTCAAAACAGTCCCGAGTGCCTGAATGGTGGCATCTATTTTTGGGAATTTTTGTCGCAATCTCAATGTACAGTGGGTGCGTCGCCAAACCCGGTAATGCTAACGCTTGCTCGGGTTATCCGGACTCGCAGAGCTCACCCTACGTATTGCCATTTCCCCCAGGCAAGAGTTACCGCGTCGCGCAAGCAAACTGTTCGCCGCCCGGCAATGGCCATCGCGACTCCGAGAAGTACGCGTACGACTTCGACATGCCGATTGGCACGCCCTTCGTCGCTATTCGATCGGGGATAGTGCTGCACGTCGAGGAGTCTCACCAAGATGGTGAAGTGGCTAGTAAGGGATTTGACAACTACATCATAATTCGTCACGACGACGGTACACACGCTCTATATGCCCACTTGACGCACGACGGGTCCGACGTTGATATCGGTAGCCGAGTAAAACTAGGGCAACGCATCGGACGCAGCGGCAATACCGGAAATACCAACAACTCTCCGCATCTCCACCTAGCCATGCATATCTGCGACCCGGTCGACAACGGCTCGGAAGATTGCCCAACCTGGCCGATTACATTCAGAAATGCCGGACCTAATCCAATGGGGCTAAAGCTTGGTCAATCGTATGAAGCGAAAGACTACTGACGGCCTGGCTGCACTCGATTTAATCGTTACGAAGTACTACTTGAATACTGGAGAGCAACTCCGTGACTGAATAAGGCTTCTGAACGAAGCCAGCGAGCCCCTTGCCGACGAATCGAGTCATGATCTCTTGTTCGTTGTAGCCGCTGGTCACGATTACCTTAACCTGGGGTTCGATACGCCTGAGCTCGCGAAAACAAGCCTCGCCGTCAATGTTGGGCATTGTCATATCGAGCACTACCAAGCGCACTCGGTCGCGGTGCTTTCCGAAAAGGTCTATCGCCTCTCGCCCATCGGCTGCCGTCATTACTTTGAACCCGGCACGCTCCAACATGTTTCGCCCCACGTTGCGAATGCTTTCCTCGTCATCAACCAGCAACACGAGCCCGTGCCCCTTCCACGCCTTTGGTGCCAAGTCGTCTAAATCGAGTTGCTGTGCAGGTTGATGGTGGGCTGGCAGCAGGACCTTGAACGTCGTTCCGTGACCCATTTCTGTGTAGACGCGAAGTGCACCTTTGTGTCCGCGCACGATCCCGAGAACTGCTGCCAACCCCAGACCGCGGCCGGTAAACTTCGTTGTAAAGAACGGATCGAAGATCCGGCTCATAGTTTCCGGATCCATTCCGCAACCAGTGTCGGAGACCTCGAGATAAACATATTGGCCTGCTACCAAGACATCGTGATATCCAATTGCGCCAGTAAGATAGCTCGCGTCGCACTCTATGGTTCCCGTGGTCAGGGTAACGACCCCCCCGCTTGCTTCCGAAATTGCCTCTGAGGCGTTGGTGATGAGATTCATGACGACTTGACTCAATTGGGTGGCGTCTGCCATGACGCTCGGTAAATCGGCAAAGAAGTTGTACTTGATGACGACCTTTTTGCTGATGGACACGTTCAAGAGGTAAGCCATCTCGCGGACGACCTCATTGAGTGACAACGCCCGTACTACGAATCGGCCCTTGCCAGAATAGGCGAGCATTTGGCGGCAGAGATCCGCCGCTCGGCGGCTAACCCTTTCGATGTCACTCAGATAGACACAAGCCGGGTTGGAGGGAGACAGATCGCTTCGCGCCAGGTCGGCATTCCCAAGTATGCTGGTCAATAGGTTATTGAAGTCATGAGCAATGCCCCCTGCGAGGACCCCAAGACTTTCTAGCTTTTGCGATTGCATTACTTGTTGTTCGAGTTTGCGCCGCTCGTCCTCGGCACGCCGCAGGTCCGTTATGTCCTGGACCAAACCCACCACATGAGGTTTGCCCTCCGCATCGACGTCCCCTTCGATAATCGAAAGGCAAAAGCGTATTTCGCCGTTCGGGCGAATTACTCGGTTGTAAAGTCGTGTGGCCGTCTGTCGTGTTGCCGCTGCTTCTACTGCTGCCTCGACCGCGGGAAAGTCCTCAGGATGGATACTCGCGCGTCCCAGTTCTATCGAGGGAAGGGCACCTTCGGGGTCGAAACCCACTATCCGGTAAAATTCCGGGGTCCAAGTTACCTTTTGAATCGCAAATCGATTGTGAAATGGCCAATGTGGGCAAGCTCCGCGACACTAAGCAATTGCTCGCGGCTTCGCGCGACCGCGCGCTCGGCGGCGCGTAAAGCCAATTCAGATTGTTGCCGGAGCGTGACGTCGCGGGCAACCGAGTAAGTGAGCCCATCCTTATCGGGTGTCGAACGCCACTCCAGCCAGCGCCAAGAACCGTCGGCGTTTTGATATCGATTCGTGAAGTCGATGACAGTCTGCCCGCTGCCCAATTGTTGCATCGCGCCCAGTGTTGGGGCCTTGTCGTCCGGGTGAACAAAGTCGAGGAAGTTCGAACCCTCCAACTCTGCACTTGGATAACCTAAGAGGCGCTCCCATGCCGGATTCACTCGCACGAAACGACCGTCACTACTTGAGATGCACAGTAAGTCGAGTGAAAGATTGAAGTAATTGGCCAATTCTTGGCGTGCATTCTCCGCTAACTCTTGTGCGCGTCTTTGTTCCGTAATGTCGCGTGCCACGCCAGTGGTTCCGATAATCTCGCCGCTCGGCGCAAACAGGGGCGATTTATACGTTTCGACCCAGCGCGTTCCCGACACACTTTCGATGTGTTCTTGCACGATCTTCTGCACACCCTCGGTCATGACCGCCGTATCGTCGGACCGGTACGCCTCGGCAATCGCCTTAGGCCACACGTCATAATCCGTCATACCCACGATGACATCGGGTGAGGGCTGTCCACAAGCATTTGCAAACGCTTTGTTAACCTCGAGGAAGTGCCCTTCGCAATCCTTGAGCCAAGTCATGTGCGGTTGGTTGTCAAGGAGGGCACGCTGCCGCAGTCGGCTCTTGTCGATGGATTCAGCTTGTTGCTTAGCCAAGGTCACGTCTGAAAAAATGGTTGCGAACGCTCGTGGTCCCAGTCGTGCGACTGAGATGCTGAAGTGGCGGTCTAACGGCTCGAAGTAGGTTTCGAGTCGTAGCGGTGGTCCGCCGAGAGCAACAGAGCCATATTCTTGCAAATACGGTGGACGGGGCGATCCGTACACCTCGGAAGCGAGTCTTCCGGCAACATCGGTGCGCTTCAGGCCGGTATGTTTTTCGTATTGGCCATTAACGTCCAAAATACGATAGTCAATGGGACGGCCGTCGGCATCACAAACTAATTCGTGTAACGCGACGCCTTCCTGCATGTGTTCGAACAGCGCACTGAAACGTTCGGCCATAGTGACTTCGACTTGTTTCGAGACATCCCCCTGTTCCGAATCGAGGTCGTCCATGGCCAGGTATCTTATGTTATGCCCGACCTACGGTGCGCAGCAATGTAGGCAAGTAGGGCACGAGCCTTTTTTGGCAAAGTCCGCAAGGCAGGTCAAAATCGGTACTTTCGCGCAAGCACGTGCTCGCCGTTCAGGCGAACTGCTTTCTGGACGCGCGGTCTAGTTGGGACCGTTCAAGAGTATGACTTTGCTCGCAATGAAGGGCAATTCGAAAATGTCCGCAGTAATTGCATCGTTCGTGATGGGGGTACGTTGTTGCTGATTCGACACCACCACGAGCTCCCGAGGTGCGAAGCCAGAGAATGGTGGCAAGAATCCCAGAGACGACGGAAAATTGAACAGCCTTTGATCGTCGGCTACGATTTGTCGCTCGCCGGTGCGCACGTCAATGCGAATCAGCCGCAACTGCAGGGCGTCTGCGACATACAAGTAGTGGTCGAGAGGCGAATAGGGGTCGAAAGTCGCGTCCAGCAATTCCTCCACCACAACATTATTAGGTTTCGCTGATAGGAGCCTGATATCGTCAGCGCGCCGATAGGCTGCGCGCCCATCTGAAAGGCTAGCAAGGGGTACTGAAAATAACCCGCCCCCGCAGGAAGAGTGAAAGTATACAATGCCGTCACGCACAGCAATCGGTGAGACGCCAGGCAATGTCGAACCGGAGAACAGGAACGGGATGCCGCCGACTTCGACGAGAGGCATCGTCTTACAAAAATGCATCTGGGGAATTGCGTCTTGCGGCCCAAATGTGCGAGGAACAATTCCTGGGCGGATAGTGCCGTCCAACTCCGCAATCCAGATGCTGCCAAGGATGGCGTCCGTTAGTAGGTATCGCCCGTCCTCGAGGCGGACGATGTTTTCTGCAAAGCCCACCTGGACACTGGCGAAACTTATAGAACGCACCAACGTTGCGGAAAATCCCGTACTTGGCGAAAGGTCATAGTCGTATTCGTAGATTGTGGGACTAGCTGGCACAAACGGTATTGGACTCGGAAAGCCACCCGGGTCCAGGACCGCCAATCGATGTTCGCCAATATGTTTGAGAATGAAGGGAAGCACGAAGCCACTTGGGGGAGCCGGCAATTCTCCCAAAAGGCGTCCCGATATGCGTGAAAGCGCCACTACACGACTTTCCAAAGGCGAGCCGACGAACACAGTATTGCGTCCCGCTGCAACCCCAGCTGGGAACGGAAAATCCAGCTTGGCGTACTCGAAACTTATCGATCGGTGCGTAACGGCGACGTTCAAGGCTTGCTTGCTGGTTGCGGTCGGCACGGCGTCGTCCTGGCTAGACCCACAAGCCATTGCGCAGCAACTCAGCACCAAGGCGATCGTTCTCGAGCTACCACGACCCATACCCAGATTCCCTCGTGTGCCGGATTCTGATTTCCTTATTCGATCCCGGTGCATTGCTGAAAATGACTTCATATCAGGTCTCCCTCGTAACTGTGCCCACTTCACCCCGCACGCGAGCTCGGTCTCGTACTTCTGTATTATGTGCGCTGATAAGTAACGAACACAATTGATATGTACTTGCAAAGTTGCCAAGTTGGGCGCTGTACACCTCGTGCGATGAGGTAGTTCAGCACCACGAAAGGTAGGCCTTAGCTTTGGGGGGCACCAGACGGTCTCGGTGCTCAATTGCAAGGCGGAGACGAACAGACTTCGGTGATAATGCCCCCGGTGATTGTCCACTGTGAACTCATCCCCATCAGGCGTTCGCCGCAAGTTGACATGACGAGCGTACCGGTGAGTCCCACGTAGTAATACTGTGCCTGACTAGCAAGGCCAATCAAGCCTGCGCCCAGGTTGTTCCAGTCCGTCTCTTGCCCTGGTGGCCCGGCCACTGCGCGAATGTTGCGATTTACATTGCCTAGATCGAGACTACCGGAAGCGTCGATAGCTGTGGCCTCGATACCCATGGCCACGAGCGCCACGGCATCGTAGTAATAGTATGCACCTTCGAGGGGTGAATCTCCCAACCAGCGGTCGGCGAATGCTTTCGGATAGTTGGTTTGGGTTTCGTCGATGGCCGGGGCAATGCCTTGCGCACCTTCAATCATCGCCGGGTCCACGTTCTGTACGAACAGCTCCGTTTTTAGCAACGGAGATAGGTACCAAGTGGGTCGAAAACCAGAAATGATTTGCGCCTCGTTGATGGCCAGCGAGGCAGTAACGGGTGGAAGGGCCACCAGTACGGCATCCACGTTGGATTGGGCGATCGTGTTGAGGATGTTACCAAAAGCCTGATTGTCGCCTGAAACGACTTGTCGTGTAGCAACAGTGCCGTGAAGCGAAGCGAAGCGCGACGCCGCAGCATCGGCCAAAGTTGCGTTGAAAGCATCACTCGCCGATAGAATAGCCACACGGCTCACGGACTTGGCCGACATTAGTTTGGCGAGCGCTTCACCGAGAGCCTTGGCCGACGGCGCCAATCGAAACCAGGGGCTCGTGCACGTGCTGCTCGTCGTGGCCGAACCCACGAGCGGCGAAATGAAGGCAACTTCGTGCTCAACGAGACTCGGAAGGATGGCCTGCGAAATATCGGCGCTTTCTGTCCCGATAATCGCACAGACCTCGTTATTGAATAGCTCGTTCACTGCCTCCGTTGCGCGTTCGAGGTCCCCATGAGTATCTTTCGACACGATTCGCAATGGCTGCCCGTGGACGCCGCCGGCTCGATTGACTGCATCAGCGGCCATGATGGCTGCGCGTTCGAAGTTGCTGGACGTTGCGGCCGCGTCACCCGTAAATGGCAAAAGAAGCCCAACCTTGAGCCCGCCCGTCTCGGTTGCGTCATTGGGAGCGCAACCGACCAGCCACGCTCCCATGACGCACGCCAGCGCACCGAAAAGTCGGAAGGGCTTGTGTGGTAGGCTAACGCAACGAGATCGAATCATAGGCCAGCTCAGTAGGTGTGATCAAACTCAAGGAATACCTGCGTGGGGCGAAGTGGGTACTCGAAGCCGCCGAAACCTGGATCTGGGCCGCGAGCGGCCAGAAGATTGCGCCCATGCAAACTAAAGCGGGATTCTTGCCCGCGAATCCAATAAATTTCACGAGTCGAGAGCGAAATGTCCAGCAGCGTGTACGTGGGATAAACGACGTCATGGCCCACTTCGACGATGGTAGTATCTGCCGCACGGCGCGGCCCAACGACCATCACCTGACTGCTCATCTGCAAAGGGACCTCCACGGTCGAGGGGATGGCGAAAGAAACACCTGCACGCCCAATCCAATCTGGGTAGACGACATTCTGCGTGCCCACCAGATTAGCAGCATAGCCTTCTTGGCCGAGATCCCGCCAGGAGCGAATGAGTTCGAATGCTGCGTACGCGGTGACATCGTTGTGGTGTTTAGCATCGACTCGAGTTTCCCACGTGAACGAACGCTGACTCGCGACGTTTCGTGCAGCCAAGTTGATGCCCTGGGGCGTGAACTCGGCTTTGTCGAGTAGCCAGTTCTGTGAAACACCTGACGTGAGCCCGAAGGAGTTGCTGGGTCTCCAGCTTATCTGAAACTCGACGGTGTGAATATGTTGCGGTGAAAGGTTTGGGTTTCCGATGACGTCCCCCACGCGAAGCGGCGTCGCATACATCAGATAGGGGGAAGGCGCTTTGAACGCACTTCCATAGAGGAACTTTGCCACGAGCGCCTTGCTGAGTCGCGAGGTAATGCCCGCACGCCCCGTCGTTTGAGTACCATATACGCTATGGCGATCGACGCGTGCGCCACCGGTGAACTTCAACCAAGGATCGAGCAGCTTGTAGTTGACGCTAACGTAAGTGGCGAGGTTCGTGAGCGCGATCGAATCAATGCTGCGCGAGGTTGCTGCATCAAACTCGGCTCCGGTCTCGCGGTTGACGCGGGTTGCCGTGGGCAGGGTTTCGGAGTCGTAAAGAAATTCGCCACCCACGATGGCGTTGAACCGCGACGATGGAAGCCACCGAAGCTCAATCATCGAATCCGCGCCGCGGTACGATTGATGGCGCTTTATGTAGAAGAGGTCGGACCCGACTTCGATTCGGTCTTGCGGCAACAAGCCGCCCTGGAAATAGGTGGATTGCGCTGCAAGGTCGAGGCCGTCGGTGAGTCTCTTTACGCCGTCAACGTTGAGCCGAAGCTGCTGAAGCCCAATGGTCGTTCCCCCGGGGCTGCCTCCGTAGATGTTCCCATTGGTTAGCTGAGCCCATTGCGCAAAATCGCCGCCACGTTCCATGCCCGAACCGTAGGCGCTAAATACGAGGTGATCGAAAGCGTCGGGGCGGTACCCGATGCGAGTCTGAAGTACCAGAGAGCGCCGATCGAGATCGACTGCGGTTCGTCGAGAACCGAGCCCCGGCGCAAATGTCGGTCCAGGCGATTCGGCGGGCAACGTGAGACTTCCGTTACTGCCGTATTCACCGGCCGCACCAACCAAAAAATCGAAGTTGCCAACTTGAGTGCCGCTGACTACCTCCCCCCACGTGTTCTGCGCCCCTGCAGAACGACCGGTGGCGATTCGCGCGTGCATTGGCCGCAGGTGCTCCGGCCTAATGGTGATGATGTTGACGACGCCCAGAAACGCGTCGGCACCGTAAAGAGCCGAGGCGGGGCCACGAATCACTTCAATTTGTTCTATCGACCCGAGAGGAATCAGCTCAATGCCGAGCCAATTGCCGGAGGTCGTGCGATAAGCCACCGAGCGGCCATCGATCATCACCTTGATGGTGCCGCTTTCGGAACCAAGGCCACCGGTCATCCCGCGCACGCCAGCGTTCGGTGTGATTTGATCATCAACTAGATAGAATCCGACCGTGTGTTGCAGAACCTCCGCAACCGATTGATATCCCCAACGTTGAATGTCGTCCCGCGTAATCACCGTAATAACGGCTGGGGCATCGTCCAAGCTCTCCGATGTCTTGGTGGCTGTGGAAACTTCGACGTTCAGAAGTTTTACGAGATCCAGTTCATCCGTTGCCTCGCTCTTGGATGGCGTCTCCGCTTTGACGGGCGAACCCACAAGGAGCAAAAGGCAGAGGAAGAGCAGTTTAGCAGGGCGAAGCCTCATGTCATCATTGCTCGGGCTGGCGGTGAGTTGAACTAAAGTGCGCTGTCATTGAGCCGGTTCTAATTCGCTTGGTTCCTTCGGTGCGGGAACGTGGAAGGCCCAACGCCTTTCTCGACCGCACCGAAGTCGTCAGTTCTCAACGGGTCACCAATCTTCACCGTTACTGCGTTACGACAGGGTTATCGGTATAGGCTTTCAACAAAGCGGTCTTGTCGCGATTCGCCGCGTAGTACCCGAGTGCGGTGTCCAAGTCGTTAGTGGTGTAAACGAGCATCCTGATTTCGCCCGCAGCTTTGAAGTCGGCCTGAGTCTGCGCGCCGATCGGATCAAGGGACGTGGCCGGGACGTCGGTGCGAAATGGCGTCGAGCCCTTCGGCTTGTTGAACGCCACCTGGCCATTAATCGAAGTGGCCGTGTTGAAAAAGAGGGCCGCGCCGGAGGGATTGGCGGCCTGCTTCGGCAAAATGAGGACGTCTACGCCGAACCAGAACAGACCGACAGGGGAACCGATGCCACCGAAATCCGTTCCTGGCGAAAAGCCGCGAGACACCAAGTAACCCTTGGCCCAGTCGCCTTGGTAGTAGAAAGCTCCCTTGCCCTGAAATAGGTCGTCAGCGGCCTGTGTCCAGCCGTAGTTGGTGTCACTGGCGGTTGTCGAATCCACGCACGCGTCAAGCACAGCAGTGTACTTATCGATTGCGCTACTCCAGGCGGGATCCGTAAAGGGAGTTTTTCCCGTCATGAAGTCGTGAAACGCTGATGCTCCCATCACCCCCGCTGCAATCGAGTTGAACATTTCGCGCTGAATCCACCCCTGAAACGAGGTGACTACAGGCGTAATATTGGCCGCCTTCAACTTCGGGCATGCAGCGATCAGTTCATCGACGGTGGTAGGCGCCGTAATGTTGTTCGCACTAAGTACCGTCATGTTGTAAAAGAGCATATTCTCACGGTGAATATTCAGCGGAATCGAATAGACGTGGCCGTCTACCGTCACGGCATCCAATATCTCCTGTGGGACGTTGGTGCTGTTGAGGGATGCTGCCGCAAATGAACTGTCGAGCATGGTCAGCGAATTGGGATACGATGTTAGCAACGTCGGTACGTTGTTTGCGTTGTATTGAGCGACGTCCGGAGGCGGGCTAGCTACTGGATCAGCAAGCTCAGTATTAAGTTGAGTCTGCGCTGTGGTCCCGTCTACAATCAGATCGAAATTGACCTCGTAGCCCGGGTGGTCGGCTTCGAAAGTCGAAATGAGGGAATGAACCGCCTCTGCCTCACCCGGAGCTTGCCACCAAGACGCCAGCTTGACGGTCTTATCGGCCGTGCCGCTATCGCCCGCCCCACCACCGGTACCGCTGCTTGACGAGCTGCAGGCTGCCGCACTAGTGGCCGCCAGCAGTGACACGAGTGCGAGATTTTGTAACTTCATGGTCATTACCCTTCCTTGTTGGGTCCCCTTGCTTGCAAACCCAGAATGTACAATGCGCCCGAGCGATAGCCGCTTGAAACCGCAGTAAATTTGATGGTCATCGTAGCTCCTGCTTGCAATCGCTCTGCTCGAGTCCCCTCAGCAATCGTCATTGAGTCCTTGAACGCGGTTACAGGCCAAATCTACCCAATCGCTATCTACGGCGTTGCCCGAAATTATCTTTAGGACTTAAGTGATAGCGACATTGTGCGGTATTCTGATCGCCCGCAAGGGCGGTTAGCTCGAGATCGCGTCAATGAGCTCTGACAGCCTACTTCGACCCGCAGGTGTCGCCGGCATGGCGCTCGGAGCGGCGCTTTTAGTAGATCGGGTCGCGCTGGCCGCAGCTCCGAAGCTATTGGTTTTTGTACACGTCGCAGTGAAACAACGAGCCCTACAGGGTGAATTGCAGGCGAATTTGGCTGGAATTGACGTCGTGACGGTCGGTCGAATCGGCGACTTCGATCGCTCTCTCAAGGAGGGTATCGACGCCGCGTTGTCGTTGCCCGTTGTGCTCGCAGCTCGTGGTTTATCCCCCAAGCTGCACGGCAAACGCAAAGGCGCCATCGACGAGCCCTATTCGTTAGTGGCGGTCAACCGGGCAGCGGATCCGATAACGGCTGTCTCTGTGGGTGCTTTGGACCTACTTGGACGCGAAGGTACGACCTCGTTCGTTCACAGATTGGTGGGTGCCCATCCTAAGGTTGAGCGAGTGACCAAGGTCGAGGACCTGTTGCCGCTCCTTCAAATGCAACGGGTCAACGCAATCCTACTTCCCCAACGGCTGTTCGGCGACCTGAAGGGGGCGAGCCGACTCAATCTTGCGCAGCGCGAGCTATCGACCAAAGTCGAGCTCCCCGCCGTTGCCAGTGTGGGAGCAGGAGGAGCGCAAGTTCTTGCTGCGATGGGCAAGTTGTCAGCAAACCTATCCAAATCGCTAGGAGTTGACGAATGGCGCTAACTCGGCGAACTGTTCTAATGACCTTACCGCTGTTCGCTGGCGCGTTGATGGCCTGCGCATCCGCCGCGCAGCATTCAAGCGACAATTCAGGGTATTTCGAGCTACTAGTCCGGGGTCCCACGCACGGTCAGAAGGCCACGATTGTTGTCTTTATGCCAGAAACGACTCAAACCAAGGAGGTTTGGACCGGGCTGAGCGATGAACTTAGTAAGGATTTTCGATTAGTAGCAGTCAAGATCGATAATGCCGCTGCCGTGGGGGCAATTGCCGAAGGCATTCGAAGACATCAACCTTCGGCAATCGTGCTGATGAACAATCCCACAGTTACCGCCTACCGAGAGTTCCAACGAGTATCGGCCCTACGTCGATTTCCGCCCGCGGTGGTTGTGATGACGTCATTCCTCGATGGCCAAACGACGCGAATCAACGCTTGCACGGGGATCAGTTACGAAGTGCCGCTGATAACGGCGATGACTAGCCTGCGCAAGATTGTCTCGCTTCCAACCGAGCGCGTCGGTGTTTTGGTGCGACCAGGCCTCACCGCATTTGTGGACCGCCAGGTCGCCTTGGCCAAACGCGAGCAGATTACCGTGGTACCCGAAGGAGTCGGGGCTAACCCCAATTCCTCGGAACTCAAGCGGGCCATAAGGCGGCTCAAGAAGTCCGCACAAGTCATTTGGGTCTTGAACGATGATCGACTGCTGACACCTCAGCTAATCACCGAAGGTTGGTTACCTGGTCTGAATGAACGTCCTTGGGTACCGACCGTCGTGGGCGTAGCTTCGTTGGTATCACCGTCGCAATCCTTCGGAACCTTTGCCGTGTTACCCGACCACACGGCCTTAGGGGCGCAAGCCGCCAGCATCTTATTCGATATTGCCGATAACGGTTGGACGATTGACAGTAGTGCCGAGGTGCAATTGCCGCTATCCACCACCACTACCGTCAACTTGAATCAGGCTCGTGAGCGCTTCGCACTGCGCCAGAAAGCCCTGCTGCAAATCGACCGGATCCTCGAGTGATACTGGTATGCGAATAACCCCCATTTGCAATTCAGAAGACAATCAACCCGCGAATAGGCGCAGCAGAAAACAGGTCCGACATTGAGACAGTCGCAGCGTTTACGTGATCGAATCAGCGGCCGCGCCGGGTATATTTCACAACATGCATCGGCACACAGCCCGCATCGACTTCAGCGCCGCGAAGTGCTCCTGAGTTGTTTGCGGCGGTGCGTTTCCAACACGACATTCCGTAGTTCGCGATGGATGTCGCTCTTGTGCACCACGGCTTCCGCCTTAACGTCGGATGCGATTTGGCTCAGACGAGCAGCATCTGCGCTTGACACCAGAATGATCGAAAGCTGGTGCATGCGAGGGTTGCTGCGAAGTAACTTAGCAAGCTTGTCACCAGAGATTTCCGGCATCATTACGTCCAGAACGATGATATCGATCTGGTTGTCGACAATGGCTTTCGTCACACCAATCGGCGAGCCAACATCGAAAACGGAACAGCCGGCACCGCGTAGTATTTCACACATAACCTCGCGCACGATCTCGTCGTCATCGATAATTAGTACCCGAGGCTGCGCTGGCACTCATGATAATCATACCGATTTCGGGAGATCCTGCAAGTGGCCATGCTGACCCACCTTTCTAGACTTCAAAAGCCCAAGACATCGGTCCGCCAAAAGCTTCAAAGGGCCACCCTTGGAATTTGGGTATTGGTGAGTGCCACAACCCTGGGCGGGGTTGCGTTCGTTCAATATCGGGAATCAGAGGACTCGGCCGTCAGAACCGAGAAAGGCCTGCGCGAAATGCTGCAGGAAAAGGGCCGAGTTCTGCTTGGCAACCAGACCCTCGCGATACGCGGCATGGCCGTTGACAACGCATTTTCAGACTTGCAACAACTTGTCCGGCGAACCGTGGTCGAAGATCCGGACGTAATTTACGGCGTCTACACCGACGCAGAGAGATCCCCTTGGGTCTTTGTAGCACCTACAACGCCCGAAGGCGGGCTCAAATCCAAAGAAGCAACCGAGGCCCTCGAGAGGCTGCACCTTACTATTGAGCGCGCGCCAGCGCATGAGCCACAAATGCGCAATTTGAGGGCTTTTGGCACTCAAGTGCAAGAGCATCAGGCAGATGTATTCGACGGCCAAGACTATCTAGGGACAATTCGATACGGCCTCAGCACTCAACGTACGGAAGTGATGGTCCGTCAGGAACTTGCGCGCGCCAAGCATGCCCTCATTAATACCCTCGCCCTTGTCGCCGGGCTTGGAATGGCAGGCCTTATGCTGGGTGCCTGGGCAATTCGCCGAACCGCGCGAAAGATTACGCACCCCCTAGCCGAGCTCTCCTACGCATCAGAGCAAATTGCGCAAGGAAACCGCAGCTTTCGCGCCAATGTCAAAAGCGGCGACGAACTCGAGAGTCTGGCCGTGGCGTTTAACGTCATGGCCGAATCGATGGAAGCGACGATGCGCGAGCTTGAGGTCAAAACCGAAGAAGCCTTGGCGGCGTCCCGCCTAAAGAGCCAATTTCTGGCGAACATGAGCCATGAGATTCGAACTCCAATGAACGGAATTCTGGGTGTCGTCAAGCTCGTACAACGACTACCACTTGATGGCAAGTTGCGCCGCTACGTCGAAACGATTGATTCCTCAGCCTCAGCACTGTTGACCATCATCAATGACGTCCTCGATTTTTCCAAAATGGAGGCCGGAAAGTACACTCTCCAAAATGTTTCCTTCGACCTAAGAACAATAGTTCAGGAAGTTGCCGAACTACTTGCTCCGCGTGCGCACGACAAGGGGCTAGAATTGGTGTACCGCATTGCCCCCCTGGTATCATCACTACTCCTCGGTGATCCCGATCGAACACGGCAAATCCTGAACAATTTAGTTGGAAATGCCATAAAATTTACCGAATCGGGGGAAATCTTCGTGGATGTTTCTCTCGCGGCCTCGAGCGAGTCGAGCAACGTGGTGCGAGTAACGGTTCGGGATACCGGGATTGGTATCACCGAGAGTGACGCCAGCAAGCTGTTCGACGCATTTTCGCAAGTAGACGGATCGATGGTTCGCAAGTTCGGCGGAACGGGACTCGGCCTGGCGATATCAAAGCATCTCGTGCGAATGATGGGCGGAGCCATTGGCGTGAACAGCGAGCCCGGCAAGGGCAGCGAATTTTGGTTTACCGCGCCGTTCAAAGTGGAGCTCGAGGCGCCGGTTAGCTCGAGTCAGCCCTGGACAAGTGGTAAGCGAGCCCTACTCCTAGAGCACCACGACAGTTGGCGTCGGGTGATTGTCGAGCACCTGTTGGCTTGGGGCCTGGACGTAGTTTGTGTTCAATCCGCAGAGATTGCACTGCAAGCGGTTTCTCAGCAGTTCGAAAAAGCGGAACCGTTCGATGTTGCCGTCGTGGGGGTTCAGATAACCGACATGCCCTTTGAATCCTTCATCTACAAGCTACGCGAGACCAACGCTGGTCGCAGTATACCGATCGTAGCCCTGTACCAACTGGGACTCGGAGCTCCCTTGGGCGACATCGAAAAGGAATTATTGGCACAACTGCCCAAACCACTGCGTTTTTCCGAACTGTTCAACACGCTTCAGCGCGCTATCGTCGGCAAATCGTCATCGCATAGTCGTATTGCGACCTCCGAAAAGCTACCGGTTCAGTTCAAAAAGCGAATTCTCGTAGTCGATGACAATGAAGTCAATCGCTTCGTTGCGCAGGAAACCTTGGAGGAACTGGGTTACCACGTCGAGACCGCAGAGAATGGCGCGGAAGCTTTTGAAAAGATCAAGAAAGAGGATTTTTTGATTGTCCTAATGGACTGTCAGATGCCAGTGATGGATGGTTACGCGGCGACTCACGAGGTGCGCGAATGGGAAAAAACCAAGAAACGCCACACGGTAATCGTGGCATTGACTGCACACGCCCTTTCAGGCGAACGGGAACGCGTTCTTGGCGCTGGCATGGATGACTATTTATCGAAGCCGGTACGCGCTTCGTCACTCGACAAGATGATAAGGCGCTATGCGAACGCGGCGCCAATTGCAGAGGCCGGAGCATCGGCGAAATCCACCGCGCCGGCCAGCATTTTATCACCCGATATCTCGCGTTCGCGGCGACTGGTGGAGCTGTTCGTGAAGAACATCCAAATCCAGATTGATGCCATAGAGCAATCTCTCAGTCTGGGAGTAACAGCCGATGTACGGGCCCATGCTCACAAGACCAAGGGGAGTTGCCTCGCGTTTGGTGCTCCCATGATGGCAAGTACTAGCGAAAAACTTCAGCGGCTGGCCGAATCCGAAAACCTTGATCATGCGCCGGAACTAATTGCGCTTCTCAGGCAGCAATACGAGCAGGTAATGGTGGAAATTAGAAAGTTTGGTGCGACTCCGTGATGTGACGAGTCAATGAAGCATCGCTTTTCGAATCTCGGCGAGCAGTTCCCTTGGCAAAAAGGGTTTCAGTAGTAAGTTTACATCGGGAAATTCGCGTAACTGCGCTTGCACACTTTCTTCGGTGTGCCCCGTCATGAGCATAACCTTGACCTTGGGATTCACGGCACGCAAAAGCCGCAATACTTC
The DNA here is from genome assembly GCA_963819085.1 of uncultured delta proteobacterium. Lineage (GTDB taxonomy): Bacteria > Myxococcota_A > Polyangia > Polyangiales > Polyangiaceae > FEN-1139. The sequence goes on from CAWFUX010000043.1 coordinate 139,541, forward strand.
GACGCCGTCGAGGTCGGGCATCATAATGTCGAGTAACACGAGGTGGAACCGATTAGGGTTGTAACGCTCGATAGCCTCCATGCCCCCGCTACACGACTCGACTTCGTAGCCACCCCACTCCAACGCCCGCCGAACTATCGATGTCACGGATGGTTCGTCATCTACCACTAGAACACGGCCTTGAGCGGTCCGTTCCGACGACTCCTGCACCGAAACGTTCTCGGTTGCGGACGGCTTATCAGTTGTAGGCAGTAACAATCGAAACGTCGAGCCGCAGCCCAACTCCGAGGTAACACCGACTGTGCCCTGGTGCTCCAGCACAGTTCCTTGCACGGCCGCGAGTCCCATCCCCGTGCCTGATTCCTTGGTAGTGAAAAATGGCTCAAAGACCTTGCCAATGACTTCCGTTGCGATTCCAACGCCCGTGTCTGTGACAGCAATTTCGATATACTGCCCCGGTAGTAGAGCGAGATTGCTCTCACGTTGTGCGCCATCGGCAATATCGATGTTGCGGGTGACGAACCTCACCGTGCCTCCCTGGTGCATGGCGTCGCGCGCATTCAGGAGTAGATTCAAAAGCGCATTCTGCAAAGCCGAAGGGTCGCCAATCGTCACAGCGTGTTTTGCTTCGAGATGCTGCTCGATGGCGATGCGCTTATCAATACTGCGACGTCCGAGTGCAATGACTTCCGCAATGAGTTGGTGCAAATCGACCGGCAAATTGCGGACTCGTCCCCGGCGCGCGAAGGCCAGGAGTTGTTGTGTCAGATCGGCGGCACGTTGACCACTCACCAGTATCGAATCCGCGCAGTTTCGAAGCTCCGCATCCTTTGCCACAGCGTCGCGCAAAAACTGAGCGTTGCCCAAAATTGCCATTAGCTGATTGTTGAAATCGTGTGCAACGCCGCCGGCTAATTGCCCGACCGCTCGAAACGTTTCAGCCTCGCGCACCCGTTGCTCGAGGTGACGTCGCGCAGTGATATCTCGCGCTACGGCGACCACGCGTGCTTCGTCAGCGATACTTGCGCTTCGAAGGCCGACTTCGACCCAGAACGAGTTCTCGGTCTCGGGGCGTGCCTGCCACTCGAAGGATTGTGGCCCCTCGGTGATCGCGCGCTTTACGTACTCGGCGGCTCGGATTGAATATTCGGGGGCGTCTTGTTTGCTCGAACCCTCCGAAGTCTGCCCCATCAGTTCATTGCGACTGCATGCGAACATCCTTAGGGTTGGCTCGTTGACCTCTACGATCCTCCCGTCCTTGGCATCATGGATAAAAATGGCTTCATTCGTGGCATCGAGGATGTCCCGAGTCTTCTTGTGGGCAACTCGCGCCTCGACGATTGACCGCCGCATCGTCGAGACCAGATATTGAACGAATGCTCCCGTAGTCGTTAGTAAGATTGCAGCATCGACGACGTCGTCATACATGACCAGCGAAGAGTTGGGGGTTAAAAAGCCAGCCCTTCATTTCGGCGATGCCCACCGCAACGACCATGCAATCCGTTACGAGGACTACGGCGATCATCCACCTCCAGCTGAGCAGTACGCTAACTAGCAAGAACAGAACCGGAAGTATAAGTATGCTAACGTCGAGCAACCCGTAGCCCGATGTGAGCGTGTAGCTGGCGGTGACGACGAGAAAGAAACATTGAATGAGGGATGCGGCGTGCAAGTGGCCGCGATGAACCACCCGTAGCAGGATGCCCGCAACGGCCGCGTTACCAAGTGCCCAAGGTACTATTCGCAGGACACCTCCCAAGGCCGCCGTAATTGCAATCAGAGTTGACGCAACAACTATCGTTAGCAGCACCCGATGGAGAAGGGGGGCGACTAGATCGTGCTCCAGACGTGTTTCGACCGCGCGCTCCATCCCGTTTAGCGACTATAGTCCATTGGCTTTCAGGGTCACTAGGCCCCGTGTCGTTTGCTGCGGGGCTGTCAGCTAAGGTGCGCTCTAGGCGACATTGCACCAAAACCAAGTAAACTGACGATGGTGAGTGGAAAGTTACTGTGTGTGTGAACGGCTTACGGCTCGGGTCAGTTCAGTGCACGGATCAATATGAACGACAGTGGCATAGGGCACCGCTTCAGCCATGACGCTTTCCCAGGTTATTGACTGAGAGATGACACGCATTGCTCGAATTGGGCCAGCATGCGTGACAACGAGCACGGGATCCTCCGCAAGGTCCCCGACGAATCGTCCGATGCGCTGTTGCAAGTTGGCAATGCATTCTCCCTGGGGTGGCGCCGCACGCTGCCAGTCGTTGGCCCAGGCCTGAAATCTTCTTGGGTCTTTTGTCTCAATGTCTTTCCAGGTTCGGCCTTCCCACTCTCCGAAGTCGAGCTCATGGAGCCGCTCATCGATCTCGAGTGGCAAAGCCCAATGTGCGGCGATTAATAGTGCCAGCTCGCGGCAGCGGGCCGCAGGCGAACTGTAGACTCGGGCGACGGACGCTAAATCTGGATCAACCTGAAGCCGTTCCAAGAATTGCTTCGGATCAAGCACTGGGAAGTCACTGCGCCCGGCGCACACGCCTTTGGTGACCGGTGGCGGGTGTCTTAGTGCAATGACGGGCACGCGAAACAAGCTCCCAGTAGAAACGTTAGTTCCCCCAATTGCTGGGTGGCACCCAAGAAGTCGCCCGTTAGACCCCCAGCGCGGCGCTTGAATCGAAATGCGAGCCAAACGACAGCCGCCGCTTGTGCAATGACGGCGACCGTGAATTGAGCTGGTGGAACATCGCAGTAATGCAAGAGGCCAAGTGACAGCAGCACAGTCCAAGTTACAGCTCCCGTCACTTGCCAAGGGCCCACGTGAACCACGTTGCCGCTTCGCGAGGTTCCTTCGGCGGTCACGTAGGGCAAGCAAGCCATCAGGAGAACCGGCGCCAACCGTGACAGCATTTGCCCGGCAATCAGCGGCCAGGGGCTCCCGGGTAGCAGTTGTGCCAGGAGTTTTGCGCGCAGCACGAGCGTGCAGATAAGAGCTGCGGCACCAAATGTACCTATCCGGCTGTCTTTGAGGATTTCAAATAACTTGCTTCGATTGTACGCACCGCCAAGGGCATCCGCTGTGTCCGCCAGACCATCTTCGTGAAACGCCCCGGTCGTAAGCAGCAATGTGACGACAACGAGCCACGCTCTCACCTCAGCACCAAGGCGAGCCGTAGCCATCCAAACCAATGTGCCTAACAATCCGAGCAATGCGCCCACCAGAGGAAAGTGCGCGGATGCTCCGCTGTTCGCATGCCCGCGCAACTCTGCGTGTCCGACGGGAATTCGGGTGAGAAAGGCAATCGCGGCGCGAATTGACGATAGCCAATCTGCCAGACGTGCCGTCAATCGCATCGATCGGGGACCCCCGCCGAATCAAAGGTGGCCATCTCACTATGAAGGCTACAGGCCAAGTCCAAAAGCGGCAACGCGACAAGCGCGCCCGAGCCTTCACCGAGCCGCATGTCGAGGTCGAGCAGTGGTCGTGCTTTCAATAATTCCAATAGCCGTGCATGAGCGCCCTCCGCTGAGCGGTGCGCGAAGATCAACGCGGGTCGTACGCGGGGCTCGAGTCGGAGTCGCGGACAGTGCCGCCACCGTGACGATGAACCCGTCCACCAGAATGACCTTGCACTTCCCGTGCCGCTGCTAACATAGCCCCAACCATGGCGGCGATTTCACGGCCCCCGAGGCACTGCAGCAACTCGCGTGGGCTTCGCGTGGTACCCACTCTTTCCAAGGCCCTACTCACGACATCTTGTTTTGCCTTCAATGCTGGCCCATCAACGCCTGTTCCGCGACCGACCCAGGTTTTTGCGTCCCCGCCAGTGAGGCCTGCGGCTAATGCCGCCGCAACCGTCGTGTTGCCGATGCCCATCTCGCCAAGCACGACCACACGAGTGTCGCTCGGCAGGCTTTGAACGGCACTTTTCCCGCCAATAGTGCGGCATCCAGTGTCAATTCGCTCATCGCGTCGGTGGACACTAAGTCGCCCGAAGGATGTTCGGCGACATCCGCTCGCATATATCCGGTACCTGACCAGTCCAATCGTCCGCCGTCAACGCCCACGTCAATGACAGTCAATGGCACTTTTAGTTGACGACAAAGGACGCAAGCAGCGGCACCCCCCGTAAGGAAGTTTTGTACCATCGCACGCGTAACTTCGCGTGGATACGCGGATACACCGAGACGACTGACGCCATGATCAGCCGCGAATAGCAACGCCGCAGCCGGTCGAGACTTCGGCAATGGTTCATCGAGCCAGGCAGCCATCTGCACTGAAATCTCCTCCAGTCGACCGAGACTGCCCGTCGGTTTGGTGAGTTTTGATTGTCGCGATAGCGCGGCCTGACGTGCATTCTCGGAAGGCATGGGGAAAAGTGTGGGTTCATTCATGGCAAGTTTCCTTTGATAACAGGGGTATTCCGGCAACTAGAAGCGCTACCGTATCGACTGAGCCGCGAGAATGGCTAGAAGCCGCGGATCCAAAGCGTCGACCGTCAGCCGGCGCTTCCGATCATCTACATTGGTGAGCTCGACAAGCGGTCTATACCACACAATCGACAATCATATTACTGGATGCTCGGCGGTTACCTTTGAGAGCTCGAGCGGCTCTTCAATGGTTACCCATTCGGGACCGCGATCATTGCGATGCCGCTCGATGCGCGCCGCATGCTCGTCGTCCCAGCGGCGCGAAGTTGCCAAATACACGGGTCGCGAACTGAATTTGAGCGCCCAGTGTTGCGCGGTCCTGCTTTTACCGGAGCGTGCGCCACCAAGCAGTAAAATGCTGCAAATCGGATTCATTGTCCACCTTTTATGGGCTCGAGTTTTCCGGCATGCAGGCGCAGCACGCGGCAACAACGCCGCTCGACCAGCGCTTGATCATGCGTCGCAATCAAAATGGCGCTGCCAGATTTTGCGCGAAGCTGCAGCGCATAAAAAAGACGTTCCGCCTGGTCCACATCCAGATGAGTCGTCGGTTCATCGAGAAGAATGACCGGCGTTTTCTGCGCCAGCACGCGCGCCAAGTGAGCCCGGCGCTTTTCACCCCCGGAAAGTGAATCGAGGCGTCGCCCGGTAAGCAGCTCCAACCCGACGTCCTTCACCGCGGCTTCGGTCGCGGCAGATTCTTCCTTCTGGCTCGATAAATGTAGGCTTTTCTTTTGTCTTTCACCCACTCGATACGGCGTGCGTCCCAATGCAACGAGATCAAGAACCGTCAGTTCTGGCGGAAATGTCGGCACCTGCACGGCAAGCGACAGGGCTCTGGCCCTCGCGTGCGGCGCAAGCCCAGTCATCGCTTGCCCACTGAGCAATACTTTACCCTGCTCGACGGCGAGCAGACCTGCCAGTGCATGCAGCAAAGTGGTCTTGCCGCTACCATAGATCCCAACGACTGCAATGATGTCGCCCGCTCGCAACGACAAGTCGACATGGTCCAGGATCATTCTGCCCTGGCGCAGAGACTCTCCAGCATCGAGAGCGCACAACGATAACCCTCGACGTTCACGTCGTTGCCTTCGCCTTCAACAAGAGACGCAGCAGCAAGGGCGCCCCTAGGAGGCCGGTAATTACGCCGAGTTGAATCTCGCTTGCGCCCGGAAAACGCCGCGCGATTAGATCGGCTGCGACGAGAAAAGCAGCCCCGACGAGCGCCGAATGGGCCATCCAGACGGCGTGGTGCGCTGAGCGTGCATGCCTAACCAGTTGCGGAACAATTAGACCCACGAATCCAATCGCACCCGCGCCCGCCGCCGCTGAGCCCGCGAGCAGGCCAGTCGCGATGACAATTCGACGTTCCAAGCTTTGCACGTCAACGCCGAGGCTCGCGGCTTCCAGCGGCCCAAGACGAAATGCATCTAGTTCGCGACGAGCCGCAATGAGTGGGACAAATCCAGCGATGGCCAATGCCAGCGACGCACTCGCGTGAATCCAAGTTCTCGAGTCGAGGCCACCGAGTAGCCAATTTACAATCTGACGACTGGCGCGCCAATCCGGCAAGGAAAGCGACAGCACCAAGGAAATCATTGCCGACCCTATGCCCCCGAGCCCAATCCCTAGAAGCGGGCACTTTGCCGGCATCCGGAGAATAGTCAGGCCAATCGACGACCCAGCTTACCGAAGTAAGCCTTTTGGCTTCGACTAAACGCAGCAACAAGTAGTCACTGCTAAGCGCAACCGATGCAATCCGCTTCGGTGGAGTCGCGCAGGCACAATTCGACTCCACCGAGTTCGCCTTCGCCGCAAGCGGATGGCGCAACACCAGTACTGCGCTGACAAGAACTAATGTCAGCGCCAAGGCGATGAATCTCGGTCGCGCTAGCCTCATGGCTTCGCAGCAAAATGGGCGAGTTGTCGCGGCAGCAGCTCGGTATTCGATGTTACGGGCACCGAATCGAGCTCAACCGGTGGATCCTGGGAAAGATCGAACCGACGTACCACTCGCTGATCTGCATCCGCCATTAGGCAAGTCGATGAACAACCGGGCGCACAGAGTACCGAACCGAATGTAATCCCTTGCCCTTTTCCGTCTGACCCCGGGCGCGCAGTGGCCAAGGTGTGAACGGTGTTGTCTGTGAGATTCACCGAAAGTAGTCGATTGTTCGTGGTGCCGCCAAAGGCCGTTTGCGTCTTGATGAGCGCGACCTGGCTACTCGCAAAATCGAAGTCCAGTTGTAAGGGCTCTTCTGCAATATCGGAAGCCGCCAGGCGACGGCGTTCGACCAAATTCTCTTGACTGTCCATATCGAGCAGTACCAAGGCGCTTTGTGATAGGTCCGCTGAGTTTCCGCTTGAGTCGAGCGGCCCCGTACAGGCAAGACCGAAACTCGAGCTGCCCGGCAGTGGCGTCAGCCGACCGCAATCGCTCACGCCCGGCAGCGAGAGCGTTTGAATAATCTGTTGCGACGCAAGATCGACGCGCACGACTTCCGCGTCACCGACCGAACTGTAATCGAGCGAGAAACGCTGTAGTACAACGGCAGCCGAACTACCGAGCAGTGTCAGTCCGGTCGGTCTTGGCGGCAGACTGTCCTGCTCGGGAACGGCGATTCGGGCCTGAATAGTGGGCGTCTGAGTGTCGAGCAAGAGCAAATCATTGCCCCCGTCGAATGGCTGCGCGCCGGGATTGCCATTGACGCCCCAGCGCGACACTAACGCGAGGTTGTTCGTGGTTTCTAGGTAATCTTGGGGATTGGATTCAAACCCCGTTCCGACCTGCAACTGCGCTTGCACCTTGGCAGTCGCGACATCGATCCAGGTCACGACATTCGTGCCGTAGCGATCGAGAATAACGATGCGTCCCGATGTCGGTGGCGTCATCGGCAATGCAATGTCGCCCGAGAGTGCGAACGCAAGGCCATCCGTGGTTGTCGAAGCAGTCGAGACGAACGATGACGACAACACATTTCCGTCGAGACCAAGCAGTGCCAGTTGTGACGACGAGTAACTAGAATCGCCCAGAACTGCCGCAACGCCAGCGGGGCATCTGCTGGTGGCACCATCCGCAGCGCATTCGGAGGCCGCGCCATCCACGGTGCACCCCGTGGACGCGTCGAGAGCGACGCCTCCCGTCGCCGTGCCGTTGTTGTGCACGGAACAACCGAAGGGAAGCAGGGCCAACGACACTGAGCAGATTGCTGACAAAGGCTTCAACCAACAATTTCGAGTCAAAATACGCGGTTTTCGATAACTTACCATGGAACCTCCAACGATGCATGAATGCTGCGACCAGGCAGCGGGTAACCGACCAAATCAAAGCGAGGCACGTCGAACAAGTTGGCAACCCGCAACCGCGCATCCAGGGCTCCGAATAGACCGAGCCAAGCCGCTTCGAGATCGAGGGAAGATTGCGCGGGCAATATCGCAAGCGCGGCAAAGTCCGCGGTTCGATTCGACTGCCAATTGAAGCGGGCCTCAATAATGAAGCTGCGTAAATACTTGCGCTCGATCCGATTGCGCATACGAAGGACTGCGTGGGTCGTCAGGCGTGATTGAAAGGGCAAAATGGGCTCGTGACCCGCCGCTGCCGGTTGGGTTTGCCGCGCGTCGAGCAACGTCACGCCGAGTTCAGATTCAAGAGCACCGACAAGCTTTGCGCCCGACGTGCCTTCGATGCCCGCTACGCGTGTGCCTTGTTGATTGATGGGAATCGCGTAGCCCTGCGATGATCGAACTAGTACGATGGCATCCTCCGTCCATCGAACAAAACTCGCGCCATCGAGCCAAATTCTAGACGTCGGGCCATTCGGCGACCAGCGACTCGCAAGCTCGAGCCCCAGGCTGTGTTCGGGTTTCAGATTCGGGTTGCCGTGGATACTCGTTGACTCGCCGTAGCGCTCGCCGAGCGCGGGCGGACGCGCGGCGCGCGTTGCGTTGAACCATACTTGCCAGTGTGACGTGTCCATGTGCAGCCCTGTGCGCCCAGTTAGCCAGGCATCGCTGTGTTGCTCGCCGTTCTGCCCTGCGCGCTCGCTATTGGCCTCCGCAACGGCCTGAGCGTGAAGGCCAAATGGACCGAACAGTTGCGCTTCCGTTGCTCCCGCGAGCCGCAGGGCGTCGCGACGCGCCGTGAAGTCCGGTGATGTCGACAATGCGGCATCGGCTGCATCGACGCGGGTCAATCGCGCTTCTTCGGCGGCAACGGAAACTCGCCAACGGATTGTTTTGTCGTGACGGCCCAACAAGGCCAGGCTGCTCGTGCTACGCCACGTGTCCACGTCAACGCGCTCGGCGGATAAGTCGAGTTCGCGCCAAGGATCGCGCAGCGAGATCGATGAATGAAGGATATTGGTCAATGCCTCGAGCTGGTGGTGTCGGTCGAGATTCACCAGCAGTCGCACGGCCGCAAGATCTCGGTTGGTCTGCCCCCGCGACTGATAAGTTGGCAGAAGTGCCAGCTTCGGAACACCCTGCTCGCGCTCGAATTGGTTGGCGATGACTTCGAGCGTGTACTTCGGCGTGCAGCGATTGGCGGCCAGCCAGACTTCCCGGGACGAAAAGTCCGCATTCGCTCGCCGAGTAATGATTGGACCCCCAGGGGACAGCAACAAGCCTTGGTGGTTTGGAAATGGATAATCCTCGTCGCTGGCCACGGCGCGAAGTCCCGCAGTAACTGACAATGTTTCGTCTCCGCTCGAGGCAATCACGGAGGCTCCGCGTTCGCCAAAGCTCCCGACTTCAAAGCGCGCTCGACCTTGGGATTCGGAATTGTACCGGGGCTCTAACACCAACGCGCCACCGGGAAGCACCCGATCCATGTCGAACGGTGCCGCGCCGCGAAACACTTCGATGCGATTGACGAACCACAGTGGCAAGAGGGATAAGTCAGTTACGCCCGTGAGCTCATCGTCAAGGCGCGCCCCAGCCATCACGGCCGCGGTCTGCGTGTTGTTGGCACCGCGAAGGCTCAACGTCGCTGGCGCGCCAAGCCCACCGGTTTGCATGACCTGCGCCCCCGGTAATTCTCGCAACACATCGGCCGCTTCGACTCCGGGCGCCGAAAGCCGGTCGCGACGAACAATGGACGAGGCAATATTGGCGTCGTGGCTGGATGCCGACGGCGTTAGTGTCTGATCGCCGTGAACGACCACTTCCGTTTCCGTTTCGGCAAAGACCAAAGAAGTCACCGAAAGGTGGCAAACAATGACGATGGCTTGAGCGAAGACGATCGAACGGCGCGGCATGACCAGTCTCGGACCCGCGCGTTGATGGTTGGACGCTCAACCTGTGGCTTATTCCGTTAGCGAACAAACCTCAGCTGTGCATCAAAGATCAATCGCTGAGATCCTTGCTGCGCCCGGGTTTTTCCCTAGAAAACTCCGAGCAAAGCCCCAATAGACATTGAGACACCGCGCGCCAGGTCTTCGGGCTCAGGGCGCGAGGCTGATGACGCCTCACCTACTCGCGGCCGCTTCCCAGTTTCTTTCGCGCGCATGCGCTTGAAATTCCAGTGCTTCGAGGCCGATTTCGTTCCCAATACCGCTGCGGGGCAGCTCCGGATTCTCACCGGATTCCCTCGTGCCAGCCCCAAGGGCTGACGGCGAGCGACCCGAACTCTGTACTTTCGCGAGCGGCCGCTGTCAAGCCACCGCGAGACGGCCTGCTGCGCCGCTCGGGCTTGTTGGGCCGTAATTTAGGCCTGCCTCCGGGACAAACGGCAGCACAGCGAAACATATCTACTGGCCCACTCCGTGACATGGAAGATCGTGTGTTCGGCATTGCTTCGCAAACATCGTCAATTCGATCGTCACGCAGACGTTCAGTTGCGCCTAGAGAAGTTGACTCGCACAGATTCGGGTTCCGTTGCCGATACGCGCAGTCAACGATCACGCAATCGCGTGGGTTGCTACAGGATCGAATGCTCATGTGTGCCCATTGCGCACCCAGTGATCCACGGCGCGACCGGGTGGCTGTGAAACAGGTCATTCATCCCTTCGAGGTCCTGCGTCGGAGCTTCCCGCAAAAGATGCGCATTGCTCAGGTCTATCGGAGCCGTTTGATACATAACATCCGCGTTGCAACCTCCATGGTCGGTGAACTATTGTTCTTGGAATAGCGTAATTCAAGGTTTCAGGGATGAGCAGGAATTGCAATGCTCGACTCGACTTTCTCCTTCGAACGGCAAATCGATTTTGGACTAATGGTCTCGCGAATTTCAGCAGGCCTCGTCGCCACTAAAGCCGAAGAAGTCGACCAAACCATCACCGATACTCTGCGGATGATAGGCGAGTCTATGGTGCTGGAGCGTTGCGCCCTTGTTTTGACTAACACACAGACGGGCGCGACGCGAGTAACTCACGATTGGCACGTGCTTGACCCATCCAACCCAACTTCTGCAATGCGCAGCGTCTGTCCGGAGCATGTTCGTTATTTGACCGAGCACCTCGCGCGGTGTGACGACTCGTTGATTCGAACCCTTGAGGGTTTCCCGGATTGCGGTTGCGTCACTTGCTTATGGGGTCTCATGCGAGAGCACGAGAAGTCCATCGCCTTCCCGATCCCAATGGACACTGGGCTGGCGGGCACGCTCGCTCTGTTCGGTCGAAACGGCCAAAGCTGGGTCCAAGTCGCTAGCGCACGCCCCATTTTGCATCTTGTGGCCGCGATGGTCAGCGATGTGTTGGCTCGCACCCAAGCCGAGCTCAGGCTTCGTGATAGTGAAGAGATGCTGCAATTGCTCATTGAACAAGCGCCGGTGTCTATCGAGGTCTACGAACCCAGCGGTCTGAGGCTGATGGCGAATTCAGGTTGGGAACGGTTATGGGGAGTTACTGACCACGAGGTTGCACTGGCCCGATTCAATATTCTTGAAGATGCTCAAATTGTGCGAAGGGGCTACGATCGGGTTTTCTTGGCAGCCGCAGCAGGTGAAACAGTTACCCTAAAAGGTATCAAGTTCGACCCGAGTGAATCAGGTCTTCCCGGGCATGCGCGTTGGACGGACTGCTACGTCTTTCCAGTTCGCGCCGCCTCCGGTGAGGTTCGCAACATTATCGTACTACAAGACGACGTAACGCAACAAATCGAGACTGCGAGTCGTCTTGAAGTGTTCAAGCACTTTACTGACGCCTCTGGTCAAGGTTGCGCATGGTCCGACTTGAAGGGTTCTATCGCCTATGCCAACGAAGCGCTGGCAGCGATACTAAAGCTCGATTCAAAAGAGGACCTCATCGGGCACACGTTACTTGAATTTTACGACGAACCGACGCAGGCTAAACTTCGGGAACGAATACATCCGCTCGTTCTTACAGGTCAGCAATGGACAGGAGAGTTACACGCACGCCGAGTCAACGGCCTTATCGTCCCAACGCTCAGCAATTTCTTCTTGATCCGTGACAAGCGTGGTGAACCTCTATACTTTGCGGCGCTGATTACGGACCTTTCCGAGCGGATCCGAGAGGAAGAGCATAGATTAAAACTTGAAGCCCAAATTCAACGAACGCAAAAGCTCGAAAGTCTTGGTGTACTCGCTGGTGGAATTGCTCACGATTTCAACAATCTTTTGTGTGGAATTCTCGGCGGTGCTGATCTCGCTCTCGCCGAACTCGACGCACGGCATCCCGCTCGTGAGGCACTGGAAATTTTGCTTCAGTCGGCGCAGCGGGCCAGCGAGTTGTGCCAACAGATGCTTGCCTATTCCGGCAGGCGCCCATTCGTGATGGAACCGATCGATTTGAGCGAAACTGTGGAGAGCTTTCTCCGGTTGATCCACGCATCCGTCATCAAGAAGGCCGCCCTCAGTTGCCAGTTGGCCCCCGATATGCCGGCAGTTAACGCCGATATCACACAGGTGCGGCAAGTGCTTCTTAACCTGGTCATAAACGCTACCGAAGCCGTGGGTGATCGGCCTTCTACCATATCCATATCCACGGATGCAGTTACTATTCGTCCGGATTCTCCATTGGACGGGTACACCGGAGAAGCACCGGGACCTGGCGAATATGTGATACTCAGGGTAACCGACAACGGGGCGGGCATCACTTCGGAGAATCGCGCGCGTATCTTCGAGCCTTTCTTTTCCACCAAATTCACCGGTCGGGGTTTGGGTCTTGCCGTTACTCTTGGAATTGTGCGTGGGCACGGTGGAGCGATTCATGTGGAAAGCGACCTCAAGGTGGGCACAACGTTTAGCGTGCTGTTCCCGGTGTCGAAAAGCCAAAGAAAGGCGCCCCAAAGGGAGAACGGCAGAACGCTCTGGAAAGGCGGGGGACGGGTTTTGCTTATCGATGACGAGCCGGCCGTGCGCAAAATTGCTCGTCGCATGTTGGAGGCACTCAACTTCGACGTTGTAGTTGCCGCCGATGGTCACTCAGGTGTGGAAGCCTTTCGCGAACACCCGGGTGAATTCGCACTAGCAATAGTCGATATGACTATGCCGGGTTTGGGCGGCGAAGACGTATTTCGCGAATTGAGGCGCATTCGGTCCGACATCAAGGTGATATTGATGAGCGGCTATGACGAGCACGACGCCACGAAACGATTTGTCGGTCTAGGCCTAACCGGGTTTCTTCCAAAACCATTCCGGATTGAAGACATGCGCGTCAAGATACGGGAAGCGCTGGCCCGGCCGTCGTCCTGAGCACCGGCGCCGAGAATGGCTGCGGCGGCAAGCGGTTGCAGTTTCTACCTCGGATATGGGGACTACACCGTCAGCGCTCCGGGATACAAAGCCGCGAACTTCCACGTCGATCAAAGGCGCAATGCACGCGGAGCCAAGTCTGCTCAAACAAGATGAACGAGCGGAGACTTTGACTTTTAACCACGGCAACTGCGGCGCCAAGGGCAGATGCCAACGGCCACCCCAAAACCTCCTTTTCTGCACACTTTTTCCGTGCCGCCCAAAACAAAATCATCATAGATTGTGCTCTGGGCGAGGATGACCCTGCAGTCACGTTGATGGCGGCGTCTCCAAGCTCGCGGATTGGTCTAATGAATTAGTCTATGCTGCCGTTGTGACTGGTTGATGACCAGTGTGCGTCACAGTTTTTACGTTGCAGCCCTAGCGATCAGCTTCGCCTGCCAGACTCATCGCCGCCCGTTCTGAATCGTCAGCGGCAGATTCTGGTCGGCAACGCGATATTGCTCGCGGGTTTGGATTCGCAAGGAATGCGCGTCGAGCAAGGCATGCGGCCAGGGGAGGCTTTCGGCTGTATTCATTCGTCAGAAAGCTTGGGGGGGGTGCGGCACGTCCAAGGCATGCTCAACTTGCGGGGCCGTCCTTGCGATTCTCGAAAGCCAGCGTACCGACAGTGCAGTTGAACGCGAATGCCTGATGACGGTGCGGCGCGGCAATTCCACCGATGCGCTGGAGCTGCGCGTGCGAGCCTCCGATGTGTCGGTTGGAGCGGTGGTCGGAACTGTTGGCATCGCATAGGGCCCGAGATCCGGACAATGTGACCCAGCGAATCGCGAAACTCTCGAAGCGCCTCAACTCTTGAAACGATGTTGCTGGAGAGTGCTCCGGAGGGCAAGGTCGGGTTTGTCTCCGACCAGGACGCTGGAACCACTTTCTTCATTCGATTGCCGCTGAGTAATCGTTGACCCGAACTCTGGCGTCGAATCCGGCGGAGAAGATCTCGAGCAGAAACCCCATATCGACCGAAAGGCCGTGTCCTGCCGATGCGTGCTTCTGCGACGTCCACGACGTTAATGCGAATTCTGAGGGCAGTAATGCTTACCCGGCAATATCCAATACTTCGCGAACCTTGGAGGCTAGTTGCTTGGCGGCATACGGCTTTCCGATGAAGTATATCCCACTGTCGAGGACCCCATGGTGCACAACTACATTTTCGGTGTACCCCGAAGTGTATAGCACTCTCATTTGGGGTCGCAGTGCGCGCAATTGCTCTGCCAACTGACGGCCGTTCATGCGCGGCATCACTACGTCGGTAAGCAGTAGGTGAATCTCATCTGGGTAGTTGCGCGCCGCATCCAAGGCTCGTTCCGCTTCCGTGAAGTGCAATACGTTGTAACCCAATCTGCGTAGAACTCGCAGCGCTACATTGCGAACCTCCACGTCATCTTCGACCAAGAGGACGGTTTCTGCCCCGCGGGGCAGTGCTTGCGTCTGCACCGGAAGCGAAAATTGTACGGGCTTCTCATTGACGCGGGGAAAGTAGACTTTGACCGTAGTTCCACGGTTTGGCTCCGAATAGATTTCGATGGAACCCCGCGCCTGCTTGACAATTCCGTAGACCGTCGAAAGTCCGAGCCCTGTCCCCTTGTCCTTCTCTTTGGTCGTAAAGAATGGTTCGAGACACCGGCAGCTGACTTCAAAAGACATGCCGCAGCCGCTGTCGCTAACGGCGAGCATGACGTATTCACCGGGGGTGACTTCTGGATGGGTTCGACAATAGTGGTCGTCTAGTACGATGTTGGCCGTCTCGAGAGTTAATTTGCCGCCACTAGGCATGGCATCCCGGGCATTAATCACCAAATTGACGAGCACTTGCTCTAACTGACCGGGGTCAACCTTGACTGCACCCAGTTCCGACTTGGGGCAGGAATTTAATTCAATGTGCTCGCCAATGATTCGAGACAGCATTTTGTGCATACTGTGAATTGCGTTGTTGAGGTCGAAGACTCGCGGTTCTACCATCTGCTTGCGCGAAAATGCCAATAACTGTCGGGTGAGGTCCGCGGCGCTGTAAGCAGCGTGAGTCGCGTCTCCGAGGTATTCCAGTACCTCGTGTTGCCCATCCACATCCATCATTGCAAGCGATAGATTGCCGGTAATTGCAGTGAGCAGATTGTTAAAGTCATGAGCGACGCCGCCCGCAAGGCGCCCCATGGCTTCCATTCTCTGGGCTTGGCGCAACTGTTCTTCGAGGTGCTTGCGTTCGGTAATAACGTCGAATATGGCCACAAAGTGGTCGGGCTTTGGGCAATAGACGGATATGTCGAACCACATGTCCATGGCTTCTACGTGCATCTCGAATGTCTCAGGATTTCCGGAAGATGCGACGCGCCCGTAAATCTCGAACAGCTTCGGATCGGCTTCACGAATGCCGGGGATGACTTCCGAGACCCACTTGCCAGCCACGCCTTTGAGCCCAGTTTGGCGTTCAAAAGACGAGTTACAGGCCAAGTACAGAAAGTCATGTGGAGTGCCATTGACGAACTTCATGCGGCAATAGGCCAAACCCTCGCGCATATTCTCGAAGAGTGAGCGATATTCTAATTCACTTTCTAGTAGGTCACGGGCGGCTGTTTCCGCGCGCACCATTGCGGCGTGAAGGGATCCGCACAGCAGTGCAATGCCCGATGCCGAGAAGACATAAATAGCCTCGGCAGCAATCCGAGCATGAGTAAAATTCCAAAACCTTCCTTGGGAGAGGAAGAAGAAATCACCTGTGGCAACCGTAAGTAATACTGCGGCAAAGCCAGCCCCTGGTCCCGCCAACCAAGCTGCCAGCGCGACTCCCAAAAAGAAAATAACAAAGGGCGTGCTAGAGGGTTTTGGCAGCACGGCGACTTGAACGAGCAGCGCAGCCAGTGTCGCCACCGGTGCGGCCAACAACTTGCCAACACTCGTCAGATGAGGCGGGCGCAAGCGAGCAAAATATGTGGCGGCGTTATGCCCATTGGGAAAGTCCCCCAAACTCTTTCGATTATCATCTTGCGCCGTTCTGGGATTCATCGTGGTACCCCCCCGCGAGAGTACTAGTGGCTGTTAGTTGTTAGTTGTTAGTTGTTAGTTAGACACCATTGCTACCATCCGTGCATCTACGCAAGCCACAACTATTCCCGGCAATGGATGTGGCGTTTGTCGAATGTGCCCACGCCGGCACCCGGTTCACACTCTAGGCCACATGCGCATGCGGACAGCCGAGACTGTAGGCGCAGGCCTTCGACGGTGTCGTCGTTGAGGTTGATATGGGTGACCTCGCCATTCGACGGAGCGATCGGGTCGACGGCGAAGCCGTGGTTTTGCGAGGTGATGGCGACCTTGCCGGTGGCCAGGTCCTTCACCGGCTGGTTGCCGCCGCGGTGGCCGAACTTGAGCTTGTAAGTGTCTTGCCCGCCGAGCGCGCAGCGCGAGGAGCTGGTGGCCGAGGCAGATGCCGAAGATCGGTTTCTTGCCGATCAGCCCCTGTGACGGCTTCGTGGACGTAGGGGAGCGGCTCGGGATCGCCGGGGCCGTTGGAGACGAACACGCCGTCGGGCTTGAGGGCGAGGATTTCCTCGGCCGTTGCGGTGGCGGGCAGGACGCGGACCTGGAAGCCATGCTGGCGCAGGTTGCGCAGGATGTTGTGCTTGATGCCGTAGTCGAAGGCGACGATGTGGTGTTTTACAGGGGGCAGCTTTTTGAAGACTTCGCCGCTGTCCT
>CAWFUX010000044.1:0-194543 GCA_963819085.1 uncultured delta proteobacterium
ACTATGATGGCGGCACAAAAAACTGGTCAATCAGTCTTGGGCGGTTCCAATCATCGCGTGCTGAGCCTAGGTTGTGACGAGAATACTTCGGTCGTCATTACGGAAGCTCCAAGCCACGAATATGGAATTTGGCAATGTTCGTCGGATCTGCCCTGTCGGTCCTTGCCTGCGCCGCCCATATTTCAGGCGCTTTCGGCGGACGGCATCGATGTCGCAAGGATCCACGGCGCTATTATCATTGCAATAACCCAGGGCCCGATCGTTCGAGTTGTATCGACTCGAGATGAGGGTCGTTCCTATACGCCGTTTACAATCGCGCTCGATCACGTGGACAATGTGCTGGTCGATAATGGTCGCTACTTTCCGGCGCAGTTGCTGGCAGTCGGGAGCAGCCTCATTCTGCTGCAAGAAGCTGAGTCGAGCTCGGCGCCCTCGCTGGCGCTCACGTCGAGTGACTTTGGTGCCAGCTGGCACGGCTGGAATTAAGCGACTTGCAAAAAATACTTGAGAGGCTCCGCGCAAGGGTTAGCAGGGTCGGGGCCCTGCGCGCCGGCGACGGCAGACAAGCAGAACGAGACCGTTCAGGATTGAAGTAACTGACCGCGCAATTGCATGAACCCGTCCGATACGAAGAAGATCGCCAGGTTGCGCGCTTCGGCGTGGCGATTGACCCATTTAACTCGTTCTAAAGCTGCTTCTTTTGGTACAGGGCCGGTCGCTGTCGCCAATAGCAACGCATCAAGCGCGCTTGACGGACTCCCGAGCGCTAACAGCGCGGCACGTGACCCCCATTCGTTTACGGCTTCACCCAATTGACTTGCTCGATTGCCAAGCGCCACGACTACGTCCTGGGCCAATGCGGCCATATCATGGGTGTAGCCGTCTGCGAGCACACTCCGCATACTTAGTTTGGCATCTTCGAGGCGCCTGTTGTCCACCCCGGCTGGTTGCCAGTTTGGCAGAAATTGTCCTAGATACGCCGCGAGCAGCGGCCACAGATCTACGGGTGCGGCGCGCGCTAAGCAGGCTGTGTGTGTCTGTAAGATCTTCATGGCGCGGATAAGTAAGAAATCACGCGTCGATTCGGATTTTAGTTCCAACAATTGTTGACCAATTACGAGCACTGGCGGGCGCGATTGAACGGGAATACACGCATATCCCGTAACTGGAGAGACGAGAATCGAAAGATCGGCCAGGTCGAATTGGCCGGCTAACTCCTGGCATCGGCTTAGTTGGGTGACGTTCTTATCTTTGAGGGGAGTAACCTGTAGAGGCCCGAGGTCCAGGGGCAAAGCCGCATCCATTGCCCAGCCGGTGCGCTGCAGCATCGCCCTGAGTGGCAAATTGAGAAGTTCGGGCGCCAAGATTTCGTCGTAGCGGGGGTTGACTGCCAATAAGCCAACGCCCGGTAAATCCGAAGCTTCTCCGCGCAATGCCGAGACCATCGCATCGGCAACTTGAGATGATTCGATCTGATCGCGCAAGCTAGCAACCGTTGCCAAAATCTCGAAGAATGCGACCTCGAATCGCCCCGTATGTAGAGCGCGTCGCGCCTCTGCCGCAGAACGATCGAGGAGCACTTGTAACGCTGCACCGTCTGCGACTCGTTGATAAAACTCGGCAAATGCCCGCAAAACAACGCTATCATTTTGCCACTTGCGCCGAGCCTTCTCGAGGATCTCCTCTGCACGACGTCAATCAAGCGCCGACGTTTCGTAGAGCCGAGATAGCTCTATCAGACGGTGACGTTGGTCTTGGGATTCCTCTGCAAGTTCCACTAGCTGCGTCTGCAAGCGGATCGCTTCGTCAGTGTTTCCGTGAGCGAGACACAGTCGCACTTTGGCTGCCAATGCGCCAGGGTCTGAAGGTAGTAGCTCTAATAACCGGTTATACGCGGATTCTGCCGCGTCAAACTTCTCAGTCAACCTTTCGTAAAGCGACCCGAGTTTTCTATACAGCTCGGCTTGCTTGCCTGGGTCGGTTACGAGCTTTAGCAGGCGTGTGTAAGTAAATTCTGCCTCGTGTCGGTCGTCAACCGCCAAGGCAATGTCAGCTTTCACCTCGAGGGCGTCGATATTGTCCGGGAAGGCGTGCAGCGATGGTTCGAGCGCCTTATCCGCCGCAATCGTTAGGTCCAGCACCAGCAAACAACGCGCTCGCTCGACTTGAAGGCGCGAACGTTCAAGCGGTTCTTGGGTGTACTCTAGCTGTCGCTCTATGAGTGCGGCTAAGCGGTCGTAAGAATTCGAAGCTCTGTATATGCGAGTTAGTCGCGCCGCAGCGGTACTGTTATTGGGATTGCTTGTCAGCAACTGCTCCAACGCAAACTCCGCGCGTGATTCGTCTCCTAGGGAAAGCCACAACTCGGCGGCTCTCGACAATGAAGCCTCTCGGTGACTGGACTCCGCACAAGCTTGGGCCAACTGCTCGAAGCCATCTGCCGCTGAAGCAACGTCCCCTCTAAGTAATTGCCAAGTGGCCCACAGTGACAACGCAACAACGTGATCAGGACTTAGATCGAGCGCTACCTTGAGGCTTGCGAGAGCTGCGTCCCATTGCTCTAACTGCTTGGCACTTTCGGCTCTCCTTATCGCTAGAATTGTCGCGTCGCCAGCGTAGTTGGTGCGCTCGGAAAGCTTGGCCTGTACTGAGTTGACGATTTCCCACCGCCCCTTAGCGAGAGCAAATGCAAGCTGGCGGCGCAGCGACCACATGGGAGCGGGTTCCTGTCGCGCAGCCCATTCGACCACGTTCTCGCCCTTGTCCCAGCTCCCAGTATATGTATGCAGGGTAGATGACAGCCACGAGTAACCGACGGCCTCATTTCGGTCCAGTTGCTGCATCAGTTTTTCGGATATGCTTGCCAGTTCCTCCCAATGACCGCGTCGGATAACCGAGCGCTCGAGGCCCCGAAGGGCGGCCAAGTTTCCCGGATCGCGTTCAATGATCGCATTCAGCCAGAGATCGGCGTTGCCGTTGGAACCAGCATTTGGGTCGAGCCGAGACAGACGTTCGTATAGCTCACGCTGAACTATCGGGTCAGATTCAGCTCGGGCCTGAGAAAAGAGTTTTTCAAATAGCTTGGGATAGCGCTGACCGGACGCTGCAGCCCTTTCGGCCCATAGTATTGCCACCGTTGGGAACGTCAATGTCTGCCAATGCAATGGATGCGTCGTAAGCAACCCGCCACTCGCCAAGCCAGGCTGCCCGTGCCGCCGTCTGGCACATGTTCTCGATGCCCAATTGGTCGGTGCCGTCTAACTCGACGTTTCTTTGCCACTCACCCGACCTCGAACTGGGTGATAACTGACTACGAAGCGCTCGAAGTGTCGCGTCACTGGGGGCAAACTCGATCGCGCGAATAGCACAGGTCTCTGCCGATATCGTGTCCTCACCCATCAAAAGTAGGGCTTCTTGCGCAGCCAACATTGCGGATTCCATGGCGTCGCTCGCGAGTTCCGCACGTTTACTCAGCCAATCAGCAGCAACCCTCGTATTGCCGACATTGCGAGCCAGATCCTGCCCCATTGATAACGTTAGCGTAATATCGGGACTGATGGCATGCGCGTGTTCGAGCAGTCGTTGCGCCTCTTCGGCGCTATCGCCGGATGCAATTAGTGCGCTCTCCAACAGCAGCCAGGGGACTCTCTCGTCCTGTAAATCCAATTGGTCGGCATATTCTTCCAGAATGGACCGCTTACGATCCGCCTCGGAGCCTTCCAGCGCGGCTCGGATAGCAGACTCGCAATAGGGCCTGTCCGCCCGTACACGTTGCCAAGCGGCATTTGCTGAGGTCAAGTCTCCCCCTGCTTGGAAAAACAACGCGGCCAGAGCCTCTCGATCGCCTGGGAACCAAGGACCGGAGTCTGGATGAGCCTCCTGAAAGAGGCCCGCCAGTGCGCCCCAATCACTGTTTTCGCGTGCCACCTCGAGCCCGAGTACGAACCTGAGCGCCGATAGATCAGTATAGTCGTCTGTCGCTGAGCCCAATGGGGGAAATGTGAAATCTGCCGTTGGCGACGTGTTAGCCAACCAACGCGCTAGTACCAGGTCCGATTGCGTCTGCGGGTCAACGCTGGCAATAGTATCGATGCGTGGACTGGTCATGTCCAGAATTGCGACAGCCAAGGGAGCCAGGGCGTCATCGCTGCCAAGTGCGCCGCACAATTCGCGAATTCTGGATGGTCCAATTCCCGCGAGCACGGATAGGACTAGTTCATCAGCGATACTAATCGATCGATTGTCGTCGGAATCTACAGATTGAAGCAGACGATGCACCAGCTCAAAGTCACCGGCTTCAATCGCTCGTTCCAATAACGTCAGCTGAATCTCGGGATCGTATTCAAGTTGCTCCAGTTTGAGCAATTCATCGATTGCTCCTCGACCGCGGGTGTCGGTCGCCGTTTTCAAGCACGCCAGCAGCCATCGAATCGATAGTTCGCAATTGGGCAGAGCCCTGAGGCTGCTTAGCCATCCTGTAGCGTCGGACAAATTGCCTTCCATGAGCGCATGGGCAACATCCAAAATTACGGCAGCCGAATGTTCGATGCTCGGGTCATGTTCACTTAGGTCCCCGCGAATTCGAGCGAGCGTGCGAATCGAATCACTGTCCACGATTGGAAACGGGCTTGCATTGAGCCAGTCGATGTAGGACGTATCACGGTGTGCAAGACCATTGAGAAGCCTCAACAAATTGACTTGGCTATCCGATGGAGTCTCTGCCATTGCGACTAAGAGAGCTTCCTCGGAGGCCAACTTGTCGTCGAGCGCCAGTCGCATGAATTCTGATTGCCACAGTCGCAATTGGGTTTTGGACTTCGTGTCATTGAGCGAAGCAAGCTCACCCACGACCAGCGAGGGAACCTCGTTGAGATCTCCGGATTCGAGAGTCAAGTGGCGCGCCTGAACGCGGGCCAATCGCGACGCCGGTAATTCAGCGACTGATCGAGTTGCGGATGAGAGCGCGCCCGCCATATCACCGGTGATCGCAAGTATCTCGCTCTGAACGAGGACCAACTCTGATTGTGCCGTCGCGTCAACCGCCGACGTAGATTCGAAAGTCAGTCGGTTGGCAATTTCCCGAAATTCTTCGAGTAGACCTAAGTCCTCGAGATACGAGTGCCCAGGTCTTTCGTCATCGAACAAGATCGGAGCATTTTCTTGCTCGACCAAGCTTGACGGTTCGTCGTACGGGATGAGCGATGCCAATACATCATCCGGATCGAACTCAAGTCCGCCCAGTTCGGCAGCAACGTCGATCGCAGGGATACTTGCCGAAGTCACCAAGGGACGTTCGGACATCGCAAGAGCCGCACGTTCCTCGCTTGCTTCCCGGTATACTTCGGGGTTCGTCCCACTAGGTGGTTTGGGTGTAGTCATTTTACGCGAATCCCCAATCGATCACGTAAGGACAGGTACTGAGCGGAGAACGCGAATCTAAGCAGCCGCTCCTGACGCTCGCCGAGCGAGCCCAGTGCCTCCGCTTCACTCAGAATGTTTCCGGATCCTACGACTAGGGAAAGGTCGCCAGCCGCGAGGGCTGCCATGCGATCCATACTGCTAGTAGCTGCGGCATGCCAATCCAGCGGATCGACGGCCGAAGTTGCTACCTGCGAGCAGAGCGCGGGTAATAACTTGCGGACTTTCCGCGGCAGGACGGAATTTAGCAATCGAGAGAACTCTTCAACGAGCGCGTAAGCAGGAGCCGCTATTTTTACTTCAGCTAAACGGCAAACCGCCACGACTAAAGCCGCAATTTCAGCTCCGGTGCGGTGCCGCAATAGGCTGGTGCCGCGACGAATTGCATAGAGCTCGCGAGCGACTAGCTGACGGTGCTGAGGGATTAGCGGGGCGTGCAAAGCGCTGCCTATAACGAGCGAGGGAATGTCGCCGGGTATGCCGACAACATTGTCGGGGTCGATACCGCCCACGTATACATCGAATTCGCCTATGCCAAGTGCGCCGGCCCAGGCGGCAATTTCATTGCGAACAGGCAGCCCCGAGCGCGGGTCTACTCTTTGTTTCTTGGTTACACCCAGAACGGCTAAGCTCGGACCGAGCGCTTCGGTAAAGTAGGGCGCCAGGTGCAAGAACAATTCGGCAAGCGGCCCCGCATCGCCTGGTTCTGCCAGATCCAGGAAACAATTCTCATCTAGGGCGATGCTCGGTAAACGGGCAACCCGAGAACCGAGTACCACCAATTCATCGACTATTGACGGCGTTCCGGCCTCGATGCACACCAGCGCCCCGAGCGCGACTTGGCGAAGTGGAGCATCGTCGAGTTTTGCCGCAATCTGCGCCAATCGATCGATCGACTCAGCGTCAACCGGTTGTTCCATGAGTCTTGAGCGCAGAGCCTCGCGCGCCGATTCGCAAAGTTCTCGAGTCTGCTCGAGAGAAAACGACTGCTCGATAACAAAGTCAATCGCCTCGCCGTCATCAGGGATTTCTGACAGCAGTATCTGGACGGCGGGCAGTGCCTGGGCAGGCGAGGAGAGTTGATCTCGAAAGATACTGAGTGCGAGACGCGCGGCTTCCACACGTCCTTCACTAGACTCGCGAGTTTCTGCAAGGCCCAGTAGGGTTTCGCTCGCCAGCTCCCAGTCCTTGGAACGGGCCGAAGACCGCGCCAAGCGCTCTCGTACTGCCAATGTTCCAAGGTCCGCGCCGTCGAGGACTAGTAGTACAGATACCGCCAACTCTGGCAAGTTGAGCTTGCTCTCGTAGAGATCGGCTGCAGCAATGCCACTCATAAGGCGCTGCTTGTTGGGTGCTGACTCGAGGCGAGCCAATCGATCCAGGTACTTGGCGGCGTCGGCAAATCGATTCGTTCCAATCGATATCTCGGCGGCCAGGGCAAGCGCACCTATGTGATCAGGCTCGAGGAGTGTCACATTTTCGAGCGCTGACAAGGCGGCATCACGATCACCGTTGCCCCTCAGAACTCTCGCTCGCTCCCAATGCAATTTCACGAGCTCGTCAACGTCGTCACTAACTTCTAGTCGGGAATCGATGAGTTCGATGAGTCGAAGTCCGTCATTCCTATCGCGCAATCGGCGAAACAAACGATCAAACGCAGAGAACCGATTGACGTCGCGAGATACGGCCAGGCCCAATGCCCGCTCACCGCGGGATTCATCGTCCAATTCGTCCAACCAAAGTGTTGCCGCTTCTTCATAGAGCTGAGCCGCAAGCGCCGAATTTTCGTACAAGTTAGCCAGCGCCTCGCTAGATTCAGCTACCCAAAGTTTATCCTCACAAATGCGAGCGGCGAGCCGTAGTCCCTCCCAGGCCGCCGGATTTTGGGGAAGTTTGGAGACGGTGTTCTTGAATTGTTCTAGTGCCTCCTCGGTAAGACCGGCGGCCAGACCATTGTAGGCGATCAGAACCTCGCCAATCCCCCGATCGGATTCGTCGAGCATTGGCACGAACTCTCGTAGCGAGTGACATCGACGACGAGGATCGCATCCGGGATGCGACGCCTCTAAGTTAAAGATGCGCCCCTCGACGGTACGAGATTGTAGGAGTTGTGGCGCAATTGTATCACCGAACAGGCGGACTCTGGATTGCGCGAGATCCACCTGGAACTGTCGGGTACCTTCGGTACGCTGGGATAAGATATTCCAAGCGTCGAATTCGAATTCCAATCGGCCAGCGGCACGCGCGGCGCTCAAGTACTCAAGTGACGATGCAATTGTGGGATCGACCTTTGCCCAACGCTGCGTTGCGTCGAGATACTCCGCACTCTGCGGCTGGTAGTTAGCCAACGCGTACCGGGATCTCAATGCTGCTGCTACCGGATCGAAAGATGGCACTAGGGAAACCAGGGTGTCGATTGCTTCGAGATTGGTGGCGGAATCCAGCAGGACTTTCGCGAATGCAACAGCTACTCCAATCGCGGAATCGCCGGGGACAACCTGTTCGAGCGCTAACCCAGCCGCTGCATGGTTCTGGGTCTGCAATTCCAATGCAAACCGTTCTAAGGCGGTTCGATCATGGGCGTGGCCTTCGATAGCAATATCCAGAAGTTGACGTCGAGCTTGTGCATCATTCGGCTGAATACGTCGAATCAGCCACGCTTCGGCCACGGCGGCCGCTTCGGGAATGCGGGAACGTGCGCAATCTAGTGCTTGCCGGCATTGATCGACATTGCCGGTTTCGGCGGCTAGAAAGGCTGCCTTAATGGCAACTATGCCGGCCAGATATTCGTTAGCAATCGTGTTGGCGCCGGAGCAGAGAATTTCCGTTGCTAGCCCACGGGAACCCTCTGCCCAATGAAGATTGCTCAAGGCCAATACAATTAGCCCATCCGAGGCATCATTGGCCGCCAACTTTCCAAGTTTCTCAATTGCCGAGGACCGGTCACCTTGGCGCAGCTGCCGCACTACGCTATTTATCGTATAGGCGCGTGCATAGCAGGCATCGGGCGCCATCGTTGCCAAACGCAACAAAGGTTCATCGGGCTGCACCAGTGTCCGAACGGGTTCCGGTACTAGGGAGCTGTCGCTTGCGCGTGTTTCGGAGACTTTGGCGCCAGCTGGGTCAGGCAAACGGTATGCTTCGAATGCCCTGGCCAACCATGTGCCTGGAGGGCATGCCGCAAGCCCCGCCAACGCGCTGGCAAATCGCTCCGCCGAGTCGCTAGCGAGGCGAATTCTTACCAGCTCGAGCCAAAGTTCGGTTTGTTCTTCGACGTTGCGAGTCGAGGTCGCCAAGCGTCGAGTTGATTCGTCATACCAGCTCGAGTCACCCAGTTGGGTTGCGAGTAATTTCGCAACCCGATTGACAACGAGGGGCTCCGTCCCAAACAGTGCCGCCTGCGCCAGAGCTGCACGCGCTGATGTCGAATCTCTGGTTCGCCGGGCCCACAGTTCTGCTGCTGTCAAGTAATAACGAGCCTTGACGACATCACTTGGGAATATTTCGGCGCACGATTCGACAGCCGTGGCGAACGCAGCCAAATCTTCGCTAGTCTCCATTAAGTGAAGTTCTAGCGCGCGTAGCGCAATAGCCTTCGGCGCCACTTGGAGGCCGGCGGCGGTGGAACGTATAACGCTATCGCGTACGCCACGTGCCATTTCCCGAAAATGCTACGCGCAACCAAGCCGAGCCGGCAGTCTCGCCGGAAGTTCTGCCAGCTATTTTTTTGGCCAGTGAAACGGCGAGATCCAGATCTTTTCGCTCTTCGGCGCAGAGCAAAGCAATGTGCTCAATCACCGGGTCATCGGGTTGCAGAGCCAGCCCACGTTCGAGCAGGATGGCGGATTCACCGCTGTTACCAGCCATTTGACGAGCGATTGCCGCGCGAACAAATGCGTCGGCAACGTGCTGCTCGGTTCGGCGCCAACGCGGAACGCCGAGGGCGTCACCTATCGATGCATCATGAGTCGCACGGTCCAGCAGACTTGCTTTAGATACAAGGGCGCGAGACAAAATCTCATGTTGCTGCTGCGAAAAAGACAGCCGTTCCAACATATCGAGAGCATTGAAAGTAACGGGCCCAGCGGCTTCAATTACTTGATCCAACGCCTCGAGTGCCTCTTCAAATCCGCCAATCTCGTGCCGCAATTCGGCAAGTTCGACTAACAATAGTCCCGACCAAGTGGAGTTGTCACTCAGCGAAGCTCTTGACTCTATGGTTCGCTGAAGTAACTCCGTGTCGTGGGTTTGTTCAGCCACTATGTTTAGTAAATTCCAAACGCTCGCGCTCGATGGAGCGGCATCGATAGCGTCCAGTAGTATTGTCCGCGCGGCGTGCGCGTCACGCTGCTCGATCATCGCATAGGCGGCACGTTCCAATGACGCTCGCTCTTGTTCTTCCACCGTATTAGCCAGTTGACTGAGCCGCTCGACAACTCGCCCGATATTCTTTAGAGAATGCCTTTGCTCGAAGAGCGCTAACAATCGCTCGACGGGCTCCGCCAGATGCGGATCCGTGTTTACGGCTTGTAGATGTGACTTTGCGGCTTCAGTTGCATTTCCCGATTGCTCCGCCATGAGCGCCGTTTCATACAGTAACAACGCACGTGGGCCGCTGGTGCTGGTGGCCCCAATTTCTGCTTCAAGCCATCCGTTGCTCGTGTGCATAGCAGCAGGTTCGAAAGCGTCCGGCGACCGGTCTGAAGGTCGAGTCGTCATTTGGGGATTACTCGTCAAGCAGTGCACGACTCTAGGCGAGGGCCGTGCGTATGCCTAGTTTTACCGGAAGGGCTCCCTTCAAACTCATCATGTCGAATCCAGTCGGCGGTCATTCCACAAGGTACGGCCGACTGACGAGTCTGTTCAGAGCGATCGCCGTCTCGTTTATGGCTCGGTGCGCGCCTATAGGTTTGAGATGCGCCGATTGAGGTGCAAACCCAGCGGTCTTTGGCCGGCCGAAAATACAGATTCGTCACGAAAGCGACAGCTGCACACACTATGAAGGCGACTGCAAGCTCAACGAATTCGCCGCATTATCCAAAAGCCCCGCGGTGTCTCGATGGGTTCTGGGTACACGGCACCCTTCTCGAGGGTGAATAAAGCCAATTCAACAGCGGGCTCTAGGATTCCCCTTCGAATCGAGCCGGCATTTGCCGTGGACCCCGGATCCCCTTGTTTGACGGCGTCCTCGAAATTGCCCTGAGCTATCGGCAGTAATCGTTTGGCGAGGTCTAGCGCAGCAACCTTGCTTCGGGCCTTATTAGGGGCTCCCTGAACGCCCTCGAATGTCACCAGGACTGCACCGAACACCACGTCATTCGGGGCACTCGGTGGGAGCTGGTGAGCTTCCGTACCGCTCGGTTGTTCACGAGCCTCGGGTTGGCGGGGCGTGTCATCTAGTTGGGAGCCAGCTTCGGCCGGAATTAGCATTTGGGTCGTCGCGCCGGCATCTGCGATGGCGGCATCTGCGGCGGGCTTCTGAACCTTCGCCAGGCGATAGAGGCCTAAAATTAGACCAGAAAGTGCCAACACCGTCGTCAGTATGACCCACTTCCACTTATGCATGCTGGCAATGCCCCTAGCACGAAAGGACCGTTCGGTGGGGACGCAGGAGATGCGACCCCAGCAAGATTCGTCCGCCTGTTCGCCAAAACCCTGATAAACATCAGGAAGCGTTCTATGTTTAATGTTCAGTGCCCAGGATGCAGCGCGCCCTATCAAGTTGACGAACGGCGGGTTCCGGCGGGTGGCCTTCGGATGCGATGTCCGAAATGCGCCTCATCATTTGTGGTCGAAAAGCCAGCTGCCGTTGTGCCGTCCGATGCGGGGAACAAACAAGCTCAGCCTTTTGCGACAGGCACCGAGCGGGCGAGACCTTCGAATCCGCTCAAGGCTACGATGATTGGTGTTGCAGGTCCGGGGTTGATCGCAGGGAACCTCCCAGCTGGCGCTCAATCGAAATTCGGGGCGAGCAAGGCTATTCCAAAGGGTCTCCCGGAACCCAAAGCCGGTATCCCTGGTTCGGAACCGGTTCAAACCAACGACCTTCCCGCAACTTTGACAGGCGTAGCGGGTGGCTCACCCGCCGAGTTGCCATCCGTGCCGCGTAGAAAGCCGCCACCACCGGTTCGTACTACTTCGGCACTGGAGTCAGACTTGCCAGCTGCACTAGCGCCTCGAGCCAAACCCCAGCCCCCGCGAGTAGCTTCAGCGGACTCCCCGAGCGCGCCACGACCGGCACGGGACGAGCCCCTTCCTGCGACGAAACGTGACGAATCTTGGGCACTGCCGGAGCTAGCGAAAGAGCCGCCACTGGTAGCCCCAGCCACTTTGAGTTCGTCTGACTATGATCCGGACTCCGCAAAACGGGCGAAGGCTCCTGCGCGGTCTACCTCGTCAGTACCCCGATCTATCGATGTAGACTTGCCCCTTGCCAGGCCGTCGAAGGACATCCAGTCCGCTCATGAGCGTTCGGCCAAGGTACACGACGACCTCGAAATGGACCTTCCGTCGCCCTTTGAGGCGCTGACTGAGAACCGTCGCGACGAAACCACCGGCAGAGACTTCTTCGATTTGGACTTACCATCCCCGGCGGCTGACGCAGCACTACCCACGACCGCTGGCACCGACTTACCGACAATTCCCAAAGCCAAGCTCCCGGCACTTTCGACTGGAAAGGCGGCGCTTCCCGCGACAACCAAGCGGCGCTTTGGCGAGATAGATTTGCTGCCGGATATCGATCCCGAATCCAGGCTACCAACGTTGGCGCAGCGAAAACTGCAGTCGAGTTCTGATCTCATACCCGATTTGGATGCACCTCTCGGAGCTGAGCCGCGGCCTTCATCGTCAGACAAGGAATACTCGACGGTGGACATCTCGCTTGATATCGGTGGTCCGAAGCTTCCGGACCTTACGGATGCCCTGCCGATGGACTCGGGACCTCCAATGCCCTTTTCACAAGGCACTCCGAGACCAGTGGGGGCCAATTCAGTTCGGCCGCCGCAATATGGCTTGGAATTCGGCGAGTTGCACATGAATATGGGTGACGACTCCGAGTCGGCACTCGACGCGCCAAGCGCGATACCAAATATTGTCCGCCAATCCGGCGGCGGTACGGACTTCGGTGAAGTAAGTCTCGATGTCGGAGGCAACGCGGCGTCCATTATCGGCACCGTCGATGATGGCGCACCAAAGGAGAAACCTGCAGGGACCGAGCTGGAATTCGGTGGAATCCCACAAGAAGCTGCCGGTGCTGTGAATGTCAAAGTCGAGCTGGGAAAGACGGAGGCGAAAGGTGCTGGTCCTATGCGCGCCCGACATGTCGGGCCTCGCAAGGCAGCGAGCCATCCTTCGAGACGTGGTCTGAGAGTGGCCGCCATCGCATCGTTGGTGTTGCTGGTGATCGGCGGTGCCGCCCTATCGTTGATTCCCGATATGGGGTTGTTCGGTTACGCTTTCGTCAGCGATCAACTTCGCAAATCCGAATACGAACGAATCCTAAGGGAACAAGTTGAGTCCAGTCAGCGGGCGTTGTCGGATGATACCTACCCTGCGGCGATTCGAGCTTTGCAGAATGCCGAGCAGTTGCAGCGCTCGCATCCGCGCGCCAAAGGTTTGCGTGCCTATCTTGGATTCATTGGGTACGCGGTGGACTTGAGGTTCGGTGCAAGCCCGGAAAGAAACTCCAGGTCAAAGGTGATACTCGACCAGTTAGCTGGAAAAAATGGCGTGCCGGATTACGAACTGGCCCTCGCGGCCCGTGCGGCGGCCGAAGGAAATCTAGCCAGGGCCCATCAGAAAATCGACGATATCCGCCGGACTGAGCCCAAGCGGATCGAGACATTCGTTCTATCGGCTCAAATCGAGATGCTCGATCGTCGTCCGGGTCAAGCATTGGTCTATTGGCGCCAAGTGGAAGCGACTGAGCACAGCGCCCGTTCGGCATACGGTAGCGCCACAGCGGAGATGGCATTGGGACAGGTTGAGGCGGCCGAGCGTAGCGCAACGACCGCAATGACCCGTCAGCCCATTCATGTGGGAGCTCGCTTGCTCTTGGCCAGAATTGCCATGGATAAGCGGGGCAATGTCCAAAGTGCCGAGAACATAATAGCCGAGACGCTGACACATCAGAACGACGCCAGCCCATCCGAGCGAGTTGCAACTCAGACACTTCTGGGCGATCTCAATCTGGCTCGGTCCAAAATAAGCATTGCTGAGACCGCCTACACCCAAGCGCTCGCCCTTGATCCGCGCAGCTCCGCCGCGCTTCGTGGGCTCGGTGAAACGCTATTTCGCGCGGGCCGTTACGCCGAAGCGTTGGCTCGGTTTGAAGCAGCCGTTCAGGCGGATCCCGATGATACGACCGCTGCCGTTGGCGTCGCGAAGACACAGTTGTCACTCGAACGCGTGAGGGAAGCCGCAGCACTGCTCTTGAAGCTCAAGGCGAGTCACGCACAATCCTATCTGGTAAACTATTGGTACGGGGCAGCACTTGAGGCGATGGGAAATCGCGACGAGGCTGAAAAGGCATTTCAAGCGCCGTCTCATTGGGGGGTACCGAGCCTGCGGCTATCGACGCGTATATCGCGCTGGCCTTGTTGAAGAACCAGCAGGGCCGAAGGGAAGAAGCCCAGAAACTGCTCGACGCGGCGCGCCAGAAACTACCGCTTTCGCCTAAGATTTTAATTGCAATTGGGCAATTGTCGTTGTCGGAAGGTCGCTACGAGGCTGCCATTTCAGATTTTCGGCAGGCGCTCAAGTTGGATCCCACCGATATTGCCGCGACCTTCCGCTTGGGCGTGGCGCTCAGAAAAAATCGTCAATTCGACGAGGCTATGTCGAGTTTTGACGATGTCGCAAAGGTGGACCATGAGTACCCGGGTTTAGCCCTCGAGCGCGGCTTGCTCTACGAAACCTCCGGGCGAACGGAAGAGGCCCTTAAATCGTTCGAGGACGCACTTGCCAAGGCGCCGAGCGATGCTGATCTCATGCTGCGCGTGGGCTGTGGGAAGGTTGCTGCTGGGCGCCCCAAGGAAGCCGAAACATTGCTGCGCAAAGTACTGGAACAGCGACCGATGTCCGCTGAAACTCACCATTGCTTGGGACGTGCACAGCTGCTCGAGGGAACCAATCTTGCCTTGGCCTTGCGGACGTTGGAGCGGGCCGCTGAACTCGATCCGTATCGACCGGAGTATTATCTTTACGTTGGTTGGGCCGCCAACGAAGCGGGTCGAATATCGGTGGCCGAACAAGCACTAAAGAAAGCCTTAGCGCTAGACCAAGGGCTTGGCGACGCTTACTGGCAGCGCGGAGTTCTGCGTTTTCGTCAAGGGGCCATCAAGGACGCCGTGGTTGATTTGACCAAGGCTATTGAACTTCGACCCAGTCGGCACGAGGCGCATGCCGCGCTTGCGGAAGCTTACTACGAGCTCGGCTCAGAGGTTAAAGCGCTCGAACAGTGGCGGATAGCCGTGCAGGCGCAGCCTGACAATGCGGGTTGGCATTTCAGCTATGGCAAGTTACTCCAGGGCGCGTCCCGTGACGCCGAGGCTCGCAGCGAATTGGAAAAATCACTGGAACTCGGTTCGCGTCAGGACCCGCAGCCGCGGTGGACTTGGGAGGCACACCGACTCTTGGCGCGGAGCCTCGGGTCCCAGTCCGCCGCCATTGCTCATTGGCAAGAATTTCTCAGACTTGCACCAACAGATAACGCCTATCGCGACGAGGCCAAACAGGCTTTAGCGCGGCTAGGTCAACCTTGGGACGACACGACGAAGTGAGCCGGCCGGACCCCGACCCGTGTTGCTTTGCCTCTCAGAACTAGCTTTCGATAAAGCTCTTGAGCTGTTTCGAGCGGCTGGGGTGACGCAGTTTTCGCAGCGCTTTGGCCTCGATTTGCCGAATTCTCTCGCGCGTCACCTCGAAATCTTGACCGACCTCTTCTAGGGTGTGGTCGCTCTTTTCGCCGATTCCGAACCGCATCCGCAGCACTTTTTCTTCGCGGGGAGTCAGTGTCTTTAGGACGCGACGCGTCTGCTCGGACAGATTCATGTTGATCACTGCCTCCGCCGGACTCACGACGCTCTTGTCCTCGATGAAGTCGCCGAGGTGACTGTCCTCTTCTTCGCCGATGGGCGTTTCGAGACTGATCGGCTCCTTGGCAATCTTGAGTACTTTTCTGACCTTATCGAGAGGGAGCTCCATCTTCTCGGCGATCTCTTCGGGAGTTGGTTCCCTCCCAAACTCCTGCACGAGATACCGCGAGGTTCTGATGAGCTTATTGATGGTCTCAATCATATGCACGGGGATACGTATCGTCCGTGCCTGGTCGGCAATCGCCCGAGTGATAGCTTGGCGGATCCACCAAGTCGCATAGGTGCTGAACTTATAACCGCGCTTGTACTCGAACTTGTCGACGGCCTTCATCAGGCCGATATTGCCTTCCTGGATTAGATCCAGGAACTGTAGACCCCGATTGGTGTACTTCTTGGCAATGCTGACCACGAGCCGCAGATTGGCTTCAACCAATTCGGCCTTGGCCCGTTCCGCTTTGCGCTCGCCTTCGACGATTCGATTGTAAGTCTCGAGCAACTGGTCGGCGTCGACGCGGACTTCTTCCTCGCGACGCTTGGCGGGCGGTTCGGAATTACCGTCTAACGCGGCTGCTTCTTCGACTTCAGTCTGACTTCGTTCGCCCAAGTCCGATTCAATATTCGGCGCGTTCCTGGCCTCCCGGAGTAATTTCCTGAGCTCGCTCTTGCTGCCCGCGATGGGGCCATCGAGGACAATTGGGCGACCTTGGGCACGAAATACCCGCTCAATTAGACTCTTTAGTTTCAGGACGATTCTGTCGATCGTCTTCTTGTTGAGGCGCATCTCTTGGAGCGCCTTGACCAGTTCTCGCTTGTTCTCGATAATTTCTTTATCGATTTGCCGCTTACGAGCATCCGCAGCCCCGCGACGTTCCTCCAACAACTCCGAGTTCTTCTTGTCGATTCGCTTGACGCGGTCGACAAGCCGAATCACACGCCGGTCGGCTTCCTCTTCGTCGAACTCGTGCTCCTCATCCTCGGCATCGCGAATGATCTCTTTGACCCGAATCTTGCGGGCCTTGAGCTTTTCCCCAATCTCCAGGATTTCGCGCACGGCCACGGGGCTATTCAGGATTGATTCGAGGATCTCGTTTTCACCCTGTTCGATGCGCTTGGCAATTTCGACTTCACCCTCACGGGTTAGGAGCGCGACGCTCCCCATCTTGCGCAAGTACATGCGGACCGGGTCGTTGCTCTTATAAAGCTCCTCGTCGCCGCTCTTCGGCGCAACGCTCGTGGGGGCCACGCTCGGCCGCTCGGGGGCTTCTTGCGTCTCGGCGCGCCGCCCGATACCCATATCTTCGTCGTTGGCGTGGCGATTTCTGGCTTCAATTCGCTGACATCGTCGACGACTTCGATGCGTTCGTCGTCGAGCGCCGTCAACATGTCCTCCATCTGATCGGGGCCCACGTCTTCACCTGGAAGGGCTTCGTGGACATCGTCATACGTCAAGAAACCTTTCGTCTTGCCCAGACGAATCAGCTGCTCTTTGACTTTGCCGTTGGCCCCTTTCTTCGCAATGGGCGGCACCGACGATGACGAATCCGAATCAAAATCCTCGTCGTCTCCATCAGGCGGTACCGACGATGACGATTCGCTAAAATCATCTGGATATTCGCTGGCAACTACGGCCTTCAGACTTGTTAGCCTTGGCATCGACCACGGCCTCCTTGGTCTTGGTGGCACCCGATGCTTTTGGCAAAGGTGCTGTTCCAGTGCGTTTGTTCCCGCCTTCAGGCTTTTTTGCTCCCACCGCTACCTCTCTCCCACGCCGTGACGTTCCCGTGCTAGGTTTGCGTGCATTTGCAGGAGCGCGAGCTCCGCTTCGAAGTCGCCTGACGCTGCCGCACGCTGCATTGCTTCGAGGTCTTCTGGCCTGCGTCGGTGTTGCTCGAGTCGCCTTAGTTTGCTCACATTTTTCAAAAGCACTGTTCTTGCGTCCTCGAGCCGGTTGTGCCTGGGTGCCGCTAGTTGACTGGCCGCGAATGCATGGATCGACACAGGTATCTTCGCAAGGAATTCTTCCACAGAATCGGCTTTTTGGCCTAAAAAGGTGCGACGCGCCAGTGCTAAGGTCAACGCAATGTCGCCTTCGGTAAGCCCCAACGCATCTCCGACTTCAGCGTCGTCCAAGAGTTCCGGCCAATCCAGAATGCAGCCGAGCACCTCTTGAGCGACGGCATCGCTTCGGTTCGGACTGCGGGCCTGATTGGTCTTCGCACCGCCAGGAAGCGGCTGGTTCGCTGACGACGACACAGCCTGTTGGATGCGCCGCTGCAAAGCCTGAAACGTGGGCGCATCGGAAATATC
Source organism: uncultured delta proteobacterium (assembly GCA_963819085.1). Lineage (GTDB taxonomy): Bacteria > Myxococcota_A > Polyangia > Polyangiales > Polyangiaceae > FEN-1139. Next base: position 17,820 of record CAWFUX010000044.1, read on the forward strand.
GAGGCGTGCCGCTACCGTGTCAGCGTAGTTGGTTGCCATGGCGCGCCCCTCAGGGCTGGATTCGGTTGCAATCAATTCGGCGACTTCTTTGATTTTTGCGGCACGCGTCAGCGGATCGTTCTTGGTAAATCCGCTATCGAGGCAAGTGTCGATGAGGTACCTAAGTATCTCTGGACTTGAATCGATGGCATGCCTGACTCCATCGGGACCTGCTTTTCGGATTAGTTCGTCGGGGTCGATTCCGTCGGGCAAACTGGCCACGCGACAATTCAGTCCCGCCTCGCGAACGGCTTCTCGAGCGGCTAGCACTGCCCTTCGCCCCGCCGAATCGCCATCAAACATCAAGGTAACATCGGGAGCCAATCGACGTAGCAATTTGGCCTGCTCGGTCGTGAACGCAGTGCCTAGCGGTGCAATGGTCTGGCGCAGGCCCCGCGCATGCAAGCTGACAACGTCGAAATTGCCCTCTACCAAAATGGCCTTTCCGAGCTCGCGCAGCGACTGACGCGCCTGATAAAGGCCAAACAAAGTCTCACGCTTTTTATATATGGGAGACTCGGGACTATTCACGTATTTGGCTTTGGCGCCACTCGTATCCGAATCCGTAGGCCCGGAGAGGCCGAGCCTTTTGAGGTCATCTGGTTCGGGTTCCGGCAACGTCCGGCCGCTGAATGCAATCACGCGGCCTTGCATGTCCATAACGGTGAACATCAATCGATGTCGAAATCTGTCGTAATGCCCATTGCTCGATTTGCGCGGGACGATGAGTCCCACGCTCTCGGCGGCTTGCATCGAGAAGCCCAGTGTTCGAAGATGCCGCAACAGTTCGTCCCAACCGTACGGGGCATAGCCGACGCGAAAAGATTGCAGCGCGTCCGCCACGGCGTCGGTAGGGCTGTTCGCAACCAGGTCACGCCGGGTCAATTCGGCGATGGCAATGTGGCGCAAGGGGTGCTCGCGAAGAGCCTCCTCGAAAAATGCCGCAGCCGCGTTTCCCACTTCAAATAGTTCAACCATGCGACGGCGTGACTCATTGCGAAGGCGGCTATCCTCTGCCTTGTGCTCTTCGACAATTTCGATCCCGGCCTTGTCGGCTAGCTCACGAATTGCGTCTGCGAAGGTGAGCCCCTGCATTTCTTGCACGAATCGAATAACGTCCCCCGAGGCTTTGCAGCCGAAGCAATGATAGAACCCGCGCTCGTCGTTTACGTGAAAACTCGGGGTTTTTTCCTTGTGGAACGGACACAAACCGACAAAACTGCGCCCTCGACGCTGAAGCCGGACTACCTGCTGAACTACAGCGACCAACGAAGTTTGGCGACGAACTCGCTCGATCGTGTCTTGCCCGAGCACGGTCGCAGAGGCTTACTCCAATTCTGCATTACGCCAAGGTCGCGTTGACTCGTTGGCCACGCTACGCGTGTGTTTCGGCCGCAGGGGTGGCCCAGGTAGCTGCCCATAGAACAATTACGCGAAAGCAAAGTGGACGTTGGCAGCGAATCGGCCCCGTGGTAGACGCGAACAACCGGTATACAACGGTCTAGCGTTACCCGAGAGGGCAGATGACTCAATCCACAAATCTTTCCGGAACATTACAGAACCCCAACACATCAACTTCCGGACGTGCAGCAATCGGGAAAATTACTCAGGTAATCGGTCCAGTTGTGGACGTCGAATTTCCACCCAATCAGCTTCCTAAAATCCTTAACGCGTTGACCGTTTCCAATCCGAGCATTTCCAGCGAAAAGGACAATCTGGTGCTCGAAGTTGCGCAGCACCTCGGTGACTCCGTCGTGCGAACGGTTGCCATGGACTCGACGGATGGGTTGGTGCGGGGCGCCCCTGTAACGGACTCGGGCTCTTCGATTAGTATGCCGGTGGGCAAGGCTACGCTTGGGCGCATACTCAACGTGGTCGGCAAACCCGTTGAACGAAAAGGGGCCCGTTATCACTGATCGCCGGATGCCAATTCATCGCCCTGCGCCTGCCTTCGTCGAACAAAGCACCCGGGTCGAGGTCTTCGAAACCGGTATCAAGGTCGTTGACCTATTGGCCCCCTACAGAAAGGGCGGCAAAATTGGCTTGTTCGGCGGCGCGGGCGTGGGCAAGACCGTTATCATCATGGAGCTAATCAACAACGTGGCCAAGGCCCACGGAGGGGTAAGCTGCTTTGCCGGCGTAGGTGAGCGCACCCGCGAGGGCAACGACTTGTACATCGAAATGACTGAGTCCAAGCTCGAGACGGGCGAGCCTGTCATCTCGAAGACGGCCCTGATCTACGGCCAAATGAATGAGCCCCCGGGAGCACGCGCGCGCGTGGCACTTTCTGCATTGACGGTGGCGGAATATTTTCCGGGATGAAGAGGGGCAAGACGTGTTGCTCTTCGTGGACAACATCTTTCGTTTTACGCAAGCGGGTAGCGAGGTGTCGGCGCTGCTCGGACGAATGCCGAGCGCGGTTGGCTACCAACCCACATTGGCCACTGAAATGGGTGCACTTCAGGAACGCATTACCTCAACCACCAAGGGTTCGATTACCAGCGTGCAGGCCATTTACGTGCCAGCCGACGACCTGACAGACCCGGCGCCTGCGACAACATTTGCCCATCTCGACGCAACGACGGTGCTTTCACGAGCGATCGTCGAACAAGGCATTTACCCAGCAGTGGACCCATTGGATTCGACCAGTACCATGCTCGACCCCAACATCGTCGGCGAAGAACACTATGAGGTGGCTCGCGGCGTTCAAGGCACCCTTCAGCGGTTCAAAGACTTGCAGGATATCATCGCGATTTTGGGCATGGATGAATTGAGCGAAGAGGACAAGTTGGTCGTATCGAGGGCCAGAAAGATCCAAAGGTTTCTTTCTCAACCATTCTTTGTGGCTGAACAGTTTACAGGTCACAAGGGTAAATACGTTGCACTGAAAGAAACGATTGCCGGCTTCAAGGAGATCTTGTCTGGCGCTCTTGACGAACTGCCCGAGCAAGCCTTCTACATGGTTGGCAATATCGACGAGGCAAAGGCAAAGGCACAGCAACTGCGCACGCCTAGTTGAGGTGGGATTTCCAGCCAATGTCGGATAATTCTCCTATTGAGCTTCAAGTGGTAACTCCCGAAGGGGCAGTGCTGCGGATACACGTCGACGAACTCACCGCGCCTAGCGTTGACGGGGATTTCGGCGTGCTTGCGGGGCATCGGCCGTTAATTGCCGCGTTGCGGACAGGCATTGTCACGTATCGCCAAGGTTCCGAGCAGCAGCAAGTTGCGGTGGGGCCCGGTTTCGTAGAAGTAGCCAATGATTGCGTGCTATTGCTGACCGGGTTGTTTTGCCGAGCCGACGACGTCAACCTTAACGGAGTGCGGCAAGAACTTGCCGAGGCAGACGACGCCCTGTTGAGTTTTTCCGGCACATTGGGAGGGCCGGAGCACGGGGTCCTAATTACGCGCGAACGTTGGGCTGCAACGCGCCTCGAATTGTGCGGCGAGGCTCCGCCGCCTACGATTCACACCGTGTACGAGTTTCAAACGGCTGCGCACCCCGACTATACTGCGGACGAAAGTTCGACGAGCCAAGAATAAGTTGAGCACTACGAATCATCGCTCGCATAGCTTGGCTTTGCCACGACAGTGATCGACTTGCTCAGCACACTCGCCCCATTGACGAACACTCGCAACTTCCACGCACCGGGGCGGTCATTTTCGGAAAAGGGGACCAGTTGATCGAAACGCTCGGTTCCGACCGGCACCGTAACGGTGTTTGTGGATGACACTGGCTCCCCAGGGGACGAGCTATGTCTCTTTGCTGGCGTAGCGGGACGAATAATCTCCCAGCTAACCTGCGCCGGCTCCTTGAGCGGCTGCTTGAATTCAAGCCGAAACCCTTGGGTTTGACGCGCCCCGTCAAGAACCAGGGCCCATTCAGAACGATTCTGAACTTGACCGCCGAAAAAGATTCCCGCCTGAGCTCGTACTGGCAAATCTGACGGCGAATGGCCTCGATCGCAACCTAGCTGCAAGCAATGCCAAGTCACAGCGAACACGGCTGTAATTGTGCGGCCGTTCACGATGCAAGTTCCCTGGCTAGACGCGCAAAGTCATGAACACTTAAGGTCTCGCCGCGGACGTCCAAATCAATCCCCGAACGAGCGGCGGCGGACTGCAGCTCTGAGCTGGACGCCAGCGTAAGTCCACTCCATGCGTTGCGGAGGATCTTGCGCCTATATCTGAAAGCCAACTGAACGATTTCGCGAAACAGCGAAGATTCCTCGGAAATAAAGGGCTGAAGCGGGGTCAGCTCGACGATCGCCGAGTCAACTTTCGGTTGAGGATAAAATGCACCTCGCTTGACGACCGATACACGCTCGACGGAGAAGCACGCCTGTACGAAAACGCTGAGCGCACCATACGAACGACTGTCAGGTTTGGCAACTAGGCGATCCGCAACTTCCAATTGCACCATTAGTACCGCCCGCGCGATAACACTTGCGAGTTCAACCGCCTTACGCAACAGGGGGCCCGTAATCTGGTAAGGCAAATTGCCAACGAGAACATACGGGGTGGGGCCATTGCCGAAATGCCGGATGTAATCGGTCGATTTGGCGTCTTCCTCAAGAACGACTAACCGAGCGTCATTCACCTGTTCCTCGAATTTCTTCAGAAGGAACGGAACGAGGTCGCGATCTCGTTCAATGGCCACCACCCGCGATGCGCGACTCAGTAGCGATGTTGTAAGGGCACCCAAGCCTGCGCCAATTTCGACAACCGTGCCGCTATCTCCCTTCAATGCGCGTTCGGCAATCTTTTCTGAGAGTTCCAGATTGCTGATGAAATTCTGCCCAAAATGATGCTTGGCTCTTAGGTTCCACTCACTAAGTAGTTGCTTCGGAGAATTTGATGTCATGGCATTTCAGTCGGGCGCCGTAAGATTCTGGCTCTCGGTGTCTGTTCGATGCTAATTCCGAGGCGTTTCAATCTGGTCAGGGTCCCCGGTGTCGAAGCTGAAGTCCTCCATATAATGGCGTCATTGACGACCCTCTGAATCACTCCACCCGTGCTGGGCAGACCGGCCGTTGATTGAATAGTGAGCCACGACATTTTGATGCGATTGTGAGCCAATCTACGCCGCAAACTCATGATGCCATCAAGGAGTCTTGCGTTCGGTTCGATCGAGCACAATAGAATTCGCGTGGGCCTATCCGCCATGCAGCGTTCAATCGCCGTAAGCAGCTGTGAGTCGCTCAGCCGCCTCTCCAGCTCGAGTCGAGGGGGCGAAGTTAGTCCAAACGCAGTGGCGTATTGTCGGAGGGTTCGCTCCCGAGAGGTGCCGGCAAAGACCTCCGGGACTTCGAGTTCGAAACGTTGCATGAGAACTGTAGCAGCTTGGGCAATTGCCTCGATCTGTGAGGGAGTGAGTTGATGAACTAGCGGCCCATCAAGCCGAGTCATATGCTCGAGAACCATTCGAGCAACGTCGAGTTCATCGCTGCCCGAGCGATCGGAGTCCCAGTGGTGCGCGGCCTTCAGCAAGGAGCTCTTGACGCGCGCCAAGTGTGCAGCTCCGGTATCGGGTGGTATCCATGCTAGTACTCGGGACGCTACGACACCGAGACCGACATGATCCCCGAGGGATATGTACTTATGAAGGACAGCCGCCAATTGATCGATGGCTTCGTCTAGCGGCGCCTTACCAATCTCGCCCGCCCACAATTCCAATGATGCGTCCAAGAGTACCCAGAGCGACTGACGTTCCATTAGCTCCTCATCGCGAACTAACAAGTTGCCCCGTCGCGCGGAAGCCTTCCACGCAATCTTGCGTAGTGCGTCACCCGGTTGGTGTGCGCGAAGCTCGCGGAGCTCAATTGAATCCCCCGACATATGTCCGGTCCGCTCGGCATCCGACGGCCGTCGGCTTAGTCCACCCAAAGACGCCCTGACGCTTTGCCTAACTGCCGTTGGATATGCAACAACCTGAATTGGGTTTACGAATATTAGTGGCGATTCGAATGACCCAGCGCTGTGCACGACTCGCAGTGAGAGCCCGTGTACGGCGTGTTGGCCCACCCTTGAGGCTGTGCCACGTAGCGCAAACTCAATGCTAGACCCCGCCCCGAGATAGGCTCGCTCGACTTCTGCCGACATGACGATTTCTGGTGAAGCTAAGACTTGAAAGTCTCGCAACTGTAACGCCACGTCTGACCGATTACGCAAGACTATCTTGAGCACGAATTGCTCCTGTCGCGTAACGGTGAAGCGCCGCGCACTCGTCTTGAAGTACATCTCGAACCCTTGCCTTCGGGCCCGTGAGACCGCCAGGCTGGCCGTAGCCCGACTAACCGTCATCGCTATGAGAATTGAACCGAGCCACAACATTGCGATGGGCTCGCGAAGAATTGAGGCCACAATGACCCCGAGGGTGGCCATTGCAATTAGTAAGCGGGCTGTCGGTGTGGCAACTAGATGCAACTGTACTTGTCCGAGGCAGCGAGTGTGCGCTGGCTTTCGGACCCATGCAAGTGAACTCGGCGCTGCCCACAAGGCGTCACGAGGGTTTCACTCCCCGACATCCAGCGATACGCGATTCCCAATCAATTCGACGAGATAATCTCGAAATATGGCATCTGACGGAATTGACGCCTTTGGAGAGCGAGCCAGCAACGAATGGAACCGGACATCGTCGTGACTGCGGTCGGCGGCCACTAGACCCAAAATCCACGCGGAAGCGTTGTTCGAATCAACGGCGAGTAGCAATTCCACTTGATCAAGAACCACGCTGTAAGAACCTTCAATCAGTGCCCGTGCCGCCAACTGCTCGGGATTAAGACCTAGTTGCGTGGCAACGCGACGAGCATCTGCCGTATCATTTTTATCTAATGCCACTTCCAGTTCCTGATCCAACTTCAGTTGCCAAGCAGCACTTGTCGGCTGACTGCTGTCTGCAGATGAACGATAAGATAGTGGTATGGTCGACGTCCCGGGTGGCCTCAACCTCGCGAGTTGCTTTGCCGCATAGCGACGTTCGAAATTCGGCAAAGTCTTTGAGAGAAACATCGTCTGCCAGAGATAGACATTCGTCGGACTCATTGCACAAGCGCCGTGCAGCCAGGTGATGGCTTCTTCCCGCCGGTTGAGCCTTGATGACGTATCTGCAATTAGGACCGCAGCTGGCACGGACGTTGGTTCGAAGCGAATGGCTCGCCTGGCGTAATCGAGTGCCAGCTCGAAATGACCTTGCAGATATTCACAGCGGGCTCTTAGTACCCACAAATCGGGCGATTCGGGGTCTAAACGCGAAGCAGCCTGCCACGCCTCGGATGCTTTTGCCCAGTTGCGACGACAGTAGATATTGCCCAGCCGAACCCAGGCCTCAGCCGCTTGTGGATCGAATGAAAGTACTTCTTCATATTGGAGGGTAGCATTGACCGCGTCGCCTTTGGCTTCGTAGATGCGAGCGCGCATAAATGCTGCATAGGCTTGCGAATCAATCAACCGTTCTTCATAGGATTGACCCGCTCTAATTCGTACGACTCGACTCGCTTCGCAGCTAACGGTTGAAATGAGCAGCGAATACAATGCTATGGCGCGTCGCACCCATGGTTTACAGCCAGTAGCTATCATTGCGCCTCGGCAAGCGCCTCGATGAGCCTGTCGTTCTGATCGGGAGTCCCCACGGTGATGCGCAGTTGATTCGCCAAACGCCCACCCCGCTCGTGAAAGCTTCGAACTAGTATTCCTTTGCTTCGAAGATGCGCATGAACACTTTGCGCGGGTCGGCTCGTCTTGACCCACAAAAAATTCGCATCACTGGGGGTCACTGAAAAACCGTCAAGTCTTTGAATTTGCTCGAGCAGTTGCTCACGCGCAGATATGACGTCGTACACGTGCTCCGATATTAATGGACTCAACTCGGTAACAATGAGTCTGGCTAGGTCTTGATTGAGACTCGCCAAATTGTACGGCTGTCGGACTTTATCGATTTCTTGCACTAGGCCGCGTGGACCGATTAGCCACCCAATGCGAAGGGCTGCAAAACCGATTTTGCTCAGTGTCCGAAGAATGACCAGGTTGGGAAACCGCTTTCGAAGGTCCATGTGAGTACAATGGGCATAGTCAATATAAGCTTCGTCGATGACGCACACCGTGTGCGAAGCGGATTCGAGCAATCGCTCGAGTCGGTCTCGGCTTGCAAGGTTACCTGTCGGGTTGTTGGGGCTAGCAATGAAAAGCAAATGCGGGGGAGCCGTGTCGAGCGCGTAAAGCAGGCTCTTTTCAGCTAGGTCCCAGGACTCGTCCAGCGGCACTTCGATCACCCTAAAGCCACGTGCCCTTGCGGACATCTTGTACATGACGAAAGTTGGCGAAAGCGTAAGTACCGTAGGCGGGTTTTGGGGACCTTCCGACCTTGCCAAGGCGGTAAGCAGAAGGCTGATTAATTCATCGCTACCGACTCCAACCAAGACCTCGTCGGCCTGTGCACCGCAGCGGAGAGCCAACGCTTCGCGGAGTTGCTGTGCGGTTGGGTCCGGATAACGTTCCCACGCAATCTTTGTCGCTGCCTCGGCGAGCCGACTCGAGACGTCCTTGTTTCGAAACGGCGGTGCTTCGTTGGCGTCTAGCCGGATCGGATAGTTACCTAAGTCTGGTACGTATGATTTGAGTTCCGAAAGTTCCGGACGAAGTAATGTCGAGTAAGCGATATTTGGGGCGAGCATCACGGCTGTCCTTTCTGGTCATCGGCGCGCATTGTAGCAAGTATGGCTCGAGCGGCGTCTTCGTTGACCCGGCCGCCTTCGACCAGCTGTCGTGCCAAAGATTCCACCTCTTCGTGGCTCGCGCCGGCTGCAACGGCAACGCTGCGAGCATGTAAAGACATATGGCCGCGCTGGATACCGTCGGTTGCCAACGCTCGAATTGCGGAGAGGTTCGAGGCAAGCCCGACGCACGCCACAATTTCACAGAGTTCCGACGCCGATTTCACGTCAAGCAGGGCAAGCGCCCATTGGGCCGTTGGATGAACGCGCAAGGTGCCGCCTACCGTGCCTAGCGCCAAAGGCATTTCGAGTTGACCCGTGAGAAAGTCCTCCTTCACTTGCCACTGAGCCAATGGTCGATACTGACCAGTGACGGCTGCCCAGGCGTGTGCCGCAGCTTCTACTGCGCGAAAATCGTTGCCCGTGGCAAGCACAACGGAATCGACCCCGTTCATTAGCCCCTTGTTGTGCGTTACGGCGCGATAAGGATCGATCGATGCGAACCGCGATGCCTCTTCGATCGCAGCCGCGAATTTTCGACCAGCGGTTATCGGATCCAATCCGTGCTCGACGATCCCTCGCGATTCGGCCAAATGGGAGACTGCGATACGACATTCGGCCTGAACTCGGCGCCGATCGCATAAGTTGGTGAGAATTCGAAGCCCAAGGCGACCCTGAGCAATCCGGGCAATTTCGGGCCCGATGGCTTCGGCAATTCCGTTGACCAAGTTTGCACCCATGGCATCTTTGACAATCAACATATACATGTACGACCAGAATTCCGTGCCCCAGGTCGCGTACTTCCAGCTCTCTGGCCCCTCCGCCTCGATTTACTAGACCCGGCGCTGCTGTATTGGCTAGGTCGAGCAATTGCGCGCGCGCAAGATCGAGCAAGTGGATTGATTCGGCAGCGTTCTCGATTCCGCGAATCTCAATTTGCCCGGTCATTTGCGTTTCGAGCATCTTTGCGAAAAAACCCCCGGACATTCGTGCAAGCCGAGCCGCATTCGACGCTGCCGCAATTACACTTGGTTCCTCCACCACCATAGGGATGATTCGGTCGACATTGTTGACACGAAAATTCAAGCCCAGCCCGAAGGGCAGGGCATAGGTTCCGACAACGTTTTCGACGGTGTTGTTCGCAATTTCCGACGTAAGACCACCCGCGTTGAGCAGTTGTTTCAACGCATCGGCAGGCGTGTGAATGCGACTCGCGATCAAATCCTGTCGCTCATTCAATGTTAGACGGTAAAATCCGGGTATTGTGCTGTCGGTCGGGTTCACGGCTACGGGTCTTGGTAGCACTCGGCGCCCACCCCATGCACCCCCCGAGCACCTAAACTGACGCCAATTGAATCGTGGTTTTGACTTGCCATCAAAGTTCGAAGCCTGCCTGAAGGAGGCTGAAGTCCCGCGAATATCGCGATATCGCCGCCCCCGGCGCCGGCCGGCAATACCGCAGCCGATTCCTCGGCCGCCAAATCGGCGAGTGCGGACACCTCGCTGGTCACGATATTCAGACGAGTGTCTTGTCCAAGTGCTTGCAAAACAAACCTCTGAGCCGCAAGCGCTGTTACAAACGACTTTGCATCGCCGAATCGGGCCGCCGTTGCCGCCTGCTCGGAAGCGAGCGATGGCTGCGAAATGAGTTCTGAATATTGCCTGGGATGTTCGCGCCGATACTCGACCAAGGCACTTAGCATCTCATGAGTGCGGCACGAATTGGGTGCGGCCCAGACTTCAATGTACAAGTTTGCCGGAAGTTGAACCCGATCGTGGATCAGGGCGTCGCCGATCTTTTGAACAATTTGCGTGCCGCCGTAGCAAGATGCCACAACATCGATTCCGCTGCCCAGCGGTTGCACCAATGCGTGTGCGTTCAATGCCAATGGCAAGACTCTTTCGACTAGTGTTTCATCGTCGAGGGGCCCCGACCGATGCAATTGATCGGCTGCCAACGAAGCCACGAGTATTGCCGCGCTCGAGCCGAGTCCCAGTTTTCGATCTTGAGTCCGCAAGTCGCCTGCGTCAAACCAGGGCACGTGCCAAAGTGCTGCCGCTCGCACTTCCTCGGTGATGAACTGCGCGGGGCGACGTGCATCAGCGATTACATACCGATCCACCGCTGAAACTAGGGCGGGGGCGCCGTCTAGTACCGCGTACGCTCCCGATAGAACGACCTTCCCAGGCGCGCGCGCCTTCACGACGTGTGACTTCCCTCTGAAAGCGGTTCGACGTAAGCGGCACGACCCGGTTCGACAGATGATCACGTTCGTTACACCCGGCAACTGAATCAACCAGCCTTTTACTGCGATTGCGTGTTCAGCCGTCGTAAGAACTTTGACGTGAGGTCCGGCGTCGGTCGTGAAATAGGCTGGGACGGATGTACTGCGTCGGTTTCGGATTTCATTGATGATCGCCAACGTGACAGGCGAGAGATAGACAACCGCCGGTACCGACGTGAGCATCGTTGCGTGCATCCGCCAGGTACTCTCTTCCATGCATTGTCCAAGGGAGTCCAAATCACGTTCGCGCAGTGCCTTACACGCGTTTGCAAAGAGTGCGGGAGCCGTTTGCACCCATGCCGAATAGTAGGGACTCGTGGCCGAGCTGAGCATCATTGCTTGGGTAGAGCCCAGTGCCTTTGGCCCGGGATCGGTGACCGCGACGACTAAAACCACATCCCAGCCTTCGCCTGAATCGATGGCCAACGCAGAGTCAGCACCCGCACCGAGCGACACCCAACCCCCAAAGATCGAACGCGCCGATGATGCCGAGCATGCCCTCGCAATTGCACTGACGGCTGTGGGTTCTAGCACTAGCCCCGCAGCGTGCGTCGCGGCCAGTGCCAAAGCGGCGAACCCCGAGGCGCTCGAGGCTAGTCCCGATGCGGTGGGAAAATTGTTCGAGGATACAACTTTGGCGAAGTACGGAAGGCCAGCGAGGCTTCGTACTGCGCTGAGCAAGTTGGACACGCGCTCAAGCGAGCGGTCCCCCCTCCAAGTGCCATCGAGTTCGAATTCGTCTTGCCCGAACTTGGAATCGAACGATACATGTGTTCGCGTGCACAGCGAATCCAGCGTCAATGATAGGCTAGGTACCGCCGGGTAGTTTCCGGACTTTGGCAACTTGCCCCAGTATTTGATCAGCGCAATATTCGAATGGGCGACCGCGGTCGCGGCAAGTCGCGGTATCATAACTCAAACGCACCTTAATTCCCTGGGCCAATTGTTGTAGAAAAGCAAGATAATCCCTGTTTGCTCCAGGCGCGCAGGACAGGCTCCGGATCTTCCTCGCACAATGCCACTACGCAACCCCCTCCGCCGCTGCCCGTAAGTTTGGCTCCGATTGCGCCGGCTTTCAGGGCGTGTTCACGGGCGCTGTCAAGTGGCGGCGTAGACACACCGAGCTCCTGCAATAGCCGGTGATTCTCGTTCATCAGTTGTCCAATCGGCACAACTTCGCCGTCCAGCAGGGCCAATTGGGCGGTTTCGACGAGGGATCGTATCTGTTCGAAAATTTGTCTGACGCGAGAGCTATCCGATTCCCGACGCTCAGCGACTTTGTTTACTTGAGTTCGCGTGTCGGCCGGCGAATCCGCAATCGCAACCGCTAAGTGGATCGGATGTTTGAGCTGGATAGGTTCAGGGCCAGCGTTGCGCCTGAAGATAAAACAACCCCCGATAAGTGCCGCCAAGGCATCAATCCCGGATGGGTTACCGTGAAATACTTTTTCCCAGGCGTCCGCTGCTTTGAGCACTCGCTTCGTGTGCGGCTCAGACTCGGTCGGCGTTGGCTCAATTGCATCAAGGGCGGCCTTGGCTAGTGCAACAGCGGCGGCCGCGGATGCTCCGAGACCACAACCGGCCGGAATTTTTAGGTCAATTGTAGCGCGCAGCGGCGGCGTATTGAGCGAATCCATCAGAGCCCGGAATGCACTTCCGAGTGCTCCCTCACCGGGGCGCGCCTGGCGCTTGCCCACGGTAACCGAACAGGTACCGTCGATTGTCACGCTAGCCTCGGCGCCCGGGTTGATTCCGACCACAAGCGCTGGGTTTCCGTACACAACGGCATGCTCCCCCAGCAGGATGACTTTACCTTTTGCAACCGCCAAAATATTGCTCGATCTTTAGTTGAAACTGACCTACATCGATCTCAATACTAGCGCAGACGCGGCCGAAGCCAAGAGCCTACGGCCAGCGGAGCTTATTGGGGCGCTCCGAATGTGGCGTTCGGCCAACTGAAGCAATTGAGCGATGCGCTGCTCCACGTGTGACTTTGCGCCGACGGCTTCGATAACTCGAACGGCCGCGTTTAACTGCCGGTTCGACGCGCGCGGGTTACCAAATACATCAGCGAGAATTCTCCGATTCGAGCCAACTGCTCGTTCTAGTGCGTGGATTGCCACCGCAGTGCGCTTTCCAGCTCGCAAATCACTGCCGAAAGGTTTGCCTGTGGTTTTAGGTGAACCAAATAGGCCAATTATGTCATCGCGCAACTGGAATGCGATTCCGATAGGAATTGCGAATTTACGTATCTTGCGCAAATCCGCAACTGTTGCTCCCCCAACGATGGCGCCCAGATTGATGGGCCCTTCGACTGTATAGCTAGCGGTCTTTAGTTGATAGGTGAGCTCGATGTCACTGTCTTTTGCCAAAATATCGCGCAGTTGGCCCGTGACTGCAGCCCGCTGCATCAGCGAAAATGCGGCGAGCACCCGTGCGAGTGCGCTTGATGGCAGGGGCAACTGGGCCATCCAATCATTTGCTACAGCGGAGCCCCAATCACCTGCGAGTATTGCTGCCGCGTCGCCAGCAGCTTGTCCGAAAGAACTACGCAGAGCCGCGTGGGCGCTTGGGCCACCTCTTCTCACGAGATCGCCGTCGATCCAATCGTCGTGAACCAGAAAGTAGGTGTGCAGCAATTCGACGGCGGCACCGATGTCGATCAGCAACTTGTCGTCTTGCTGTTTGCGAAAGCACAGTGCTCCAGTGGATACGAGTGCTGCCCTAAGGCGCTTACCGCCCCGCAAGCACAAGTCCGATAGCGCCACACAGGCGGATACGGCCTGTGGCCCTATGTCGTCCAGTTGTCGAATTTCATTCGCAAGGCGTCGCTTCAGCCTGGCTTCGACCTTGGCCCGCACGCCGTCTGCAAAGTCCAAGAACGGCGAACTGGATGTAGAATGGGGTGTTGCCAGGTCAAGTAATCCTGCAGGCGAGCTTCTTTTCACGCTGGGAGGGCAGGTTATGCTTGAGGGGTAAGTTCGTCAACCTTGCCCCAGGACAACATTCTCGGTTGTATGCGGCGTCTGCAAAGCTAAAAGTCACACTCATTCCCCATGGCCGAAATCGCAAGCCGCAAAAACGAGCACCTGGACCTGACAATTGGTGGGGACGTAGGGTTCAGAAAGACACACCTCTTCGAATGCGTCGAGCTACTTCACGATGCGCTGCCCGAATTGTCCGTCGATGAAGTCGATACTCGTGTCGAAGTTTTTGGCAAAGTGTTACGTGCCCCGATCATCATTGCAGCAATGACGGGCGGCAACGAGCGAGCTCGATCAATCAATCTGGAGTTGGCATCCATTGCTGAGGAATGTGGTTATGGCTTTGGTGTTGGAAGCCAACGTGCCATGCTTATGAATCCTGGTGTTCAAGATTCATACTCGATACGAAGCGTTGCACCCAATACTCTCTTGTTAGGAAATCTAGGCGGAGTTCAAGCGACAAAATTGGAGTCTCGCGCCGTAGCGGACTTGGTAAATGCAATTGGAGCCGATGCTCTATGTGTGCACCTCAATCCTGCAATGGAGCTGGTGCAAACGGAGGGTGATCGGGATTTTCGTGGAATTCTAGACACCTTGCAACGTTTGAGTAGTGACTTGCGCGTACCCGTAGTGGCGAAGGAAACTGGATGCGGAATCTCCGCAAGCGTGGCGAAGCGATTACAAAATCGCGGGATTAGGCACGTGGATGTTTCCGGGGCGGGTGGTACTTCGTGGGTAGCCGTGGAAACGGAGCGATTGCAAGCTCAGTATCGCGATGCTGTTACCGCGTTCCGCGATTGGGGTATACCGACTGCCGCCAGTGTTGCGTATTGTTCCGGCGCCGGAATGGAAACGATTGTGGCAACCGGTGGGATATCAAATGGAATCGAAGTAGCTAAGGCGATCGCGATGGGCGCGCAGGCTGCTGGTCTGGCGCGCCCAGTGCTAAAGGCCTTTCACGCCGAAGGCAGGGGGGGCGCGTTGAACTATCTTCGCCGAGTCGAAGCAGAACTCAAAATGGCGATGTTGCTAACGTCTGCCCGCGATTTGAAGGCGCTACGCAATGTAGAGCGAAGGATCTTGCCGCCGCTGCGCGACTGGATCGGGTGAGACGAGCGACTGCGCGCAGCTTCCGCACACCTACTTGTCGCGTACCGGCGGCGGATGGTGCGAATGCGACACAGATGATTGGCCCTCGGCGTAAGCCAGTCGAGAGGCCTCCTGGAACAAAGCACGGGCGCCTGGCCAATTTGCCTGAACCCGCATCAGCTGAATTAGCTTTTGCAGCGCAGCAGCCGGAGCAACCGAGCCCTCGAGCATTGCCAACTTAAGCCGCAAGACGGTGTAAGCTTCGTCCTGTGCCTCGGTAGCACCTAGTATCTCTCTGGCACTGTCCACGTCACCCATTTCGAGTAGCCGTTGGATCGCCTCAAAGTCCGTTGGCATTTCGACGTCGGCCATGGGCAATCTCCATCATAGCCCCTATCGCAGACATCTTGTGGGGATGATCCGCTAGAAAATTATGATATTAGACGCCCAAATTATTGTCACAGCGCAATTTGAGCCTGGGTTGACCGGCCGATACTGTATTTGGAGTTTTCCGCCCGGAATGATTCAATGCTCAATTCTCGTGCGGCCGCCGCTCGTGATAGCGTGAGACAGAAGAACGACCGCAGACCCGCAACTCCACGCTCATGCCCGATTCCAAACATAACCGTTCCGGTCCACCGAGTGATCCCGCGCCTACGGATCTGCATAAGGAACGCGAGAATTTGCTGCAAAGTTTTAGTCGCGGCACGCGCCTCACCGAGGAAGTCGTCTACGAACACGAGCGGTTGGTGTCGCGGGTCGTGGAACTGGAACGTGACAATGCCGTACTCCGAGCCAAAGTCGAAGCGGATGACGCGGTGCGTGAACTGTTGGGCAAGATTGAACGTTTAGAGCAAGAAAAGCAGCAGCTTCTGTCGCATGTTCAGGAAGCCGAGGCCAATAGCAATCAGTTTAGTGAACGCTTTCAACAGGTTGAGTCGGAGTTCTCGAACCTGGCCAATCTTTTCGTTGCCAGCAACCAACTGCATGCGAGCCTCTCTCCGCGCGGGGTGATGCGCCGAATCAAGGAAGTGTTGGCCCAATTGGTCGGTGCCGAGGCTTACGTCATATACTTCGCAAACCCCGAGGGGACCGAACTCGTTCCGATAGCAGCGGAGGGGGTTTCGGGCGATGCGCTCGTAAATCAACCTATTCGCAGTTCACGCATCGGCCAGGTTCACCAAAGTGGGGATGCAGCAATCGATGAAGAGGGCGATCCCAGTCGCGGAACCATCGGAAATCCGCCCGCAATTTTGCCGTTGTCGGTCGATGACCACGTAATTGGCGTAATTGCGATATTTTCCACGCTGGCGCAGAAAAACCGCTTTACTACCCTGGACTATGAGCTGTTTACTCTTTTGCGGCGCCAAGCGGCGGCCGCTTTGGTAAGTGCCAGCCTTTTCACGGCAGCCGAGCGCCGAATTCCCGGACTTGAAGCATTCATGGACCTCAGCGTGTGACTTCCACAATGGCCGAATATTCTTGTCTAATAGTTGAAGATTCTCCCATGATGCGGCAGCTGCTGGTGTTCGCACTAGCGCGCGTAAAGAACCTGCGCGTCACTGAAGCAGACGATGGTGTAGACGGCCTGCGAAAGCTCGCGTCGGCTCGGTACGACATTATCGTCACCGATATCAATATGCCAATCATGGATGGGCTAAAGCTCGTCAAGCGCGTGCGTAGCGACCCGTTTCATAAGGACACTCCCATCGTCATCATTACGACCGAGGGCTCCCAGGAGGATCGGCAGAGAGCCCTTCAATTGGGTGCAAACGCCTACATCACCAAGCCCATTCAGGCGCCTCAGGTCATAGCAACCGTAAAAGAGCTTTTGAAGATTACGTAAGTTAGATTTCTCGCCCGATGTGGATCAAAATCTGCGGCGTCTGTGATGTGCAATCTGCGCAATCTGCGGTGAAAGCGGGAGCCGATGCGATTGGTCTAAACTTCATTCCACGTTCAAAGCGATTTGTGACAATCGAGCAGGCGCTATCAATCGCCAACAGCGTGCGCGGCGCAGTCGAACTGGTTGGAGTAATCGAGGACGTGCCTTTGGCTCGAGCCGAAGCGGTAAAGGACGAAGTCGGGCTCAACCGAATTCAGCTTCACTTTGCGAAAATGGCCTGGCCCGGTTTGGAAATACCGGTTTGGGCTTACCCGGCGATTGGCCTCTCTGGGCCTGATGATGTTGGCCGCCTGCAGGAGTTTGCCGGAGATCCCCTGCTCGTGGATGCTTGCGTTGGAGGAATTTCAGGGGGGACTGGGGCCACATTTGACTGGACTTGGGTTGTCGAACTCGCCAAGCGTCGTCGGATTGTCGTAGCTGGTGGTCTTACCCCAGAGAATGTAAAGGACGCGATTGCCTGGGTGCACCCCTGGGGAGTGGACGTAGCAAGCGGTGTCGAGTCGAGCGGCAGCCCGCGCGTCAAGGATCCTGAGCGCGTCGCACAATTCATAAAGAACGCACGCAAGGCCACCAATACTACTGAAGGACAGTCGCGTTAGCGAGCCCAAGGCGCGATCCTTAGTCTTGAGTCAACTTCTCCCGATACCGTGTTTCGGGTCGGGGCCCGAAGTTAGGTGGACGCCACCAGCTGCGTGGAATCCCATAATTCAAGCCAACTCGACGTGGTACTGCTCAACGCTGGTCGAGAGTTGCAAGCTGGTTACGATCGTTGCATAGGCAACGCCCGGCGTTGGAGATTCACCCACCGATCCAACTCCCACAATCCGCAAATCGTCGAGCTGACGTTGAAATGGGCTGTGGCTACCTCCACAAATCACGATGTCGGCCGGGTCATCGCCGATGAGCGCCATCATTTCTTCGTCGGTCTGGTCGAACGTAAACGGCTCCGAAGCGTCGGCAGGAGATCCGTGAACCACGATCATCTCGTGGCCTGACTCGAGCGGCAGGCGCGCAATCGTTTGAAGCTGCCCCAATCGAGCCACAATAATGTCTCCGAGAGCCTGGCGCGTGCGGCGAAGTTGCTCAATCCGTTCCTGCTCCTCGGGAAAGCGATGCAGCAACCGCTCGGGGTTGAGTTGCGACAGAGCCCTGTCGGAGAGACCTTGCACGCAGACGGCGTTGCGTTCGACGAGCATCTTCCACACCTGCAGGGGTTCCGGCCCTGGGAAGCACAAGTCGCCGCATACCAAGACTTGATCGAAGCCCCAATTGTCTGCTTCCTCGAAGACTTTGCGCAAGGCGGCCGCATTGCCGTGAATATCGGAGATACACAAGAATCGCATTTTGTTCGAACACCCACTAGCATTTTCCCGAGTTGTCCGTCAGTTTTGCTTTGGGACCTCCGTTGACCGAGCCTCGCGATTCTCTACTCAGGTTTGTCTGTCAGCTCGACGCGGACGGCGCCGCCCAGATTGCCCGCGATTTTGGTCAATCAGCTGGATCGGCAGTAGCGGCTGTTCTTGGCACTGCTTTTCCACCCTTCTATCCTCGTTCGGAATGGCAGCGCCAAGGGTTTGCTCAAATTGAAAGTGATGGCTGGCGAATTCCGCGAACACGCGCCGACTTTCTTTCTCAACTAACGTCGCGGCTGAAAGACCCCGGCGACCGGAACGATACGCTCGTTGCGTTACGTCAAGGAGCCTGGGTTGAGCGTGCGCGCATTGCGCTTCGTGAACTGCTCCCGCATACCTTGGGGGGCGCCCCTTTTGTTGTTACGGCACGGGAGATCTCTTGGCTCGCAGAAACGCTGCTCGAAGTCGCATGCACGGAAGCACGCGATCACGTGTCGAAGCGGCTTGGTGCGCCGCGTGCTGCTGATGGCTCGTTTTCTGAATTCGTAGTCCTCGGGATGGGTAAGTTAGGCGGCCTCGAACTCAACGCGGGCTCCGACATCGATGTGTGCTTTCTGTACGACACGGACGAGGGACTCAATGAGTCCGAGTTGCACGAGCATTGGTCCCGCGTAGCTCGCAGGGTCGTGCAGAACATGGAATTGCCAACCGATGACGGCAGTGTCTGGCGAGTCAACTTGCGGCTTCGTCCCGAGGGTTCTTGCGGCGCGATTGTCAATTCAATGTCAGCCAGTGAACGTTATTATGAAACGTGGGGTCGGCTTTGGGAGCGTTGCGCTCTCGTCAGATCCCGGCCCGTGGCGGGCGACATGCGATTGGGCGCCAAATTCATGCGCGAAGTCGCAACCCCATTCGTTTACAGGCGAGAGGTCGATCCGTCAATCGTAACCGTGCTTTCCGAACTCTTGGCTCGATCGCGCATTGAATTGCGAGCCGATGCGGCGCGTGACTTGAAGCTGGGTGTGGGCGGCATCCGCGAAGTCGAGTTCTTCGTGCAGGCGCTGCAGCTGATCTGGGGCGGTCGAGACCGATCCCTGCGAGTGACAGGCATATTTCCTGCCCTCGAGCGTCTGCGCGGAGCCGGTTTCGTCACCGAGCGCGAAGGGCGACTCCTGGCAGAATCTTATACGCTGCTGCGGTCGGCGGAACATCGCATTCAGTGGAAAACGGGGATCCAAACGCATCTACTGCCTAAAGATGATCGCGACCTCGATTCACTGGCTCGAACGTTGGGCATGTCGGGCGCCAATAAGCTTATAGTCGAACTGGACCGCGCTCGTTCAATCGTTTCGGAGGCATTTGCAAGCCTAAATGAGGGTGGCGACTTCCCGAAGTCGCGGCATGTTGCTCTTTTTGCACTGATTGACCGTATCAACAATCCCTCTGCCGTCGATGACGTTTACCGTCGAGAAAGTAGTCCTCCTCCTCCGCCCGTCACGAACCATCAACTTCCATTTATAACGCGTGTAGCGCCGGTTCATGCCTCGGACGTGGAAGAGGTTGGTGTGTCTGCGGACTTGATCGAGCATCTGTCGATCCTAGCAAAACGCCCGGATGGACTTCTCGGTGGCCTTACCCGCGAACGGTATCCGCACCTGACAGAGGTAGTCCTCGACGCTGTTGCGCAGTCGGCAGATCCGGCTCAAGCTGCGCTGGCACTGCGACTGGTATTCGGCCGAATCAATCATCCTGGTGCCTATTTTGCGGCGCTCTCGGAGGATGAACGAGCAGTGCGACGGTTGGTAACGGCCTTGGCTTCGAGTTCGTTCATCGTCGATACGATGGTGTCTCGCCTGGAAACTCTGGATATCGTGATGAGCGCTGGCGGGCGTGTCGAAAACCCGAGGCGCATCGTCGCACGCGAACTTCGAGCGGTCGCTGCTATCTCCGACAGCGATCGTTATGAACGACTGGAAGCCGTGGTGGCTGCTCTGCGTCGAGCCAAGAGCAGGTTGTTCGTCGAGGTAGTTATTGCCGACCTGAGCGGCGCCATTGAACTCCGCACTGCGCGCCAAACCTTGAGTGACTTTGCCGATGCCAGTTTGGAGCAAGCGGCGCGTCAGGTATTTGATGGCGAACCGCGCGGCCTTGGCATCGTGGCGCTCGGCAAGTTGGGTGCTCAAGATCTTGGCTATGGCTCAGACCTTGATGTGATCTTCCTCTACGATCCTGACCTTGCTCCGGAACCGCCAGAAGCGCAGGTATTTTTTATACGTAAAGCGCAGCAAATCATCAGGCTGGTGTCGGCGGCGCACCCGGCGGGTCCTGGTTATGAACTCGACGTGCGGCTCCGGCCGAGTGGGTCACAAGGCATGCTCGTAACGTCGGTACAGGCTTTTGGTCTCTATCACGGCGTGACATCGGACGCCGTAGATAACAAGCGTCCGGCGGTGGTGTCGAGTGGTGCGCCTTGGGAACGGCAAGTACTCTTGCGTGCGCGCGCTTGTGCGGGTGACATGACGGTTGCGGGGCGCGCGGTGGAACTCGCATCGCTAGCCGCGTACGCCAAGGGCCCGCCGGATGTGCAGGACCTGCATCGATTGCGCTTACGTATGCAACGAGAGTTGGCTCGGGAACGGGCGGGACAATTCGATTTGAAGTCCGGTTACGGTGGGTTGTTGGACATCGAGTTTGCCACACAGTGGCTTCAAATGCTTCACGGTGAGGACAAGCGTGTGCACACAACCAACACGGAAGAGGCGCTAGGTAAATTGGTTGAGGCCGGCTACCTTTCGGGTGAGCATTATCAAGTATTTCGGGACGGTTATGTTTTTCTCCGGCAACTAGAACAGCGGCTATTCGTCATATTTGGTCGTGGTTCGTCGGCCTTCGATATGGAGTCTGGCAATTGGCCTCGGTTGGCCCGCCGCATGCGCCTCCAGGATTCGCCGCGTGCACCTGCAGCGGAATTACTTCGTACCCGGTACCGGGACGTAACGCAGGCAGTACGGCGCTCCTACCTGGGGGTATTGGGGATCGGCTGAAATTCCGGTATTTCTGGGGTGGTTGAGTGAGAGGTAGTTGCCGCCGGCGGGCGGGCTCCAGCAAATATTGAATCGAGACCGTAAGATTGAGAAGCTTTTGGCGTCTATGGACGTAGTTAGGACGTTCACGTAAGCGCCCGACCGCACTTAGTGCTCTCGGCGCCTATGCGAATTACGGAAACTCTGATAAACGTAGCGGAGATACATGGCAGAAGGTCTCACTCTGGCCGGCAGATACCGACTAGTAACCAAGCTGGGTCAAGGGGGCATGGGCTCCGTCTGGCGGGCTGAGCATTTGACGCTCGGCATCCCCGTTGCCATCAAATTGATCGACCCCTCGATTGCCCAATCCGAGGAGGCTCTGGCACGGTTTCGGCGCGAGGCTCAGGCAGCGGCCGAATTGCGCAGTGCGCACGTTGTCCACATTATCGACTACGGAGTCGAAAATGACACTCCGTACATTGCCATGGAGCTCTTGGAGGGTGAAAGCCTAGCGGCGCGCCTCGAGCGCGTTGGGCCACTGCCCCCTGCCGATACGGCTACCCTCCTGACTCAAGTTGCGCGTGCGCTTACGCGGGCGCATCAGCAAAACATTATTCATCGCGATCTTAAGCCAGAGAATATCTTCATTGTTCCAGAAGGCGATGATGAAGTAGTCAAAGTCCTTGACTTCGGTATTGCCAAAAAACTAGGGCTCAGTTCGACGAGTAGCGGAGTCAAAACGCACACGGGTGCCATGCTCGGGACTCCGTATTACATGAGTCCCGAACAAGCCAAAGGCCATGCCAATGTCGATCACCGAACCGACATCTGGTCCCTCGGAATCATCGCTTACGAATGCATGACGGGGATCAGGCCCTTCGAGGCCGAGACCTTGGCATCATTGCTCATCGCGATTTGTACCGAGCCCTTGCCGACTCCGTCCCAAGTTGCCGCCGTCCCCAACGGCTTCGACGCCTGGTTTGCCCGCGTGGCTTCCCGCGACCTTTCGGTGCGATTCCAATCGGCGAGTGAGGCGGTCGCTCAATTGCGCGTTGTGTGCGCACTAAAATCAACGACCCAACCACTCGAGATCACGGCGTCACCCAGCCCGACGCCTTCACAGGGGCTCGAGGCCGCAGCGCTAGGACAGACCGGGGACCCGTCGGCAGTTACAATCGCAGGTACGAAGAACAAAGGCCTAAAGAGCATTACAGTCGTTGCAGCGGCAGTTTTGCTTCTAGCCGTTGCAGGCGTCCTAGTTGGGAGGACATTTTCAAAGCGTGAAGCTATCGCAACCAATGCATCAGGGGCGCTCAACCCAACTGCGTCGAGTCTCGTCGTCCCCGTGGTTTCATCCCCTGTCGCAGATGGCACGGGTGTTCTTTCGGCAGCTGAAAACCCGAGCAAGCCCGCGCCATCGGCTCCGATCGATGATAAAAGCAAAGCGCCAGTTGCCGCAAGTATAGTGACTCCCAAGGGTAACGCCCCACTCGCGAATCAGACTACAGCACAAGTCGGAACCAAGCGGGCTGATGTCTCGAAAGGGAAGACCACGAACCCGGTGACTCCCGCGCCGAGCAATGCTAAGAGCTTGACGGGGAAAGGCCCCTCGCAGCCCGTGCGCCGCGACTATGACAAGTCCGTAGGTTTTTGAGGGCCTACGGCGGGCGGCGGCTGAAGCCCGCAAGGGTCCAAAATTTAGAAGTAGAAGCACAATAACCCGGAAGACGAGTTATCGAGTATGACCAGGAAAATAATTCTGCCCTTAATCGTGGCCAATCTGACATGGGCGCTAACGGCAATCGCGAGTGACAAGACCACCGCGCGCGAGCTTGCAAAGCAAGGGTTGCAGGCATACGACGCCGGAAGATACGACGAAGCCGTCGAGAAACTTTCGAAGGCCTATGAAGTGGTCCACGTACCAACCTTGGCTGTGAATGAAGCGAGGGCCTTGGTAAAGGTCGGTAAGCTCGTGGCCGCTTCCGAACTGTACCTCGAGGCCACACGCATCCCGAAAGATAAGTCATGGCAATCAACGCAAGACGATGCGCAGCGGGATGCCGAAAAGGAGCGCAATGAATTGTTGCCGCGCATTCCCCGGTTGAAGGTCATTTTCAAGGGGGCGACGGCCGCGGAAGTCTCGGTGACCATCGACGGGGCCGTAGTGCCTCAAGCGCTGGCGGATTCCGAACAAGTCGTGGATCCCGGTGAGCGAATGGTCGAAGGCAAGCGTGGCGAAGAGGTCGTGAAACAGAGCATAACTCTAAAAGAGGGTGATCACGGTCAAGTCATGTTGCAATTCACTCAGGCAAGCGTGCCAGTGAAACCAATCAACGGAAGCGTGCCGACACAACCCAATCAGCGCAATCAGACCATGCAACCCGCAACGGTTCCAATGACTCCAGCTCCGGCAAAGGACAAAAGCGGCGGAAGTAGTCAAAAAATCCTGGGCTGGACAGGCGTTGGAGTGGGCGGCGCAGGGCTCGCCGTCGGTGCAATTTCCGGCATTTTGGCAAGCTCGAAGCGCTCGTCATTATTGGACTCGAATACTTGCTCAGCAGATGGTCGGCACTGCGCGCCGAATCAATCCAATGAAGTGAACGCGTACAACAGTCTGCGAACGGTCTCCAGTGTTGGGTTCATTGCAGGCGGCGTCCTTGCGGTCGCTGGCGTAACCTTGCTCTTGACAGCGCCTAAGCAAGAATCGCAGCCGCGAGTGGGGCTTTGGATGACGCCCAACGGGGCGGGCGTATACGGAGGGTTTTGATAATGACACGCAATAATCGTTTCTTTTTTTGCATTGCCGGCACGCTGGCCACGGGTTGCGCACTACCGGGCATCACCGCCGATTACGACGCGGGTACGAACAGCGTGGGTGGCGGCACCGTCGGGGGCTCGTCGCACACGGGTGGCTCAGCGCAAACGGCGGGTGCATCCAACATTGCCGGTAACTCCAATGTCGGCGGTAAGACAAATGGGGGCGCCTCCAACAGCGTGGGTGGAGCAACATCCTTAGGGGGAGCAAGCCCGCAAGGGGGAACCAACAACGTCGGCGGCGCGACAAGCGTCGGTGGCGCGACGGGCAACGGCGGCTCCGCGGGTGCAGAGACCACTGGAGGCGCGCTCGCAGGTGGCGCTACGAGCAAGGGAGGCGCGACCGGAATTGGTGGTCAGTCAATCACCGGTGGCAGCAAGTCCACGGGGGGCACGGCAAACGTTGCGGGTAGCTCAAGCGTAGCCGGTAACCCGGGCACCGGAGGCATCGTGAGCACCGGCGGATCAAAGACCGCAGCAGGTGGCACTACGAGCACGGGTGGATCGAAAACCACCGGCGGTGCACCGACCACGGGCGGAGCCCCTAGCACCGGCGGTTCAAAGGCAACCGGAGGGGTTTCGAGCACGGGGGGTGTGCCGAGTACAGGGGGAATGTTGGCCACTGGCGGGTCGAGCAGCAGCAAGCTCGTGGCCACGGCGGTTACAACTGGTTATGGGCAATCCTGCGCACTGATCAATGACGGAACAATCAGGTGTTGGGGAAACAATTCGGATGGTCAGCTCGGCAACGGCGCCACAATCGACGGAACGACAACTGTCATCAGTGCCGTTCCGGTCAAAGTGTTAAACATAAGTCAGGCGATATCCGTCGCAACTGGGGAATATCACACCTGCGCCGTGCTCAGTACCGGCAAGATTCAATGTTGGGGTTACAACGGAGATGGTCAGCTGGGAAATGGCCAGTCAGGTACGAACAGCCGCAGCAGCGTTCCAGTGAATGTTAAGGTTGATGGTGTTAATGACCTCACGAATGGGTTGGCAGTTGTTGCTGGAAGCAGGAACACCTGTGCCCTCATGTTGGACGCGACCGTAAAGTGCTGGGGAAATAATTCATATGGGCAACTCGGCAACGGTAACTTCAACCCGAGTACTCTGCCTGTAACCGTGGTAACGAGCGGCACGCCACCAGTCCCGTTGAGTCAAATATCGGCGTTAGCTCTGAGGACGGACCATACGTGCGCGATTCAATCGGGTGGCACGGTATATTGTTGGGCTGACGATGTGTATGGCCAGCTTGGAGATCAAGGATCATCGGACAGTGCTTTCGCTGTCAAGGCCGTCGGTATCCAGGCAACTAGCGTGGGTTCCGGTGATACGCATACTTGTTCCGTTGGAACTGTCGGCACGAGCAGCGGGGTAGTTCAGTGTTGGGGTAGCGGTTCGTGGTATGGCGAACTCGGGGACGGCAACAGCACGGATAGCCTCACCCCGGTCGTCGCCAAAACGTCAACTAAGGCCAGCGCGGTGGGGCTTGGGACGAGTCACTCGTGCGCCCTGCTCGGTGATGGGACCGGCAAGATTGAATGTTGGGGTTCGAATAGCTACGGCCAACTGGGAAATGCTTCGACTACTGACAGCCCGGTTCCAGCTGGCGTGCAGTTCGTGACCAAAGCCATGAGCGTTAGCGGCGGCGAGGATTTCACCTGTGCAGTCGTAACCGGCGGTGCGGTCTATTGTTGGGGTGACAACTGGTTTGGACAACTCGGCGACGGTAACGGCCAACCCAATGTTCAAAGTACGGTGCCAGTGTTGGTGAATGGGTTCTGAGTAGGGCTCGCAGAGCAAGTCCTGTCAGCCCAGTGACTCCGCTCGTGTCCTCGTGCCGCTGTGACCCCAAGGAGCGCCAAAGATTGGCGAGCGTTGCTGGTTCGCTTTCACGACACTCACGCAGAAAAAACCGCGTACCTTCGCTACTTCTGTTGTCGCAGCAACCGCGCCGCATCAACAGCGCCATACGTGAATATAATATCCGCCCCGGCGCGCCGCATACACAGCAATGATTCTAGTAAACACGCGTCGTAATCGAGCATGCCGCGCTCGGCGGCGGCTTTGAGCATCGAGTACTCGCCGCTGACGTGGTAGGCCGCAACTGGCAGCGTGGTTGCTTCGCGAACCGCGCGGATGACGTCGAGATACGGCAGCCCAGGCTTTACCATGAGCCAGTCCGCCCCTTCAACGATATCGAGCTCTGCCTCGCGCAGGGCTTCACGCACGTTGGCGGGATCCATTTGATACGTCTTCTTGTCGCCGCCGCGAGGGGCGGAATCGAGCGCTTCTCGAAAGGGTCCGTAGAAGGCCGAGGCATATTTCACCGCATAGCTGCAGATGCCAACCTGGGTGAAGCCCTCAGCATCTAATGCTTCGCGGATGCTCTGCACGCGGCCATCCATCATGTCGGAAGGGGCTACTATGTCAGCGCCGGCTCGCGCTTGTGCGACGGCCATTTCTGCCAATATCGGCAACGTAACGTCATTGTCGATTCGACCCTCGATGACGACTCCGTCGTGGCCATCCGAAGAATAGGGGTCAAGCGCCACATCCGTGATGACAACTAGCTCGGGGAGAGCTTCCTTGAGGGCTCGGGTCGCTTGACACAGCAAATTATCCTGTTCGGCGCCAATGCTGCCACGAGGATCTTTGAGCGAGTCGTCAATTTTTGGAAACAGCGCAACGGCCCGCACGTTTAGTGCGAAAGCATCCTTTACCCGCTCGACCAAGGTTCGAATGCCGTAGCGTGAGATCCCCGGCATGCTGACAATGGGAGATTCAGTATCGGGCCCTTCTTGAACGAAAACTGGCCACACCAGGTGGTCCGCTGTCAGCTCAGTTTCACGCGTTAGGGCTCGCACCCATTTACTGGCGCGATTTCTTCGGGGTCGTTGGAGCATGGGTGCCGGTGAGCATACCCGAAGCTAATCGGTCATTCAAATCCCAAGTAACCCAGGTATTCGGTTGTAGTCTTTGCGGCATTTCCGCTGCGGATTCGGCGCCTTTGCTCTTTGTTCCATTCGGATACTTTGGATTGGTAATGTCCCAATTCAGCTTCGGTTCGCTTGTGCAAACTGTAAAGGCTGGGAATGCTGTTCTTGCCGTCATTTTCGTACAAGCATTCGGTCGCTTCGATGAGCCGCAGCCGTACCAACTTACGGTTCCGATTGAATTCGGGATCAAAGGGAAAAATACGACAACCGAGCGGGCGCGACTCATAGATGTTGCAACGGTTGTCGTCGCCTAGAAATTGGCAGCCGCCACGGCGATGCCGCAGCACCATGACCCTTCGGCCCGAACGCAGGAGCACGAACGACTCGGGTTCTCCCGGAAGGTCGATTCCATGGCGGTCAACCCAATTGACGACATCCCGAGCACGTAGCCTCGTAGAGTCAATGATTCGGCGCAAGTCGCCATCCGTAATCGGCAAGAGGGGGTCGCGGCAACAGTTGCCACAACCCGTGCAGCGAAATCGCAGAAGGTGCAAACCCGATGGCATATTGCTAGGGCAGGTTGATAGCGAACACTTCCGTCTGCGTCGAGCCTGCTCTATAAATAGGCACAATGGCCGACACCAAGGCAAGTGCCAGCTCTGAGCCCAGCGATTCAAAGGCTTGGCTGTCACAATACTCCGCTCAAGGCTGGATTGAGCGCTCGCTCAAAGAACTAGCTCTGGCACAGCAGTCATTTGAAGAACGTCAGCCGCCCGCAGCCGCCGCCGCCTTGAAGCGAGCTGCGGGCATGGCACTCAACGGTGCGCTCTGCGTCGTGCCCCGCGACGATTGGGGGCGCAGCTACGTTGAACATGTCCGGGCCCTGGCGGCAGACGGCTCTCTGCCCAGGGCAATTTCGGAGGCCGCCAGCGCTATCCTCGAGTTTACCCCGCAACCGGGCAAACTCGTATTTCTGAGGAGCCCTGGGCAAGAGCAGCGCCTTCTCGAAGCAGCTCGGACCATCATGGCTCACGCGTACGCGATTGTGAATGGCAACACAGGCCGCGACCGTTAGGGTATTTGATGCTGAAATCGCGCCGTTAGTGCAAAATATCGATTCACTTGCTCAGCGGGATCGACCAAAGTCATACCCCATGAGTGACGATACCGCTGGCCGAAGCAACCCGGATGGCCCCCAACCGGTTCTGTCGCGGCTGGGGATCTGGTTCGACGAGATTCGAAAGCTATTTGCCCTCGCCAGCCGCGGTTTCCTGCGTGACGAAGGCCTTTATCGCGCTTCAGCTTTGGCATTCGACACCATCCTGGGGCTCGTTCCGTTTCTCGCGTTCTTGGTATCCGCGCTCAAGGGCTTTGGCGCTTACCAAGCACTGATGCGCGAGATGATTCGGCCTGGGATCGTGTCGACAATGATGTCGATGGGCGCCCAGCAAAATAAGCAGGGTGTCGGTTTACTCAGTGTCTTCCTCAAGGTGCTCGACATTGTAGAGCAGGCGAGTTTTGGTACGATTGGTGTCTTCGGTCTAGTCTTCTTGTTGTATATCGTTGTCCTGCTTCTCGTTTCAATCGAGGAGACGATGAACCACATATTCGGCGTCGAACGCTCACGCAGCGTAGCTCGTCGCCTGGCGGATTATTCTGCGATATTGTTTATCACCCCAGTATTCATGATTTTGACTGCGGGCGTTCTGACCGGCTTCGAGAAGGCGGCTGTGATTCAGGGCGACATGCCTTGGCAGACTTTGGCTGCCCTCGTGATGATAGTGGGCCTCACGGCTCTATATTGGGTAATGCCTCACCGCAAGGTTCGCCTGCGTTCTGCGACTTTCGGGGGCGTTGTCGCGGGGTTCTCCTGGTACTTGGTGTTGAGCGTACACGTTCATTTTCAGATTGGAGTAGCGCGATACAACGCCCTTTACTCGACGTTTGCGGCCATCCCGTTGTTCTTGGTCTGGCTATTTATCAGCTGGATTGTCGTGCTTTTTGGCGCAGGGCTCGCAGCGGCGCACGACAACCCCATGCAATACGCCTGGAGGATCCAGGGCCAAGGAGTGGATCATGCCTCGCGATTGTTTATCGCGTTGGGAGGGTTGATCGTGGTTGCGCAGCGACACCTGGCGGCAGGAAAACCACTGAGTCTATCGGATATCTCGGGTCGCATGAATCTGCCAGAGCCTCTGGTCAGGCACGAACTTCAGCCCTTTGCGAAGGCGGAGCTCTTGGTAGTGGCTGAGCGCTCAGGGGAGGCCACCTACAGCCTAGCGCGCGATGTCGATGCCGTTCACTTGGGAGAAATATTGCGCCTCTTGGAACAAACCTGGGTAAAGGCACCGCTCGCTCAGCCTAGTGATCATAGGCTCAAGGGTCTTTTGGAAGAGCGAGTATTGGCGCGCGATGCTGCCACGACGAATCTGTCCCTCAGGGAATTGGTCAAGTTCTGGGAAAGCGGCAACGGTGAAAACAGCGCCGTGCCCACCGAGCAGACTCGAGACTAGTACGAGTCCAAGCGTCCCATCACGCAGGGTGGAGTCAGGGTTCTAAGGGCTCGGTGATGCTGGCGCCGCCGTTCCTGCATCCGTCGGCTGAACGCTCGCCGCGGCTGCGTCATGAACTTCGTCCAATTTCTTTAGAACGACCTTATGAAGAATGCTCAGGTCGCCAGTGCGGATCCGAATATTTGCAGGTCGCGAAGTGGTGACGCGGCCCGTATATGCGGCGAGATTCCACGTCGTACCGGGCTCAATCGCATCGTACGTTCCGTTTACGAGGTACAGTCCCGGCATGTCGAAGGTATCTCTGGGACACAATTCTGCGAGTTGACTCGAGAAGGTTCGTGTCGCACCGGGGGCAAGCGTCACGAATGCCTCGCGATCCGGGGCTCGAACGTCGGGTGTGGGATCACAAACCACTACTCCAGCCGGGCCGATGATCTCGAACGTCACGAATTCACGCCGAAAATAAACCACCTGACGCCGCCTCGACTGATTGCGGAGTGTGATCTGCACGGTGGCATTGTGCTCGGTTCGCGCATCCGAGCCCTGTATCAACTTGAGTTCCAACGGGGCATCCCGGGCATCTTCGCGAGCATCCTTGGTCTTGGAGGACGACCACTCCGCGTACGTATCCCTCAGCGTCAGTTCAGGCCCTTGCAGCTGCTTGTTGACACCCGATGGCAACGGCACACCTAAGGCCGCGTCTGAAGGCCGAGAAGCTCCTTTTGGTAGGCGAACGGACTTGGCTACTTTTAGAGCGGTGCTTCGCGCATCTACGGCCCTTTCGACGTCCAGATCGGCTTGATGCGCCACGAAAGGAGGGGGTTGCGGCACGGGTGCACTCGACTTTTTCCCATGAACCCACGTGGTCTTGCTCGGCAGCTCGGGCCACCCCAGGTGCGGCACTACGCGGGCACCGGGTACCAGCTGCTTCTGCTCACCAGCCGCAAAACAGTAGAGCCGGGGATCAATCAATTGAGCGACGGATTCGCCCGGCTGCAACGTAATGTTGAGCCGCGGCTCGGCCTCCTTGGGCAACAGGTCTACTGGTAAGCGACACTGGCTGGACTTTTTGGCCCCCGGCACCGTCACATCGAGCCAAAGCAATCGAGTGTCGGCAACAAGGACGGTCGATGCATTGCCGTCATTGGAGACTGCAATAATCCAGGGCTTGCCCGGACCGCGCTCGGCGACATGTAGTACGAGGCCCGAGGCTCCCGTTTGGCCGGCGCTGCTCGAGGCTATCACTTGATCACGATCAGCATCCGACAACAGCCGCGATGGATCTGTGACTCCGGGATTAAAATGGACGTCGCCATTGTTCATCGCCACAGCTGCACTCGTAGAGGCATCGCCCGCGTCGAGTGTTGTCCTGTCTGCCGCAGTGCCCAAGTCCGATGAGCGACCGATATTCTCACCAGGTCCAGTGGGCCGTCCTGCGCAACCCAATGTCAGTAGCGTAAGCACCGCAACAATATCGAATCTCGATGGTGCCGTTATGGCCATGGTGGGTTCGTAGCACAGCCGGCTGACTCAGGTCCAGACGCCGTTCTGGAGGCCGAATTGGCAGTTGGTTGCCGGTTGCTGGTTGCAGGTTGCAGGTTGCTGGTTGCAACGTGAGTGTTCGTAACTCAACATTCCGGAACTCAATTGTCTTGGATCAAGTCAACACGTAGCCGCATTTCGGGCCGGGGCACCAAATGCCGTAGTGACAAAAGTCGGAACGGCCCTCACAACGTGTTGTCAAGGAATGGAAAGAGTAACGCTTACGGGTTGAAGAGTCTCGAGAAACAATCGGCCCCAAATGCCACATGAACAAAAGCCGGAACGGCCTTCACACTTTTTAGGGCGCAGAATTTGATCGCGAAGTAATCACAAGATTCATTGGGTCAGCAAGATGAAAAGAAACCGTCTCTACGCCATTATAGACGTCGAGTATTGCCAATCGCAGGGGCTTCACATCGTGGACTTCGCGCGTGAGGTTTGTGCGGTACGGCCCGGATGTGTTCAACTGCGAGCCAAGCACAGCACGTCGAGGGACACGCTTGAATTGCTGCGGCATCTCGTGTCAATCGCTCGCCCATTAGGCATAAAAGTTTACGCCAATGACCGTCCGGACTTGGCCTATTTGAGTAACGCCGATGGCGTGCACGTCGGCCAAGATGACCTTCCGCTATCTCTGGTGAGACGGTTTGCGCCGAACTTGAGCGTGGGCGTATCGACGCACGATGAACTGCAATTGCGCGAGGTCCTGGAAGAAAAGCCCGACTATGTCGCGATTGGCCCCATCTTTACCACACAGACCAAACAAGATGCCGAATCCGCTATCGGTATTGAGGGTCTGGCATTGGCGGCCCAGTTGACACGCGCTGCCCAGGTACCGCTCGTAGCCATTGGCGGCATCGATCATTCGCGAGCCAGGCAAGTGGCGGCACATGCGGACCTCATCGCCGTAATCAGTGCGCTTCGACCACCGAGCGGTCGCCTGCAAGACGTCCGAGCACACATTGAGGCATTTTTAGCTAACCTAGTTGACTAAGGGCAGTCCCCGGGTTGCTCGTGAGCCATCGGCTCATTTTGATTGCACAGGAAGCGCGGAAGGAGCGGAAGAATTTATCCCCAAAAATATCAAGTCTTCCGATCTCCCGAACTTCCTGTGCAATCAAAATCAGGAGCTCGCGATGAACTTGTAATGCACGCGGAAGTCAAACTCTACGCAAACGACTCACGAGCGATTCCATGGCGAGTGCTGGATTTGCGTTGCGCTCGAGTTCGGCCATCGTCGATAGCACGATGGAATAGCGGCGTGCGTCGCGCTCGGCTAGCCGTGGATCTTCGATGACTAGGTCGCGAGCCGTGGTCGCTAAGTGTTGGGCGAACCAGCCGAGCTGATCTCGCAGGTCCAGGCGATCGTTGCCCTTAACGTCGATATCCGATAACGCGGTTGCCAGGTCTGGCGCTTCGAGACTCGCCGAGAGCGTCGCGACGAAGGCTTGCTTGGCGCTCAGCCGCTGTTCATCCGACATGGCCACGGCTTGTGCCGCGCTGCCGCCTGACAGCGGGATCACTGAGCGATCGGCTCCGATTCGATCCAATATGATTCCCAGATTTTCATCCGACAGCGGCGCAAACCTCACTGCGAGCGTCCGCGAACGAATCGTGTCGAGCAAACGATGGGGGCGATGCGTTAGCAAGATGAAATGAGTCTTTTCCGGAGGTTCTTCGAGCGTCTTGAGCAGGGCATTCGCCGCATTTGCGTTTAGTTCATCGGCGCGTCGAATAATGAAGACCAAGGCTCGACCTTCATGCGGCGGGTAACCAACTCGGCTCTGCACGAGCTTTTTGACCTGAGGCAAGTTGATTGTGGCAGTTTCTGCGCTCTCTGATCCGAGGACTGCCGCCGGATACAGGCCGCGTTCGAGCAGCACCACGTCGGGATGCTTGGGAACTTGAGGCGGTTCCTCATTCATCGTCACGGCCCGTCGACAAGCACTGCAAGTGCCGCAGGCGAGCTTTTCCTTGGGCTCCGTGCATACGAGGCACTGAGCCAGCGCAAAAGCCGCCTTCTCTTTACCCACGCCGTCGGGACCTTCGAATCGATAGGCGTGGTGTACCTTGCCCGATTGAAGGGCGCGTTTGAGCGTATCAACCGCGGTGCTCTGGCCTAAGATTTCACTGAACGGCATCGGGCCTGCAGTATACCGCTCAGTCCGCGTCGGGCGAGTCCGGCGTGCTGCCTGACGCCGGCCAGGCTTCGGTGTAAATCGAAGGGTGGCCGGGCATCGAGATGTCGACCCAGGTCGCCGAACCTCGCGCCGAGTCGCGCACGTCAACGTGTACGAAGGGCTGGTTCGGGTAATAGCCGCAGCCAGTATCGGGCAGAGAACGGCAGTAGGCATATAGCTGCTCTTTTGAAACCCCGCTCACTGCAAGATCAACTGCACGGCCGCGCACGTGCGGCGATGAGGGGCGTGCATCGCGACGATAGCCGCTGTAGATTGCAAGGCTACGGCCCGGAAACGCGAGTGCAATTTGTTGAACGAGGCCCATGAGGCGCGGGTGCAATAAACGCACGCCAGGCAGCCATTCGCCGGGGAATTGCGGATTCGTTTGCGGTGTTAGGGGCAAAGGCAACGCGGGCAGTGGTGTACCCGGTTGACGCCCTAACGCACTGAGACGATCGATTGCATCGGCGGTCACGACGCCCTCGCAATCAATAACGGCAAATTTGTCGCCTTCGCCCGCTAATCCGGCGAACGCTATCTTTTGCGCGTACTTCCAGCTAGGGCACGCCCTCGGTGTGACGATCGGCACTAAAGCGGGTTTGGGCGCGCTGAGCAAGGGCCCAATCCCGAGCGTGGGCGCACTATCGAAGTTCGCAGTGGGCCAAAGACTGGGTTCCGCTGGGCTATCGAGGTAGGTCCTGTTATTCTGTCCAATTCGCGTAAAGTCTGGTGCTGAGCCTTCCAAATTCGGATCTTCGTTGACGTCTACGTGCCAGTAAAGGTCCGGTACCCAGCGTACTCTTTCAAGAAAACTCGGCTCCTGCGAAGCCCAACTTTGCCAACCCAAACGTTGTGTCGATAGCTGAAACAGACGAAACGGATCGGCAGAGTCGAAGCTCGGATCTAGGTGGAACAACTTGCCGACGACCACACTGCTCGACCACCAATCCGTTGTAGTCGTCAGGCGCGGTCCAAATAGCCTAGAGAAGCTCGACAGCTTGGGCGAGCTTTTCCATTGGTACGCGGCGTTAGCGCCCGGAGCTGAGAAATGCCGATGTGACGCCTAACGCCACCGCTAACGCGGAGCGACGTGACGCTTGGCCACGTGCCGCAGATGCCCCAAAAAACGATGCGCAACGACGCTTTACGAAAAACCGTAACGCGTGTCGCGCACCGTTCCAGCAGGATTGCCGAATCACTTCTTGAGCGCTTGGTCCAGCATGTAAAGGAAAGCCTCGTAGGCCTTCTTGGCCTGGACGCCTTCGCCCTCGACGCAATCTGCAATCGAGAGGCCGTTGAGCACCGCTTGAACCAACGTCGGTAGCCCTTCGAGCTTGGGCTGCTTGATGACGTCGCCTGCCGTGTTCAAGGCCTCGTCGAT
The DNA here is from genome assembly GCA_963819085.1 of uncultured delta proteobacterium. Lineage (GTDB taxonomy): Bacteria > Myxococcota_A > Polyangia > Polyangiales > Polyangiaceae > FEN-1139. The sequence goes on from CAWFUX010000044.1 coordinate 52,584, forward strand.
GATTTGACGAGAGTCTTGTTGCAGCGAAGCGGCGCGACGCTTCAGTTCTGGATCACGGCGAGCCGCACTCCAGACCTCGATGTTCAAACCGGTTGCCGTTTGATCGGCTTGCAGTGCGTCCCATAGCGCTTCGAGAGCGCGACGAGCGCGAGCAGCTCCGGTACCCTCGTGAGCCGCACCGAGTGTGGTGCGAACGCGATCGAGGAATTTGCGATACGTAAAGCTTTGTACCTCGTGAATGAGGGCAGCTTTACTGGCGAAGTAGTAGTGTACAATGCTCTTACGAAGCCCGAGTTCCTTGCCGATTTCGGCAAGGGTCGTGGAACTGAATCCACTTCGTGAGAAGCATTTCGCTGCTGCGGTGAGTATCGCCGCAACTCGCGGGTTTTCCCAGTCAACGGCGCGGGGCGACGCTCCGCTGTTGCTGGTTTCTGCCGAATCAATGGGTGCCTGGGGAACGTTGTCTGTGTTCATAGTACTTGTTGGGAGCCGGCCGACCGAAGTCGTTGTTGACCTGTTTTCGCGGCGCCACCGCCAGACGAAAGCACCGGCCCTCGGTGCGGCGCGTTGTGCCCCCTAACCGACTTGGAGTCAAGGCAAAGGGTGGACGTCCGGTCAGAGATCAGCAGAATGTATCGGGTTTTTGGCCGGATTCTGCATTTACGTTTTTTTCGTCAGGCGTGGCCGACCGTTCGCTACGCGGGGGTTTGCGCTCAAAGCGCTGGCGTAAGTGGACGCGAAATTCCCAAGCCGGGGCAATCAACATTTCGACATCGTTGGGATCTACTCCCATTGCTCGACCCTTGGCCTCCGCAATTTCGACGTAAGCCTGCGCTACGTCCATGTTGGGATCATCCGTGCAAAGAATCGCGGCCACCACACTCACGCTGCGACTCATGCCGGCTGTACAATGCACGAGGACGTTGCCACGCCGCCTTGCCCCATGAATAAACGGGATGGCCAGGTTGCAAGCGGCTTCGAATTCCCCTTCGCCTGACCCTCCATCGGCGATTGGCAAGTGAAGCCACTCAGTATCGGGATTGATCGGCCCAATGAGCGGTTCCGCGTTTTCGATGGGCACCGGGCACAGCGAAACTATCCCCGCGAACGGCTGTTCAATACCTTCCGGTTCAACCGGAAGTGTCTGGCCGAGCAGAGCTTGCTCTCCAGACCAATAGTTACCAAGGTACAGACGCTCACGGATTTTCCACACGGGGACCCAGTTAAGAACATAGCGACTCTTTCCCTGCGATGTGAAGTGGGTAAAGTCGAATAACCGATTGTATCTCGGGGTAGCTGGCCGGGTTTAGCGGTGGTTGAGGCATGCCTCGACCACGCATGGGTTGCCGTGTCGGCGCGCAGGGGCCCGGCCCTGCGCGCTCCGTTTAGCCGAGCAGCGTCTCTCATCGTTCAGCCATTGCCGCGTCTTTGCGCGGGCTTAGAGGCATCGCGATTCGCGCCCGTGTGTTGATCTGCGCCGCTTTCATGCGATTCCCATTGAGGCATCTTTGCCGCCTTGGTCCAACCCGGCTCACCAGTTTTTCCCGGTTCTCGCCATTCCGTTGATTCGCGACCCGAGGCGCCGTCGCGCGTCGCACTTTCACCTAGATCTTGTCCTTGAGTCATAACCAGGAGTTCGTCGGCGGTGTACTCCGGGTGCGAATCGTCATGGATCTCGAGCGACCCCTTTGGGATGTCCCCGGTTCCAATTCGAATTATCTGGGGAGTCGGCGGATATTTGTCGATCCACCGTTCCCTAACGGCGTGGGCTCCACTGCGAACGATGCGATAACGATTGACGGTGAAACCGGGAACGCCTCTTTGGCCGAGAGCGCGAACACCACGCGGTAGTCTTTCATCCGGACGTTCGAGCTCTTCATACGGCTGTACGCCCGTGATGCGACGAATAAGCGTAACTGTCCGTGCTCGACTTGGTCCCAAGACTTCGGCTCTGACGATTCCATTTTTTACGGTTTCATGGAGCACAACGGGAAAATCGAAGGGATTTCTGAAACGAAAACCGATGGTCGGGTAGACGACCGTCGCGTCCAACCCCATCTTGATATAGCCGCTCGGTCGTGTGTGAGGTGTTCGATCTACGATATCGAGACCAGCGAAGAAGATAGCGCCATGCAAGGTCCCGGATACCTGGCAGGTGCCGCCTCCGATACCGTCCACCAATTCACCTTCGGCAATAACGGTAGCGACCTTGTAGCCGTTGGCTTCGTCTCTGGGGCCTACCGTTTCGTTGAAATCGAACGTTTCACCCGGCAAGAGTACGTGACCGTCCAGTTTGGATGCTGCGAGTCGTAGATTGAATGTGCGGTCGCGCGCCTTTTCCGCGCGGTCGTAATGAGTTTCGAATTCGCCCAATACCGCATCGAGTTTCACGTCTTTCAAATCGGCCAACCGGCGCTTGGGAGACACCGGACGATAAACGAGCGCAACGCGACGCACGCCGCGCTCGAGACTTTCTTCAATCGCAAGCCTCGAAGAATCCACGTCCAGCAACCTGCCGTCAACTTCGGGCAGAACCTTTCGGGCGTCCAAATCCATGCGAGCATCCGACGGAATCCGGTCAACCGAATCCTTGATATGCAGCAGGTGATTGAAGAGTGCCTCGCCATCAAACACCAAGGGCAGGTGCAGTTCGATCGATTTGCTCTTCCCTTGGGCCAGCCAGACTCGTCTAAGCGCGCTAGTGGGATCACGAACCTGACGCACGAGTGCGCCGAGTTCGCGCTTGTCGATCTGCACCCCAATTCGACCGAGGCCCACCGGAGTCACCGAGCCATCGGGTTGCACCAATTCTAATTCCTGTGCCACGAAGCGCCTCACCCGATCGAGGGCCACGCGCTGTACCTGGTCATTCAGGGGGAGCGCCTGGCCGAGCAGAACTACTTCAGGCTTCGGCCCTTCCGGATCTCCGGGGCCTGGCAATCGTGGCGACAGCACCGCTGCGACCGCGGCGCCGCAAAGCACCGCGATGCCCACGGCCTGGGCGCCGCGATGTCGTGGAAAGCTAGCGATCTTCATTCCTGTTCGCAGATCTACGATTAGAGGTCCTTCTCATTCGAGGCGGCCCGGCCGAACAACCTTCATCGCGCGGCCGACGCGACAGGCATCTTGAAAACCGGTTGAACTTCCGTCAAGCCAAGGCTGCGCCGTCGATGACCGAAATCCCGCCACAGCCCGTGGAGCCCACCGCGGAATCTGCCCCCGCCGAGGTTCTGGAAAAGCTCGAAGCACTGCCGTCAAAACCCGGCTGCTACGTGTTTTTGGACCGCCAGGGCACGGTCATTTACGTCGGCAAAGCCAAGAGTCTGCGCTCGCGCGTGCGGAGCTACTTCGCAGCAAGCCAGAACGATGAACGCGCCTACATGCCTTGGCTTCTCAAAAATATCGGGGATCTGTCCACCATCGTCACGGCAACCGAGAAGGAAGCCGCGATCCTCGAAGACAGCCTCATCAAGGAGCATCATCCGAAGTACAACGTCAAACTCCGAGACGACAAGAGCTACCTGTCTTTGCGCCTCGCCTCCACGCATCAATGGCCGCGGCTCGAACTCGTGCGACGGCCCTCGGTAGACGGCGCCCGTTACTTTGGTCCTTATCCTAGCGCCACCGCAGCCCGGCGAACCTTGCACTTGGTTGAAAAGCATTTTCGCCTGCGAACCTGCAGCGATCGCGAACTCATTTCGCGCAAGCGGCCTTGCATTCAACACCAAATTGGGCGTTGCCCGGCGCCGTGCGTGCTGCCCGTCGAGCCTGAAATCTACGCCGCTGAAGTGCGGTCCGTGTCGCTTTTTTTGGATGGTCGTCACGACGCGCTTACGGAGAATTTGAGTGAACGGATGCGCTCGGCCAGCGCCAAGATGGACTTCGAGTTGGCGGCGGTGCTGCGCGATCAACTGAGGGCCATCAATGCCCTTCGCGAATCCCAGCGAGTGGTGGCCGTCAGCGACGCCGATCAAGACGTTGTCGGCCTTTACCGGCAAAATGACCGCATCGAACTCGTGGTAATGCTCGTGCGCTCGGGGCGCGTCGTTGATGTCTCCGCTTTTTCCTTGTTTCATGCCGACGTGCAAGACGATGAAATAATTGCCGCGTTTCTGCGCGAACATTACACGTCCAGCGGCCCGATTCAGGTACACCTGCCCGACGAGATCCTCGTGCCCGTCTTGCCCGAAGGTGCGGAAGGAATCAGCGATTGGCTCAGCGAGCTGCAGCAAGATGCGGGTCAGCGCAAACGTTGCCGCATCGTTTTGCCCGTGCGGGGTGTCAAACGCCAACTACTCGCGCTGGCGGAGGAAAATGCGCAGCACGCATTCGAGGAGAAGAAAAGGGCCGCGGAGGACATTCAGGTGCGTTTGGCGCGACTGCAAAGAAAGCTCCGCTTGCAGGTATTGCCGCGGCGAATCGAATGCGTCGATATATCTCACCTCGGGGGCAACGACACGGTGGGCGCAGTCGTCGCGCTGCTCGACGGGGTGCCGGATAAATCGCGCTACCGGACGTACCACGTGCACACGGTCTCGGGTGGCGATGACTACGGCGCGATCCTCGAGGTACTACGCAGGCGCTTTCGTCGCGGCGCAGAGGCTGCGGCAGCAGCCGGAGCGGGCGCGTTCGCCGAAGCCGACGCGTTCGCCGAAGCCGATACAGTCGCCGAAGCCGATGCGTTCGCCGAAGCCGACGCGTTCGCCGAAGCCGATACAGTCGCCGAAGCAGATGCAGATACAGCAGCCGAAGCCGATACAGTCGCCGAAGCCGATGCAGTCGCTGAAGCCGATGCAGTCGCCGAAGCTGAACCAGTAGAAAATCCCTGGCAATTGCCCGACTTATTCGTCATCGATGGCGGGCGCGGTCAATTGGCGATTGCCCTGACGGCGGCCAGTGATTTGGGCATCGATAACTTGCCGATTGTGGGCCTGGCCAAGGAAAAGGAAAACGTGCAGGGCGAAAAGTTGGTCGATCGCGTTTATCTTCCGGGACAAAAGAACCCAATTGCCCTCCGTTCCGGCAGCCCGGAACTCTATTTCCTGGCGCGTGCCCGCGATGAAGCGCACCGCTTTTCCAACCGAGGGCGAAGCAAACTGGGCAAGGCGCGCAGGCTTGCGTCTCTGCTCGACCCGATTGTGGGATTGGGTCCCAAAACAAAAAAAGCACTATTTGCCAGGTTCGATTCGCTCGAGAAGATGCAAGCCGCCTCCGACGACGAATTGCTGCAGGTCCCGGGAGTGACTGCCGGGGTGCTTGCGGGTCTGCGTCAATTGTTCGTGGAGCTCGAGGGCGAGACGCTCGAAGAAGAGCGCTCCACTTCGAAACCGCTTATTGGCGAGGCACCCAGTGTCGACGAAAACGGACAGCGTGCCGGTGGTGCTATTGAGTGAGCCCCCGCCCACCGCCTCGGAATCGCTGCCCGGCTCGCGGCCTAGTTGAACCCGTTCTAAGGTTTGAGGGCTCCCTAGGTAGCTTTAGGAATAATGAAAGATTCACGCCTGAAAGGATCTGACGAAGAGCCAAAGTCGGGTCACAGTTGGCGGCGAATGTCGGGACTGCCAACGCGGTTGGCGGCTCGATCGGCCCTTTGACGCGGAATGTTCGCGTTCAGTCCGGGAACGGGAGTTGCGTTCCCGGTGGGCGGATTACCAGGTACCCAACCGCAAGCCCCCATCGAGTCGCGCCGGCAAGTGCCAAAGAGAAGGTCGAGCTGATACGATCTAGCCGGCGTCCTGGTGGGAGCCTATTGACACGAGTATTCCTCAACACTTACGCTCGCCGCGCCGGCTTGAGACCGGAGCTGCGGGACTGGCTCGACGGACGAGCCACCGATCGATGCAGCAACCCTCTCATCAAGAGAGGCCGGGCGATAGGGCCCATCAAGGAGCCGAATGATGACCTCGAAGCGTTCACAGTCACTGTCCTCGCCGCGCCTACTTAGGCGCAGCGCACGCATTGGTCTGGCGAGTCTGTTACTCGCTGGGCCCATCGTTGGAACGGGATGTCTAGACCGCCCGATTGGCAAATCAACGCCTGTGACCACGAACGTGGTCGTGCAGAAGCAAGCGAATAACGCGATCACGGGCATCGACTTGCTACTCATGATCGACAACTCGTCATCAATGGCTGACAAGCAGGCAACCCTGGCGGACGCCGTGCCGCAATTGCTGGGTCAATTGGTTCAACCGAATTGCGTTGATGCGACGGGTGCTTCCGCCAATCCTCCGGTTGCGGCCACGTTGGGAGCCACAAACCCGTGTGCGACAGCCGGTGCCGGCTACTCGCCGGAATTCAACCCGGTCAACAATATTCACATTGGTATCGTGACTTCGAGTTTGGGTGACCATGGCGCGGGTGCTCTCTGCACCCCTGGCCATGCTACGCAGTACACGGATCCCGCTGGCGCCGCCATCGTTCAGCCTCCCGATGTCAACGACGAGGGGCATCTCTTGGGCACATTGGCGAGGTTCGCACGAACGGGTGCTGACTCGACTTGGGCGAAACTAACATCAGGATTCTTGGCCTGGGGTGACGCCACTCTTCCCAGTCCAGGTGATTCGGATTTTACGTCGGCCAACACCACATTCAGAGACATGGTGAGCTCAACCAACGAACAAGGTTGCGGCTTCGAATCACAGCTCGAAGGTTGGTTCCGCTTCCTAATTGATCCCGTGCCGCCCGTACTGCCGCTGCCTGGTCCAGTCGGCGAGTCTACGAGTCGCATCGGGAGTGACGACGTGCTCTTGAACCAGCGGGCTGCATTCCTAAGGCCGGATTCGCTGGTGGCCATCGTAATGCTCACCGACGAGAATGATTGTTCGATTCGTGACACGGACGTGGGTTGGGTTTCCGCTGACACGACTAAGTCGATTCCCACGGGCTCGACCCAATGTCAGACCAACCCCAACGATAAGTGCTGCTATTCTTGCACCGCCGTTTCTTGGGTTGGTTCTGTCGGCACGGCACCGGGCGGTTGTCCCAATACTTGTGTGAACCCAGCGCCAGCGGCTGTTGATGACGGTCCCTACCAAGCCAATATCCGTTGCTGGCAACAGAAGCGGCGCTTTGGTTATGAATTCCTGTATCCGAAATCGCGTTATGTCGTCGGTTTAACGAACAAGGTACTGTGTCCCGATCAAACCTACGGTGACATGGATTGCGATTGCGTTTATGCAAAGTCGATCGGGGCCGGCTGCGAACCAGGTAGCCGCACGATGGACAATCCCCTCTATAGTACCGTCGTGGGGCAGCTCAATGACGGAACGAAAATCGCTGGCTTTCCGAAATCCATTGCGCGTTCGGACAACTCCGCAATCTTCCTCGCCGGTATCATTGGTGTACCCTGGCAAGACATAGGCTACACGGATGCAAACGGGAACTTGGTCTACATCCCCGTTACTGATGACGCCTGGAGCAGCGCAAAGGGCACCCCTCCAGTCAATGCGGGTACAAGCGGGATTTGGGCGCAAATCTACGGGGATGATAATGCGAACATCACGCCTAAAGACATCCACATGGTTGAATCGGTGGTACCCCGCGCGGGCGTTCCGGGTCCCACCCCTGGCCCCACGGCGCCAACAAACACAGACCCCAACGGGGCCGACTACAACACGGCACGCGAAGACTTGGAGTACGCCTGCATTTATCAATTCCCCGCTTCTGCGACGCCTCATACCTGCGCCTGCACCGCGGGCAGCGCGGACTACGCCAGCTGTAAGTACTTGCATCCCAATGACTGTTGCGATCCCAGCTACCAGGCTGCAGGCGACGGCACGGCCGGCGCCGATTACGATAAGCCACTTTGCAATGGCACCACGCAGGTGGCTGCAAAAGGCTATCCCTGCCTACGGGAAATTGCCGTTTTGCATGACTATGCGCTTGCGGCCAATGTCACGACACCAGGTAACTCAATCGTGGCGTCGATCTGCCCGAACAGCTTGACCCCGCCGAGCACGGGTCCTGGTTACGGATATAACCCTGCAGTAGCGGCCCTGATCAACCGCCTGAAGGAAAAGCTTAAGGGCTCCTGCCTACCGAGGCCGTTGACCGCGAATCCGGATGGCACGCTCCCGTGCAACGTGGTGGAAGTCGTGTCTCAAGATAGGTCAGGGGCTGACTGCTTGACCTATTGCAAGAACAACAAGCGAGACGTCGCCTCCGCATCGACCAATCCGGATGGTTCGCCCAATCCGCAAATGGCGGCCGCTGTTTTGGACGCCCTGCGACAAAACAAGATCTGCGATACCGCAGGGCAGACGGCTTGCAGCACAATGTGTATGTGCACATTACCGCAGGAGACGGGTGCCAATCTGAGCGTTTGTCAAGACGCAACTGACGGCACCCAAGACTCGACACTCGACCCCGGCTATTGCTACGTCGATCCCGCCAATGGCGCCGGCACGAACCCCGACGTGGTAGCGAAGTGCCCGGCTTCACAGCAACGCATCCTGAGGTTCGTTGGGAACGATCCCACTGGAGGCGGTGTAGCGGTGCCATTGGCCGGTGCGTTCATATTCACGGCGTGCCAGGGCTCCGCGATTGGCGCTGCCCCGGCGGCTACCGCAGCGCCCACGGGCGACGCGGGAACGCCGTAAAGTCAGCCAAAGCAGACGGCACTGCAAACAGCGGGCGGCAATAGGCTTGAAGAGCCTGATGCCGCCCGCGGGCTTTTGTGCACGCTGGAGCCCTGAACACGTCCACAAATGCCCGTCTGGCGTAATGTTCGGACGCGAACATTGCCGCATTTTCCAAAATGGGGCGGTAGTCGCGGGCGAACATTGGCCGATTTCCGGATTTGAGGAGCATGAACGGACGCAAACACGCCCTCAAACGCGCGTTTGTGGCAATGTTTGCGTCCGACCATGCCGCTTCCGACAGTCAGATCCCGGATGATCGAGAAACCAGTCGTCAACTGAAGACTCGAGAGCGGTACGAGCAACGCCGGCCTGCGCACGTGCCAAATCAAGTGCGACAACCGCTTGCTGAAAGTTGGCAATCAGTGCCGGCAAATCCGACAGAATCGATGAAAGGGCAGTATCGCTGGCGGGCAGTGCCGCGCTGGCACGGGCGAGACGCGCCCGTGCAAACAACTGCACCCGCGGCGACCCGGCGCACGCTAGACAAATTGACACCCTACTTCAAGCGGAAATTGCTCCGCTTACGACCTGCGGTTGGAACCTGTTGCGGCGCGAATACGGCACCGCTTGCGCCCGCGTGGCCGCAATCAGCCCGAGGTTTTGTTGCGCAGTGTCTCGAGCTTGCGCCAGGCGGTCATGTCTTCGGCTTGATCGCAGAGTCCCCGCAAAACCGAATCTATATATGACCAATCGAGTTTGGACTCGTGGCGCTTGATGATGCTGTTCGCGTCGGCAAGGTCTTTGTTTCTCCCTGCCAACACCTTGAACAGGATCATGTCTTCAGCACTCGGGAAGGTGATCCGACGGCCGAACAATGTTCCGTGAAGAGCACGCGAGTAGGCCGCTTCTTCGAATGGAAGCGACGCGAGAATAATATCCAATTGGAATGGCGGCTGGCGAAACCTCAGCGTTCCCGTCGCCCGAAGCCGTTCGCTCTCCAGTTTGGGATCGATGTCAAACCCTGATAAGTTCGCTCGTTGAATTAACCCGTCTGCTTGAGATTCCGAAAGGAACGCGATTACATCGACGTCAGCTGTCATGCGGGGTTCGCCCAATGCGGCGACTGCCAGTCCACCAATAACCAGGTGGCGCACGTCTTCTTCTTTTAGGTAATCAAATGCTCTACGGCAGAAGGCGTCAAATCGGTTTTTGCCCTTCGGAGTCCCCGGCATGGAGGTTAACGCTTTAGCCCAAGGGCCACCGCGAGGCTGAGCGGACGCTCGGACTCTTGCGAAGTGCGCAGCGCCATGATTTCCGACGTGAGCAATATTTCAGCCAAATCAATTGATTCCTGAGCACTCATGCGCGAAAGTTCGTCCGATCGCGTCTCCTCGCAGAGCTTTTGATAAGCTAGAATGTCACGAATCACAAGCGTGAGCATAGCAACTAACTGGCGCAGTTCCAGCCGGACATCATTAGCCGCACGCGCACATGCCAAGGATGATCTATTGGCAAGCACACGGGCCGCTCGCTTCGCCGTTGGCGGCACTCGTGTCCAACGTCAACGGAGTTGGCAGTTCGCACTGAAATTTAGCAGCTAACTCAGCTATTTCAGTAGGGAACGAATGTTGCGTTACGGTGATTGAACGGGCCTGACTGCGTCTAGAACGGAAGTCGCCGTCAGGCAAAAACGATCGAGCAATTCTTTTCTTTTCAATAATGCGATCTAACAGAACTCCTCCCAGGTGGTGGCGTTCTCAATCGAGTGTCTTTGCGCGCCGCTGCGACCGATCGGGTTCAGCCTTTGAGCCTTGATTTGTCGTAGCGGTTCGCGCTCGGCAATTCGGCGCGCGCGTGATGCGGCCTAAACCGCGGTGGAACTACTCTGCCGCCGATGGGCGGTCATGCGCGAAACGAGTGTGTCCAAGTGTGCCAATAAACCAATCAAGGAGCTTAAACATGTCTTTCACAAGGGACCATCACGTCGAGGGCGCACTTTGCCTTGGACGAACGAAACAGTTCAATTGGCTTGCCTTGCCCTTTGTCGCCGCGGTCGCGGCCATTTTGCCGGGGTGTCTCGAGCGTCCAATTGCCGAGGCCAAGCCAGTAACCACCAACATTGTCATCCAGAAGCAAGCTAATAAGGCGATTACCGGCATTGACCTGTTGCTCATGATCGACAACTCGTCGTCGATGGCGGACAAGCAGGATACCCTGGCGAGCGCCGTTCCCCAATTGCTGGGGCAGTTGGTCGCACCCAATTGCGTCGACGGAGCGGGCAATCTGGTGGTCCCGCATGAGGTCGCTAAGCTCGGCGTAGGCGAACCTTGTTCGCAGGGCTCTCCCGAGTTCAACCCTGTGAACAATATTCATATTGGCATCGTAAGTTCGAGCTTGGGTGATCACGGGGCAGGTAACGCTCCTGGCGTCACAGGTGTCTGCACGGTGGGCCTCGATACTCACTACACCAACACCGACGGTACTGAGATTCTGACGCCGCCCGATCTGAACGACAAAGGACACCTGATTGGCACGCTCGACCGTGCTGCTCTTGCCCGCAGCGTCGCGCAAAACGATTTCGTGAAGCTTGACCCCAGTTTGGGCTTTTTGGCTTGGGGCAATTCAAATCTTCCGAGCCCGGGCCCGACGGACCTCGATACGGCGAGTCTGATCTTCCAGGATATGGTGAAAGCAGTCGACGAAAAGGGCTGCGGTCTCGAGGCGCAGCTCGAGAGTTGGTTTCGCTTCTTGATCGATCCGGTGCCGCCGACGCTTCCCATCGGGGCCCCCGATGATCTGGGCAACACGCACAGAATCGGCAGTGATGACACGCTCTTGAATCAACGTAAGGCATTTTTGCGACCGGATTCGCTGGTGGCCATCGTCATGCTCACCGATGAAAATGATTGTTCTATTCGGGATACGGACGTCGGTTGGGTGGGTGCCAATATTGAGGCCTCGATTCAGACTGGCTCGACTCCCTGCGCTTCGAATCCGAATGACCCGAATTGTTTCTCCTGCAGCATCTGTGGCCACCCGAACTCACCCGCAAAGTGCGCGACGTATTGCCCAAATTTAGCTGGCAAACCCGAAACTTGGGATGACGGTCCTTACCAGACCAACATTCGCTGCTGGCAGCAAAAACGCCGCTTTGGTTATGAGTTCATGTACCCGACTTCCCGCTATGTCGTGGGCCTCACGAAAAAGGTACTGTGCCCCGATCAATCGTTCGGCGACATGGACTGCGATTGCACCTACGCAAAGTCAATTGGCGCCGGCTGCGACCCGGGAAGCCGGCAAATGCCCAATCCGCTTTTTAGTACGGTGATTGGCACGGATAACAACAACCAACCTGTCGTCGGGTTTCCAGATTCGATTGCCCGCACTGATAACTCTGCTGTCTTCATAGCGGGTATCGTCGGTGTGCCTTGGCAAGACATCGGCAATACGGATGCCAATGGTAACCTCACTTACATACCGGTAACAGATCCGGCCTGGACTGGCGGCGCATCGAGCAATCAACCCGTAAATGCCGGATCTGCAGGCATTTGGGCGCAAATTTACGGGGATGATAACGCCAACATCGCGGCCAAAGACATGCACATGGTTGAGTCGGTGGTACCCCGTGCAGGCATTCCCGGTCCCACCGCTGGCCCCACGCCGCCGACCAACACAGACCCGAATGGGGCCGACTACAACACGGCCAGGGGCGACTTGGAATACGCATGCATATATACGCTGCCCACCGCCCACGAGTGCGGGTGTCTTGATCCGAACACGCAGCCCAGTTGCCTCTACCTTACGCCCAATGATTGCTGCAAGCAGAATTACGAATCCGACCTCATCGGTACGCCCGATTCGGGCGCTGACTACGACAAGCCACTTTGCAATGGCACAACACAAGTGGCTGCCAAGGGCTACCCGGGTCTGCGGGAGATTGCGGTCCTTCGCGACTACGCGCTATCGAGTGCCGCCGAATCGAAGGGTAACTCAATCGTGGCTTCTATTTGCCCGAGGGACTTGACGGTAGGTCAAGAGAAGAGCCCCGGATATGGCTACAACCCCGCCGTCGCGGCGCTGATCAGCCGTTTGAAGGAGAAACTCAGGGGTTCATGCCTGCCACGTCAGCTCACCGTAATCAGCGATGACCCGAATTCTCCCGACTACAATAAGCTGCCGTGCAATGTCGTGGAAGCCGTTTCGAAGTCGTCAATGCCAAGCGGCACGGACTGTACGTCTTTTTGCACGAATAACCACCGCAACATTGATGGACCACCGTCACCACAAATGACGCAGGCCGTGGTGGGTTCGATGCAAGAAAGTAATATCTGCGACAGCCCGCATCAACCCGCTTGCAGCACGATGTGCCTCTGCCTGCTCCCGCAAGAAACGGGGGACAACCTCAGTGTTTGTGAGAACGCGACCGACGGAACCCAAGACGAGTCCATTCCGCCGGGTTATTGTTATGTAGATCCCTTCGGTACGCCGGCGATTGGCAACCCTGACATCGTGGCCCAATGTCGCGACACGGAGAAACGCGTGCTGCGATTTGTTGGAAACAGTCCCACCGGGAAAAATCAAACCGCGGTGCCATTGGCGGGGGCCTACGTATTCACGGCTTGTCAGGGTTCCGCGCTCGGAGCAAGCTCCGTGACCGCTTCGCCAGCGGACGCAGGACAATAGGCGTTACCGGCCGACGTAGCCGAATGCGCCAATTTTTGAATGAGCAAAGTGGAGGCGCCCAGGGTTGATCCTGGGCGCCCACACTACCGAACGAGCGGGACTGGCGTGTAGTTTCGCGGAATCGGGGGCGCGATATTCAGTCGAAAAGGGCTGATTCCGTGCCGCTGCGACAAAAAGAAACTTGCGAACTCTGCGAGTCGGGTAAGAAGATGGCCTGCGGTATGGAGCCCAGGCGAACCATTCTGATTGTTGACGATGAGCCGCATATTGTCCTCGGTCTGAAGGATGCTCTGGAATTCGAGGGTTTTAAGGTTGTCACGGCGACCAACGGAAAGGAAGCCGTGCATTCGACCCGGGCGGAACGGCCCCACGCAATCCTGCTCGATTTGATGTTGCCCGATAAGAACGGCTATCAAGTGTGCGAGGAAATTCGACGATTCGACGTCGCGGTGCCGATTTTGATGCTGACCGCGCGCAGCCAAGAATCGGACAAGATCCGCGGCCTGGATTCGGGAGCCGATGATTACGTAACGAAGCCTTTTAGCATTGGCGAACTCATTGCAAGGCTCCGGGCACTATTTCGTCGGGCGACGCGAACGCCCGAGATTGCGAGTTTTCGCATCGGAACAACGACGGTAAACGTCGTGACCCAAACCCTACAACATGATGGAAAGAAGCCCGAGCAGCTTAGTTTTTACGAAACGGAGTTGTTGCGTTTGCTGTACGAACGGGTGGGGCAACCGGTGAGCCGCGAAGAGATTCTGAATAAGATTTGGGGCATGGACGCCAATCCGACGAATCGTACGATTGACAATTTCATCGTGAAGTTGCGCAAGAAAATCGAAAAGCGCCCCGACGAACCGAGCTACATTCTGACAGTCTACGGTTTCGGGTATAAGTTGGTTTTGGAGTAAAATCATTCTTCGCGCAATGGCAGGACGTTTCGCGGGTCGCAAGCAACCGTGCGAGCGTTGAGCAATAACTCACCCTTCGCCAGAGCTTGAGAGTCTAACGTTGGTACGCACTTGACGAATCTCCAAGTGCAAATGAACAGCGCCTGGACTACCCGAGTCGCCCACGAAACCAATAACGGACCCCTCGGCGACCGAAGCGCCCCGGATGAGTCCCGACGCTGGTGCTTGCAAGTGCCCGTAAAAAACCAAATATTCTCTTACGATCCCCGATTCGCGTACGGAATGCCGAGTCACCACGGTGTTGCCGATGAGTGGACCCACGAACAACACATCCGCTTCGCCCTGTTGGTGCTCGAGCGCCACCAAGCGAACCTCCGTGCCGCGTCGAGCGCCGAGATCAATACCGCCGTGCCCAACTGCTCGCAGTTTGCCGCCGCGCCGTTGATCCACATCGGGAAGATTGAGGTCAAAGCCGCTCATCAAGAAGTCCGCGTTGCTACTGATATCGACGGGGTACTTGTACAGTCGATATTTGTTCGGTCGTTCCGGCCGCCTCGGTATGTCGTCATATTCGGTCCAATTGCCGCCGCGGGTGCGGTGCGCGTTGTGCTCCAGCGATAACGCCTCACCATCCTGTTCGAGGTTTTCGGGTACTGGAATGCATACATCGGCATCGGGTAAGGTACCGGGAGGGCAGGGCGCGCGCGCCGCTGGAACTTCTTCCCTGGGGCTAGTGGTGATTGCCGCGCTTACGGGCGAGGGCGCTGGACGCGAGCCGATGGCGCTTGCGACGGCCGCGAAGAGTCCCAGTAGCATTGAGGCGCGTAACACGGGTTTCACGCTACAACGCCGCCCACCACCAGTCGATTCCGCGACGGGAAGGGAGATTGACCCGAGTGCGACGCTTTACCGCAGTCAACGGGCCGGGTGGCGTTTGGGCAACACGCGGTTTGCCGCCAGGCCGCGCGGGCGAACATTCCGAAATCTTAGGCGAAAATGCTAGGATGCTTCGGTGTTCCCTTCAGAACCCCTGAGTGCGGCTGATGCGGCTGTATTCGAGACATTCGTGGTTCCCCGATACCTGAAGCTATTCGGCGATCTAGCGGCGCAAATGTTTCTAGGTATCGATGGCGCGCGCGTAGCGCACCTCGGTTGCCGCACGGGCTTTCCCGATTCCGAGCTAGCACGACAAGTACCCGGGCTAAGTCTCTACGGCGTGGATAGTTCGCCATCGGTTCTCGAGCTGGCGCGCCACAAGGCTTACGCGTTGCGCATCGACACATTGGAATATTTGCAGGCCAAAGAACTTCCGGCTCCGCTTCCTTCGGCCGTTTTCTCCCACGTGATGGCTTTGCACCCACACCTCGGTTTGAACCAGCGCGGTGCTTTGCTGGCTGAAATGGCGCGATTGCTGTACGTGGGCGGCCAATCGCTGTTGTCGTTGCCGCTGCGCGGCTCATTTCAGGAAATTGGCGACTTATTCCGGGAATTTGCCCTAAAGACCGATGATGGCGACTTTGCCCGAGCCGTTGAAGAGGTCATGGCGAGCCGCCCCACCATAGAATCGCTTTCCGACGAGCTAGAATTAGTGGGGCTAGGCGACGTCAACGTGGAGATTCGGCACACGCAACTCGCGTTCGACAGCGGCCGCGCGCTTATCGAAGATCCCGTCTGGCGACTTCTGATCCTGCCCGACATACGAGCCGGACTTCCCGATACGGATCTTGAACGGCCGCTCGAGTACTTGCGTGACGCGGTCGATAAGTACTGGTCAGCCTCTCGCTTTGAACTGACGCTGAATGTCGGTTGCGCTAGCGCCCGCCGCGTCGAGTGATGCCTGCATCGTATGTTGGCGCGTGGGGTCGGGGCCCAACGCGCCAGCAATACATCAACGAGAATGACTCGTGTGCTCGTCATCGTGCGGCTGTTGCCGCGAACGAACTACTCACTTGTCTTTTTTCGGTTTGCGCTCGATACCCGGCAGAGTTGCGAGTTCCGGAGCCTCTTCCAAGACTTCGATCTTGGTATATGTCGCGATGCCCATAATCGGGTCGGCTTCCGCTCCTGTTGAAGCGCCGGTAAACGTCGTCGAGTAGGGCCCGGTGACCCGAACCTTTGCGCCTTTGGCGGGAATTGGCATGGGCATCTCTTTGCCCCAGAACTCGTCTTGGTGGGGCTTTGCCTTATCGCCCTTTTCGTCCATTTCCTTTATAGCGTCGAAGATCTGGGCGAAGTTCGATGCCCAACCCATTACGCGAATACAATCTTGCTTCGGCGAAGTCTTCTCATCGCCGAGCCAAAATGTCGGAACTGGGGGTTTGCAGGTCTCGGGATCGGCCTTGCCACCTTTGTGAATTGAGCACTCAGGTGCTTGAGCCAAGTTCGTGTCAACAATGTAACCTTCGAGCGTCAAAGGCTTGTCTGCAATATCCTTATGCAATACTCGACTTCGCAGCGAGTAGCTCGCGCCCCAAACCGTATAAACATCGCCTCTCTTAATCGGCGTCTGTGGCACGTTTGGAACGGCCGGTAACGTAATCTGATTTTTGGGGGCGGGGCGCGGCTTATACTTGACCTCTTCTCTGCCGCACGCGGCAACTGAAGCAAGTAGGGCTACAAGCAGTATTGGGCTCACGAAACGAGTGCTGAGCGGCATTCGGGGTGTCTCCTCATTCAACCGATTCACGAAGCGACGAGTAACACGCTTGCTGGCAAAGGCTCAAGCACACCGCGCTGTTTCGTTGTCGTCTTTGGACAACTAGGGTGCCTAGGCCTTCTATCGGGCCGTCTCCGCTCCTATTTGCGCCCCTGGTGTCCATAGGGGTGTATGCCAAAATCAAATATTGTAGTGGACGTGATAAATGGGCCCGGAGGCCGTATTCGGCATTGGACGAGGCTTGGTCTCCGCCTGGCAGGTCAAGATGCCGTTGTAAGTCAAGCAATTACGAACAGGGGACACGCCCCAGCGCTTTACTTAGGTTTGTTTGTTGATGTCGCTGCGACACGGATAAGGCTTGCCGGAAAATGCGAACGCTTATTATCGGTGATGTACATGGGTGCCTGCAGGAGTTGCGTGAACTATTAGCGGTCGCGGCAATTGGAACTGATGATCAGGTCGTATTCGTTGGCGATTTAGTGGGACGCGGACCGGACACGCCCGGGGTTTTGAATTTGGTGCGACGCTTGAATGCGGTGTCAGTGCAAGGCAATCACGAGCGAAAATTGCTGCAAGCGCATGAGTCCGAAATGTCGGGCGCAGAGAAAACGAAGCTGGGAACACTGCAGCGAGAGGTAATGCAGTCCCTCAATCTCGACGATTGGGCTCATCTCAAGTCGATGCCGCTCTATTTTTTTCTTCCGCAACATCAGGTTTGCGTCGTGCATGCCGGTGTGATGCCCGGAGTACCTATTTCGGCGCAGGATCCTTGGGTTTTGACGAATATCCGATCCCTTGACAACGCAGGAAAGCCGACTTCCCAATTGGGGCCCATTTCTTGGGCTGCCCGGTACCGGGGTCCGCCTCATATCGTATTTGGCCACAGTGCTCAGGTGGGGCTTCAAATGCACGAGCATGCGACGGGGCTCGATAGCGGTTGTGTTTACGGGGGGCGCTTAACAGGCCTTTTACTCAATGAAGGCCAGACCGTGCCTTTATCGAGCCAACGACAAAATGCACTGGTTAGCGTTGCCGCACGCGCAAAATACTATCAACCGCGAACCTAGCGCGACGGCTGGTAGCAGCGTCGTGAAGGAAATGGGTCCTTCGGACCCGGCCGCACCGTGGCCCTATCCTTTTTTCCATGGGCGTTGGTTCTTCAACCACTCCTCCGCGTCGTCGCCCAAACCCAAATTCGCTTCGCGAAATTTCTAGTACATCAATTCAATAGAATCGATGTACTAGTGAGCGATGGCCAGTGGCACAGCGAGGTTGTTGCGCGTTCCCGTGTCTGGGCTTCGAACGGGCCAATTGGAACTCGACCGGGAGACGGCGCACTATTTGATCAATGTGCATCGTGCCACCCCGGGCACGCGGTTCTTGGCATTTGACGTCGAGGCGGCCACGGAAGCAATTGCTACTCTTGTCGAGGCTGACACGCGTCAATCCGTCTGCACTGTGGACAATCTCGGAGTGTCCACCCGAATACCGCGGCATCGGTTGGTCTTGATTCAAGCCTTTGGTAAAGGTGCCAAGGTTGACGATGTCGTGCGCGATGCAACTGCGCTCGACGCGACCGAGATCTGGGTCGTATCGACCTCACGCAGCGCTTTGTCGAGCCCGCAGGACACTCAAGGACGACTGGAACGTTGGCGCAAAATTGCCGTTCAGGCCGCGCGCCAATGCGAACGCGGCAATATTCCGAGTATCCTGGGTGTCTTGGGTTTCGGGGCTGCGCTCGATTCGCTCGACGAATTCGCTGGGCAACGTTGGTTGTTGTCGCCGCGGGCCGATCACACCCTCGGAGAAAAAATGGCTGGGCCAGCCGCCGACGCTGTACTGCTCGTAGGTCCTGAAGGTGGCTTTGACGATCGGGAGCTCGCCCTGGCTCGCGATGCCGGCTTTTCCGAGGTCCGACTTGGCTTTAGAGTCCTGCGCAGTGAGACGGCCGTAACGTCGGTGCTTGGCGCGGTCGCTGCACTCCGCGACCGAGTTGCCGGCGACTGAACGCCTAAGCCACGACATACGCCGCAATTTCGATTCGCTGAGAGAGGGCAACGAGTGGCATGGCCACGGTCAGGCTGGATGCTGAACACACAAGCATGTGTTTAAAAGGCATACATTTATACGTTCCAAAGCCCGCAGAATTATTGGTCGGGCCTCTGTTCAGGAGTTGACAGAATTGGCCTGGACCCGTACTTTCGGGCAGTGAATGGAATGAAGTGGGAGATAATGGATCTAATTCCCAATTGAACACCCCCATGTTCCGCGGCCAATTCCTGCATACGATTGACGCCAAAGGGCGCGTGAGTTTGCCCTCGCGCTATCGCGAAGCGATTGCTTCCGCACAGTCGCCGTGCCTTGTAATCACTCCTGCGCCGTTTGAACCATGCCTTCACGTTTACCCACTTCCAGAGTGGGAACGATTCGAAAACAAGATTTCCGAGTTTTCCAATTGGGACGATGACGTAGTCCGATTCAGGCGTCTTTACGTTTCAGCCGCTATCGAGTGCGAAGTGGATCGCACGGGTCGCGTCGTGGTGCCTCAGCACCTGAGGGAAAAAGCTGAACTCGAAAAGGACGTGTTCTGGGCGGGCATGGGTCGCATTGCGGAGATGTGGTCCAAAGCCCGTTGGGACGAGGCGCTTTCAATGACCAATGACCAGCAAGCGGCCTTTAGACGGGCCGTGATGGAGACGATTCGGATATGACGATGGCCGCACTTTTGCTCGAGGAGCCAGAGCCGATGAATCACATTACCGTTTTGGCAGGGGAAGTGGTTCAGGCCCTATCGCCAATTGAGGGCGGATTGTACGTAGACGCTACCGTAGGCGGTGGGGGTCACAGCGAGGCAATATTGACCGTTTGTCCGCGTGCGCGTGTCCTTGCATTTGACCGTGATGAAGAGGCTCTGGCCACCGCTGGGGCGCGGCTGGCCTGCTTCGCCGATCGCGTCGAGTTCATCCACGCGTCGTTCGATCGAATGCCCGAGGAGCTTCAGGCGCGACACGTCGAAAGTATCGATGGTTTGGTGGCTGATTTAGGCATCAGCACACCCCAGTTGGATCAGGCAGAACGCGGGATGAGCTTCCGCCATGCGGGCCCCATCGATATGCGCATGGACCGGCGAGGCGACGAAACGGCGCTTGAATTGATCAGTAGACTCGACCAAGACGAATTGGCAAACGTAATCTACGAGTACGGTGAAGAACGCGCTTCGCGAAGAATTGCCAGGTGTATCAAACAGTCACTCGAGCGTGGCGAATTGCGGACCACCGTTGATCTTCGACGCGCAGTGGTTCGCGCGGTCGGTCCAAGACGGGTAGGCGGCCTTGACCCAGCTACGCGAACCTTTCAAGCGCTGCGCATCGCTGTAAACGGCGAGCTGCAGCAGCTGGATGCGTTGCTCGCAGCAGCAGTTACATTGGTGAAGATCGACGGGGTTATTGCCGTAATCAGTTTTCACTCGCTCGAGGACCGGCGCGTAAAAAGGGCACTCTTGAATCGAGCGCAATGGCAGCGACTCTCGTCGAAGCCAATCGTGCCTAGCGACGAGGAAAAGGCGAATAACCCGCGTTCTCGAAGCGCCAAGCTCCGAACTGCGCGGCGAATCGAGCCTGAAATGATGTTCGACGACAACGTGAATATCTCGTCTGATTCGGAATGGCCACCAGAGTCGGAGAGCGAGCGTTGAAACGGCCGCGCATGTTCCTGACGTTGTGGACGATGGCCGTCGTGGCCACTACGTCGGCATTCGTCGTGCATCTTGCGCTGCGCAACCGAGAGTTGGAATTGGGTTATGCGCTGGGTCGGTCGCAAGGGCGCATCGCGCGCTTGCGTGAAGTCAAGCGTGTCATGGAGTTAGAGCTCGCGAGCAATGGCACGCCGGCGCGGGTCGAATTGGTCGCCAAAGCGCTTTTCAAGATGGCGCCCCCAACGCCAGACCGAATCATTTCCATGGGTCCCTTGCCACGCACCGGCGCCGAGGGTGACGGCAACACCGAAAGCCAACCTTCTTCGACGCCCAATGGAGAGCCGGAGTGACACCGGAAATCACCACCAATGAACTCTCCGGGCCGCGCGGGCGGTGGATCCGCCTGAGGATGGGCGTATTGTGTGGTTTTTTGGCCTTAGGGTTGGGACTCGTACTTTCCGCGGGCTGGGACTTGATGATTGTGAACGGTGGGCAATGGCGCGAGCTGGCGGAACGACAGCGCCAACGTCGACTCAACGTGCAACCAAAGCGTGGCTCCGTCTACGACCGAAATGGGACCGCGCTTGCGGTCAGCATAGAGGTGCCCAGTGTCAGCATGGATTCCGTGGAGATGCTCCGCGACGTGCCACCACCCAGGATTCCATTCGTGGCACGCGACGCGGCCAATCGAATTGCCGCTGCTCTCAGCCTCGACCCGGTCACGGTCGAACGCAAGATCTTGCAGAAGCGCCGATTCGTATGGCTGAAGCGTCGGATCGGTGTATCCGAGGTCGAAGCAATTCGATTGCTATCGTCGGGCAATGGCGACCCTAATCAGCGCCTGCTCGGGTTGAACGTCGAGGGTGAGAGTCACCGTTATTATCCACGTCGCGAGCTCGCGGGATCGCTACTCGGATTCGTAGCGCCCGACGGCCGTGGCAAAGACGGTCTCGAGCTGGCACTCGACCCAGAGTTGCAGGGTCATCCTGATCAATTGGCAGGCCTCCGGGATCGCACGGGACGACTGCTGTTTGCCGACGCGGTCGAGGATGATGCAGCGCTCGCTGGGCATGATGTCGCACTGACCATCGACCAGGCGATTCAGTTCGTGGCCGAACGTGAATTGGCCATGACGATTCAGACATTCGAAGCCAAAGACGGTGCAGTCGTCGTTCTCGATCCCAAGACTGGTGAGATTCTGGCCTTGGCGAGCTTTCCCTCATACAACCCGAATGACTACGAGTCGAGCGAAATTCAAGCGCGCCGGGTTCGATCGGTTGCCGATTCGTTCGAGCCGGGATCTTCGATGAAGATCTTTACGATCTCTGCGGGCTTGGCCACTGGCGTCATCACCCCGACGCAACAGATGTATTGCGAAAAGGGCGCGATGCGAATCGACAAGGTCACGATTCGAGATACTCACCCTGCCGAGTGGCTAACAATCCCCAAGATTCTTGCGCTATCCTCCAACATTTGCGCTGCCAAAATCGGAATGGAGATAGGTTCCGATCGGCTGTACGAATATCTTCGCCGATTTGGCTTTGGGCAACCGACGGGCATTCCTGTTACCGGCGAATCAACGGGAACGCTTCGCCCCCGGGGGCGTGGCTGGGTCGAGATTGAGACGGCGGCTGCTTCCTTCGGACAAGGTATCACGGTGACTGCGCTGCAGCTGGCACTGGCGACGGCCGCGATTGCCAACGGAGGTGAATTGATGGAACCGAGTTTGATCAAGCGGGTCAATGCCGCAACCGGCGAATTGATTCGCGAAGCCGCGCCTACGCTGCGGCGAAGAGTGATTCCTCGGCTCGTCGCGTCTCAGGTGACCGAGTTGATGGTAGGCGTTACCGAGGGCGAGGGAACTGGCACCGAGGCGACCATTGCGGGCTATCGAGTGGCGGGAAAAACCGCGACCGCGCAGAAGGCTGACCCACGCACAGGACGATATTCGGACGACAAATTCGTGGCTTCGTTTGTGGGCTTCGTGCCGGCAAATAACCCTGCCGTTCTTGTCGCGGTCGTTGTCGATGAACCCATGGTCGATCATGCTGGCGGCGTCGTGGCAGCACCGGTTTTTCGCAGGGTTGCACAAATGGTACTCGAGCATAAGGGGATGACTCCGCCGAGCACGCGGCAAGTTAGTATGACGGAACTTGCGTCACGTCCCGACCCCGCCAATGTTGCCTACGAGGTCATTCGAAGATCACAGGGCGAGCATCCCCAAGTTCAAGAATCAGCTGTTCGGGGTAAAATTGGCGCAGGTTACGTGCGCGTACCCGACATGATCGGTTGGCCGATGCGTGAGGTGCTACATCAAGTGAGTGACTTGGGCCTATCGCCGCAGGTCAGTGGAACCGGTTTGTTGTCCAAACAAGATCCGCCACCCGGTCAAGCTCTTGAGAAAGGAGCTGCGCTTACACTCCAATTCGAGCCACCTTCATGACTGCGCCCCCTGCATCTCTTGCAAGCTCTCCGATTGGGCTCACCTTGGGTGAACTAGTCCGGGTACTGTTGCCGTTTGGTGCCAAGTTGTTGGGCCAGGGCGATGTGCGTGTTTGTGACGTACAGCAAGATTCTCGCAAGGTAAAAGTCGGCGATTTGTTCGTCGCTCGCGCTGGGGGGCGCGTGGACGGGCAGTCATTCATTGAGGCTGCCGTGAAGAGCGGTGCCGCAGCCGTAATGATAGACTCGGACGCTGCCGACCTCGCGCAATTGCGTGTGCCAACTATCAGCGTTGCCAATCCAAGACGAGCTCTGGCATTTGCAGCAGAAGCTGTACAAGGTTATCCGTCGCGCCAAATCCCTGTCGTCGGAATTACTGGCACCAACGGCAAGACCACGACGGTGGCCCTGGTGCAAGCTGGTCTCATAGCTGCTGGTGCAAGTCCAGCTCGGCTGGGCACGACAGGCTTTTCTTTTGGCGCTATCAACGATGAAAGCAGTCTGACGACGCCTGAGGCCGATGATATTTCCAGACTAATTGGTACAGTAGCTCGAAGTGGAGGTAGTCATTTCATCATGGAAGTGTCTAGCCACGCATTGGACCAGGGGCGCGTAGATGCCTTGCATTTTGCAACCGCGGCCTTTACCAATCTGACGCAAGACCACCTCGACCACCACGGCAGTATGGACCGTTACGAAGCGGCCAAGCAGCGATTGCTCGTTGAGCTAACGCCCGGCAGCGCCGTAATAAACGTCGATAATCCGACGGGCGCTCGCTTTGCAGATACGACGCGGGCTGACCGAGTGTGGCGAGTCGGTAGGAATTCGGAATGCAACGTATCTCCGTTGGACGTGAAGCTAGATGCACAGGGAATTCGGGGAACCATTAGAGCGAACGGCCTTTTGATACAATTTCAAACCAGCCTCATCGGTGAGCACAACCTCGAGAATCTGCTGGTTGCCGTGGGAATACTGCAGGCGCTCGGTGTGGACTTGCGCGCCGCAGTTACCGGTTTTTCAGGGTCATTCGGTGTCCCGGGGCGGCTCGAGAGGTGCGAAACTTCGGAAGACGACATTGTCGTATTAGTCGACTATGCCCATACGCCAGACGCGTTGCAAAGGGTTCTGCAAGCGGTCAAACGGTTTGCAAAGACAAGTGTCTATTGTGTTTTCGGGTGCGGCGGTGATCGGGACCCAAGCAAACGTCCAAAGATGGGTAATGCCGTGGGAAAATGGGCTGACTTTGCCATCGTAACTAACGACAATCCACGCACTGAGCAGCCTGAGGCAATTGCCGCCGCAATTGAGCCTGGGCTTCGAGAGGCGGGAGCCAGCTATAGCGTAGTTCTCGATCGGGCCGCCGCGATTGAGCAGACGATATTGGCGGCTAAGCCCGGGGATGTTGTGCTAATCGCGGGCAAGGGGCACGAACCCTATCAAATTATGGGGACAACCAAGCGCCCCTTCGACGACCGAGATCAGGCGCGCCGAGCGCTCGACATTCGGCGCGGCCGGGCACGCAACGCTGAAAGTCGGGGCGTCTAATGGCGACTCCAATACCCGCAAATTCGGCAACGTTTTCGTTGAGCGAACTAGTTCGAGCCACAGGCGCCCAGCTTTCAGGCAGCAACAACTGCACGGTGCGCGGGGTCACGACGGATTCACGTACCAATGTTTCCGAAAAACTTTACGTCGCTCTGCCGGGTGAACGCTATGACGGTCATTCCTTCGTAGAGCAGGCGGTTGCGGGCGGCGCTAGCGCCGTACTCGCCGAACGTCGTCAATTGCCGCAATTGTCGGTGCCGGTTCTAACTGTTGTCTCGACATCGCGGGCGCTGCTCGATATTGCCAAGTATCACCGGAGTCGTTGGGGTGGGCGGTTAGTGGCCATTGCTGGCTCGGCGGGAAAGACAACTACACGCGTCGCCTGCCAGGCATTGCTTGAGAGTATTTGCCCGAGTCGAGTTCATGCCACACCCGGCAACCTCAACAATCAGGTTGGGGTGCCGATGACATTGCTCGGCTTGACCGAAGCGCATGACTACGCGGTAGTCGAAGTCGGCACGAATTTTCCAGGAGAAGTTGGCAAACTGGCTGAAGTCTGTCAGCCGAGTGTGGCTCTTTTGACGTTGATTGGCCTCGAGCATACGGAAGGGCTCGGGGATATCGATAGCATCGAAAAAGAAGAAGGCGATATCTTTGGCTCGCTTGACGCGGGCGGGGTTGCCATCGGCAATGGCGACGACAATCGCGTCAAACGTCAAATCGTGCAAAGAGCTGTGAGCGCTCGACAGGTTCTTTATGGCACAGGGGGTCGAGGTTTGGATTACCAGGTTGCGCACGAGGCCACTCGATTGCTGGACAAGATATCGATTGTGGTTCAGCGCAGCGAGCGATTAGGTGGTGGAAGTTTGAAACTCGAGAGTAAGCTACTAGGCAAGCCCGGCGCGATGGCTGTAGCGGCTGCGATCGCCGCAATCGAATCTTTGGGCATTTCGATCGACGAAAATAACGCAGTGTCCGCCTGGTCGGGTGAAAATATCGGAGAAGCGGGCCGGCTTCAAGTCCTCGAACTCGACCAAGGGATTGTTGTCGTCAACGATTGTTACAATGCAAACCCGCCGAGTATGGCAAGTTCAATCGCCGTCGCCACTGAGCTCGCAGAGAGCCGTCGTTCTCGCCTCGTGCTCGTACTGGGCGAGATGCTTGAGCTTGGTCCGCAAAGCGAAAGGGAGCATCGAATCCTAGGAAAGAATTTGGGCAACACATCATTGCTAATCGCCGTGGGCGGGCAAGCCGAACCTCTTTTTGAAAGCGCCCGCGCATGCGGCGTACCATCGGAGTATTGTGTGAATTCCAATGAAGCCGCAGAACGGCTTTCACAGTTGACTCGCGCAGGCGATGTGGTGCTGGTCAAAGGATCTCGAGGTGTAAAGCTCGAGATTGTCGTACAGACGTTGGCGGCTAGGAAAGGTCGCGCCGCATGATCTACGAATGGCTTTACCCCCTGAGCAAGCAATTTGGTTGGGCCGGCGTATTGAACGTCCTTAGATACCAGCCATTTCGAGCGATCATGGCCACTTTGACGGCTATGCTCATATCTTTTTTCGTAGCACCGTGGTTCATCCGAACCCTGCGTGGAAAACAGATTAGCCAAATAATTCGCGAAGAGAATCCCGAGGGGCACAAGAAGAAGGCGGGCACGCCCACGATGGGTGGCGCCTTGATTCTAGTGAGCGTGTTGCTTCCGACGGTGCTCTGGGCGGACGTTCGGAACGTATTCGTAATGGCAACCGCAGCGGTGACGGCCGGTTACGGTTTTATAGGGTTCCTCGACGATCGAATGAAAATAGAAGGGCACAGCACTCGCGGGTTGTCCGGGCGCTTCAAATTATTGGGCCAATTTGTAATTGGTGGTGCCGCGTTAGCTTGGTTGTTCTTTAGCGAGCACGGGATGCCGCTGGCATGGCTACAGATCCGCAACCGGCTTTCAATACCGTTCCTGGCGTTTGCCAAGCACCCAGTTGTTTTGCCAACTAGCTTATATTTCGTGTTCGCGCTGCTCGTCGTCGTCGCCATGAGCAATGCCGTAAATCTTACGGACGGGCTCGATGGACTGGCAATCGGGCCCGTCATGATAAACGCTGGTGCATACATGATATGGGCCTACGTGGCCGGCTTGGTGCTGTTTGGTCGTCACATGGCTACCTATTTAGACATCGCCGGCATACAGGAAATGGGCGAGCTCTCCGTTTACGGCGCATCCGTGCTCGGCGCCGGGATAGGCTTTCTTTGGTATAATACTTATCCAGCACAAGTATTCATGGGCGATGTAGGGTCACTCTCGCTTGGGGGAGGGCTCGGAATGATGGCAGTTCTTACCAAGAATGAGCTCTTGAGCTTAGTGCTGGGGGGCGTTTTCGTCATCGAAATGTTGAGCGTGGTCACGCAAGTAATTAGTTTTCAATTGTTTGGCAAACGCGTGTTTCTGATGGCACCCATCCATCATCATTTTGAGAAGAAGGGTTGGCCGGAACCGCGAATCATCGTGCGTTTTTGGATCATTTCCGTACTTTTGGCGCTGATTAGTTTGGCGTCACTGAAGGTGAGATAGTCGTGCAACTCGCTGGGAAGCAAGTCATCATCGTTGGCCTGGGCAGCAGCGGGGTTGCCGCCGCCAGGCTGTGTCTAGCGCAAGGCGCTAAAGTAATCGGGACTGACGTCAATCCGCTTTCGAGTCTGAGTGCTGCCGCACAGGGCTTACCTATTACCTTCGCTACTGGCGGCCACGCTGGAGTTCACTTTGAGACTGCGGACCTGGTTGTAGTTTCGCCCGGCGTGCCGTCAATTCCAGAATTAGCGAGCGCCGAGGCAGCAGGGGTTGAAGTAATCGGAGAACTCGAGCTTGGCGCACGTTTTTGTGCCAGTCCCATCATTGCAATCGGAGGTACCAACGGAAAAAGCACGGTAACGACGCTGCTTGCCGCCATGCTTGTTGCCGGCGAATTCCGTGTATTTTCGGGCGGAAATCTGGGTTCGCCCCTGTCGGAAGCGGCGCTTTTGAATTGGGATGTTTTGGCAGTCGAGGTCTCGAGTTTCCAACTCGAACGCGCCCCGCTCTTTCACCCTCGCGTATCGATTCTCCTCAATGTTACAGAGGACCACCTGGATCGGTACTCAAATTTCGAAGCCTACGCCAACGCGAAAGGCAATTCGTTCCTTAACCAGAGCGCTCAAGACTTTGCGGTTATCCCAGCCGATGATCCGGAGTGCGAGCGGCAAGCGAAGCGCGGGCGAGCCCAGATTGTAACGTTTGGTCAAGCAGGCGATTATACAATACGGTCGAGGAGCATCATCGAGGCGGCCAGCGGCGAGCGTTTTAGCTTCGAGAGTAGTCAACTCTTCGGTCTGCACAACGCCCAGAACATTGCAGCTTCTATCGCGGCGGCGCGAACCATGCATTTGAGCCGTTCGGCGATCGAAAAGGCCCTTTGCGAATACGTCCCGCTTCCGCATCGGATGGCATACGTTGCCGAAATTGGGGGCGTCCGATTCTACGATGATTCCAAGGGGACCAACGTCGGAGCATCCGTAACTGCGCTGAAAGGGTTAGAAGAGAACCGAGGAGTGCTAATTGCGGGTGGCAGAGACAAATTGGGAGACTACGCGCCGCTAGTGGATGCCCTGCAAAAAAAGGGGCGAGCCCTGGTTGTGCTCGGTGAAGCGGCGCAGCGCATTGCGAAAGCTGCGCAGGGCGTTGTGCCTACTTTACACGTAACGAGTCTTCAAGAGGCCGTGGAAACCGCTATGAGTCACGCGCTACCGGGCGACGCGGTGTTACTGAGTCCGGCCTGTTCGAGCTTTGATATGTTCAGTGGTTACGGAGAACGCGGCGAACAATTCGTTGCAGCCGTGCGGCGTCTTCAGGGTCCGAAGGAGTCGAAGTCATGCGAATAGCAGGTAAGCCGAGCGGTCGCATCGAGTCGCGCCTAGGCGCCGGAGGCCTGGACCCAATTCTGGCTGCAGTGGCCATTGCCTTGGTCGGTTTTGGCGTCATCATGGTTTTTAGCGCCAGTGCGGTTGAAGCCACCGTGAGCTTCGGCGATGCGCAGTACTACCTGAAGCGACAAGTCGTGTATGGGATTGCTGCGCTGGTCCTGATGTTCGTGGTGGCTCGAATAGACTATCACCGGCTTCGCGCGGTTACTTACCCAATTCTCGCACTCGTCACGCTCCTGCTCTTGGCCTGCGTTGCCGGGTTTGGCCATAGCGGTGGTGGAGCAACTCGGTGGCTACGTCTCGGCCCGATTCATATTCAGCCGTCCGAGATGGCAAAGCTTGCGTTGGTTTTGTGGCTAGCCTATTCACTTGCCAAGAAGCGTGAGCGGGTAAAGAGCTTCTCGGTAGGCATGCTGCCCCATCTATTGATGGCCGGTGGCTTGATGATTCTCTGTCTGAAGCAGCCTGACTTTGGTGGCGCCATAGTACTATTGGTCCTGACTTTTACGCTGCTATTTGTCGCGGGTGCTCGGCTCGGTTATCTACTCGGTGTCGGAATTATCGGCTCAATATTGGCAGCCTGGTTGGTGCGCTTTACGGCTTACCGGTGGGAGCGCGTTTTGGCCTGGTTCAACATGGCTGAGCATCGACATGACTTGGCGTACCAGCCCTTTCAATCGGTGATGTCGTTTGGGTCCGGACAAATGACAGGACTAGGCCTAGGCAAAGGTCTCCAGGTCCTCTACCTTCCTGAGGCACACACGGACTTCGTTGCGGCAATAATCGGTGAAGAGCTGGGGTATCTGGGCATTCTGTTTGTCTGTGCCGCGTACCTTGCAATCGTAGTGCGAGGCGTGAAGGCAGCGCTCGCTGCTCGGGACGATTTCGGCGCTTATGTCGCCTACGGTATTTCAGTTATGTTTGGCGTGCAAGCGCTCGTCAACTTGGCAGTTGCCATGTCGATGCTGCCGACCAAAGGGTTGACCTTGCCGTTCGTGAGTTACGGTGGGTCGTCGCTGTTAGTCAATGGCACGGCAATGGGAGTGCTGCTCAACGTGTCCCGGTTGCGGCGGTCAACGGACAATTCTAGAATATTGGAAGGGGAGGCATGCCCGGAAGCTAGCGCCTTTCTAGTTGCAAAGGCCGATTTCTCTCCGGCATGCAATGACCCGGCGCCCGTTGGACGGGGTGCCGCATGACACTGGCGATCATGTTGGCTGGTGGCGGTACCGGTGGTCATGTATTCCCTTTAATTGCGATCGCCGAGGCGCTCAAGTCCTTTAGCAACGATTGCCGGCTGCTATTCGTGGGCACTCGTCGGGGGCTAGAAGCGAGCATCGTGCCGACCAAAGGATATTCAATCGAGTTTCTCGACATTCGGCCGATTAGGGGAGGGGGCCTTGCTGGCGCGGTGCGTGGCGCTGCCAGAGCAATCATGGTTCTGCCCGAGAGTCTTCGTCTGCTCCGGTCATTCATTCCGGATATCGTATTGTCGGTGGGAGGCTACGCAGCAGGTCCCGTTACGTTGGCAGCCTGGGCCGAGGGGATTCCCACTGCGCTCTTGGAACCCAATTCCGAAATGGGGCTCTCGAATCGCTGTCTGGCGTCGTTGGTCGATCGGGCATACACCGCATTCGAGTCCGTTGAACGTCATTTTGGGGAATCGCGAGTACTTCGTGCGGGTGTTCCACTGCGCCCTGGCTTTTCACCACGACCGTGGGTAGCGCACGACGGACCGCTGCGACTCCTCATTCTTGGAGGCAGTCAGGGAGCCGCGGCTCTGAATGAATCCGTGCCCAGTGCCGTGAGCAGCTCGCATATCCCAATTGAGGTAAAGCATCAGTGCGGCAATGCTCATGTCGAGCGAGTGCACGAGATATACAAGGACCTGGGGCAGACAGGCGTGAGTGTTGTGCCGTTCATCGAGGATATGCCGGCGGCTCTTGAATGGGCAGATATCGTGGTGAGTCGTTCGGGTGCGAGCGCGGTCAGCGAAATCTGCGCAGTCGGTCGAGCCAGTATTCTCATCCCTTACCCATTTTCCGCGGGCGCACATCAACATAAGAATGCCATGTCGCTCGCAAAATCGGGTGCAGCCATCTGCTTGGATTCGAAGGCGGCGACGCCGGACATCATTAGGAAAGAACTCGTACAATTGGCGAGGGATGACAACGCCCTAATTCAAATGGCCCAGGCGTCTGGGCGGTTAGGTCGTCCCAACGCCGCATTTACGATTGCACAAGATCTTTTGGAAATTGCCGAGGCAAAACGGGCTAGGGGTAACCAAAGCGGCACCTCGAGTACGTTTGTGCCGCGAGCGGAGGCATAGATGTTTCGCGGTCGTGTTCGCCACGTGCACTTTGTTGGAGTCGGAGGCATCGGCATGAGCGGGCTCGCCGAAATTCTCCGAACTTTGCGGTTTGATGTGTCCGGCTCGGATTTGAAAGAACGCGATACGACGCGAAGACTAGCCCGTTTTGGCGTACGTATAGACATTGGACACGTGGCTGAGAACGTAATGGGCTCTGATGTCGTCGTTTTTTCGAGTGCAATCGGCCCGACGAATCCTGAAATTGTCCAGGCTAGACGTCTAGGGATTCCGGTAATTTCACGCGCCGAAATGTTAGCTGAATTGATGCGCGTAAAATATGGCGTCGCAATTGCTGGTTCACATGGAAAAACCACGACTACCTCGCTTGTTGCCACCGTGCTGAGCGCTGCCGGGTTCGACCCAACTGTCGTTGTTGGCGGACGTATGGCGGCGCTCGGGACCAATGCCAAGCTGGGGGAAGGAGATCTTCTGGTGGCCGAAGCTGACGAGAGCGACGGTTCGTTCTTGCGGCTGACGCCCACGATTGCGGTCGTGACTAATATCGATCCCGAGCACCTAGACTATTACGGCACGCACGAGCGTCTAAAGCAGGCATTCCTGGAGTTCATCGAAAAGGTTCCATTTTACGGCCTGGCGGTGCTTTGTCTGGACCACCCCGACGTACAGGATTTGCTACCCCAAATCCATCGCCGACACGTTACCTACGGTCTTTCACCCCAAGCTGATTACTCTGCGAGATCCATCGAATACGAAGGCACCAGCGTTAGATTCTCCGTCTACCGCCGCAGCGAACCGCTCGGACAATTCAATGTGCGCATGCCGGGCACTCACAATGTCCTAAACACTCTCGCGGCCATTGCGGTAGCAGACGAGTTAGCCGTTCCGTATGATGTAGTGCGAGACTCGCTGGCCAACTTTGACGGAGTTGCTCGCCGTTTCACTGTGACCGCAGTGCTCGATGGAGTCGTGTTTGTAGACGACTACGGGCATCATCCCGCGGAAGTTCGTGCGACGCTAGCGGCCGCACGGCGCGCTTACAATGGGCGAGTCGTAGTTGTGTTTCAGCCGCATCGGTACACTCGAACCCAGAGTCTTTTCGAGGAATTTACCAGGGCATTCAACGATTGTGACCAGCTAGTCGTCATTCCGGTCTATCCAGCCGGTGAACAGCCCATTGCGGGCGCCACCGGTGAGCGGCTCGCGGAAGCCATTGCAATACACGGGCATCATAGTGTCCGCTTCGTGCGCGATTTTTCGGCAACGGCAGCCTTTTTGGCACCCCAGCTCCATTCGGGCGATGTCGTAATTGCGCTCGGGGCTGGTGACGTGAACAAGGTGCTCAGGGTAATTCAAAATGAAATTGAAACTCGCAATGCGAATCGGGAGGGTGAAAAGTGACCCGAACTCGACAAGCAAATGCGCGGCGCGTGTTCACGGCGCCGAGCGAACAGAATTGGGCTGATGAGTCGCCGGACGACCGTCTGTTCGAAGAAGATGCAGTGCACGAAAGCCAAAAGTCACGCTTTCTGTTAATATCAGGCAGGATCATCCGGCTTGTTTGGGGGGTTCTCGTAGTAATTGGTTGCGCCGTGGGTGTTACCTGGGGCGTATACCGGTACACGACGACCTCGCCTCGCTTTGCCATCAAGGACATTCAAATAAGCGGTACGGCGCGGACCACCCGGGAGTCGCTGATAAAAGCCAGTGGCGTATCGCTGGGCGATAACCTGTTCAAGTTGAACTTGAGCGTTACGGAGAATCGACTGCTCAAGGACCCTTGGATTCGCGACGTCCACGTATCCCGTCAGCTGCCCTCGACCTTGCACGTTGAAATCGACGAAAGGGAGGCCTCGGCGGTTACCGTGTTGGCTGGTCACTTGCTGCTCGTCACACGCCAGGGGGAGACATTCAAGGAATTTGCAAACGAAGATCCCAGTGATCTCCCCACGATTACGGGCGTTACCGTCAACGATACGCCGCGCGACATGAGCCTAGAAAAGCAACGCATGGGTGTTGCTTTGGACGTTCTCAACCATTATGCGCAGACGAAATTATCCCGGACCTACCCGGCCCAGGAAGTACACCTCACGCCCGGCGGTGAGATCGTTTTGATGGTTGGACACAAGGGAATAGCCCTCTATCTAGGGTTCGGCCCCTGGTCCAAAAAGCTCGTTTTGGCCGAAAGAATTTTTGCAAAACTGCAGGCACTGCGCTCGACACCATCAATGGTGTTTCTGGACAATCGTGCGCATCCCGAAAGAGTCGTAGTGCGGGTGAATTGATGACAACACTTTGGTCCCCGAAAGTTGGCCAAATTAAACTGCCCATGGCAGCGTCGGTCCTCGCTATGCCCCCGGCGGGCCAGAACGAGACTAACGGAACGACCATGACGAAACCGAGCGCTGCGAATCCCGAGATCGTCGTCGGCCTAGATTTAGGCAGCACCAAAGTTACTGCAGTCGTCGGCGAAGTCGATGGTGACCGAATTGAGATTTTGGGTGTCGGCAACGTCACCTGCCGTGGGCTGCGCAAGGGCGTGGTTTCCAACATCGAGTGGACGGTCCGCTCAATTCGCGAAGCAATTGACGCGGCTCAGACGATGGCGGGCGTCGAGATAACTACCGTGTACGTGGGGGTCGCAGGCAGTCACGTGCGAAGCCAGCCTTCGGATGGGATATGTGCGATATCCGGTCGCGAAGTCAGGCGTTCGGATTTGGAGCGTGTGCTCGAAGGAGCCCGCGCGATTCCAGTCGATGCCGACCGGACGATACTCCACGCGCTACCCAGGGAATACGTCGTTGACAATCAAGACGGCATTCGAGACCCAATTGGAATGAGTGGAGTGAGGCTGCAAGCTCGCGTAAACCTGATTACGGCAGCCACTTCTTGCGTACAAAATGTGGAACGCTGCGTGCAGCGTTGCGGTCTGAATGTGGCCGGAGTGGTGCTACAGCCCCTAGCAAGTGCCGACGCCGTCGTCAGCGAAGACGAGAAGGAAATTGGCGTGGCAGTCATCGATATTGGAGGAGGGACGACGGATGTCGTTCTCTATTCGGATGGCGGCATTGCGTACATTACGGTCATTCCAGCTGGTGGCAACAATATTACGAGCGACGTTGCCGCGGGCCTCCGAACACCGGTAGCCGAAGCTGAACGACTGAAGCGAAATTATGGGTGCGCTCTCGGTCGCATGATAGCGGACGACGAAGAAATTGAAGTGCCCGGAGTTGGTGGGCACGCACC
Source organism: uncultured delta proteobacterium (assembly GCA_963819085.1). Lineage (GTDB taxonomy): Bacteria > Myxococcota_A > Polyangia > Polyangiales > Polyangiaceae > FEN-1139. The sequence goes on from CAWFUX010000044.1 coordinate 86,626, forward strand.
GCGAAGGGTAGCGCGACGCCTGTTGAGCGACATCATCGAGCCTCGCGTCGAGGAAATATTTTCCGCCGCACGCAGTCGCATGGAAGAAACGGGTTTGCTCGAACAAATTAGCTCGGGGTGCGTACTTACCGGTGGAGCGGCACTCATGGAAGGTGTCGTGGAATGCGCAGAGGAAATCCTGGGAATGCCCGTTAGGCTCGGCTTCCCGATTGGCCTTGAAGGCATGTACCAGCTAGTTCAGGGCCCCCAGTACGCAACTGGCGTGGGCCTGCTGCGGCACGGTGGAAGTTTACTCGCGGACGCCCACGTTCGGGACGCACTAGGTGGCTCTGTCGTAGTGGAGCCTACCGTTGACTCAATTGACCGCGATCGCGGTGGCTTTTGGAATTGGTTTCGCGCAGCTTTCTAAGTTCGACAAATCTCTTTTTTTGAGACGACCTATTGGTCGCCCCCCGGGAGAACGGCAAGATGAGTTTCTCGATTGAATTCGCAGACGACACACCACAGTACCAGGCTCGCATCAAGGTAATTGGCGTGGGCGGTTCCGGTGGCAACGCCATCAACACGATGATTCACTTCGGGCTCGAAGGTGTCGAGTTCATCAGTGTAAATACGGACGTTCAGGCGCTCAACTCGAACTCTGCCGCGGAAAAAGTTGCCATCGGGTCCGGAATTACCCGAGGCCTCGGCGCGGGCGCCGATCCAGAACGAGGTCGCAAAGCGGCTCTAGAGGACGTGACACGGCTGAAAGAGCTTATATCCGGGGCGGACATGGTCTTCATAACCGCGGGCATGGGTGGCGGCACGGGCACCGGCGCCGCTCCGGTCATTGCGCAGCTAGCCCGGGAAGAAGGGGCGTTGACCGTTGGCGTCGTCACGAAACCATTCGGATTCGAAGGCAAGCAGCGCCTGCGCCGCGCTGACCAGGGAATCCAAATGCTCTCCGAACACGTAGATACGCTAATCACGATACCGAACGAGAAATTACTGGCGCTGGCGGACGACGAATTGACGTTCGTTGACGCCTTCCGAAAGGCGGACGAAGTTCTGTATCAGGCGGTGCGCGGCATCAGCGATCTCATCACCTTGGATGGAATCGTCAACGTAGACTTTGCAGATGTTCGAACCGTTATGTCGGCAATGGGTCGCGCACTCATGGGCACCGGAATGGCAAAGGGCGAGGGTCGGGCTCGGCTAGCTGCGGAACAAGCCATTGCCTCGCCGCTGCTCGACAACATCAGTGTTGACGGGGCGACCGGCGTCCTCATCAATGTCGTTGGCGGGCCAGAAATGAAGATGCGCGAGATTCAAGAAGCTGCCGCCTTGATTCAGGAACAAGCCCACGAAGACGCCAATATCATTTTCGGTGCCAGCATCGACGAGAACATGGGCGACGCGATTAAGGTAACTGTCATTGCCACCGGTTTTGGTCAGGCCGAAGTCGAAGCGCCGATGGAACTTGCACAAATGGCGCGACGCGGCAACTCCCGCGGCGCCGTCGTCCAGGATAATTTTGTGTCAGCGCCGCGCGCGCCGCTACGCCAAGAATCAACGGTGTTTGCCCCTGCCAAGAAGCAGTCGCATTCAATGCCCGCATCGGCTCACCTGGGCAGTGCTCCCGCGATTAGAGATAGAATTGCGTTTCCGGGTGGTGAAGTAGATCTCGATTGGGATACGCCCGCCTATCAACGCCGCCAGGGAAGTTGAGATTAGCTCGTAAACATTTACTGCCAGCGGCCGGTATGCGCGACCGGGCTATTTAAGCCGGTCCTGCCCGGCGTCACGCACCGGCCGGCAAAAGCGATCTGGCGGCGCGAATCGCTCGACTCGGCTGAGGATAGACGCCGACGCTTTCCGTGGTATTGGCCGAGCGCCTGCCGGATCTGACGATGGACTGGCGCGATCGGTTCGCGTGAGGTTCCAACCAGCGGGCTCCGATACGGCCGTGAGCTCCTCATTGACAACCGTCAATCCGAGATTCGACTACTTGTCGCAAATGTTCGGGCTCACGCCGACCGAGCGTAACCGTAAGCGTCGGCACGATATCATCGCGCTGACCCTTTTCTTGCTCTTGTGTCATGCGTGCGCCCACCTGCACGGCATACTGCACCCGGCGTTTCGGAATCTCGACGTCGCGGGAATTGTTTACAATGCGCGCCTGCTTCTGGCAGGCCGATTGCCGTACGTGGATTCAATCGAAATCAAGCCTCCCGGTGCGTTCATCCTATTCGCGCCCTGGCTAGCGCTTGGAGGCATGCGCGGTATTTGGATTTTCTCGATTGTTTGGGCAACCGCTACATCTCTTGCAACGGGTTGGTTGGGCGGCTGTTGTTGGGGTCGGAGGTGGCAGAACTGGATTGCCCTGTTGCACGCTGGCGGCGCGATTCTCGCAGCCGAAGGTGACATCAACTACTCGTTTTGGATGACGCTCCCGCTAACACTCTCGGCGGGCTGCATCGCAAAAGCGCTGGTTTCGCCCAGAACCAAAACCTTCGCGAGCTTGTGGTGCGGTGCCGGGGCGCTTCTGACATTGGCAGTGTTGATTCGCCCCTCAGCCGCCTCGTTAATACTTTTGTTTGCGGTGGCGGGCTTCATCGAAGCACGCCGGGCCAACTGGCGTCGTGTTGGGTTGCTCACCCTGGCTTCGCTGGTTGGTGCCGCAATCGTACTCTTACTCATCGGTTTGCCATTTACTCAAAATGGCAATCTAGATGCAGTGATTTCAGGCTACGCCAACGTGCGTCGTTACGCGAGTGATTCGGTCGCCTCGATTGTTACGGGCGCTGGTGGACGCTGGCCAGCTACTTTCATAGGACTTCAGTGCTTGCCGGAGCAGCTACCGTTTGGTCACATACTGTTATCGCTGGCTATTATTCCGTTAGGTCGCTTTTCACGCGCCGAGGACAAGCGGCGGCTTGCCTACGTTGCTTGGGCCTTTGGAATTTCTGTCCTAATTGGCATTACACTCACTCTCAGGTTCTTTGCTCACGACAATGCACCGCTTTGGGCGGCGTATGCGATTCTGGTATTGCGACCATCCAGCCTCATCGGTCGCATTGTCGTTCACCTGAGCCAATGGCACGGGCGCGCGGCAGTGGCCGCGTTTCTAATTGGCGCATTCGCAACCTTGGTTAGCCTCCAACGCTTGATCTGGCAATCGCGCTTCATGCAAAGCAATGATGATAGAGTAGCGGAACTCTGCTCACGTATCGAACCGTATTTGGGTCTGCACGATACGGTCCTCGCCTGGGGCTGGTCAGCCTGGGGCGTGTACGAACATTGCCATCGATGGGCACCGGGGCCCGTCTTCAAAGATCTCACCAATGTAACGACGGTCAACACCAATACCTGCAATCGCGGCTATGATCCGATGCGATTTCGCGAGGGCCCTCTCGCCGACCGATATTTGAGCGATTTGGAGCGAGGAAGGCCCGCACTAATCCTAATTTCAGATTACTACAAAGGTATGGGCGGTGATCCACTCGATGAGTGGCACGACGCCCGAATATTCATTCGTGAACACTACGTAACAATCGAAACTAACGGAGAGTTCAGGGCCTTGCTGCGGTCCGATCTGGCTCCCGAGCTGGGCGTGCCATTGGAAAATGGTCTGCCATTTACCTCGCGCGGCGAGCCAATCGTTATGAACGCCTGCGGTGCGGCGGATGAATTCTGGCAATCGGTACTCGACCCCAATCTGAACGAGTCGATTGCTCCAGAACGGATAGCGATCGTTCGTTTGCCGCGAAAAGCCAAGCGCGACAACGGGCTCAGGCCCGCGGCATCGCGCCAAGCCGCCGCTTTGCCGCGTCGAAATGGGCTGCACTAATGTTAGGCTAGGTGTATTCGTTCGAGGGAACTCACGCTCGAATTGCCTAACGCATCGACCGCCTTCAAATAGTAACGAACATTTCCGAGGCTTGGTGGGAGTCCCACGCGAAATAGTTGGGCAGTTCTGCAAGCGTTGGTCCGCGACGGGTAAGGTCCGCAGTTCTCGAGCGCAAGCTTCGTCTCGCCTGATGCGTGCCTTAGAATGACCTCAACACTCTTGACTTGACTTATGTCACCGACAAGCGTGTACAGAACCCCATCGCGCGGCGCTTGCGCTAACCCTTGCTGCGACCAGCGTTGCCCTCCGGGATTTGCCGGCAGTACCCAGGCGGGAAAGATCGTGGGCCCGGTTCGATCTTGCCTTGCAGCATGCGCCAATTCGGATTCGAGCAGGGCATACACCTTGTTGGCGGCTGCGGTGACCTGTGAATCCCAGATATCCTGTCCGGTCCAATACCAGTAACAACTCGTCTCGGCTGTCTGCAGTAAACGAATCGCAGCGCCCAGTTGGGGCGAGCTCGGATCTAGGTCTTCGATTGAATGCACTGCATTTTGAAGGATCGTCAATACCGACCACGAGTTGATGTCCGGCGAGTAGTCATCCTCGACTCGGCTAAACCATTTGGAAAACTGAGGATCGCCGTTGTCGGCGCCGCTCCAGGCGCCCGGCTCGATGTGAATTACATCCGAAGAGCTGGGTGGAAAGCGATCGAGATAATCACGAATCGTAGTCAATTCGAAACGCGGGTCAGTACTAAGCCATTCGACGAGTTTTTCGGTATTGTGGCGGTAATAGCTGTCCGCGCCACCGCCATAATTATCCCCATCGGAGTGCAGCAAGAAGAACGGAGGGTGCAGTGGATCAAAGAGCTGATGATTCACGATCTTGTCGTACAGTTGACCGAGTACACTTGGATATTGAAGCGCACCAAATCCCCCGCGCGCGTCCTCATTACCAAGATAGCGCTCCGCCGGAATTCCTATTATGCGGAATTCATGGCCATCGGCGTCCTCGTATCGAATCCACGAGGGGCGCAGCAGAGAGGGGCTGATTGGACTGGCAGCCCAAACGTTCTGAAGTTGCATCCAATCGGTCGCAGGCGGGTTTTCTTGTTCGGCCAGGTTCGGCGGTAACATGCCCTCGTTTTTGCCTGCATACGGGTAGCTCTGACAGGCTCGAAATCGATGAATCGAGTCATATACTACAGCCGTAATTCCGGCCTCGAGTAGCGCTGGAATCATGCGAACGTGAAATGCAGTTTCGGGAGGAAAAAGTATCGGCGAAGGTTCGACTCCGAGAATGTTCTGTACAAGTTCTCGATGCAGCCGTATCGAGCGAACGATGTCTCGATGCGGAATTAGCGGCATAAGTGGGTGAAAAAAACCAAAAGCGCTAAAGTCGATTCTCGGGTTCCTAAGACTCGTGCGCATGGCCAGAGCGGTACGAAGGTGTGCGGGCCAGGCCGCGAACTGACCTCCGCAAAGGCCTTGCTTGGCACAGCGATCCAATTGTTCAATGAGTGACCCGCTGAAGCTGGTTGACAAACCGGCGTGCGCTAGACCGCCGTTTGCGTAACGCTCAACCGCATCCGCTACGTAGTCGGTGTAGGCACCGCGGCGCGTACTGAAAATGCCATCGATTTCGCCGTCCCAGTGCTCGGGTTCAGTTGCCCGGTAATAGGGCTGATGCATATGCTTATGAATGCCAAAGTAAATACGCACGGGTGAATCGCCGCATAGAGCCTGCACGTAATGCACCGACGGAAGTCCAATGGTGACGTCTACGAACTTCTTGATCCAGTCGCCGGGCTGGGCCTCCTCGATATTGTCATTGCGACAACCCTCGACTTGCAGAGTCAAGCGATCGCCACGTGAAAGGCCTTCAGGGACGGTTGCCACGTAGGTATTGGTCTTATCTGCTCGGCTATGTGCGCGAACTACGTGACTCTGCCCGTCGCACCAAACGATTACTTGCGCAAAAGGAATCAAACCGTCCGCGGTAAACTCGACGGAAAATGCCGGACTAGCTGCCCCGGTGGTCCTATCGATACTTGTAGGCGCCTGGACTGACAGAATTTCGGTAAATGTATTCTCGGAGATCACGGCACTTCTTCGATCTTGGTTTTGAGGTAAAAGTCCCCGACCCAGTTGGTTGAAATCTAGACCCAGGTGCTACCGGACCGGAAGGGGTCCCATTACCCTTTACGATGCCCGGCCAGCCACCACGTTGTGAGCAGAAATGCTAATGATGCAACCACGATTGGAGCGCTCCAGGTTGCCTGAAATGTTCCCGGACTTTGCCGAATAATTACGCTTTCGAGCAGACTTAAAGCCAGAGTCAAAATGCCAAAAGACACCATGCCAGCGGTAAGGCTAGCGCGCGCTCGTGCGGCGAAGCCCACACTCGTGGACGTATTGGGCCAGACCCTGCGCGCTACGTGTCGAACCCATAGCAATAGTGGCGTTATCGTAGTTGCCAGCACTCCGACTGAAACGAGTATCGATTCATTGTGAGTCAACTTGCCGCCGAGCGATAGGGTTGCCCCTTCCGGCGCGGAGGACATGACTCGAACAATCGTGGTTTTGGAGAACCGAATTACATCCGCAGCGGCCAGTACAAGCACGCTCACTAGCCACGCGTAACCTACTGCAGTAACGAGTATCAACGCGGGTCTCGCGCTGCGAACCTCCCGTTGAGTGCGCATCGCGTGCTGGGTTCGGGTAACTCCATTTTTCCCTGATGCGAGCGTTCGCAGGCCCGAGGCTGGCCCGGGCGGCAGCATTGAAGGCAAACTTCCGTCAACCGAACCGGGGCTCGAATCGATGGCAGCTAGCTCGGCCTCCAACTCTGCCATATTTGCCAATCTGTCCGTGCAATTGCGCGCCATGGCCCGCTCAATGACGAGTTCGAGCTCGCCGGGCACGCTCGGGTCAACTGCCCTGGGTCGGCGGGGCTCTTCGGTAAGTACCTGCGTAAGTACCATCGCCCCGTCTTCGCCCTCGTACGGCTTATGTCCGGTTACGCATCGGTATAGAATCCCACCCACCGCGTATACGTCAGCCTGTTGATCGACGTGTTCGCCGCGGGCCTGTTCGGGAGCCATATAGGCCGGTGTGCCCATAACCATGCCGGTTCTGGTCAACTTGGCGCTGTCGTCACTTTGCTTAGATATTCCGAAGTCGATAATCTTGACTCTAGGCGCCGAAAGGTCGCCCACCAAAAATACGTTTTCGGGTTTCATGTCCCGATGAATGATCCCCTTTGAGTGGGCCGCCATTAACGCGCGACAGATCTGCCGCGTAATCCGAATTGCGGACTCCGGCGACAATTTGCCGACTCGTTCAAGCAAGGCTCCTAGTTCCTCGCCCTCTAAGAACTCAGTCACGATGAAAGGGCGGCCGTCTTCGAGGCGACAAACGTCAACCACTTCGACAACGTTGGGGTGGCCAATCGTGGCGGCTGATTGGGCTTCACGCTCGAAGCGCGCTAGCATGTCCGGTTGATGCACGATCTCGTCGTGCAGCAGCTTGATCGCGAATTGCTTGCCCGTTAACCGAGTGTGTCGAGCTTGATAGACTCGGCCCATTCCGCCTTCACCCAACAGTCGGACGACTTGGTAGTTACCACCGAGTACCGCTCCAATAAGCGGGTCATTCTCCGTCGCGTCGTCTAGGAGTGTCGCGTCCTGCGGGCATACGCGAAATTCTTTTGGGTAACGGTTGTGGCAGTTCGGGCACACCTTTGGAAGCGCAAGCAATGAAGGTGGCGGCGTCGGCGAAAGCGCACTCGTAACCGAGGATGCGACAAATGTTGCGGCGCTGGTCAATACGTTCGAAGCTGCTTGGACCTCGCCACTAGACTGCGGTTGCGGAGACTTGGGGCCAGATCCCATTTCCGTCAGCCTAACGCGAGCTAGCACCGGCCGGGGATTCGAAGCGCTTCTGGTTCATGACGGCTAAGACTTAGCAGCCCAAATGGCCGGCCCGTACGCATGGCCTTTCCCGTTGCGATGCCCTCGTAGTTTGTTTTGGCTCGAACCAAGCCGATTTATAGGGCGCCCGTCACCGACTTAATCTGAATCTCATAGCAGACGCTTCGCTCTCCTCGTCGGCTCGCGACGGTGATATAGGGGTAAAGTGCGGTTTTGAGAGGTATCATTTAATGATCGATGATGTCTTACAGGAGCTTCGGGACGCGATTCAGAAGACGCAAGAGGCGCTCAGACGCGAGTTGTCACGTTTAAGGACCGGGCGAGCGCATGCGGGAATGCTCGAAGGGCTTAGAGTTGACTACTATGGGCAATCAACGCCAATTGCTCAAATGGCAACAATTGGGGTTCCGGAACCCAGAATGTTGACGATCAAACCATGGGATAAATCTGCTGTTTCGGCGGTGGACAAGGCCATTCGCGAGAGCGATTTGGGGCTCAATCCTCAGGTTGACGGCGATCTATTGAGGGTTCCCGTGCCGGCGCTCAGCGAGCAGCGACGCAAGGAACTTGTGAAGCTTGCCAAAAAGCATGGCGAAGAATGCAAGATTGCGGCGCGCAAGGCTCGACACGACGCCCTCGACATGCTTTCTGAATTAAAAGAAGCCGGAGATATCAGCGAGGACGACCTCGAACGCAATAAGAAGAAGGTAGACGACATCATCGCCGAAGCTAGCCATACAGTCGATGCTTCGATCTCAGCCAAAGAAAAAGAGATATTGACGGTCTAAGTGTCCTCGGGCACGTCCGGGGCCCCGGCACCCTTGAGAAAGCCATCGAACTTGACAATGTCCGAGTTTGCCTACGAAGATTCATCCGTTTCGGCCGCCTGCGGGCCGCGTTTCCAAATGAGTAACCAATGAAAACGCGTTTGCGAGCCGTTGCTGCCGGGAAGACCGATGTTGGGTTGCAGCGCGATCACAACGAAGACAGTTTCCTGTTAATGCCCGACTTCGGGTTATACGTCGTGGCTGACGGCATGGGCGGCCACCGCGCGGGAGACGTAGCCAGTCAACTCGCTATTGAGGCCATATCGGAATACTTTCGATCAATAGGCAATGACGACGTCACCTGGCCATTGCCTTTTGACGGTCGGCTCTCGGAAGACGAAAATCATCTTCTCGTCAGTGTTCGATTGGCTAATCGCAGAATTCTCGAGCGCAGCGCCAAGTCCCGAGAATTTCACGGCATGGGTACTACGGTAGTTGGAGCGCTGTTCAACCCCGAGCAGGGCCGAATGATCATCGCGCACGTCGGTGACAGTCGCGCCTATCGGATTCGCGACGGGTTCATTACCCAGATGACTCGCGATCATTCGTTGTTCAATGACTACCTAATGGCAATGCCGGACCTATCCGAAGAGCAGCGCAGTGAGTTGCCGCGCAATGTAATTACGCGCGCACTCGGAATGCAGGAAGACGTCACCGTCGATATTCAGCCGGATAACGTGAAAGAGGGCGACGTGTACGTCCTGTGCTCGGACGGCCTAAGCGGCATGGTCGAAGACGACGACATCGTCTCGATCGTCGGAACTTCCGAGGAGCTCGTGAATGCATGCTTGGGGTTGGTTCGGCGCGCCAACGAAAATGGCGGCGAAGACAACGTAACGGCCGTAGTGGTGCGCGTTGAAGTGGATAACTCGGAAGTGGACTCGCCGAATCGCGAAATCCTCAAGACGATTCCCGCAGCGCCCATGGATATCTCCGATACTCCGCCGGCATCCCCAGTCAGCTCGCGTGCGCGCAACGGGGCCGATTAATCATCACGACGCGACGCGCGGAGCGTCACGTCGTGACAAGGTTATTCCTACTTACTGCAACCCGTGAACACTATAGTTCCCGACGTGTTGCAGACCGTGCCGAGATTGGTCGGGTCCGAAACCCCAGGACAACTATAGGTTGCCCAGATGCTCCCGGGCGTAATCGTCAGTCCCGTAGTGGTTGACGTAGTCGTCAGGGTGCAACCGCCCTGTGGACTTGTAAAAGTGTTGATCGATCCCGGTGAAAAGAACGACATGGTCGCCTTTCCGCCCGTTGAACGTTATGCCACTGCCGTCTACAGTCAGCGAAATGTCGTCGGGTAACTCAATCGAGGCCGAAACTGAATAAGTACTTCCCGATCGGGAAACAGTACAACCAACCTTGTACCCATCTCGACCGTCCAGGACCGTCTGATTGGCTCCAACCTTACTCCCCGACGGCAACCCTCCTGGGCCAGATATTGTAGCTGGCGAAGTAGAGCACCCATTGGTCCAAGTGATCTGCACGCTACCTTCTGCGGGCGGAGCGGAAGGACTGCTGCACGCAACAAGGCCAAGCAGTGCCAAGCATACCCACGAACCGCCACCGGTTTGTCTCATAATGACTCCTCCAAACTCTGCCAGAATATCCCGTGCGGCGATAGAGTACTTGAAACAGGTACTGTATGGCAAAGGCCGCGCACAATTTGAAATGGTTGAACGCACACCGGTAAGGCAATCGTTCAATTCTTTATTTTTGTGTCTCACTTGGAATGTGGGGCACACCGGTTGCCTAACCTTCCCACCGATCGGCAGCGGGCTGGGGTGAGTGACGGGAAGAGTAATAATTGACTGCTTCTTTCGAGTAAACCTCAAAATCGGCATCAACTGCGGCATCAAGTGGCCCCAGGCCGGCTTTTGAAAGGGAGCTCTTGGGTGGACCTTCATAGTCATCGAGTTCAACCTCGGACAGGCCAAGCAACTCGACAGCCGTCACCGGTTTGCGTGGCAGGCGGGCGACTTTGCCCCCCACCATTTGCTCGACCTCCGGTTGCCACGTGCCACTCTCAAAACGGCCGTAATATTTTTCGGTGACCCCCAGCTCGCTGTGCCCGAGCTGACGGCCGACAAATTCGAAGGTCCTCGGCTCGTAACCCCACGTGCCGCTGAGCATCGCCACGGCGTATGAGTGTCGCATGATATGGCTACTGAGCCGGTCAACTCCTGCAAATTCGGCCCACCCGGGGAATTTCTCCGGCCAGGCCTTGAGATACCCGCCGTTAGGACCAGCAAAAACTAGCGACCCGCCCGGGTAGAATTTGCGCATCCAAAGCCGCAAGAATCCAAGACCCGGCTCGAACACTTCAACGCGACGCTCTCGCCGGCCTTTGGTAGGCGCGTGGCCCGGTCCACCGTAGCGGACGATGATGCGAGGGTTAGCGTCGCGCTGCGAGGCAATACCGAGGTGAGGCACCTTGGGCGTTTCCTTTTTGGGTAACTTTACCCGAGCAATGGGGTCTGGTTTTTCTGGATGAGCTCGTAGAAATATGGCTCTGCAAAATGAAGCTACCTGACGAACGAATGAAGCTGACACCGGCTCGCAAGATTTGTTTTCTGCCTCATCAGTCAGATACGTGTCACCTGCAGTGAACTTCTTGGGCGCCAACGGGGACGGGATTCGCTGACGGATCCCTTGATGTGGTCGGAATTTGTTGAAATAGCTGAAGCAGTACTCATTCAGAACATTCGCAAGATGGCGTTGGCCAAGAATGATTACGTGATCCAAACATTCGCGTCTGACGCTTCCAAGGAATCGTTCACAAATCGAATTCATTAGAGGCGCCCGAATCGCAGTGCGCAATACTTTCATCCCTGCGCCTTTTGCAACACGGTCGAATTCAGCCCCAAACTTGTTGTCATTATCCCGAATGATGAATTGGGGTCCCTCACCGAACGGCGTAATATTGCGAAGTTGTTGCGCTGTCCATTGTTCGGTCGGTGCTCGCGTAACCCCAACGTGAATGACTTCGCGGGACTTGATGTCGATCACGAAAAAAGCGAACAGCGGCCGAAACCAAATATCGTAGACTTGCAGGAAGTCGCAGGCCCAACCCGTGTGGTTTGCGAGGAACGTCTTCCAGTTCTGCCCATGCGGCAGCGTTGGCGGACGCACTCCGCGCATGTACCGTTGAATCGTGCGTTTGGCGACAGAGATCCCGAGCTTGAGAAGCTCACCTCGGATACGTTCGGCTCCCCAGAGGCGGTTTTCCTGTGCCACTTGACGAATGAGTGCGATCTGCTCGGCAGAGAGCCTCGACTCTGCGGATTTGCGATTCCGTGACTTCCACTTCCAAAACAAGCAAAGTCCTTCACGATGCCAGGCCGTCGAGCTGGTGACTGAAGCGGAGCGCGCGAAGGAGTTGCTGAAGCAGTTCGGGATGCCTGCCAATTCACCACCCGTCGCCCGAGCACGTTCGCCCGATTGGGATTGACCATCTTCGATCATGTTCATAGATGACCGGCGAGCAGCGAACAGCCCACCTAGTGGGAAAGCTCCGCTTTGGAATCGATCAAGTGATCGGCAAACTGGTGTCGAGAAAAAGAAGATCGCATAAGTAGGGAATTATGTAAATTTTTCTGAAGCTTTTGAAAAGCTAGCCTACACAAGGAGGTTTGGTTGCCTTAGCCGCGAGCACTTCCATATTGGTCATGACGAAGCATTTTTTGCCATTTCGGGAGAACTCACGTTTCGTATGGGGGACAGCTATCGAGCTGTTGTTTCCGGCGAGACCGTGTTTGCTTCGCGTGGCCTGGCCCATGGATTCTCAAATCACGGTTCCGAAGAAACGCGATATCTCGTCGCGCTAACTCCTTTGGGCTACGAATTTGACTTCGAACGGCTTGCTGCGCTCATTCGGGGTCTAGGACGGCCAAAGCCCATCCCTTTGCCAAATCACACCGTAACCCTCGACTAAATTCACCGTCGCACACTCAGACGATGCCTGGCTGCCAGATTGGGAGCAGCCGTGAGCGACGCTCTGGATTGGCTTCGTTTGGCTGATGCCGGTGCTGGGTTCGCTGCTTTACCTCATACTCGGAGTCAATCGCATCCGGCGGCGGGCGGCGGGCGGCGGGGCTTGGTTTCCCGAGCTAAACGGCCAAGGCAGCGTCGTTGCGCGCGTGATTCCCGAAGGGCCGGACCCTGGTTGCGACTAATTTCCCACGCGTGACGGACCGGGGCGGTACTGATCGAGCGCACGAGCAATATTCGACATTGGACCAAATGAGCCGTCGTCTACGAGCATCTGATCGAAAGTGCGACCCTTTCGATTCATGTAGATTGAATCGAGGGTTCTGTTGCTGACAACCTGCGTAGTCTCGGGGAATTCCTCGAACAACCAGGTTTTGACTCGGTTACGTCGCCTGAGAATTACGCCGAAGGGCGCAACGACGAGCACGTTGGAATCGGCCGACAACAAATCTCGGAATTTGCTCCAGGCTCGCCACAGACTAGCAAGAATCAACAGGGCCCAAACCGAAATGGCACCGTAGAAGACACCGCCTGCGTTCGGGTTCACGGAGTCGTGCAAATACAGACCGACAACGATTAATGCGACTACGACGATCGCATAGATAACGGTGTTGGTGAGTGTGCGCAGGCGATTGAAGCGAAATACTTCGGTGTTGGGAACTTTCACTCCGGAGTCTATGTCTGCAAGCAATCGAGTTGGTTCCACGCTGATTACTCCACGCAATATTGGCTAGGTAAACCCTACCGCCCTTCAGCATAGCGCAGCTACGACTGAACCCCAACGCATTTTGGTTTTTTCGGCGCGGAAAGGCGCGCGTTGCCCCACGAGTTGGGCTATAGTGACGACCAATGTTTGACCGGTACACTCTTCTGCTCATCCCTCTCACGCTAATCGCTTGCGGCAGCAGCGAACCCCAAGCAAAAGCGCCCACTGCGGCAGACTCGAACTCGAGTGCCACAACCGAAGCGTCCGCCAAGCCTCGTTCATTGGCCGAGGAGCAGCAGGCCTCGATGCGAGAGTATGCGCAAGCGCTCACAACATCCAAAGCGGCGCTCGAGGAAGCACTGGCGAAATCGGACTGCAAAGCGGCGTGTGAGGCGTTCAACAACATGGACACGGCGACCAAGCGCCTTTATTACACCGCACTTTCGGATGACGATCAGCGGCAATGCAAGGACGCGCAGGCTCAACACGCTTCGGAGCGGGAACGCACGGAGAAATCCTGTGAACCGTGCCCACCGCCGCCCGAAAAGAAGCGACATCGCCGAAAGTCGAACGCCGAGTAACGCGCAACACTCACTGGGATACCGTGTCACCATCGGACAAAAAGCAAACTCGATATCAAGGTGGCACCCAGTTTCGCGGTAACAAGTCGTTGCGCGGGGGCGCAATGCTGGTGGTATACCGCGAAGCGGCTGGGCTTAGTCCCGCATTACAATATTGGACGGGAAACACCAGCCGTTCGCGGTATCGAGAACCGGCATCCTCGACGACGAAGCCCGGTTTGCTTCGACTTGGTTCGATCCCATGGCAAGCCTCGTGTGCCAGGGACCCCGCAAGACCGTCGGGTCTAGGACGGCCAAAGCCCATCCCTTTGCCAAATCACACCGTAACCCTCGACTAAATTCACCGTCGCGCAACAAGACGATACCTGGCTGCCAAACTTGAGCAGCCTTTGGGCAGCCGGATTGCGGCTGGATGAGCCATAGCTACGGTGGTGATTGAAGCATCGTTTGGCAAAGTGATGCGGATTTGATCACCTAAGCTCTTCTTGAGCAACCGACCTTGCGTCCACTGCGCGTTTGGGCTGCCTCTAAATGATGGTTGTCCACAGCAAATTGCAGACGTTTCTCGCAATTGACGCGAATTTGGCGCAATTGATCAGCCGTCAGCATTAGAGTTGTTTGAGAACGAAATACAAGCAGGTTCTTGAAAGTAAAAGGGAGCGCACTATGACAACGGAAAATATGCAACGGACAGTGCTGGTAACAGGTGCAACAGGCCAACAGGGCGGCGCGGTTGCGCGCCAGTTGCTGGCCAACGGATTCACCGTGCGGGCCTTCACCAGAAAGCCGGAATCGCCGGCGGCGCGTGAGCTGGCCCGACTGGGGGCGGAAATCGTGGCGGGGGATCTGGATGACGTGGCCGCCGTCGAACGCGCGCTGGCAGGGGCGTGGGGCGCCTTTGCGGTGCAGACGATGATGGAAGCCGGCGTGGCCGGGGAGCAAACGCAGGGCAGGCGGTTCGCGGAGTTGGCTCACAAGGCCTGCATCCAGCATTTCGTTTATAGCTCGGTCGCGTCGGCGGACAAGCAAACCGGCATCCCGCATTTCGACAGCAAGTGGCAGATCGAGGAAACCGTGCGCAAGCTCGGCTTCCCCTCTTACACCATCCTGCGCCCGGTCTTTTTCATGGATAACTTCACCAGCCCCTGGATGTGGCCCGCGGTGGAGCACGGGAAGCTCGCAGTCGCTATCCAGCCGCAGACCCGCTTGCAGATGATCGCGGTGGATGACATTATGTAAGCTTTTCCGAAGCTTTTGAACAGCTAGCCTACACAAAGAGGTTTGGTTGCCTTAGCCGCGAACACGAGGGCGGTCAGATTCGAGGCGACAGCGCTTGAAGACGTTGTGCGATCTCGGTTGGGTCGCGAAGCACGCCCTGGTCGATTTCTTTTACGATGCGTTGAATCTCCGTGAGGCAGTGGCCGTAGCGAGCTTCGTTATCGCGGATAATGCTGAGTGCCGAGTCGAGTTCGGCATTTTGTCGCCTGACATCCTGAACGAGCATGGCTCCCTTGAGCGCGGCACTGATGAGATCACGCACGGCTTCGTAAGCAAAGCTTTGCTCAATATTGAATTCTATCACCAAGTAGCCGAATATTTCACGCTTGAAGAAGAGCGGGGCAATGACGAAATTGTGCAGCTCGAAGAACCGGTCGGTAGCTTCGCCCGGCAACAGATTGTCTGTAGAGAATTGCATTGGAATCGAGACCTGCTGCGAGCCGCGGGAGTCGTACGCCAAGACGAGACTCGAGAACTTGGAGGGCACCTGGTTACCTTCATAAGTTACGATGTAACAGCTTGACATTCCGAGAAGTGGGAAGTTCTCCGACACTGCGACACGCAAGTCATTGACGTCGAAGGTACCAATCAAGCGTGCGCCAACGACGCTTAGGCGGCGTGCCCATTGTTCCAAGTTCAAGCGACTGGCTCCAAGTACCCGCTCCGCGGTCCTGCCGATAACCAATCGAATGTCCTGGAACAGATCTTCGGCAAGCGCACGTCGATCATGTTCCTTACGAAGACAATATAGGAATTGCTCGCGTAGGCAGTCGAGCACCGCATGAGCGTTCGAAATGTCGAGACCTCGATTGATGAGCCCTTGTACGAGCTCTTCGAAGAGGATGAGGGCGGCACCGGGTGTTTCGCCACGAAGGTCGGCGGCAATGGTCGCTACCAATCGAGGTTCCCAATTGGCTCCTGCGTGAGTCATGCTACCGCGTGCGGCTTTGGCCAATTCATCCAGGATTCGTTGGCGCCGAGACACCAACATGGCCTCGAACCCGAGCAATAGGCCATCCGACGCGGCTATGGGGTGACGTTCTGCAGCGCTACGGCAGCCGCACGAGCCTCTGATGACCAATTCAGTGGAGAGGTGAATCGTGTTTGGCTGAGATTTCCGCTGTAGCGCCAGCAATACCATGCGCACGGCTTCGCGGCCTTGGTCTTCGAGGGGCTGACGTACCGTGGTCAAACCTGGGTTCGTGTAGCGAGCTTCTTCGACGTCGTCGAACCCGGTGACGGCAATGTCTTCCGGCACGCGAATGTGCCGTTTTGCCAGCTCTTGCAGGACACCGAAAGCCATGTTGTCGTTGGAAACGACGATCGCATCGATGTCTTCGACTTTCAGGAGACGTTCGTCGAGTAAGCTGGTCACCGCAGTTCCCCCACTTTCGGCTTGGAAATCGCCGGTAATCACCATGCGTTCATCGAGCGCGATGCCGTGATGCACGAGCACTTCCCGATAGACCTGAAACCGAAGTTCAGCCTCGGCATTGGCCATGGGCCCACGGACAAACGCGATCCGCTTATGGCTGTGTACTTTTATCAGGTGTTCGATGGCACTACGCATGCCCACTTCGTTGTTTATTAGTACGCTGCCCATGCCTTCGAGCGGCATGGCTACGCTACACATGGGCATGCTCTTGCAGTGATCGAAATGACGTGACAGCGCCGCAGGGCCAAGGTGGTTGACCAAAGTACCGCCCAAAATCACCAGCGCATCGACGGTCATGTGGTTCGCCAAGCCGTACACGTGATTACGTTCCGGTGCAGAACGGTCGGGCGCGCCGAGCACCCCACCGACGAAGCAGTGCACCGATGCGCCAGCATTCTTCGCTGCCGCCAATACTCCAGCCGCTATCGCGGTTTGGTAGCCGCCTTCCAAGAGATCGACCAGAAATCCCAATGCGGGCGCCTCGGCGCCGAGTCGAGACTTGCTTCGCTGTGCCATGCTCTATTTTTTTCGTTGAGCCAACGTAGTTTCAGGACGCCATGCCCTTTTTCGACTCCGCAATATCATACAAGCCGTGGGCCGACGTTGGGCAACGGAATTTTCGGCTCACATTCACGAGCTCATTGTTTGGCTGGTGACTCTGCATCCACGCTTTCATATCTTGCCCAGAATACGCAATCCAGTATTAGGAGGCCGACTCCCCCGCCCATCCCGCCCGATGCATCGTCCTTGGCGACCGCATCCACCTCGACCGCTGCATTGTTGCACAACCGCCGGTAGGCTCGGACGAGTTCATCCTCGTCTATTAGATATGCCAATGCAAGGACTCGTGCGTTCGAATCCGTTCGCGCTATCTCGATTCCGTGACGCGCACGCCACATAAGTCTGGCACAGATTGGAAAAAAACACTCCGAGCGATCAAAGTCATTTACCTCGATGCTGCCAGAGCGCTGGGAGTGTTCAAAGTCGTTTAGCCCGATGCTGCCAGAGCGCTCGGAGTGCTCGGGGACGTGGTGGCGGCATCATTTTTGGGGGTTGATCGTGGAAATCTCGTAAGCGAGCATCGAGTTTTGGGGCTCGATGATATTTTCGTCGCACGGGGTCATCGCTGCAGAGCGCTCGCTGTTCAAAATCGTATTGGAGGGTAATGGATCGGAGCACTCCGAGCGCTCCATGACGATGCCTCAACAGGGTTGGAGCACTCTCAGACTGTTGCCGCTGCGACGCGCGTCCGTCAGGCGGCGTTCACGCTGCTCGTCACGTGGTACAACGAGGCGCGTACGGCGGTTCAGTATGCTGCGCACAGCGGTCGGTTCACTGCGGGGACGACCTCGCCGCAAGCTGCCGCCGGCGTTGGCGGAGTTGGGATTGATCGATGAGTACGAGTTTGTCGTGCAGCCCAGGCTAGCGGGCTACGGGCCCACGTGGCCCTGAAATCCTGTGCCTTGGCGCCAAGACAAGTGATCGGCAAACTGGTGTCGAGAAAAAGGAAGATCGCACAAGTAGGGAATTATGTAAAATTTTCCGAACCTTTTGAAAAGCTAGCCTACACAAAGAGGTTTGGTTGCCTTAGCCGCATTGGACAACGCTTGCTGGGTGATCGTCCACTTGGACTGAGTGGAGCCCGTCGGGATGTCGTTCATCGATCCACTTGTGTCAATGACGAATTCGACCAGCGCGGCTGATGCTTCCACTTGCGAACTCCAACTCGCGCAGACAGAAGTGGTGATCGCTGTAGACAGATCTGGAGTCAGAATCGATATTCCGCCAGCGACGGTCAGCCCACCGCCGCCAGATCCGCCCACGCCCAATGACCCTGCCGTTGACCAGGCACCGCCCATTGACACCATGCCGCCAGTGGCACTCGAGTAAGCTACGGGTGCGCCTCCCGTCGAGGACTCACCGCCCATTCCCAGTTTTACACAAAGGTGTGACGCGCAAGTGAGGCCAGGATTGCAGGTGTCGTTGCCATAGCAGGGGCAAGCTTCACCTCCCGCTGAGCACGACGACTGGCCCCCGGGCTGCGTTTACGACTCGCGTATTTGAGTCACAGGCACTGAGGCTTGCGATCAACGCCAATGACGAACCGACAACCGCCCGTAAGCATACTGTACGCATAGTCTACATCTCTGTCCCGATAGGAGCCTAAGCTTACGCATGAGCCAAGTACTGATGCGTGGCTAAACACCGAATCCCAAGCGTGATTGTGCCCGCATTTTTGCGCGAGCGCTAGTGTAGGCGCGTTTCCGGGCTCGAGAATCGCCACTGAACGTGCCCCGGTCCGGGCCAACGCCTAGACACCTATATTGTCGCCAAATGTCACATCGGCGCGGAAAGACCGTTCGAATTCTTGCTGACCCGAAACCGTAAGCCTGCCGCCAGACGCACTGCTCACTGCGTTCCGCGCCCGCGTGGGCCCGCCAAATATCGTGAACGATTGGGCGGAATCCTCAACTTCTACTATAGAGACGCAGCGTGAATTGGGCTCGCTCCAATATTGGCACCATACGACGTCGGGTCACAACGTCACTCGTAGCCACGTGCACACAATTCAAAAATTACAAGTCGCGGCGCAGGCCGAGTTGTCCGGTTTCGGTGGCTCGAATCCGTACCTCCGAAGAGTCGAGGCGGCTAAGTCGTTTCGGAACAGCAACCGCGCTGCTGTCGATTCCGTTCGGCACCCCAATGCCGCAACTACGCGTTCCTTGAATTCATGATGAATTTCTCATGTCGTGCGACCGTTGCAGTTGGACCCCTTCGTGTTATCCTCATCACTCAACTTCTAACTTCATCTGGGGAAATGGAGGATACGATTACCGAGTCAATTAGGTGCAGGGCTGGCCTCGCGTTTGCAATTTCTACTGCGACGAACGTGTCGCTTTACGCGGCAGGCTCACAAGCATCTACGACTTTTGCGTACCAAGTCCGTCCCGGAACCGACAATGCTGTGGCTGCTCAAGTCTTGCCAAATGCTCTGTGCACCCTTTGTTCTGCAGACCCAACGGCTGGGCGTCAGGCACGGCAAGCACGCATACCTTGTTGTTGAGTTGTAAGAACATTGGGGGGTGACGTCGCTACTTATTCTCTGCAATTGCAAGCTGTGGCGAATGCGCCCGTCTTGTCAGCACCGTCCCCCACGGGAACCATGCGCCCTGCACTTGTCGGGGATCCTCTTTCCTATTCGGACGCGCAACTTGTCGCTCTAGGGTTTCCACCACGGCCTGATCCGAAGCTTGCACCCGATACCTATCAGCGGTGGCTCAAGCTTGTTTCACATTCCGCCACCATAGTGGTGGGATCTCGTCAACCCGTTCCTATGCCGGGTTCGCACGGAATTAATGATTTCTACTGGGCCGGATACCGAGTAACGTCGCATCCTATCTATACGCAATTACAAGCCGTATGGCAGGTACCCTATCCCTACGGTGAAACGAATAATCTCGGTTTCACTGACTCGTCGAGTCTTTGGGTGGGACTTGGCGACGGTGGTTCCAACGGCGACCTCTGGCAAGGCGGTTCGGAACAAGACGTGACTTGCTATGTGAGTGGCGGCGATATTGGCTGCGTTCGCGGCTACTACTCGTGTGTGGAGGTAGTTAGCGGTAATGCTCAACAAGCTTGCTGCACGATGGTTACCTGGGATATGAGTTTTACTTCTTTACACTACGCGTACGTCGCGCTTTGGCTTGGTGACATTTACGGAAATCCAAAGACTTCCCTAACTCAACCCCTTTACGCATGGTGGTACTTCTGGGACGAAACAGCGCGGCCGGGGCCAGCGGCACTTCGACGCAAACCACAAGTGATACTGGCCCCGCTACCGAAAGTGCTGCGTTAACCGACACTTCGAAACTCAGCGGCACGTTGATGCAGACCACGAGCAACACAGGTACTGCTACCGAAAACGCCACACAAACGAACTCGGGTAGCACCAGCAATTCCGGTTCGGCTACTGGGACTACTACCTCCACGGGCACGCACACTGGTGCAGCTTGCGGCTGCGGCGCTGCACTGACTCGATACTGCAGGGAGGACTTCCTGATTCCGGATTGCGTTCGTTTGCTTGCCCAAGCCAATTTCCAACTGGGGCTTTGGAGCCTAGGTGATCCAAACCGCATCATACTGCCAGCACACGTCGCGGGGACAGGTGCGAGTTGACGTAACGCCCAATGTGCGCAGGAGTGCGTGCATCTAGCGGAATAGCCTTGGATGCGTGTTTCTGGGGTTGGTTGGGCCGCTTCTGAAACGCAAGCCGTTCGGCAGACAGGTGAAACGAGTCAATGACACGCCGTGCGCGTTTATCCAGGTAGGTCCATGTGAAAGTTCCAACCAAAATTGACGGGGCGCGTGTTCTTGAGTGGGCTTGGTCGGAGGTTCCTTTCGGAACTATTGCCCTCACGGATGGGACGGGCGCCGTACCGATTCACGGTCTCGCATTGTGTCAGTACGAAGGCTCTGATGCCGTCTATCGCTTTTCATGTAACGCCGACTGGGAAACGGAGCAGGATGCCGCCTACGGATCCATTGCTGAAGCGAAGGCTCAGCTTCCGAATCAATACGGGGGCGCTCCTGTAACCTGGAAGAAGGTGTAGGTCGTCCAAAGCGGACTTGCTGCGGTTTATCGCATTGTTCGGCAGACTGTTGACTCGTCGCGCCTGCTATTGTGATGGTCACGCGCGTGGGGCAATCTGCGCTACCCGGAAAAATACGAATTTATCCCTACTCTGGGGTCACGTTTCTCGAAATGGCGCTAGGACATCGCTCCAACGCTACGTTGATCAGAACTCCCGTTCCTGCCCGCTTTCGCCGCGTGACGGCCTAGGCTCCCTCTTGGTGGCTTCGGGTCTCAGTTTTCGTTGCTGTGCTGTGGTCAACCCTGTTGGTCCGCGGGTGCGGTCCGTGCTAGATTCAACTACGCAATGTCCGAACGCCCCCGAACCGTCGTTGTGACCCGCGTCTTCCGTGGTGGTACCCAACCTCCCGATGACGACTGGAAGGACTCCAGTCCTGCGGAGCGTCTGGCAGCCGTGTGGGAGATCACTCGGCAGTGTTTGCAATGGAATCGCACTGGAACCGATGAACCAAGACTTCAGAGATCTGTTGGCCGAGTTCAACGCGCACAGCGTTGAATACATGGTTGTGGGAGCGCACGCGCTGGCCGCTCACGGCCGCGTTCGCGCAACCAAGGATCTTGACGTCTGGATCCGACCCAGTCCAGACAATGCGAGGCGCGCACTGGCAGCGTTGGCTGCCTTCGGCGCTCCTTTGCACGAGCTGACTGAATCTGACCTCGCAGTTGCGGGCACGATCTTTCAGATCGGAGTTGCTCCGATTCGGATTGACATCATTACCGCGATCGATGGCGTTGAATTTGCTTCTGCCTGGTCGGCTCGTCTCGCGGTTCCGTTCGCTGACCAAGTGGTAAACGTATTGTCGCGAGACGACCTCATTCGCAACAAGAAGGCCGCTGGCCGTGAGCAGGACATCCTTGATGTGAAGTGGCTGGAAAGCACTCCCGCAAAAAGCAACCCGAACAAGTAGTGGCAGTGCTGCCGAACTCGCGTTTGCAGCCGGCAGCTTAGCCTCGCAGTGGGTCTTGACTGGTGCCGGCCGTGGCTGCGCAACCATTTTACGACCGGCACCTGTTATGGCATCCTGCTGCCTGTTGCCGTACCTGATGGGGCTGCGGCTGAAACGCAAAGCCGTTATGCGGATGCGTCGAGGAAGAGAACGTCGATGCGGAAACGATGGCTAGTTCCAGTTCTCATACTGACCCACTTGGGCGTCGCAGTGATCGTCGCTCTGGGGGTTGCTGGTGCCAGAACAAGGACTAGGTTTGGTTCCCACGTTCCAGATCCCATGTACAGGATCGGCATTCGGCTTGAGACCGGAAACCGCGCGAAGCGCCTACCCGGTAGCTTTGAACAGGATGAGCATGAGATTTCAGAGCGCTACCCAGGACCATTGGCGGACGTCATCAGACTCGTCTGGTCTCTGAAACAAATGGATCAAGTTGGTGCCGGAGTGTCGCAGTCCGAAGCGATGTGCCAGAGACTTGGTTGGAAGCGATGCGATCGTCAGAGTCTGTTGGAGATGAGGAGCCAACTGCGGCTATGAAGCCAACCACAACACGCATGAAGTATCTCATCGTCTCCCACATCCTTGCAGCGGTGCTGGGCAGCGCGATTGGATACGCGTATGACTGGCGATACGGCAAGGCCGTTGAATTTTTCGGCCAAATGATTGCAGAGCGCCCACAATCGGACGCAGCGCGTCTTGCGTTTCGATACGGGAACCCGGACCAAGCTCGATCCATCCTGAGCGCCATTCCGGTTTTCGATACCAGCGATCCATTTCATTGGAACGAAATGCTCGGGCGAGACATTCGCTTTCTCATCCTGTGCCGTGAGCAACGTGACTCGAATTGTGCCGACCAATTTCTAGCGTCCGCCGTTGAGGATTGCAGGCGTTTGAAAAGGTCTCCCTGTACGCCAGACTACTTGAACAAGTTTGCAGACATGATCGCCCGAGACAGACGGGCTAGCGTTGCCGATGACGTACCGCGTAACTCACGCCCCTGAGACCGACGGCACCCAGATCTCGTAGCCAGGCAAGTCCCACTCACCGCCAAGCCCGCCGCCTCGCGCAGCACGCGCCACCCGAGTGACCTCAAGCAACGCGTGCCGTCAAAAAACAAAAGCAAAGCTCGACCGGGCACACCCGGTCACCACCGAGTGTACGCGACCAACGCGACGCACCCCAACGGGGAGCCTAGGTGATCCAAACCGCATCATCCTGCCAGCACAAGCCGCAGAGACAGGTGCGAGTGGACATAACGCCCAATGTACGCAGTAGTGCTGTAAGAGCAAAGTGCAAATGTCGGGTTTGGGCAAAGTAGAAATGTCGGGTTCGCGGTACGTGACCGGGCATGTCGGCCCCGGTCCTGACCATGAGCAAACAAGAGTTCGAGCGTGCAGTTTTGCTGCGCAAAGTCCTGGATAAGCGTCTTACTCAATGCAAAGCAGCTGAGATTCTCGGCCTCAGCTTGCGGCAAGTTGAGCGACTTTGTCGCAACTATCGGGCAGCTGGGCCGGCGGCTTTGGCCTCACGTCGGCGGGGCCGTGCGAGCAACCATCGCGCGGCTGCGTCGCTCCGGGAGAGCGTCCTGCAGCTCGTCAGAGCCCGCTACGCTGACTTTGGGCCGACCTTGGCCCGGGAGAAGCTTCTGGAGTGCCACGGCCTGGAGATTTCCAAGGAGACGCTGCGCAAGTGGATGACCGAGGACGGGCTGTGGGTGCCGCATGCGCGCCGTCGCGACCGTGTTCAGCAGCCTCGCAATCGCAGGACCTGCTTGGGCGAACTCATTCAGATCGATGGCTGTGACCATGAGTGGTTCGAAGAGCGTGCTGCTCGTTGCACGTTGCTTGTCTACGTGGATGACGCCACCAGTCGGCTCATGCAACTTCACTTCTGCGACTCGGAGTCGACCTTCACTTACTTTGAAGCCACCCGTGGGTATCTCGACAGTCATGGTAAGCCCGTTGCCTTTTACAGCGACAAGTACTCCGTGTTCCGAGTCAATCAGCCTGAGCCGCGTGGTGGTGATGGCGTCACGCAATTTGGACGAGCGCTCAGTGAGCTCAACATCGATATCATTTGCGCCAACTCACCCGCCGCGAAAGGACGGGTTGAGCGCGCCAACTTGACCTTGCAAGACCGACTGGTCAAAGAGCTCAGACTCCAGGGTATATCGAGCATTGCCGAAGCAAACGCATTCGCCCCAACATTTATTGCCGACTACAACGCGCGCTTCGCTAAATCCCCAAGCAATGCGTTTGACGCACATCGTCCAATGCTACCCAATGAAAAGCTAGATGACATCTTTACGTGGCAAGAGACACGTCGTGTTAGCCAATCGCTGACCTTCAACTACCAGCGCAAGCTCTTCCTTCTGCAAGAAACGGATGTGACTCGCGCTCTGGCTGGCCAGCGCGTGACTGTCTTTGAGCTCGACGACGGAACCATCCAAGTGCGGCACGCTGGCAAGGTCCTGCCGGTGACACAATTCGGCAAAGAAGAAGCGAACATTACCCAAGGGGCCGTTGTCGCCAGCAAACTCCTCGGCGGTGTCCTGCAACAAATCAAAGACAAGCAGGCCAAGAAGGACTCAGACAAATTCGACAAGCTACGAACCCAGCGAGAAAAGCGGTTGCTTCTGCAACGTGCCAAGGCAGTCGCCTAGCCCCTAACCCGACATTTCTATGTTGCCAGAATCCCGACGTTTCTACTTTGCCTTGACAAGTGCTGTGCATCTAGCGGAATTTGAGCAGCCTTGGCAACAGTGACTCGCGTTGATGCTCAAGCCAGCGCTCGGTCGCGTCGTGACCACATTGCGGACACGCACGATTGCGGCACGAGTGGTACAGCAAGTGCTCATGGCCGCACTGCGTGCAGCGGGCAGCGTGTCCGCCCAGCGCGGGTGTACGGCATAAGGCAATGGCCCTCAGAGCGCGCACGTGGCTCGGCAAAACGGCATCGCCGAAGCGTGCCTGATACCCAGCCGCGTGTCGCCGCACGACGTCGGCAAGACGCAGCATCGCGGTGACCGTCTGTCTACAGGTCAGCCATCAACTGGTCGAGTACCGCTTGCAATCGCTCGGTCCCGGGCACCGTTACGTGCATGTAGACTTCGGTCGTGTGAAGGCTCTTGTGACCCAGCACGTCCTGAATCGTGCGCAGCGAGATACCGTGCTCGACCAAGTGAGTGGCGTAGCTATGCCGAAGCGTGTGGATCGTGGCACGGCGCGGCAGATTCAACTCCTCCTGTGCCGCCGTGAACGTCTTCTGTAGGGTGGTTTCGTGAATCGGTTTGCCTTCGGATGAAACGAATAGCAACGGCAGAGTCGAAGCCGGGCGATCATTCTTCCAATACTGACGCAGCTTGTGCAGAAGTGACCTCGGCAACGGCACCCGCCTATCTTTGGCTCCTTTGCCACTGCGCACCCACACCATTTGCCGACCGCTATCGATGTGACTCGATTGCAGATGCAGACCTTCCCCTAGTCGCAGCCCGAGCCCATAGATGGTCGTCAACGCCATTCGTCGCACTGGGTGTTCGACGGCTCCGAGCAACCGCTTAACCTCCGCACGACTGAGCACCACGGGCAGCGTCCGGGGTCGGTTGACGCGCAAGAGCGCAAAGACCTCATAGTCGCGTTGTAGCGTAAAGTTGAAGAAGAACCTCAACGCGCAGATGGCGATGTTGATACTCGACGGAGCCTGTCGCTTGTCATCTCTGAGGTGCAGAATGTACCCGCGGATATCGCCTTCCGTCAGTGTCTCGGGAGGCTTGCCCACTCGCTCCAGGAACAGTCGGGTAGCCAACAAGTAAGCCTCCTGCGTACGTGGGCGCAAGTCGCGCAATCGTGTGTCTTCGCTCATCCGCTCACGCCAATTCGACATCGTGATCATCGTCTTTTCTCCTTTGAAACACGCGGGCGCACCTCGCCCCCGCGCCAACAATGGGTTGTTCATCTTGATGCCGGCAACTGGCGACGTTGTTCCGTGGCTGGTTCGCAGCGGGGGCCTTACGGTGAGTGGGCCCTCGAAGGCACGTAACTTGATGCCGTGGCAGCGCTCTTTGCCAATGCGGCTTGGGCAATCGGACAACTCGACCGATTGGAGCAGATTTATCCGGCTAAGGATTGGAGTACTGCTTGGCATGCGGGGTGGGATTGGGTCAGCCCGATGGGATTGGGGGAGCCGGAAGCCCGAAGGCTGATGGGGTGACGACGGCGCGTCGGGCTGGGGGTCGCGATTGACGGATTTGGGATAGCCTGATGGGGATGCCAGCGCGTCAACGCGGGCTCCGCGACAATTCACGCGGAAAGCTTGACGTCCCAGACGATTTCGTTCTTCAGTGACCGTGCGCCATAGTGGAAGCTGAAGCCAGCCGACATATCGAAGGACGAGCATTGCCTCGAACCTGCGACTAAAGTCAAATCGCCGCCGTGACTCACCTTCAACCCACAGTAGACAATGCGGCAAACCACGGGGCAATTTGCCCCGCAGGAACAAGTTGCCCCCATTGCTTAGACGGTCGCCCCTAGGACCCGAAGAACATGAGTTCACGTGCTCGCGATTCCAACACCCTCGAGTTGCCGCGCTTCGCTGGGCGCATCGACTTATTCTGGTACGGAAGATGCTCGCGTGACAGAACCAACGTACGGAACATGGAACTGCCGGCAGTGTTGTGAGGCCACGATGAACTTTTCAAAGATTCCATCGATTTCTCTGATCTATTTTCTCGGTCTCACTGCTTGCAGCGGCAGCTCGAGCACGGAGACAAAACTAGTCGCGAAGTCGATTGCCGCCGACAATGTAGGGAACTATGTCTGTGCGTTGCTAAGCGACGGTACAGTTCGTTGCTGGGGTATCCTACCCCCAACGCGCAGCTTGGTGCCTGCCACGGTCCCAAGCATCAGCAATGCTACCGCCATAGCGAGCAACGGTGTACACAGTTGCGCTGTGCTGAGCGTTGGCACGGTCCAGTGCTGGGGTGGCAACTTCGAGGGTGTCCTCGGCAACAACTCCGTCGAACGCCAGTTCTGTTCCACTAACGGTCGCCGGTATCACCGACGCCACCGAGGTGAGCACAAGTCTGTCCCACACTTGCGTGCGGCTGGGCGATGGTACGATTCTGTGTTGGGGGGAGGATTACGACCAGTTCGGCAACGTCACTACCCCCATGTACAGTTCAGTCCCCGTCACGGTTTCCGGCATCGCCAACGCGGTCGATGTGGCTGCTGGCGAGTATAGCGCCTGCGCCCTCCTGAACGATGGCACGGTCCAGTGCTGGGGTAGGAACGGGATCGCCTACGGCGGCCTCGGTAACGGCTCCGCCGCCGACAGTTCAATTCCTGTAACGGTCTCAGGCATCACCGACGCCACAGCAATTAGCTCGGGCCCAAAGAATACCTGTGTGCTCCTGAGTGATGGCACAGTCCAATGCTGGGGTCAGAACGTCTTCGGAGAACTCGGCAACTGTTCCACAACGTACGGTTCCGTTCCCGTGACGGTCTCGGGCATTACCGACGCGGTAGCTGTGTCGGCTGGCGGCTATCACACCTGTGCTGTGCTGAGCAATGGTTTGATTCAGTGCTGGGGCAACAATTCGTCCGGCCAGCTCGGGAACGGGACCACGACGGACAGCTGCGTTCCCGTGACGGTCTCAGGAATCACCAATGCGGTCGCGGTGACCGCAGGCGGATCCAACACCTGCGCGGTATTGAGCGGCGGCTCGGTTCAGTGCTGGGGTGACAACAACGCCGGCGACCTCGGCAACGGGACCACAACGGGCAGTTCTGTGCCTGTAACTGTAACAGGATTTTGAGCGCCAGTTCTCATCTGCCGCTTCCGCGCCGTTGCCACGGTTCCTTCAATAGCCGCCGTGCCTGATCAACAGATCGCGATCAAGGTGCCGTCGATCCCAAATCCAAAACAAACCCAAATCGAACAATTGAGTACCTTCGATTTACAATTTGGTTCTGGAGATGGGTCTGGGATTGGGTCAGCCCGATGGGATTGGGGGAGCCAGAAGCCGGATGGGGCTTTTGCCGCCTTGGCCGAGTTCGCCGTCCCTCACTCAGCCGCTGCTACGCTGCAATTTGGGATTAGCCTTGGGATGGAACTGGTTCAACTGGCACGAGATCGGGCGACTTCAGCTGCTAGCCCAAGCGCTTGTTCGCACACGGTCGAATCGGACTCGATCCCCTCCCACATGAGCCACGTGAACGCGTTGTTGCAGTACACGCCGAAGAGTCGCCCCCTGAAAGGCAAGCAGCTTGGTTTGAAGTTCGGGCTTAAAGACTCGCTGGATTTCCGAGATGGGGCCGTACGCTCTGAACGCATCCGCCATAGTTCCTTTGAAAGCCGTCGGTGTTGACCCAGCCAGAGGCGCCCCGCGCTGAAGCGATACGGAAGTACTATTCCCGGGACGTTCCGCCATTGGCCTTATGTACATGCCATGGTCTAGGACTCCGGTGGTGCCCGCATCAGGCCGTTGCAGGATGCTGTCCGAAACGCTCTCCCCTGCAGTCCAAAGGACCCGCCCTGATGCAGATGTTGCCTTCGCTTCCTTGTACTGGCTCGGCCACCACAGAACGAATTGATTGTCGGAGCTCAATCCCTTCACGCCAAAGGCATTACGGCCTGCACACTTTCTGTCTACGCTTCGTGGACCACCTCGCGATGGCGCTACACGCAAGACTCGATACTGCGATCCGAAGATATTTCCGCAGACGGGACTATAGGGCTTTTCGGCCTGCACCCGCTGGTCAATGGCAGCTTCGTGACGCACACGGGTGAATTCTGCCACAAGCACCACCACAATACGGACACTTAGACCATAATTTCGGGCCTAAGCGGGCAACGGACGGCGGGATCAATGGCTGAGTTGCGCTGCCTGCCTATTTCCGTAAAATGACTTTACCGTGCCGCGGCGCCAGTTGGATTGCCAGAACGAGACGGTCGAGCTCGTATTGCCCTCGACGGCAAGCTACCAGTGCAAAGGTTCCGCTGTAGACAACTGCGGCAATCCGTTTGTCGCCGCGACCGTCCGCAATTGCACTCAAGATTTCGTTGTCATCGAACAGATGAGCGATCGAGTTTCTGGCGAATCCTCGGGCTACGACTACACCTTCGCGGGCGCTACGGTGCCTCCGAGAGGCACTTGGGCTCAGCCCCGGCTTCTGCTCTCGAGCCAAGTGGGGGCGCACACCGTGCAGTTTCAAGTCAGGCGTAGCTCAGCGAGCCACCCCGATGAAGTCAAACGGCTGACGCGCACGGTTACGGTGAAGATGCTAGTGCTGGGTGATTGACGCGGAACACAGGATGGACTCGGCAGCGATCCCAATATGTTAGCACTTCGAGTTGCTGTGAAGGTTTTCCCGAATGTCGCACTAGTTGCGCTGGGCCTCGGGTGCGGCCGCACCCAGCGTGCGCGCCCGCAGACTACGGAGACGCTGAACGTCATCTCGAGAGATACTTCTCGCATGGATGAAAGCGCGCTCAATGATGCGGTCACCGAACATTCGCCGTATGAGACTGATGCGAGCACGGACGTTACCCCGCGCTCAACGGCGCCCGTCTTGCATTCGGTACACGGCGTCACGATGACAATCGAAGAAGGCGAATGGGCTTGTTTCGACAAAAGTGGGCGCCGTTTGGCGACAATCCTCCGTTTCGACAATGGCCCCGACTACGCGGTCGAGGGTTTCATTCGCTATAAGGACGGCAGCAAGATCGGATTTGTTGACGAAGCATGCAAGATTCGGATTGGCGCCGCTCGGGACTTTGCATTTCCCTTCAGCGATGGGCTTGCCGTCGTGTGTGAGGGTTGCCGAAGCCAATCGGATGGCGAGCACGAGATGATGACCGGTGGCCAGTGGGGTTACATCGATCGAACTGGAAGGGTCGTGGTCCCACTGATTTACGAGTCCGCTACACGATTTGAAAGCGGGAGCGGCGAGCTAACTCTCAACGGGGTCACATATCGGGTGAACCGTCGCGGCGTCGTTTCGCCGGTATCTAACGTGGGCAACTCCAGCCCCGTCACAGGTCGGCCGCCGCCAGGCGATAATTCTGGACGGCCCACTTGTGTGCGCATCGGAACGCGTTCCGAAGGCTGGGCATGGCCCAACGGAACCCTAATTCACTGGGCGAAATGCAGGGGCGTCGCGCCGACGTGCTACAAGGTTGACTCGACCCACCAGGTTGAAGGTTGGTACGCGACGGGCAGCTTTATCTCGGCGGCCACTTGCGCAGCCAAGCACTAGCGACGCCAAACTCAGATGTGCTTGCGGCAGGTGTTGAGGCGCTTCAAGAGCGTGACCAGCTTCAAGACGATTGGATTGCCAACGCACGTCAGCGTTTCGAGCAAGGTCGCGGTGCCTTTGAGCGCGGCGAAGTTGTTAGCTCTACCCCTGACGAGCTTATGGACGGAATCGAGCGCGAACTAGGAATAGACTAGCAAGGTGCCCCGACGGCAGCTCCAGATCCCACAGGCCGCGCGCCAGGATATCCGCGACGTCCTGGCTTTTACCCTTGAAAGATTCGGGGCGACTAAGGCGCGGGAGTACGCTTCGCTGATTCGGCTCGCGCTCAGCGAACTAGTCCAGAATCCGCGCGGATCAGTTTCGATGGGCTGAGACACCTCGCCTTCGTGCCTCGGATCGATCAGGTTGACTGTGATCCCTTGCTGGACTTAGTGCTAAAATCTCGCGCTCCGAGATTATGGCAGGCTCCGTTCTTCCGGCACGACGCATCTGGGAAGCGTACTTCCTGCTAGGTCTGCTGCGTCAGCTCCTTGCCCGTGCTTGTTCCCCTTTTCTGAGTCACTGTGCACGCGCGCAAAGGCTCATCGCGTGGCGGGAGCGATGCAAGTTAGCGGTAAATTGGCGCCAGGCGAAAGAAGAAGATCGCATAAGTACGCGTTCATCGGTGACCGGATAAGCGTGCGGTTGGCAAGAATAAAGTTGGATCATTTCGATCAGTTAGCCGCGCTTCGTCACTGAGGGCTTTGAAAAGGGCCACTACTCTGATCTCCTGCGGGTGTTCTAAGACCATAGGAGGAGCAATGGCCCGCCAGCGAGAAAGCCACATTCGTCGCCAAATCACCAGTCTAATTTCCCCCCAACTGATTCGCCGTCGCGGTCGTGACCTGGGCGTCGTGCAGCGACAGCGCAAAGTCGATATCGTAGCGTTCGTCTACACCTTGATCTTGGGATTTGCCGCCAGCCGACGTTGTAGCCTGGCGGGTCTTCGACGGGCATATACCCTAGCAACCGGGACTACGTTGGCTTCATCGGCTTTTCAGGACCGTTTCACCCCGGCACTAGCCGAGTTAATGAAGCAGCTCACTGAACACGCTTTCGAGAAGCTCAGTCCCGGCAGCACTCGCATGTGCCTCGCGCTTCGAGCGTTCACCCGTATCTTCATCGTTGACGGGTCTTTGATCAGGCTTGCTGACGCGCTCGAGGATGACTACCCGTCGGTCTGGACGAATCACACCAAGGCCAGCGCCAAGTTACATCTGGTGGTGAATGCCAAGACGCGCACCCCGACCATTACGCGCATTGTACCGGGTTGCCAACATGACCTAAATCTAATGACGACCGGCTCCTGGTGCCGTGAAGCATTGCTCGTGTTCGATCTGGCGTACTACCAAGGGAGGCTGTTTCAACGCATCATGGATGTTGGGGGGAGCTTCCTGTGTCGCGTCAAGAAAGACGCCAACTTCGTGGTACTGCGGTCCGCTGACCCTCGACTCATTGGCAATCGGACGAAGGATATTCTGCACCGAATGCGAGGTCGCAGCTTCGAGTGTGCTGTTGACTACATGCATCGTAACACTCCTGAACGTATCTGGACCCAGAATCACATTGATCTCAGGCTCGTCGCCATCTGGAATTGCCAAAGGAAATGTCACCAACAGTACTTGAGCAACGTTTCTGCAGACCAATTGGCAGCTGCCGACATGCCGGCCGTCTACTCCATGCGCTGGGAAATTGAGCTGCTTTTCAGAGAATTGAAATCGCAACTAAGCATTGACCAAATTCCAAGTGGCAACAAGGCAGCCGCCGATACCTGCATCTACGCCGCACTGCTGGTCCTAGCGATCGGACGAAAACTTCACCACGCCCTTCAGTGTCGAGGCAAGGGCATCGTCGATCGATTCCCATTCGAACGCTGGTCGTCAATTCTGCGCCAAGTAGCCAGTGACCTACTGTACGTGCTGCTTGCGCCAGCATCCCAGAGCCACACGCTCAGCCGACGTCTTGCCCTGTTACTACGTTACGAAGGCAAGGACCCAAACCGGCATAGACTACTGCTCAAAGCACGCGCGCAGCTCGGTGTGCTGGCTCACTAACCGATCACGGATGAAGTACGCGTTATGTAAACAATTGTGGCCCTGCTGCACACTAGACTTCGCAAGAACCTTTGGCTCTCCTAGCCGCACATATTGTCCTGTTCTCGCGTCGATTGCGCATAGACGCATTCATGACGATGTTGGGGCAATGCACACATTGCGCCCATCACAGTCGGTGGATTGCTGGCGGCCGGCGGCACCTCGCCTATTCAGAGCGATGCGCTTCGAGGTCAGCCGAGTCCTGACGTTCACGCAAGCCAGTTCTCGACTTCCAGATCGTGGATCCGCGAAAACTCCCTGTCATTCGCGGTCACGATCACTAGATTATTGCACAAGGCCTGTGCGGCAATCAGCATGTCGTTGGGTCCGACGGGCGTTCCTGCGCGCTCGAGCTCGTCGTGAATTCGTGCGTAGAATTCATCCGCCGGGGCCTCGAACGACAGCAGCTCGATTGCGGACAAGATCAAGTCAACGTGGTGCGACAAGCGCGCGGACCCACGCTTGCGTGCGCCGTACCGCATCTCGCTTGCCACGATTATACTCGTACACACGGACTTTTCTCCCACGACGTTGATTCGTTGAGCGACGCGCCCATGAGGATCGCGAAGCAGTGCGGAGAGCATGTTCGTGTCGAGCAGATAGCGAAGATTCGCCGTCACAGTTCGATGTCATCCAGGGATGCCAGGTTCCCGTTAACGTCGGGCAGCTCGTCTTCCAATGGTTCCAACGTGTCGAGAACAGCGCAGAGCCCGCGGGGGATGTTAACGGGTTCGATGATGAGCCGCGAACCCTCGCGCCGCATCGTTGCCTCTTCAGCCTCAAGCTCGAATTCCCTTGGAATTCTAATAGCTTGATTACGTCCGTTTCGGAACAACCGAACCCGGCGTCCGGGCACTGGAGGCACTGAATCAGGCGGTGGCATAGGCCTAGGCCATTATTTGCCCGAGTCAATCCGGACTACGGTATTCGTTGGGGCGCATCACAAACATGCCCCAAGTTACTGCTCGTCACAAGGGCAGGGGAGGTGGCCTACCCGCCACCTGCTGCGAGCGACTCGGAAAGTGTAGACGAACCTTTGCATTCAACAGGAGAATGGCGCCACGTGGACACGATGCGGCACTTCCGGCGAACGATTCGGAGTCGCGGCGCGTTACCTTCTACTTTGGTCAGCTCGAGTGGCCGTCAGCAGAGGACAAGGCATGATTCGACTTCGAACCCATTCCCTGATTTTTGTCGCAGCGGCACTTGGCTGCGGGCAGCCCTGGCGTCCAAGGCGGCACTTAGTCGGGAAACTTGGAGTCCAGACGGGGCACGGACAGCAAACCGATGGCTGCCACTGACCAGGATGCGCTACGGCGCGCTCCCGGACGCGTGCGCCTCACCGCGACCCCTGCTTCGATTCCGGAGGCGCAAGGTGCGCGCCAAATAGGTCGAGTGCCGTTGGCGCATCTGGTTCGATAATTCGCTTCGCGAGTTCAATTGCGCGAGCAATTGCGAATTCACCGCCATCGAGAATCTCAACTGCAACGCGAGCCCCGCTTGCGTCAATGACAGCGTTTGCGAGCGCAACAGCGAGTTCCCCGCACGGTGCGCCGAGGCCGCACGCGAGCAAAAACACGTCTGCTAGGGCTGCGATCCGAGCTTGAGGCGTCGCCTCAGGCTCAGTCTTCTCAACTATCTGTTTTTATTGCTGATTTTGAGGTCGGGGTGAGTGACGGGAATTGAACCCGCGACGCCTGGAGCCACAATCCAGTGCTCTACCACTGAGCTACACCCACCAGACTACGCGCGGCATTTGCTAGCCGCATGTTGCGAGGGCGTCGGTTTCTAGCCTACTGGTAAGGGTGTACGCAACTATGACTCGAGAATCGGCCAATTGGTCGCAAAATTACCGATTCGACAAGCCGGCTCGCGGGTGTGGTGATGCCAAAGTCGGCCAAATCCTCCAACCTGGTTGATTCTTTTCCTCAACTCCCGCTATTAGACAGAAGAGTAGTTATTGGGTGACGGAAGGGGTCAAGCTCCATGCGCTGGAAAATCATTATCGCGAATGCCGGAATCGTCCTCATCGTCGGTCTGCTCGCTTTCTCACTGCTATCGACCAGTTTGACGGACCTTGTTTCCAATCCGACCAACCGAAAAACGTCCGCCGCGCAATCGGCACGTTCTGCAAATGCGAGGTTGGCCCTGGACGCAATGCAGCTGGAGCGATGGTTAGCCGAGCGGGTGCGGGCACAGAACGTGCGGGACGTATTTGCAGTCAGGTACCGCGCAGGCACGCCAGGAAAACGCCACGCTTCAGGCTAACCGGGTCCGCGACGACGCTGCCCAGGCGGCGGCCCTTAGTGGCCTCACTCCAACCCTCGTTCTCTTCATCGACGAACAGGGAATTGCACTTGGGCGAAACGGCTCGGCGTTGATGCGGGGTGAAAAGATATCTGGAGTATACCCATCGCTAGCTCGATGCCTCGCCAGCGGCAATACGGAAAGCGATTTATGGATCAATCGCCAACGTCAAGAACAGATGTTCGTAAGCATCGCGCCGGTCAGGGGTGATCAGGGAGCAATATTGGGCGCAGTGGTAGTTGGTGTACCGCTCAATGACGAACGCTTGCAGCGCACGAGCGATCTCACGAGCGGCAATGGCCTTCTATTCAGCGTAGTGCGAGATACTGGCCTGGATGTAGTGGCACGGGGTGGCCCCATGCTGGGTGGCGACGCGCTGGCAGAGATCACCGGGGCAAAATTACTGCCTGCGGCGCAATCAGCGTTGCGGGGCCGAAACGTAGTGACCGGTGATGTGCACGGAGGGGACTCGATTTTCGCGGTCTCTGCGATTGACGGTTTTTCCTCGGGTGAAGCCGTCATCATTGCAACCATGCCAACTTCACTCGTTCCGAGCGTAACTGGACTTTTGGCACCGTTGGTAGGTGCGATTGGCCTCGGCATTATCCTGGTTATCGTGGCGGGGTGGCTCATCGGCAATTACATCACGCAACCTGTTTCCGAGCTGGAAGATGGCTTGCTCGCAGTGATCAATGGCAATCAAACCCTCCGTTTCCAAATCGAACATCCTGAGCTCGGCGGACTAGTATTTCGAATTAACTCTCTCCTCAACGCACTGATGGGCGTTCCAGAGGACAACACGGATGAGCAGGGTCGACCATCGGTGTCGCCTAACGCGCAACATTTCCAAGAGGCGTTGAGCGTAGACGAATCGTCCGTCACTAACCCTCAAGTGAGCCCTGAGGTTATAGCCATGCTGTCGAAAGAAACCGACGACGCATACTATAACCGCGTATTTCGAGATTATATTGCAGCCAAACAACAACTGGGTGATCCCGTCGATGGCGTTTCATTCGATGAGTTCATCGCGCATATTCGATCGAGTGAGCAGGAAATTGCCGCAAAGCATGGGCGTCCGGTTCGATATCTGGTCGAGGTACGCGGTAATTCAGTCGTGTTGATCGCTGTACCGATGCCCTGAGGCAACCGAGCATCGGCTCAATACGCGGCAATTGCGTATTCGACGCGCGCTTGTCCGGCTTCGTCGAAATGCACGCTAGCGGCGTCAAACCGCATGCGTTCTACCGTCGCGTCATGTCGGTACTTGGCGTGCCAGAGTCGCTCTCCCGCGCGCCGGACCCGCATTCGTTTCGTGGGCGATAAGCTGCCAAAGCCCGTCGTTATGGACCCAGGCCCACGACATCGAACTTCTACGACGACGATTGTGGCGCCATCCCGAGCTACGATATCGAGCTCATAACGGCCCGCCCGAATGTTTCGATCCAGGATTTGCCAACCCCACTGCGTCAGGGATTGGACTACAGCTTGTTCAGCTGCCGCTCCAAGGCATTGCCGAGATGTCTGAGTCCCTGACACGACAAACCGTCGGTCACGGCTCGTCTAC
Organism: uncultured delta proteobacterium; assembly: GCA_963819085.1. Classification (GTDB taxonomy): domain Bacteria; phylum Myxococcota_A; class Polyangia; order Polyangiales; family Polyangiaceae; genus FEN-1139. Next base: position 123,071 of record CAWFUX010000044.1, read on the forward strand.
AGTTGCTAGCGATGCAAGACTTTCGCGGCCAGAGCGGGCAACGCTAGCGAGACTCAGTGGCCCGGGTTCATATTTTTGGTGACCCCGGACGTATCGCAGTCATCGTCTGCGGAGCCACATTCGGTAGTTGAGCCACTTGGCTTGAATTCCGTGCCGTTCTTTAGGCAATAGCTTCCGGCCAGGTTTGCCTTGCCAAGGCCCAGGTCGGGAACGAGCGGAGAACAGGTGTAACCACTGGGGCAGGTACAATACTTGGCTGTTGTATCCGCGCCTTTGCATCGGCAGGAACAGTAGACGGTACTGTCGGCGCGCCGTGACAGGAGTGGGGCAGCACCGCGGGTGCCGTCACATCCGTGGTACTTGCCGGAATGCGGCAAAGGCCGTGCTTGGCCGTGTACGCAGCATATGTTGCATCCGTCTTGGCGAGCTGGCCATACGGGCAAGAGACGCGGCCCTGGAAGTGATTCACGATACAGACTCGTGTCTCGCACTGAAAGGAGCGGCTTTCCACGTTTGCTTCGGCGGACCCGAAGCCTGAGAATGTGGCCGTGTATTCGTCTTCGGGAACACACGGATCCCCAACGCCACCGGGTGCGCAGCCGACCGCAGCTGAACCCGCCGAGATACCGGAAACTAGAAGGATTATCCACTGCGATCGCGTCATTGCACTACCACCTGTAAGGAATTCCGGAACGGAGCCCCGAACGCTCGTAACCCTAATGGACGTAAACCTCCGACGTCAATCAAGAAACACCAGTATTGTAGCAGCCTTCGGCGGCCTGGGCCAAAGCCGCGACTCCCCGAGGAAAGTTGAAGCAGGAACAAAATGCAACGAGGCTTTCCGTATCGTCATGCCCAAAAATCAAATGATTTCGGAGAAGGAGTGCTCCCGGGCGATTGGTGTCGGTGAAGCGCGATAGTGGTTTTCATTTTCAGAAACTTCATTAAGAGTAAGCGTTCGATTGAAGCCGGTCCGGCCAAGAACGCACGATACTAGCGAACAATGTCGCATAACGTAGGTTAACATAAGAATCGCTCACACTTGTACACATTGGCTCAACTTTTCGCTTTCAGCTGCATCTGCTTGATTCGGCCCACAACACGGTGGTGAGCCTGCCGCAACGCCCCTCGGCGAGGCTCGGCTGTAATGCCTTTGATTTATTCATTTTTTTGTCTTAGGGGCGCAACCCTTGGAACAAAGAAATAGGATTTTCATCAAAGGCGGAGGACGTGCTTGACAATACGACTGCACGATAACTAACATCCGGGCCGCTGCGGCTGGTATCTATTGATTCTCATTGAAGTTTTCTGAATCCAGCCACAGTGGATGGTTTCTGGGCGGGAACCCCCGCTCGCGTTGCGCCGACCCGAAAAGTCAAAGAGAGGCTCCATGTTGCGAAAGCGCCAAATCGGAGTGTGCATTCTTGCTTCGTGTATCTTCCTGGGGGGGATCACCATCTCTCCGCGTGTCCACGCTCAGGGAGTGATGGATCTGGATGCCGATAGTCCCAAGTCCGGAGGCGGCAAAGCCGCTGGTAAGGGCAAAAAGGGGAAGAACGTTGACATCGATCTCGATGAACAATCATCGACGAACCAGGGGCCCGTAAGCGCTGGGGCTCCCAGTGAAGCATTCGGTCGCGCGAAGAAACTATTCGACAAGGAGAAGTGGAGCGACTCAGCGACCGGCATGTACCAGGTTGTAAGCGGCGCCAGCGGCGACGACGAAGGTAACAAGCAGCTCGCCCAATACTACCTGGCGATTTGCCTTTACCGCCTGAAGTTTTATCAAGCCAGTTACTCGATATTCAGCGTAATCGCCGACAACAAGTTTCACCTGAAATTCGGTGAGACGTTGCTTTGGCTCGCTAAGCTTGCCACCCAATTGCCCGAGCCCGCCGACATCATCGAGCGCGTCGGCAAGTACTCCGATGAGGAGGTCGCCAGGTTCGATAACGCCCAGCAGCAAGAGCTGTACTGGACGCTCAACTACATGCTCGGCCGTTACAAGTACCGGAATCGCCAATATGAAGAGTCGATTCGACTGTTCCAGCGCGTTGACCGTCGTAGCGAGCACTATGTGCAAGCGCAGTTCTTCACCGGGGTCAGCTATGTCCAAAAGCGTCAGTCGATTCCCGCCGTAAAGAGTTTTCAGCGCATCGAGAAGGCTTTGGAAGAGGGCGTCTCCGGCGTCGAAGAAGAAGGCCGCATGCGCGATTTGGCCTATCTTTCAATGGCGCGAACTTACTATTCAGCGTCGGTTCGGTTGAACGCCGAGACAAATATTCCAACTATCGATGGGACCAAGTTAAGCGCCGCCGTCAAGTATTGGAACCAAATCGACGTAACCAGTGAGTATTGGCTCGACGCGCTGTTCGAGGAGTCATGGGCCTATTTCATGGCGGGTGACTACACGCGAGCGCTCGGCAATATTCATACGATTCAATCGCCTTACTTCCCGAATTCGTTTTACCCCGAAGCGGATATCTTGAAGGCGGTTATTTACTTTGCGAATTGCAACTACGAGGCCGCCATGGTCGTCGTGGCACGCTTCAACAAGCATTTCGTCCCGATAAAGGCCGAACTGACCAAGATTCTCAATCGATACAAGGGCTCCAGCAACGACGAAGCGTTTTTCAAGTTCCTGATCAAGGTTCGTGAGCACAACGCCAATCTTGACCCGATGATTGAGCCGATTGTTTCTTCGGCGCTAAGCGATCGTCAGTTGCTGCGAAATATCGAGTACGTTCGGCTATTGGACGAAGAAAAGGGCAGATTCAAGAAGTCGCCCTCCAATTTCCAGGACTCCGGCATCGGCGGCCAGGTACGGGAATCCTTGGCACTTGCGCGCGAAATGGCGGTGCGACAGACCGGAGAGCTCGCGATGTCTCGTTATCAACGGTTCGTTCGACGAAATTCACGAACACGTGAGGAACGGCGAAAAAATTCTAATTGATATTACGGCTGCGCAAAGGAACCTGCTTGACGCGAAACTAAAGAACGGGCAGGTCACCAAAGCTGAATCGAAGATTTACGGAATCGTTAACCCGGATCAGGAACATATCCTCTGGCCATTCGACGGCGAGTACTGGCGTGACGAACTCGGCTTCTACCGCCAGGTCATCATGTTGACGTGTGGGAGGTAATTGGGAATGAAGGCTGCACGCACAATGAATTTGCTCGCGAGTTTGCTGTTTGGGGCAACGCTATTTGCCTCTCAGAATTCGCAGGCCGTTGAAAAGCAAACGGAACTCAGCTCCGAATGCGTAAGTTCCGAAGCGAAGAAGGCTTTGTCGGAATGCCCCAAGGGTCCCAAGCACTTTGATATCAAGAAGAAGCGGGCCGTGGCATTCAAGAGTGCGCCTCCGCCTCGTGAGGTGAAAAAGCGCGAGGATTCCTCGAAGCCGCGCGACGCCGCTATGCTGCAGCAATACGCGCAACGCGACACGCGGCAGACGCGCTTGAAGGCGCGCGCAAGGGCACTACTAATCAACGAGATTCAGGGCCTCGAGCGGCTGCTCAAGGAAACAAAGAAGAATTCGCCGGACCGGCCACAGTTGGTGCGGCGACTCGCCGAAGGTTACGTTGAATTGGAGTCGGCCGGCGTGCGCGACCAGAATGCCGCCGAGGTCATCGCGGGTGACAAGAAGACGCCGGCAAGCGAGAAAGCCAAGCAACGAAGCGCGGCCGGCCAGGCCAAGAAGATTGCCGAGGCTTCGCGCCAAAACGCCATCAAGTACTATTCCATGATGAAGGACCAGTACCCCAACTATTCCAAGTTGGACGAGGTATTGTACTACTTGGCGTATGAATACGAGCAGGCTAAGGACCTTCAGAATGCGCGCAAAGTCTATTACGAATTGATAGAAAAAGCGCCGCAATCACCGTACATCCCGAATGCGTATCTCGCATTCGGTGAATTGTTCTTCCAGGAAGCGCAAGGTGACCCGTCCAAGTTCGATTTAGCTGCGGCAGCGTACAAGGAAGTGATCAAGTACCCGCCACCGAAGAACAAGGTGTACGGCTATTCGCGATATAAGTTGGGCTATGTTCATTGGAATAAGGGCGAGTACGCCGAAGCTCTAAATGAGTTTAAGGCCGTAATCGAGTACGGCGATAAGTTCTCCGACTTGCCAAACGCCAAGCAGCTGGCCAAGTCCGCGCGGCGTGACCTGATACCGGTGTACGCAATCAGCGGTAATCCGAGCAAGGCATACGCCTTCTTCAAGCCCATTAGCGGCGATTCGGGGAGCTCGGATGAGAAGACCATTGACATGCTCAATGAGCTTGGCTTCGCGTACCTAGATACCGGTCATTATCCCGAAGGTATCGTCCTTTACCGGGACCTAATGACGCGCGACAAGGGTGACCGCTATTGCCACTATCAGACGCAGATAACGGGCGCAATTTCGGCCTCAAAGTCGTCCGACAAGGAAACGATCCGCAAGGAGATGGACACCCAGCTTGAGATCCGAAAGGCTTTCTTGGCCGACAGCCACTCGGATAAGTCGAAGCTCGAGTGTTCGAATCGCACTGCAGAGTTGCTAGCTGAAACTGCGATGAGCTGGCATCTTGAAGCAGTCGGCTCCGGTGGCGTTCGCGGCACGGGAGACAAGAAGACTATGGAACTTGCTGCGTACCTTTACAAGAAGGTAGGCGAGAATTTCAAGTCTGAGGACTTTGCAAAGTTCGAGTTCCCGAGAATCGTCAAGGACGACTGGCCAACGCTCTACAAGATCAAGTACGCGATGGCTGACTTGCTCTATTTCCAGCAACGCTGGGAGGAGTGCGGGCCAGCCTTTGACTCGGTCGTCAACGAAGATCCCGGTGGGAACGATGCGGCCGAGGCCGCCTACGCGGCTGTTCTTTGCTATCAGAAAATGTACGACCAGAAGTACGCCAATCACGCGGATCGAAAGACCCTGGGTGTTGGTCCAAAAGGCGCCAGCAAAGAGGATACCAAGGCCAAGGCTGGTGAATGGGACAAATTCAAGCCCAAGGACTTTACTCCGCTGCAGAAGGGCATGATTCAAGCGTTCAACCGCTACGTTTGCTACGTAAAACCCGACGAAAATGACAAGGAAGCGGTCGAGCAATACATTGACGTAAAGTACGCCCGTGCCAGGACGTATTTCGAGGCTCAGCATTGGGAGGAAGCAGCTATTGCTTTCCGCGACATTTCACTCAGTTACTCCAAAGTGGATGCTGGTATCTACGCGGGCCAATTGTATTTGGAAGCAATTAACGTGCTGGGTTCCAAAGCCGAGCCCCCACGCCCAGCATGCTTTACGGATATGGGCAATGACGTGCCCCAGTTCCTACAGCTCTATTGCGAGGGCAAAAAGTTCGACGACAACAAAGATCAGTGCGAACTTTTGACCCGAATTCAATTCGATATCATGCGCTTGAAGGCTCAAAAGATTATCGAATTGGCCGACTCGCAGGCAGCTCAGGGCAAAGGCACCGAAGCCATAGATAATTACCGCAAGGGCGCTGAGGCTTACGGGGAGCTGTGGGCCAAGTATTGCGAAACACCGCTGTCAAAGGGCGACAAGGTCAAGCAATGCGAGAAGGCCGATGAAATCTTGTATAATCGAGCCAAGGCCTACCAAGCCGGGCGTCTGTTGGCGAAGTCAATTGGCGCTAGAATGGTGCTTCTCGATCCCAAGTTTGGCCTAGCCAAGACCCCGTTGGCCTACAAGGCAATGTACGAGATAGGCGGGAACTACCAGGCGATTGCCGTATACGACAAGGCCTCGGATTGGTTCGAAAATACGCAAAAGAAACGAGTTACAAGGGCGAAACTGCCGATCAAGCACTAAGTGACGCGGTCGTTCTCAGACTGGGTCTCGGTCAAGAAGAAGAAGCAATCGCGGACGCCAATAATTTCAATAAGTACTATGGCGGACGAAAGCCCGCCCAGGCAGCTCAAATTGCATTTGCCGTCGCCGCGCATTACGGCGAAAAGAGCGCCTGGGAAGATGTCGTCAAACGCCTAAACGCGAGCATGAACACGATCGATAAGCAGGCAACGCTCGATGTGCGGATTCAAGCGCACGGTCTTTTGGCTCGCGCCTACGCAAACACCAAACGGGCGCCCAACGCGGCGACTGAATACAAGAAGGTGCTCGGTGCTTGGCGTGATCCACAGAAGGCCGTCGCGGAGATTCAGTCAGTCAAGGACGATTCTGAGGACGCTCGGACGCGTAGGATAGGCCGAACGCTGGAATCCGTGGGCGAGGCAACGTTCTACTTTGCTGAGGAAATGAAGTCCAAGGTCGATGCCGTCAAGTTCCCCGAGTATAAAGGCAAGGGCAGCAAGGAAGAAGTAAAGAAGCACATCGAAACGAAGGTCAAGGATTGGATCGGCAAGAAGCGGCCCCTGATTGAAGCCGCAACAAAGCGAATACAAGAACATCGTCGATCTGCAGCCAGTGCCGCCGCCTCGCTGGGTAATCGCATCAGGCTCTCGTGTTGGTCAGATGTGGGGTCAGTTCGTGAAGGAGTTCCGCGCGGCGCCAATTCCGGATTCAATCAAGAAGGACTACGAGCTACGCACGGCGTACTACGGGGCATTGGACGATGCCTCTGAACCACAGAAGCAAATGGCTCGTGGCGCGTTCGAGACATGCTTGAAGTACTCGGTGAAGTATCAGTACTTTGACCAGTTCAGTCGCACTTGTGAGGAATGGTTGGCCGATAACTACAAGACCGAGTACCACTTGAATTGACGAGTTCCGCGGCTCGCCCAATCGCGTGAATAGTGCACTGCGCGAAAAGCCGAGGCCTGTTCGAATCGGCGGCGAGTCGTTCGTTACAGCGAGCGCCGAGCCCGACGTGGATAAGAAGGCGATTAAGAAGGCCGAATCCCAGGACGAAAATAGCAAAACTGAAAAGTCGAAACCTGAAAAGACGGAAAAGAAGAAGAAGAAGTGAGCCGGCGGGCCGCGTCGTCTATTCTAGCGGCGCGGCCACTCGCGGATCGCAGTCAGAATCCCCGGAGGAATCAGATGTTGCGTGGCAAGAGTTTATTGGCCGTCGGCGCTTTGATCGTCGCGGTAGGTTGTGGTGGAGAGGCAACGAAGACAGAGGCTAAGGCGCCGGCGCACCCTAGTGGCCATAAGTCGGCTACTGGGACAAGCGTCTCGAAGGAGGCAGCGGATAAGTTTGAAGGCGCTTTGCAGGAATTCGTTGATGCGGATTCCAAGGGGCAGTGGGACGACGCCACTTGCAAGAGTGCAGCCCAGGCGTTCAAAGCTGCGGCTGACGAACAGAGGACGGCGACCAACCAGACGCTGGCTGAGGCGTTGTACAATTCTGGCCTTGCGTACCAGCGTTGCGGCATGGACAAGGACGCGCGAGCGGCCTTTGAGCAGGCGGTGTCTGCCAATGGAAAATTCCATCGGGCACGCGTTCAGCTGGCGCTTTACGATTATCAACGAAACAATAATTTGGATTCGGCGATTGGTTCGCTTGAGCAGATCATTCACGACGCTCAGTTTCAGAATGTCGAAGCTCTAGTAGCTGTTGCTGCGCTTCAAATGGAGCGCGGCAGCGACCAATCAAATTCCGACGGCAAGGACGACCTCGAACGGGCAAAGCGAAATTTGCAAAGGGCCCTGGCCATTGACGATAACTACATGCCAGCGTTCAATCAGTTGGCGATCTACTACCTGGAGCAAGCCAAGGCCAAGGCTGAGGCTGGTGGCAAACGCAAGGGAAAGCGGCGCGGCATGGTCGCATCGAGTTCCAAGTCCGTGCAGGTAAATGAGCAGATGTTGGATTTGGCGGCGCTCGTAGCATCGCAAGCTCAGCGTAAAAATCCAAAGTACGCCGCACTTCACAACACATCTGGGCTAATTCAAGTAGAGCTAAGGAACTTTAACGGTGCAGTAAAGAGCTTTGCGGCTGCGCGATCGCTCGACCCGGATTTTTTCGAAGCCCACATGAACTATGCAGCTGTGAATCTATCGTTCCGAGGATTCGAACAGGCGGAAACCGCCTATCGCGAGGCTTTGAGGCTAAGGCCGAATGAGTTCGAAGCTCATCTGGGCTTGGCCCTGGCAATTCGTGGTCAAATTACCCCTGCCAACAGGGACGAGAAAATGCCCGACGCGGAAAAGCAATTGGCCGAGGCCAAGAAGCTTTCGCCCAACAGGCCGGAAACTTACTACAACGAAGCGATTTTGACGCAGGAATTCAAGGCCAAGTCTGCGGGTGACGAAGACAAATCGATTGCAATGATGAAGGTTGCAATTCGTCAGTATGAGGATTTCACCACCAAGGCTGGCGGTGACGCCGCGTTTACGGACGCCGTCAAGCGTTCAAATGAGCGCATCAAGGACATGCGAGACACCATCAAGTTCTTAGAGGAAGGTAAGAAGTCTCGCGAAGAAGCAGCCAGGGCCGCCAAAGCCGCGCCGCCGCCTCCTCCTCCAGGAGACAAGGACAAGGATACGGACAAAGACAAAGACAAAGACAAGGACCAGGTTAAGGACAAGGCCAAGGGTGGGGCTGCAGAGCCAGAGTCCAAGGGCGACGACATGGCGAAGGACAAGAAATCGCCGGCAGACGCGAAAAAATCAGGCGCAGACGAAAAGAAGGCCGGAACTGACGCCGCCAAGAAATAGTGACAAGTTAGATTGTCGATTTCGAAGGATCACAAGGAACAATAGACACTCGGTGTTGTCGATCAGTGTACGGGCTCAATCTAGGTTGGGCTCAACAACTTCGATCGAGGTTGTAATTGGCCTTGCGACTTGATACAATGTTGTTGGAATTCAGCCCCGATTACCGCTGGAGGTAAAAATGACACGAGGACCAAAGATTTGCCTAGGTGGCATGTTGTTCGGATTAGCAACGTTTCTGGCCACTCCAAGTGTATTTGCCCAGGCAAAAAGTTCGGACACCGACAGTGGGTACGGTTACGAGTTTAGTGATGATCCGCTAAACGCAGGTGGATTTGGGCCCAACGACGCGACCATTCGAGTTCGTCCTACTGCGGCTCGTACCACCCTGATTCGCCCCCGCACCTCGTTCGTGCCGGAGATGTTGAAGTCGGTCGAAAATATCTAGTTTTTTAGCGTTTATTATTTCAATTCGCGGGATTTGAAGCATGTCCAAAGCTGTACTCACATTTGCGGTATATCAGGGGGACTCCCTGCTACGACGAGAAACCGTGACTCAGGATATTGTCAAGGTTGGCAAAGATCCAAAGAGTCACTTGCGTATCGATGACGAGGCAGCTTCGAGAATGCACGCTGTCGTTGAGGTCGCAGGTCCAGACGATGTAACGCTTATCGATCTCGGCAACGAACCGGGCACTTTGGTGAACGGGGCGCGGGTTAACAAGTGTAAGTTGCATGCGGGCGATCAGATCCAAATCGGCAGCACCCGCCTGGTTCTGGAAAGGACTGACGCGGCCGGGGCTGTGGTGGCCAGCGCGGAGCCCGCGCCAGCGATGGGTGCGAGGCCAGCGGCAGCGCCGCCTACGTCAAATCCCTTCGCGGTGGCTTCGAACCCATTTGCAGCTGCCGCGAATCCGTTCGCCGCTGCGGCTGCGTCGAGTCCCTTCGGTGGCGCGTCGAACCCATTTGATAACGCGGCCATCAATCCATTTGCGGCTCGCTCTTCGCATGAAGTTCCCGATGACGCACCTCCTGGAACTTACACGTATACGCTCGTAAAGAGTGGCCCCGACGTCAGTCCGGATGAAGTTGAACTCGCTTACGCTCCCGCGGTCGAGGTAATGGTGCTTTGGGGCACCAATGTGCTGCACGTTTCGCACCTTGCGCCGCCGCGTAATTTTTACGTCGGGGAGGAGGAAGGGAAGAATTTTGCCTGCGATTTCTTCATTCCTGCGGAAAAGATCGGAACCACGCGCTTGCCCGTAGTGGTCGGCGATCGAATGTCAGCTGCCGTAGTGATTCCCCCAGGAGCTAAGGGTTTTATCGAGTTTCCCGGTCAGCCGAGAATGTCCCTTGATGAGGCACGCCAGAAGGCACAGCCAACGGCGGAAGTTACGGGTGGCCATCAGATGAGCATACCCACAGGCACGAAGGCGCGCATCGAGTTGGATGCGTTCGTCTTTCAAGTTGCCGCCGTGAACGCGGGCAAGCCTTCTAAGAAGGGTATGGCCGCAGGGATTGAGTGGGCTGTATTGTCCTACTTTGGACTTTCGTTTGGAGCTGTTGGCGGTTTTGTTACTGCTATGGCGTTTTTCGTTCCGCCGTTGGGGTTAACCGACGATGAGGGTATCAATCAGGATCAGCTGTACTTGATTCAGCAATACTTGCAGGCGGCTGCTGAGCGGGAACAAGAAGAGAAGGAAACTGAACAGGTCGCTGAGGACAACGCTGACAATAAGGAAGGTGGAACCGGAACTCGAGCAAAAGGCGAGGAAGGTTCCATGGGTAATCCGACGTCGAAGGCGACCAACAAGCGATATGCTGTGCAGGGTCCTCGCGACAACCCGGATCCGCATATTGCGCGCGCAGCGGCTCTTCGTGAAGCGCAAGAGTTTGGAATGATTGGGCTCCTCAATACTGGCGCGGCGGGCGACCCCAACGCGCCTACGGCTCCGTGGGGAAGAGATACGTCACTCGGCACTGATGAAATCAGCGCCCGAGGTAATATGTGGGGCGATGAGATTGGTGACGCCTTTGGTGCCGGTGGTCTCGGGCTATCTGGTATCGGCGAAGGTGGTGGTGGTCGAGGTGAAGGCATCGGTCTAGGGTCTATTGGTACTTTGGGCCACGGAGCAGGCACGGGTACTGGCCAAGGTTTCGGATCAGGTCATGGGCGCCTGGGTGGGTCGCATAAGACAAGGGCTCCTAAAGTGAGAATGGGTGCCACGACGGTCAGTGGGCGTCTGCCTCCTGAGGTCATCCAACGCATTGTTCGGCAGAATTACGGCCGGTTTAGAATGTGTTATGAGCAAGGTTTGGCTCGGAATCCGAATCTCGAGGGTCGTGCTCAAGTTCGCTTTGTAATTGGCCGCGATGGTTCGGTTTCGAATGTGCAGAACGGTGGCTCGGATTTGCCGGACAGTGGCGTGGTCAATTGCGTGATAAACGCCTATTACGGTTTGAGTTTCCCTCAGCCGGAAGGGGGCATCGTCACGGTTGTCTATCCGATTATGTTTCAGCCGGGCTGACAGGCTTGGTTGATAGCATCGTAATTTCGCACGCTTGGAGCTAGTTGCTTCAAGCGTGCTGTGCTTTGTCGCTTCGATCTTGAAAGCCTATTGATTCGAAAGAGTTGTGGACTTGTGTAGGTCGGCTGCAGGGACGTCCAATGCTACCAACCGGCCGTGTCGCATAGACGCCAAAATATTCCGTTGATTCTGCTGGAAATTGAGACGTATTTTCAACGTGCGCGCGAATATTCCCTGGAGGCGCGCGTCATGAGTGGCATTGACCCGCTTACAATACGTCTCGATTCGAAGGGTCGATTTTGCCGACTTTTTCGACGGCGACTCGTGCCAGTGACACTTTACTTTCCACGGTCGCTGCGCGTATGCTCGGGCCGCAATTGAGAAAGGAATACGCCGACACCGCAATAGCTTTCCGATTCCGAATGGGGCAACTTCGGTACGTCACTTTCAGGTAACGGCAATCCCTAATTCCAGTAGCCCGCCATGCAATTCTCAAAACAGGTTCCCATGAACAAGAGGGTGAACTCGCGATGAATATGCGCAGTTTAGCGAAGTTAATAAGTGCGACGACAAGTGTTGTCTGGGCTCTCTCAGCGGCTACAGGTTGTAGTCGTGACCACATAGAAGCGATCAACCTTGCCAATGAAGGCGATCGAATGGTCAAGGTCAACGTTGAGGGAGCAGTTCAGAAATACGAAGAGGCAATTCAGCGCGATCCGACCAATCATCGAATCTTGCATAAGCTTAGCAATGCTTATGAAAAGAAGGAAGATTGGGACAAGATGGCGTCTACCATGTCGCGCGCAATTCAGGTGGCTCCTGAGTTCGCGGACTATTGGTTCAAGCGCGGTTATGCGCTCATCAAGCAAGCCGAGGCTGGAAATCCCGACGCCTATGAAGAGGCTAAGGAGCCCCTTCGGAAGTGTATTGAGAAGGACCCAAACTACGCAGAGTGTTATTATTTCTTGGGGCAGGCGAGCCTGTGGACGCGAAATGATCAGGATGCCCTAACTAACTATACCAAGGCCATCGAACACGACCCGATTAGCAAACCAATGTTCTACCCACCACTTGGAGAACTTTACGTAAATTTGAAGTTCTACAAGGAGGCCGAACAGGTACTTCAAGAAGGCACGCGCTACGTTCGGCCGAGCGAGGAAAACAACTCGAATCTCTACGGGATGTATGTTCTGCTATTTGAGGTTGCGCAGGCCAAAGACGATAAGCCAAGCATGGTTGCGGCCATGGAAAAGGCTCAGGAAGTCGCAGGCGAAAAGCATCCTGAAATCGCGTTTAACCTTGGCAGCACGTACGCTGTGATGGACCCCCCTCAAAAGGAAAAGGCCGTCCGCTTGCTCGGGTCCTTTTCCAAGCGAGTCTGCAGGGGTGCGCAAGCACAGAAATTCAAGGAGCAGTGTGAGACCGCGCAGAGCCTCGTGCAGAAACTTGGCGGACGCCCGGATTGAGCCCCGGTCCCACACCAGTTCACTGCCTTCAGACGAAGGTGTTAATTTTTCGTTTTGTTTGCATAATTTCAACGATTGGAGGCGCCGGAGCGATACCGAGCGCCTCAGCGTTGTAGTCCGCTGAGTCGCCCGAGGAAGCATGAACTTACAGCAGCGTTTAAATGATCAAGAGACCCACCAAGATTGGTACGGTATGGCCGAAGCCTTGAACAAAGGCTTGGGTGAGGCGGACGACAACACGCTCAAGGCGGAACTCCACCTGAGGCTGGGTCGCGTGCTTCATACGCGATTCTTGCAAGGCGTGAAGGCGTTGAAGCATTTTCAGGATGCTTACAAGCTAAATCCGTCCTTGACCGTAGCGTTGGCTGAAGCACGTCAGGTCTATCGCGAGCTCGGTAAGCTCAACATGGTGCAGAAGCTTCTGGAATTGCAGTTGAAAGTTGCCAGGAGTCCAGCCGAAACGATAGTCATTACCAAAGAGCTTGGCGATGTCCTTTGCGACGAAGGTCAGTATGACCGGGCGGCAGCGGTTTATTCGAATGCGCTGCGCGAAGCGGGAGCCACCGATGGCGATTTATTTGAGTTAGTGACCGACGTACAAGTTACGCCGGACAGTTGGCAGGATCGATTGGCCAGCCTCTTGCGCTTGGCGCATTCCTCCGATGATTCGTTGTCCAAGTCGTTTGCATTTATGCGCGCGGCTCGAATTGCGCGCAGATACGCCCCGGAAGAAGTGGAGGGGATGCTGACGCAGGCATATGTCTCGCATTTTCGAAATGCGTCTGCTGTCGCGTTGTTGGAGAACTTGCTAGTTGAGTCTGGCCGTACCGAAGCAATTTTGCGGATCCAGCGCCAAGTGCTCGATTCACGGCCAGAAGCCGAACAAAGTTGAGGCGTATTTGGCATTTGGAGCGCGATGGGCTCTTAGGCATCAAAACGTCGAAGTTGCGGGTCAGTTCTTATTAGAGGCGCTGCGACGCAGCCCCGATTTGTCACAGGTCTTGATTTATCTGAGGGAACATGCCGACGAATGGCCAACCGGATATGAGGGCCTACTATCCGTTGTCGATAGTGTGTTCGAGAAGCCGGTCAGTTCCGCCGATACGAGAGGCACGTTGGCTGTTGCGGGGCTTATTGCCTGGCAAAATATCAATGATGTGGCGCGTGCCGGGTCGTATTTTAGCAGACTGGCTAGTATTGATGCGGAGCATCCAGCCATCCTCGCTTTCAGTCAAATCTATGGCCAGGTAGAGCCAGCAATTGCGGTTGAGACGGCTGCAGTGGATTCAAATGTCGCGAACGTTGCTGAACCGACAAACTTCACGACAGAAATAGCTGAGTCAGAGAAGAAGGAGTCCAGTGTGCAGGACGTCACAATAACTGGCAACCAAGTCGAAGATTCAGGCGGAAATGTCACCGTCGAAATGGACCACGAGCAACCCGTAGCTATGCCAGCCGTCGATGAGCGTCCTCAAAATGAGCAGAAGATAATCGTTCTTCGAGAGCAGTTGCGACAACAGGAAGATGGCAAGCGATTCAGCGAGTTGGTCAAAACCTTGATGGCACTCGGCGATGAGTTGAGCGATCCCTTCGAAAGAGCCGAGCTCTATATGCGTGCAGCCGACCTGTACGTGACGAAATTCGTAAATCAAGCCGAAGCGGTGCGCGCGTACGAAAAGGTAATTGAGTGCGACCCGATGAACCCGGTGGCCCTGGATTATCTCCGGCAAATGTACGAAAAGCGCAGGGACTGGGAAAAGCTCGTAGCACTGAGCCTGGCGCAGGCGCGTGAAGTTGATCAAGGCCCGGAGAGAACGTCGCTATTCAAGGATATTGCCAAACTTGCGACCGAGCGAATCAAAAAGCCAGAAGTATGTATTGAACTTTGGAATGAGGTGCTCAAGAGCGATCCTTCCGACCTTGAAGCCCTAACTGCCCTTGCGCAGCTATACGAGCGAGGTCGTGATTTCGAGCAATTGGCAGGCGTGTTGGAGCAATTGGCTGAGTTGACCCTGGATTCGCGGGAGAAGATCCAGATCCTGAATAAGCTAGCGCAGGTCGTCGGTGACCGACTGAATGACGATGTTCGTGCGGTCTCCGCTTACCAATCGTTGTTGGCCCTCGTCCCTGACGATCGAAGAGCGCAAGAACAGCTGAAGAAGAGGTACGTAACGCTTGGGCGTTGGAATGACCTGGAATTCTTTTATGCTGATTCCGGCAAATGGGATGAATTCATCCGAATACTAGAAACGAATGAAGCCAAGACCGAGGACGTACATCAGCGAATATCCATGCTGATGAAGATCGCCGAGCTGTGGACTACCCAGAAGGGCAAGACCGACCGAGCGGTGCGTTCTTACGAAAAAGTCTTGCAGCTGGACTCGCACAATTTGGGTGCCGCCGAACGATTGGCACCATTGTACGGGGGCACGAACAATCCAAAGGGGTTGGCTGGCGTAATCGAAATTCAGTTAGCGCATGCCACAATTCGCGACGAGCGCCTCCCATTGTTGCGCGAAGTGGCAGCGCTGTACGAACAGAATTTGCGTGAGAGTGCGTTGGCATTCGAACGGTATTTGGAGGCTTTTGAGATTGCGCCGACTGACTTGCAAGGTCAGATTGATGTTGAACGAGCCGCCAAAACCACTGGCCTATGGACTCGGGTTGTCGAGGCGTACCGGCAAGCAATCGCAGCTCTTTCTGCGGCTGGGGAATTTGACGCGGTCGTCGCTCTGCGCCTCAGGCTGGGCCGGGTATTTGTTGAAGAAATGAATTTGCTCGATGACGCGCTGACCGAATATCGCGCGGTATACGAAGAAGACTCGGGAAATGAGTTCGCGCTAGCGGCGCTTGAGCAATTGTATCAGCAAGCTCAGCGATGGGGCGAATTGCTGCAAGTGTATTCCCGCAAACTAGACATAGTATCAGCTGGCGACGAACATACTCAGGTACAGTACGACATTGCCAGGTTGTACGAAGTCCACATGGGGGACGTTGCCGCGGCAATTCAGACGTATCAAGTCATTCTGGATCAAAACCCGGCGGATGTTGCGTCACTTGAGGCTCTTGACAGGCTCTACAGGTTGACCGAGCAATGGTCGCTATATGCAGAAGTAATCGAGCATCGAATTGAACTTGATGTGGACGAAGCGACGCTTGTGGACTTGAAATATAGATTGGCACAAGTTCAGTTGGAGCACTTGTCTGAGGAATCGAGCGCGCTAGCAAACTTCCGAGAAATCTTGCTGATTTCTCCCGAACATCAGGGCGCCAGGGTTGCACTTGAAGGCATGCTACGCCGGCCAACGCTAAGGACCGAGGCGGCCAGTATCCTCGAGGCTATCTACGAGGCCCGGGAAGACTGGGAGAAGCTAATCGAGACATTGGATATTCTGTCCGAATCTATGGAAGATAGCGTTCGCCGTGTCGAGCTGTTGAGAAAATGGCTGAAACGGCGTCATCGAGATTGGGGCGCCCTGACCGAGCCGTCGAATCACTAGCGCGCGCCTTAGTAGAAGATCCGTCGCAAAAGGACACCCGAATCGAACTGGAAGGCTGTGCCGAACAGTGTGGAGCGTGGACCCGCCTAATCGAAGTTTACCGCTCGATAGCAGCGGAGCTTTCCGATATCGACCTAGCGCGGGATTATTGGCTGCGTTTGGCCGAGATACAAGAACAACAGGAGCTGGTTGACGACGCGGCGAGCAGTTATGAGCAAGTTCTAGTCTTAGACCCTGGGGATACCGTAGCCCTAGCCGCTATGGACTCGCTGTATCGACGCACGGGACGTTGGGAGCAATTGGTTGGCGTATTTAGACGACGAATTGAGCTCGAGACCAATTCGAACGAGAGCGAGGGCCTGTATGCTCAAATGGCCGCAGTACTCGAGGAGAAACTGAACCGACCTGGGGAGGCTATCGCGGCTTACAAAGAGGTTCTGTCGCTCGACCCTGGCAATCCGAACGCGCTACTTTCCCTTGACGGCTTGTTCACGCGCCAGGAGCTTTGGGAGGATCTTGCCGAGAATCTTGAGCTCCAGATGAATTTGGCAGATTCGGACGATGCGCAAATTCAAATGATGTTGCGCTTGGCTGCTCTCAGAGAGCAAAAAATGGGACAGGTAGATGGTGCCATCGAAGGGTACCGCCAGGTTCTTGAACGCGATTCTGCAAATTCGCATGCGCTGCAAGCGCTTGAGCGCTTGGGTCAGATTGACGAGTACCAGCTCACAATTGCCGAGATCCTCGAGCCACTTTACGAAGAAAAGGGAGATTACCGCAAACTGATTGGGGTTTATGAAGTTCAGGTTCAGTGTGCCGACGACGCTCACCGCAAGGTCGAACTGCTACACCGCATCGCGGAATTGCATGAGGATGCGGGGAGTGACGCTAATGCGGCATTCGATACTTTTGCGCGTGCGCTGGAATTGGACGCTGCCAACGATGAGACGCAGTCCACCATCATGCGTCTGGCCCAAGCAACTGGGCGATTTGCGGACCTAGCCATCGTATTTGAGCGCCTGGCGGAATCCCAAGAGGACACTGAACTTGCAAGTCAGCTTACGGCGTCAGCGGCGCGCATCTATGAAAGAGAAGTCGGGAACGTAGATCGTGCCATTGAGTTGTATCGGCGCGTGTTGGTAATCGACCCCGTTAACCTCGATGCTGCGGAGGCGCTGCAAGCCCTTTACCAGGCCACGGAACGATTCGGAGACATGTCGTTGATCTTGCAACGAAAGTCCGAGATTCTAGAATCGATCGATGATCAGAAAGCCGCATTATACGAAGCGGCAAGAATCGAAGAGGAAATCCTTGAGCGGAAGGAAAACGCGATCGGTGTATTCCAGAAAGTCATGGAGGTGGACCCTGAGGATTTGGCCAGCGTAGACGCGCTAATCCGATTGTTCCTCAGCCTCGCGCGTTGGCAAGAGTTGTTAGGAGCATACACGCGCAAGATTGACCTCGTAATTGATCCCGAGGAAAAGAAGCTCATCTACTATCAGGTCGGCGCCGTATACGAACGTGAATTGGGCGATGTACAGCAAGCTATAGACACCTATCAACGTGTCTTAGAAATTGACCCTGATGACATTGAGGCCCTCGGCAGATTGGATGTTCTTTATCAATCGGCCGAAAACTGGCAAGAATTGTTGAGCGTACTGTCGCACGAATCCGAACTTGCTGCGGATCCGTCCGAATCGGTAGGTTATCAATACCGAATAGCGGACTTGTACGAGAAGAAGCTGGGGGATGTGGAGCGTGCAGTTGAATTGTACCGCGACATCCTCAATATCCAGGCCGATCACGCTCCGACGCTAGAGTCTTTGGAAGGGATCAAGAATGGCCTGCAAGCTCCGATGAGTGCCGCCAGCGTACTCGAACCCATTTATGACACTATGGGTGATTGGCAAAAGCTAATCAGCGTCCTGGAAGTTCAGGTGCGCTTTTGTGACGAAGCTTACGAGAAGGTTGAGCTGGTGCACCGTATCGCCCGGCTATACGAAGAGAGCCTTAGTCTTCACGTTGACGCATTCCAGACGTACGCGCGGGCCCTTGCGATAGATAGTCAGAACGAAGAAACATTGGCCTCGTTGGAACGACTCGCCAGCATTACGGAACGCTGGCCGTTCCTTGCTGCGCTGTACGACAACGAAGTTGACAAATTAGCGAACGAGCCTGAGGCACAAATTGAATTAGGCCTACGTGTAGCTCAGGTTTACGAAGTTCAACTTGAGAATATCGAGGAAGCAATTCAGCGATATCGCAACGTCATAGAAATTGAACCCGAAAATCAGGCTGCACTTCGAGCGCTGGACCGCTTGTACGGCATCAGTGAAAAGTGGTCAGAGCTTGCGACCATCCTCGATCGGGAAGCGGAAACGGGCGAAACTCCCGACGACATTTTGGAATTCAAGTACCGCCTTGGTCAGGTGTATCAGCTCCGCCTGAGCAACGTGAATGCTGCCCTCGACGCGTACCGCGAAGTGATAAATGTCGCTCCCGACCACGCCGACACATTGAATGCTTTGGAATCGCTATTCGCATTGGGAGTAGAGCAGGTTAAGGTTTGTGAGATTCTGGAGCCCCTCTATCAGAGCAGCGCAGAATGGGAAAAGTTACTCTCGGTACACGAGGCACAGCTTTCCGCCACGCAGGAGCCGAATGATCGACTTGCCATGTATTACAAGCTCATTGAGGACGCTGAGGAGCGGCTGGGCGATACCATTTTGGCCTTCAATATCTGTGTGCGTGGCGTCAAAGAGTACCCGCTCGACGAGAAGGTTGGACAAGAGATTGAAAGATTTGCTTCCGGTAATGATGGCGGTTGGGACCAACTAGCAAATGCATACGCGGACGTGCTCGGTGTGGAGGGCACCCCCGCCGAGGTGCAAGCGACCATTGGCAAGCGCCTGGCGCGAGTCTTCGAAGAGGAGCTGTCCGACGTCACCAAGGCCGAGGAGACCTATCGTTACGTTCTCAACTCGGTGCCCCAGGAATCTGAGGTTCTTGAAAACTCTAGATCGAATTTATACTTCACTAGGTTCATGGCCGGAACTTGCCAGCGTTCTTGAGCAACGCGCAACGGCCTCTGAAGAACCACGCGACCAGGTTGACTTATACAGGCGAGTGGGTGAGCTGTATGAGGAACAGTTACAGCAGACTGACGATGCGATTCGCGTTTACAGAAAGATATTCGACGATCTCGAGCCTGCCAATGAGGACGCTATTCAGGCGCTTGCAAGAATATACACGAACGTCGAAAACTGGAAGGAATTGAAGGTCGTCTATCTGCGTGAACTTGAAAACGCAGTTGGCGACGTTCAGGAAGCTGAAGTTCGCGCGCGTTTGGCGGGGTTGGCCTCGGAGCGACTCGGCAACGTAAACGAATCAATTGAAGGCTGGAAGCGGGTTTTGGACCTACGAGGCGAAGACGCGGAAGCCCTTTGGGCTTTGGCTGATCTGTATCAGAAGCAATCGCGTTGGTCCGAACTCACAGATGTTTTAGAAAGAAACTTCGACATTGCCGACAGTGACGACGAACGCGTCAATATCCTCAGCCGTCGCGCGCGGTTGTTTCTTGAGCAGTTGAACCGCGAGGATGAGGCCCTAGAGACTTGGAATCGCGTGCTCGACATCGACTACGCAAATGTGCCGGCACTCCGCGCGGTAGCCTCAATATGGCGTCAAAAGAACGATCCACAGGAACTGGTAACCGCACTTCACGCGATCATCGACCGAGCTTCCGGTTTTGTTGAATCCGACGAGCTAGTGGCCGTGTACCGGGAATTAGGCAAGACCTATGGGCGCGCCCTCGAGCAGCCTTATGAAGCGTCGGACGCATGGAGACACCTACTTGAAGTCGATCCAAAAGACTTTGAGGCTATGAACGAGTTAGAGTCGATATACCGCGCCGATGAAAGGTGGGTCGAAATCATTGGCATTAAGATGCAGCGCGCCGAAGCGTTGCCGGTTCCCGAGGAAAAGATTCGGGAATTACTGGAGGTCACTGACCTTTGGAAAGTACAGGTTGGCGACTATGACCAGGCCACCGCAGCGTACGATCGAATACTAGCAGTTGATCCAAAGCACGTTGTTGCTTTTGAATCGCTAGAGCGATTGCACACTACCGGGGCACGTTGGGAATCTCTGATTGAACTATATTTGAATCGCCTAGAGACTCGAGAAGAGGTCCAAGATCGAAGTGAACTGCTGCGGAGAATCGCCAAGATCTTCGAAGAGAATCTCGGCGATGCCAATCAGGCTTTCGACGCACTAGTTAATGCGATATCTGAAGATTATCGGGACGACGAGACCGCTCGTTACTTGGAGCGGGTGGCCCAGGCAACTAATCGATGGGGCGAACTACTGTCCACCGCCAACACCTGGTTAACGGAAGCAACTGATCCCGACGAAAAGATCGCGCTCTGTCTTCGATTGGGCAAGTGGTACGGGCAAGACTTGGGGCATCCAGAGTGGGCGCAGCCCTATTATCAGCAGATAATGCAGCTCGACCCGAACAATGTTCAGGTCTTGCGTCAGAATTGCCGCAATTCATAGGGTTGCGGGCAATTGGCAGAAGGTCGGAGAGACGCTACAGCGAGCACGAACTGTCGCAGTATCCAACGATGATCGTAAGGCAATTCTCGTAGATATGGGCGAGTTGCTTGAGCGCAATATGGGTCAAATTGAAGGCGGCCTTGCGCACTACCGGCAGGCACTCGATGTTGATCCCCTCTATTTGCCAGCTTTGGAAGCACTGGAGCGTATTTACGAGGCGCAAGGTGACATACCTCTGCTCGTTGAAATTCTCACAAGCAAGGTTCAGGCACTCACGGATACCGAACAGGTCGCTAAGCACAAGCTACGCATCGCTCAGCTTTACGAGAGTTCGATCCGCAATCTGGAAAAGGCTGGGAATACTTACCGCGAAGTTCTTGATATCGATGGCGGAAATATCGCCGCACTTCGAGGACTCGAACACATCGACGACTTGACCCAGAACTGGGCCGATTTGGTCCAGGTGTTGGAAAAGCAACTAGACGTATTGGAGACGGAGCGTGAGAGGGTCGATGTATTTCTCAAGCTCGCTTCGGTTCAGGAAGAGCAATTTTTTAAGGTTGATGTGGCGGCCCAGCGCCTGGAATCGGCTCTTGAAATCGATCCGACAGAGGAACGTGCATACGTCGCGTTGGAGCGTTGTTACCGACGTCTAAAGCAATGGCTTGACCTGGTTAATACCTACGAACGGCACGTTGCAGAGGTTGTTTCAACGCAAACGAAGGTGGAAATATTTGGGCAGATCGCTCAGGTATTTTCCGATGAGGTGGGTGACGTCGAACGTTCGATTGATGCATATCGTAATATCGTCGATCTCGATGACACGAACGTTCCAGCGCTTGAGGCACTCGCCAAGCTGTATGAGAAACAGGGCGATGCCTCACAGTCAATCGACGCAATGGCTCGCGTAGCAGAGCTAACGAACGACAGCACGCAGCGCGTTGAAATGTATTATCGGATTGGCAAAGCGCTTGAGGAACAACTGAGTGATCGTGCACAAGCGCAAGAGCGCTTTGAGATGGCACTCGATCTCGATCCGACTCATTTGCCCACGTTGGCAGCATTGCGTGCAATCGCGCTAGATGAATCAGACTGGGACCGGGCTGCCCGATACCTAAACGAAGAGCAACTGAATACGCAGGTTCCTCGCGTCAGAGCTAAGTTGCTTGTCGAGTTGGGTAGACTGCGCGACGAAATGCTTAGTGAGCACTTGCTTGCGATCGAAGCATACGCGCTGGCAATGCAGTGTGATGAGGACTGTGAGGAAGCCGCCCTGCCTCTTGTCGAGGAATATATCAGGACCGAAAGGTGGCAGGAAGCGGAGCCTCTCGCCGAACTGCTGGTTAGAAAGGCCAAGAACAAGGATCGACACGAGCAACATTCCTTGTACAAGATTCTAGGCAAGGTTCATGCCGCGTTGGGGAATTCAGAAAAAGGCCTCAAAGCTTATCAAACAGCCCATCAATTGGACCTTACCGATCAAGAGGCAATTAGGGGAATTGCGGACGTTGCATTCACTCTACATGACTGGCCCAGCGCTCTCACAAACTACCAAAAGGTCCTCACTGCATTGGGCGAGGGGGATGTTTCTGAGCGTACCGCTGTCTATTATCGATTGGGTTGTATCAAGAGAGAGCAGGGGCAGACTCGCCAGGCGATCAACAACTTCGAGAAGGCGTTGGGTCTACAAAACGATCACAGGCCTACTCTTGATGCGCTAATAGAAGTGTACGTCAAGAATAACGATTGGAAGCAGGTCGCGGCTTACAAGCGCCAAATCCTCGATGGAGTATTTGACACAGAGCCTCGGTTGGCGTTGCTGATCGAAATCGGCGACATTTGGGCGGATCGAGAGAAGAACTGGAAAAAGGCGATTGATGCGCTCGAGGAGGCGCATGACTTCAATTCCAGCGATCACGTTATATTGCACAAGCTTTTGCAATTGTATCAGAAGGCCGGCGACTGGACGAAAATGGTCGAGGTCCTTCAGAAGATCGCCGAACTCGAACCTCGCACGGAGATTCGGGCACGATACATATTCACTCAGGCGCAGCTCTATCGTGACAAGCTCAATGAGCCGGACCGCGCTGTGGAGCTCGTTCAATGAAGCTCTAGATCTCAATCCCAGTTATCTCGAGGCCTTCGAGCGAATAAACAAAATTCTCACGCAAACTAAGAACTGGCAACAACTCGAGCGGGCCTACCGCAAGATGCTTCATCGTGTTTCCGGCAAGGGCAACCTAGATCTGGAGCATACACTTTGGCATCAATTGGGTTTGATCTATCGCGATCGATTGCAACAAGTGCCGGAGGCAATCGAAGCGTTCAAGATGGCTTCGACGGCGAATCCAGATGCTCTAGTAGAAAGACAAATTCTCGCAGAGCTATATGAAAGTACGGAGCGCTGGGATGAGGCGATTGAGGAGACAAGAAAGGTAGTTGCTGCGGACCCGTTGAAGGTCGAGGCATATAGAGGGTTGTACAGGCTATTCTTGTTCAAGAGATCCTATGACGAGGCCTGGTGCGTAGCCTCTGCTATGTCTTTCCTGGGCGAGGCGAATGAGGAAGAGAAGCGGTTCTATGTAGACTACAAGCCCGAGGGCATGTTGATGCCAAGGGGTCGTCTAACGGAAAACCTCTGGCGGAATAATTTGATTCATCCGGACGGCAAGAATCACATCTCGACCATATTTCAAATGCTCGTCCCCGCCGCCCGCACAGCGAAGGGAATGGAGTTACGTGCTTCGGGTAAGTTGCAAGGTTTGGATCCGAGATTTAAGCAAGACCCTGCAACATCCACCGTGACATTTGCCAAGACGTTCTTTTGGGCTGTTCAAGTGTTAGGCACGATTACGCCTGAGCTTTATGTTCGAACCGACGTTGCGGCGGGCATCACCGCCGTGCCGTCTGATCCCCCGGCCTCGATTGCGGGGCAAGCCGTATTGTCGGGCTTTCAGCCTTCAGACCTGGCTTTCATATGTGCCAAACACCTGTCTGGCTATCGTGGCGAATCGTACATACGTGCACTATTTCCCACTCAGTCTGAACTGACTATAATGTTCTTTGCAGGAGTTTATTTGGCTGCGCCGAATACTCCGTTGCCGCAGGACATCGCACCGTTGGTGCAGCGCTCTGCCCAGGCTTTGGTGAAGTATATGGATGCCGTACAGGGCGAGCACCTGAGAGCGGCAGTAAAGCAGTGGATGTCAGAGGGTAGTACTGCAAATATTAAACGTTGGATGCAGGCAATTGAACTTACAGCTTGTCGTGCTGCATTGTTGGTATGCGGCGACTTGGACATTGCCAAGCGGATATTGGCCGCGGAGGCGGCTTTGCCGGGCGATCTGACGCCCGCTGAAAAGATGAAGGAACTACTACTCTTCAGTATCAGTGAGGACTACGCGGCCTTGCGACAAGCACTAGGTGTCACAATTGCGGTCGAGGAGTAGTAGAGGGTTCTAGTGGCGCACGACTCCGCGACTTGGGGTCCTATTTTCCCGGAGAATCGAACGAAACGTTCACGCCCAAGAAGCCCGTGCCCGATACGGATGTATTCGCGCTGGCGGGGTGATCTAAGTAAGACGACAGCGACAACCCGACTACCGGGCCAATGCCGAAGTTGCGGGTGAAGTACCAATCGCCGCCGACGGTCAATTCGAACCAATGCAGACCCACATACGTCTGACTGTTCTGCCGTTCACTAAGGTGAAAAGTGGAAAGTCCGAGTCCAGTGCGAAGCCAAGGATCAAATTTTACTCCCTGAACCAGGTGGTAGCGAAGAGACGCCACTTCATCAAATGACTTACCTTCACAACTGGGGCATCCAGTTGCACTCCCGTAAAGGGACAATGCGCTATGGAGTTCAAGCTCTACGTTGCGCGTAACACCGTATCCAACATCAATGAAATAGCTTACGCCGCCGGAAATAAGATTATTCAATGAGGTCTGCGAATCAAGACGCCCAAATGCGAGCGCGTATCCCGCTCCGATGCTCATGATAAAGTGACGTGTAATCGTGTCGTTGGTTGGACCCGTTACCACCAGTTTTGAGCCGGGCTCAGACGGCTGGTCGACGATTTCGGGTTTCGCGTGATCGGTTGGCGGCTGATCGCGAATTTCGTCGGATGGTGACGGCGCAAGTGGAATTGTCGCTTCTGTTGCCGGATCCGGTACGCGATCAACCTTCGATTGAGCATATCCGAACGTGCTAGTGGCCAATATTGCTGAAAACACCGCAATGTGTCGCATTGCGGCGGTGTTAGCACCTTATTGAACCGGAGGTCAGGACTTTACAAGATTGTTCTCTTACGGGTCCCTTCGACCGCAGTGAAGAAATCACGCAACCGCTTTTCGACGGTGCCCGATGTCATATTGTTATGAGCGTTGAACCAAAGAGTCCTGGCCGGACGGTTAATGAAGATTTGAATCAAACACTGGAAATTGAACGGCATGCCCAAAGCGGACCCTGGATTGTGGAGGTGGGCAACAATCACGGCACAACACGTTCAAAACTGAATAAGGGGCAACGTCTAGTCATTGGTACGGCCAAAGACGTCGATATTAGGGTCGCGGATCCGTGCGTGAGCGCGCGACATTGTGCTTTGGACGCAATGGATGAGGGCTTGTCCCTAATCGACCTCGGATCTCGAAACGGTGTCTATGTCGGCAACGCACGCGTTCGAGTTGCTCGCCTCGAGTCAAAAAGTTTGGCCTTCGTACTCGGTCAAACTACGGTTGTGATTCGATGTGGCGATCGCTGCAGCGACGAAAGACCAGTAGAACAAATCCCGGGAATGATAGGCAACTCGGAGCCCATGCTTCGTGTTGCTGCGGCTATTCGGAAGCATGCGATGTTGCGGGCTCCCATACTCCTGGTGGGAGAATCTGGCGTCGGAAAAGACGTTGCCGCAAGAGCCATTCACTCGTTGAGTGGCCGCGTGGGAGATTATCACCCTCTCAATGTTGCAACGATTCCCGAGTCACTAGCTGACTCCGAACTATTCGGCCACCAACGCGGCGCTTTTACTGGAGCAATGACGAGCCGAAATGGGGCATTCGCGTCGGCTCACAAGGGGACGATCTTGCTCGACGAAATTGGCGAGCTTCCGCTGCCAATTCAAGCGAAATTGCTTCGAATTGTCGAGGATGGCATTGTTCGCCCGGTTGGTGGAACGCGCAGTCAAACGGTGGACGTTAGAATCGTGTCGGCGACGTGGGTTCCACTACTAGAACGAGTCCTTCAAGGGAGATTTCGATTTGACTTACTGCAACGACTTTCGACAGTGGTCATCGAAATCCCGCCGCTACGAAAACGAAGGTCGGATATTCCGGCACTTGTTTCAAACTGGGCAAGGCTCCAGGAAGGCGAGCTAGGTCCGAAGATTTTCACGTCGGCCGCTATGGCTCGACTCGTAAACCACGATTGGCCAGGAAACGTCAGGGAACTGGCCGCTGTTTTGTATCGCGCTTGTGTGGGGGCCGACGGAATCGAAGTAGATTGGCATCATATCGATGAGGGACTAAATGCGGGTGTCTCGCCCTGCAAGCAAAGTCAGGCCGACCCCCGTGCACTACTCGGGCAATGCGAAGGGAACGTCAGCATGGCGGCCCGCGCAGCTGGCCTTCCAAGGAGCACATTTCGCTCACGGCTAGCGCGATCTAATGGCCAATCTTGAGCGTGTCCGCGCCAGGCGTAAGACTTATCGTCGGTCAATAAACAATTTCCCTAATTTAGTGCTACTACTCCGAGCGGATTGGAGCATTACCGTACGAAACGCGAGCGTATTGCACCTGCTGAGTGGGTCGAACATTCGGCACTTGGTATGGTTGGGCTCGCGATATGTCGAAACGCTGCGACGCTATTTGTGTCGGTAGCTCGGTGCATCCAAGGCCGGCAGTTGATTTTGGCCTCAGTCGTCAGTCTAGTGCATTTAATTTCTTGTCACCACTCTAGCAAGAACACCGACTTGGCGGGTGACGCGGGTTGGCTCACGACATCGACGGATCCGTTACCAACACGCGTTGACGTAGTGGCGCTAGCTGATGATTTGGCAAGTCAGGCGCAGCACAGCGACGGTAAGGATCGAGTCCAACTTCTGTTGGCGGCTGCAAAACTGCGTGAGCGGATATGGAGACTGGAACGTCGATCGGCGGACGCTTTAGAGGCGATCGAGCTCTATCGGCAACTTGCCGATAACGGTGAGTGTAGCGCGTTAATTGGCGGCGACCTGTTAGCTGCGGAGTTGGAGAGAAAGCCGGCGATGGCTCTAGCAATGATGTCGAAACTGCACCAGCATTCGCCGTCAACCATCTGCGATCCCCGAGCACGTGAGGTCACATCGATGCTTGAGGTGTTTCGTGAGAGGCCAGCACTTGATGCGGCCAGTGCCAGTGAGGCTCCGAGCACTGACACTTCCGAGTCATTGTTACAACCTCGAGGCAAAACAAGTGGAGATGGAAAGCCCGTTACCATTCAGCGCATTGAGAAGTACATTAGTGCTGACGCCGCTCGCATAGTAATTGTGATGTCACACGCGACCACGTTTCGTGTTGGTGCATTGGCGGAAAATGACGACGCGGGGCTGTTGCCGCGGCTATATATTGACATTGACCATTCTCGTTACTCTGATCTCGCAGCATCGACCCATAATGGCTTGGTCAAGAGTGTCAGAATAGCCGCACACCCAAGCGGAAGTCGCATTGCAATAGATCTGAGATTTCCGGCATATCGTCGGGTATTCTATGAACCTGAACCATTTCCGCCTGGTGGTGGACCTTGCGCGACAAGCCCCGTCGGTGGTTTCGCATCGCCAAGGTCCGCGGCGGGTAGAAAGAATCGTTATCGACCCGGGCCATGGCGGCAATGATCCCGGGGCAATTGGCCCACACGGCCTGCGGGAAAAGGACGTTACCTTAGATATTGCGCATCGAGCAGCACCCATTGTTGCGCGTGAGCTTGGTATCGCAACATTACTCACCCGGGACGTGGACGAGTATGTGCCACTTGACGAAAGAACGGCCCGCGCCAATGCATTTGGGGCCGATTTGTTCGTATCAATACATTGCAACGCGGCAGAAAATAACGGCAGCGATGGTGTCGTCACATTTGTCCTCGATGACTCGAGTGATTCAGCCGCAGCACGCGTAGCAGCTCTGGAGAATTCAGCTTCTGCAGCGGCAGCCCAAGAACTGGCCAGTGCTTTTCGTCGTATCCAAGATACGGCTACACTTGAACGGTCCGTGCAATTTGCTCAGCTCTTGCAGCGCGCGACCGTGGCCTCACTGCAAAATAACTATGGTCATATCGCTGACCAGGGTGTAAGGAGGGCTGGGTTCTACGTCTTGGCTGGCGCCTTGATGCCTGCGGTGCTTTATGAAGTGTCGTTTATTTCAAATCCGGACGCCGAAATTCGACTCAATACTGGCGACTACCGTCAGAAACTGGCAGACGCAATCGTGAATTCAATCCGTGCCTACCGGGAGGGGCTTTGATTTTGGCAATGATTATTCGGACGCTGACTACCGTTGACGATTCAAATAAAGCCTCCTACGCTATCATGTTTCCGGGCGCCTGACCGAACTTAGGTGGTGCCCCCCAATGTGCGAATGAGCCAAATATGAACAAGGCCCAGGAGAAGAAATTCCGAGACTTACTTGATGCAAAGCGCCGTGAGATTATCAAACGAGCGCAGCAGACTCTCGACGAAGATATGACGCTGGATGCCAACGAGCTTCCTGATGAAATGGATCTCGCGTCCAGCGAATACTTGCAATCTTTTACCTTTCGTCTGCGAGGTCGTGAGAAGGTTTTTCTAGAGAAGATTCAGAAAGCGATTGAGCGGCTCGATAGCGGTTCATTCGGTGTCTGTGAAGAATGCGGCGACCGAATATCAGTCAAACGTTTGGAGGCTAGGCCAGAGACGACGTTGTGTATTCGGTGCAAGGAAGATCAGGAGCGGGTCGAAAAAGACTTTGGCTGATTGGTTTGCACTCAAGTGCACTTGGTGCGCTGGCACACGAAGCAAGCGCACCCGCAAAATGTTGAATTTAAGATTGCAGGAATGGCCGAAGAAACCGTCCTGTATGGCTCTCTTCACAATTGGCCACGACTTGCGGGGGCCCCTCGACTACGATGCGTCCACCCCCGTCGCCGCCTTCGGGTCCTAGATCGATAATCCAATCGGCGGCAGCGATGAGCTCAATATTGTGTTCGATGAGCAGCACAGTATTTCCGACGTCCCGCAAGTCAAACAGGGCACGCATGAGCAACTCGATATCTTGAAAGTGAAGTCCAGTTGTAGGCTCATCTAGTACGTACAGGGTGCGCCCCGTAGCCTTTCTCGAGAGCTCGGAAGCGAGCTTGACACGTTGGGCCTCTCCACCAGACAAAGTGGTTGCAGGTTGTCCCAATTGAACATACCCAAGGCCGACCTGTCGCAAGGCTGCTATTCGCTGTTGAATTCTGGGGATGGATTCGAATACGCCACTTGCGTCGTTGACGGTCAAATCGAGAGCGTCCGCAACGGATAGGCCCCGAAAGCGTATTTCGAGAGTTTCGCGATTGTAGCGGCGCCCGGCGCAGGCATCGCAAGTTACGTATACGTCAGGCAAAAAATGCATCTCTACGCGGCGGACGCCGTCGCCTTGGCAAGCTTCACAGCGGCCGCCTTTGACGTTAAATGAGAAGCGACCCGGCTTATAGCCGCGCGCCCTGGCATCAGGTAATGTTGCGTATAATTCTCGCAGAAAAGTAAATATTCCTGTGTAAGTTGCGGGATTGGAGCGCGGCGTGCGACCGATAGGAGCTTGATCGATGCTAATGACCTTGTCGATTTGACTTAAGCCTTCAATGCGTTCGCACGGGCCCACCGAACCTGTAGCTCCGTATAACTCCGCGCGAACGGCGCTAAGTAGAGTATCGACAATTAGGCTACTTTTGCCGGATCCGCTCACTCCAGTGACGGCCGTTATTAGACCCAACGGAATCTCTACCGTTACATCCTTCAAGTTGTTGGCGCGCGCGCCAACTATCCGAAGCTGACCGTCCCCCGGTGAGCGTTGCGTATGATCGGCAAGAATGCGTTTTGCGCCTGTTAGATACGGTCCCGTAACCGAAGCTGGATGTGCAACTACATCCTTTGGCAGGCCCTGTGCCACGATTTGACCGCCATGTACCCCAGCCGCCGGCCCCATATCTACCAACCAGTCCGCTTCGAGAATCGCGTCGCGGTCGTGCTCGACCATAATTACGCTGTTGCCCTTGTTGACCAGCCTACGAACAGCGGCGAGGAGCCGAGCATTGTCGCGTGCGTGCAGCCCAATACTGGGTTCGTCGAGCACGTAAAGCACGCCGACAAGTGCGGCGCCAACTTGCGTGGCCAATCGGATGCGCTGCCCCTCACCACCGGAAAGTGTGTGAGCGGAACGATTCAGGCACAAATAGTCCAGCCCCACGCCAATCAGGAAACCCAACCGCTCGATAACTTCCTTGAGCAATGGTTGTGCAACAGCTGCATTTCTAGGTGGAAGCGCGTTGGGTATAGCCAGTGACTCCAGCTTTTGCTTTAGGCCGCGTAGCGGCAGATTCGAGAGTTGCCCGATATCGAATTCGCCTAGCTTTACCGCCAATGCTTCGGGTCTAAGTCTTAGGCCGCCGCAAGCTTCGCAGGTCTTGGTAACCACGAATCGATGCACGTCTTCAGGGCCAATTGCGCCATCGTCGGAGTCATGATCCTCACCTTCACTGACTTCTCCGGTTTCAAGCAACTTCTCTAACCTAGTTACTATTCCTTCGTACCCTTGGGGCGAACGCCGTCTCCTTCCGGGCAAGTTGGCGCTGCCGTAGAGGATCGCCGTTCGAATCGATTCGGGTTGCAGATTCCAAGGAACATCTGGATCTGCAGAGAGCTGCTCAACTACTCGTGCGACTTCAGAGGCAAGTGCGATTGAGCCCCTGCGCCCAAATGCTGCTACGGCGCCTGTTCGAAGGGTCCGCGAGTCGTCAGGGACGATTCTCGCCGGATCGATTGTGGAGCGTGTTCCCAACCCGTCGCACACCGGGCAAGCGCCATGGGGGCTATTAAATGAAAACAATCGCGGCTCGAGTGGGGGTAGAGTGATCCCATATTCCCAACTGACAAGTTTCTCGCTCAATACCAATGGCGGCGCACCGTCACCCCGGTCGATGAGCACGGTTGAGTCACCCAGCTTGAGTGCTAGTTCTACCGAGTCCGTAACGCGACCCTTCGTGCCCTCCCGTACGACGATTCGATCAACAACCACATCCAGATCGTGTGGTTTCGATTTTTCGATTGTAATCTCAGAACCGAGGTCTACGGACTGCCCGTCGATTCTGGCACGGACATAGCCTTCGCGACGGAGAGCCTCGATTTCGGCGTGCAATTCTCCCTTCTTGTTACGCACTAGTGGCGCAAGGAGTGTTACTCTGCTTTCTTCGCCAAACTCGAAGATCGCGTCGACGATCTCCTGAACCGTATATGCACGCAGAACTTTTCCGGACTTTGGACAGTGCGGGATCCCGGCCCTAGCGAATAGCAGCCTCAAATAGTCCGCAATTTCTGTGACCGTCCCGACCGTGGACCGTGGGCTCTTTCCAAGTGCCTTTTGTTCGATTGCTATCGCAGGACTTAGTCCATCAATGCTCTCCACACGAGGTTTTGGTAGCTGATCTGAGAAATTGTCTCGCGTAAGCCGACAGCGATTCAACGTACCGGCGTTGGCCTTCGGCATAAATGGTATCGAAGGCCAGCGAGGATTTCCCTGACCCACTCGGACCGGTGATAACAACCAGCTGATTGCGCGGTAGGTCACAATCGATACTCTTAAGATTATGTTGGGACGCGCCGCGAACTATCAGACAATCCATCGGAGTGAACAACACCCTTACCACGAATTTCACTTCAAATTCTTCCAGCTACGGAAGGACCCGATTTCGGTGCGCAATGGAATGGGGGCCAAGCCGATCCCATCGAACGTGGCTCGTTGGCTGAATCGGACACGGGGACAGTGTTTGATAGCTTCCAGTCCAAAATCAGCGCAATCGACCCAGGGGCACCCACGGGGGGTCAATCGTTGAAAAAAGTGGCCCGCGGACAAGGGAGGTTCATCAAAACTACGTGCTGGTTGCCCAAAGCTGCGACGTCAACTACCGTTGGGGCGTGGAGTTCGGACCTCCCCGATTACCTTATCCCAGCGAGCACGAATGCGGCCGGGGTTTGGCGTTTGCGCGGCAAGTCTTAACGATTACTCCCGAATTTCCCCCGCCGCATTGTCGGGGTAAAGAAACGACTTGGGCCTATAGCTCAATCGGTCAGAGCCCCCGGCTCATAACCGGGTTGTTCCTGGTTCGAACCCAGGTAGGCCCACTCCGCGAAATTGGTAGTGGGTATTGGATGGTAAGGAGTCCGTGGACACGTGACGATCGAAGCACAAATTGAGGCGCTAGAAAGCCTCGGATCCCTCGACGCAGAATTGGTCATCCTCTCGGAAGACTTGGCGCGCGAAAAAGAGGGCCTGCAGCAAAAGAGAGTTCGCCTTGATGAAATCTCTCACAAGTTGGAATCAGGTCGCGGAAGTCTCGCGGAAATGGATCGAACCCGCGGGGACTTAGTCGCAGAGATTCGCCAAATGAATGTTCAAATTGAACGTTCGCGAGACAAGCATTCTCGATGCCGCACGGAGAAGGAAACACTGGCGGTACAGCGCGAACTGGAGGAATTGCGAAAGCTTTTGCGAGACCGTGAGGTCGAGGTCGAAAAGCTTGGTCAACTCACGGATCAGGCGCGCTTGGATATTGGCCGCTTTGAGGCTGAGGAG
This sequence comes from uncultured delta proteobacterium, assembly GCA_963819085.1. Lineage (GTDB taxonomy): Bacteria > Myxococcota_A > Polyangia > Polyangiales > Polyangiaceae > FEN-1139. The sequence goes on from CAWFUX010000044.1 coordinate 155,581, forward strand.
TCGCAACTAACTGAGCAAATTGGAACGACGGAAATGCCGGCGCTCGAGCGTTGTCAAGAGCTTGAAAGCGTTATCAGCCAGAAGGAATTGCTGCGAAAGGGATTCGTTACGAAGATTCGGCCTCAAACCTACCGACGCTACGAAATGATTCGAAAGCGGCGTGGTTCAGCCGTTGCGCATACGACTGACGGGACTTGCAGTGCGTGTCATATCTCGATTCCCCCCATGCAGTTCCAACAACTAATGCGAGCATCGGAGTTTGATATTTGTCCGAACTGCAATCGGCTCCTCTATTTTAAGGTTGCCGTAGCCGTCCAGCTCGAGGACTCGACGGGGGTGTCGTGACCCTTTCGGGGGCAGATTCGAAGTCAGTAATAGGGCGATCGAGGGCAATGGCGTGAAGGCCTGCCCACGTTGTGGTCGAACTTTACCCGTCAGAGGCCGGATTCTGCCCTGAAGATGGCCAGCAGCTAACAACGCTAAGCATGGCGCCGGTTGAGACTAGTGCTTCGGACCCGCGCATGGGAGTTCTTCTTTGCGGGAGGTATCAGGTTCGTCGCGTGGTAGCAGATGGGGGAATGGGGCGGGTATACGAAGCGTTTGACAACGAGACCGACCGAAATGTTGCCGTAAAACTGCTGCACTCCGACGTTGCCAAGGATGCCGTATCCGTTGAGCGATTCAAACGCGAGTTTGCCGTTAGCCAGTTGCTTCCGCATGAACACATTGTCGAGGTATTTGACTTTCAGCCTACACCAGACGGTAGCTATGCCCTCGTAATGGAGTTTCTGTACGGAGAAGAACTGCGCAACACCCTCAAGCGCGAAAAGGTCCTGGCCCCGGCGCGGGTCATCCGTATGCTAAGTCAGCTAGCTCTGGGTTTGGATGGCGCGCATGAAAGGCATTTGGTGCACCGTGATCTCAAACCCGACAATATCTTTCTATGCCAAACCAGAGATGGCGACAATATCAAGATATTGGACTTTGGATCGGTCAAGGATAAGGCCGAAAATGCAAAAAAACTCACCGTGATGGGGACGACCATCGGGTCGCCATTCTATATGGCACCCGAGCAAGCGCAGGGTCTGGAAACCCTCGACCATCGCGCTGATGTGTGGGCACTTGCTGCGATTACTTATGAAAGTTTGACTGGAGAAGTGCCTTTCAAGGGCAACAACGGCCCTGCCATATTGCTCGAAATCCTAACTAAGAACCCGCGACCACCCAGTGACCATTCACGGGCAGGACATTTCCCAATTGCACCAGGACTTGATGCCGTGATGGCGAAGGCATTTCAGAAAAATGCCAATCACAGGACATTTTCAGTTGGGGAGTTGGCCGATCAAGTGGGCGGTGCCTACGGTTTGAAGGAATCGCACAAGCAGTGGGCCGCTCGCACGCAGCAAGATGTTGAGTCCGAAATCGTGGCAAACTTGCCGCAGGTGATGGCTGAGCAGAAGACTCGCGATGGGGCGGCGGATTCATTTTTCGGAATGGCCGGCGATCTGGGTGATTTGCCCGAAAACGACAAGAGTCACGGGGCGCGGGAAGTCGGCCTTCAAAAGACGTCAGACTCGAACGCTCCGCCAGTTTTGGCCATGGCTCCTCGATGGCCAGTTGTCGCTGTCGTCGTTGCGACTGCAATGCTGGCAGTCATCGCCGTTGTATTGTTATTTGTTCTTTAGCGTCACTCGTCAGGCACGGTGCCCGAGCACGCGCTACCTAAGCATGGCCCGAGTATTCGGCCTGTGTTACGCTCCGACGGTCATGCACTCGTTCAAACACAAAAGTACGTTTATGATCAATGCAATCTGCGCTGTATCCGCGTTAGTTGCGGGCGGGGCATGCCGGCATGAAGTTTCGGCAGCTGAGATTGATCCAGGGTCGGTTGTTGCTGCTGCTTCTGGACCCGGGGCCAGCACCCCTGCATCGGCTCAATTTGATGAAGCAGCATTCTCGCTCAAGATCGAACCGCGAACTCCCTACGAAGTAGGAAAACCCGGGGTCGTCGTGTTGCTGCTTAGGGCCAAGGAACCGCACCACGTCAACCAAGAATACCCGCACAAGTTGAAACTAAAGGCTACTGACGGCGTTTCATTTCCTCAGCCGGTTTTAGGGCGCGATGCAATGAAGATCGCGGCAATGTCGGCGGAATTGTCGGTTCCCTTTACACCTGGCAAATCAGGAACCTATTCAATTGGCGGAGACTTTGCGTTTTCATTGTGCACCGTCGATCGGTGTTTGATGGAAAAGCGGACACTAGCTGTTGCCATCAACGTGCCGTAACTTTGCTAGCCATTCGCCATTGCTCTTCGACACTCATTGCCACCTAGATGCAAGCCGATTCCCCGAGGGGCCGGATGCGGTGTTGCAACGAGCGCATGCGGCTGGAGTGCGCGCAGTCGTTGATGTCGGGGTGGGCGGCAATCAAAGGTCCTTGGCTGCGGTCGAGTTGGCTCGCCGCCGAAGTGACGTATTTGCTTCGGTGGGAATAGATCCGCACGAAGCGGGCAGCTGCGACTCGGAACGATGGAATCTGATCGAGGCACTTGCCGTCGAGCCCGAAGTAGTAGCCATTGGTGAGACCGGACTAGACTACTTTTATGATCATTCCCCGAAAGATTTGCAACACGAGGCGTTTGTTCGGCACATTGCGCTGGCGCGCAGGGTAAACAAACCCCTAATCATTCACACGCGGCAGGCGGCAACCGATACAATTGATATTCTTACTGCGGAGCACGCGGAAACGGTTGGTGGAGTTTTCCATTGTTTTACCGCCGATACCGCATTGGCCCGAGCTGCCCTGAATCTCGGATTCATGGTGTCATTCTCGGGCATACTTACATTCAATTCAGATGCGCGGCTCGCGGATGCCGCACGCTTCGTTCCCAATGAACAACTCGTCGTAGAGACAGATAGTCCTTATCTTTCACCGGTTCCAGTACGAAAACAAAAGCCCTGTGAACCTGCATTTGTTGCTCACACCGCCGAGTATCTGGCGAAATTGCGGGGTACGCGTTTCGACGAGTTGTGCAACCTCACAACGGCCAACGCTTTACGACTATTCCGACTCGCCTCCGACACGTTTGTATGCGACTGATCTACCGGGCGACGCGTACTGTGAACCGCGTGTTCACCGTGAACCGCCTAATCACCATCGGCTTTCGGACTTTGACGCGGATGCCCCCGATCAGCTGTCTGCCGCGTTCACAACGCAATCCGTGGTTTATTAGGTATGCCGTGGAGATGGGGCAGGGACGCGGCTAACCCCTACGGCTATCAGATTCGGGCCGGCGCCCAAATCTGAACTCAGTCGGCAAGCGACGATATCATTTCGCCTCAGTTGCGAGTCGAGCTCGCGGCTCCCGCGCCTGGCACAGTATCGCTTGACAGTCTACGACGCGTTGCTCATAGTCCGGGCCCGGCGCCGAAGTAGCTCAGCTGGTTAGAGCACGCGCTTCATAAGCGCGGTGTTAACGGTTCAAGTCCGTCCTTCGGCACAAATTCCTTAGTTGTCGCCAAAGAGATCTTGAATGCGCGTGTCCAGCGCGATCGCAATCTTATATAAACTCGAAATTGAGGGGCTGGATTCCGCACGCTCTATTTGTGACAGAAGGGAAATACTTAGGCCAGTTCGGCGACTCATCTGCTTGAGCGTTAGCTCCTTGTCTTTTCGGATTCCGCGAATCGTATCGCCAATGATTTTATGAAGTTGCTCTTCCGGTGTGCGGGCTAGCCCCTTCTTTTTCATTACGCGGGCGAGCACTTCCCGGAATTCATCAACGTTGAACGGCTTCTTGATATAATCGACGGCGTCGAGTTTCATCGAGGCCACGGCTGTATCCAGATTCGGATGTGCCGTGAAAATAACGACCGCGATGTCCGTGTCGATTGCGCGAATGCGCCTCAAGACTTCGATGCCGTCGAGTTTCGGCATCATAATATCGAGAATGATTACGTGGTATTCACCCTGTCGGACTTCTTGTTCCGCTAGGGTCGGATCGCTGAGCGTCTTGACGACGAAGCCATCCTTTTCCAAAAACGTCTGCATGTACTCGCAGATGGCGGGGTCATCATCGATAATAAGAATTCGCACAGCGGGAACGTCGATTGGCACGGTAGCCTCCTCAGACTTGGCGTTCGTCACGCTCACTGAGAGCGCGATTGCTGAAGCCTTGCTACAGCTACACTACAATAGCATTCTCTGAGGCCCCAATTCAACGCTACTGCAACAGCATTTCGCTAAAATGCGAATTTGGTTGGAATCCAGCGCTGGCCGGCCATTCCGTGCTGTAAAGACAAAAAGCAACACGGCGATTCGAGCGGGCGGGGGGTGGGGGAGGGGATGTAGCCCGAATCGCCGTGTATGAGTCGATTTTTTGGCTTTGGCTTCCGGAATCATAATTCCGCTACCGCCAAGTGGCAACAATGAAAGCAATTATAGTGCCAACATCCGATTCAGTGATTCCGAAGTGTTACCGCAAATGTGGCGTGTCTCTTCAATCAAATTTGAAATAAACATTTGCAGCCCCGCGCCCAAAGTATTCGCAGCCGTCACGGGATCCACTCTAACTTACAACACAGCAGTTTTTTCACGGTGCCCAATGATTCCGCCCGAAGGATGCGCCCAATCCTCGGCACGTTTAACTCGCGAGTTGAGTACTTGGGCGAACGGCAGAACCTCGATCTTACCGACATTCGTCGGGTTCATGATTCGCCCCAATGGGCACAAGGGCCTTGTGCGTCGGGTGGCTCGAGTGTGAATCCACCGTCATAGCTCAGGGCTTGTGCCGTTGACGAACGGGATTTTGGTCGGGGCGGGCAGATTCGAACTGCCGACCTCACGGACCCGAACCGTGCGCGCTACCAAACTGCGCTACGCCCCGAGTATTCCTCTGACGGCGGCGGAGGATGGGCCCAACCGAGCGACATGTCAAGGACTGGACTAGCATTCTGGAGAGTCCACGCCCCGTGGTTAGGTCACGAGTTCTTGCTGTGCCGCTTCAGCTCACCGACTAACTCAGGTACCAACTCAAATAAGTCCCCAACTAGCGTGTAATCGGCCACTGAAACGATTGGTGCGCTGGGGTCGGAGTTGATTGCGACTACGACACGCGCCCCTTTCATGCCCGCCACATGTTGGATTGCACCCGAAATACCGACGGCAAAGTACAAGTCGGGGGCAACGACCTTTCCGGTTTGGCCTACTTGAAAGTCACCCGGAGCAAAACCGCCATCGCAAGCAGCGCGTGTGGCTCCCAAGGCGGCCCCGAGCGTGTCAGCCAACGGGCCTAGAACCTCGAAGAAACGTCCCGCTAGAGCCCTTCCACCGGAAACGACCACCCGCGCTTCTGTTAGCTCAGGCCGCGGATTGTCCAACTTGTCATAGCCAAAAAGCTCAATTCGCTTTGCGGCGCGTTCGGCCGGCGCCGCCTCCAACATTACTAATGGTGACAGTCCACCGTTGGTGCGCGCTGCCTCGAATTCAGCGTGCCGAACCGTCACAACCGTGCATTCAGTTCCGCTTTCGCAATAGGCTATCGCGTTGCCAGCGCATAGAGGACGTTTCCATAATAAGCCATTAGGTCCAATTTTAACGCCAATGCAATCACTGATGTATGCTGATTCAAGCGCGCCTGCCAAACGCGGCAACAGATCCTTACCCGCCGCTGTTGCTGCTCCAATTACGTGCGTAGCTCGGGTTTGCTCAACGAGGAGGCGGAGCGATGGCACGTAATTCTCGGCAAATGGCTGGGAAAGCGACGGACTGTCGAAAACGTATACTTGGTCTGCCCCGTAGCCACGCAGGCTTTCTGCCAGCCCCAATATCTTGTCGCCCAACAGGACGACAGAATACGATTGACCAAGCAATTGACTGAGCGATCGCGCAAATGTAATCGCGTGCAGACTTGCCGGGCGAAGCGCCTCGGAATCTTTGATTTCGAGAAGGACTATTACCTTGGACATAACAGGGGTAGACGCGCTTATAGAACCTTAGCCTCGTTGGCGAGCAATCTCACAAGTTCGCTCGCTGTCGATACCACACGCCCACCAGCCTTCGACGTAGGCAGCTCGAAACGCGTATATCGCATAGATAGTTTAGGGAGTGGTCCAAGGGCATCAAGTTCGATAATTGACAGCGGTTTTCGCCGGGCTTGCATGATTGCTGGAAGCGGGGCAAAGCGCACGCCCGGCGCGTATTGAAAATCCTGAGGAGTCAATTTTGACCTCACCGCCTCGGGGGCTACGATTCTCAAGTCAACGGTTATGACAGCCGGCAGAGTTACCAGCACGCGTTGAACACCACCGTCCACTTCGCGCTCCACCTCGAGCTGGTTCTCGGAGTGCGCTATGATTTTGGACGCGAACGTTGCCTGCGGCCAACCTAGAATTGCCCCTAGTCGCTGCCCCACCTCATTGCTGTCGCCATCGACACTTTGCTTGCCGAGCAGGACCAAATCGCAGGACTCCCTGACGGCTAGTCTCGATAATATGTGCGCGACTCGACCCGCATCGAGGGCATCGTCCGCCGTAGCCACCCGAAACGCTCGGTCCGCTCCAGTGGCCAGCCCGGCTCGAAGCATTACTTCGACTTCTGAAGGGCCCAATGACACCAGGACCGTTTCTCCCTGTCTGACGCGCGGTGTCCGACCGTCTTCTGTCAGGCGAAGGGCTGCTTCGAGGGCGTATTCGTCAAACGGGTTAGCCTTTTGCTCCAATGACTTGGTGTCGAGACGCTGATTGTCGTCACTGACACGAATCTTGTTGGCGTTGTCGGGGTCAGGGACAAGCTTGAGCGGAACAAGAATTCTCACAGAATAGGCATCCTAGATGTGGGGCACTCAAAAGAAACTTTTATTGGCGCAGCCGGCGAGGCTGGGTAGCTGAATACCCGGCCGGAGCAGGGAATCACGGGTCAGGTACGCCTAGATTTAGAACGCGTCAACGTTTCCGAACCGCTTATAGGACTTCTCCTAGCCGGTAAGGCTGTGAGCCTACGAGCACAATCTCGAAGCGCCGGGAAATCCAAGGTACAGCTGTTGGTCTGTCGCGACGTTTGATTGTAGCGGTTGTTTGGCCCCCGCCCCGACAACTGCATTTTCAAAACTTGACGCAGGATCAGCGAGTATTTCGCCCCAGAATCTCTAATCTTATTCAATCTCGCTTGCACCTTCGTAAAGCCGACTACGCTTTGCGTCATGAACAAGCCGCCAGATGTCCTGATAGTGGGGACAGGTATTGCTGGGTTGACCTTTGCGCTTGGTGCTGCCGAGCATGGCGAGATACTAATTGTAACCAAACGAGAATCTCAAGATGGATCGACCGTGCGTGCGCAAGGTGGGATCGCCGCTGTTTTGTCGAAAGAGGATTCATTCTTGGAGCACATTGAGGACACCCACAATGCCGGTGCCGGGCTTTGTCACGACATCGTGGTGGACCTTTGCATTCGCCAAGGGCCGCAAGCAATTGAGTGGCTTGCCCAGTGTGGGGTTGAACTTCACTCGATCTGCGAACGGAGAATTCGACCTTGGCAGGGAAGGGGGCCATCGACAACGACGAGTTGCCCGCGTGGGTGACATGTCCGGGGCCGAATTGGAACGGGTGCTTTTGGAACGCGTGCGCGAGCACCCGAACATTCGCATCATGCAGTGGCACACCGCGATCGATCTCATTACGATGAGCAAATATGGCGGCCCGGACCGTTGCGCTGGCGCGTACGTGTTGGACGAGGAGACCGGAGAGGTTCAGAAGATTCTTGCCCGCTGCACAGTCTTGGCGACGGGCGGTGCTGGCAAAGTGTACTTGTACACGTCAAACTCCGACGTTGCGACGGGGGACGGCCTCGCAATGGCTTACCGCGCGGGCGCTGAAGTCGCCAACATGGAGTTCTACCAATTCCACCCGACGGTACTTTACGAACCACGCGCCAAATTCTTCTTGATTAGTGAGGCATTGCGCGGAGAGGGAGCTGTGTTGTGTTTGCCTTCCGGCGAGCCATTTATGAAACGGCACCACGAAATGGCGGATCTGGCGCCGCGGGATGTAGTGGCCAGAGCCATCGACTATGAAATGAAACGAACGGGTTCGGACTATGTATTGCTGGATGCGACGTCCAAGTCGAAAGATTTCTTGTGCGAACGATTCCCCGGAATCTTTGCCGAATGTTTGAAATTCAATATCGATATGTCAAGGCGTGCCATACCGGTGGTCCCAGCTGCTCACTATATGTGCGGCGGTGTGACTACTGACCTTCACGGTCGCACGACTCTGCCCGGCCTATTTGCGATAGGTGAGGTTGCTTGCACGGGCTTACACGGAGCCAACCGACTCGCATCGAATTCCTTGCTCGAGGCTGTCGTATTCGCGCGACGCGCCGCGGAGAAGGTCGGACCGACGTTGGCGGAGATCCGGCACGAGCCGCATCCGGAGGTGCCGGATTGGGAGATAGGAGCCGCACAGCCGAGCGAAGAACAGGTCGTGGTGGCGCACAGTTGGGACGAGATACGTCACTTGATGTGGAACTACGTGGGAATTGTACGCAGCGAGAGTCGGCTACGTCGGGCGGCCCGAAGAATTGCCGTGTTGGAGGAGGAAATTCGAGAATATTACTGGCAGCACACCGTTACGCGAGACCTACTAGAGCTGAGAAACATTCAGACAGTTGCCGAATTGATTATCGCCTCGGCGGCTAGTCGAAGAGAGAGCCGCGGCCTGCACTACACGATTGACTACCCAGAATCCCGGCAGGAATTTGCACGTGACACCGTGCTAAAGCGCGGCGTAATTGCTCACCTTCGAAGTTAGCCTTGGCCGAGTCAAATTGTTATACTAAGTACTGTGGTGAATCGGCTTAGGGAGCACCAGGCGGAAAATTCGATGAAATTTGAGTCAAGTTTTCAGACGGCCGCAATTTCAGCGGCTCCCCAGGGACCATAATGGCCCCACACAAGATTGCACTGTGCTTGGGAGGTGGCGGCGTAACGGGGGCAATGTATCAGATAGGCGTCCTCGCCGCTCTCGAAGATTCCGTCGAGGGGTTGCAGGCAGACGGTTTCGATCTGTATGTGGGCGCGTCAAGTGGCGCAAGTGTGGCTGCAGCGTTGGCCGGTGGTCAATCCATTCAAAGAATATATCGTGCCATTCTTGACCCGGCGGATGACTATTTCCCGCTAGAAAGAAGGCATTTGCTCCGAACGGATCTGGGTGAATGGCGGCGTACAATCGTGTCTGCTTGGGCCGCGTTGCGACATGGAACGAAGAATCTCGTTTCGCGAGTTCCGACCTCGCCAGCTGCGCTTTGGGACGAATTGGATCGGTTTGCCGATTCGTTACCCGCTGGTTTCTTCTCTTTTGATGCATATGAGCGGTTTCTCGAAGACTTTTTCGTTCGGCGCGAGGTGCCTAACCGGTTTGCCGCCATGCCCCGTAGTCTTCGTATCATCGCGTACGATCTGGACAGTGGCGAACAAGTACTATTCGGTAGCCCGGGCTTTGATCATGTGCCGGTTACAAGAGCCTGCATCGCAACCATGTCAGTACCACCGCTGTATTCGCCGGTCAGAATTGGTTCACGTCAATACATTGATGCGGGGTCCGCTCAAGTTGCACACTTTGACGTGGCTGAGGATGCCGGGGCTAATTTAGTCATCGTTATCAATCCAATGGTCCCCGTGATTGCCCAAGACGTACCGACTGGCCACGGTCCTCGTGCAAGTCTGCGCGACAAGGGGATGTTTTGGGTACTTAGTCAGGCCAACCGAATCAGCGCTCACAAGCTAATGAAGGATACCTGTACCCGATTCCGAGCTGAGGGTCGGGCCGAAGTCATATTGATCGAACCGGAATCGACCGACAGCATATTCCTAATGCATAACCCCGCGAGTTTCGGTGCACGTCGGGCCATCCTTGAATACGCTTATCGATCGACTCGTTCGAGAGTATCCCGGTGGTTTTCGGTGGGGTCGCGGGTAATCGAAGTCACTGGTTGGCGTCAGCGCTCGGACAATACCTTGTGGCCGCCAGCTAGTCCCGCTGGTCGCGAGTGACGGTGATGGCGAACGTGTTTGCGATGCGAGTGGTAGCGGTGAGCCTCGCATTCATCTTTGTGCAATGTTCAAAACGAAACCGTATTGGTGAGCACATATGGGTAATGCACGAAGGCGTGCCGGTTCGGGCTTTCATAGTCGAACGTACCGGCGAGGCCAGAATCAGGGTGCAATTTGAGGGTTGCGATGCCACCTGGCAAAGAGAGATAACCGCTGACCGCATTACCGGTCGGGTTAGCGACGCAGAGGCAGCGCGAGTGCCCGCGAGACCCGCTTGTGCTCCCACCAGCGTTTCTCGCAAGGGCGATCCCGTTGGCCTTGTGGCTGCGGTGAAGGTGGGCGATCGGATTCGCGTGCGCTGGAGAGGCTCCACTTACAATGCGAGCGTTGCCGGAATACTAGCGTCAGATCGAATACTTGTGCACTACGAGGGGTTCGAAAATGCTTGGGACGAAATTGTCCCGACAGACCGAATTGACGGGGCCCGATAGGGCCGCCCATCTGACTTGAGATGCATTCCTCGGAAATTACCCTCGTGGCGGAAACGACCCACGTGCTGTCGTTTCGTGAATTCACGGACCGCTAACACGGGACGAAGCGATCGAATTTGCCGATGCGGGTTGCGACAACCATTGCCGGCCCGGACGTTTTCCGGCCGCGAGCGGAAAATGACCTAATGTTGATGCTCGCCAGATGAATTTCGCGTGCTAGGTCGTTCGACCCTATGACAGAGATTGTACGATCCGACTTGCGCAACGTGGCCATAATTGCCCATGTCGATCACGGGAAAACGACGCTCGTTGATGCGATGTTCCGCCAGACGGGCGTTTTTCGCGAGAATGAAGAGATGATGGATCGAGTCATGGACTCGGGCGAATTGGAGCGTGAGAAGGGTATCACGATTCTCGCTAAAAATTGCAGTGTTCGTTATGGCAACACCACAATGAATATCATCGATACGCCAGGTCATGCGGACTTTGGCGGCGAGGTAGAGCGGACTCTCCAAATGGCCGATGGTGCAATTCTGCTGGTGGACGCGGCAGAGGGGCCGCTACCGCAGACGCGTTTTGTACTGAACAAGGCGATTGAACTATCCCTGCCAATTATCGTAGTTATTAACAAGATAGATCGACACGATGCCCGTCCTGACGAAGTCCTAAACGAGATATTCGATCTATTTTGTGATTTGGAGGCATCCGACGATCAAGCCAGCTTTACGGTGCTCTATGCCATTGGCAAGCACGGAATCGTCAAGCGAAGTCTGGAAGATCCGGCCACGGATCTAGTTGCACTGTTTGACGCGATCACCGAAAAGGTACCCGCGCCAAGAGGGGATGCGGATGGTGGCACTCAAGTCCTAGTGCACAATGTGGAGCATGACGACTATGTGGGGCGCCTAGCAATAGGTCGAGTCGTAAGGGGGCGTGTTGCAATGGGGCAAAATATCGTTCTAATTCAAGAACACGCCACGGTTGGGCAACGCATCAGTGCGCTCTACGGTTATGTTGGCACCAAGCGGTCAAAGATAGATGCGGCTACGGTGGGCGATATTGTCGCGATTGCTGGCTTTGAAAATGTCCAGATCGGAGACACGGTGGCAACGCCGGAAGCCCCCGACGCCCTTCCGAGGATCCAGGTTGAAGAGCCGACTATCAAAGTTGCCTTTTGCGTCAGCACATCGCCATTCGCTGGTCGACATAGTAAGTGGGTGACTTCGCGGCATTTGCGTGAACGGCTGGACAGAGAATCCAAGCGAAACCTGGCCCTTCGCGTAGAGTTTACCGACGAACCGGACACTTTTATCGTGCATGGGAGAGGCGAGTTAATGCTTGCCATTTTGGGCGAAACCATGCGCCGCGAAGGATTCGAGTTCTGTATGGGTATGCCTGAAGTTGTCGTGAAGAATATTGACGGGCAACTGTCGGAACCAGTGGAAATGGTCGTGGTAGATGTCCCTGACGAATACGTCGGCCCCGTCACGATGCGGCTTGGTGAACGCCGGGGGCAAATGCTCAAGATGAACAATCTCGGGTACGGACGGGCCAGAATTGAATTCAGAGTACCGTCACGAGCCTTAATCGGGTTTCGCTCACAATTCTTGACTGAAACCCGAGGGACGGGCCTTCTCAATACACTGTTCGACGGCTGGCAGCCCTACCGAGGGTCGTTACTGCGACGATCGAATGGGGCAATCGTTGCTGATCGAACCGGTACTGCCACACCTTATGCACTCTTCCATTTGCAGCCGCGTGGCGTGCTCTTCATCGAACCAGGAGTGGACGTTTATGAAGGCATGATTGTCGGTGAACACAATCGCGTCAACGATCTCGATGTGAATGTTACACGAGAGAAGAAACTCACGAATATTCGCGCGTCAGGGCGTGATGAGAATATCATACTTGCACCTGCCCGAAGTTTGAACATTGAGACTGCATTGGAATTCATTGATCGTGATGAATTGGTCGAAGTTGCCCCGGATTTGATTCGGGTCCGCAAACGAATCCTTGCTTGCGATCGCCGACCAAAGCGTGAGAACGTTGAACACTGACGCCGACCTAAGCGGGCAATTCTTGTGGCATTTGTGATCGGTAGCCAAGAACGAGCAGTTCCTGGGCAACCCGATCAAGCAGGATTGCAGTGGTTGAGCGACTCGTTGCGCTCAAGGCAATGGAATTGCAATCCACTAGTTCACTGAGCTCCGTCAGCTCGCCCAGCAGGTCGATCTTATTGAAAACAACGAGCCGAGGTCGTTCGCTTAGCTCCAGCTTGGCGAGTAGTTCGGTAGTTGCCCGCATGTGCTCGGGATGTTCCGGATCAGAAGCATCGACGATTTCGAGCAGGAGGTCGGCATCGGCCGCTTCTTCGAACGTAGCTCGAAAGGCCGTAAACAGGGTTTCGGGCATATCCCGAATGAAACCGACAGTGTCGGTCAAGACTACGCGGAGCCCGTTCGGAAGGTGCAGATGCCTTGCCCTTGGATCCAGGGTCGCGAACAGCTTGTCTTCAGCAAGTACTCCGGCGCGCGTCAGCGTGTTCAAAAGCGTGCTCTTGCCCGCGTTAGTGTAGCCCACGATTGCCACGGTGGGTACATCGGCGGACAAGCGCTTATGTCGCCTCTGCGAGCGCTGCCGGATCAAGTTCTCGAGTTCATCCTCGAGTCGCCTGATTCTTTCCCTTGCCCGGCGCCGTCCAATCTCGAGTTTCGTTTCCCCAGGGCCCCTACCTCCAATACCACCGGTGAGACGACTGAGCGCGTCATCGCGGGCATCTAAACGCGGTAACGCATACCGCAGTTGGGCAAGCTCGACCTGCAATTTGCCGTCGCGTGATTCAGCGCGCTGGGCGAAAATATCAAGGATAAGCTGAGTTCGGTCAATGACTTTGAGGTCCGTATGGCCCGCTATTCCACTTATCTGAGCTGGGGTGAGTGAGCTGTCGAATATCAACGTCTCCGCGTCCAGTTCGATGGCGCGCAACACAATGGACTCCAGCTTGCCGCGTCCAACGACGAATTTGGGGTCCAATGAATCGCGAATTTGGACAATTCGATCGACAACCTCGACTCCGGCGGTTTCGGCTAGACTTTCGAGTTCGCCGAGGCGCGAGACTGCTCGCCGCGCGGCCCCCGCACGCTTTTCAGCCACGTGTACTAAGAGAGCGCGACCATCCTTCGCCCTGACTTCGCGTGTGTTGGAGCGCCGGGCGAATTCTTGTTCCAGTGAAGCTATCAGGGCTCCGAAATCAGGTTGAGCCTGTCCCCAATGAAAAGGTCCCTCAACCCGGCAAGGCAAGTCGGCAGCCGCGTACGTTGGAACATTAAATGCGAATGTAAACTGACGAGGTTCGCCCGCCGGGCTTAGGAGCACAGCCGCAACCAGATCGAGTCTAAGGCGTGTGAGGTCGGTCAAGTCGTCGCGAGATAGCGGCTCGTTGTAAAGGTGAGTATGAATCAGCCGTACGCCTCGGAATCGACCTTGGGCCGCTCGTAGGCGTCCGATGTCGGGCAGCATCAGACCGGACGCGGTTCCGACGATCACGGAATCAACCGAGCCCGATCGATGAACCAGGACACCGACCTGTCGGGTCGATTCGCGAGAGGCTTCGGCCAGAGATTGTACAAGTTCTGGCGTAGCAATTCTGTCGCTCGGAACGCGGCGACGAAAGATGCGCTCAAGGGCCTTGAGGGCTCGGGGGGCTAGCCCTGACGTATTGCCTTGAATTTCTACCATCGGGCCAACAAGCTAGTTCACGCATGGATCTAAGCACTCCTTCGACAAAGCGCATCTGTGCACCCATGATTACGGGGTCTTTTGAGGATAAATCCTCGGCCTGAGAATGCGCGAGCAGCATTCCGCCGGGGCCTCAGTCCATTGGACATTTGGCAGGTGAGGCCAAATTGAAGTAATTTCAACCCGATGTTTCGCCGAGTCTGCACAATTGCAGCCAATTCATATCGTGAGAGCGTTCGAGCGCGCATTCTCCACGGCCTATTTGCGTTAGCTGCCGCGACGGCCGGATATGCCCTGGTGGTGGGAGCCTATGCGCTTCGCGACACCTTGCGTGTGGTTAGCGATCTGGGAGCGGCCTCAGTGTCTCTCTACGGGCTTTTAGTGGCGGTTGTAATTGGCGCAACCTCTCTATATCGCGAGATTGAGTTAAAGACTGTCTTTCCAATTCTAGCGCGGCCTATTAGACGCTGGGAATACATACTAGGAAAATTCCTTGGAACTTGGCTAACGCTTGCCGCTTTCATAGTGGCCAATACGGGTATCCTGCTCAGTGCAATTGGTGCATTGTCGGGAAAGAAGGTGTGGGTAGTCGCCGTGCTTTGGATAGGCACAATTGGCCTCTTGGCAATTGTCATGGCGCTCGCACCAAGAATTCGAACATTTGCCGTGCTGCCATGGGCCTTGGCTGTGTTTATTTTAGGCTGGTTGTTGGCTGGCTCGGCACCCGATGATAGGCAGGTACTAGCTGCATCGGCTGCCTTGACCTTGTGTGAGGTAGCAATAATTAGTTCGGTGGCCACCGTATTTTCCTCGTTTTCTTCACCATTTCTAACTGCACTTCTTACTTTCGGGGTTTTAATTGTCGGACGTTCTGCGGATACTCTAATGCACTTACCCACGCGGTTATTTGGAGGCCCGCTCGTGAAAATGGCTTCGGCGATCGGCACTGTCGTACCTAATTTGATGATATACCTACCTCCACGCGGCCTTCTTACTGGGGAAATGATGGATACTACCGTGATGGGTTACATAGCGCGCTCGGCCTTTCACGCACTGGGCTGGTGCGTCGCGCTTCTGGCATTGGCAAGTGCCATATTTCACAGGCGCGACTTCCAATGAAAGCGATTTTCCGGCGCTGGCCGCTGCTAGTCCAGCTTTTGACAGCCGTAACGATATCGAGCCTGCTCAATCTGAAGCTCCTATCACGAGAAACAAGGATGGCTCAGGCGACTAGCGATGTTGCATTTGACAAAGGGGACTTGAAGGAGTCCCTGAAGGAGGCTCAGTACGCATCGTTGATGTCAAATCCGGATTCGCAATACTTTGGGGAAGCAACGGATCGCTTGGAGGCCATCGCTGTCGGTTCCGAAGCTACGGGGCGTCCCAAAACTGCCCTTTTGGCGTGGTCCTGTTTGTCAGCAACATATATGGCTACGAAGAGTGCCGTTTCATCGAACTCAAGGTTGGCTCAACAATCCGAGCAACACATCGCCTACTTGCTGAGTAAGGTCAGCAATCGGGCTACGGCTGAGGCGTTGCACTCGGAACCCTTAACAAGCTCGTCCTTGCGGTTGCCGAATCATCGGCTAGTTAGCGCACCGGAGTTGATAGGGCTGGGGCTGCTGGTCGGAGTGATTGGCCTCCTATTGAAACGTCAGCCAGCAGGGACAAAAATGGGAGCTAAGGTTGTAGGTCGCGGTTTGTATGTCTTTGCCGCCACTTGCTGGTGTATTGGTTGGCTTGTCACGTAATGCCAGATAAATAGCTATGACGCTGCTTTGCTCAACATCCTCGGACGACTGGCAAGTGCTGGTCGAACAATTCTGTGATTTTCTCGTTGATGAGAAGCACGCGTCAAAGCACACTAAGGATGGTTACAAGCGTGACCTTGAGCAATTTGGAAAATTTGCTGGCGAGCGGATAGGCGCGCCGCTACAGCTCAAACGCGTGGACAAAATCCTAATCCGGACTTGGTTGGCGGATATATCGCGTCGCTGTCAAACCCCGACACTTAGTCGAAAGCTGTCCAGTTTGAGGGCATTTTATCGCTATCTTCTCCGAACTGAGCAGTGCCGTGACAACCCAACCCAGTTGATAGGAACTCCGAAAGTTCACCACAAGATCCCACGGCTTCTCAATGTCGATCAGGTAAGTCAAGTCGTGCAATCTCCATCAGATTGTGACGATTCCGAAGCACCGGCTCAACTGCGCGATCTGGCGATACTTGAGCTGCTCTATGGTTCGGGACTTCGTGTAAGTGAGGCAGTGACACTTGACATTGAAGCGATTTCAACACCGGAGCGAGAAATCCGCATTCTCGGAAAGGGCAACAAAGAGAGGATTGTACCGCTTGGTTCCAAAAGCTGCGCCGCTTTGCTGACGTACCTCGGGTGTCGCGACCGATTCGCCCATCCGCGCACGGGAGATTTGGACAAGAAGGCGGTGTTCCTTTCGCGATTGGGGCGTCGAATATCCGTCAGGTGGGTGCAGCGTTTAGTGCGACGTTACGGAATGCAGGGCTCGGGTCGGCCTGACGTGCACCCGCATACGCTCCGCCATTGCTGCGCAACTCACATGCTCGAGGGCGGGGCCGACTTGCGAACGATTCAAGAGTTTCTCGGTCATAGCAGCCTGAGTACCACCCAGCGGTATACACACCTTTCGATTGACCAGCTCGTTCGTGTTTACGATGGCGCTCACCCCTTGGCTCGTGCTCGACCAAAGCCAAACAAGCACCGGGATTGTTGAATTCTCGGAAACTTGAGTTCATCATAGGTGAAGCGTTTGAAAACCGACGATCCCCCCGAAATTGCTAAGGGTACTCAAGAGGCGAGACTCAAGAACGGCGGCGAGGTCTCGTCAAATGAAGCATCGGATGCGCCGACCCGATTCGTGTCACAGGGGCCGAATGCCGGCGCGCGCAGTCCGACCAACGATGAAGGGACGGCTGCCCACCGGGCTGGCGCAACCGACGCACCGGATGGCGAAGTGAATCCAGTTCACTCGCGGCCTTCGTCGCCACGATTGGAGGCAAAGTCCTTCGCGAATTCGCTGTTTAGCCTCAATACTTTGGCGGGACTGTTGCGCGGAGCCGCGATAGGCTCTCTCGGCTCGTTGCTCGTTGCTGCCATCGACACTTATGGGATAAGTCGTGCGGTCTCCGAGATGCCTAACGTTGTTCGCACGTGGGCATCTGATGCCGGCCTGGTCGTTCCCGCCGGTCTATGTCTTGGTTTAGGCGGGGTACTGTTGGCGATTGCGCTACATTCGCCTAACGCTCCTTCGTGGATTCGCCTTCGTCGCTGGCTGCAACCGGCGGACCCTCGACGCAGGGCACGATTGGCCGGGGTCACGCTGCTCGCTCCAATCGTCAGCGTGTTAGCGGTCATTTGCATCGCGCACGTTTCGGTTGGCATCTTATCGATAGCCGGGCCTTCAGCGGCACTAGGCGCTCTGCTAGCGGCAGGGGCCATCGGAATATCGCTTGTGAGCGTTGGTGCAGTGTTGGCAGTCGCCCGAGTTTTGGGCGTTAGAAATCGGGCACTGCCGCCTGATCCCGCTAGGACCGGAGCGTACGGGCTGATTGCGGCAATTTTGGTCTTCTTGATACTCGTCGCAGCGGGTAGCACAAGCGGCGCCGGTGGCCCATTGATGGCCCTCGGCGTGTTGCGTCGTCAGGAATTGGACCTGCGAGCGCCGATGCTAGCGATGATCCTAGTTGTCCCCGGCTATTTCAGCCAATGGCTGCTGCAACGCGTGAACCCAGCCAGGCTAGCGGGTATTATTCTACTTCCACTTTTGTTCACGGTCTATTCGAGCAAGATTGGTATGAATAGCCGGGCGGTGGCAGTTTCTATCGAGCAGAGTTCGCCGTTTGGACGAATTATGCTCAGCCGCCTGCGCCGCCTGACCGATCGAGATAAAGACGGCTTTTCAAGCGTTTTTGGTGGCGGCGATTGCAATGATAGAAACCCTTTGATCAATCCCAATGCCGACGACATTCCGGGCAATGGAATCGATGAAGATTGTTCAGGGACCGACGCGCCCCAAACAATGGTGGAAGCAGTTTCAGCGCGCCCGGCCAGTTTGGATTGGCGGCAGCGGTTACCCAAGAATCTCAACCTGATCTTGCTAACCATCGACACGGTACGTGCGGACGTGTTGGGAGACTCACGTCACATTACCCCGAATCTGGACAAGCTTGCACAGAGGGGCAGCTACTATACTCGTGCTTATTCTCCGGCTTCTTATACCGGCAAGAGCGTCGGACCATTCATTATCGGAAAGAACTCGAGCGAAACTCAGCGCGATTTCTCGCATTTCAATGCCTTTCGAAAGGAAACATTCCTTCAACAGCGGCTGCAAGGAGCCGGCATTAGGACCGTGAGCGTGCAAGGGTATTGGTATTTCTACACGTCGCCCTTCGGATTCGAGAAGGGGTTTGATGTCCTTGACAGTGCCGCCTCGCCCGGACAAGGCTACATTGAGGGGGATCGTACTACGAATGCCGAAAAACAAGCGGACCAAGTTATTGCCCAATTGAGAAACCCCGAGAATACCACTAGACAATTCTATCTATGGTCTCACTTTACGGACCCTCACGCTGAATATGTTACTCACTCCGGATTTGACTTTGGCAATGACTCGAAGGGCAAATACCTGGGAGAAGTCGCCTTCGTCGATTACCAATTGGGGCGAATATTCGATGAAATTTTCAGCAGCCCAATCGCGGACCGCACAGCTATAATCGTTACGAGTGATCACGGCGAGTCATTCGGAGAACATGGAATGATAAGACATGGCTTCGAATTGTGGGAGCCACTCATCCGTGTGCCGCTGCTAATATTTATACCAAATTTGGAAGCTCATAGAATCGACGCGCGCCGAAGTCTGATTGATCTCGTTCCAACTATTCTAGACTTGATGGGCGCACCTCAATCGCTAGGAAGTGGATTGGACTTCGTTAGCGGTCAGAGCTTGGCGCCCGAGTTGTTCGGTTCGGGAGAAGCGCAGCTGCAAGATCGACCAATATTCGTTGACATGTCAGCCGGGCCCAACAATGCGGAGCGGCAAGCCTACATACACGGAGATCTAAAGCTAATTACGTCGAATGGTCGGCCCCTCGGCTTGTATAACTTAGCGGATGACCCTGATGAAAAGCACGACCTGCTCGACAACGAAGGGCTCAGAAACAAGTTGCTAGGCGAGTTCAAGGCTTATCGTCGAGAAATGCGGGTTGTTCGGGTTGCCGAATCGAAGGACTCCCATTAGCGGCTCGGGGCCGAGACATCGTTGATATCGCTTCGCGAGCGCTACCCTCGTGACCCGTGGTGGTACCCGATCAACGCTAATCTCATTGGCTTGCCCATCCGTATTGATACCGCCCAATGAACTCAATCGAAATGGATAAGTGATTCGATGTCTCAGTCGCCGCCTCGCCGTCTTCGTTTCGTCAAAGTCGAATTTGCTCCAAGTTGCGGATGTCTTGGGAGTCTAGTCGCTCTAGTCACGGATTTTTGCAGAAACGTTATCGACGATCCCGACGTAGTATTTGCGTTCAGAATGGCGGCCTTCGAGCTAACGGAGAACGTCGTCAAGTACTGTTCGGGCGATCGGGCAACTCTCGAAGTATCCGTCAACAACACAGCCGAAGGTTCTGAGCTCGTCTTGACTACGGAGAATCAGGCTAGCATCGACCGTATTCAGGACGTCGATGCGCGTCTTCTTGCGGGCGAAACCGCCGAGGATCCGGTGGCTCATTTCGACAAGCTGGTGCGTGACACGCTCAATTCCCCGGACGAATCGCGACTTGGTCTCGGCAGGCTTCGCGCCGAGGCTGACTTGGCGGTGTCGCATAGTATCAATGATAACACAATTTCAATTCGAGTCCGACGTCGAGTACTAAAGACAAGCTCGGGAGAAAACCAATGTCAATAAATCTCGAACGAGTCAAAAAGGAAGGTTATTCGATTGAAGCACAAGAACGCAGTCAGCGTCTTTCAGTGGTATTGACTGGAACGTTTGACATGACTGCTTCGCAGGATCTCCAGAAGTTTCTGGATGAGGTTAGAGCCGAAATGATGGCGACCAATCCGCATGAAATCGAAATTGATGTATCTTCAGTATACTATCTGGGTTCAAGTTGCATTAAGGCATTCGTTTCGCTTACGGCGGCGCTCAAGGCTGCTCCGAAGCGCCCAATTATGCGGGTGATCACTAGCTCTCGTCTAGATTGGCAAGAACGTACATTCGCGGTGCTGGCGCGCTTGGCGCCGGAAATCGTCAATGTGGAACGAATTACGTAACCGCCTACGCCGACGGAAAAGTCGCAAAGGGTCACTACGGCCAGTGCCTAAACTTTACGCTAGAATGCTTGAAAAGTCCGCCGCCTGTGCCAAGAGGCCCGGCAAGCCGCCGGTGTGGAGGAACAGTACTCGCGAGGGTTTTGGTTGCAGCATTTTGAGACCGAACAGAGCCTTGCCACTGTAGACAGGATCGAGGATGACTCCTGAGCATCGAGCCACGTCAACGATAAATTGGATTTGATCCGAGTCCGCTACCGCATACGCCGGGCCCTTCCACGTATCGTATATTTCGAGCACCGCTTGGCCGACGAGCGTGGATTCCAGCGTTTTGGCCCGCGCGATTATCGAACCAATAATTGAGGCAAAGTACTCAACGGAGTCGCAAACGGCCATGGCTATGACTTTATCTGCAACACTATATGCAGCGGCCCCGAGCACGCAGCCGGCGGCAGTGCCTCCGGAACCGCAGGCGTGGACAATTGCGTCAAACGGTTTGGGCCCGCCCCCTAGGCACAAATTCAACTGTTCGCGCACTTCGCGCATGGCCTGAACCCAGCCAAGTGCGCCAAGCCCGTTTGAGCCTCCTTCGGGAATGACGTAGGCGCGCTTTCCTTCGCCGTTGAGCCTTTCTTTCTCCGCCTGCATGAGAGCGTCACGCTTGCGGTATTCATCGGCGGAAATGAAGAGCTGTTTGGCGCCCGCCATTCTTTCCAGAAGTAGGTTTCCAGTGAGTTCTGGTGGTTGTCTCGGGTCCGCTGTTCGTAGGAGCAACACCGAGCGGAGGCCAAGGCGTGCCGCCGCTAACGCTGTGGCTCGAGCGTGATTGGATTGCTCTCCGCCGCAAGTAATTACGTGTGTCGAACCTTCATCCTGCGCGTCTGCCAGCAAGTATTCCAACTTTCGGATCTTGTTGCCCGACGCGGCGCCCGCGTTACTATCATCTAGTTTGATCCAGACTTCAGTGCCTACCAGCGCGTCGAGCGCTGGGTGGTGAAATAGTGGCGTCGGAAGGTGGGATAAATGAACTCGATGCATGGTACCTAACCCGGAATTTCCAGAACCAACTGACCAAGTGCGCTCGACTAAAGATAGAAGCCGAAACGGCCAATTACCACTGCTTGGTTGCCTAATCTATTTCCATTTGCGTCGTCAAATGCATGGCCTGGCACCAGGAGCCCTGCCTGAGCTCCGACACTGGCCGCAGTGCCACCCTCGAGGGGTTGCCGGTATTCGATGCCGGCGTCCAATTCCAGTCCGAGGTCACGTGCGTGACAATCCCCACCATCGTAATTCTTGCATTCACCGGTGAGACGCATCCGCACTGGATCGACGAAATCACCCGTGCTTTGGGCAACCAGAAATGTCCCGCGCACGTCAAGATTGGGATGTGGTCGAAATAGAATGCTCGGCGCGATGTAGGTTGCGCCAGCAACTCCTCCCTGGCTTGCAATATCTCGGGGTATCCGAAACCCAGCACCTGTGCTTTGAGCTGCCACCGCGGCGCGCGCCGTCTTCCAGCGAAGCACTTCATCAAAAAGCACGAGCCCTACTCGCCGATTGGGTTCGAACACGAAGCGGGTGTCGGCGTTGTCGTTGGAATTCGAATCCGCAGATGCTCTGGCCCACTCTAGCGTTACGCCAAAGCGGCCCCAGCGACCGTCGGCGACGCCGCGCGTAGACACCGCGCCGACACGGGCAAAAACCCCCCATTTCCTCACGGTCGCCTGGTCGCCGTTGGTGCTCCTGCCAAAGTCAGCAGACTGACTGACTCCAATGACCTGAGCAAATTCAGTCTCGGCGAATATGTGCGTCGATTGACCTGGTACGAGGAAGTTCCAGCTGCCGGCGACGTCGAACGTCGCGGTACGCTCGACGGGCTTGCCGAGGTGTTCGCCGCGCTCGGCAACGTTGGGTCTGCGCTCCTGCCCGAGGATGAGCAATCCTATTCTGCGATGTGCACTCGTCACGTAGCTGGCACCCAACATGCTTTGGACGGTAATGTCTCCGTCTGCCAAGCGTGTCCGCGCGTCTGCAAAAACCAAATCAGAAGCTAACAATAGCTCGGAAATGCGAGCGGCTTCCGAGTGGGCGCCCCTTCCAACTAACCCGTTCCACAATCGTGCCGCCCCGTGGATCTCCAAAGGCCAGACGTTCATCGCCCGAGTTGAAAAGCAGCCCACTGCCCCAGGTTGCTGGTTGTTGACCGACCCGAAAAATACCGTAGTTTGCGGCGATTTCTGCGTATAGCCAGCGCGGCGCGAGCGCCATGGGCTGCCTGCTCGATAGCGAATCATAGTCCGCTTCGACTTCCCGAGTGTGCTGCCCGAGAGCGAGGCCCGTCGGGACGTCGAGTTGCGCGATGAACCGCAAGTTCGTTCGATACGTGAGAACGGGAGTCCAGCGCAAATAGTGCCAGAGCCGGTGCGTTTGTCCGAGCTGATCTCGAAAGCCTTCAAGGTTGTAGTCCGACAACCTTAGGTGTGAAAGGCCTTCGCCGCGAAGTTGATATTCGCCGTGGACCTGAAAGCCCAAGAGATCGACCTCGCCTGGGGTTGCTTCGATGCGAGGGTCTGACAACCAAAAGGACGGGCGATAGTCTGTGCCCTTCGCGCGGTCCGAAGCTGGCGGAGGACTAGGTAGTTGCGTGACGGCAGCAGGCTCTGCCCGCGCAACATGGACCTCGCCAATGAAACCGAGCGCCCAGAATTGGACCAAGAATGAACAGGACGCTACGAATCGCAATGACATGGCTAGAGGCGCAGCAGCATAGAGTCCTTGGCGTCCACCGATCAAGCCTACATTCGGATACGGGACATCAAGGCCAACCGGTTAGGTGCCAGAGGCTCCATCAATTTTGACGAATCGCGCTACTGACGCGACAAGCAAGGTCGATTGCGGTAAATCTAGACAGTGAGCACGCTTGCCGCGATTGGTCCAAGCCTACCCCGACTGGCACGGGCCGCGATCGAACATTGGCTTCGTCAGCGCGCGGCGCTCGATATCGAGGACCAGTCCGCGCCGCCCGCGCCTGTCTTCGTCACGCTGCATTTGTTGAATGGTGAATTGCGGGGTTGTATGGGGACTTTGGTCGCACGTGAGACCGATGTGCGACGCGAGACCCTTCGATGCGCCGTACTTGCGGCCACTGAAGATCCGCGATTTACGCCGCTGCCTCTGGGCGATCTTACGCTCGTCAACATCGACGTTACGGTTCTTTGCCCACTAGAGTCCATCACTTCACCTGAGCAATTGGACCCGAAACGATACGGGGTCGTCGTCAGTGACGGGCAGGGCCATCGGGGAGTCCTTTTGCCCGATCTCCCCGGAATTGACGATGTCGAGACACAACTCAGAATCGTGCGGAGAAAGGCGGGGATATCGTCGCAAGCCCTGATCGATTTGAAGCGTTTCGAAGCCCTTCGATTCTATGAGCAATAAATGGGCTATTCTCTCCGGTGGTGAATCCGAGCTTGCCCGCGCAACCTGAAACGTCTGTAACCTATATCTTAGGTTCTTCTCGCGCCACCTGAGCGTCGGTCGCGACGTTTGCGCTTTGGGACCAAGTTCGAGGTTGATGATTGGGTCTCTGAGGGGTGCCCCCGACAAGTACTGCAGTCAAGTTGTCTTCCGGTAGAGCCCAAGGAAGCCATGCTGGTGTACGAAAATGCAGGCCAACCAAAGAATGGCTGGCTCACGTCAATGCGAACTGAGAAGAACAGCAAGGTGTAGCCGCCCCGATTCGAGTACGAACTTCTACGCCCCTCTGCTTCGCAATCAATCAATTGGGAAAGCTACACATGCCACATGAGTTGTTGCAGACGCCCTGACGACAGCAGGGTCCCGACAGGCAAGGACAAGGGCAGCTGCCTGTTCCGGCGACCGTGGCGCTTAAAGCAGTGTAGTCATTCATGTACTTACTAGCGACGTCAACGTTAAGGGTAGTTGGACAATGACAAGTTGAGGCAGAGCACGGATTTCCTCCTGGTACCTCTACGCAGTCCGAATCGACCTTGCAAGAGTTGTCATATTGACTTGCTGATAAGTTGCAGGAAAGACCGGCATCCAAAAGCAAGGCCACCCTGCCACCAGTTCCTAATCCACCAGATAGGCCCGTCGAGCCCGTTGAGATACTCGAGTTACCACCAGAAGACTGCTCGATTGCGAGCAACTCAGTTTGACCTCCACATTGAGCTAGCACCGGGATCAAGAGCAAGGCCATGGCCCAACTCGATTGAGGTGTCCAGGTCCGCAGGCTATTTCCGATAAGCATGATCGGATTTTACGGGTTCAGGCGGGTTTGAGCAATCCAGTCTTTTCGGACCCTGCAATTGCAGCATGAATCCCCAATCACTTTATGCCGAAGGTTATTGAGGGTTCCAGTTGCACTGGGGATTCGAGCTCGTGCAAAGACCAAGGAACGTGATGATGAAGCGTAATTCATGGTTCAACATCACGACGCAAGTCCAATTGCCTCACACTTCCCTCTTGAAATCGCCGTCGCAATCCCCGACACTCCCTGACCGAAAACCGGGGCGACAGGGCGCTTTTCCGCGGTTGCATTAACAAAGGAACGGGAACATGGGCGAAGTAATTGCTAATAAAGCTGCGGCGGATGACATTTTTGCTGATGTCGTGACGACACACGCAAGGGCAGTGGCGCGGGGTGGTAAATGGCAGGAGCTTGCGGAAGAGCGTCTCGGCGCTGTGCTCGGCGTTATCACTAATCTGCAGTCGCGGTTGGCCGCGGCTGAGAGTGAGGTATTGCCACTGCGTTCGATCCCACATTCGACGTCGTGTTTCCGGGCGGCATTGCGAATTACACGGTCGGAGCCGATGAAGAGCAGCCCGATCGCATGGACCTACTTGCCGATCTGCTCGAGCTGAATCTCATTGGCAAGCTCGACCCCGCTACGGTCACCGATATGGTTAAGCGCGTGCGCGATGAGTCCGCGGCGTACCGCAAAGTCGTAGGTAGCTTTTCTCAACCGCGAATACGGCTGCAGCAACTGCAACGCGCAAAGACCGCCATTGCCCATTGCGCGCAAATGGAGCTCGCTCATCTCAAGCGCCTCTACAAAGCCGCGGGCTTCTCGGAAGCGGACATTCACAGTGTAATCCCAGACCGTCCTCGCTCGAAAAAGACGCCTGTCACACCGCCCAGCCCAACACCGGCCAGGCCGACTCCAGCAGCGCCCGAACCGGCCAATTGAGCCCAATCGAGCCCGTATTCGAGGAAACCCCGGGGAAAGGCCTCACTTTTGTCGACTTCCACGTGTAGGAATTCGAAAAACCAGAGCTCAAAAAGACTTCGGCACGTGTGGAGATTCGGATTTTCGGTCGAGAAACTTGACCTCCACACGTGTGAGTCCGCCTACCCCGATCTCAAAACGCGATTCCGACAGCGACGAATTCGAGAATCGTCCACTCGAAACTCGATTCCTACATGTAGAGGTCGTCAAACGGGAGCTCGATTTTGAAAATCCGACGCTTGGAGTTCGCGAATTGCGGTCGAGATCGGCGGCCTCCACAGAGCGGAATTGGAGTTTGAGCGGGGCGATCTCCGAATTACGACGTGTGGAGAATGCGTTTTGTGAGACTTTACTGGCGAAATCCACAAGCTACTCCATCGATAGGCTCGTCATGCCAGCCACCGGTTCTCTTCCACCCCAGGTAGCATTCTTTCACGCCATACTTCCTCACCCTCGCAGGCGGCCGTCCTTGACACCGCATTCATCTACTCGCAGCTGTCGGCGTGTACTGGCAGGACGATGGCGGTTAGAATTCCTACGCTCGACGCCAATTTGCCGATTACTTTGGAAGTCGTAAACTCAAGGCATGAAGAATCTGACTTATTCTCTGGCTGCACTCGTTTTGATCTCGGCTTGCGGCGGCACTTCCGCCAATGACGGTAATGTGGCTGGCAATGCCGGCACGCTTCAGGTTGGTGGAAATTCGACCGCAGGCGGTAGCGGAGGAGAGAGTTCGGCCCTGGGCGGTCAGGGCGGCAGCCAAACGGGCACCGGCGGCGCCTCTGCGTCGGTGTGCACGTCGGCGAGTGATTGCGCGCTTGCGGATGGCTGTTGCACGTGCATGGCGTACGTGAAGGGGCAGGGCGTCGCACAATGCAATATTGCGTGCTCGCAAACCGCCTGCGCGAAGCTCGGCATTACGGCAAGTGATGTGACCTGCATCGCGGGTCGCTGTGTGCTTGGCAAGAGTTGCGATTCGCGTTTGGCACTCTGCAATTCAGCGCCACCCACCTGCCCCGCAGGTCAGGCTCCCGTTGTCGAGAACGATTGTTTCAACACGACCTGCATTCCCGTGGACCAATGCACGGCAGTCACGTCGTGTAGCGTGTGCAGTGCTGCCGGCTTGGCTTGCGTTACGGACCAGATTAATTCCGTCTTGGGCTCGGACTATCATTGTATCTCCGTTCCCAGCGATTGTACGCAAAACCCCACGTGCGAGTGCCTCGGAGCTTGCGAGCCGAGCTACCAATGCGCTAGCCCAAACTCGACGAGCCTCACTTGCCAATGCCCGACGTGCTAGTTCGGCTGGGCACAACAGGCCCTTGCGCGCCGTCACGACAAAAGCAACCGCTAGCGCGGTCAGCAATTCGGTTCTCGAGCGCAGATTGTGGACGGAGGCCCCTAGCGAGACCGTTGAAGATGCAATGGGTCCGCGCCCAACGTCCCTACGAGCTCTTGGAGGTAGGTGGGGGAGCCCACTCGCTGCAGCCTTTCGCGGAGCAAACTGCGGGAGGGCTCAGGCAGTGGGTGCCCGCGTCGAGCGGACGCTTCGATGGCCTCTTCATATCTGCGCAATAACGAGAGTTCTCGCCGCTGCTTCGTTTCCAGCCGTTCGCGGTACCAATCGCTTTCCAGCAACGCTTGTCGAGTAAACAACTTGCGGACTGACGGATGAAACAGTTCCATCCCGCTGTATTTGCCGTAAACCATGATGTGCAAGAGCGCGTGCAGGGGTGGGCACGCAGCTTCCACGCTTCCATCCTCGAAGTAACTGTTTGCGACGCGCGTCTGTGCCTCGACGATGGCGTCAACCCCTTGGACGAATCCCGGAGTATCCTGAAGTTCCGGTTTCAACATGGCTTCGGTGAATACGGTATTGGGCGTTTCGAAGATGCGACCGAGGTAGTGGTCCACAAACCGAGACGTGATGCGGTAGCCTAGGCGGCTAGCCAGCACCGTTCGCCCCTCGAACTCGAAGTCCTGGACCTTCTCGAGATATCCGGCTCCAATCAGGAAATTCGGGTCACGCTCTTCGACGGACATACGGCACCAGATTTCCGGCACCAGCATGCTGATATCGTGATCGACGCGGAACTGAGGCCCGATATAGCCAGCCGCACTCGTGAACCCCGCGTAGCCGGTAAGGATGGCTGCGACGATTGCATTGTTCATGTCGACGACGGGCCAAAGCGCATTGAATGGGCCCTTGGTCAATGCCCCTTCGCTGCCAAAGCCGGTCGTCGATGGAGACTTGCCCGTAATGCTGCACAAGAAATCCATGAAGAGCTCGGGTAGCTCCTGGTAGTGAATCGGGTTGAACACCGCGAGTGGGGGTAAACCAATCTCGGGCTGAGCTGGGTTCGTTCGGCGCCCCGCGAGTACCGCATCCACGGTCGCGAATACGGGCTGATCACTTTGGACCTCCTCGTTCAGGCGAGCCCCAATTTCTGCGATGTACGCCGAACGAGGGTCCACTTTGTCCGGACGGCGCTGCAGATATCGGGGGTTCTTCGTGGGCTTCCCATCGACGACGCGAGGGTGCGCCGACGAGACAACGTAACTTGCCGTTGGATTCTCGAGAAAGCCTCGCAGCAGCCGCTTCATGGGTTCACTATAAAGATCGAACTCGATGACCTGGTCAACGAGTGCCTGTGCATTCTCGCGCGTAAGCGGCTCGAGATTGGTGATGAACGTCCCAGGAGTAGCAAGATCCGTTTCCGCTTGCACGTCGAAACCCCTGTGGATGGCATCGTCGGGGCGCTGGAACAGCAGGTTCTCACAATTGGCGACGATCTTGACGCTCCCGTTCGAACAGCCGCCAAGGTCATTCACCCATTCGCTCGGCACGACGATGGACGCTGTAATGTCATCCTCCACCTGTACCTTGTCGGCAGGGTGGAAGTCGGGCCGCAGTTTGTACATGCGCCAGGACGAATCCTCGGGCTCGAAACCGACGCGCAAGTAGTTCCCGATCAACCGATTGTCGTCGAACTTCAGTTCATGCCCCGCAAAGCCGTTGATTCGGTCAACGGTGAAGTGCTCGCGCCAATTGTCGCCCCATTCCGGTCGATAGTAACGCTTGAGAACGAACAGCAATTGCCGGATCGTTTGGGGCAACTCCATGATCCAGGCGTTGTGCTCGGGCGTATACTCCGGCGCCGGCGTAAGCAGCTTGATGACCGAGCCGAGTGAACGCTCGGGGCTCAAGAGCGGGCGCCTGGCTCGCACGCTCTCGCGCGGCGCGTTGTAGATCTTCGTGAAATCCCTCTCGAGGACCGCTGCGACCGCATCCATGTCATGTTCGTAGTCGCGCACGAAAATGGGCGCCGGCTGAATCATCGGCCGCAGGGACTTGGATATTTCCGACTTGCCGCCACCCGAAACCGTACACGGTTTGTGGCACAGAACCCCGTCTGGGCGTGACCCGATGATGCGCCACGCAGTCCCTCCCATTTGCTTCTCGAGCCGGACCTTGTAACCCGACGGGAGGATATACGTGTAACCGGCTCTGAGCGTCAAACGTTGGGGCTCGCCGTTGAATGGCCACGTGACCGTGCCTTCTCGGACATGGAACACCGTATCTTCGGGTACGTAAATGATGTCCGGGTACGCGCGATCCACCGCATGGCGGTTCGGGCGCGGCTCGACCCTGTCGCCCAATAGTTCGAGGGCCCGCTCGAAGGAAGTATCCTTGAGAGTGAAGCTTTTATCAGCAAAGAAATTCTGACCCAAGATGTATGCAGGGTAGGCAAAAGCGCCGCCCGAATGCTCTTCTTCACACAGGCCGTAGAGGTTTGCGGCGTAACTAATCTGGGTTTTGACTTCTTTCTTGCAGTAGCCGTAATAATTGTCGGCAATGACCGTGACGATGACGCCGCGAGCATCGCGACACGTAATTTTGAACGCGTTGCCGTCGTTGTAGGGCTCTTGCTCGTCCTTGAAGCACATCCCTTCGCGACGCTGCCGATCGCTTGCCACGTCATGGTGAGGCAGCCCAAGTGCTCCCTTTGGAACGCCAACGAGATGGGGTGCCAAGATCACGCAGCCGGTGTGCCCAGTCCAACCGAGGATGTCGAGTGCCGCATCGTTTTCGGGCAGAAAGGGATCGCCAGCATTGCCGAAGATCCCCTCTACGAAGTCGAGGTTGCTGACGAGACTCCCGGGCGCAAAGAAACGCACCTCGAGGCTCTTCGCTGGCTCGTGTGATGTGGCGGGGCACACGAGCGGTCGCAACAACAACGATACGAATAGACGCGCGACCTCGGATTGATCCGCCGTGAAAGGGACCGTGAGCGCGTCGGCGGGGGGCTCGAGCGCCAGCCTCAGCAAGGCCGAAAACGCTTGCCTCGGCACGGCGAGTTTGTCGAGCGGAACCGGGAGTCCACCCTCTGCCACGTGAAAGACGCCCTTCGTCGTGCGTCGATCGCTCTTGGGGTTGTGCAGAACGCCCTGTTGAATTCGATACGACGTGAGGTACGGCGAAACGAAGAGATCCCCCGAAGCTGGTAACGACAAGATGCGTGCCAAACCGGGTCGATCCAACCCGAACGTGCGAGCGGGTAGTCGAGGAGCACCGCCGGGACACGAGTCTTTCAGATAGTCATCGAGAAACGATTGGATCCTCGAGTCGACGGGGCAAAGGGGCCATCCCAACAGTTCGTCCTTCTCGAAATGATTCCGTAAGAGCGGACCGGCAATCTGTAGAAATTCTGAGTCTGCGACGGAGCGGCTGACGGGGACGCCAAGCGCTGACAGTTTGAGATTGATGTATCGTGTGAGATCTTCGACTTCTTTGTTCGAGGCCAAGGACGTGTCTCTGGTTTCCATCTGAAATTCTCGCGGGGCAAGCCTAGCCCAAGCTGCAACGGAACGAGTCTGTTGCGTGCGCGATGGGGGCCTTGCCCGCAAAAATAGGGGGACTAGCTTCGTTACTGGTTGCGATGGCGCTTTTCTAGTGCCTGGTGCCTCCAGGCCGCAAGGCTGCGGTGGTATGGAAACGTGGGGGTCGAATTTCATGACCAGAACATCATTACTGATCCTGCTCTCAACAATTCTCTACTCTTGCGGACGTCAACCGCCCGCAACGGCGGCAGGGGCTCGAGCCGTACCCGAGCCGACACCTTCCGTGTGCGGGGGTAAGTCCTTACGGGTGCACTTCTACAACGTGAGTCAGGCGCTTTCCGCACTTGTCGAACTCCCAGACGGCAGGAAGATCCTCGTGGATGCGGGCGATACAACCGTTCGTGAGGGTTGCGGCGAGGACTGCGGTGTTGCTCACAAGCACTTGATGGACAAATTGACGTCTGACCTAGCCGGCGGTTCAATCGACCTTATGTGGATTACCCATCAGCACTCGGATCACATGGGAGGAGCGGTTGACATCCTCAAGCATTTCAAGGTGACTTCTTATGCTGACAATGGTCGCGACGAAGAAGTCTCGGAGATCAAGGCTGTTCGAGCTCAGTTGAAGTCGGAGCACATCAAGCCAACTGTGGTCGAGCCAGGGCATGAACAGATCTCATGGCAAAACTCGGGTGACGTCAGGCTTACCGGGATCGCACCGTTCTAAGTGGCTACCAAACTGTGAGAGCGACAAGAACGAGTGCTCGATTCTATTACGAGTTGACTATTGCAAATCATCAATCTTGTTTGTGGGCGATGCCGAGGTCAGTGAGGAGGCACTTCTCGATCCCCACGGTCCGGCGACGTTGCTGCAAGTGGGACACCACGGCAGTGATACTTCGTCAGGAGCTGCTTTTATTGCGAAGGTGCAGCCCAAGTATGCGGTTATTTCCGCCGGCAAGATGAACGAGGGAATGAACGTGACCTACTGTCATCCACGAGCCTCGACCGTTGAGCATCTGACACAGGCCCTTGGAGGGGCCGGCTCGAAGACAATCAACGCGTTTGATGCCAAAGTGAAGTGCACGAAAGACGCGACGCAAGATTGGATTGACGTTCCCGCAAGCGACTCCCTGTGGGCCACTGAGCGCGACGGTGACATTGTACTATCGACTACTGGTGACGGGGTCTTTACGAAGGTGCAATAACAACCAGAAGTAGCTCGTTCGTGCCTAGGGGCAGGCGTTCGGGTAAACATTGACGAAGTTTCGATTCAGGGAACGAGCCTCAATCGGACTCCACGAGCCGCAAGGGGAGACAACCCTTCGATTACCCTGGGGATCTACGTGGACCAGCCCGCTTCATTGAGTTTATTCACATGCTGTCTTGCCGACGAGTCGTTAACTCGAGTAATGCTCGCCAGCTCACCCGTGGTTCTCGTGTTCGCCCTAAGCGTGAGCAAGATTTTGAGCCCGGTAGGGCAACTCAGGACTAGGCTAAGTTACGCTATGTCGTTGGTTGGTCATAACTTTCAAAGTTCTTCGAGAATTCAGTCCACCGAATGAACCTTCGAGGTACCCTTCGTTACACTCGTGTTAGCCATCGAAAAGTCAGAGTCATGGGTGTCCACTAGGACCCGACACCCAATGATTGCTCGATACCGGAGCGAGGCCGCGACGGCAGCCGAGTTGAACCTCGGCTGGCTTGGTCCCACTTACTTGGCCATCCCCGAAATTGCCAAGCTCGGTGGTGATCAGCCACTATCTTTGGACGAACCCTCGTAATTTCCAGCACGTTAGCCGAGCTGCACTCCCCGGAGTCCCGGCAAGATTACGATTTGAATCGTCGGCGGAGGAATGAGCGGAAATTATGCTAGATTCTCAAGCGGGCTCCCCCAAAACCGGACGTGAATCGTCGGCGGAATCGTCGGCAGGGCCAAAAGAACGAGGTTGACGAGTCTAGCAGAAGCAGTCAAAACCCAGCGCAATCCAATACTTGGAGGAGTGGCCGAGTGGTCGAAGGCAGCGGTTTTGAAAACCGCCGTAGTCGTAAGGCTACCAGAGGTTCGAATCCTCTCTCCTCCGCAACCTGCAGCACGAGGTTTGAGTTCTAGTATTGCTGCTCCTGATGCTCTAAACGGGAACTTCGTGGAACTTTTTGTGGGCGCAGCAGGATTTGAAATTGCTGCAAATGACGCGAATGAGCATGAATTTGAGGGTATTTGCGAATATGATCGTTCGCGGTCCTCTGAACAAATTGAGACTAAGCCCCCGTTACCTGGTGACGCGAACGCCGTTGTGAACGCTTCCGACGCTAAGTGTTTGAGTGCCGACGACCGTCGGCATTTGCTCGCGGCCGAGCAATGGCACCGCTCCGCATTGCGGCACTTGGGGGGTGCTTTAGACTCGGAGCGCGGCTAAGGGGCCTAACTGCGTGCAAGATTTAGGGGCCGGGTATATCTCTTAGGTAAGAGACACCATGCAGAAGTTACTAGCCCCAGCAGACCGCCGACAGGTGGTCAATTTCAGTTTAGCCCCCGAGCTAATCCAAGAAATCCGTGAACGTTCGCTGGTTACCGGTGTGCCGCAGTCGCGCATTGTGGAAAATGCACTGCGTACGGTCCTGGGCTTGCTCCCGCTTCACGAAGCCCCCGCCGCTACGACCCCATAGCACCCATTAAACGCCAAAGCCGCCCGGGTGCAAATCGTGGCGGCTAGGCAGAACGGAACGAACAATATGAACATAGCAGCCGACGTCCGCTTTAGTAAGTCGAGCGGACAGCATTCCAATAAACCAGAAGTACTAGCCCACCCGGACTATGTCAGGCGGTTGTACGCGCGGCACAATCTACGGCTAGCCGAATACGAGCGAAAGCTTCAAGCGCGCCAAGTCGTTGCCCACGCTGGTCAGTTCCTATCGCGTGTTGCTCGTCAACGTACGCCCCGACGTGCCCACGTTTCACGCATTGCGCGAAGGGTCAGCACTACCGCGTCAAGCGACGACCCCGCTGGCCCGTGTTCGGATAGCGACGGTCCTAGCAACTCTTACCTTATCCACATAGCAGAGCATTGCACCCGATCGGGGGCTACCAATGCTTGACCCCAATACGCGAGTCATTGATTTGACCGTCGCGCAGTTGCAAGCGCTGATTGCGTCAACGATCGCAGAGCAATCGACTAGCGCTAGCGAAGCCCCGAGCCCCGAACGGCTTGTTTTGAAGCGGTTCGCATGCTCGCGGGCCTGGCTTCGAGCGAACGTCGCGAGCACACGCGGGCCGCGGCAACAGTTGTTCTATAGGCCTGCCGACGTCAACGCCGCATTAACAGCGAATCCGCAAACACGCACGGCACGGCCGCGAGTATCGACCGACGAATCCGATGACCCCTTCGAAGCAATGCTTGCGTCGGGCGCGTTGAAACGGGGGAAGCAGTGACCCGTGACAATGAGCTAGCCCTAATTGAAGCCTGGCAAAAACACCGGGACCGCGCCGCGCGCGATCAAATCGTGCGCGCCATGCAATCCGCCGTGCGCGTCAACGCACGCAAGTACGCGCGCCCCGGCCTCGAATTAGATGACCTTACCAGCGAGGGCAATATTGGGTTACTGCGCGCGCTCGAACGTTTCGACCCTAATCGAGGTACGCGCTTCATTACGTACTCGGTCTATTGGATTCGCGACGCAATCCAGAAGTTCATCGAGCGAGAGTCTATGCCCGCAGATTGCTTCGAAATCGATGTTAACGACGAGCCGTTAGTAGACACGTCAACAAGCGCGGACGCTGCACTACTCGTTAGCGAATCAGCCGCGCAAATACGGGTCGCACTTGCGGCGCTTACACCTCGCGAGCGGGGTGTGATTGAAGCGATTTACGGAATCGATCGCGAGCAGGCTACACACCAAGAAATTGCTAACGAGCTTGGGGTGTCGAGGGTTCGCGTCACTCAACTGGCGACTGAGATCCGATTGAAACTGCAAGCCGCAATGAGCGCGGCACGAAAGGAAGTCGAATGACTGACCCCGATACGTTCGTAGCGTGTGAGATTAAGCTAGGCGCCGCCCCGCGGGTGGTAGCTGCGCCGCGTCCAATCACGTCAGCAATGATAGACACGTGGGAGCGTGTGCCATACGGGGCGCGGCGTCAACGAGCCGAGCCATTGCAGTTTGAATCGGTGCGACCGCACGCACGCAGGGGGAAAGCATCCGGTGCCCAATTCGACAGTGTTATCGCGGAGAGTGTTGACACTGAATTTGCCGGCCTATCCGGCGCAACCACAGAAGAGAGTGCGGAGACTTAATTATGTGCAAGCTAAATGAATCAGCGCGAACCGACGTGTTCGTTCAAGTAGTACAAGCCCACGCCAAAGTGCGCGGCACGGGTAGCAAGAAGTCTCGCAGACAACGAGCGCGAGCGATGCAAATCGCGGAGCGCAAACACAACATCTTGGCAGGAAGCAAATAAGACCATGGGCCAACCTGAACTTAGTGAGACTTCGAATCCGCTTGTGACTGTGCTTGCTTCCGCATTCGTGAATTCGCCCGAAAGCAAGAATGCGATCGAAGCAGGGCTAGTCCAAAGTATCGGGCTACGCGATGCACTAACGCGCGTATTTGACTCGGATATGCACTGCACGCAGTACGCGCCGGTTGAATTGCCAATCACAAGCCCACGCGAAGCGGGGGCCCTTAGCTCTATGCCCGTCAAACTTACGCGCCTTGCCGTGCGTGAGGGCGTCCAAGTCAATATGGTCGCACTAATTGGTGATATCGACGGCCCGGGCCACGTTGCCACGCCCGAGTGGCGCGCGGAAACCGAGGCCAAGATCGAAGCAAGCGGTCTGGCGTGGTACGCGACACGGAACGGCTATCGCGTGCTGATGACGCTACCCGAGCCTTTCACGATCAACAATGCGAGTGAAGAGCAATCCTGGACGCAATTATATCGCGGCTGGTGCGAGCACGTCGAACAGACTCACGGCATTGTGCTCGACCGCAGGTGCGCGAATTGGGATCGAATCTTTCGACTACCCAATGTCAGGCGAGGCACTGAGGATGCGCGTGCGACAGTGCAACGGCTCGACTCGATACCTACGTTTGATTTGGATAGCCACTACATCGAGCTCACCGATGCCGCGCCCCCTAAATCGCAGACACGCCTAAGCGCGCCCACGGACGACAAGCAAATCTTGAAAGCCCGACGAATCGCGGAGCGCTGCGAGCCTTCCCTCGAAGGGCTCGGCGGGGACGAAGCACACTTCAAGGCGGCTTGCGAGATAGCTACGGTCCTAGGCGAGGACGTCGAAACAATCACACAAGTCTTGCTCGACACGTTCAACCCAAGGTGCGACCCGCCTTGGCCTGAGTCACGTGTTAAGAGGGAGGCCCAAAGGGCTGCTGAACGGCAAGCCACCCCCACGGCGCGCTACGCCAGGCGCCTCGAGGCTAAAGCCGAAGCATACTTCAAACCAGAAACACAGGTGAACGACTACGCATCTTTCACCGTGGAGGACCAATCAAAGCCCCCAGAGCCTATCGCTTACATAATAGAAGACCTAGGAATCGCGCCGGGCAAGGTCACTACCATCCAAGCGTTTGCTAACGTGGCTAAAACCCCATTTGGACTACTGCTGGCGCGATGCGTTTCGAGTGGGAAAGACTTCGTTGGTTTCCCCGTCGCTCGCCCATGCCCAACATGGTTCCTAGCTTTCGAGGGTGGCGTGCTGACACGGGAACGAAGCGATCGTATTGCGTGGGGCTTGGGCATTGCGCCAGCTGATAGCCCAATGCACTACAGTAACGCTCTATCGGAGCTAAGCGTGGCTTTTCTGGATGATATGCGATCGTTCATCGAAGCGCATCAAATCGGTATGGTCGTAATTGACACCTACGGCTCGGCCATCCCCGGTGATGTAGACCAGAACTCTAGTCAATTCGCGCAGTGGCTACGGGAGCTTGGCAAGCTTAGCGACGAGCTAAACTTGACGATCGTGGTGCTAATTCACGAGAATAAGAGCGAGGGCGCGAAAGGGTTGCGAAGGATATCCGGCCATAATGCCGTCCCGGGTACCATACAAGCCTCGATAGAAATCGCGCGCAAGGGGGACGATCGAAATGTGGTGGACGTCTTGTGCGCCCGGGAGGTGCGCAAGGCCTTCGATCCATTCGCCATACGCTTCAAGGATGTGCCGTGCGATAGGGCGCCGACTGGCGCGGCGTTGGTAGTCGAGCGGGTCGCTCGCACAGAAGCCCCCGCAGGCCTCCAAAGGCTCAACACGGCCAAGCGCGATGACTTTGAGAAAAGGGTATACATAGCCGGTGAACGAATCGTGGCCCATATGCGGGGGGTGGAGGGTCACTATC
Source organism: uncultured delta proteobacterium (assembly GCA_963819085.1). Lineage (GTDB taxonomy): Bacteria > Myxococcota_A > Polyangia > Polyangiales > Polyangiaceae > FEN-1139. The sequence goes on from CAWFUX010000044.1 coordinate 192,609, forward strand.
TGCAACGCGATCTTGTGGCTGCCGGTGGGGGCAACAGTAGAAGAGCACCCATCGAAGCCATAGCCCGGCTACGCGGCGCCGGGCTTATTGAGTACTTGGCGCAGCGGTACGTACTAACCGACGAAGGGCGTGGAGCGTCGGCCAACCGCATCGCCACGGGTTTGGGTAAGATAGGGAACTTCTATACGTGAGCCATACCATAATACATTCCCTCGACACCACACGGGGCCCTAAGAGCCCCCGTACGTGTGTGGTATCGAATGGCAGGACACAAATACCACTCGGGTACCGCACACTGAAATGCGGCAAATCCCATGTATGGTCATTTTGCCACACGGCTTTTTTGGCTGCGCCGCACAGTACCGCACACGGAAACACGGCAAATACGCAACGCATCTTTGATACCACACGTACTGAGGTATCGTGTGGCGGATACTGTCGATATCGACGTGCCTGCGTGGGCCCGGCGCACGTTCGCATACCAATCTGACCGCCCGCGTTTACCGTTTGATGCGGCGGACACTACATTCATAAAGTAATGAACTACACTACGCGGCACCTCTACCTGTGGAACTGCTGAAGCCCGCAAGGGCATGCATCAGCGGCCACTCCGCTTCCCTGTGCCCGTGTAGCAATTGTACCGGAGCGCCCTATGCTTGATCCGAACACGTCAGAACTTCTGCACCTTGCCGTGCGCAACCTAAGCCTAAAGCGGACCGCTCGCTTGCTAGGTGTGTCGCCTCCGACCTTGGCTCACGTGCTTTCAAGTTGCGGGCGCGAGGCGAGTGAAGTGATGATTAGTACGCGCTGCGCCGAGCACTGGGGCGAGCTCGTTGCTTTGCTAGAGGCGCGCACTGCGCCTGTAGTCGCAGAGCTCGAAGGCTCAACCCCGGCGTTACGCGGGCAACACTGAAGGGTCGCGCGTGCCGTGCACAGCGCAATCGCTAGACCGGGGGGCCGGACAGTAAACAGGGGCCGGTCGAGGCTATCGGGTGTTTCCCACGAAATAAAAGCCTCGCCGGAATTTCCCGCCGGTGAGCGTGTGATCGTAGTTCGGAGCTGAGCTTGAACAATCCAGCCAGAAACAAGGATAAATCGCACACACAGTCCGATGCGACTTCTAACGCGGGCGAAGTGAGCGGTAAGAATTCGACGCTCACCGAAATGGTGAGCGCTGGACAGCACCCTGAATATCTCAAGCATTTAGCTCGGTTACGTGCCGAACGCGCCGCCGGGCAGTCCGAGCGCGTGTTAGCAGAGCGCTACGAGGTCAGCCCTACTTACATGCACTACCTGCTGACGGGCGCCAAACCCGTCGGTAGCAAGCTATCCGCAAAAATAGAAGCCGCCAACCCCGGCGCCGATTTCACGTTCGAGCCCCCTGCACCTGTCGAGGCCTTGCAATGCGACGTTATGGCAGCCCAGCGGGGCCAGGCCGCCGACATCGACTTATGGGTTACTTGGGCCAAGTCCGAGCGCGGGCTACTGCTGGAGGATGCGGCGGACGCCATCGCAGCAACTACGCCAGAGTTACAGCTGCACGGTTCGGCGGCATATCGCGAGCTAGTAGAGGCACTTGGCGACGCTGCTTCGGCAATACCCACCCCGGTCCAAGACGGCCCGATTGCAGATCTCCAAACCTGCCTTACTCGACTTGAAGGCTTGGTTGCCGAGGCTACGGCGTGCCGTGAATCCGCTGTCCGTGAATTTCGGGCTGACGATGCGCTCAAGCTTGGTTTCTTCGTAACATCGACCCGCGGTAAACTTAAGAGGCTATCGCGCCAAGTCACCGCATCTGAACTTTTGGAGGGGGAAGCTTGGCTAGCGGCAATGGTCGCACTTTGCGACGCGCTACGCTATCAAGACGACGATCGCAGCCGCATTGCCGACGCGCTGGACGTGGGCAACGAGCTTTGCAGGGACGCGGCTCGCCGG